>CAVVIN010000015.1:0-125291 GCA_963748305.1 uncultured Actinomycetota bacterium | reverse complement strand
GGCGCGCTCCATCTTGCGGACGGCGGGCCAGTAGTCCTGGACGGCGTAGTGCTGCGTGTTGCGGTTGTCCCAGATCGCGAAGCTGTTCTTCGTCCAGCGCCAGCGCACCTGGAACTCCGGGACGGACGCCTGCCGGATCAGGTAGTTGAGCAACTCGCTGGCACCCGGCGAGTAGTCGTGCCCGAATCGCACGTTCTCCGGGGTGTGGTAATTCGTGAAGTGCGTGGTGAACGCGTTCACGAACAGGACCTTCTCGCCCGTCTCGGGGTGCGTACGGACCACGGGGTGCTCGGCGTCCGGGAACCGCGCGTGCAAGGCGAGCCGCTGCTCCTCGGGCATCGCGGCGCCGAAGCTGGCCTCGATGCTGTGCCGGGCCTTGAGGCCCTCGATCTGCTGCTTCACGTGCTCGGGCAGCCGGCGGTAGGCCTCGGCCATGTTGACCCAGATGGTGTCGCCGCCGACCGGCGGACCCTCCACGCAGCGGAGCACCGAGCCGAAGGGCGGGACCTCGCGCCAGGTGGCGTCGCAGTGGAAGGCGTTCTCGTAGTGCTCGGGCTTGCTGTCGAGGTCCTTGTAGATGCGGACCAGGCCCGGGTGCTCGGGATCGCTGCCGAGGGCCGGGTGGTCCTCGAGCGGGCCGAAGCGCTCGGCCAGGGCGACGTGCTCGCCACGGGTGATGTCCTGGTCGCGGACGAACAGGACCTTGTACTGCAGCAGCAGTTCCCGGAGCTCGGCGAACAGACCGGCGTCGCGGGACGCCTCGGCCAGGCTGACGTTCCGCAGCTCCGCGCCGATGGTCGCGGTGAGCGGGACGACCTCGATCTCGCTGGGGCCGACGCGGAACGAGGACCAGGCCTCACGCTCCACGGTGTGGTCGATGACAGTGGTCATGGTGCTTCTCCTAGCTGTGGTGGGGTGCAGGTGGGGGTGCAGTCGGGAGGCTCAGGACTCGAGGACGAAGACGGAGGAGCCGACGCTGCGGCCGGACTCCAGGTCGCGGTGGGCCTGGACGGCGTCGTCGAGGGCGTAGCGCTGGTTGATCGGGACCGTGATGCGGCCGGAGCCGACGTGGTCGAAGAGCTCGCCGGCGAGCGCAGCACGCTCCGCCGGGTCGGCGATGTAGTCGGCGAGGGCGGGCCGGGTGACGAACAGCGAGCCCTTGACCGCGAGCTGCATCGCGTCGATCGGCGGGATGGGACCGGACGCCGTCCCGAAGCAGACGAGCAGTCCGCGCCGGCTCAGCGAGTCCAGCGACGACGGGACCGTGGTCTTGCCGATGCTGTCGTAGGCCACCGGAACGCCGGCGCCGTCGGTGAGCTCGCGGACCCGCGCCGCGACGTCCTCGCGGGTGTAGACGATCGTGTGCGTGCAGCCGTGCGCCTTGGCGATCTCGGCCTTCTCGTCCGTCGACACGGTGCCGATGACGTTCACGCCGAGCAGCCGGGCCCACTGGGTGAAGATGAGACCGACCCCACCGGCCGCCGCATGCAGCAGGACGGTGGAGCCGGGGTCGAGGTCCGCGATGCGGCGGAGGAGGTAGGCGCAGGTGAGGCCGCGCATGGTCATCGCGGCGGCCGTCTCGAACGGGATCGCGTCGGGCAGCTCGATCAGGTGCGCGGCGTCCATGACGCGCTCGGTGGCGTAGGCGCCCAGGGGGCTGCCGGTGTAGGTGACCCGGTCGCCCTCGGCGAAGTCGGTGACCCCGGGGCCGACGGCCTCGATCACGCCGGCCGCCTCCACGCCCATGCCGGCGGGGAGCGGCGCAGGGTAGAGCCCGGTACGGAAGTAGGTGTCGGCGAAGTTCAGGCCGACGGCAACGTGGCGGACCCGCACTTCACCGGAACCCGGCTCACCGACCGGGAGCGACTCCCAGCGGAGCACCTCCGGTCCACCGGTCTCGTAGAAGCGGATGCCTTTCGCCATGGACGGGGTCTCCTTCTGTGGGGTACGCCGAACAGCGCGCGGAGCGCGCGTTCGGATGCGGTGTGGTGTGGATCGGCGGCTCGGGTTGTCCGCTCTGTCGGGATCGGTGCCTCTGCTCCCTGACGCCTCTTACTGTGACAGTGCCCACCGTGGAAAGCTGTACCGATCCGGACAGTTGTCTTGGCTTGTTCGGACGTCAGGTGATAGGGGGCCGGCATGCGTCCAGGCGTTCGCACCGCAACGCTCGACGGCTATCTCGGGCTGGCCCGCTCCGCCGGCCTCGATCCGGCGCGCATCCTGGCCAACGCCGGTATCGCCGTCGCCGACCTGGCCGTTCCCGACAGGTGGGTGCCCGCAGCGGTGGTCTCCCGGGTGCTGGAGCGCTCGGCCGCCGAGTCGGGAATCGAGGACTTCGGCCTGCGGCTGGCCGGCCTGCGCCGGCTGGCGACGCTCGGCCCGCTCAGCGTCGTGCTGCGCCAGGAGCCCGATCTGCGCAGTGCGCTCGGCCTGCTGTGCCGGTACGAGCACAGCTACAACGAGGCGATCCGGCTCCGGCTCGAGGAGGCCGGCGACCTGGCCACGATGCGGTTGTGGTTCGAGTTCGGCGAGCCGGCGCCCACGCGACAGGCACTGGAACTGGCCACGGCGACGCTGCTCGGGATCGTTCGCGAGTTGCTCGGCCGGCAGTGGGAGCCGCTGTCGATCTGCTTTCCCCACCGGGCACCGGCATCGCTGGACGCTCACCGCGCGGTGCTCGGGCCCCGGCTGCAGTTCGGGCACGAGTTCACCGGGCTGGTCTTCTACGCCGCCGAGCTCGACGCCGCCAACGCGGCGTCCGACCCGCTGCTCCGGCCCTACGCCGAGCAGCTGCGCACAGCACTCGGCGCTCCGCCGGCCGCGACGGTGACCGGGCAGGTGACGCAGATGGTCGAGATGCTGCTGCCCCTCGGCCGGTGCTCGACGCAGCAGGTCGCCCGCAGCCTGGGGGTGACGCAGCGGACGCTGCACCGACAGCTCGCCGCGGAGCGGACGTCGTTCTCGTCGATCGTGCACGAGACCCGGGAGGCACTGGCCGAGCGCTACCTCGCGGCGGACCGCTATTCGCTGACCGACGTGTCCGAGCGGCTGGGGTTCACCGCGCCGAGCGCCTTCTCGCGCTGGTTCCGCCAGCGCTTCAGGTCCAGCCCGACGGAGTGGCGGACCACCTCCCGGCAGCACACAGGCGTGTGACCCCCGCGGCTCAGGACTCGATGTCGGCCCGCGGTGGCAACACACAGAACTCATTGCCATCGGGATCGGCCAGCACCACCCAGCCGACCTCGCCCTGGCCGATGTCGGAACGAGTCGCCCCGAGGGAGACGAGACGGTCGACCTCCGCGTGCTGATCACCGTTGGACAGGCGGAGCGAGGTCGAAGTGCAGCCGGTTCTTGCCGGTCTTCGGCGTCACCGGCGGACCGCCCCACGTGATCTTCGGCCCGCCGTGCGGCGAGCGGATCGCGGTCTCCTGGTCCTGGTCCCAGACCAACGGCCAGCCCAGCGCGTCGCTCCAGAAGTACCCGACCTCCTGCGAGCCGTCGCACGCGAGCGCTCCGATGAACCCGCAGTCGGCGAGGAAGTTGTTGCCCGGCTCGATGACGCAGAACTCGTTGCCTTCGGGGTCGGCGAGCACCACATGGCCCTCCTCCGGGCGTTGGCCGACGTCGATGTGCCGGGCGCCGAGTTCGAGCGACCTCGCCACCGTCTGCTGCTGGTCCTCGAGGGACGTGCTGGTCAGATCGAAGTGCATCTGGTTCTGGCCGGCCTTCTGCTCCTGGGTCGGAAGAAACCGGATCCGGAACCCGGTGTCATCACTCGGCAGGAGCGTGAGGCTGTCGTCGGGATCGTCGGCCATCTCCCAGCCCAGGACGCCGGCCCAGAAGCGCGCGAGACGGAGCGGGTCGTTCGCGTCGAAGCAGAGCGCGTCGAGGCGAGCAGGCATCCGCTGCGCCTCTCCGATCAGCTGACGCGCAGCCGCAGACAGGGCACGTCGTCCCGGCCCCTCGAGGAACAGCGACGCTAGGGCGCTCGGCGTCCCGCGACGCAACGCGAAATTGTGCGGAGAGGTCAGCCGAGCGCGTTGATGCGGATCATGTTGCCCGCGGGGTCGCGGAAGGCGCAGTCGCGGACGCCGTAGGGCTGATCGGTCGGCTCCTGGACGACCTCGGCGCCGCTGGCCTCCAGCTTCGCGAAGGTGCCGTCGAGGTCGCGGGTGGCCAGGTTGACGCCGAAGAAGCTGCCCTTGGCCATCAGTTCGAGGATGGTGCGGCGCTCGTCATCGGTGATGCCGGGGCCGGCGCCCGGCGGGTGCAGGACGATGGAGGTGTCGGGCTGATCGGGCGGGCCGACGGTGATCCAGCGCATCCCCTTGTATCCGACGTCGTTGCGGACCTCGAAGCCGAGGGTGTCGCGGTAGAAGGCCAGCGAGGCGTCCGGGTCGGTGTGCGGCAGGAAGCTCGAGTGAATGGTGATCTGCATGCCGGTCACGCTAGGTGCGGCGCGGTGACCGGTGCTTCTCGATTCCTGACCGGTCTGGTCACCTGCTTCGCCACGCACGACGGCATCCCCGCCGTCGCGCTCGCCGCCTCGCGCCGGTAGACGCTCGGCGGCACCCCGACCAGCTCGGTGAAGCGCGTGCTGAAGGTGCCGAGCGACGAGCAGCCGACCGCGAAGCAGACCTCGGTGACGCTGAGGTCACCCCGCCGCAGCAGCGCCATCGCCCGCTCGATCCGCCGCGTCATCAGATAGCCGTACGGCGACTCGCCGTAGGCCTGCCGGAACTCCCGGCTCAGATGCCCGGCCGACATGTGCGCGCCGCGGGCGAGCGCCTCGACGTCCAGCGGCTGCGCGTACTCCCGGTCGATCCGGTCGCGGACGCGCCGCAGCCGCGCGAGGTCGCGCAGGTGCTGGTCTGCGGCGGATCCGCTGGTCACCTCCGGGATCGTGCCACGCCACGCCGACAGGACGGGGCAGTCCCACCGATGTCTAGCCTCGCGGGCATGGACTCGTGGTCGGACTCGTGCCGTGCATTCAGCGATGCCGCAGGGTGGTTCGTCCGCACCGCCGCCCTGGTCGGCGACCGATGGGATCGACCGGGCCTGGGCGAGTGGGACGTCCGCGCCCTCGTCGGCCACACGAGCCGCTCGCTGCTGACGGTCGAGGCGTACCTGGCCCGTCCGGCCGCGGCCGTCGAGATCGCCACCGCCGCGGACTACTTCCGCGCCACGCGGGCCGTCGCCGCCGGCCCGGCCGTCGCGGCCCGCGGACGCGACGCGGGGACGGCCCTGGGCGACGACCCCGCCGCCGCCGTGGCCGGGATCGCCGCCCGCGTGACCGCGCTGGTGGATGCCCAGGACGGCACCGAACTCGTGACGACGATCGCCGGCGGCATGCGGCTCGCCGACTACCTGCCGACGCGAACGTTCGAACTCGCCGTGCACACCGCGGACCTCGCCGGAGCGCTGGAGGTGCCGGTGGACATCCCGGCAACGGCTGCGGCGGAGGCGCTCGCGGTGATCACCGACCTTGCCGTCGCCGACGGCGTCGCCGGGCCGCTCCTGCTCGCCGCCACCGGCAGGCCGGGTCTTCCCGCGGGCTTCTCGGTGCTCTGACGCAGCTGAGGCGCGACGGGACGGCGAGGGGCCCGTTCAGCCAGGCGATCCCTCGTACCACCGCAGCACGCGCAGCGCCCGGAGCGTGTTCCAGCGGCTCGGCCGACCGTCGCCGTCCTCCAGCGCGAAGTGCACCGCGCCGGGGTGGGTGTTCTCCAGCAACCACGTCCCGTCGGGCTGCCGCTTGCCGCGCACCAGCTCGACCGCCTCGTCCAGGCGCGCGTCCGGCGCTGCCCCCGGCGAGCCGGAAGTACTCCAGCGCCCGCAGCACGTCGTAGTGCCACTGCGGCGGGAACGAGAACGTCCAGGAAGGCGGGGACGACGACCTCGCCCGTGCTCTTGCGCCGGAACAGGGACCGTTCGAGCAGGTACTCCTCGCCGCGGCGCCGGGCCGCCGCGGTCTCGGCGCGGCGCCGCCGGTGGCCCGCTCGTACTCCAGCAGTCCCTCGAGCACGTTGATCGGTCGTGTGGAACGACGACCGGGTCGAGCCGTTCTCCGCCTCGCAGTTCCACCCGCCGTCGTCGAGCTGTTCGCCGAGCAGCCGCTGGACGATCCGCGTCGACGTCCTCGCCGAAGTAGGCGCCGAGCGCGACGGTCCGGCCGTTGATGCAGGGCTCGACCTCGCCGTCGAAGAAGCGCGCGCCGTCGTACTCCCAGCGGCAGTTCTCCCGGACCAGCGCCACCGTCTCCCGCGCCGAGGCCGAGTCGGGGTCCAGACCGAAGTCGCGGAGCAGCGCCAGGCTGGGCAGCGTCGACGTCCACGGCTGGCCGTCCTCGGCGGACTCGCCAGCCCGCGGCAGGGAAGCACGCGCCGCCGGCCCACTGGCCGTCCGGGTCCCGCAGTGCGAGCAGCCGGGCGCCCCACCCCTCGGTGGCCACCCGTGCCCGCTCGGCGGCCACGACGTCCTCCGGCGCGTCCGCCAGGTCCCGCAGCACCTGCCAGCGGATGGCGGGATCGGAGTCCAGCAACCAGTCGAGCACCGTCACCGCCAGGAACCTAGTGGTGCGCGTACCGCCTAGCGGCGCTCGGCCAGCACCTGGCGGATCGCGGCATCGAACCCGGCGGGATCGGCCATGAAGCCACCGTGGTCGCCGGGGAAGCGGACGGCTGGGCTGCCCAGCTGCTCGGCCAGCGCGTCGGCGGAGCGGCGGGCGATCTCGCCGCGGGAGGTCTCCCCCACCGCGACGACGACGCGCGGGCTGCCCGACCGAAGAACGTCGACCTCCGGCCGATAGCGGGTGAACGGCTTCAGCATCCGGAGGAAGAACAGCTCGTCGTCGGCCTGCTGCTTCTCCGACGGGCTCCGGTGCAGCACCGTGATCGCCGGCGTTCTCCGCCTCTGCATCGCCACCAGCAGGCGGCCATTGGGCCGGCGCGCAGTCCGGCCTCGGTCACCGGGCCGTCCTGCATGACGAGGGACACGAACTTCCCCCAGGCCGCCCCGGTCCCGCCCGCGCGGTAGGCATCGTGGCAGTCGTCGACCGCCGCGCGGACGTACCCCGCGTCGGGCAGCAGGTCGGCCACCGGCGGCTCGTGCGCGATCAGCGTGCCGACCTTGTCGGGGTACCGGGCCGCGAACGCCAACCCGGTGACGGCCCCGCCGCTGCTGGCGAACACGTCCGCGGGCCCGCCTCCGACGGCGTCGACGACGCGCGCCAGATCGTCGGCCTGGATCTCGGGCGTCACGTCGCTGCGACGCGTCGTCCGTGGTGCTCTGGCCGAGTCCGTGCGGGTCGTAGGTGACCACCGTGTGGTCCGTGGCGAGCAGGTCGGCCAGGGGCGCGAAGAAGGCGCTGGTCATCGGCTGCCCGATCACCAGCAGGAGCGGCCCGGACCCGCGGACCTCGTAGTAGACGCTGCCTCCCGGCACGTCCAGGTGGTGGCGAGCGACGGTTGCGGTCTGCGTGTCCATCGTGGCTCCTTCGCTGGTGAGGCCGACGAACCTGAAGACCGGCTCACCAGGCAGAACTCATCGACGGACGACAGGCGGTCAGTCGACGTCGGGGGCCGGCACGAGCGTCACCGACACGTCGATGTTGCCGCGGGTCGCATTGGAGTAGGGGCAGACCTGGTGGGCGGCGTCCAGGACCGCCCGGGCCTGCGCCTCGTCCTCGATCTCGGGGAGCGTGACCAGCAGCTCGACGGCCAACTGGAAGCGCCCACCCTCGACGGCGCCGATGCCGACGCGCGCCGTGACCCGCGATCCGCCGGTCGAGAGCTTCATCCGGCGGGCGACCCGGATCATGGCGTTGTCGAAGCAGGCGGCGTAGCCCGCCGCGAACAGCTGCTCCGGGTTCGTCGCGAGCCCACCCGGGCCGCCGAGTTCCTTGGGGACGGCGAGGTCGACCCGCAACGCGCCGTCCGACGTCGCCACATGTCCCTCGCGACCACCCGTGGCCGTCGCCTCTGCCGTGTAGAGAATGTTCATGCCCCCAGGGTGCTGCGTCGCTGGTCCCGGAGGGCACGTTTCTCTCCTCGCCGAGCACCGCGCCGGTTCTGCCGCCGGCTGCGTCGCGCGGATCTACTCTGGTGGATGACGAGCGCCTCCCCGCGCCGTCGCCGTCGGAGGAACCGATGACCGAGCGCCTGCAGCCCCATGGTCCCGGTCCGCATCCTGGCGCGCACGGACGCGCTGCCCCCGGCCCCGTACGTCTCGGCCGAACCCACCCAGCCGCGCGTCCCGGTGGCCCGGGTGAGCGCTGACGCCGATCCGACCATCCTCGGATTCCCCGCCGACCTGGAGGACGACGACGAGGACGAGGACGAACTGGACTCCGTCGGCCATGTGGAGGTTCTCCGCCACCCTGACCGAATCGCCGCCGGTGCGCTGGTCCTTGCCGGCGTCGCGGCGAACGTGAGCCTGGTGCTGCCCTGGATTCCCGCGTGACGGCGGCGATGGCCTCTCGCTCGTCCAGCGGGGAGTCGATCTCTTCGGCTCGGGCGCCGACGCGTTCATCCGCAGCGACCTCTGGCCACCGCTGACCGTGGTCCTGGCTGGTGGCCTTCTTCTCCTCCTGGGTCTGCTCCTGCTCATCCCCGCGCACGCGCATCGGCTCCTGGGCCTGCTGGCGCTCCTCGTCGCGATGGCGGCCGCGGTCGCGGTCATCGTCCTGTTCGACACGGCCGACTGGACGATCGAGCGGTTCGAGCTCGGCATGTGGTTCGCCGTCGCCGTCCCCGTGCTCGGCCTGTTCGGCGCCCTGAAGGCCATGCTGACCGCGCCGCGCGTCACGATCAGGTCCGGCTGACGCCACCGGAACGAGCGACCGCGCCCCGTGGCTGCCACACTCGGGCCGCGTGCAGTCGCGCCGACTCCTGCTGGTCCGCCACGCCCAGGCCGCCCACGGCCCGGTCGACGCGGACCGGCCGCTGACCGAGCGGGGTGAACGGCAGGCGGCGGCGATCGGGGCCTGGCTCGAGCAAGCCGGGCTGGCGCCCGAGCGGGTGGTCGTCTCCCCCGCCCACCGGGCAGCACAGACCTGGGATCTCGCCGGCGCGCGACTGGCGGCGGCCGCCGCCGCCGATCACCGACGCACGGATCTACGACAACACGATCGACGCGCTGCTCGCCGTGATCCGGGAGACCCCCGAGGACGTGACGACCGTCGCCCTCGTCGGCCACAACCCGTCGGTCGGCGAGCTCACGCACGTCCTCGACGACGGCCAGGGCGCCACCCACGCCGGGTTCCCGACCGCCGGCGTGGCGGTGTTCGTCGTCGCCACGCCGTTCGCCGCCATCGAGCCCGGCGAGGCCCGGCTGAGCGACTTCGCGGTGCCGGGCGACTGAACGCGCCCGATCAGAGCCGCGGGTCGACCGGCTCCGACTCCAGCGCCAGGACGGCGAACACGCACTCGTGCACCCGCCACAGCGGCTCGCCGCGGGCCAGCCGCTCCAGCCCCTCCACGCCGAGCGCGTACTCCCGCAGCGCCAGCGCCCGCTTGCGGCCGAGGACCGCTCGCGCAGCCGGTCGAGGTGCTCCGGCCGGTGTAGTCCGGCCCGTAGATGATCCGCAGGTACTCGCGGCCACGGACCTTGAGCCCCGGCTGCACGAGCCCTCGCTGGCCGCGGGTCAGGTTGGCCGCCGGCTTCACGACCATGCCCTCGCCACCGGCGGCGGTCATCTCCTCCCACCACGTCGATCGCCGGCGGCCTCGCTGGCCGGATCGGTGACGTCGACGACGAGCGAGCGGGTGCCGCGGATCAGCGCGGGGTCGGCCGCGACCAGCCGGTCCGCGAGCGCCAGGTGCCAGGCGTGCGGCCGGTCGGCGTAGGTCGCGCCCGCCGCGGCGAGCACCTGGAACGGCGCGAACCGAGACGCCGTCGAGCCCGTCGGTCGGCCAGCAGTACCGGCGGTAGGCCTCGGTGAACGCCCGGCGTCGGCGGCCCGCTGCCGCTGCGGTCCAGCAGCTCGCCGACGTCGAGACCGCGCGCGGCCGCCTGCTCGAGGGCCGCGACCGCAGCGGGCAGCGCCGCGCGCGCCGCGGCGCCGACCGCCGCGTACTGGTTCCGGAGCAGTCGCCGGCCTTGACCGACCACGGCATCAGCTCGGCGTCGAGCAGCAGCCAGTCGGTGCCGAGCTCGTCCAACAGCCCGGCCTTCGCGGCTGCGTCGGCGAGCCGGGCCAGGATCGCCGCGGTGAGCTCGGGTCCGAAGAACGGCCGGCCGGTACGGGTGTAGACAGCGCCGCCGCCGTCGCGCGCCGAAGCGCGCCGAGCGACGTCGTCGCGGCAGACGAGCACGACCGCCCGCGAACCCATGTGCTTCTCCTCGCAGACGACCCGGTCGACCCCCTCGCCGCGGTACTAGCGAACGCCTCGGCCGGGTGCTCGAGCAGGCCCGGCCGCGTCGACGTGGCCGCCGGGCTCCATCGTCGGCGGCAGGTAGAGCAGCTAGCGCGGGTGCGACCGCGAATCGGCTCATGACCTCGATCGCGGCCGCCGCGTTCTCCTCGCGCACGGTGACCCGGCCGGCCAGGCGGGTCTCCACGACCCGCTTGCCGAGCACGTCGGTCGAGGTCCAGCACGTCGTCCGCGGCCGCCCGGCGCGCGGCGCGGCCTCGCCGTCGGCGCAGGAACGGCCGGGCCGGCTCGTAGTAGGTCCGGCGCGCCGGCACGCCGACCAGCTCGCGCTCGGGCCAGCGCAGCGCGGTCAGCCGGCCGCCGAAGACGCAGCCGGTGTCCAGGCAGATCGTGTTGTTGACCCACTCGGCGTCGGGACCGGGGTGTGGCCGTAGAGCACCATCGCGCGGCCCCGGTACTCCTTCGCCCAGGGGTAGCGCACCGGCAGCCCGAACTCGTCGGTCTCCCCCGTCGTGTCGCCGTACAGCGCGAAGTCGCGCACCCGGCCGCGATCGGCCCTGTACTTCTCCTTGAGCCCGGCGTGCGCGACGACCAGCGCCCCGCCGTCCAGCACGTAGTGGCTGACCAGGCCGTCGCAGAACTCCTCGACCTCGCGCCGGAACTCCGTCGTCCTCCGCTCGAGCTGGGCGAGCGTCTCGGCGAGGCCGTGGGTGATCTGGACGTTGCGGCCGCGCAGCGGCTTGACCAGCTTGTTCTCGTGGTTGCCGGGCACGCACAGCGCGTGGCCGGCGGCGACCATGCCCATGACCAGGCGCAGCACGCCGGGTGCTGTCCGGTCCGCGGTCGACCAGGTCGCCGACGAAGACCGCCCGGCGGCCCGCCGGGGTGCACGCCGTCCACCGGCGGCCGGCGTCGTCGCGGCGACCGTGTAGCCCGAGCTCGCCGAGCAGCTCCTCCAGCTCGGCCCGGCAGCCGTGGACGTCGCCGACGACGTCGAACGGGCCGGTGATGTCGCGCCGGTCGTTGTAGCTGCTTCTCGTAGTGATGACGGCGGCTCGACCTCCTCGGTGCCGCGCAGCACGTGCACCTTGCGGAAGCCCTCGCGGTCCAGGCCGCGCAGCGCGCGGCGCAGTTCGGCCGCGCTGGCGCCGGATGACGCCGGCCGGCCGATGTCGCGGTCCGGCGCGGGCCGCGTTGCGCTCGGCGCAGCACCGCCTCCGGGCAGGTCGAGGACGATGGCGACCGGCAGCACGTCGTGCGCCCGGGCCAGCTGCGACCAGGGACGCCCGGTCCTCGCGCCTGGACGTTGGTCGCGTCGACGACGGTGAGCCGGCCGGCCGCGCAGCCGCTTGCCGGCGATGTAGTGCAGGACGTCGAAGGCGTCCGGGTCGCCGCCTGGTCGTTCTCGTCGTCGGCGACCAGGCCGCGGCAGAAGTCGGAGGAGATCACCTGGGTGGGCTCGAAGTGCCGGCGGGCGAAGGTGGACTTGCCCGAGCCGTGAGGCGCCGATCAGCACGACCAGGGACGAGGTCCGGGATGACGACGGAGCGCGGCCGCCGGCTCGGGTCATGCCGCCGCTGCGCTCGCGCGGGTGAACACGGCCATCTGGGTGGGCGGCCCCGACCTCGGGGTCGTCGTCGCCGACGCCGGCGCAGCCGACGGCGTATCCGTGCCGCGCGGCGACCCTGCCGCCCAGTCGGCGAACTCCGCGCGGGTCCACTCGAAGCGGTGGTCGCGGTGGCGGATCCGTGCCGGCCGGCAGGCCCTCCCAGCGGACGTTGTACTCGACGTTCGGCGTCGTGACGATGACCGTCGCGGGCGCGGCGGCGCCGAAGACGGCGTGCTCGAGCGCGGGCAGCCGGCGGGTCGAGGTGCTCGATGACCTCCATCAGCGACGGCCGCGTCGTAGCCCGCGCAGCCGCGCGTCGGTGTAGGTGAGCGCCGCTCTGCAGCAGCGTGATCCGGGCGCGCTGCCGCTCGGGCAGCCGGTCGAGCCGCAGCCGCCGGGCGGCGACCTCCAGCGCCCGGGTGCGAGACGTCGACGCCGACGATCTCGGTGAACGCCGGCTCGTCGAGCAGCGCGGCGCAGCAGCGCGCCGCTGACCGCAGCCGAGGTCGAGGACCCGGTGGCGCCGGACGTCGCGCAGCGCGGCGAGCACCGCGCCGCGGCGCTGCACGGCGCAGCGGCCGAGCCGGCTCGCCGGCTGCGCGTCCTCGACGGCCGTCGCCGGCGGCGCGTTGTCGATCGCCTCGACCTCGGCGTCGTCGCACCTCGGCGAGCGCGCCGATGGCGCGTCGCGGGTCAGCGCCCCCGGTGCGCCAGGTAGCGGCGGGTGATCAGCTCGCGCTCGGGGTGGGTCGGCCAGCCAGCCCTCGCCCGCGCGCAGCAGCTTGTCGATCTCGTCGGTGCCCACCCAGTAGTGCTTGGTGTCGTCGAGCACCGGCAGCAGCACGTACAGGTGGTTGAGCGCGTCGGCGAGCCGCAGCGTGCCGGTCAGCGCGAGCTCGACGTAGCGGGAGTCGCCCCACTCGGGGAACGCCGCGTCCAGCGGCACGGCTCGGCCGTCACCGTCCAGCCCAGCGGCGCGAAGAACCGGTGCGCCAGGTCCGGCGCCGCCGCGGCAGGGCAGCGCCGGCACGTGGACCTCGAGCGGAAGCGGCGGTCGTCGACGAGTTCGGGCCGCTCCTTGCAGACCGCCGCGCCAGCGCGCTGGAGAAGACCTTGCCGAGCGCGACGGCGAGCAGGCTGGACGCGGCGTACGGGCGGTCGTTGACGTACTGGGCGAGCGCGACGCCCTCGGCCCGCCTGCCCGCGCCGTCCGGACCAGCCCGATCGGGTCCACCTCCAGCAGCAGCGCCGCGGTGCAGCGCTCGCGTCGCCTCGGGGTAGAAGACGTGCGCCGTGCCGGCGGGACGTCGAACGCTGCGCCCGTGTCCGGGTGCTTGTGCAGCAGGAAGCCCGAGGTCGGTGGCGGGCACGTGCGTGGTCGACAGGGTGACGAGCACGCCGCAGTGTCACCGAGCGGCGCACCGGAGTCGAACACCTTTCGCCGCCCGGCGGAGCGGTTCACCGTCCCGGGCCTCGGATGCCGGCGTCGCAATTGCTCAGTAGTAGCCCGTTGCGCCGTCGAGTTGCTCGCGCAGGATGTCCATCTGGCCGACGTGCCGCGCGACTTCCTCGACCATGTGGATGCAGCATCCAGCGCAGGGTCAGCGTGTCGGCCCCGTACTCCGGGTGCCGCCCGCGGTCGTCGAGGGACGCCGCCCCGACGATCTCGTTGGAGATCGCGCACTGGCGCTCGAACGCGGCGAGCAGTTCCTCCAGCGGGGTGTCGCCCACCTGGAAGTCGGCGTCGTCCACCTCCCCGAACTGCGGGTTGTCGCCGGTCGGCCGGCCGAGGAAGAGGACCTCGAACCAGCAGTGCTCCACCCAGCGCAGGTGCGAGACCAGCCCCGCGATCGTCATCACCGGGGAGGTCGGCAACAGCGCGCGGCGCGCGTCCGCCTCCGACAGCCCCTCGCACTTGTAGCGCACCAACGCGCGCTGCAGATCCAGCCAACCGACGAGCTGGGTCCGTTCGTCGGACACTCCGGGTGGGCGACTGCGCGGCAGGGTCACGCGGGCGGACGTTAGTGCCGATCGTGCGAGGTGGCGATCGCGAGACGTGGCGCGGTGTGACCCGATCAACGGGATCGGTGCGGCGCGGTGGTCATCCGCCGTGTCAGGCTCGAAGCGATGAACGCATGAGCGGCTGGGAGATGGTCGCCGTCGCCGCCGCGGGGCTCGCGGCCGGCGGCATCAACGCCGTTCTCGGCTCCGGCACCCTCGTGACGTTCCCCGTCCTCCTCGCCGTCGGCCTGCCGCCGGTGACGGCGACGATCAGCAACTCCGTCGGCCTCGTCCCCGGCAACCTGACCGGGGCGATCGGCTACCGCCGCGAGCTGCGCGGGCAGCGGAACCTGCTGATCCGCCTGCTGCCCGCGTCGGTCCTCGGTGCGCTGACCGGGGCGTTCCTGCTCCTGCACCTCCCCGCCTCCAGCTTCGAGCGCATCGTGCCCGTGCTGATCGGCGTCGCCGTGGTGCTGGTGCTCGTGCAGCCCGCACTGCAGCGGTACCTGGCGCGGCGGCGCGAGGCGGCCGGCACACCGACGTCGCCACGGATCGGCCCCGCCCGCTTCACCGGACTGTTCGCCGGCGCGTACGCCACCGGCAGCTACGGCGGGTACTTCTCGGCCAGCCAGGGCGTCCTGCAGATCGGCATCTTCGGCCTGCTGCTGCCCGAACCGCTGCAGCGGATCAACGCGATCAAGAACGTGCTGACGACGGCGGTGAACGCGGTCGCGGCCCTGACCTACATCGTCGTCGCCGGCGACCGCATCGAGTGGGCCGCCGCCGGCCTGATCGCCGCGGGCTCGCTGGTCGGCGGCTACTCCGGCGCGTCGATCGGGCGCCGGCTACCCGCGGCGGTGCTGCGCGGCGCGATCGCCGTCCTGGGCGTGGTCGCCATCGTCGTGCTGGTCGGCCGATGAGCGTCCTGGAGTTCGGGCTGCTCGTGCTGGCCGGCGTCGGCGCCGGGCTGACCGGGAGCATCGCCGGGCTGGCATCGCTGGTCAGCTACCCGGCGCTGCTGGCGACCGGCCTCCCGCCCGTGACCGCCAACATCACCAACACCGTCGCCCTGGTGCTCAACAGCGTCGGCTCGGTCAGCGCCTCCCGCCCCGAGCTGCGCGGGCAGGGACGGCGGCTCCTGCCGCTGGCCCTGGCCGCCGTCCTCGGTGGCGTCGTCGGGGCGGTGCTGCTGCTGCTGACGCCGTCGGAGGCGTTCGAGCGGCTCGTCCCGTGGCTGATCGGCGGCGCGGCGGTGGCCATCCTCCTGCAGCGGCCGCCCGCCGAACTGGCGGCCGAGGGCGCGGCCCACCATCCCGAGCACCGCGACCCGCGCTGGTTGCCGCTGGGGACGTTCGCCATCGCGATCTACGGCGGGTACTTCGGCGCCGCCGCCGGTGTCCTGATGCTGGCCATGTTCCTGCTCAGCACCGGCGAGGGTCTCCCCCGCGGGAACGCGATGAAGAACGTCATCCTGGGCGTGGCCAACTCCGTGGCCGCGCTGGGCTACATCCTTTTCGCCTCGGTGGCCTGGTCGGCGGCGCTGCCCCTGGCGATCGGCTGCCTGATGGGCGGCGCGGCCGGCCCGTGGGTGGTGCGCCGGGCACCACAGACCGGGCTCCGCCGGGTCATCGCCCTCGCCGGGCTCGGCCTGGCGATCTACCTCGCGATCCAGGCCTACACCTGACGACGTCCCGGAGCGGCCAGGAGGTCAGCCCCGGCTGACGTAGGCCGCCAGGAACAGCACGAGCGCGCTCGCCCCGAGCAGCAGCCGGGCCGGGGTGAGGCCGTTGAGCAGGCCCGCCGTCGCCTCGACCCACTGCGGCCGTACCGCTGCCTCGCGTGCCTGCTGACGGATCATCCGGACCTCGTCGGCCAGCAGCGTGCCGGACGTGCCCAGCATGCCGAGGCCCAGCACGGTGAAGGTCAGCGCCAGGCGGTCCTCGAAGCTCTCCGCCACACCGGCCAGGAAGAGCACGACGACGACACCGAGCAGGATGCCGAGCAGGCCACCGGCGACCGGTGCCCACGGGCCCATCACGGTCAGGGGCCCGCGACGCGGCATCCGGGGCTTCGGCCGCACGGTCACGGGGGCGGTCGGCTGCACGCCGGGCTCGACAGTGGGCGCGGGTTCCGACGGCGGTTCCGGCGCGGGGGCTCCGGGAGCCGGCGTGACGGCGGTCGCCTCGACGTCGCGGGCCGGTGCCGCGGCCGCCCCCTCGCCGAGCACGATGGGCGTGGTCCCGGGGCCGGCCGTGGAGACAGTTCCGTTGTGTTCACTCATCGCTGATCACCTCAGCCGTCACGCTAGGCGCATCCGTCCCACGATCCCGGGGACCTCGCCCCGGCGATCCGGCGATCCGCAGGGTGGCGAACGCCTCAGCGACACGGTGTTTCAGCGGCGGGCGGCTCAGCAGGTCGCGAGCAGCGACTCGAGCGTGTCGGCCTCCGCGGGACTGACGCTCAGGCCGTAGCGGTCCTTCACCGTGATCACCACGGTGGCGTACGAGCAGCCGTAAGCGGGGTCGGGCGGCAGCCACTCGTCGGCGGTCGAGTCGCCCTTCGACGAGTTCTGCTCCCGGGTGGTGGCCATCAGGTTGCCGAGGTCGTTGGCGAAGGCGGTCCGTTCGTCCCTCGTCCACGCGTCGGCACCCTGCACCCAGGCCGCCGCCAGGGGCACGACGTGGTCGATCGGCACCTCGCGCCGCGTCGGCCTTCACGAACATCACCGTCGCCCCGGTGTACGGGTCGTCCAGCACCCCGGCGACGACGACGCAGTCGTGCGTACCCTCGCGCACCTCGATGTCGGCGAGGTCCCGGTGCAGGACGTCGTTGCGCTGGTCGCAACCGTTGCGGTCGACGTCGGACCAGGCCGGGCCGAACACGCACCCCTCGCCGTCACCGCAGCCGCGCTCGTACCCGTCGAGGGTGGTCTTCTCCTCCACCGGCAGGGCGACCAGGGCGGCCGAGGCGGCGGCCGGGTCCAGCGTCCCCGCAGGCACGTCGCCCTGGCCGACCGACGCCGCCGGCGACGGACCGCCCGTCTCGATCTGCCACTCGAACTCGCAGCCGGTGAGGGCGAAGAGGACGGCGAGCAGGACGACGACGGCGGAACGGGGCACGCCCGGACGTTACGAGCGCCCACCCACGATTCCCGCGGACCGACACCCTTTCATACGAGACGGCGGCTGTCCTGGGCGACCACCCGCAGCCAGCGGTACCCGTATCCCTCGAGCGCGATCTCGACCCTGCCCTTGTCGTCCACCGTCGTGCTGCCCGACTGCAGCAGGTCCACCAGGCGGTGCGAGGAGTCGCAGCCCTCCAGCGTCAGCGGCACCGTGCGCGGCTCCGCGCTCAGGTTGTGCAGCGCCACCAGCGAGCCGTCGTCCCAGGTGGACAGGTGGGCCAGCACCTCGGGGCACGGGTGCTCGAGCACCGTGAACTCGCCCCACCCGAGCTCCGGCGACTCCCGGTACCGACGGATCAGCAGCTTCATGAACGACAGCAGGGAGTCCGGGTCGTTGCGCTGGGCCGCGACGTTGATGAACTCGGGCGCGAAGCCGCCGCTCACCACCGGGCCGGGCAGCTTGCGCGGCTCGGCATCGGAGAAGCCACCGTTGCGCCCGGAGGTCCACTGCATCGGCGTGCGGACGGCGAGGCGCCCCTCGGCGTCGAGGTCCTCCCCCATCCCGATCTCCTCACCGTAGAAGAGCACCGGGGTGCCGGGCAGGGAGAACAGCAGGCTGTAGACCATGCGGACCCGCCGCGGATCGCCGTCCAGCATCGGCGGCAGCCGCCGCCTCAGGCCGCGGCCGTAGACCTGCATCGTCTCCTCCGGCCCGAAGGCGGCGAACACCTCGGCCCGCTCGGAGTCCGACAGCTTGTCGAGGGTGAGCTCGTCGTGGTTGCGCACGAAGGTGGCCCACTGCGAGTCCGGGTGCAGCGTGCGGCCGGCTCTCGAGCGCGGTGACCATCGGTCCGGCGTCGGCGCGGGCGAGCGCGAGGTAGAGCGCCTGCATGCCGATGAAGTCGAACTGCATGGTCAGCTCGTCGCCGTCGGTGCCGCCGAAGAACTCCAGCTGCTGCTCGAAGGGCAGGTTCACCTCGCCGAGCAGCACCCCGCTGCCCGACCGGCGGCCGACGAGCGACCGCAGCGCCCGCAGGTAGTCGTGCGGCTCGGGGAGGCCCGCTGGATCGGTGCCCGCCGTCTCGAGGAAGAACGGCACGGCGTCGACGCGGAAGCCGTCGAGGCCCAGCTGCAGCCAGAAGCCCATGATCTTGGCGACCTCGTCGCGCACCCGCGGCTCGGTGACGTTCAGGTCTGGCTGCTCCTTGTAGAACTTGTGCAGGTACCACTCCCCGGTCTTCTCCGACAGCGTCCAGATGCTGGTCTCCTGGTCGGGGAAGACGACGTCCTTGCTGGTGTCCGGCGGAGGGTCGGAGCGCCAGACGTAGAAGTCCCGGTAGGGCGAGTCCTTGCTCTGCTCGGCCGAGCGGAACCACGGGTGCTTGCGGGAGGTGTGGTTGACGACGAGGTCGGCGATCACCCGCATGCCGCGGTCGTTCGCCGTCCGGATGACCTCGACCAGGTCGCCGTGGCTGCCCAGCCGCGGGTCGACGCCGTAGAAGTCGGTGATGTCGTAGCCGTCGTCGCGCTCGGCCGTCGGATAGAAGGGCATCAGCCACAGGCAGGTGACGCCGAGATCGGCGAGGTGGTCGATCCGCTGCGCGAGGCCGGCGAAGTCGCCGATGCCGTCGCTGTTCCAGTCCATGTACGTCTCGACGTCGAGGCAGTAGACGACGGCGTTCTTCCACCAGAGGTCGCTGGTGTCGGTGATCCTCATGCCGGCACCGCCACCGCGGGTCCGGGCGCGACGACGTCGAACTGCGGGAGCACGTGCTCGCCGAACGCGTCGAGGAAGCCGCGCTGCTCCTGCCCGACGTGGTGCAGGTAGATGTCGTCGAAGCCGAGGTCGAGGTACTCGGCGATCCAGGCGGCGTGCTGCCCGAGGTCGCTGGACACCAGCACCGCCTTCGTGACGTCCTGCGGGGTCACGTGCGCGCTGGCCTGCTCGAACGCCTCCGGGGTGTCGAGGTCCCAGCACAGCGGCGGCGGGAACACGTTGCTGTGCCATTCCTCGAACGCGATCGCCAGCGCCCGGTCGGGATCCGGGTCGTAGGAGACGTGCACCTGCAGGACGAGCTTGCCGCGGCCACCGGCGTCCCGGTAGGCGGCGATCATCTCGCGCAGGTGCTCGTGCGGCTGGTTGATGGTGACCATGCCGTCGGCCCAGTCCGCGCCGCGCCGTGCCGTGGCCACGGACACCGCGGGGGCGATCAGGGCCGGCGGCTGCTCGGGCAGGGTCCAGATGCGGGCGCGGTCGACGGTGACGAGGCCGTCGTGGGTCACCTCCTCCCCCGCCAGCAGGGCCCGGATGACGTCGACGCATTCGCGCAGCCGGGCGTCGCGCACGTCCTTGCGCGGCCACCGGTCGCCGGTGATGTGCTCGTTCATCGCCTCCCCGCTGCCCAGCGCCACCCAGAACCGCCCGGGGAACATCGCGCCGAGGGTCGCGATCGCCTGGGCGATGATCGCCGGGTGGTAGCGCTGCCCGGGAGCGTTCACGGCGCCGAACGGCAGCGACGTCGTCGCCAGGGCCGCGCCCAGCCAGGACCACGAGAAGCCGGAGTGCCCCTGCTCGAGGTTCCACGGCGCGAAGTGGTCCGAGCACATCGCCGCGGTGAAGCCGACCTCCTCGGCGTGCTGCACCGCCGTCAGCAGCTGTGCGGGGTGGATCTGCTCGTGCGAGTTGTGGAATCCCAGTACCGGCATCCGTCATGCCTACCCAGGTCGGGAGGGACCTGCTACCTCAACAGCTCGATGGCGGCTCGGGCCCGAGGTCCGGGAGGCCTCCGCGCCCCGCCGTCACTTCTTCTTGCACTTCTTGTTGCTCTTCTTCTTGCTCGTGACCTTGCCCGGCGCCTGGGACAGAGCACTGCCGGCGGCCGTCTTCGACTTCTTCGACGTGCGCTTGTCCTTGAGCACCTTCGACGCCGTCTTGGCCGCCTTCTCGCTGGTCTTGTTCTTCTTCGCCATGGTCGCTCCCTGGCTGATCGGCTCGACTGGACCGTGTGATCGACGTCACGCGACACCATGGGATCACGGCGGGACCCATCGCGCGTGCCGGTGCCCGAGCCTGCGCAGGACGTCAGCGCACGACGGCCAACCTCAGCCGAAGCGGATGAGCGTCGTCCCCGTGACGGTGCACGCGAGACTGGGTGTGTGCTGCCACCGCCGGGAACGCCGGGAACCGACCTGCCGGTGCGCTCTGCGCTGCCCGCGCTGTCGGACGCTCTCTCGACCGGTGGGGCCGCCGTGCTGATGGCGCCGCCCGGAACCGGGAAGACGACGCTCGTTCCGCTCGCCCTGGCCGGCACCCTGCCGGGGCGGATCCTCGTCGCCGAGCCGCGCCGGGTTGCCGCCCGTGCCGCCGCGCGCCGGATGGCCGCGCTGCTGGGTGAAGCCGTCGGCGGCCGGGTCGGCTACAGCGTCCGCGGGGACAGCCGGCGCAGCGCCGCGACCCGCATCGACGTCGTCACGACCGGCCTGCTCGTCCGCCGACTGCAGACCGACCCGGAGCTGCGCGGTGTGGACGCGGTCGTCCTCGACGAGTGCCACGAACGGCACCTGGACACCGACCTCGCGCTCGCCTTCTGTCTCGACGTCCGGGCCGCGCTGCGCCCGGACCTGCAGCTGATCGCCATGTCGGCGACCGCCCAGGCGCAGCGGCTGGCGGCGGTGCTCGGGGGCGACGGTGACCCGTCCCCGGTCGTCGAGGCCACCGGCGCGCTGCACCAGGTCGACGTCGTCTGGGCCCCGCCGTCCACCCCGGTCGACCCGCCGCACGGCATCCGGGTCGACCCGCGGCTGCTCGGGCACGTGGCGGCGACGGTCCGCCGGGCGCTGGCCGAGCAGACCGGCGATGTGCTGGTCTTCCTGCCCGGCGCCGGCGAGATCGGCACCGTCGCCGGGCAGTTGAGCGGGGCCGATGCCGCCGTGCTGCCGCTGCACGGCCGGCTGCCGGCCGCGGCGCAGGACGCCGCGCTCCAGGCCGGGCTCCAGCCCGACCGAGGCCGCCGGGTCGTGCTGGCCACCGCCCTCGCGGAGAGCAGCCTGACCGTGCCGGGTGTCCGCGTCGTCGTCGACGCCGGGCTCTCCCGGGTCCCGCGGGCCGACCTGTCCCGCGGGCTGGGTTCGCTGGTCACCGTGCGCGCCTCGCGGGCGGCGGTCACGCAGCGCGCCGGCCGGGCCGGACGAGAGGGACCGGGCGCGGTCTACCGCTGCTGGACCGCCGCCGAACACGACCGGCTCCCCGCGCACGACGAGCCGGAGGTCGCCGTCGCCGACCTCACCGCCTTCGCGCTGGAGCTGGCCTGCTGGGGCGCGCCCGGCGGCCGCGGCCTGGCCCTCCTCGACCCTCCGCCGGAGGCCTCGCTGGCCGTCGCCGAGCAGACCCTGCGCGGCCTCGGCGCGGTGGACGACGACGGGCCGCGCGACCGAACGGGGACGGGCGCTGACCGCCGTCGGCGTGCACCCGCGGCTGGCCCGCGCCCTGCTCGACGGTGCGCCGCTGGTCGGCCGCCGCCGCGCGGCCGAGGTCGTCGCACTGCTGTCCGGTGACACGTCCTTCCGCAGCGACGACCTCGGCGCTGCCTGGCGGAGCCTGCGCGACGGCGCGGACCGCGGGGCCACCGCCCGATGGCGCGACGAGGTGAGCCGGCTCGAGCGTGCCGCCGCGGATGCCGCGGCCCCTCGCCTGCCCGACGACACCGCCGCCGGCCTGGTGGTCGGGTTGGCGCACCCCGAGCGGCTCGCCCGCCGCCGGCCGGGAAGCACCGGCACCTACCTCATGGCCGCCGGAACCGGCGCCGAACTCGCACCCGGGTCAGCGCTCACCGGCGCCCCGTGGCTGGCGATCGCCGTCGCCGACCGGTCCCCCGGCCGCCGGGACGCGCGGGTGCGGTCGGCCGTCGCGATCGACGAGGCGACCGCGCTGGAGGTCGGCGCCGCGCTGCACGGGGAGCGCGGCGAGGTGACCTGGCGCGACGGCGACGTCTCCAGCGCGCGCGTGGAGCGGCTGGGCGCGATCGTGCTGGCCGAGCGCCCGTTGCCCGATCCGGACCCGGCCGACGTGGCTGCCGCCGTGGCCGAAGGCCTGCGCCTCGAGGGGCTCGGGCTGCTGAACTGGACGCCGGCCGCACGTCCAGCTACGGGCCCGCCTGACCGCGGCACACGCCGGGCTCGGGAGTCCATGGCCGGCCGTCGACGACGAGGCCCTGCTCTCCGCGATCGACGTGTCGAGGGCCCGCAGCCGCGCCGACCTCACCCGCCTGGACGTCGTCGCGGCGCTGCGTGCGCTGGTCCCGTGGCAGGTCGCCGGCCAGCTCGACGACGTCGTCCCCGAGCGGGTCGCCGTCCCCACCGGCTCCCGGATCCGGATCGACTACACGGATCCGGACGTGCCGACGCTGTCGGTGCGGGTGCAGGAGGTGTTCGGCTGGGCGCAGGCACCGCTGATCGCCGGCCGTCCGCTGCGGTTGCAGCTGCTCTCCCCCGCGCAGCGGGTCGTCGCCACCACCGCGGACCTCGCCGGGTTCTGGGTCACCGGGTACCCCGCCGTCCGCAGCGAGCTGCGCGGTCGCTACCCGCGGCATCCGTGGCCCGAGGATCCGGCTGGTGGCGGTGCCCACAGACAGGGCCACGAAGCGGGCACGCCCGCGGACCTGACGCTGCAGTCCGTGCCTCACGCGGTGAGTCGGCTCCGCCCGAGCGGTCAGCCCAGGAGCGCCGCCACCCGAACGGGATCCGTGGCCACGTCCAGATGGGCGCCACGACCGTCACCGACCACCGGCCAGCCGCGGGCGCGCGCCTCGGCGGCCGCCTCGTCGTAGGCCGGCGAGAGGTGCACGTACCGGGCGCCGTCCTCGGCCCAGGTCGCCGGCACGGGGACGGCGACGTCGTAGAAGTCGGCGGGCAGCTCGTGGCCCTCGCCGCGGACCGCTGCCCGCAGCCCGGCGTCCGGGATCAGCTCGTCGAGCGCGTCCGGGCCCCACCAGGTCGTCCAGTCGCGGATCCGGCCGTCGCGGACGAGCGGGGCGATCCGCTCCCGGATCTCGTCATCCGGGGGCGTGGATCCCGACCGGGCGGGCACGAGCGCGTCCACCCAGACCACCCGGCGGGCCCCGACGGCGGCGGCGACGGACGGCAGCGTGACCCCGGCCCCCGAGAACCCGACCACCACGTCGGCCGGACCACCCGCCGCGGCTGCCTCGGTCCAGCGCTCGGGCCAGCCGGCCGCCGGGTCGAGCGTCGCGCGCAGGTCGGGCACCGAGGCGTCGTGCCCGCGCCGCCGCAGTTCGTCCGCGAGGGGCTGCAGGACGGCCGGGCCCAGCAGCGGCGGGTGGACCAGCAGCCAGCGGTCGGGGCTCATCGCCCGGCCAGACCGCGAGCCGGAGCCGAGGGTCACCGGCTCATGATGCCGCCGCCCGCAAGCGCCGCGATCCACCACTCCACCGCCGGCACCCCGGGCTCGAACGGCGGCCACCCGTTGAGCACGCCGAGCAGCTGCCAGTACCGCTCCACGCGGGCGTCGGTGAACGTGGCCAGCCGGTCGGCGAGCACCGCCCGCCGGTCCGGCGCCGCCGGCCCGGCCGTCGTCCAGCAGTTCGGCGACCAGCCGCTCCGCCTCGGGGCTGCCGGGCGCCACGCCGTCGGCGAGGGCCTGCCGGCCCAGGGTCTGCATCCGGCCGGCGTCGAGGCCGGTCGCGTCGGGGTCCTCCGGCGTCGCGGCGGCACCGGTCACCGCCATTTCCCGGACCCGCGCCTCGAACGAGTCGTCGGCCACCAGGTGGGCGAGCTCCAGCCAGGCGGCCACCTGCTCGGCGGTCGGCTCGTCGGGGAGCTCCGCCGGCATCGTCCGCATGCCCGCGGCGATGCCGGCGCCGGGGGCGTCGTCGGGTACGCCGGCGAACACCCGCCCGACGAACTCGTCGATCATCTGCTGCCGCTCGCGGGCGGACAGCGTCGCCAGGTCGTGCACGATCCTCATCTCCTCGGTGGTCGAGCCCACGGTCGCGACGTGCTGGAGCAGGGTCCGGCGCAGGCGCAGCAGCCGGATCTCGGCGTCCAGCGCATGCACGTGCTCGGCGGCGACCTCGCGCACCGAACGGCGCCGGGCGATCAGCTCCCGGATGGCGGGCAGCCCCAGCCCCAGCTCCCGCAGCGTGCGGACCAGGTCCAGGCGGGCGACCGCCGGCGCGTCGTAGAGCCGGTACCCGCCGCCCGACCGGGCGGGCGGATCGACGAGCCCCTCGTCGGACCAGAAGCGCACGGTGCGCACCGGCACGCCCAGGCGGGCGGCCAGCTCTCCGATGGTCAGCGGCTCCACGGCGACGACGATGGACCTTCCAGCCGCTGGAAGGTCAACGGTTTTCGACGACGAGACCTCTGCCACCCGGGTTGGCGCTGCGGCCAGGGGGGCGCACGGCGAGGATCGCCGGGTGACACACGCGCGGACGACCGACGACTGGGGCATCGACGCGGGCTGGCTGGACGCCCTCGACGAGGAGCACGTGGTCTCCGACGCGACGATCGGGCGGCTGCGGGAGATCATCGGGCGGCCGCCGGCCGACCTCGAGGAGCGCGCGCCGATCGTGGCGCGCCCCGGCGACGCGCTGGAGGTCGACGAGGCCGACGTCGTCTGTGAGGACGGCGAGATCCGGCACGTCGACGGCGAACTGCCCGGCGACTTCCCGCTCGGCTACCACTGGCTGCAGACGCCCGAGGGCCGCCGACGCCGGCTGATCGTCTCCCCCGGCCGCTGCTGGCTGCCCGCGGGTCTCCGGGCGTGGGGCTGGGCCGTGCAGCTCTACGCGACGCGCAGCCGGGACAGCTGGGGCATCGGCGACCTCGCCGACCTGCGCGCGGTGCGCCGCATGGCCGCCGACCAGGGCGCCGGCTTCGTGCTGATCAACCCGCTGCACGCCGTCGCGCCCATCCCCCAGCAGGAGGCCAGCCCGTACCTGCCGGCCACCCGGCGCTTCCGCAACCCCATCTACCTGCGGGTGCCGGAAGTGCCCGGGGCCGACGGCGTGGACCTCGAGGAGGACGCGGGCCGCGCGCTGTCCGGCGGCGCGCTGATCGACCGCGACGCGATCTGGGCCCGCAAGCGCGAGACGCTCATGCGGATCTTCCTCGCGCACGGCGGCGGCGAGGCGTTCGGCCGCTGGCGGGAGGAGCAGGGGCCGACGCTGCA
Organism: uncultured Actinomycetota bacterium; assembly: GCA_963748305.1. Classification (GTDB taxonomy): domain Bacteria; phylum Actinomycetota; class Actinomycetes; order Mycobacteriales; family Geodermatophilaceae; genus Blastococcus_B. The sequence continues at coordinate 99,996 of CAVVIN010000015.1, read as the reverse complement.
GGACTGGGCGACGTGGGCGGCGATCAGCGACGAGCACGGCGCCGACTGGCACACCTGGCCGGAGGAGCTGCGCCGGCCGGAGAACCCGGCGGTGGCCGGCTACGTGGATCAGCACGGCGGCGCCGTCACCTTCCATGCCTGGCTGCAGTGGGCGCTGGAACTGCAGTTCACCGCCGCGACCGACGGCATGACCGTCATCCAGGACCTCCCGATCGGCGTCGCCGGTGGCGGGGCCGACGCCTGGGCCTGGCAGGACACGCTCGCCGACGGCGCCAGCGTCGGCGCGCCGCCGGATGCGTTCAACTCCCAGGGGCAGGACTGGGGCTCCCCGCCGCTGATCCCGTGGCGGCTGCGGGACGCCGACTACGAGCCGTTCATCCAGTCGATCCGCGCGACCATCGCCGGCGCGGGCGGGCTGCGGATCGACCACGTCATGGGCCTGTTCCGGCTGTGGTGGGTGCCACGGGACGGAACGGCCGCCGACGGCGCGTACGTGCGCTACCCGGCGGAGGACCTGCTCGACATCGTGGCGCTGGAGAGCCACCGGGCCCAGGCGCTGGTCGTCGGCGAGGACCTCGGCACGGTCGAGGACGGCGTCCGCGAGGCGCTGGCCGAGCACGGCGTGCTCTCCTACCGGCTGCTGTGGTTCGAGGAGGACGACCCGGCCGAGTGGCCCGCCACCTCCATGGCCGCGATCACCACCCACGACCTCCCGACGGTCGCCGGGCTGTGGGGCGGCGCGGACCTGGAGGAGCAGCGGGAGTGCGGCACGGGCACCGAGGAGGAACTCCAGCGCGGCCGGACCTCACTGCTGGCACACCTGCCCGGACTGCCCGACGACGCCCCGGTGGACCAGGCCGTCGTGCGCGCCCACGAACTGCTCGCCACGGCGCCGTCGACCCTGCTGTCCGCGACACTCGACGACGCCGTCGCCGAGCAGCGACGGCCCAACATGCCAGGGACGACGAACCGGCCCAACTGGTCGCTGCCGCTCCCCGTCCTCGTCGAGGATCTGCCCGGCCACCCCCTGCTGCAGACCGTCGCGCGGACCCTCGCCGGAGGCCTCGGGGACTGACGCGCCGGTAGCGCACGTCGATCGAACGCATGTTCGATCGACGTGCGACACTGCGACCGTGGCCGGCGGCATGACTCCAGGACGCGGAGGGCGTTCCCTCGGCGAGCGGGCGGCGGCCTCGGGCGTGCCCGTCCCGCCCGAGGCCGCGGCCCGTCCCGCCTGCCCTCGTACGCCGCGGCCGGGGACGGCGGCGAGGGCCGCCACTGCTGGGTCCGGGACCCGCCGGAGGCCGCCGGGGTGTGGCCCGGGCTGCTCGTCGAGTGGCGGCAGCGCGGCGGCAGCTGGCAGGGCCGGGTGGCCTACACGGTGACCGGTCCGCACGGGCCCGCCCTGGTCGAGTCGTGGCTGCCTGCCGCCCGGCTGGAACCTCGGTGATCGTCACGATTGGCGGCGGCGCGGGCGGTCGCCGGAGGTCGGCCTGGGACCATGGGGCGCGTGACTGCCAACCGGCTGCGGTGGGGCGCGCTCGCCTGGCTGCTGACCCTCCAGTTCTTCGTCGCCGAGACCGTCGTCCAGTTCCGGCTCGACGGCGACTACTCCCGGGCCGACGACGTGATCAGCGCCCTCGGGGCCTCCGACGTCGCCCGGCGCCCGGCTGATGAACGCGTCGTTCGTGCTGCAGGCGGCGCTGATCCTGGCCGGTCTGCTGGCGCTGCGGCCGCTGCTGCGCGGCACCGCCGGCCGGGTCGCGGTCGGGCTGCTCGGTGCCGCCGCGGTCGGGACCCTGCTGGTCGGCGTCTTCCCCCTCGACGGCAATCTCGCGGCGCACCGCATCGGCGCCGGCCTCTACTTCGTGGGCGGCGCGCTCGGCCTGATCGCCCTCGCCTACGCCGTCCGCCGCCGGTCGGAGATCGTGGGCACCTGCCTGGCGCTCCTCGGCCTGGTCGGCGCCGCCGGGACGGTGTTCTTCCTGACCGGGGTCACGGCCTATCTCGGCGAGGGCGGCACCGAGCGGGCGGCCGCGTACGTGCTGCCGATCGGCCTCGCACTGGCCGGCGCGGCCCTGTGGCGGCTGGGCGTCGACCCCGCCGCGCAGGAGGAGCGGGCGCGGGCGAAGGCCGAGCGGGAGCAGGCCCGCGCGGAGCAGGCCGAGCGCGACCGGGAACGGGACGAGGCGCTGGAGGCGGCGGCCGGGCGGCGCGCGCCGCGGGCCGGCGATTCGGCTGACGACGACGGCAGCGGCGACCGGCCGACGGCGACGGCCGGGATGACGCCGAGGACCACTGGTCCACCCCGGTCCGCCGCGGCGACTGACTCCCACCGGGACCGCCGTCAGCCGAAGGTCAGGACCTCCTCGACCGGCCGACGCCCGCTCACGGGACCCGCGGCCGTCTCGGGCGGGTAGCCCATCCGCAGCAGGAACTGCGGGTGGCCGACCAGGGAGAGTCGCTGCTGCATCCGGGTCCGGGTCGCGGGCCAGTCCAACGCCTGGGTCAGCGGCGAGGCGGCCACACCGTCGACGGTGGCGAGCAGCAGCACCCGGCCGAGCGCCCGGCCGGCCTTCAGCCAGTCGTCGAGGTCGTCCTCGTCGGTGCCCATGAGCACGACGGTGGGGCGCTCCACCTCGGGCGGCAACGCATCCGGGTCGCCCGCCGGCTGGAAGACGTGGTGCTCGCGGTGGCCGACCATGAAGTCGCGGATCAGCCAGTTCGAGGGGCGGGCGTGCGGGTCCTCGCCCGGGACCGCCTCCTGGGGCACGCCGTCGGCGGCGCCGGGCTCGGTGCGCATCCAGCTCTCGAGTTCGGCGAGGTACGCCGGGTCGCCCTGCTCGATCTCCTCGGCCTGCGCGATCAGGAAGACGGTGGCGACCTCCTCCTCGGAGCGGGAGATCGGCTTGACCCAGGTGCCGAACGGGGCGGCCCCCGCCTGCATCCGGTCGACCAGGTCATCGGGTACCGCCTTCGACAGGAACGGCGCCCGCACGGTGTGCCGGCGGTCGATGGCCGCGGCCAGCGCAGTGTCCTCGTCGGTGACCGGGTGCTCGTCCCCCACCTCGAGGGTGGCGAGGTGATCGCTCTCGTCCCCGGCCGGCGCCAGCGTCACCCGTGCCGACCGGCCGCGCGCGGCCAGCGCGACGACGGCGAACTCGATCGCGATCCCGCAGCTGATGACCTGCTGCCGGGAGGTCGGGTCGAGCACCGGCAGGGCCCGGTCGCGGTCCAGGAAGACGTCGAGCCGGTCCGGAGACGCGGTGAAGCGCCACGGCTGCGTGTTGTGGATCGACGGCGCCCGTGTCGCCGCCGCCACGACCTGCGCCCAGTCCTGCTGCTCCACCGCCGCACCCCCTGGTCTGTCGTCCACCGCCGCCAACGCCGCGACCTGCCTACCCTCTCAGCCCGGTCCAACCGACGGGCCAGGATGGGGGCATGACCAACGGCACCGACCCCACCATGCACGTGATCCCCACCGAGGAGTGCTACCGGCTCCTGGGGACCCAGGAGATCGGCCGCATCGGCGTGGTGGCCGAGCACTATCCGCTGATCCTGCCGGTGAACTACCGGCTCGACGGCACGACCGTGGTCATCCGGACCCACCCCGGCACCATCCTGCGGGCGGCCGAGCACGCCAACGTCACCTTCGAGGTGGACGAGATCGACCGCGTCCGCCGCAGCGGCTGGAGCGTCCTGATCCGCGCCTCGGCCGAGGAGGTCGGCGAGGAGCATCGGGCCGACCTCGTCGCCCGGACCCACGCGACCGGCGTCGAGCCGTGGGCACCCGGCGACAAGGGCAGCTGGATCCGGCTGATCACCCACGAGATCTCGGGACGGCGGATCGTGCCGGGCGAGCTACCGGCGCTGGATCCCCGCGCCTACCTCTGACCGCTCACCCGGCCGAACCGGCGACCACCCGACCCGCCCGCACGACCGTCCGGGGCGCGGCGTGCCGGGCGAGCAGGTCGACCGTCCGCTCGGCGTCGTGGACGAGCAGGTCCGCCGGGCCGCCCACCCGCAGCCCGTACGCCCTCAGGCCCAGCACCCGCGCCGCCGACGTCGTGACCAGGTCGACGAGCACCTCCTGCTGGGGTGCCGAGCGCATGTCGAGCAGGTGCGCGGCCAGGAAGGCGACCTCCAGGAGGTTGTGCCGGCCGAACGGGTAGTACGCGTCCTCGATGTCGTCCTGCCCGAGGGCGACGGCCACCCCGGCGGCCAGCGCCCGCTCGACCGGCAGGGCGACGGAGCCGGTGTGCGGGTCGCTGACCAGGCCGAGCCCCGCGTCGCGAGCCAGGTCGAGCACCGCGGCCAGCCGGTCCTCGGGGTAGTGCCCCAGGGCGCGGGCGTGGCAGGCGACGCCCCGGCCGCCGAGCCCGTGCCGCAGCATCGCCTCGGCGAGCATCCGGGTGGTCTCGTACCGCGGATCGGGGGCGTCGTCGGTCAGCATCGCCACCCGGCGGCCCAGGCGGGCGGCCAGGGCGCAGGCCCACTCCACGTGCGCCCGCTGGTCGTCCGTCGACTCCTCGATCCACGGGATGCCACCCACGACGTCGGCCCCGGCCGCCAGCGACTGCTCGACCAGTTCGGCCGCCCCCGGGTCGCGCAGCACGCCGTCCTGGGGGAAGGCGACGACGGCGACGTCGACGACTCCTTCGAACTCACGCCGGGCGGCGTTGACCGCATCGAAGCCGACCAGCCCCGCCGCGGTGTCGACGTCGGCGAAGGCCTGCACGTGCAGCACGCCGTGGGTCACGCCGTCGGCCAGCGCCTGCCGGATCGCGGGCACGAGACGTTCGACCGTGTAGTGCCGCTTCACGCTGCTGGCGAGGTCGATGCTGCGCGCGGAGTCCGACATGCCGTCGGCGGTGTAGGCCCGCAGCGCCTCGTCGCCGATCAGCGGGAGCGTCCGCACCTTGTCCAGGTGCAGGTGGGCGTCGACGAACGGCTCGGTGACCAGGCCGCCGTCGGCCGGGAGGACCGTCGCACCGTCCGGCGCGGCCCGCTCTCCCGCAGGCGTCAGGCCCGTCACCCGGCCGCCGGAGCAGTGCACGTCGACGACCCGGCCGTCGCGCAGCCGCGCGCCGGTGACGACGAGCGATCCGTGCTGGTCGGGAGCGGTCACGCCCCCGTCCTAGCGCATCCGGACCGTCGTCGGGCGACGCCCGCCCGGGCTCACACCGTCGGACCGGCCTCGTGCGCCACCGGCACCGGTGGGCGCACCCGGCCCTTGCGCCGGGACAGCGCCACCCCGGCCAGGCAGACCGCCCCGCCGACCAGCGCGAGCGCGGGCGGCACCTCGTCGAGCAGCAGCCAGCCCAGGACGATGACCAGCGGAGGCACCAGGTAGGTGGTCACCCCGAGCCGGCCGGCGTCCATCCGGCGGAGCGCGTAGGCCCACGTGCTGAACGCCAGCGCCGTCGGCACCGCACCGAGGTAGACCACGCCGGCGATGGACGCCCCGGGCGCCTCGCCCAGCTCGCCGGCGAGGGTGCCGGCCCACGGCAGGCAGCACACCGCACCGATGGCGCAGGCGAGGAACGTCACCTGCAGGCCGGGCAGCCGGCGCAGCAGCGGCTTCTGCGCCACCACGCCCCCCGCGTAGGTGACCGCGGCCACCAGGCAGAACACGACGCCGAGGAGGTCGGTCTCCGCGCCGCGCGTGGCGATGCCGATGAGCACCACGCCGGCGAAGGCCACCGCGATGCCCACGACCAGCCAGCGCGGGAAACCCTCGCCCAGCAGCAGTCCGGCGAAGACCGCGATCAGGATCGGGCCCGATGTTGACCAGCATCGCCGTCGTGCCGGCGTCCAGGTGCTGCTCGGCGGCGTTGAGCGCGACGTTGTAGACGCCGAACCATCCGACGCCGCAGACGGCGATCAGCGCCCACTCCCGCCGCGTGGGGCGGACCCAGCCACGACCGAGGAGCAGGAGCGCCAGGACGGCGGTGCCGATGAGCAGCCGGCCGAGGGCGAGCGCGCCGGGCGAGAGGTCCTCCCCCACCCCGCGGATGGCCACGAAGGCCGACGCCCAGGCGATCAGCGTGACGACGACGGCGAGCACGGTGCGCCCGCCGAGGGCCGCGGACGGGGTGCTGGGGACGGCGGGCGCTGGGTCGGTCCGGATGCTCACGGTCGGACCCTAGGTGGCGGGTCCGACGGTTTCCGGCGGTTTACGGACACGGCGCTGTGGTCGTCCGTTGCGCTGCGGGATCTGGCAGGACCGGCGCTGTTTCCGTCGCGCTGTGGTCGCGCCCAACCCCACCTCAGCTCGAGAGCCGCGGGATGGTCGCCGAAGCCGCGCCATGGGGTCGCTCTCGCGACCATGCGGCGGCTTCGCCCCGTCAGCGGCGTCGCGCCCGGGTCAGCCCTCCAGGTGCTGGGCGTACGTGCGCCGGCCGCGGGCACCCCCGGACGGCAGCGACGCGCCGTCCCGGATCGCCGCGCCCATCTTCCCGGGGAACGGCGTCGCGACCACGTGCGCGCCGGAGGCCCGCGCCGCCGCCCAGGAGCGGGCGACGTCCGCGGCGGTGAGTTCCTCCGGTCCGCCGAACTCCACCACGCCACCCGACGGCGGCCGCCCGACCACCTCGGCGATGTGCTCCGCGACGTCACCGACGTCGACCGGCTGCAGCCGCCAGCCCATCGGGACGGGCAGCACCGGCCCCTTGCGCGCCGTCTCGAGCAGGGTGTCGACGAAGTGGTGGAACTGGGTCACGCGCAGCAGCGTGACCGGCAACCCGGAGGCGAGCAGCACCTGCTCGGCGGAGAACTTCGCCCGGTAGTAGCCGAACGGGACGCGGTCGACCCCGACGATCGAGACGTAGACGAGGTGCCGCAGGCGGTCGCGATCCACGGCCTCGACCAGCCGGCGCGTGCCCGCGACGTCGACCTGCCACGGGTCCCCGCGGGGGTCCGTCGCCGCGTGGACGACGATCTCCGCGCCGGCCAGGGCCGTGCGCAGGTCCAGCCCGGTGGCGAGGTCACCCCGTACCCCGCCGGGACCCGTTCCGCGGCGGGACATCTGCTTGACCGTGTGCCCGGCGCCCTGCAGAGGCGCGAGCAGTCGCTGACCGAGATGACCGGTGCCTCCGGTGACCAGGACGTCCACGTCGTGCAGTCTGTCGTGACCCCGATCCCGGGCCCACCCCTGGGGCAGGATGCCGGCATGCCTGCACCGTTCCCGCAGACCGAGCCCGACGACGCCGGGCTGCTCGAGGTGGGCGACGGCGAGGCCGTGTACTGGGAGGTGCGCGGGAACCCGGCAGGCACGCCGGCCGTCGTCGTCCATGGCGGACCCGGGGCGCCCGCGCGGGGCATGCACCGGCTGCTCGACCCGGCCGCGTACCGGACGGTCGTGATCCACCAGCGCAACTGCGGGCGCAGCACGCCGTCGGCCGCCGACCCCGCGACCGACCTCTCCGGGAACATCACCGCCGCGTTGGTCGACGACATGGAGCGGGTGCGCGAGCACCTCGGCATCGACCGGTGGCTGGTCTTCGGCGCCTCCTGGGGGACGACGCTCGGCCTGGCGTACGCGCAGGCACACCCGGACCGGGTGCGGGCCATGGTGCTGCTCGCGGTGTGCACGACGACGCCCCGCGAGGTCGAGTGGATCACCCGAGACATGGGCCGGATCTGGCCGGAGGCCTGGGCGCGGTTCCGCGCCGGCGTCCCCGAGGCCGACCGGGACGGGAACCTGGCCGCGGCCTACGCCCGGCTACTGGCGTCCCCCGACGCCGCCGTCCGCGAGCAGGCGGCCCGCGACTGGTGCGCCTGGGAGGACGTGCACGTCTCCCTCGACCCGGCGTGGCAGCCGAATCCCCGCTACGAGGACGCGGTCTTCCGGCTCGAGTTCGCCCGGCTCGTCACGCACTACTGGGCCGCCGCGGGCTTCCTACCGGACGGGCAGCTGCAGCGGGACGTCGATCGCCTGGCGGGCATCCCGGCGGTGCTGATCGCCGGCCGGCAGGACGTCAGCGGGCCCGTCGACATCGCCTGGCAGCTGCACCGCGCGTGGCCCGGGAGCGAGCTGGTGATCGTGGAGCAGGGCGGGCACGGCACGGGGTCCGAGGAGGCACTGGACGCCGCGTTCGCGCGTTTCGAGCCCTGAGGCGGGCCGCATCTCACATGTGAGATAGCGTGCCCCGCGATGGCCATCGACACTTCCCACGAGACCACCTCCATGTCCCGGATCGGCGCCCTGGTCCGCGACGCCCGCCGGCACCGGGGCCTGACGCAGCAGCAGCTCGCCGAGCGCCTCGGCACCAGCCAGAGCGCGATCGCCCGCATCGAGCAGGGGAACCAGAACCTGACCCTCGAGCTGCTGGGCCGCCTCTCGGGCGCGCTCGAGAGCGAGCTGATCACGCTCGGCCCGACCGGCCCGACGCACCTGCGCGTCACGGGCGGGCGGACGCTGCGGGGCAGCGTGACCGTCAAGTCGTCGAAGAACGCCGCCGTCGCCCTGCTCTGCGCCTCGTTGCTCAACCGCGGCCGGACGACGCTGCGCAACGTGGCCCGGATCGTCGAGGTGGACCGCATCCTCGACGTGCTCCGCTCGATCGGCGTCTCCGCCACCTGGGACGCGTCGGGTCACGACCTCGAGATCGTCGTCCCCGAGGACCTGGACCTCGCCGGGATCGACGCCGAGGCCGCCCGCCGGACCCGCAGCATCATCATGTTCCTGGGCCCGCTGCTGCACCGCGCGGAGACGTTCGCACTTCCGTACGCCGGCGGCTGCGACCTGGGCACCCGGACCGTGCAGCCGCACCTGATCGCGCTGCGCCCGTTCGGCCTGGACGTGGAGGCACGGGCCGGCGAGTACCACGCGACGGTGCGGTCCCCCGGTGCCTCCAGTCGGACCGTCGTCCTGACCGAGCGCGGGGACACCGTCACCGAGAACGCGCTCCTGGCCGCGGCCCGGACCGAGGGCACGACGACCATCCGCAACGCCAGCTCCAACTACATGGTCCAGGACCTGTGCCTCTACCTGCGGCTGCTCGGTGTCGGGGTCGAGGGCCGCGGGACGACGACGCTCGTCGTACACGGCCGGGCGGTGCTCGACGCCGACGTCGACTACACGATCAGCGAGGACCCGGTGGAGGCGATGAGCCTGCTCACCGCGGGCATCGTCACCGGCTCCGAGCTCACTGTCCGCCGGGCGCCGGTCGACTTCCTGGAGATCGAGCTGGCGGTGCTCGCCGAGATGGGGCTGCGCTACGGGCTGTCGCCGGAGTACCTCGCCGACAACGGGCACACCCGCCTGGCCGACATCACGATCTCGCCGTCGACCCTGAAGGCGCCGATCGACAAGATCCACCCGATGCCGTTCCCGGGCCTCAACATCGACAACCTGCCGTTCTTCGCGGTGATCGCGGCGCAGGCCGAGGGGTCGACCCTCATCCACGACTGGGTCTACGACAACCGGGCGATCCACCTGTCCGACCTGACCCGGCTGGGCGCGGACGTCCGGCTGCTGGACCCGCACCGGGTGCTGGTGAACGGGCCGACCCACTGGTCGAGCGCCGAGGTCGTCTGCCCGCCGGCGCTGCGTCCCGCGGTCTGCATCCTGCTGGCCATGCTCGCGGCGAAGGGCACGTCGGTGCTGCGCAACGTCGACATCATCGCCCGCGGCTACGAGCACCTCTACGAGCGGTTGGTCGAGATGGGCGCGGGCATCGAGGTCTTCCGCGACTAACCCGACTCCGGGTTGATCATCGGCGAGTGGCTGCCCGACACGCCGAGCGGGGGCGACCATTCGCCGATGGTCATGGCTGGCGTCAGCCCTCCTGGTCGGTGGGGCGGACCAGGATCTCGTTGATGGCCACGTGCGGCGGCTGGGTGACCAGGTAGAGCACCGCGCGGGCGATGTCGTCGGCCTTCAGCACCCGCATGCTGGCGTGCATCTTCTCCGAGGCGGCCTTCGCGCCCGGGTGGGTGATGTGGCGTGTTCAGCTCGGTCGTCACCGCCCCCGGCTCCACGAGGGAGATCCGGACGCCCTTGCCGGTGACCTCCTGGCGCAGCGACTCGCTGAACGCGTTCACCGCCCACTTGCTGGCGTTGTACACGCCGGCGCCCTTGCGCGCCGTCCGCCCGGCCACGCTGGACACGTTCACGATGTCGCCGGACCCCTGCTCGACCATGCCCTCGAGCGCCGCAGAGGTCATGTACATCAGGCCGAGGACGTTGGTGTGGATCATCCGCCGCCACTCCTCGGTGTCGGCGCCGCGGATCGTGCCGAGCAGCATCACGCCCGCGTTGTTCATCAGGACGTCGAGGCCCCCGAGCTCCTCGCGCGTGCGCCGGACGGCGTCCTGGCAGGCGGCCTCGTCCGTGACGTCGAGATCGAGGGCGAGCACGGACGCGCCGCCGTCGCGAAGCTTTCCGGCCAGCGCGTCGAGCCGGTCGCGACGCCGCGCGCCGATCGCGACAGCGGCGCCGGCCTCGGCGAGGGCGATGGCGGTGGCCTCACCGATCCCCGAGGAGGCCCCGGTGACGAGGGCGACCTTGCCGGACAGCGGGCGGGCGGACTCGGACATGCGGGTGCTCTCCTCCTCGAGCCGCCGGGCGCGGCGGATGCCTCCACCCTGCCGCAGGCGCCGTCCTGGCTCAGCTGGTGGGGTCCTGGCTCACTGTCGACGGTGAGCCAGGACCCCTGATGATCAGGTGACCTGATCATCAACCGGCGCGCGGAGACCTCAGGGCCTCCGGCGTACGACGTGGCGGCCGTGTCCGACGTGGCGGCGCGGGGACTCGGCACGGCGGGGGCCGGAACCGGCAGCACCCCGAGCTGGGCCAGCATCGGGAACATCCCCTGTTCCGCCCAGTGCTCGGCGGCCCGCCCGTCGCGGAGCCGGCCGATGTTGGCGCTCACCGTCTCGAACCGCCGACCGGTGGCCGGGAAACCGAGCCCGTCGCCCGTGTGCGTGCCGCGTCGCCCGCACGAGCCAGGCGCACAGGTCGCCCTCCGCGATCACCGTGTCGATCTCGCAGTGCACGTCCGGGACGGCGTCGCGCCACTGCGCCACCAACTGCTTGAAGGCGTCCCGCCCGGCCAGGTCCCCCATGGGGCCGTGGTCGACGTAGTCCTCGGCGAACATCTCGTCGACGACCTCGAGCCGGCCCTCGTTGATGATCTCGTCGAACATCCGCCGCAGGATACGCCTCGACGTCCGCGGGGGCTGCCCCGAGCGCCCGCGCGACCGTGGCGGTGTCCATCAGCTCGGTGAACGACGTCGCCTTGCCCGTTCCGGTAGGTCCAGAGCGTGCATCCACGGCACGTCGAAGGTGTTGCCCGAGACGGTCCGGCCGCGGTGCCGGCCCTGGACGACGACGGTGTCCCCGGCGTCGATGTACCGCTCCGGCTCCACCCGCAGCTCGGCGAAGTTCTGCGGCAGCTTCGTGAAGAACTCCCCGGCACCCCTGACGACCGCGGTAGACGCCGCCGAACGGCGATGCTGTCCGGGCGTGGACCACACCACGTCGTCGTCCATCAGCGCGAGCACCGCCGGGGATGTCGCCGGCGGCGAAGGCCGCGTAGCCGGCCCGGGCCAGGTCCACGTTGCCGGCCGCGGCCACATTCGGCGTCTCGGTGGCGGCGACGACGCCGGCCTGTGGCGTGAAGATCTCGTGCGCCGGGTGGAATGTCACCTCCGGCAGGACGTCCAGGCCGAGGGCTGCCATGGCCGGGCCGAGCCGCTGCTCGCCGAAGGCGTCGAACGCTGCCTCGCTCTCCCAGCCGTCGAGGTTGTGACAGTCCTCCCCCTCCCACCAGGTCAGGTGCGCCAGCCCTCCGTCCGGCCTCCGGTCCAGCCAGCCCGTCCCCTCCCGGACGGCGTCGTACTGCTCCCTGCGTGATCCCGCGCAGAATGACCTCGGCGATGACCGCCATGTCGAACCTCCGTGGTTGTCGGGTCCCCCGTCGACGTCCACGAGTGCGCCGCCGGTGACCGCCACCGGATCACCGAGAACGAGGTGATCCGGTGGACCCGGCGGCGACGCACCCGATGCGTGCGACCGCTCGGCGGCGTGGCGATCCGGGCGACCGCTCGGCGGCGCGGCGCTCCGGGCGGCCGCTCGGGTGTTGCGCCCCGGCGCGCGGCGGTACGGTCCGCGCCGTGGCGTGGTCCGGCTCCCTCCTTGCCGCCCGGTTGGCCGCCGGAGACGACCGAGCCCTCGCCGAGGTTTTCGACGAGTTCGGGCCGGCGGTCCATGCGACCGCGCTGCAGATCCTCGGCGACCCCGCGTCGGCCCAGGACGTCGTGCAGGACGTGTTCGTCGACCTCTGGTGCCGTCCGCAGCGCTTCGACGAGACCCTCGGCAGCCTGCGGACCTGGCTGACGCTGTGCGCCCGGCACCGGGCCCTGGACGTCGTCCGCAGCGAGCTGCGACGGGCCGGCCGGGAGGAGCGGCACGCACGTCTCCTGCCGGCCCCGCGGCCGACGTCCCCCGGCGAGGAGGTCGCCGACGCCGACACCGCCTCGACCGTGCGGGAGGCGCTGCGCCGGCTGCCGGCCGACCAGCGCCGGGTGGTCGAGCTCGCGTACTTCGGCGGGCTGAGCTACCGCGACGTCGCCCAGCGGATGGGCATCCCCGAGGGGACGGCGAAGTCGCGGGTGCGCCTGGCCTTGGCCAAGCTCGAGGCCCTGCTGGACCGCCAGCTGCTGGAGCAGTCGTGACCACCGACGCGCCGACGCCGCTGCCCCGGGAACTGCGCGACCGCGTCCTTGCGGCGGCCCGCCGGGCGAGGGCGGCCGGCCGCGGCCTTGCCCGGCGTCCCGGAGATCTCGCCGGTGGAGGCGTTCAGCCGAGCGGCGGACGCCCTCCTCGGCCTGCTGACCGCCCTTCCGACCGATGCCTGGCGCACGCCCGGTCCTCCGCGACCTCGACGTCCAAGGGCTGGTCGGCCACCTCACCGGCGTCGAGATGGACGCGCAGCGCGCACTGGCCGGGGACCCGGACGTCGCCTACGCGGACCACGTCGCGTCGACCCAGCCGGTGGCCGAGCAGCAGGCCGGGCGGCCACCGGAGGACACCCGCCGTGAGTGGCGCCTGGCCGCCGAGCGCACGGCCGACCGGGTGCGCGGCGCGGACCTCGACGCCGTCGTCCTGCTGCACGGGATGCAGCTGCCGCTGGGCTCCCTGCTCGTCGTCCGGGCCTTCGAGCTGTGGACCCATGAGAACGACATCCGGCGGGTGGTCGGTCTGCCGGCGACCGTGCCGGACCCCTCGACGCTGCGGCTGATGACCGAACTCGCGGTCCACCTCCTGCCGGTGGGGGTGGCCAGCGTGGCCGGGGAGAGCACGCCGTTCGACGTGCACCTGGTGCTCACCGGGCGCCGGCGGCGGCACCTGGGACCTCGTCCTGGGCAAGCGGAACTCGCCCGTGGAGGTGCCGGAGGTGGCGATCGTCGCCGACGCCGTCGCCTTCTGCCGGCTCGTCGCCGACCGGATCGGCCCGGCCGAGCTCGATGCGCGCCTCACCGGGGCGACCGTACCGCACGCGCCGACCGTCTTCGCCGGCGCCGCCGCCCTCGCGCTCGACTGAACGCGCAGCCCGCCCCCCACGTCCCTGGCTCACTGTGTGGGGTCCTGGCTCAGCTGGTGGGGTCCTGGCTCACTGTCGACGGTGAGCCAGGACCCCTAACGATCAGGTGACCTGATCGTCATCACGCGATCGTGACGCCGAAGCCGCGCACGGCCAGGCGCAGCAGCACCGGGCCCGGCCGCAGCAGGTCGCGCACCCGGTCGGCGGCCGCGTCCTCGAGGTCGGCCCGCCGGCGCGCGTACTCCGCCGGCGCCGTGCAGCCGTGCGGCGTTCAGGGCGCTCGCGTTCAGCCACACCTTCCGCCGCGCCTCCCGCAGGAACGTGCCGGCGGCCTGCCGGTTGGCCGGCGCGATCAGCCGGTCGACGACGCTGCGCCGGCCGCCGGCCCGCTCGAGCGCGACGTCCTCCGCGGCCACCCGGCCGCGAGCACGCCGTCGATCCGCTCGTGGTCGCGGCGGCGCCGGTCGAGCAGGAACGGGTCGGCGAACTCCTCCGGCGAGATCATCGCGAGCAGCGACAGGGGCAGGTCGAAGTTGATGTGCGCGTTCATGCCGAGCAGCACGTGCGCCTCCGGCGGCAGCCCGGGCCGGGCCCCGAACGCGCAGCCGCCACGGCTCGCGGGACCGCCGGGTCGCCGGCCCGGTAGCCGCCGCAGCGCGTCGAGGTAGCAGGTCCGGCGAAGTCGACGTCCCAGTCGCGACACCCAGGCGGGTCCTCGAACCGGCCGCGCGTCCAGCGCCGCCGCGACCGCCCGCGTCGTGCGCAGGTACGTGCCGAGGAAGAACCGGGCCGGATCACCGTCGCCGTCCATGGCCGCGAGCAGGGCCGCCATCCGCGCGACGAGCGCGTCGACGTCCGGGGCCACGGGACGGGCTCAGTCGAGGGCGTCAGAGCAGCGCGTCCAGGCCGTCGTCCGGCGGCAGCGTCAGCCCGGCCTCGACCGGCGGCCGGTGCGGCTGGTCGAGCCCGCGCATCCGGGCCGCGTGCAGGGCCAGCAGCAGGTTCAGCCGCAGCGTCGGGTCGGACGTGAACGGCCCGAGCATCCGCTCCAGCTTGCCGATCCGGTAGCGCATCGTGTTGTAGTGGAAGTGCAGCCGGCGGGCCGACTCGGCGACGTTGAGGTTGGTCTCCAGCAGCACGCGCAGCGTCTCGCGCAGGTCGGCGGAGTCGGCGTCGGCGGCGTCGGCCAGCGAGCCGAGCACCTCGTCGACGTAGGAGCGCAGCTCGGAGCTGTCCGGGATCAGCGACAGCAGCCGGAACACGCCGAGCTGGTCGAAGTGGGTGACCGCCGTCCCGCCGTGGATCTCCTGCCCGACGCCCAGCGCGCGCTGCGCCTGGCGGTGCGCCTCGGCCAGCGCCGACAGCGACTCCGCCGGGCCGCCCGATGCCGGTGCCGAGCAGCCGGCCGACCCGGCGCAGCCGCCCGTTGACCCGGGACGTCACCGCCGAGACCAGCGCGGAGACCTCCTCGGGCGTGCGGCCGTCGAGGGGCAGCAGGGTGACGATCTCGGTGGCCAGGCCCGGCCACGGCCGCGCCGGCGACCTCGGTCTCCAGCGCCGCCCGCCAGCCGTCGGCCAGCCGGTCGAGCACGTCGAGGGCCTTGGTCGGGTCGGCGGCCGCGTCCGCGACCGTCTCGGTGGCGGTGACGAGGACGGCGACCGGCCCGTCGAGCCGCCAGCCGAAGGACCGCGTGTAGGCCAGCGTCCGCTCGGTGTGGCCGACCGAGCCGCCGACCAGCCGGCGCACCAGGTCCCCCTGGAAGCGCAGCTCGACGGAGTGCACCGCCTGCAGCCGGATCACCGACAGGGCGGCGATGACCGCGGCCCGCTCGAGCACACCACCGGCGCCGAGCATCATCGCGCCGGTCCGGTGCACGGCCACGAGCCAGCCGTGCCGCTGGTCGCCGGCCATGATCGGCGCGACGGCGTACTCCCCCACCCCGCCGGGCAGCTCGTGGTGGCCGGGCACGAGCAGGATGCCGTCGGCCGGGGACAGGTCGGCGTCGGCGAGCACGTCGGCCGGGGTGACGACGGTCTGGTCGGCGCGGACGCCGGAGAGCCGGCGGGACGGCGTCAGCTCGGCCAGCGCGTCGTCGGCGGCGGCGTCGAGCAGCCACAGCCAGTCGCTGATCTCCTCGACGTCGTCGCGCGGGCCGGCGCTGGTGACGACCTCGCGGTCGGGCCCGAGCCCGAGGACGGCGGCGCCCTCGAGCATGACCGCCAGCCGCTGGGCGACCTCGGGCGAGCCCGCCGCCGGTGAGGGCGACCTCCGATGAACTCGTCGTCCATGCGGGAGGACAGGGCGAGGGCCTGGCCCTGCTTGGTGACGACGGTGCCGAGCACCTCGGACACGATCTCGTCGAGCCGGACGGTCGGCGGGCAGCGCGAGGACCGGCAGGCCGCGGCGGTCGGCCTCGGCGAGGACCTCCCCGGGCACGGGCGCGGGGCCCTCGGCGCGGCGGAAGGCCAGCGCGGCGGTGCCCATCGAGTCCAGCCGCTCGACCAGGGCCCGGCAGTTGGCGGGGTCGGCCGGGGGCAGCCGGGCGCCGAGGACGACGAGCACGTCCTGTCCGGCGGCGGCCAGCGGGTCGGCCGGATCGTCGACCACCATGTGGCGCACGACCCGGCCCAGGCCGCTCGCGCCGGCGGCCACGGCGGTGCCGGCGAGGCCGGGCAGATCGAGCGCGTCCTCGACCGTCAGGCCCATCCGTTCCCGCCAACTGGGGCGGTCGCCGCGGGGATCGGCGCGCGACTCGGCCACCGCC
This sequence comes from uncultured Actinomycetota bacterium, assembly GCA_963748305.1. GTDB lineage: Bacteria > Actinomycetota > Actinomycetes > Mycobacteriales > Geodermatophilaceae > Blastococcus_B. The sequence continues at coordinate 83,681 of CAVVIN010000015.1, read as the reverse complement.
CAGTTGCGACGGAACGGAATCGACTCATGACGGTGCGTCGAGGCCCCCAGCGAGGCATTACCCTGGGTCACGTCGCATCCCCTCTCCGTTCGACGTCCAGGCTGCCACACCGTGCCATCCTGTCAGGTGTCCCCGGACGCCGACCCCCATTCTTGGCGAGTTCCGCCATACGAGGGCGTGCGACGCGCCGCATAGGTTCGAACCCCGGTCCACCCCGTCCCGCTGGATGGTAGGCCGTTCACCCGCTATCGGGCGACCACCCATCCTCCGGCACCGGCGGCGGGACGGCCCGGGCGGGGGGGTCGAACAGGCGGCGCCTCCGTCGTCGACCCGGTGAGAGGCCGCCATGCGCACGATCGACGACATCCCAGGCCAGGCGAGCCGTCGCCCCGAGTCGGACGCGCCGCCGCGCGGTCGCGCCGCCCGGGCCGGACTGCCCACCATCCCCCTCCCCCGCGAATCCGCGCAGGCCACCGCGCGCACCGCCCGGCCCGCTCGTGCGGCGACCGCCGTGCCCGCCTCGGCCAGCACCGGTGTCGCCGAGCTGCTGCGCGGGCCCGTCCGTCCCGCCCGGGTGCTCATGAGCCTCCCGGCGGCCGTCTACCTGTCACGTCCCCGATGAGCGCGGCGACGACGTCGTCGGCGTGCTCACCAGTGACGCCGCACGGCTCCCCCTGGGCTGCGTGCTGTTCCGCCCGAGCAACGGGCGCCCGCTGGTCGCGCTGCCCAGTGGCGCTCCGGCCGAGGTCGGGGGCGGCCGGATCGTCGTCGGCGATCTCGCGGTCAGCGCCGCCGCGTGGTGGAACCCGCGCCCGAAGCTGCCCAGCCTGCGTCCCGCCCTGCTCCCCGAGGGCGTCCGCCAGCTGCGCAACGCGCTCTACGGCGAGGGCGTCCCGCACAGCGCCTTCACCCTGCCCGGTCTGCCGACCGGCCCGGGTGGCCCGCTGGCCGCGCTGCGCGGCGCCGTCCGCCGGGCCGACCTCGACGCGGCCCTGCGCACCGCCACCCGCCTGATCGGCCTCGGCCCCGGCCTCACCCCGGCCGGCGACGACGTCATGGCGGGCACGATCGCCGGGCTGGTACTCCTCGGGCACCCGTCGGCGGAGCGCTTCGCCGCCGGCGTCTACTCGCTGGCCGCCGGTCGCACCACGGAGCTCTCCCGGGCGCTGCTGCGGCACGCCGCCTGCGGGCGGGTCAGCGGCGAGTACGCCGCCGTCCTGCACGCGCTGGTCGGCGAGCGCCCGCTCGCGCCGGCCGTCGCCGGCCTGCTGGCCACCGGCTCCACCAGCGGCCGGGCGATGGCGCTGGGCCTCTGCACCGCGATCGACCTGGTCGACCGGACCCTCCGCGTCCGCTGACCACCCCGTCCTGACGCGCCCTCGGTCCACCGGACCGGGGGCGCGTCGGCGTCCGGGGACGGTGCACAGCGCCGCAAGAGCCCTCCGGCCCTGAACAACGGAGGTCGGCACGCGGGACGGTGGCACGGGCACGCGAAGGGGATGCCATGGGCGTCCGGACGACGACCCGCGAGGAGCCGCGCAGCGGGATCTTCCCCAACGGGATGGAGTACCTGACCTGGGGCAGGGGTCCCCGGACGACTGGTACCCGGGTGCCGGACACATGCGGGCCGCTACGGGCTCACGGGTCGCCCGGGACGTCCTCGCGTTCGCCCCCTAGGACCGCGCCGGCAGGGGCCCAACCGGGGCCACAATGGCCATTGTGGCCCCGTTCTCAGTTCGGGCACCGCCCCCTCGACCGGCGGCAGCACCGGGCCCAGGGCCTCCCACTGGGCGATGCGGCAGCCGTCGGTCCGGGCGAACCCGGCGTCGACCGGCTGGTCGTGCCAGCGGCCGGTGATCCGCGACCGTCTCCGGGCCGCCGTACTGCTCGGTGCACGCCATGTCGGTGGGCAGCGGCGCGAACGGGTCGTCGAGGCCCTCCAGGTGGGCGCAGGCGGCCGCCGGGTCGGGGTGGTCGCCCTCGGGCACCCCGACGCAGACCAGCGTGTAGCGCTCGGGCTCGGTGCCGTCCCCGCGGTCGAGCACGATGAGCAGGTCGTTGTTCGCCGGTGCGATGTCGACCGCGGTCGGCGACGTGCTCGCGGCGCCGGAATCGCTGCCGGCGGGTGCGGCGCAGGCCGCGAGACCGAGCAGCAGCAGAGCCATGATCACGCGCATGACGGGGGAACGTACGGGACGGCGCCCGAGTTGCCGGGCAACGCGGCCGACGCGGCCGAGTCCGGCGGGCCTCTAGATCCGGGAGGCGTGGATGCTGGTGACCAGGATCGCGCGGGCGCCGAGCTCCCACAGCTCGTCCATGACCCGGTTGGTCTCGGCTCTGCCGCACCATCGCCCGGACCGCCGACCAGCCGGGGGTCTGCAGCGGGCTCACCGTCGGCCCCTCGATGCCCGGGGTGATCGCGGTCGCCTCCGGCAGGATGTCGTTGGGGCAGTCGTAGTCGAGCATCACGTACTGCCGGGCGACCAGCACCCCGCGCAGCCGGCGCCGCAGCTGGGCCACGGCGGGGATCTCCTCGGAGCCCTCCCGGCGGACCAGGATCGCCTCGCTGGCCAGGACCGGCGCGCCGATGATGTGCAGCCCGGCTGCGCGCAGCGTCGTCCCGGTCTCGACGACGTCGCACACCGCGTCGGCCACCCCGAGCCGGCAGGCGGTCTCCACCGCACCGTCGAGCTTGACCACCGACGCCTTGATCCCGGACTCCTCGAGGTAGCGCTGCAGCAGCACCGGATAGGCGGTGGCGATCCGCTTGCCGGCCAGCTGCTCGACCCGCTCGATGCCCGACTCCACGGGGGTGGCGAACCGGAACGACGACTGCCCGAACCCCAGCGTCATCACCTCGACGGCGGCGCGGCCCTCGCCGTCATCGGGCGCCGTCTCCAGCAGCATGTCCCGGCCGGTGATGCCGACGTCGAGCGTCCCCGCCGCGACGTAGACGGCGATGTCCCGCGGCCGCAGGTAGAAGAACTCGGTGTCGTTGTCCGGGTCGTAGACCGCGAGGTCCTTGGTGCTGCGGCGCTGGCGGTAGCCGCTCTCGGCGAGCATCTCGGCCGCGGGCTCGCTCAGGACGCCCTTGTTGGGCACGGCGATGCGCAGCACGGGACAAGCTCCTCGTCGGCGGGGTGGGGGCGGTGCAGATCAGAGTGGGGTGGGCTGGGCGGGCGTCGAGCGCAGCGAGATCAGAGATGAGAGTAGACGTCGTCCAGCGTGAGACCCCGGGTCAGCATGAGCACCTGCACCCGATAGAGGAGCTGGCTGATCTCCTCCGCCGTCCGCTCGGCGGTCTCGTGCTCGGCGGCCATCCAGGCCTCCGACGCCTCCTCGACGACCTTCTTGCCGGCGGCGTGCACGCCGTCGCGGACCGCACGGGCGGTGCCCGACGTCGGGTCGTCGCGGGCCACCTTGTCGGCGAGCTCGGCGAACAGGTGGTCGAAGGTCTTCACGACATCCCTCCGGTGAACCCGGTGGGTCGCTGCGGGGTGCGCAGCTCGCGCAGGGTCAGTGCGGTGGCGAGGGCGGCGATGGTGGCCTCCCAGCCCTTGTCCTCGGCCGAGCCGGGCAGCCCCGCCCGGTCGCGGGCCTGCTGCTCGGTGTCGCAGGTGAGGACGCCGTTGCCGACCGGCTTGCCGGCGTCGAGCGCGACCCGGGTCAGGCCCGCGGTGACGGCGTCGCAGACGTACTCGAAGTGCGGCGTGCCGCCGCGGATGACCACGCCGAGGGCGACGACGGCGTCGTGCCGCTCGGTCAGCGCCTGGGCGACGACCGCCAGCTCGACCGCCCCCGGCGCCCGGGCGACGGTGGGGTCCGGGATGCCGCTGGCCTTCGCCGCCTCGACGGCGCGGGCCAGCAGGGCGTCGGTGATCTCGGCATGCCAGGTGGTGACGACGATGCCGAGCGTCAGGCCGCCGGCGTCGACCGGCTCGACGACGGGCGCGCCCGAGCCGCTCATGCGGGCTGCACGGGGGTGTCGGCGGAACCCGCTGATTCCTCGAGGCTGGCCGGCGGCTCGATGATGTCGAGCAGGTGGCCCATCCGGTCGCGCTTGGTGCGCAGGTAGCCCAGGTTCTCGGCGGTGACGTGGCTGGGCAGCGGGACGCGGCCGTTGATCGACAGCCCGTAGCCCTCGAGCCCGGCGCGCTTGGCCGGGTTGTTGGTCAGCAGCCGCATCGTGTGCACGCCGAGGTCGACCAGGATCTGCGCGCCGGTGCCGTAGTCGCGGGCGTCGGCGGGCAGGCCCAGGTCGAGGTTGGCGTCGACGGTGTCCGCGCCGAGGTCCTGCAGCTGGTAGGCCTGCAGCTTGTGCAGCAGGCCGATCCCCCGGCCCTCGTGCCCGCGGATGTAGAGCACGATGCCGCGCCCCTCCTGGGCGACGGCCGCCAGCGCGGCCTGCAGCTGCGGGCCGCAGTCGCAGCGCAGCGACCCGAAGACGTCGCCGGTCAGGCACTCGGAGTGCACCCGGACGAGCACGTCCTCGCCGTCGCCGATCTCGCCGTAGACGAAGGCGACGTGCTCGCGGTTGTCGTAGGAGCTGCGGTAGCCGACGGCGGTGAAGTTGCCGGGCGCGAGCGGCACCGATGCCTCGGCGACCCGCTCGACCAGCTTGTCGAAGCGCTTGCGGTAGGCGATCAGATCGGCGATGGAGATCATGCAGAGGTCGTGCTCGTCGGCGAAGACGCGCAGCTCCTCGCCGCGGGCCATGCCGGTCGGGTCCTTCTCGCTGACGATCTCGCAGAGCGTGCCGGAGGGGCGCAGGCCGGCCAGGATCGCCAGGTCGACGGCCGCCTCGGTGTGGCCGGGCCGGCGCAGCACGCCGCCGTCCTTGGCGCGCAGCGGCACGATGTGGCCGGGGCGGGCGAGGTCGGCCGAGGTGGTCGCGGCGTCGGCCAGCATGCGGATGGTGTGCGCCCGGTCGGAGGCCGAGATGCCGGTGGTCACGCCCTCGCGGGCGTCGACGGTGACGGTGTAGGCGGTGCCGCGCCGGTCCTGGTTGACCCGGAACATCGGCGGCAGGTCCAGCCGGTCGGCGTCCGCCTCGGTGACGGCGACGCAGATGTAGCCCGACGTGTACCGGACCATGAACGCGACCAGGTCGGGGGTCGCGAGCTCCGAGGCGAAGATCAGGTCGCCCTCGTTCTCGCGGTCCTCGTCGTCGATGACGACGACCGGGCGGCCGTCCTTGATGGCGGCGATGGCGGTCTCGATCGTGTCCAGACGCGAGAGCGGGCTGCTCATGATCGGGCTCCCATCAGTCGCTCCACGTACTTGGCGATCACGTCGACCTCCAGGTTGACGGGGTCCCCCGGGGCGCGCGCGCCGAGCGTGGTCTCGCGGAGGGTGGTGGGGATGAGGCTCACCTCGAACCAGGGATCGGTGTCGTCGGCAGCGGCTGACGGCGCTGACGGTCAGCGAGACCCCGTCGACGGCGATCGAGCCCTTCTCGACGACGTAGCGGGCCAGCCCGGCGGGGATCCCGATGCGCACGACCTCCCAGTTCTCGCCGGGGGTGCGGCTGAGGATGTGGCCGACGCCGTCGACGTGGCCCTGCATCAGGTGCCCGCCGAGGCGGGTGTGCGGGGTGACGGCGCGCTCGAGGTTCACGCCGGCAGCCGGCCTCGGCGCCGCCGAGGCTGCTGCGCCGCAGCGTCTCGGCCATGACGTCGGTGCTCCAGACGCCGTCGGCGTCCACGTCGATCACGGTGAGGCACACGCCGTTGACGGCGATGGAGTCACCGAGGGCGACGTCCTCGAGCACACGCTTCGCGCGGATCCGCAGGACGGCGGAATCCAACCGGTCCTCGCGGACGACGACGGTGCCCACCTCCTCGACGATCCCGGTGAACACCTCAGCTCCCTCCGTCCGCGGACTGCTCGGCACCAGTGTGCCGGGTCGGCCGCAACCTGACCTGCACGTCCCCGCCCAGGCGGGTGACATCGACGATCTCCAGCGACAGCGCGCCGGTGATCGCGGTGATTCCCAGGTCCCCCACGAGGGAGGGCCCGGCACCGAGCAGCTTCGGGGCCTGGTGCAGCACGATCTCGTCGACGAGCCCGGCGCGGAGGAACGCCGCGGCCAGCGCCGGGCCGCCCTCGAGCAGCACGCGGCGGACGTCCCGGTCGTACAGCTCGGCGAGCAGACCCGCCGGATCCGTGGCGCGACTCACATGCGTGGGGGCGGCGTCGTCGAGGACGCGGGCGGTCGCCGGCACCCGGCCGCGCCGGTCGGCGACCACGCGGAGCGGCTGCCGGGCGGCGGTCGCGCCGTCGGCGGCGCGGACGGTGAGCTGCGGGTCGTCGGTCAGCACCGTCCCGGAGCCGACGACGACGGCGTCGCAGGTGGCCCGCAGGCGATGGACCTCGGCCCGGGCGTCCTCGCCGGTGATCCACCGGCTGCTGCCGTCGCTGGCGGCGACGCGGCCGTCGAGCGTCGCGGCGACCTTCCAGACGACGAACGGGCGCCGTTCGTGCGCGCCGGTCAGCCAGGCGGCCAGGGCGCCGGTCTCGGCCTCGTCCCGCTCCACGCCGACCTCGACGTCCACCCCGGCGGCGCGCAGCCGGGCGGTGCCGCCACCGGCGAGCTCGGTCGGCTCGGGGACGGCGATGACGACGCGGGCGACCCCGGCGGCGATCAGCGCCTCCGCGCACGGGCCGGTCCGCCCGGTGTGCGCGCAGGGCTCCAGCGTGACGACGACGGTGCCGCCGCGGGCGCGCTCGCCGGCCTGGGCCAGGGCGGCCACCTCGGCGTGCGGGCCACCGGGCGCGGCGGTCGCCCCCTCCCCCACCGGCGTGCCGTCGGCCGCGAGGACCACCGCGCCGACCGGCGGGTTGGGGCTGGTCGAGCCGAGGGCGGCGGCGCCGAGCTCCCGCGCCCGCGCCATGCCTCGCAGCTCGGCCGGGGTGGCCGTCACCCGGACATCGCCGCGGCGGCCTGCGCCCGCAGCGCGGCGATGGCCCGGGCGGGGTCCTCGGCGCCGTAGACGGCGGACCCGGCGACGAACACGTCGGCCCCGGCCTCGGCGGCCGCCTCGATCGTGTCGTCGTTGATGCCCCCGTCGACCTCGACGAGCAGCCGCAGGTGGCCGGTGTCGACCAGCTCGCGGGCCCGTCGCACCTTGGGCAGCACCTCGGCCATGAACTCCTGGCCACCGAACCCGGGCTCGACGGTCATGACGAGCAGCGTGTCGAAGCCGGGCAGGACGTCGAGGTACTGCTCGAGCGGGGTGCCCGGCTTCAGGGCCAGGCCGGCCAGCGCACCGGCGGCACGGATGTCGCGCGCCAGCGCCGCCGGATCGGCGCAGGCCTCGGCGTGCACGGTGACGTTGTGGGCACCGAACTCGGCGTAGGCGGGGGCCCACCGCTCGGGGTTCTCGATCATCAGGTGGCAGTCCAGCGGGATCGGGCTGACCGCGTGGATCGCCTTGGCCACCGGGAGGCCGAGGGTCAGGTTCGGGACGAAGTGCGCGTCCATGACGTCGACGTGCAGCCAGTCCGCGTCGGCGACCCGCTGGGCCTCCTCGCCGAGTCGGGCGAAGTCCGCCGACAGGAGGCTCGGCGCGATCATCGGTTCCCGGGACACGGCCACGGAGTCTAGGTGCCACCTGAGCAGGTGATTCCGCCGCGCTACGCGCACGGCCTAGCCTGCCCGCATGACCGCGACCGGCCGAGGTACCAGGCGGCGTCGCTCTCCGCGTGGCCACGCTGTGCCTCGACGAGAACGGCCGCCTCCGCGACTGGCTGGTGTGCGGACCGGCCGTCCGGGCCGGGCTGATGGTGGACCTGGCCCTGGCCGGGCGGGTGGAGCAGACCGACGAGAGCATCGTGGTCGACCCGACGCCCATGGGCTTCGACCCGGCGGACCGGTTGCTCGCGGCGATCGTCGTGGAGCCCGAGCGGTCGCTCGACGGCTGGCTGGAGGAGCGGCGCATCGGCCTGCGCGACGTCGTCACCGCCGCGGTGGCCACGGGAACGTGGGAGGAGCGGCGTGGGCCGTTCGGCATGGGGCGGCGCTACGTCGACCGTGCCGACGAGCGTTCCGCTGCCGACCGGCACCGGATGCCCACCGACGATCCGGACGGGATGGACCCCGCAGGACGCCGGCGTGACGGCCATCGCAGCCGTCGCGGGGCTGCTGACGGATCTGGGGTACGCCGAGCGGCCGCCGGCGACCGTGCTGGCAGCGACCGGCGACGCCGCGTGGCTGTGCGCGGCCGTCGTCGACCACCTCGACCTGCTGCGCGCCCGGTACGCCGCCGAGACCGCCGGCATGGGCGCGATCTTCTGAGCCGCTCTGTCGGTCAGTCGCGGGCGGGCAGCGCGATCCAGTCGTCCCACGAGAGGTCGCGGCCGACGTAGCGGGGCCGCGGCATCGGCCACTCCTGCTCGAGCCAGCGGGGCACGAACTCGTCGAAGGCCCGCTCCACGTCGGTGCCGACGAGCCGGTCGACCACCCACCAGGACACCTCGGCCCCGGCGTCGCCCTGCTTCTCGGGCGGGTCGATGTAGAGGCAGCCGAGCAGCTCGGTCTCGTCGTCCTCGAAGAGGCCGTACAGGAAGCTCGCGTGCGCCGCGATGTCCCGCTCGTGGTGGGCGAGGTCGTCGCGGTCCTGCTCGAGGGTCATGTGCGCCGGCGGCCAGCCCCACGCCTTCCCGTAGACGGACCACAGCCGCTCGCGCGAGCCCATCACGGCCGGGTAGTCGATCTCGGTGTCCGCCGCGCCCATCGGCCGCAGGTGCTGCCCGGTGGGCAGGTCGGCGCGCAGCGGGTGCTCGAAGTCGTCGGGCAGCCAGGTCATGCCCGCACGGTAGCGGCAGCCTTTCGGCGCGGGTCGCGCTCCAGTCCGCGGTCGGCCCACCGGGGCCAGGGCCGTGTGGGGCCGCGTCCGGTGTGCCGGATCAGCCGGGCCAGCGCCTCGTCGACCGACGGGCGCGCCGCCGGATCCGGGTCGGTGAGCGTCGCGAGCACGTCGCGCAACGGGTGGTCGTGGTCGGTCGGGTCCAGCACCGCCAGCAGGGTCGCCCCGATGCCGAAGACGTCCATGGCCGGCGTCACCGGTCCGCCGCGCGCCGCCGCGAGTTCGGGCGCGACGAAGGTGTCGCTGCCGACCTCCTCGCCGCGTCGCAGCACGCGCCCGAGCGGCCGGGAGGAGCCGAGGTCGACCAGCCGCACCCGGCGGTCGACGAGCAGGACGTTGTCGGGGCAGATGTCGAGGTGGGCGCTGCCCGAGCGGTGCAGGCTCCGGGCGGCGGACAGCAGCCCGACGCCGAGTCGTGCGGCGTCCGCCCCGGCCAGCGGACCGGCGTCGTCGAGTGCCTCGTCCAGTGCCGGGCCGTCCAGGTACTCCAGCACGAGGTGCGGCACCTCGGCGCGGGTGCGGTCGGCGAGCAACCTCGGGAACGCCGGGTGCCGCAGCGGACGGAGCGCCGCGGCCTCGCGCCCGAGGGCCCGCGTCCAGCGGGGGCGGGCCCAGCCCGGTCGCACGACCTTCACCAGCGTCGGCACCCAGAGCTCCGCCGACCAGCAGAGCCACGTCTCGCAGTACTGGCCGAGGGTCAGCCGGGCCCAGGCGAGGTGCCCCGGCACGAGGAGTGTCCCGCGCGGCGGGTCCCAGACCGGTCCACCGTCCACGTCGTCGACACCCAGTCCCATCGTGACCACCGCTCATCCCCTCTCCGGTGTCGAAGGAGCCGGCGGGGACCGCGAAGCGGTCGGTGTCGGACGACAGGACGGGCACCGCGAAGCGGTCGGTGTCGGCCTCCAGCGCGGGCCGGCTGTCCACGACGGCCGGCGCCGGACGGGGGCGCAGCGGCACGACCGGCACCGTGCGGTCGGCGATCGCGGCCAGCCGCGGATCATGGGTGACGAGGATGACCGTCCGGTTCCGGCCGACCGACCGGATGGCCGCGATCACCTGGTCGGCCGCCTCGCGGTCCAGGGAGGTCGTGGGCTCGTCGAGCAGGACCACCGGAGCCGGTGAGACGACGGCACGGGCGATCGCCACCCGCCGCCGCTGCCCGCCGGACAGGAGCACGCCACCTTCCCCGAGCGGGGTGTCGTAGCCCTGCGGCAGGTGGAGGGCGAACTCGTCGACCCACGCCTCCCGGCCCGCGGCCAGGACGTGCCCCCGGGCCGCGCCGGGCCGGCCGAAGGCGATGTTCTCGGCGATCGTGCCGTCGAGCAGCCAGGGGTCCTGCGGGACGAAGGCCAGCCGCCGCCGCAGCGCCACGGGGTCGAACTCGCGGACGTCGACACCGTCGAGCAGGACCCGGCCTCCGTCGACGTCGTAGAGGCGCAGCAGCAGGTGCAGGACGGTGCTCTTGCCGGCGCCGCTGGGCCCGAACAGGCAGACGGTCTCCCCGGCCGCCACGTCGAGGTCGAAGCCCCGCAGCACCGGCCGGGCGGCGTCGTAGGCGAAGTCCACACCCTCCAGACGCAGGCCATGCCGGAATGCGGGTACCGGCCGCGGGGCAGCCGGCACCGGGACCGACTCGGTGCAGTGCAGCACCTCGGCCAGCCGGGCGACGCTGGCGGCGGCCTTGGCGCGGACGGCGGCGAGCCGCACGAGCCCGCGGACCGGGGACTGCAGATCGCGCAGGTAGGCGAGGACGACGAGCAGTTCGCCGGTGGTCAGCGCCCCGGAGAGCACCCGGAGGCCGCCGACGACGAGCACGATCCCCGTGCCGACCGCCAGGACCGCGGACGGGATCGGCGCCCACCGCGCCTCGACGCGCACCGACCGCTCCTCGGCGCGGACCACGCGGTCGTTGGCCGCGGCGAACAGCTGACGGGCCCGGTCGTCCCGGCCGAACGCCTGGACGGCCCGCACGTTGCGCAGCACGTCGACCGCGGTCCCGGTCAGCCGGCCCGCCTCCTCGCGGGCGGCCCCCTCGGCGGCCCGGACCAGCCGCCGCTGCCGCGCCGTCAGCCAGGCCAGCACCGGGAGGACGGCCAGTCCGAGCGCGGCCAGGACCGGGTCGACGGCCAGCAGGACGAGCAGCACGCCGCCCAGCAGCAGGACGTCGGGCACGAGGGTCGCGACGGTCACGACGATCGCGTCGAGCACCCGTCCGACGTCGGTGGTCAGCCGGTTGCCGACCTCGCCGGAGCGCATCCGGTCGTGCCAGCGCGGCGAGAGGGTGAGCACGTGGGCGAAGACGCCGGCCCGCAGGGCGCCGCCGATCCGCTCGGCCGCCCGCTCGGAGGAGGCGGTCGCGGCGCTGCCGAACAGGCCCTCGGCGACGGTGAGCAGCACCATCGACCACGCCGCGGCGACCAGCAGCGCCGCGGGGGTCAGGCCCTCGAGCCAGCCCGCGGCGGGACCGACCGGGGCAGCCCGCCGAGGGCGGAGTCGACCGCGAGGGCGAGCGGCCAGGGGCGGAGGAGCGCGCAGCCGACCTGGGCCGCGGAGGCGGCGGCGGCCCCGGCCAGCCGACCCGCCTCGGGTCGGGCGTACGGGCAACGCCAGACGCCACAGGCCCGGGGTGGGGCCGTGACGGGCGGCGTCGAGCGCATGCCTCGGAGTCTGGATCGGTTCCGGTCCAGCGCTCCATTGGACCAACGGCCTATGACCGGGAGGGACCCTCGTCAGCGCGTGCGGCGGAGCAGCGCCATGAACATCGCGTCGGTGCCGTGCCGGTGCGGCCAGAGCTGACCGTGCTCGCCCCGTGCGACGTCGGGATCGTCCGGGAGCAGCGGCGCCACGGGCAGCACCTCGACGTCCTCCCGCGCGGCGGCGACCGCGACGACGTCCACCGTCTCGGCGGTGTGCGGCGAGCAGGTCACGTAGGCGACCACCCCCCCGACCCGCACCGAGGCCAGGGCGCTGTCCAGCAGCGCGGTCTGCAGCGCGACCAGGCCGGGACGTCCTCGGGGGTCCGCCGCCAGCGCACCTCGGGCCGACGACGGAGCGCGCCCAGCCCGGTGCACGGCGCGTCGAGGAGCACCCGGTCGAACGAGCCCGGAGCCCACGGCGGCTGGGTCCCGTCGGCGGCCAGCACCTCGACGTCGGCCTCACCGCGCACGGCCTGCCGGACCGAGCTCGGCCCGGTGCGGCGCCCGGTCGGCGGCGGTGAGCCGCACACCCGCGGGCCGGACGGCGGCGAGCAGGCTGGTCTTGCCGCCGGGACCGGCACACATGTCGAGCCACGCGGCGTCCGGCCCGTCGAGCGGCACCCGCGTCAGCAGCAGGGCGGCCAGCTGGCTGCCCTCGTCCTGCACCCCGGCGCCCCGGAGCGCACCGACGGCAGGCGCCCGGGGTCGCCGCCGGCCAGCCGGACCGCGTACGGCGACCACGGCCCCGGCTCGCCGCCGGACTCCTCGACCAGCGCGGCGCGGTCCATCCGGCGGGCCACGAGGTGCACCTCGGGGGCGGCGCCGTCGGCGAGCAGCGCAGCTCTCGAGTTCGCCGTCCCCGCCGAGGGCGTCGCGCCAGGCGTCGACGATCCAGCGCGGATGGTCGGTCGCCAGCGCCAGCCGCGTCGCGGCGTCGCCGTCCAGCCGGTCGAGCCACGCGGCGCGGTCCCCGCCGGCCGCCACCTTGCGCAGGACGGCGTTGACCAGGCCCGACGCCCCGGTGCCGACGATGGCCCGGGTGAGGTCCACGGTCGTGTCGACCGCCGCGTGCGACGGCACCCGGAGGTCGATCAGCTGGTAGGCGCCCAGCCGCAGCAGGTCGAGCACCCGCGGGTCGAGCTCCTCGAGCGGGCGGGACGACCAGCCCGACGAGGATCGCGTCGAGCGTGCCCTGCGCCCGCAGCGTCCCGTAGGCCAGCTGGGTGGCGAAGGCGGCGTCCCGCGCGTCCAGCTCGCGCTCGCGGAGCAGTTGCGGGAGCAGCAGGTTGGCGTACGCCGCGCGGCCGGAGACGCCGTCGAGGACGTCGTAGGCGGTCAGCCGTGCGCCGTCCAGAACCGGCCGGCGGGTGGCCGGGTGCCGTCGCTGGCCGCGGCCGCGGGCCGCTGGAGGTCTTCCGGGGCGGCCGCGTCACGAACCCACCCGCTCCCCGGATACCGGGCGGGCGCCGCGGGCCCAGTCGACCGCAGGAAGCATCCGCTTGCCGGCCGGCTGGACCTGATCGAGCAGCACCGGCCCGTTGCCGGTGCCCACGAACACCGCGCCGGACTCGACCAGGACCTCGCCGGCGTCGAGCGAGGGACCGTCGGTCCGCGGCGCCACCGGGCCCACCCGCAGCCGGTCGCCGCGCCAGGTCGTCCACGCGCCGGGTGCCGGCGTGACGCCGCGGATCCGCCGGTCGACCGCGTACGCCGGCAGCTCCCAGTCGATGCGGGCGTCGGCGGTCTCGATCCGGGGCGCCAGGCTGATCCCCTCGGCGGGCTGCGGCTGCGGGGCCAGCGTGCCTGCCGCGATCCCGTCGAGCGTGGCGACCAGCAGGCCGGCGCCGCTGACCGCGAGCCGCCCCAGCAGGTCCCCGGCGGTGTCCCGGGGCCGATCACCTCGGTCAGCGTGCCGCAGACGGGCCCGGTGTCCAGGCCGGCCTCGATGAGGAACGTGGAGGCCCCGGTGATCTCGTCGCCGGCCATGATCGCGTGCTGGACGGGGGCCGCCCCGCGCCAGGCCGGCAGCAGCGAGAAGTGCAGGTTGACCCAGCCGTACCGCGGCAGGTCGAGCGCGGCCTGGGGCACGATGGCGCCGTAGGCGACCACCGGCGCGCAGTCGACGGCCAGGTCCGCCAGGTGCTGCAGGAACTCCGGCTCGCGCGGCGAGCGCGGCTGCAGCACCGGCAGCCCGGCGGCGTCGGCCCGCTCGGCCACCGGCGAGCGGCTGATCGTGCGGCCCCGGCCGGCGCGGGCGTCGGGCCGCGTGAGGACGGCGACGACCTCGTGGTCGGAGGCCAGCAGCGCCTCCAGCGACGGGACGGCCGGTTCGGGTGTGCCGGCGAACAGGAGCCTCAGTGCGGGCTCACCTTCACGACCGGCTCGGGCACCGGCAGGTACTCGGCCATGCCCGCCCACTCGGCCTCCTCGAGCAGGGCCAGGGCGGCGGCCCGCGCCTCGGCGTCGAGCCGGTCGACGAACAGCACGCCGTCGAGGTGGTCGGTCTCGTGCTGGATGGCGCGGGCGAGCAGTTCGGAGCCCTCGACCCGCACCGGGTCGCCGTGCATGTTCCAGCCGCTGGCCACGACGTGCAGGTGGCGCCGGCAGTCCCAGCGATAGCCGGGGATGGACAGGCAGCCCTCGGGCCCGTCCTCGGTCTCCTCGCCGACGGGGCGGACGTCGGGGTTGACCAGATGGCCCACCTCGCCGTCGACGTACCAGGTGAACACCCGCAGGCCCACGCCGATTTGAGGAGCGGCCAGGCCCGCTCCCCCGGCCGCGTGCATGGTCTCGGTCAGGTCGGCGACCAGCCCGCGCAGCTCGGCGTCGAAGTCGACGACCGGGGCGGCGGGTGTACGGAGGACCGGGTCGCCGAGGAGCCGGATGGGGGTGACGCTCACCCGACGATCGTAAGTGGCCCTGGTGACGTGCTGGAGCGGCCCCGCTGCAGGGTCCCGCCGCGAGCCCGCGAGCGTGGGGGGCAGCGGGGTCCTTTCTCACACGAGGTCGAGCGGGTCCAGCTGCACGCGGACGTGCTCGGGCGCCTTCTTGGCGCTGCGCACGCCCTGCACCTCGGTGAGCGCGTGCGCCAGCGCGGCGCCGTCGCTCCGGGGCACCCGCACGAGGTACCGCTCCCGCTCCCCCTCCTGGCCGGGCCGCGGCGGCTCGGGCACCGGCCCGAGGAGGTCGGCCTCGGCGGGGAGCCGCAGGGCCTCCAGGAACTCCGCCAGCGCCGCGGGCGACCCCGACAGCGACGCGATGCGGGTGACCGGCGGGAAGCCGAGCTCCCGGCGGTCGGCCAGCTCGCGCTCGGCCAGCCACGCGGGGTCCCAGCGGACCAGCGCCTGGACGACGGGGTGGGCGGCGTCCGCGGCGACGACGACGGCCCCGCCGGCCGAGGCGGGACGCACGAGCGCGGCCGCGTTCATCCACCGGCGGAGGGTCTCCTCCCCCGCGCGGAGATCCGCGCGGCCGAGCAGCGCCCACGAGTCGAGCAGCAGCGCGGCGCCGTACCCGCCGTCGGCGACCGGCTCGGCCCCCGGGGTGGCGACGACGAGCGCCGGGCCGGCGTCGACCGTGGCGAGCACGCCGGTGGTGCTGCCGGAGGTGCGGACCACCGCCCCGGGGAACGCCCGCGCCAGCTCCTCCGCGGTCCGGGACTCCCCCACCACCGCGGCCCGGAGCTTGGTGCCGTGGCAGTGCGGGCAGTCGAAGGTGGCCGCCGGGCGGGCGCACCACCGGCAGGCCGGGATGCGGGCGCCGCCCGGGCCCGGCCGGGAGGAGATGCCGAGGGGCCCGGCGCAGTGCGCGCAGCGGGCGGGCGCCCGGCACCGCGCGCACGACAGGGAGGGGACGTAGCCCCGCCGCGGCACCTGCACGAGGACCGGTGCGCCGGCGGCCAGCGCCCGCCGGGCCGCCTCGTGCGCCAGCGACGGGAGGCGGGCCGTCCGGGCGGCTGCATCGCGGGCCAGCTCGAAGTCGTCCCCGAGCGCCTGCACCCGGGGCGCAGCCGCGCGCAGCACCGACCGGTCGGCGACCAGCTCCTGCGCCCAGCCCGACTCGACCAGCAGGGCCGCCTCCGCGGTGCGCGCGGTCGCGGCGACGACGGCGGCACAGCCGTCCAGCCAGGCGCGCTGGACGAGGACGTCGCGGGCGTGCGGATACGGCGCGTGGTCGTCGGCGTGCAGGTCGTCCCCGTCGTCCCACAGGGCCACCAGGCCGAGGTCGCGGACCGGGGCGAACATCGCCGCGCGGGTGCCCAGGACCACCTGGGCCGCCCCGCGCGAGGCGGCGAGGAACTGCCGGTAGCGCTTCTCCGGGGAGTCGTCGGCGCGCAGCACGGTGAACGAGTGCTCGGGCAGCAGCCGCTTCGCCGCCGCGGCCAGGCGGTCGAGGTCCTTGCCGTCGGGGACCACGACCAGCGACCCGCGGCGACCGGACAGCGTGGCCTGGCACAGCTCGACCAGGCGGGTGGGCCAGTCCTCGCCCGGCAGCGCGTTCCAGACCGCGCGGGCCGGGCGGCCGTCGGCCAGCGCGGTGAGCAGCGCCGGCCCGGCGACATAGCGTGCGAAGCCCGCCGGGTCCGGCGGGCCGGGCAGCGCCTCGGGGGTCGGCGTCGGCTTCTTCTCCGGAGCACCCCGCCGGGGCGGCAGGGCGAGTCGGAGGACGTCGCCCATCGTCCCGGCGTAGCGGTCGGCGACCACACGGGCCAACCGGGCGACCTGCGGCGTGAGGACCGGCTCGCCGGACGGCACGTGCGCGAGCGGGAGGAGCTTGCCCGCGAACTCGGTGGCGTCGTCCAGGGACACCACGAACCCGTCCAGCAGCTGGCCGCTGAACCGGACGCGGACCCGGCAGCCGGCCTGCACAGTGCCGGCGAACTTGTCCGGCACCGCGTAGTCGAACGGACGGTCCAGGTGCGCCAGGGGCACGTCGACGACGACCCGGGCCACCAGCGGGGAGCGGTGGCCCGGGTCGGTCGGAGCGTCGGGTGCGGGGGCGGTCAGTGCGATTACATTCCGGTGGCCGAGCGGAGGGCCTCGACCCGGTCCAGCCGCTCCCAGGGAAGGTCGAGGTCCCTGCGGCCGAAGTGGCCGTAGGCCGCCGTCGGCTGGTAGATCGGCCGCAGCAGGTCCAGGTCGCGGACGATCGCGCCCGGGCGGAGATCGAACACCGACCCGATCGCCTTCTCCAGCACGTCCTCGGCCACCGTGGAGGTGCCGAACGTCTCCACGAAGAGGCCGACCGGGTGGGCGGCGCCGATCGCGTAGGCGACCTGCACCTCGCAGCGGCGGGCCAGGCCCGCGGCGACGACGTTCTTCGCGACCCACCGCATGGCGTAGGCCCCGGAGCGGTCGACCTTCGACGGGTCCTTGCCGGAGAAGGCGCCGCCGCCGTGGCGGGCCATGCCGCCGTAGGTGTCGACGATGATCTTGCGGCCGGTCAGCCCGGCGTCACCCATCGGACCGCCGATGACGAACTTGCCGGTGGGGTTGACCAGCAGCCGGTACCCGTCGGTCGGGAGGCCGAGCGCGGCGAGCTCGGGCTCGACGACCAGCTCCTGGATGTCCGGGGTGAGCAGCTGCTCGATCGAGATGTCCTCGGCGTGCTGGGAGGAGACGACGACGGTGTCGACGGCGACCGGCTGGTCGTCCTCGTAGACGACCGTGACCTGGGTCTTGCCGTCGGGCCGCAGGTAGGGCACCGAGCCGTCCTTGCGCACCGCGGACAGCCGCCGGGCGAGGCGGTGGGCCAGCGCGATCGGCAGCGGCATGAGCTCGGGGGTCTCGTCGGTCGCGTAGCCGAACATCAGGCCCTGGTCGCCGGCGCCCTGCCGCTCGATGGCGTCGTCGGACGTGCCCTCGGTGCGGGCCTCGTACCCGGTGTCCACGCCCTGGGCGATGTCGGGCGACTGCGCGCCGATCGAGACGCTGACGCCGCACGAGGCGCCGTCGAAGCCCTTGCGGGAGGAGTCGTAGCCGATGCCGAGGATGGTCTTGCGGACGATCTCGGCGATCTCGACGTAGCCGGCCGTGGTGACCTCACCGGCGATGTGGACCTGGCCGGTGGTGATGAGGGTCTCGACCGCGACCCGGCTGCGCGGGTCCTGCTCGAGCATGGCGTCCAGGATCGCGTCGCTGATCTGGTCGGCGATCTTGTCCGGGTGGCCCTCGGTCACCGACTCGGACGTGAAGAGGCGGCGTGGCACTCGGTACTCCCTGGGATGGCGGGTGGGTGACGGCTGAGCATGGCGGGCGGGTGGACGGCAATGCTTGGACAGGCGGGCGAATGAGCCCGGTCCACCGAAGGTTACCGGCGTCGGCGGACGAGCCGGTCGATCAGCCCCTGACCCGGCGTGGACAACAGGGGCGCCGATCGCGGCCCAGATGCCCGCCGCGACGGCGTCCTTGGTGCCTTCGAGCAGGTCGGATGCCCCGCCGTCGGAGGTCAGGACGACGACGGCGTTCTCGGCGCGACCGAACACCTGACCGCCCGAGACGTCGTTGACGACGAGGATGTCGCAGCCCTTGCGGGCCAGTTTGGCGCGCGCGTGGGTGAGCACGTCGCCCTCGTCGTCGCCGGTCTCGGCGGCGAACCCGACGACGAGTTGGCCCGCCGCGCGCTTGGTGACCAGCTCGGCGAGCACGTCGGGGTTGCGGACCAGCGGGATCGTGCTGGGCTCGCCGGCGCTGCCCTTCTTGAGCTTGGTCGCCGCCAGGGTCTCGGGCCGGAAGTCGGCGACGGCGGCGCTCATGACGACGACGTCGGCACCCGCTGCCTCGGCGAGCATCGCCCCGCGGAGCTCCTCGGCCGTGCCCACCGGGACGACGCGGACGCCGAACGGGACGGGCAGCTCCACGTTGGCCGCGACGAGGACGACCTCGGCGCCACGGGCGGCGGCGACCCGGGCCAGGGCCCAGCCCTGCCGGCCCGAGGAGCGGTTGCCGAGGTACCGGACCGGGTCCAGCGGCTCGCGCGTGCCGCCGGCGCTGATCACGACCCGCCGTCCGGCGAGGTCGTGGGCGAGGGAGGCCGCGCCGGAGCGCAGCACCACCTCGGCCAGGGCCGCGATGTCGGTGGGCTCGGGCAGCCGACCGGGGCCGGAGTCCGGGCCGGTGAGCCGCCCGACCGCGGGCGGCAGGACGACGGCGCCGCGGCGGCGCAGGGTCGCGACGTTGTCCTGCGTGGCCGGGTGCAGCCACATCTCGGTGTGCATCGCGGGCACGAAGACCACCGGACAGGACGCCGTCAGCAGCGTGGCGGTGAGCAGATCGTCCGCGCGGCCCATGGCGGCCCGGGCGAGCAGGTCGGCCGTGGCCGGGGCGACGACGACGAGCTCGGCGCTCTGCCCGATGCGCACGTGGGCGACCTCGGGCACGTCGGACCAGACGTCGGTGGTGACCGGGTTGCCCGACAGGGCCTCGAAGGTGGCGGCGCCGACGAAGTGCAGGGCGCCGGGCGTGGGCACGACGCGCACGTCGTGGCCGGCCTCGGTGAAGGCGCGCAGGAGCAGCGCGGCCTTGTACGCGGCCACGCCTCCGCTCACGCCCAGCACGATCCGACTCACGATCTCACATCCTCCCCGCATGACAACGCACCCGGCAGGGCTGCCGGGTGCGTCGTCATCAGTTCGGGGTGCGGAGTGTTGTTGATCCGGTTCCCCAGCGGAGCTGTGTCAGTTTTCGCCGGCGGTGTGCGTCAGCAGGCCCTCGTTGATCTCGCGGAGCGCGATCGAGAGGGGCTTCTCCTGCGGAGCGGTGTCGACCAGCGGACCGACGTACTCGAGCAGGCCCTCGGAGAGCTGGCTGTAGTAGGCGTTGATCTGCCGCGCGCGCTTGGCGGCGAAGATGACCAGGCCGTACTTGCTGCTGGTGCGCTCGAGCAGCTCGTCGATCGGCGGGTTGGTGATGCCCTCGGGGGCAGGTGCGACTCCGGACACGGGCGGGCGTGCTCCTCAGTAGATCGGCGAAAGCGGCGGGCCGGCGAATAGGCCGGGGCGACATTCATCAGAACGCTGCCAAACGGCACCGTCACTCGTGCGCGCCCGTCCCCTGACGTAGTCCGGGTGAGGGCGCAGTCAGCAAGCCTACCAACTCGTCGGCGGCCCGGGCCACGTCGTCGTTGACGACCACCACATCGAACTCCCCCGCGGCGTCGAGTTCGGCCTGCGCGAGGGCCAGTCGGCGCTCCTGGACGGCGGGCGCCTCCGACCCGCGGCCGGCCAGCCGGCTCACCAGCACGGCCCACGACGGCGGCGCGAGGAAGACCAGTTGCGCCTCCGGCGCGCGGGCCCGCACCTGGCGGGCGCCCTGCAGTTCGATCTCCAGCAGCGCGGGTGCCCCCGCGGCCAGTCGCTGCTGGACGGCGGCGGCCGGGGTGCCGTACCGGTTGCCGGCGTACTCGGCCCACTCCAGCAGGCCCTCGTCCTCGATCAGCCGGTCGAACTCGGCGTCGTCCACGAAGTGGTAGTGGACGCCGTCGACCTCGCCCGGACGAGGGTGGCGGGTGGTCACCGACACCGACACCCATACGTCGGGGTGCCGCCGCCGGACCTCGGCGATCACGGTGCCCTTGCCGACCCCGGAGGGTCCGGAGAGCACGGTCAGCCGTGCCGGTGTCGCTGATGCCACTCGTCGTCCTCGTCCGGGTCGATGGTCCCGGCCGAGCGTCAGACGACCTTGTCGCCGCTGAACTCGGCCTCCAGCGCCTTCCGCTGGTTCGCGCCCAGGCCGCGGACCCGGCGGGTCGGGGAGATCTCCAGGCGCTCCATGATCTTCGCAGCCCGCGCCTTGCCGACTCCCGGGAGGGACTCCAGCACCGCCGAGACGCGCATCTTGCCGATCACTTCGTCGGACTCGCCCTGCTTCAGGACGTCCGCGACGGTGGCGCCCTTGCTCTTCAGCTGCTCGCGCAGTTCGGCGCGGGCCTTGCGGGCCGCAGCGGCCTTCTCGAGGGCGGCTGCGCGTTGCTCCGGGGACAGGTCAGGCAGGGGCATGGTCGACCCAATCGTGTGTTCGCCGGTGCCGTGTCCGGTGCCGGCGGTCCTCCAGGGACTCGTGGGAAGGGGCTCGCCTCTGAGCCTCACGGCCAACCTAGTTCCCGGCAAATCCGCTGGTCACGCCCCTTTCGCGCGACTTCCCGTCACGTGCGTGTCGTCGCGTTAACGCGTCGTTCACGTACGCAGTGACGATGTGTCATGGCCGCAGGTCAGACGCGTTCGGACGTGACGGTTCCGGATCGCTGTTTCATGCGCGAACCCACCCAGTACTGGGGTGCGACACGCCGAAGGACGACACGCCGAAGGAGTCAGTCGCGGAACGCCGATCGCCGTCCGACCAGCCAACCTCCGACTCGACGGCCAGAGCACCGCCCGGACCAGTCAGGGCCGCGGGCCTCGCACACGAGGCGCACCCACGGCAGTGGTGGGCTTCATCCGGCCAGTTCCGCCGCCCACCGGTCGGCGGCGGCCCGCAGCGCGGCGGGGTCCGGCCCCGGCGCCGAGCACGCCCCGGGAGACGGTGGGGACGACGGCGCGGTCGCGGCCGAACAGTCGGCGCAGGTCGGCCGGCGAACCACCCTGGGCACCCAGGCCCGGCGCCAGGATCGGCCCGCCGAGACTGTCGAGGTCGACGTCGAGCTCCGGCAGCGTGGCCCCGACGACGACGCCGTACGAGCCCGTCGACGGCCCCCAGGTGCTCTTCAGGTCCCGGACGTCCGCGATCGAGGGCATCGGGTCACCGACCACCCAGTCGGGGGTGTTCC
Organism: uncultured Actinomycetota bacterium; assembly: GCA_963748305.1. GTDB lineage: Bacteria > Actinomycetota > Actinomycetes > Mycobacteriales > Geodermatophilaceae > Blastococcus_B. Next base: position 62,356 of record CAVVIN010000015.1, on the reverse strand, counting down.
AGCCGCGGACGGTGTCGACGACGAGTTGGGCGACGGTGGTCGGCTCCCGGGTCGGCCCGCTCACGACGGCGTGCTGGAAGGTCCCGGCGTCGGGGTTGGACGTGCGCGCGAGCACGAACAGGCCGCCGCCGAAGCGCTGCGGCGGTGCTCCGGGCCGGCTCCAACGACTCCGGGCCCAGGTAGGGGCTCACGGTGATCGCGTCGACCTGCATCGGGTGGTCGCTGCGCAGGTAGGTGGCGTACGCCTCCATCGTCGAGCCGATGTCACCGCGCTTGGCGTCGAGCAGCACGAGGGCGCCCGCCTCGCGGATCGCGGCGACGGCGTCCTCGAGCACGGCGACGCCCCGGGCGCCGAACCGCTCGTAGAAGGCCATCTGCGGCTTGAGGACGGCGACCGATCCGGCGAGCGCCTCGACGACGGCGTCGGTGAACCGGCGGAGCCCGTCGAGGTCGTCGCCGACGCCCCAGTCGACCAGCAGGGACTGGTGCGGGTCGATGCCGACGCAGAGGGGGCCGCGGTCGGCGACCGCCGCGGCCAGCCGGCTGCCGAAGGGCGGGGTGTCGGCTCCGTCCGGGCGGATCAGGCCGGCGCTCACGGGCTCTCCTCGCTGGCGCTCGTCGACCGCGTTCGCGGCGCTGCTGTGCTCTCGCGTGAGCTCGCCAGCTCGCTCACGTCGCGGCCCGGTGGGCGTAGCCGACGGCGTCCTGGAGCGAGGCGAAGCCCCGGGCGGCGAGCGCCGCGGCGAGCTCCTCGTGGACGCGACCGAGCGCGGACGGGTCGTTGAAGACCGCCGTCCCGACCGAGACCGCGGACGCGCCGGCCAGGACGAACTGCAGGGCGTCCAGCCCGGAGCGGATGCCGCCCATGCCGAGGATCGGCACCTGCGGCAGCGCCGCGTGCACCTGCCAGACGCAGCGCAGCGCGACCGGCCGGATCGCCGGGCCGGACAGACCGCCGGTCACGCCGCCGAGCACCGGACGCATCGTGTCGGGGTCGATGACCAGCCCGAGCAGGGTGTTGATCATCGACAGGCCGTCGGCGCCGGCGGCGGCGACCGCGCGGGCCACGCTGACGATGTCGGTGACGTCGGGGCTGAGCTTGGCGTAGACCGGGTGGGCCGGGATCGGCCGCGGCGCGCACCGCCGAGACCACGTCGGCGGCGGCAACCGGGTCGCAGGCGAAGACCTCGCCCCGGCTCTCCACGTTCGGGCAGCTGATGTTGACCTCGAGGCCGAGCACGCCCGGCACGCCGCGCAGCCGCTCGGCCAGCTCGGCGAAGTCCTCGACGCGGGTGCCGGCGATCGACACCAGCGAGCGCACGCCCCGCTCGGCCAGCCACGGCAGTTCCTCGGCGAGCAGCCCGTCGATCCCGGGCCCCTGCAGGCCGATCGAGTTGAGCATCCCGCTGGGCGTCTCGGCCATGCGCGGCGTCGGCCGGCCGGAGCGGGGCCGCAGCTGCACCGACTTGGTGACCACGGCGCCGATCGCGGTCAGGTCGGTGAACGGCTCGAGTTCCTGGCCGAACGCCGAGCACCCGGAGGCGGTGAGCACCGGGCTCGGGATCGCGACCGCTGCCGAGCGACGTCGCATGTCCACGGCGGTGTCGACGCTCGTCACGGCGCCACCACCTCCCGCCGGGACTTTCGTACGGAAGTCCCGTCGCCGGAGGGACTTTCTGTACAAAGTCCGATCGTCGGACCGTCATGGCGCCACCACTCCCATCGCGTCGGCGCCGACGACGTCGTGCGGGAGCGTGCCCACGTCGGCGAAGCGCACCCGGTCGCCGCCGAACACCGGCCCCTCGGCGCACGACCGGGCGAAGCGGGTGCGGCCGTCCTCGCCGACGACCGGCAGGACGCAGGTCATGCAGACACCGATGCCACAGGCCATCGACTCCTCGACCGCGACGTAGGACGGCACCCCGGCGGCGGTGGCCAGCTCACCGACGGCCCGCAGCATGCCCATCGGCCCGCAGGCGTAGGCGATCCCGACGTCCCCGATGATCTCGGCGGCGGGCTCGGACACCCAGCCACGGCGCCCGGCGCTGCCGTCGTCGGTGGTGACGACGACCTCGTCGGCGACGGCGCCGAGCTCCTCCACCGAGCACAGCCGGTCGGCCGATGCCGCGCCGGCGATCGCGGTGACCCGCGAGCCCGACGCGCGCAGCTGCTCGGCCAGGCCGACCAGTGCCGCGGCGCCGTATCCGCCGCCGACGAGCAGCGCGGGCGTGCCGGGCGCGGGCAGCGGGAACGGCCGGCCGAGCGGGCCGACGACGTCGACGACGTCCCCGGGCTGCAGGCCGGCCAGCCAGGTCGAGCCGGGGCCGTGCGCGGCGACGACGACGGTGACGACGCCGTCCCCGGTGCCGGCGATCGCGATGGACCGGCGCAGCAGCAGGGCCGACGAGGCGCCGCCGATGGCGAACGCCACGAACTGGCCCGGTGCCGCGGTGGCCGCGATCTCCGGCGCGGCCAGCTGCAGCTCGGTGTAGGCGTTCACCGGGCGCCGGCCGACGACCTCGACGACCCGCTGCACCGGCGGGTGCTCGGCCTTCGGCGCCGGCGCCGTCAGAGAAGGGCCACCATGGCCATTTCGGCCCTTCATGAGGACCGTCCGTCGAGCGCGGCGTGCACCTCTTGCAGGCTGCGGACGCCGATGTCGCCCCGGCGCAGCGCCTCCACGCCCTGCACGGCGGCGGCCATGCCCTGCACGGTGGTGATGCACGGGATGCCGGCGGCGACCGCCGCGGTGCGGATCTCGTAGCCGTCGAGGCGCGGACCGCTGTTGCCCGGGGAGCCGAAGGGCGTGTTGACGACGATGTCGACCTCGCCGGCGAGGATCTTCTCCACCACGTTGCCGGGGCCCTCGCTGTACTTGCCGACGACCTCGCAGGCGACGCCGTTGCGGCGCAGCACCTGCGCGGTGCCGGAGGTCGCCAGCACCCGGAACCCGAGGTCGGCCAGCCGCTTGACCGGGAAGATCGCCGAGCGCTTGTCCCGGTTGGCCACCGAGACGAAGACCGTCCCCGACGGTCGGCAGCGAGCCGTAGGCCGCGGCCTGCGACTTGGCGAACGCCGTGCCGAACTCGGCGTCGAGGCCCATCACCTCGCCGGTCGACTTCATCTCCGGTCCGAGAACGGTGTCCACGCCGTGGCCCTCCTCGGTGCGGAACCGGTGGAAGGGCAGCACGGCCTCCTTCACCGCGATCGGCATGTCCTCGGGGAGGTCGGTGCCGTCGCCGGTCGCGGGCAGGACGCCGGCCGCGCGGAGGTCCGCGATCGACTCCCCCACCGCGATCCGGGCCGCGGCCTTCGCCAGCTGCACCGCCGTCGCCTTGGAGACGAACGGCACCGTCCGGCTGGCCCGCGGGTTGGCCTCGAGGACGTAGAGGATGTCGTCCTTGAGCGCGTACTGGACGTTCATCAGCCCGCGGACGCCGATCCGCGCGGCCAGCTTCTCCGTGGCGGCGCGGATCTTGACCATGTCGGCCGAGCCGAGGGTGATCGGCGGCAGCGCGCACGAGGAGTCGCCGGAGTGGATGCCGGCCTCCTCGATGTGCTCCATGACGCCGCCCAGGTAGAGCTCGGTGCCGTCGTAGAGGGCGTCGGCGTCGATCTCGACGGCGTCCTCCAGGAACCGGTCGACCAGCACCGGGTGCGCGAGGCTGACGTCGGTGGCCTTGGCGATGTAGGCCTCGAGCGTGGCGTCGTCGTAGACGATCTCCATGCCCCGGCCGCCGAGCACGTAGGACGGGCGGACCAGCACCGGGTAGCCGACCACCGCGGCGATCTCCCGGGCCTCGCTGTACGTCGTCGCCATGCCGTGCTTGGGCGCGGTGAGGCCGGTGTCGTGCAGCACCCGGGAGAACGAGCCGCGGTGCTCGGCGGCGTCGATCGCCTCCGGCGACGTGCCCAGGACGGGCACCCCGGCGTCCTTGAGCCGCTGCGCCAGACCCAGCGGCGTCTGCCCGCCGAGGGTGCAGATGACTCCTTCGACCGGGCCGGCGGCCCGCTCGGCCTCGACGACCTCGAGCACGTCCTCGAAGGTGAGCGGCTCGAAGTAGAGCCGGTCGGCGGTGTCGTAGTCGGTGGAGACGGTCTCGGGGTTGCAGTTGACCATCACCGCCTCGTAGCCGGCGTCCTGCAGCGCCATGACGGCGTGCACGCAGGAGTAGTCGAACTCGATGCCCTGCCCGATCCGGTTGGGCCCGGAGCCGAGGATCAGCACGGCCGGCTTCTCGCGGGGCAGCACCTCGTTCTCCTCGTCGTAGGACGAGTAGTGGTACGGCGTGCTGGCGGCGAACTCGGCGGCGCAGGTGTCGACGGTCTTGTAGACCGGCCGGATGCCCAGCCGCCAGCGCAGCGACCGGACGCCGTCCTCGCCGGCGAGCTCGGGCCGCAGCGCCGCGACCTGCCGGTCGGACAGCCCGTAGCGCTTCGCCCGGCGCAGCAGCTCCGGCGTGAGGGACGGCGCGTCGCGCACCTGCTCGCCGATCTCGTGGACCAGCAGGATCTGGTCGACGAACCATGGATCGAAACCACTGGCAGCCGCTACGTCTTCGACGGTCGCGCCCGCGGCCAGCGCCGCCTCGGCGACGTAGAGCCGGCCGTCCATCGGGACGCGCAGGGCGTCGAGGAGCTCCTCGGCCGACCGGTCGTCGGCGGCGCCGGTCCAGAACCCGGCGACCTTCGTCTCGGTCGACCGCATCGCCTTGCCCAGCGCCTCGGCGAAGTTGCGGCCCAGGGACATGATCTCGCCGACGCTCTTCATCGTCGTCGTCAGCCGCGGGTCGGCCCCGGGGAACTTCTCGAACGCGAACCGCGGGATCTTGACGACGACGTAGTCCAGCGTCGGCTCGAACGCGGCCGGGGTGACGCCGGTGATGTCGTTGGTGATCTCGTCGAGCGTGTAGCCGATGGCGAGCTTCGCGGCGATCTTGGCGATCGGGAAGCCGGTGGCCTTCGACGCCAGCGCGGACGACCGGGACACCCGCGGGTTCATCTCGATGACGACGAGGCGCCCGGTCTGCGGGTGGACGGCGAACTGGATGTTGCAGCCGCCGGTGTCGACGCCGACCGCGCGCAGCACGGCGATGCCGACGTCGCGCATGTGCTGGTACTCGCGGTCGGTGAGGGTCATCGCCGGGGCGACCGTCACCGAGTCGCCGGTGTGCACGCCCATCGCGTCGATGTTCTCGATCGAGCAGATGACCACCACGTTGTCGCTGCGGTCGCGCATCAGCTCGAGCTCGTACTCCTTCCAGCCGAGCACCGATTCCTCGATGAGGACGGTGTGCACCGGGGAGTCGGCCAGCCCGTGGCCGGCCATCCGGCGCAGCATCGGCTCGTCGGTGGCGATGCCCGAGCCGAGGCCACCCATGGTGAAGCTGGGCCGGATGACGACCGGGTAGCCGACCTCCTCGGCGGTGGCGATCGCCTCCTCGACGCTGGCGCAGACCGTGGAGCGCGGGGCGTCGGCGCCGATCGACCGGACGATGTCCTTGAACATCTGCCGGTCCTCGCCGCGGTTGATCGCGTCGACGTCGGCGCCGATCAGCTGGACGCCGTACTTCTCGAGGACGCCGTTCTCGTAGAGCCCGATCGCGATGTTGAGCGCGGTCTGCCCGCCGAGGGTGGCCAGCAGCGCGTCGGGCCGCTCCTTGGCGATGACCTTCTCGACGAACTCCGGCGTCAGCGGCTCGATGTACGTGGCGTCGGCGATGCCGGGGTCGGTCATGATCGTCGCCGGGTTGCTGTTGACCAGGCTGACCCGCAGGCCCTCGGCCCGGAGCACCCGGCAGGCCTGGGTGCCGGAGTAGTCGAACTCCGCGGCCTGCCCGATCAGGATCGGCCCCGAGCCGATCACCATGACGTGCTCGATGTCGGTCCTCTTCGGCACGCTCAGTTCTCCTTCTCGGCAGCCATCAGGTCGACGAACCGCTGGAAGAGCGGTGCCGCGTCGTGCGGACCGGCCGCCGACTCGGGGTGGAACTGCACGGAGAAGGCCGGCACGTCGAGGCAGCGCAGCCCCTCGACGACCTGGTCGTTGAGGCCCGACGTGGCTGACCTCCACCCGCCCGTAGGGGGTGTCGGTCGGCCGGTCGAGCGGGGCGTCGACGGCGAAGCCGTGGTTGTGGCTGGTCACCCGGACGGTGCCGCTGACCCGGTCGAGCACCGGCTGGTTGAGCCCGCGGTGACCGAACCGCAGCTTGTACGTGCCCAGCCCGAGCGCCCGGCCGAGGATCTGGTTGCCGAAGCAGATGCCGAACAGCGGCCGGCGGGCGTCGAGCACGCCCTTCACCGCCTCGACGGCGTAGTCGGCAGCGGCCGGGTCGCCGGGGCCGTTGGAGAGGAAGACGCCGTCCGGGCCGGCGGCCAGGAGGTCGGCCGCCGTGGCGGTGGCCGGCAGCACGTGCGTCTCGACGCCGAGCTCGGCCAGGTGCCGCGGCGTCGCCGTCTTGATGCCGAGGTCGAGCGCGGCGATCGTGTACCGCTTCTCCCCCACCGCCGGGACGACGTAGGGCTCGTCGGTGCTCACCTGCGGCGCGAGGTCGGCACCGACCATGCTCTCGGCGGCCTGCACCTGCGCCAGCAGCCGGTCGGCGTCGGCGTGCTCGCTGGTGATCCCGACCCGCATCGCCCCGCGGTCGCGCAGGTGCCGCGTGAGCGCCCGGGTGTCGATGCCGCTGATGCCGACGACGCCCTGCCTCACCAGTTCGTCGTCCAGGCTGCCGGTGGACCGCCAGTTCGCCGGGCGGCGGGCCGGGTCGCGGACGACGAAGCCCGCGACCCACATCCGCGAGCTCTCGTCGTCCTCGCCGTTCACCCCGGTGTTGCCGATGTGCGGGGCGGTCATGACGACGACCTGGCGGTGGTAGCTGGGGTCGGTCAGCGTCTCCTGGTAGCCGGTCATCCCGGTGGCGAACACCGCCTCGCCGACCGTCGTCCCGACCGCGCCGTAGGCCTCGCCGCGGAACGTCCGCCCGTCCTCGAGGACGAGGATCGCCTGACTCACTCTGCTGCCCCCGTTCGGCTCCGCGCTCGCTCCGCTCCTCGCTCGTTCCTCGCTGCGATGCTCACTCGCTGTCGCCTCACCGCTGCGCCTTGCCGTCGAGCACCGTCGGCACGCCCCGCAGGAACGTCGCGACCACCCGGCCGGGCAGTTCCCGGCCGGCATACGGACTGTTGCGGCTGCGGCTGGCCAGCGCGGCGGGGTCGACGACGCCCCGGGCGGCGGGGTCGAGCAGCACCAGGTTGGCCGGCTCACCCGGCGCGATCGGCCGGCCGTGGCCCTCGAGGCGGCCGATCGCCGCGGGGCGCACCGACATCCGGTCGGCGACGCCGGCCCAGTCGAGGAGGCCCGGGCCCGGCCCGTCCAGATTCATCATCGTCTCCAGCACGACGGAGAGCGCCTGCTCCAGCCCGAGCATCCCGGGCCGGGCCGAGGCCCACTCGCTCTCCTTGTCCTCGACGGCGTGCGGCGCGTGGTCGGTGGCGACGGCGTCGATCGTGCCGTCGGCCAGGCCGGCCCGTACGGCCTCGACGTCGGCGTCCGTGCGCAGCGGCGGGTTGACCTTGAACACCGGGTCGTAGGACTCGGCGCACTCGTCGGTGAGCAGCAGGTGGTGCGGGGTCACCTCGGCGGTGACCTGGACGCCGCGCGACTTGGCCCAGCGCAGGAGCTCGACCGAGCCGGCGGTGGACACGTGGCAGATGTGCAGCCGGGCGCCGACGTGGCCGGCAAGCAGCACGTCGCGGGCGATGATCGCCTCCTCGGCGGCGGCGGGCCAGCCGGCCAGGCCCAGGCGGGCCGAGCGGTCGCCCTCGTGCATCTGGGCGCCGACGGTCAGCCGGGGCTCCTCGGCGTGCTGGGCGACGACGCCGTCGAAGGCCTTCACGTACTCCAGGGCCCGGCGCATGAGCGCCGGGTCGTCGACGCAGTGCCCGTCGTCGGAGAAGACCCGGACCCGGGCGGCGGAATCGGCCATCGCCCCGAGTTCGGCGAGCCGCTCCCCGGTGAGGCCCACGGTCACCGCCCCGACGGGGACGACGTCGACCAGCCCGGCCTCCTGCCCGAGCCGCCATACCTGCTCGACGACGCCTGCGGTGTCGGCGACCGGATCGGTGTTGGCCATCGCGTGCACCGCGGTGAAGCCACCCAGGGCGGCGGCGCGGCTGCCGGTCTCGACCGTCTCGGCGTCCTCCCGGCCCGGCTCGCGCAGGTGGGTGTGCAGGTCGACCAGGCCGGGGAGGGCGATCAGCCCGGCGGCGTCGATCACCTCGGCGCTCGTCGTCGACAGGTGCTCGCCGATCGCGGCGATCCGGCCGTCCTTGATGAGGATGTCGGCGGGGTCGCCGCCGTAGGGCTTGGCGCCCTTGATCAGATACGTGCTCACGCGGGCTCGTTCCCTCCGAGCAGGAGATAGAGGACGGCCATCCGCACGGAGACCCCGTTGGCGACCTGTTCGACGATCGTGGAGCGGACGGAGTCGGCGACCTCGGCCGCGATCTCCATGCCGCGGTTCATCGGGCCCGGGTGCATGACGATCGCGTCGTCGGCCAGGGCGGCCATCCGGCGGGCGTCGAGCCCGTAGCGGCGGCTGTACTCGCGGGCGCTCGGGAAGAACGAGGCGTTCATCCGCTCCGCCTGGACCCGCAGCATCATCACGACGTCGGCCTTGGGCAGCACGGCGTCGAGGTCGTAGCCGACCTCCACCGGCCAGGCGCCCACCCCCACCGGCAGCAGCGTCGGCGGCGCGACCAGGGTGACCTCCGCGCCCAGGGTGTGCAGCAACCGCACGTTGGAGCGGGCGACCCGGCTGTGCAGCACGTCGCCGACGATGACGACCCGCAGGCCCTCGAGCCGGCCCATCCGCCGGCGCATCGTGTACGCGTCGAGCAGCGCCTGCGTCGGGTGCTCGTGGGTGCCGTCGCCGGCATTGACCACGCTGCCCTTCACCCAGTTCGCCAGCCGGTGCGGCGCGCCGGAGGCGTAGTGCCGGACGACGATCGCGTCGCTCCCCATCGCCTCGAGCGTCAGAGCAGTGTCCTTGAGACTCTCGCCCTTGGAGACGCTGCTGCCCTTGGCGGAGAAGTTGATGACGTCGGCGGAGAGGCGCTTGGCGGCCAGCTCGAAGCTGATCCGGGTGCGGGTGGAGTCCTCGAAGAAGAGGTTGACCACCGTGCGGCCGCGCAGCGTCGGCAGCTTCTTCACCTCGCGCCCGGCCAGCGCGGCGTCGATCTGCGCGGCGGTGTCGAGGACGAGCGTGGCGTCGGAGCGGTCCAGGTCGGCCGCCTCCAGCAGATGCCGCTTCACTTCCTCCCCCTCCGTGACGTGAACCTCGTCGACGCCGTCGATCTCGACGAGGTGGACCTTCACCTGCTGGGCGCGGGAGGTCGGCACGTTCTTGCCGACGAAGTCCGCCCGGACGGGCAGCTCGCGGTGGCCGCGGTCGACGAGCACCGCGAGCTGCACCGCCTTGGGCCGGCCGAGGTCGCGGAGCGCGTCGAGCGCCGCGCGCACCGAGCGACCGGAGTAGAGGACGTCGTCGACGAGGACGACGAGCCGTCCGTCGATGCCGGCATCGGGGAGCACCGTGGGTTCCAGCGCTCGGACGCCGCGCAGCCGGAGGTCGTCCCGGTAGAGCGTGATGTCGACGGTGCCGACGTCGATCGGCGTGCCGGAGAACGCCTCGACGCGGGCGGCGAGCCGCCGGGCGAGCGGGGCGCCGCGGGTCGGGATGCCGACCAGGACGAGGTCGGAGAGGCCGCCGTCCGGTGACCCGGGATCGATCGAGGCCGCCCGCTCGATGAGCTGGTGCGCCATGCGGTCGACGACGCGGCCGACGTCGGCGGAGGAGAGGAGAGCGCCTGCGGACGAGGGGGCAGAGCCCCGGGCGTCGCCGGGAACCGTTCCCCGGGCAGGCTCGGACATGCGGGCCATATGGCCTCCTTCCCCGCCTCACTGGACGGGTCGTTAAAGGAGTTGCTGGGACCGGCCCCGACGGTACTGCACGACCCGGAACCGCCCCGCACCGCCCGGACTGCCCTGTTCCGCGGCGCGTCGGCACGTTCCGTGCGCCCCAGATGACCAACCCCAGAGGAGTGTCCGGGTGTTGCCTGATCGCCCCGACCAGTACGCTGCGTGACGGACTTGACCTTCCCGAGACGACGGACAGTGAGCAGGACAGCGATGAGCACCGACTACTCACGGGCACTGGGCGCCCGGCTACGCGCCATCCGCAACCAGCAGGGGCTCTCGCTGCAGGGGGTGGAGGACAAGTCGCACGGCCGCTGGAAGGCTGTCGTCGTCGGTTCCTACGAGCGGGGCGACCGCGCCGTCACGGTCCAGCGGCTCTCCGAGCTCGCGGTCTTCTACGGCGTACCGGTCTCCGAGCTGCTGCCCGACCCGCGGCCGAGCTCGGCGGTGACCACCAACACCAAGATCGTGCTGAACCTGGAGTCGCTGGGTTCGCTGCCCGCCGACGAGGCCGGCCCGCTGGCCCGCTACGCCTCGACGATCCAGGCGCAGCGGCACGACTACAACGGCAAGGTCCTCTCGATCCGCGCCGAGGACCTCAAGTCGCTGGCGATCATCTACGACATGAGCCCCGACGAGCTGACCTCGCGGCTCATCGAGTGGGGCGTGCTGTCCCCCGGCATGGAGGCCATCGTCTCCATGGGCGGCGGCGACGACCTGGACGACGAGCTGGACCCGCACTGGGAGCGCCGCCGCTCCCCCCGCTGACCTGTCATGACTCTGTCGCCCTCCGGGCGACACCGCGGCCAGTTGCCGTCCCCCGGTTGAGCTGAGCCCAATCGAGGCTCCGCGCTGGGAACCCTCCGGGCCCCGCATCGCGGCCCTCAGCGCGGGCTGGGTGAACGGCCTATCGCCGTTCTTGCCCCTCCAGCACCGCCAGATCGCGCACCGCATAGCGGCGGTGTTCGCAGTACTCGTCCATGATCACGTCAGGCACACTCTGACCGAGTGCGACTCCTCCCCCCACTCGGGCGCCGGCACACCGGTACGGATCTCGTCCAGCCCGGCGTCGGTCACGGCGGTCGACCACGCGGCGCACCTGCGCCGTCCGATCGGCGAACAGCGGCACCACCTCGTCGTAGGACGGGCGCGCGTCGAGGTCGATGCCCAGCTCGGGCGCGCCCTCGTCGGGGTAGTCCGTCGGCGGCAGGCCCACCCGGTGGAACGGCATCTCCTCGCCGCGCACCATCCGGCCCATCCACACGTCGACGGCGAACACGAGATGGCGCAGCGTCTCGACGAACGACCATTCGTCGTCGACCCGCTCGTGCCGCACTGACTCGGGCAGCGCTCGGCGCGGACCAGCGTGTCCGACCACAGGCGTTCCACGGTGTCCCACATCGCGCGGAAGTCCTCCGCCGTCCGCATCGCCCGCAGCTGCAGGCGCTCGGGGTGCCGCCGGTCCAGCTCGCCGGCCACGAACGCGGTGACGTCGACGTCGTTGACGACGATGCCCGCCGCGCTCCCGGCGAAGCCGGAGACCCGCAGGCCGGTGATCTCGGAGGCCACGATCCGGACCCCCGTCAGGTTGCTGTCCCGGAACGTCGCGCCGGTGAGGTCGGCTCGCCGGAACGTCGCACCGCGGAACGCGTCGGTGTGGCTGTACTCGGCCGTCATCGCGCCATCATCCCGGGCAGACGCGGGCACGGGAGGGGCGAAGACCCCGACCGCTGGTGCGCGGTCGGGGCCTTCGTCGCGGGGACTACCGCGTCAGCGGGGGCAGCGCCAGCGCCGACACCCGTGGCGTCAGCCGGCTGCCGTTCGGGACGGGGAACGGGAATCCGAGGACGGCGAGGCGACCGCGGACCTGGTTCTGCGCCTGGCAGTCCTGCACGCAGTCGGTCGGCGGGTTGGCGACCTCGACGGCGTCCTCACCACTGACGAAGCCCATGCGCCCGCCGCTGGCCACGTCCCACACGGACACGCCGCCGCAATGCCGGACGCTGGGGGTGACCGGGGTTCTGGTGTTGCAGTCCGCCTGCGTCACGCGGGTCGCGACCTGGGCGCTGTCCCTGGCCACGAAGCGTGGCGAAATGTCGTTCGCGATGTTGACCCGCGTTGACACCTGGACACAGAACCGGCTCGGCGGCCCGGTGGTCACGCTGGTGCAGTCATCGCCGAGGAACTGTCCCACCCGCGCCCGGAAGTTCGGGTTGTCGAAGAAGAAGGCCGACGGTGCCAGGGTGTGCGTGATGCGCGTCCGCGTCCCGTCGCCCCGCTCGGGCTCCATCTGGAAGACGCCGCCCTGGGCGCAGTCCTTGGCCTGGATCTTCATCTCCAGGCCGGCGCCGGTGCGGCCGATCTCCAGTGTCTCCTCCTTGAGTTCGACGGTGATGCCGCTGGTGAGCCGCAGCCCGCGATGGTCCGGGCTCTTGCTGGCCCAGACGGGGGTTCGACGGCCGCCGGTCATGTCGAGTGGGTTGGCGGCTCCGGTGAACGCGTAGTCCCGGATGCCGAACGTCGCGGCGTCCACCAGGAAGGTGTTGTAGCGGCCGCGGACGAGGAACTGGGCCCCGAGGGTGGCCGCGGGGATCGTCGTGTCGACCTCACCGGTGCGCGCACTGGCCACGACTCTGGTGCCGCTGACCAATTCGTAGCCGCCGTTGGTACAGCCCTTCGACGAGGCCGCCTGCGCCGGCTGGGCCACCGCCAGGAGCGGGACGAGCAACGCGAGCGTGACGAGGGCCGTTCGCCACGGGCGGCCCGCGTCGAAAGTTCAGACGCCGAATACTGCGTGCTTCGGTCATGCTTTCCTCCTGGTGGTCGAGGGATCCACCCTGTGGAGGCAGGGGTGCGGAGGACCATTGGCCAAAGGTCGTACGACCGGCGCACAACCCCTTACGGATCGATTCGGTCTCGACACGTCGGTCTCGACACCGTGGGTGACCCCTCTCCGGGCCCTGCTGTGTCAAGGTGCCCCGACCAGACACCAGCGACGAGGAGGGCCCATGCCCGCGGTACAGCTGACGGGGGTCTCCAAGACCTACCGCCGCCGGGGCGGCCCGCCGCAGAAGGCGCTGGACAACCTCGACCTGGCCGTCGAGTCCGGCGGAGTCCACGGCTTCCTCGGGCCCAACGGCTCGGGCAAGACAACGACGATCCGCGTGCTGCTCGGCCTGGTCGCCGCGGACGCGGGCGGCGGTGACATCCGGCTGCTCGACCGCCCGGTCCCCGAGGGCCTCCCCGACGTCATCGGTGGGGTCGGCGCGCTCGTCGAGACCCCGCTGTTCTTCCCCACCTTCTCCGGCCGGCTGAACCTGCAACTCCTCGCCGAGACCGCTGGTGTCTCCAAGGCCCGCGTCGAGGAGTGCCTGGAGACCGTCGACCTGCGCGATCGCGCGAACGACAAGTTCAAGGGCTACTCGCTGGGCATGAAGCAGCGCCTCGGGATCGCCGCCGCGCTGCTCAAGGCGCCGAAGCTGCTCATCCTCGACGAGCCGAGCAACGGCCTCGACCCGGCCGGGATCCGCGACGTCCGCGAGCTGATCCGCCGACTCGGCCACGACGGCCGGACAACGGTCCTGCTGTCCTCCCACTTGCTGGCGGAGATCCAGCAGGTGGCCGACCACGTGACGATCCTGGCCCGCGGGCGCTGCGTAGCGACCGGACCGGTGAACGACGTCCTGGCCGCGGCCGCGACCTCGGACGTCCGGGTGCGCGTGCCCGACCCGGTCGCCGCCGCAGCAGTGCTCACCGGCGCCGGCTTCCAGATCTCCCCCGCGACCTTCCCCGACGGCTCGCCCGACTGGTCGGTGATCGTCGTCCACGCCGTCGCGACCCCCTCGGAGGTCAACCGGCTCCTCGCGGACCACGGTCACTGGCTCGACGAGATCTCCCCCGTGCACGCCGACCTGGAGAGCGTCTTCCTGGCCATCACCCAGGACTCGGCGCCGCCCGGTTCCGCACCGCTCGCGCCGGTCGCCGGCGGACCGTCGAACTCCGGGAGCGCGTCGTGACCACCGTCGTCGAGCAGCCCCCCGCCCCGCCGGCCGACGCTCCCGCCCTCCCGACGCGGTCGGGCAGTCTGCTGCGCGCCGAGATGCACCGCTTCCGCTCCCGGCGCTTCCTCCAGGTGCTCCTCGGCCTCTGCGTCCTGGGCTGGATCGTCGCGACGATCATCGCGCTCACCCAGTTCGGCGTCCCCGACGACGGGGACCGGGCCAACGCCCGCGCCGAGATCGATCGGATCGTGGCCGACCAGGCGATCTTCCGGGAGCAGTGCTTGGCCAACCCGGAGGAGTTCACCGGCGGCCAGGTGCCCGAGGGCGTGTCGCCGGACGAGATCTGCGGACCGCCGATGACGGCCGCGGACTTCCGGGTCGAGGACTTCATCAGCAAGGCCCCGTTCGACCTCGCGTCCACGGGCACCGAGGGCGCCCTCGTTTTCGCCGCCGCGGCCGCGGTCGTCGCCTTCATCATCGGCGCCACCTGGATCGGCGCGGAGTGGTCGAGCCGCTCGCTGGTCGCGCTGCTGTTCTGGGTGCCCCAGCGGCTGAAGGTGATGGCCACCAAGATCTCCGTCTTGGTGCTCGGTGCTGCTCTGTTCGGCGTGCTCGCTCAGGCCGGCTGGCTGCTGATGGCGTGGATCCTGCGCTCCGCGGTCGGGTCCGACGACCCGCTGCCCGACGGATTCTGGGGCGAACTGTTCGCCGCGCAGGGCCGCAGCGTCCTGCTGACCGTGCTGATCGCACTGCTCGGCTTCGGGCTGACCAACCTGGTGCGCAACACCGGAGCAGCGCTCGGCGTCGGCTTCGTGTACTTCGCCGTCCTCGAGACGGCGCTCCGTGGCTTCCAACCGTCGTGGGAGCCGTGGCTGCTGAGCACCAACGCCGCCGGGCTGATCGTGCCGGGCGGGCTGGAGCTCCCCGACTTCGACAACCTGACGGTCAGCCCGGAGGGTTTCGCGGAGCCGAGCATCTACCTCCTGGGCAATCTGCAGGCCGGCATCTTCCTGGCCTCGGTCGTCGCGGTGATCGTCGGCGTCGGCGTGGTCCTGTTCGCCAAGCGCGACGTGCATTAAGACCCCGCGAGAGTGGGCGCTGGCGACCCATTCCGAGCCCTCGAATGGGTCGTCAGCGCACACTGCTGCGTGGTTAGGCCTGGCTAGGAACCTCGGCGGCCAGGATCGCGCCCAGGACGCCGTTGACGTAGGCCGGTGAGTCGTCGGTGGACAGTGCCTTGGCGAGCTCCACGGCCTCGTCGATGACGACGGCGTCGGGCACGTCGTCGGCCCAGAGCAGCTCGAAGACGGCCATCCGGAGGATCGCGCGGTCGACGTCGGGCAACCGCTCGAGCTGCCAGTTCGCCGCGTGCTGCTCGATCAGGGAGTCGATGCGACCGGTGTGCTCCGCGACCCCCTCGACCAGGCGGATCGTGTGCTCCGGGACCGGCGGGTTGGCCGTCTCGATGCGGTCGCGGAGCACCGCGAGCCGGTCGTCGCCGCGCACGTCGGCCTCGTAGAGGACGTCGACGGCGCGCTTGCGTGCCTTGGACCGTGCAGCCATTGGGTGCGGTGATCCGGGTATCAGTTGGCGCGGCCGAGGTACCGGCCGTCGCGGGTGTCGACCTTGAGCTTCTCGCCCGTGGCGATGAACAGCGGAACCTGGATCTGCGCGCCGGTCTCCAGGGTGGCGGGCTTCGTGCCGCCGGTGGAGCGGTCGCCCTGCAGGCCCGGGTCGGTGTGCTCGACGACGAGTTCCATGGTCACCGGCAGCTCGACGTACAGCGGCGTCGAGTCGTGCACGGCGACGACGACGCCGGTGTTCTCCAGGAGGTAGTCCGCGCCGCCGCCGACGGTCTCGGCCGGCACGTGGATCTGGTCGTAGGTGTCGCCGTCCATGAAGACGAAGTCGGCGCCGTCCTTGTACAGGTAGGTCATCGACCGCTTGTCGACGTTGGCCGTCTCGACCTTGGTGCCGGCGTTGAACGTCTTGTCGACGACCTTGCCCGACAGCACGTTCTTCAGCGTCGTGCGGACGAAGGCGCCGCCCTTGCCCGGCTTGACGTGCTGGAAGTCGGTGACGGTCCAGAGCTGGCCGTCCAGGTTGAGGACGATGCCGTTCTTGAGGTCGTTGGTGGTAGCCATCTAGAGAACCAGCAGTTCCTTGCTCGTGAGGGTCAACAACTCGGGCGCGTGGTCCGTGACGATCAACGTGTCCTCGATCCGGACACCTCCGTGGGCGGGAAGGTAGACACCCGGCTCCACGGTGACGGCCATGCCGGCGGCCAGCGTACCCGCGCCGAGCGGCCCGATGCCCGGCGCCTCGTGGATCTCCAGCCCCACCCCGTGCCCGAGGCCGTGGCTGAAGTGCTCGCCGTGCCCGGCCGCGGCGATCACGTCGCGGGCCGCTGCGTCGACGGCGACGACGTCGGCGCCCACCGCCAGCGCCGCCCGGCCGGCCGCCTGCGACGGCCGCGACCAGCTCGTAGATCTCGTGCTGCCAGTCGGCCGCGTGCCCGAGCACCAGGGTGCGGGTCATGTCGGAGTGGTAGCCGTCGACGGTGGCGCCGAAGTCCAGCTTCAGGAAATCCCCGTCGCGCAGCACGGTGGCGTCGGGCCGGTGGTGCGGGATCGCCGAGTTGGCACCGGCGGCGACGATCGTCTCGAACGACGGCGCCTCCGCGCCCAGCCGCAGCATGCGGGCATCCAGTTCCCGGCCGACCTCGAGCTCGGTACGCCCCGGCCGCAGCGCCCCCTCGGCCGCCAACTCGGCCAGCGCCTGGTCGGCGACGGCGCAGGCGCGGCGCAGCGACTCGATCTCGTCGTCGTCCTTGATCGCCCGAAGGGCCTCGACGGCCCGCCGGATCGACGCCAGCTCGGGGACCGCGCCCCCGGCCGCCGCCTCGGCCAGCACCTTCTCCAGCCCCGCCAGACCGTCGACTGTGACGTCGTGCGACTCGAAGCCGATCCGTCCCGCTCCGCCACGGACGGCGGCGGTGGCCAGGCCCGCGACGGTCGCCCGATCGACCAGCACCTCGATGTCGGGCACCTGCGCCGCGGCCTGGGTGGTGTAGCGGCCGTCGGTGCCGAACAGGTCGGGCCCGTCGGCGCGCAGCAACAGTGCTCCGTTCGACCCGGTGAAGCCGGTCAGGTAGCGCACGTTGAGCAGGTTGGTCACCAGGACGGCGTCCAGCCCTCCTGCGACGGCGGTGGCCCGCAGGGCGTCGCGACGCGCAGCTCTGTCCGGCCATCCGCCCCGCCGCCCCGACCGTGCTCATCGCCGCGCGAGCCACTGCAGCGCGACCACGTAGCCGAGCACCCCGAGGCCGGCGATCACGCCGTCAGCGACCCCGGACACGTAGGAGTGGTGCCGGAACTCCTCGCGCTTGTGGATGTTGGTGATGTGCACCTCGATCAGCCCGGCGGTGAGCTGGGCGACCGCGTCCCGCAGGGCGATCGACGTGTGCGACCAGGCCGCGGGATTCAGGACCACCGGGTCGCCGTCATCGGCCGCCGCGTGCACCCAGCCCAGCATCTCGGCCTCGTTGTCGGTCTGGCGCACCTGCACCTCGATGCCGAGATCCCGGCCGGTCGCCTCGAGCAGGTCGACGAGCTGGGCGTAGGTCATGGCGCCGTACTTCTCCGGCTCGCGCAGGCCGAGGCGGCCGAGGTTGGGGCCGTTGAGCACCTGGAACGTCACGCGCGGGCTCCTTCTTCATGAGACGGCGGCCCAGGCGGCATCGAGCCAGGCCTGCTGCGGGTCGGTCAGGATCGTCGGGTTGCCGATGCCGTCGAGGACGACGAAGCGGAGCGACGCACCGCGGGCCTTCTTGTCCACGCGCATCACCGCCTGCAGCTGGGCCCAGTCGCCGGCATAGCGGGTGGGCAGGCCGCATGCGCCTCGATCAGGCTGCGGTGCCGGTCGACCTCGGCGCGGGAGAGCAGCGCGGCCTGGCCGGCGAGCTCGGCGGCGAACACCAGCCCGACGGCGACGGCCTCCCCGTGCCGCCAGCCGAAGTCCTCCACCCGCTCGATGGCGTGGGCCAGCGTGTGCCCGTAGTTCAGGAACTCGCGGCGCCCGAGGTCGTAGAGGTCCTCCCCCACGGCGTCCGCCTTGACCTGCACCGCGCGGGCGACGAGCTCCTCGGTGTCGCGGCGGCCGGTCGGGTCGGCGTCGAGCAGGTCGAGGATCGCGCCGTCGGCGATGAAGCCGCACTTGACCACCTCGGCGAGCCCCGAGCGGAACTCGGTGTCGGGCAGGCCGGCCAGCGCGTCGGTGTCGGCGAGCACGGCGGCCGGCGGGTGGAAGGCCCCGACGAGGTTCTTGCCGGCGGCGGTGTTGATGCCGGTCTTGCCGCCGACAGCGGCGTCGACCATGCCCAGGAGGCTGGTCGGCACCTGGACGACGCGGACGCCGCGGGTCCAGGTGGCGGCGAGGAAGCCGGCGAGGTCGGTGACCGCTCCCCCGCCGATGCCGACGACGGCGTCGGAGCGGGTCAGCCCGAGCCGGCCGAACTCCTCCCAGGCCCCGGCGGCGACCTCGGCGGTCTTGGCGGCCTCCCCGTCGGGGACGACGACCGCCTCGGCCGCGATCCCGGCGGTCTGCAGCGTCTCGACGGCGGCTCCCGCGGCGGCGGCCAGCGGCGCGGCGTGGACGACCGCGGCGCGGGCGGCGCCGTCGAGCACGAGCGCGAGCTCGGCCTGGGCGCCGGGACCGATCACGACCTCGTAGGGCGCGGGGCCGGGCACGGCGATGCGCCTCACGTGGCCGCCGTTCGCGGGGCCACGACGGCGAGGACCTCGGCGACCACCTCGTCGGGGGTCCGGTCGCTGGTGACGACGGTGTACGTGGCCACCTCGCCGTACAGCGGTGCGCGCTGCTCGAGCATGCGTCCGGAGCATCGCCCGCGGGTTGATGCCGAGGATCGGCCGGTCCCGGGACAGCCCGACCCGCTTGGCGGCCGACCGCAGATCGACGTCGAGCCACACCACGGTGCCGCCGGCCCGGCCGTAACCCACCAGCAGCTCGCGGGTGGGGGCGCCGGTCACGGAGCCACCGCCGAGGGCCAGCACGCCGTCGTGCTCGGCCAGCGCGACGGCGACCGCCCGCGCCTCGAGCGCGCGGAAGTGCTCCTCGCCGTGCTCGACGAAGACGTCGCCGACGGTGGCACCTGCGGTCATCTCGATGTCGCGGTCGGTGTCGCGGAACGCCGCGCCCACGGCGGCGGCCACCGCCGTCCCGACGGTCGTCTTGCCCGACGCCGGCGGTCCGACGAGCACGAGCAGCGGCCCACTCATCGATACGGAAGCGCGTCGAGGTACGCCTGCGCGTTGCGCCGGGTCTCCGTGACCGAGTCGCCGCCGAACTTCTCCAGGACGGCGTCGGCGAGCACCAGCGCCACCATCGCCTCCATGACGACGCTGCCCCGCGGCACCGCACAGGCGTCGCTGCGCTGGTTGATGGCCACGGCGGCCTCGCCGGTGGCGGTGTCGATGGTGGCGAGCGCGCGGGGCACCGTGGAGATCGGCTTCATCGCCGCCCGGACCCGCAGCACCGCGCCGTTGGTCATACCGCCCTCGATGCCCCCGGCCCGGTCGGTCAGCCGCTGCACGCGGCCCTCGACCAGTTCGATCTCGTCGTGGGCGACCGAGCCGCGGCGCCGGGCGGTCTCCAGGCCGTCGCCCACCTCCACCGCCTTCACCGACTGCACACCCATGAGCGCGCCGGCCAGCCGCGAGTCGAGGCGGCGGTCCCAGTGCACGTGGCTGCCCAGGCCCGGCGGCAGGCCGTGGACGACGACCTCGATCACGCCGCCGAGGGTGTCGCCGTTCTTCCGGACGTCGTCGATCTCGGCGACCATCCGCTCGCTGGTCGCGGGGTCGGCGCAGCGCACCGGGTCCTCGTCGATCCGCGCGTTGTCGTGGGGCCCGGGCACCAGCGCCGTCGGGCGTGACGACCGGGCCGATGCCGACGACGTGGCTGACGACCTCGGCGCCGACGGTCTGCCGCAGGAACGCGGCGGCGATGGCGCCCAGCGCCACCCGCGCGGCGGTCTCGCGCGCGCTGGCCCGCTCGAGCACCGGACGGGCGTCGTCGAAGCCGTACTTCTGCATGCCGGCGAGGTCGGCGTGACCCGGCCGCGGGCGGGTGAGCGGGGCGTTGCGCGCCTGCCCGGCGAGGATCTCCGCGTCGACCGGATCGGCGGACATGACCGTCGTCCACTTGGGCCACTCGGTGTTGCCGATCTGCACCGCGATCGGGCCGCCCTGGGTGCGGCCGTGCCGGACGCCGCCGGTGAGCGTGACCTCGTCCTGCTCGAACGACATCCGGGCGCCCCGCCCGTGGCCGAGCCGACGGCGGGCCAGAGCGGCGTCGAGGTCGGCGGTCTGCACCTCGACCCCGGCGGGCAACCCGTCGAGCACGGCGGTGAGCTGCTGACCGTGCGACTCACCTGCAGTCAGCCAGCGCAACATGCCCGGGATTCTGCCAGGCGGGCGCAGCCGTCCCCGCAGCCACGGGTCAGCCGAGCGGCACCGGTCCGGCCAGGGCGAGGGCGACCACGGCCCCGGCGAGCAGCGGCGGGCCGAACGGGATCGCGGTGCGCCAGCCGGCCCGCCGGGTGGCGAGCAGTCCGAGCGAGACGACCGCCCCGGTGAGCAGACCGAGGAACACGCCCGTCAGCAGGACACCCCAGCCCAACCACCCGAGCAGCAGACCGAGCAGTCCGAGCAGCTTGACGTCGCCGAAGCCCAGGCCGGCCGGGGAGATCGCCGCTGCGCCGGCAGCCAGCCGAAAGCCGCGGCCGCAGCGAGCGACGGCGCGCAGCAGCGCCGGCCAGGTGCCCAGGACGGCGGCGTCGACCAGCAGCGCGCCCGCGCAGACGGCGAGCGCCGGATAGGTCACGCGATCGGGCAGGCGGTGGGTCGCGCAGGTCGACGGCACCGAGCACGACGGCGGCTCCCGCGGCCCACGCGAAGGCGACGCCGGCCGGCCGCAGCCCGGTCAGCAGGACGGCCCCGGCCAGGAGGACGGCGAACACGGCCGTGACGACGACCATGCGGCCGGGTCCGGGCCGGGCGGCGTCGTCCCGGGCGGCCAGCCGCGCGGAGACGACCGCGAGCCACGGACCGATCGCCACGGCGAGCAGCAGTGCGGCGCCGAGCAGCACGGGCGTGGACATCTCACCCGGGCCGGGTCAGCGCGGGGCGACGGCGGCGTCGAGGGCCGCGCGCATCGCACCGATCGGCGCGGGCTGGCCGGTCATCAGCTCGACCTGCACCGTGGCCTGCCAGAACAGCACCTCGAGGCCGCCGATGACGGTGCCGGACGCCTCGGTGACCCGCTGGGCCAGCGGCGTCGGCCACGGGGCGTAGAGCACGTCGAGCACCGTGTGGTCGGCTCGCCACGGGAGCGGCAGAAGCGCGGGCTGTGCGTCGATCGGCACGGTGCTGACCACCAGCGGCGCGTCCAGGTCGGCGCCGGCGAGCTGCGACGACCGTCGTCGACACCCCGAGCACGCCGAGGACGCGGAGCAGGTCCTCCGCCCGGGACGGATCACGGACGAGGACGTCGACGTGCTGCGCGCCGAGCGACGACAGCGCGACCGCCGCCGCCCCGGCCGTCCCCCCGGCGCCCAGGATCGCCGCGTGCGAGACCCGCTCGACGCCGGCCAACTGCAGGGCCATCCCGACCCCGTGCACGTCGGTGTTCTCCGCCCGCCAGCCTGCGTCGGTGCGGACCAGCGTGTTCGAGGCGTGCAGCAGCCTGGGCAGCGGCTCGACGACGTCGGCGACGTCCACCGCGGCCTGCTTGCACGGCATCGTCACCGAGAATCCGCGCCACTCGTCGCCGAGCCCGGCCAGGAGCTCCGGCAGGTCCTCGGCGCCGATGTCGAGGGCGTCGTACGTCCAGTCGTCCAGCCCGAGCGCCCCGTACGCGGCCCGGTGCAGCAGCGGGGACAGCGAGTGCGAGACCGGGCGGCCGAGGACCGCTGCCCTCATCCGGCTGCCCTCAGCCTTCCGGGTTCTCGCGCAGCCACTGCTGGAACAGCAGCACGTTCTGCTGGTGCTCCTCGGCCGTCGCCGCGAAGCGGGTCTCGCCGGTGTCGGGGTTGACCACGACGAAGAACAGCCAGTCACCGTCGGCCGGCGCGAGCACCGCCTGCAGCGCCTGCTCACCGGGGTTGCTGATCGGCCCCGGCGGGAGCCCGGCGTGCGCGTAGGTGTTGTACGGCGACGGGTTGGCCCGGTCCTCCGGCGTCGTGGTGATCCCGCTCTTGCCGTTGGCGTAGTTGACCGTGGTGTCCAGCTGCAGCGGCATGTCGATGGCGAGGCGGTTCTCGATCACCCGGGCGACCTTCGCCATGTCCTCGGCCGAGGCGGCCTCGGCCTGGACGATGCTGGCCCTGGTCAGCACCTCCTGCAGCCGTTCGGCCGGGATCTGCAGCTCGGTGAAGGCCTGCTGGGCGCGGGCGACCATCGTCCGCAGGATCTCCGCCGGAGCGGTCTCGGGCTCGAAGTCGTAGGTGGCCGGGAACAGGAAGCCCTCGAGCCGACCCGTTGGTCCAGGCCGGCAGGCCCAGCGCGGCCGCGTCTGCGGCCGCGGTCTCGAACTCCTCCACCGGGATCCCGGTGGACTCCGAGAGCCGCGCCAGCGTCGAGGTGACGGTGAGCCCCTCGGGGACGGTGATCCGGGAGACCAGCCGCGCGACCGGGTCCAGCATCAGGTCGAGGGCCGCCTGGCCGCTCATCTCCTGGCGCATCCCGTAGACGCCGGGCTGGATGCCGGTGCCGTCGGGGTGCGCCTCGGCCGCGTCGATGAACGGGCCGACGGAGGCGATGACCCCGGCGTCGACGAGGGTGCGGGCGATGTCGCTGAGGGTGTCGCCCTCGCGCACGCGCACCTCGACCTCGCCGCTGCCCTGGCCGGTGAAGTCCTGCGAGGAGGGGTCGATCAGGTTGAGCAGCGCCTGGCCCGCCGAAGAAGATGCCGGCGACGAGACCGCCGAGCACCAGCAGCGAGATCAGTAGCGCGACCGGGCGCCGCCGGCGACGTCGCCGGCCGCTGCGGCGGTCGTAGGGCGCGATCGGGATCTCGTCGTCGCCGAACTCGTCATGGACGAACTCGTCGTGGTCGACGTCGTCGTGATCGACGTCGTCATGGTCGTCGTGGCCGAGGCCGGCGGCGTGCCGGGGCTCGTGCTCGACCGCGTCGTGCGCGCGGCGCCGGGACCTGCGGAACCGGCCCCGCCGACGGCGGCTGTCGTCCTCCACGTGCGCGCCGATGACGTCGAGGCCACCGGTGTGGTCCTGGTCGTCCCACGTCGCCGGGTCGGGCTCGTGCGCGTCGGTGAAGTCCTCGTCCCGCTCGCCGGCCCGGCCGGGCAGCAGCGGGCTGGCGACGGTCTCGTCGTCGTCGACCGGTCCGTCCTTGCGGGGCGTGCAGGCGGTCCCACACGCCCGGAGGGGCGGGGCGGGAGCGGCGCCGACGGGTGCTCGGTGTCGGAGAAGCGCTGGGGCGTGGGGTCGGTCGGAGCGCGACCGGTCGTCGCCGCTGTGCCGTGCGACGAGCGGCTCGCCGGGAGCGTCGCTGCAGCCGTGGGCCCACCACTCGGGCTCGACCAGCGGGCCGGTCTCGTCGGGGTAGCGGTCCATCACGCCGGACGGGCGGATTCCGGCGGTCACGCGCTCGGCCGCCTCGATGGAGTGCCGTGGCACCTCGGCCCGGCGGGCGGCCGTGGGCACCTTCCGCGGGGCCGGGACGGCGAAGCGCGAGGGCTCGTACCGCGACGGCTCGTACCGCGGGGCCTCGTGCCCGGGGGCGAACATGTCGATCTCGCGGGGCTCGAAGGCGCGGTGCTCGGCTGTCCGCGGTTCGAACGCGCTCGGCTCGTGAGCGCCGGCGGCACCGCGGTCGGCCGAGGAGTGCTCCCCCGCCGGTCCGGCCCGCCGGTCCCGGTCATGACCGGGCCCGCCTGCCGTCGAGGAACTGTTGCAGGATCACCACGGCTGCCGCCTGGTCGATCACGGAGCGCTGCTTGCGGCTGTCGATGCCGCCTTCGCGCAGGTGACTCGCTGCGGTCACGGTGGAGAGCCTTTCGTCGACCAGGCTGCACCGGCACGTCCGGGATCCGGTCGGCCAGTTCCTGAGCGTAGGCGGCGGCGTCCTGCGCGGACGCGCCCGACGCACCCGACAGATGCACCGGCTCTCCCACCACCACCTCGGTCACCTCGTGTTCCATGACGAGCGCCACGAGACGGTCCAGATCGCCCTCGTCCTTGGCCCGCTGGAGCGTCTCCAGCGGGCTGGCGAGCATGCCGGTGGGGTCGGACATGCGCCAGGCCCGACGCGCACGGTGCCGACGTCGACGCCCATGACCCGGCCGGCCGGGCGGGACGGCGCCGGCGGGCGCGGCGGCACCTTCAGGTGCTGCGGCCACCCCTTGGACAGGTCGATCTCGCTGGTCTCGTTGGAGACCGGCGGGAACCCACGGCTGAGGTCGATCTCCGTGGTCGGGTGGTAGGTCGGCTGAGCCGGCGCAGGGGCCTGGGCGGGCGGGTTCGGCCGTTGCCGCGCCGGTGGCACGGCCGGCAACTCCCGCCGCCGTCCGCCGACCGGACCGGTCTCATCGGGGCTGTGTGCTCGGAATCGGGCACGGTGCTCACCTCCCACTGGCGGTCGCTACCGCCTGCTCGCCGGCCTGCAACGCCGCGGGGATACCCGCAGGGTCCGTTCCGCCGCCCTGGGCGACGTCTGTCTTGCCGCCTCCGCGGCCACCGACCGGGCCGGCTGCCGCGCGGAGCACGTCGTTGGCCGACAGCCCGCGCTCGACAGCGACCGGGTTCAGTGCCGCGACAAGTGCCACCTTGCCACCGGACTCGCTCGCCAGCAGGACGACGGCCGGCTTGTCGGCGGGCAGCCGACCACGCACGTCGAGGGCCAGCGTGCGCAGGTCGCCGCCGCCCAGCCCCGCCGGCGAGCCCGTGACCACCGCCGTTCCGCCGACGTCGGTCGCCGACGACGGCCAGCTGACCGGCCGCGGCGAGGGTCTGCTGACCCCGCAGCTCGGCGAGTTCCTTGTCGACGTCGCGCAGCCGGCCGAGCATGCCGCTGACCCGCTCGACCAGCCCGTCCTGCGGGGTCTTGAGCAGGTCGGCCAGCTGCCGGACGAGGTCGCGCTCGCGGGCGAGGTAGCGGAAGCCCTCGAGCCCGACGACGGCCTCGACCCGGCGCGAGCCGGAGCCCGACCGACGACTCGCCGGTCAGCGCCAGCGTGCCGATCTGGGCGCTGCCGCGCACGTGCGTGCCACCGCAGAGCTCGCGCGACCACGGGCCGCCGATCTCCACGACGCGCACCTTCTCGCCGTAGGTCTCCCCGAACAGGGCGAGCGCGCCGAACGCCTGCGCCTCGGGCAGCGTCATCCAGCTGGCGCTGACCGCGTGGTCGGCGCGGACGGCGGCGTTGGCGACGTCCTCGATGTCGATGCGCTGCTGCCTGGGTCAGCGCGCCCTGCCAGGCGAAGTCCAGCCGCAGGTAGCCGGGCCGGTTGTAGGAACCGGACTGCAGCGCCTGCGGGCCGAGCACCTGGCGCAGCGCGGCGTGCACGACGTGCGTGCCCGAGTGCGCCTGGCAGGCCGAGAGCCGCCACTCGTAGTCCACCTCGGCGGTGAGCTCGGCGCCCTCGCGCAGCTCGCCCTCGAGGACCCGCACCTGGTGGGCGACGAGACCCTTGACCGGCCGCTGGACGTCGATGACCTCGGCCCGGCCGCCGTCCCAGGTGAGGTGGCCGGCGTCGGCCACCTGGCCGCCGGACTCGGCGTAGAAGGGCGTGCGGTCCAGCACGACGCGGACGATGTCGCCCGGCACGGCGAGGCCGGGGGCGTCCTCGTCCTCGGTGACGACCCCGAGCACCCGCGAGTCGGTGCGCAGGGTCTCGTAGGCGCTGCCAGTCGGTGGGGCCGTGCTCGGCGAGCAGCCGGCGGTAGGCCAGGACGTCGACGGAGCCGGTCCGCTTGGCGCGGGCGTCGGCGCGGGCGCGGTCGCGCTGCTCCTTCATGAGCGCGCGGAAGCCCGCCTCGTCGACGGTCACGCCCTGCTCGGCGGCCATCTCGAGGGTGACGTCGATCGGGAAGCCGTAGGTGTCGTGCAGGCGAGAACGCCTGGTCGCCGGAGAGCGTCGGCGTCCCGGCCTTCTTGGCCTGCGCGCACGGCGGTGTCGAACAGCGTCGTCCCGGCGGACAGCGTGCGGCGGAACGCCTCCTCCTCGGCGTAGGCGACGCTGGAGATGCGGGCGAAGTCGGTGGCGAGCTCGGGGTAGCTGGCGCTCATCGCGTCGCGGGAGACCGGCAGCAGCTCCGGCAGGGTCGCCTCGTCGATGCCGAGCAGCTTCATCGAGCGGACGGCGCGGCGCAGCAGCCGGCGCAGGATGTACCCGCGGCCCTCGTTGCCGGGCGTGACGCCGTCGCCGATGAGCATCAGCCCGCTGCGCACGTGGTCGGCGACGACGCGCAGCCGGACGTCGGCGTCGTGGTCGCGGCCGTAGGTGACGCCCGGCGAGCTCGGCGGCGCGGCGCAGCACCGGGGCGACCTCGTCGATCTCGTACATGTTGTCGACGCCCTGCAGCAGGTAGGCGACGCGCTCCAGGCCCATGCCGGTGTCGATGTTCTTCTTCGGCAGCTCGCCGAGGACGCGGAAGTCCTCCTTGCTGCTGCACCTCGTCGATCTCGTACTGCATGAAGACGAGGTTCCAGATCTCGAGGAACCGGTCGCCGGCGATGTCGACCGCCGGGCCGCCGTCCGGGCCGAACTCCGGGCCGCGGTCGATGTAGATCTCCGAGCACGGGCCGGCCGGGCCGGGCGCGCCCGGTGTGCCAGTAGTTGTCCTTCTTGCCGCAGGCGCTGGATGCGCTCCTTGGGCAGCCCCGCGATGCGGTGCCAGGCGTCGGCGCCCTCGTCGTCGTCGAGGTAGACGGTGGCCCAGATCTGCTCCGGGTCGAAGCCGAATCCGCCGTCGTCCAGCTTCCCGGTGATCAGCTCCCAGGCGTACTGCGATCGCGCCTTCCTTGAAGTAGTCGCCGAAGGAGAAGTTGCCGTTCATCTGGAAGAACGTGCCGTGCCGCGTGGTCTTGCCGACCTCCTCGATGTCGAGGGTGCGCACGCACTTCTGCACGCTGGTCGCCCGCGGGAACGGCGCCGGCTCGCGACCGGTCAGGTACGGGATGAACGGCACCATGCCGGCGACGGTGAACAGCAGCGACGGGTCGGGCGAGATCAGCGACGCACTGGGGACGACGGTGTGCCCGCGCTGGGCGAAGTGCTCGAGGAAGCGGCGGCGGATCTCGGCGGTCTGCATCAGGGTCTACTCAGTTCTGCTCTTCGTCGTCCGGCGCGGCGGCGCGGGACGGGCGGGTCAGTGGTCGGCGGAGTGGGCGCCGCGGCGGAAGGCCTCGACGGTGGCCGCCGGCGGGCAGCGGCGCGTCGAGGCCGGTGCCGGAGCGCAGCTCCGCTCTCGCGCTCGGCCATCGCCTCGCGGACGTCGGCGCCGAACTCGCCGATCGCGTCGGCGAGGTCGCGCAGCGCCTCGGCGATCGACCCGGCGATGCCGCCGGGGGTCATCTTCTCCGCGGCGCGGGAGAGCTTGCGGACGACCAGGGCACCGATGGTGATGCCCATCGCGAGCCAGAACAGCCGGCGCATCAGGCGGCCCGCCGGGCGGCCCGGCGCGCGCGGCGCGCCTCCTTGTCGCGGGCGGCGGCCTCGGCGAGCGCCTGGCCCTCACGCTTCTTCTTGGTCGCGGTGCGCACGCCGTAGCTGAACGCGGCGACCTTGATCAGCGGGCTGCCGAGCGTGGCGGCGACGACGCTGGTCAGCGCGGCGACGTTGCTGGAGACGTTCGCGGCGTTGCCGGTGATGTCGTCCACGCGCTCGAGGTTGCTGTTGACGTGCGCGACGGTGGTGCTGGCCTGGCTGAGGATCGGCGCCGACTGCTCCCGCGCCTGCCGGATGGTCAGCGTGGTCTCGTCGAGCGTGCGGCCGAGCTTGAGCAGCGGGACCGCCGCCAGCACCACCAGCAGCACCAAGGCGCCGGCTGCGATCAACCCGGCGATCTCTCCTGCGGACACGCGCGCTCCTGTTCTCGGTCTGTTGGACGCCCGGCTCGTCGAACGGCGGCGTCAGATCACCCTAGTCGCGGGCCGCGGCGACCGTCGGGCCCCCGCTCTGTATCGGCAGGGAGCGGTGTGTGCCGTCCTTCACCGCCGCCGCCGGATGATCGCCCGCAGCTTGCCGAGGCGCTCACCGAGCCGCGCCTCGGCCCCGCGGGCGGTCGGCCGGTAGTAGTCCTTGCCGACCAGCGCGTCCGGTGGGTACTGCTGCGGGACGACGCCGTCGGGGTGCGCGTGCGGGTAGTCGTAGGTCTGGGCGTGCCCGAGCTTCTTGGCGCCCGGGTAGTGCCCGTCGCGCAGGCCGGGGGGCACCGGTCCCGGCCAAGCCGGCGCGTACGTCGGCGACCGACTCGCCCATGGCCACCGTGATCGCGTTGGACTTCGGCGCCGTCGCCAGGTGGACGACGGCGTGGGCCAGCGCGAAGTGCCCCTCGGGCATGCCGATGAACGCGACCGCGTCGGCGGCGGCGACCGCGGTGAGCAGCGCTGTCGGGTCGGCCATGCCGATGTCCTCGCTGGCGCAGATGACCAGCCGCCGGGCGATGAACCGCGGGTCCTCCCCCGCCTCGACCATCCGGGCCAGGTAGTGCAGCGCGGCGTCGACGTCGCTGCCGCGGATCGACTTGATCAGCGCGCTGGCGACGTCGTAGTGCTGGTCGCCCTGCCGGTCGTAGCGGACCGCGGCCTGCGCCACCGCCGTCTCCAGCGTCGCCAGGTCGAGGACGTCGGTGCCGGCGGACGTCGCCGCCCCGGCCCCGGACTCCAGCGCGGTCAGCGCCTTGCGGGCGTCGCCGCCGGCGATGCGCAGCAGGTGCTCTTCGGCCTCGTCGGTGAGCGTGACGGCGCCGTCGAGCCCGCGGTCGCTGGTCAGCGCCCGGCGCAGGACGGCCCGGATGTCGTCGTCGCTGAGCGGCTGGAGGGCGAGGACCAGGCTGCGCGACAGCAGCGGGCTGACCACGGAGAAGAACGGGTTCTCGGTGGTGGCCGCGATCAGGCTGACGATCCGGTCCTCGACCGCGGACAGCAGGCTGTCCTGCTGGGTCTTGGAGAAGCGGTGGACCTCGTCGATGAACAGCACCGTGCGCCGGCCGGCGTAGGTCAGCTCCCGCTTGGCCGCGGTGATGACCGCGCGGACCTCCTTGACCCCGGAGTCCAGCGCCGACAGCTGGACGAACTGCCGCTTGGTGGCCAGCGAGATGACGTGCGCGAGGGTGGTCTTGCCGGTGCCGGGCGGGCCGTAGAGGACCAGCGACATGGGCTCGTCGGACTCGACCAGCCGTCGGAGCGGCGCGCGGGCGCCGAGGAGGTGCTGCTGACCGACGACCTCGTCGAGGGCGCGCGGCCGCATCCGGACGGCGAGCGGCGCTCCGAGGTCGACCGGGGTCGCGCCGTCGTCGTCGGGCATGTCGAACAACGAACTCACGGTTGCGAAGCTACCCGCGGGGCACGACACCTCCCGTGCGGAAACGAAGCATCGGGAACGACACTGTCGGGCGCGTCGACGTCGGAGCGATCGGTCTGGGCGCCATGCCCCTGTCGACGAAGGAGGACCGGCCGTCGCCGACCGACGCCGAGGCCGTGGTCCACGCCGCGCTCGACGCCGGCGTGACCCTCATCGACACGGCCGACGCCTACTCGTGGGACGAGAGCGAGTTCGGGCACAACGAGTCGCTGGTGGCGGCGGCGCTCCGCTCGTACGGGCGGACCGACGTCCTCGTCGCGACCAAGGGCGGGCACACGCGGCGCGGACGCGACTGGGAGCTCGACGGGTCGCCGGCCTACCTGCGCCGGGCCTGCGAGGCCTCGCTGCGGCGGCTGCACGTCGACGCGATCGGGCTGTACCAGTTGCACCGGCCCGACCCGGCGACGCCGTGGGAGGAGTCGATGGGGGCGCTGCGCTCGCTGTTCGACGACGGTCTGGTGCGGATGGTCGGGGTCTCGAACGCGAACATCGCCCAGATCGACGCCGCCCGCGCGATCATCGGCGACGCGCTGGTGAGCGTGCAGAACCAGTTCTCGCCGGGCTACCGCTCCTCGGCCGACGAGCTCGCGCACTGCGCCGCGCTCGGGATCGCCTGGTTGCCGTGGAGCCCGTTCGGCGGGGTGTCCGCCGCCGGGTCGCTGGACGCGGCGGCGCCGGCGTTCGCGGAGGTGGCCGAGGAGCTCGGCGTCTCCGTCTACCGGGTGACGCTGGCCTGGCACCTCGCCCAGGCCGACGTCGTCCTCCCGATCCCGGGCGCCTCCCGCCCCGCGTCGATCCAGGACTCCGCCGCCGCCACCCACCTGACGCTCACCGACGCCCAGCTCGCCCGCCTCAACGCGAGTTGATCATCGTCGCCCGCCCCGCCGACTGTTGAGTTGTTGTCGCCGACACGGTCGGACGCGCCGTCCTCACCGACAACAAGTCAGCAGTCGGCGAATCCACAGGCCGGAGCGCCATCCACGGATGAGGCGGGCCGCTCGTTCCTGCCCGCTCGCACGCCGACCCTCGCCGGGTGGATGCGCACGAGTTGGCGACGAGCTACACCTGGCCGGCGGCGGTCGCCGCGGGGTTGACCCGGGCAGACATCAGGGACGACGGCGTGCGGGTGACCCGTGGCGCCTACGTATCCCGGGCAGTGCCGCTGACGGTTCTGAATGCCTGCCGAGCAGCCGCGCGGGTGCTGCCCGCGCGTGCCGTCTTCTCACACCTGACTGCCGCGGCACTCCTGGGCGCGCCGGTGTCGCACGCCTGGCCGCTGCACGTCGTCGTGCCTCCGGGCGTCGTCCGGCCGCAGCGCCGGAGGGTGCGCGTACACGTCCGGAGCCTGCTGCCTGAGGACGTCGTCGTGCAGGGCGGGCTCTCGATCACCAGCGGCCCCCAGACGCTGCTCGACCTTTCCACCGTGCTCGCAGCGGATGAATTGGTCGCCGTCGGCGACGCGCTGTACCGAGCGGGGCACCTCGACCAGGACTCGGTCGGAGAGCGCCTCGGACGGGCCGACGGGGTCCGAGGCATCGCCGTCGCCCGAAGCGTTGCGCCCCTGCTCACCCCGCTGGCCGCGTCCCGACCCGAGAGCCTGTTCCGGTACTGGCTCACGGCGAGCGACCTCCCGGACCCTCGACCCCAGGTACCGGTGCTCGACCGATGGGGTCGAGAGGTCGCCCACGCGGATCTCGGCTACGAGGAGTGGAAGGTCGGGCTCGAGTACGAGGGCCGCCAGCACGCCGAGACGAAGCAGTTCGGTCGCGACCTCGAGCGGTACTCGCTCATGGCCGCGGACGGATGGCTGCTCCTACGGTTCGGCGCGCGCCACCTGCACCGCCGACCCGCGGTGATCGAGCGTGTCGCCGGCGCGTTGCGCAGCCGTGGAGCCCGGTGGTGATCCGCGAGTGTTGAGTTGTTGTCGCCGACACGGCGCGACCCGCCGAAGCGGGCGACAACAACTCAACAGTCGGGCTGGGGGTCACCCGCGGGTCGAGCGATGAGTCGGCGGGCTCCCGTCGGTCTACCGGGCGACGGGGAGGACACCCGAGGAGGCCCGATGTCCGAGACCGCGCTCACCGACGCAGCGCTAGCCGAGATCGCGCAGCGATACCGGCGCCGTGCCGACGTCTTCGACACGACGGTGGCTGCCGTCGGCAGGGACGACTGGGGCCGACCTTCGCCGTGCGCCGAGTGGGATGCCCGCGACGTCGTGCGTCACGTCGTCGACATGCACCACGTGATGCTGCGGCCCTACGGACGGGAGGCCGCCGCAGGAGCCACCGTGGACGACGATCCGCTCGCCGCCTTCCGGGCGGCCCGGGCAGAGGTCGAGGCGATCCTCGACGATCGGGAGCTGGCGACGCGGCGGACGGAGAGCCCCGCGGGCACGATGGCCGGCGCCGACATGGTCGACCAGGTCGCCAGCGCCGACCTCGTGATCCACCGGTGGGACCTCGCGCGAGCAACCGGTCAGGACGACGCGATCGACCCGGAGGAGCTCGAGCGCATGTGGCCGGCTTTCCAGCAGATCCCGGACGTCATGCGCGTGCCCGGCGCGTTCGGACCGGGCATCACCGTGTTCGGACCCGTCGTGGAGGTGCCGGCCGACGCACCGTTGCAGGACCGGGCCCTGGGTCTCGTCGGTCGCGACCCCGCCTGGCAGGCCGACGTCCGGTGACCCTGGCCGCGGCTCAGCGGCCGAGGATCTCCTTCAGGGCGGCCAGCACCAGCACCACCTTGTCCGGCGTCGCGTTCTGGCCCATGAGGCCGATGCGCCAGACGGTGGCCGCGTAGGCGCCCACTCCCCCGCCGATCTCGAGGTCGTAGCGCTCGAGCAGTTCCTTGCGGACGGCGGCCGAGTCCACGCCCTCGGGCACGCGCACGGTGGTCAGCTCCGGCAGCCGGTGGCCCTCGGCGGCGAACAGCTCCAGGCCCAGCTCCGCCAGCCCCGCGTGCAGCAGCCGGCCCGCCTCGGCGTGCCGCGCGTGGACGGCGTCCAGCCCCTCCTCGAGGATCCGGCCGAGGCCGGCGTGCAGCGAGACCACCATGCCGGTCGGGGCGGTGTGGTGGTAGGTCCGCCCACCGGAGTCGGCCGCCTCGCCGGCGTACCCGCCGAGCATGCCCAGGTCGAGGTACCAGCTCTGCGGCTTCTCGATCCGCCGCTCCCACGCCCGGTCGTTGATCGTGAACGGCGCGAGCCCGGGTGCCACGCCGAGGCACTTCTGCGACCCGGAGTAGGCGAGGTCCACGCCCCAGTCGTCGAGCTCGCACCGGCACGCCGCCCAGCGACGTCACGCAGTCGGCCAGCAGCAGCGCATCGCCCTTGCCGGCCGCCAGCGGCACGAGGTCCGACAGCACGCCGGTCGAGGTCTCGGCGTGGACGGCGGCGATCAGCTTCGGCGACGGATGGGCGTCCAGCACCCGGTCGGCGTCGACCGGCTGGCCCCACTCGTGCTCCACGGCCACGACCTCGGCCCCGCACCGCGAGGCGACGTCGACCATGCGCTGCCCGAACAGGCCGTTCACCGCGACGACGACGACGTCGCCCGGGCCGACGGTGTTGACGAACGCCGCCTCCATGCCCGCCGACCCGGTCGCCGACAGCGGCAGGGTGCGCCGGTTCGCCGTCCCGAAGACCTGCCGCAGCCGGTCGGAGGTCTCGTCCAGGATGCCGGAGGAACTCCGGATCGAGGTGGCCGAGCAGCGGCTGCCCGAGGGCGACCGTGGCCTCCGGGTAGGGGTTGGAGGGTCCGGGTCCGAGCAGGGTGCGGGCACGCAGCGGCATGTCGGGCACGCTACCCACTCCCGCCCGCGCAGGAAGGACACCCATGGAACCGCTCGCCCCCGTCCGCCGGGACGACGCCCTCGCCCTGTGGCGCGAGTACGCCGCGAGCCGCACCCGGCCGGAGCCGCCCGAGGAGGACCCGGCGGTCGAGCAGTTCGGCGACCACGCGGCCCTCGCCGACGAACTGCTCGGCCTCGTGCTCGCCGGCACCAAGCGGGCCACCGCCGGGCTCGTCGCCGACTTCGCCGCACGAGGGCGAGCCGCTCCCCCGGATCGGCGGCCACTGGGTCGTCTGCGACGGCGCCGGCGTCCCGCGGTGCGTCCTGCGCAGCACCGACCTGCGGCTCGGCCCGCTGGCCAGCGTCGACGACGCCTTCGCCTGGGACGAGGGCGAGGGCGACCGCACCCGCGCCAGCTGGCTGGCCGGCCACCTGGCCTACTTCACCCGCACCCAGACCGCCCGGGGCGAGACGTGGTCCGACGACCTCGAGGTCGTCTTCGAGCGCTTCCGCGTCGTCTGGCCGCCCGACGTCGCCGATTGAGGCCCTAAGGCGCGGATCTGCACCTGCGTCGACGTGGGACCGGGCGCCCCGGGCTCGTCCGGCAGCGGCGGCTCCTCCGGCTTCGGCGTCGATGCCCGCCTCCTTGCGCTGCGCCTCGGTGATCGGCGTCGGCGCGCCGGTCAGCGGGTCGAACCCGGCGCCGGTCTTCGGGAAGGCGATGACCTCGCGGATCGACTCGACACCCGACAGCAGCGCCGTGAGCCGGTCCCAGCCGAGCGCGGCCCCGGCGTGCGGCGGCGGCCCGTAGGCGAACGCCTCGAGGAAGAACCCGAACCGCTCCCGGGCCTCCTCGCGCGACATCCCGAGGGTCTCGAACACCCGCTCCTGCAGCCCGGCGTCGTGGATACGCACCGACCCGCTCATCACCTCGTTGCCGTTGATCACCATGTCGTAGGCGTCGGACAGCGCCCCGCCCTTGTCGTCGGCGAAGGTCTCCCGGAACTCGGGCGTGGGCGACGTGAACGGGTGGTGCATGAACGTCCAGGAGCCGTCCTCGGTCTCCTCGAACATCGGGAAGTCGACGACGAACAGGAACGACCACGTGCCGGGCTCGATCAGCTCCAGGCGCCGGGCGATCTCGTTGCGCGCCGCGCCCAGCAGTTCCTGCGACGTGCGGCGGGCACCGGCGGCGAAGAAGACGCAGTCGCCCGGGGCCGCCCCGACGGCCTCCACCAGCCCGTCGCGCTCGGCGTCGGAGATGTTCTTGGCGACCGGCCCGCCGAGCGTGCCGTCCTCGCCGATGGTCACGTACGCCAGCCCGCGCGCGCCGCGCGACTTGGCCCAGTC
Organism: uncultured Actinomycetota bacterium; assembly: GCA_963748305.1. Taxonomy (GTDB): domain Bacteria; phylum Actinomycetota; class Actinomycetes; order Mycobacteriales; family Geodermatophilaceae; genus Blastococcus_B. Next base: position 27,611 of record CAVVIN010000015.1, on the reverse strand, counting down.
CTGCCAGGCGTCGAAGGCCCGCCGCGGCTGCGACCCGCCGCCGGGCATGACGACGGCGCCGACGTAGGGCGCCTGGAAGACCCGGAACGGGGTGTCGGCGAAGTAGTCGGTGAGCTCGGTCAGCTCGATGCCGAAGCGCAGGTCGGGCTTGTCCGACCCGAAGCGGTCCATCGCCTCGCGGTAGGTCATCCGCGGGATCTCCGGGACGTCGTACGACGGCGAGCTCCCGCCACAGCGCCCGGACGACGTCCTCGGCGATCGCGAGCACGTCGTCGCGGTCGACGAAGCTCATCTCGAAGTCGAGCTGGGTGAACTCCGGCTGCCGGTCGGCGCGGAAGTCCTCGTCCCGGAAGCAGCGGGCGATCTGGTAGTACCGCTCGAGCCCGCCGATCATCAGCAGCTGCTTGAACAGCTGCGGCGACTGCGGCAGCGCGTACCACTTGCCCGGCTGCAGCCGGACCGGGACGACGAAGTCGCGCGCGCCCTCGGGGGTCGAACGGGTCAGCGACGGCGTCTCCACCTCGACGAAGCCGTGCGCGGCCATGACCCCGCGGGCGATCCGGCTGACCTCCGACCGGAGCCGGATCGCGCGGGCCGGGCCCTGCCGGCGCAGGTCGAGGTAGCGGTACTTGTAGCGGACGTCGTCCGAGGCCGGCTGGTCGGTCTCGATCGGGAAGGGCAGCGGCGCCGCGGCCGAGAGCACCTGCAGCGACGACGTCGCGACCTCGATCTCGCCGGTCGGCAGTTCCGGGTTCTCGTTGCCCTCCGGCCGGCGGCGCACCTCACCCGTCACGAGCACGCAGTACTCGTTGCGCAGGTGGTGGGCCTCCTCCTCGCGGACGACGACCTGGACGTAGCCGGAGGCGTCGCGCAGGTCGAGGAAGACCACGCCGCCGTGGTCGCGGCGGCGGGCCACCCAGCCGGCGAGGGTGACGGTGGAACCGGCGTCGGACGCGCGCAGCGTGCCGGCGTCGTGGGTGCGAAGCACTGAGTGATGCCTTTCGGGGGGGTTACCAGCGGTCGTGCACGTGCGCGCGGATGCGCTCGTCGTACAACCGCTCGAGGTCGGACAGCTGGGTGTCGGTGAGGGGCGGCAGGGCGGCGGCCTCGGCGTTGCCGCGGGCCTGCCCGACGCTGCTGGCGCCGGGGATGACCGAGGTGACGCCCGGCTGCTCGATGACCCAGCGCAGGGCGAACGCGCTGGGGACGGCGTCGCCGGCGATGTCGACGAACTCGCGGGCCGCCTGGACCCCGACCTCGTACGGCACGCCGGCGAAGGTCTCGCCGACGTCGAACGCCTCGCCGTGCCGGTTGAAGTTCCGGTGGTCGTCCGCGGCGAACGTGGTCGACTCGGTGAACCGGCCGGTGAGCAGGCCACTGGCCAGCGGCACGCGGGCCAGGATGCCGACCTCGGCCTTCTGGGCCGCGGGCAGCAGCTCCTCCAGCGGCTTGCGCCGGAACACGTTGAGGATCACCTGCAGCGACTGCACGCCCGGTCGCTGCAGCGCACGCAGCCCCTCGGCGACCGTCTCCACCGAGACCCCGTAGGCGGCGATCGCGCCCTCGTCGACGAGCGTGTCGAGGGTGTCGTACAGCCGGTCGTCGTCGTAGGTCGCCGGCGGCGGGCAGTGCAGCTGGACGAGGTCGAGGGTGTCGACGGCGAGGTTGCGCCGCGACCGGTCGATCCAGGCCCGCAGGTTGCTCGGGCGTGTACTGCCCGGCCTCGAACGGGTCGGCGCGGCGGCCGGCCTTGGTCGCGACGAAGGGCCGGTCGGCCCGCGTGACCAGCGCCTGCCGGATGCGGATCTCCGAGCGGCCGTCGCCGTAGACGTCCGCGGTGTCCAGCAGGGTCACCCCGGAGTCGAGGGCGGCGTCGAGGACGTCGGCGGCGGTGTCGTCGTCGACGTCGCCCCAGTCGCCACCGAGCTGCCAGGTGCCCAGCCCGACGACCGAGACGTCCGCACCGGTCCGGCCCGAGCGGGCGGCTGACTCCATGCGTCGTCACGCCCCCACCGTCGCACGCACCGTCTCGAACAGCTCGTCCACCGGGACGGCGTGCTGCTCCCCGGTGCGCATGTCCTTCAGCTGGGCCACGCCCTCGGCCAGGTCGCGGTCGCCGACGACGACGGTGTGCGACGCGCCCGGACCGTTCGGCGGCCTTCATCGCGCCCTTGAGCCCCCGGTCGCCGTAGACGGTGTCGGCGGAGACGCCGGCCTGCCGGAGCTGCCCGACGAGGCGGACGGCGAGCCGCTTGGCCTCCGCCCCGAGCGGGACGACGAACGCCTGCACGCCGGGTGCGACGCCGATGTCGAGCCCTTCGGCCTGCACCGCCAGCAGGGTCCGGTCGACGCCGACGGCGTAGCCGATCCCGGAGAGGTCGGGCCCGCCCAGCGCCGCCGACAGCCCGTCGTAGCGACCGCCGCCCCCGATCGCGGACTGCGACCCGAGGCCGTTGTGCACGAACTCGAACGTCGTCTTCGTGTAGTAGTCCAGCCCGCGGACCAGCTTGGGCGCCTCGGTCCAGGTGACCCCGAGATCGGTGAGGTGCTGGCGGACGGCGTCGTAGTGGGCCAACGTCGAGTCCGACAGGTGGTCGATCATCAGCGGGGCGTCGTCGAGCTGCGCCTGCACCTCGGGGCGCTTGTCGTCGAGCACCCGCAGCGGGTTGATCTCCGCCCGGCGCCGGGTGTCCTCGTCCAGGTCGAGCTTCGCGAGGAACTCCACCAGCAGTTCCCGGTACTGCGGGCGGCAGGTGTCGTCGCCGAGCGACGTCAGCAGCAGCTCGAAGTCGGTCAGGCCCAGGTCGCGGAAGCCCTGCACGCCCAGCGCCACCACCTCGGCGTCCAGCGCCGGGTCGTCGACGCCGAGGGCCTCCATGTCGACCTGCGTGAAGTGCCGGTAGCGGCCGGCCTGCGGGCGCTCGTAGCGGAACGCCGAGCCGACCGTCCACACCTTGACCGGCAGCGCCCCGGCGTGCAGCCGGTGCTCGATGAACGCCCGCATCAGCCCGGCGGTCAGCTCCGGGCGGAGGGTCAGCGAGCGGCCGCCGCGGTCGGAGAAGGTGTACATCTCCTTCGTGACGACGTCGGTCGACTCCCCCACGCCGCGCGAGAAGACGGCGGTCTCCTCGAACACCGGCGTCTCGACGTAGCCGTAGCCCGCCCGGCGCAGCGGCGCCGTCAGGGCGTCCCGGACGGCGAGGAAGCGCGCCGAGTCCGGCGGCAGGGTGTCGAACGTGCCCTTCGGCGCGGTCAGACCCGAGCTCACAGTCCCCGGCCCTTCGGCGCCGGACCCGCGCCCGCGGCCGCCTCGGCCAGGTACGGGTTCGTCGCCCGCTCCCGGCCGATCGTGGTGGCCGGCCCGTGGCCGGGCAGCACCACCGTCTCGTCGTCCAGCGGCAGGACGACGTCGCGGAGCGAGCGCAGCATCGCGTCCCACGACCCGCCGGGCAGGTCGACCCGGCCGATCGAGCCCGCGAAGAGGACGTCGCCGGCGAGCAACCCGGGCGCCTCACCCAGGTCGACGGAGAACATCACCGAGCCCTGGGTGTGACCGGGTGCATGCCGGACGGTGAGCTCGACCCCGGCCAGGGACAACATCACGCCGTCGTCGAGCGGCTTGACGTCGGACGGGTCGGGCAGCCGCACGCCGCTGATCAGGGGCGCCAGCTGCGGGCCGTGCCAGCGCGCGGGGTCGCTGAGCATGCCGAAGTCGTCGGGGTGCAGGTAGGCGGGGATGTCGTAGCCGTCGCAGACCGGCAGCACGGAGTACGTGTGGTCGAGGTGGCCGTGGGTCAGCACGACGGCCACCGGCTTGAGCCCGTCGTCGGCGAGCATCTGGGCGAGCGGCTCGACGGCGTCCATGCCGGGGTCGACGACGACGCACTCCTGCCCGGGTCCCGAGGCGACGGCGTAGCAGTTGGTGCCGAACGCGCCGGCGGGGAACGAGCGGATGAGCACCCGTGCAGGTTACGCGGGCGGCCGCTGCCGGCCCGGCCGGGAGCCGGTTCGCCCGGCGCTGCCACGGATCGCCCAGTGACGACGCCTAGACTCGCCCCAGACCCGCGGGCCGCGGCCCGGCCGGAATCTTCCGGCGCCGCCCCGCCGTGCCACCGGCTGTCCCACGAGGAGTTCGAACCGTGCCCACGAGCAAGCAGCGGCGCCAGGCCGCGCAGCGCCACCTGCAGCGCCAGCTGGAGCGCCGCGCCGAGCAGACCCGCAAGCGCCGCCGGAACATCGGCATCCTGGTGACCACGGTCGCCGTCCTCGTCGTGGTCGGCGCGGCCCTGCTGCTCACCGGCGTCCTCAGCGGCGACGAGGACACCGCCTCGGCCGACGGCACGCCGACCGCCACCAGCAGCGGCGCGGCCGCCACGACCAACGCCGACGGCACGTTCCCCTGCACCTACAGCCCCGACGACTCGGGCAACCCGAACCTCACCGACGTCGGCACCCCGCCGAGCCCGGAGGCGACGCCCACCGAGGGCACGGACACCCTGCTGATGAGCACCAACCAGGGCGACCTCACGCTCACCCTCGACCGGGCTGCGGCCCCGTGCGCGGCGGCCAGCTTCGCCTTCCTGGCCGAGCAGAAGTTCTTCGACGGCAGCCCCTGCCACCGCGAGGTCAACCAGCCGACGTTCGGCGTCCTCCAGTGCGGGGACCCGACCGGCACCGGCCAGGGCGGCCCGACCTACAAGTTCGCCGAGGAGATCCCCGAGGGCACGACGTACCCGCGGGGGACGATCGCGATGGCGAACAGCGGTTCGCCCGGCTCGACCGGCAGCCAGTTCTTCCTGTGCTTCGTCGACACCGAGCTCAGCCCGGACTACACGCCGGTCGGCACCGTCGACGAGGCCGGCCTCGCCGTGCTGGACACGATCGCGGCAGCGGGCAACGACGGATCGTTCGAGCCCTCACCCGGCGGCGGCGCCCCGAACACCCCGGTGACGATCGAGTCCATGACCGTCGTCGCGTGAGGCGTGCGCTCCCCCTGCTGATCGGCATCGGCCTCACCCTGACCGCCTGCACGACGACCGTCACGGGCACGGCCTCCCCCGGCGGTCGCGGCGCCCAGTACCTCGTCCACCGGTGATGCGACCCCCGGCGCCCCAGCCACCTGCGAGTGGCAGGAACTGGAGGGTGGCCTCTCCCACGTGGTCGAGGTCGAGGTGCCCGCCGAGGTGCCCACGACCGGGACGACGACGCTGACGATGACGACCGGCGTCGGTGACGTGGCCCTGACCCTCGACCACGAGGGCGCCACATGCGCCGCGGCCAGCCTCGTCTCGCTGGCGGAACAGGGATTCTTCGACGGCTCGACCTGCCACCGGGAGACCGACGTCCCCGGGCTGCAGGTGCTGCAGTGCGGCGACCCGACCGGCACCGGCTTCGGAGGTCCCTCCTACCGCTACCCGACGCAGGTCGACGGTGACGAGACCTACGGCCGGGGCACGGTGGCCATGGCCAACGCCGCCGATGGCTTCGACGGCAGCCAGTTCTTCCTGGTATGGGGTGACAGCGAGCTCCCGCCGAGCTACACCGTCGTCGGCCGGATCGACGACGCCGGCCTGGCCGTGCTCGACGAGATCGCCGCCGAGGGCAACGACGGCTCGAACGGCCCCGGCGACGGCGCGCCGAACACGCCGGTCGAGATCGAGACCGCGACCGTCGGCTAGGCGGTCACGCGCTCCACGTCGAAGACGCCGTCGACGTTGCGCACGGTCTGCAGCACGGCGCCCAGGTGGGCCGGGTCGGCCAGTTCGAACGTGAACCGGCTGACCGCCACCCGGTCGCGGCTGGTCTGCACCGACGCCGACAGGATGTTGACCCGCTCGTCGGCCAGCGCCTTGGTGACGTCGGAGAGCAGCCGGTGCCGGTCGAGCGCCTCCACCTGGATGGCGACGAGGAACACCGAGCCGGGCTGCGACGCCCACTCGACCTCGACCAGCCGCTCGGGCTTGCGCTGCAGGTCGGCGGCGTTCGTGCAGTCGGTGCGGTGGACGCTGACGCCGCCGCCGCGCGTGACGAAGCCGAGGATGTCGTCGCCGGGAACCGGCGTGCAGCACTTGGCGAGCTTGGCCCACACGTCGGTCATGCCGTGGACGACGACGCCCGGGTCCCCGCCCGCCGAGCGCCGTGGCACCGAGCGCTTGGTGGGGATGGCGGTCTCGGCGATGTCCTCGGCCGCGCCCTCCGCGCCGCCGAGCGCCGTCATCAGCTTCTCGACCACCGACGTCGCGGAGATGTGGTTCTCCCCCACCGCCGCGTAGAGCGCCGTGACGTCGGCGTGGTGCAGGTCCTTGGCGAGGGTGGACAGCGCCTCGCCGCCGAGCAGCCGCTGCAGCGGCAGCCCGGCCTTGCGCATCGCCCGCGTCAGCGCCTCCTTGCCGGCGTCGACGGCGTCCTCGCGGCGCTCCTTGGTGAACCACTGCCGGATCTTGGTGCGGGCGCGGGACGAGCCGACGAAGGTCAGCCAGTCCTGCGACGGGCCGGCCGTCTGGGACCGCGAGGTGAAGATCTCGACGACGTCGCCGTTGTTGAGCTTGCTGTCGAGGCTGACCAGCGAGCCGTTGACCCGGGCGCCGATCGTCCGGTGCCCCACCTCGGTGTGCACGGCGTAGGCGAAGTCGACCGGCGTCGACTCGCCGGGCAGGCTGACCACGTCGCCCTTGGGCGTGAAGACGAAGACCTCCTGCGGACCGAGGTCGTAGCGCAGGGTCTCGAGGAACTCGCCGGGCTCCTGGGCCTCGCGCTGCCAGTCGAGCAGCTGGCGCAGCCACAGCATGTCGTCGGGCGTGCCGGCCTTCGGCGGGGCGCCGAACTCGCCGGCGCTGGGCTTGCCGCCGACCCGCGCCTTCTCCTTGTACTTCCAGTGCGCGGCGATGCCGAACTCGGCGGTGCGGTGCATGTCGTGCGTGCGGATCTGCAGCTCGACCGGCTTGCCCTGCGGGCCGATCACCGTCGTGTGCAGCGACTGGTACATGTTGAACTTCGGCATCGCGACGAAGTCCTTGAAACGGCCGGGCACCGGCTGCCAGTGGGCGTGCATGATGCCCAGCGCCGCGTAGCAGTCGCGCACCGAGTCGACCAGGATCCGGATGCCGACGAGGTCCCAGATGTCGGTGAAGTCCCGGCCGCGGACGATCATCTTCTGGTAGATCGAGTAGTAGTGCTTGGGCCGGCCGGTGACGACCGCCTCGATCTTCGCCGCCTTGAGCTGGTCGTTGACCGTCGAGGTGACCTCGGCGAGGTAGGTGTCGCGGGACGGCGCGCGCTCGGCGACCAGCCGCACGATCTCGTCGTACCGCTTCGGGTACAGGGTGGCGAACGCGAGGTCCTCGAGCTCCCACTTGATCGTGTTCATACCGAGGCGGTGGGCCAGCGGGGCGAGGATCTCCAGCGTCTCGCGCGCCTTCGTCTCCTGCTTCTCGGGCGGGAGGAAGCGCAGCGTGCGCATGTTGTGCAGCCGGTCGGCGAGCTTGATGACCAGCACCCGCGGGTCGCGGGACATCGCGACGATCATCTTGCGGATCGTCTCGGCCTGGGCGGCGTCGCCCAGCTTGACCTTGTCGATCTTGGTGACGCCGTCGACGAGGTGGGCCACCTCGGTGCCGAAGTCGGCGGTGATCGAGTCCAGGGTGACCCCGGTGTCCTCGACCGTGTCGTGCAGGAGGGCCGCCACGAGCGTCGTCGTGTCCATGCCCAGCCCGGCCAGGATGGTGGCGACGGCGAGCGGATGCGTGATGTAGGGGTCGCCGCTCTTGCGCTTCTGCCCGGAGTGGGCGGCCTCGGCGACGTCGTAGGCGCGCTGCAGCAGGGCGAGGTCGGCCTTGGGGTGGCTCTGCCGGTGCAGGGCGGCGAGCGGCTCGAGCACGGGACGGACGACGGTGCTGCGCTGACCGGCGACGATGCGGCGGGCCAGGCGGTCGCGGACGCGGCGGCGGGGCGCACCGGACTCGCCGTCACCGGCCTCGGAGCCGGCGTCGTCGGGACGGCGGACGGCCGGGCGGTCGGGCAGCGGTGGCCGGCGCTCGGCAGGCGGCGCGGCCTCGGGCGCGGGAGCGGCGGCCGCCGGCGCGTCGGCCCGCGCGGGAGCCGCGTTGGCGGCTACGTCGGGGGCCACGGCGACTCCTGCTCGGCTGCGGAGACTGGACCCTCCCCATGCTAGCCGGGCCACCTGGGCCTCGACCGCGTGTGGGGCGGGTTCTCCCTCGGTCAGGTGGCAGGGAGGGCTGGGTGCGCCGGGACCCGCGGGCCGCGGAGCGTCACCCTCCGGGTACTACGTGGTCCAGAGAGCATGCACGGCGTGCGGCGCGATCCGCTGCCGGCCCCCGAGCGCGGCGAGCTCGATGACGACCGACACGGCCGCGACGACGCCCCCGAGCCGCTCGACGAGCGCGATCGTCGCCTCCAGCGTGCCGCCGGTGGCGAGCACGTCGTCGACGACGAGGACGCGGGCGCCCGGGGTGATCGAGTCCGCGTGCAGCTCGAGCGTGGCGGTGCCGTACTCCAGCGCGTAGTCGGCGGCGATCCGCTCGCGCGGCAGCTTGCCGGCCTTGCGCACCGGGACGACGCCGAGACCGGTGTCCAGCGCGACGGCGGCCGCCAGCAGGAAGCCGCGGGCCTCCACCCCGACGACGATGTCGAAGGGGTGCCGGCCGTCGGCGGTCACCGCGGCCACCCGCGGGTCCGACGACGACGGCGCCGCCAGGCCCTCCACCATGCGACGGAACGCCGGGCCGTCGGCGAACACCGGGGTGAGGTCGCGGAAGAGCACGCCGGGCACCGGGTAGTCCGGGACGTCGACGGCCAGCCCGGCGATCAGCTCGTCGAGCGGCTGCCCGGCCGGGGCGGCGCTCACCGGCGCTTCTTGCCCGAGGGCCGCCCCTTCTGACCGGGGCGCTGCGGCCGGGCACCGGGACGCGGCGTCGAGGTCCCGCCGCTGCTGGGCTCGGGCCGGACCGAGGACGGCGACTCGATCACGACGTCCGCCTGGACGGTGTCCGGCAGCTCCGCGACGGCGACCCCGGAGCCGGCGCGCGCCGGACGGGTCCGCCGGGCGCTGGCCACCGGGCCGGCCGGCACCGCGGCGCGCGCGCCACCGGACCGGGCGGCCGACGAGCGTCGGGCCATGACCCGCTTGCGCAGGGCGATGACCTCCGGCTCGCGCTCCTTGAGGTCGGCCACGATCGGGGTGGCCAGGAAGATCGAGGAGTACGCGCCCACGGCCAGGCCGACGAACAGCACCAGGGCGAGATCCTTCAGCGTGCCGACACCGAGCAGCCCGGCGCCGACGAACAGCAGGCCGGCCACCGGCAGCAATGCGATCACCGACGTGTTGATCGACCGCATCAGCGTCTGGTTGACCGCCAGGTTGGCCGCCTCGCTCCAGGTCATGCGGGCACTGCGGTCGAGGTCCTTGACGTTCTCGTCGACCTTGTCGAACACGACGACGGTGTCGTACAGGGAGAACCCGAGGATGGTCAGGAAGCCGATGACCGTCGACGGCGTGACCTCGAAGCCGATCAGCGAGTAGATGCCCGCCGTCACGATGATGTCGTGCAGCAGGGCGGCCATCGCCCCGATCGCCATCTTCGGCTGGAAGCGGACGGCGAGGAACAGCACGACCGCGACGAGGAAGACCGCCAGCGCGATCAGCGCCTGGTCGGTGATGTCGTCGCCCCACTCGGCGCTCACCGCCTCGGGACTGACCTGCTCCGGATCGATGCCCGCGGCCTCGGCGGCAGCCTCGACGACGGCGCGCTCGCCCGCGTTGTCCAGCTCGGCGGTGCGCAGGAGGATCGTGTCGCCACCCACGATCTGGGCGCTGGCCACCTCCGCACCGGTGTCCTCGGCGGCTTGACGGACGTCGACCAGCTGCTGCTCGGTGCCGGGCAGCCGGAAGCTGTTGCCGCCGGCGAAGTCGATGCCGAAGTTGAAGCCGCGGAAGACCATCGACGCGATGCACAGCAGCACGACGACGGCGGTGACCTTGTAGATCAGCCGGCTGTGGCCGACCACGTCGAGCCCGACCTCGCCGTTGTACAGGCGGTGGCCGAGGCCGGCCTTCCGCTCGGGCCGGATCTTCTCGCCAGCTCCCCTCGCGCGGCAGCCCGGCGTCCACGAGGGCCTGCTCGTCGGCCGAGGCCGCGGCATCGGCCAGGACGCGGTCGGCGTCTACATCGTCCAGGACGCGGTCGGCGTCCTGCCAGACGCCGTCGGCGTCGTCCTCGTTCGTGCCGACCGGAACGTCGACGTCCTCCGGCTCGCGGATGTCGTCGCGGGTCATGAGGTGCTCCTGTCGGTGCGGCGCGGCGCCTACGAGCTCGCGGCCGCCTGCCGGTGCGGTCGTCAGCGGGCCGGCGGGTGTGCTCGACGCGGCCCAGGCCCGAGAACCGGCTGCTCCCGAACGACTTGAACCGGGAGAGGACGGCCATGAGCGGGTGGGTGAAGAGGAAGACGACGACCAGGTCGAGCACCGTCGACATGCCGAGGGTGAACGCGAAGCCCTTCACGTCACCGATCGCCAGCAGGTAGAGGATCGCCGCGGCCAGGAAGCTGACGGCGTCGGCGGAGAGGATCGTGCGCCGGGCGCGGACCCACGCCCGAGGGACGGCGGAGCGCAGGGTCCGGCCCTCCCGGATCTCGTCCTTCAGGCGTTCGAAGTACACGACGAACGAGTCCGCCGTGATGCCGATCGACACGATGAAGCCCGCGATCCCGGCGAGGCTCAGCGTGAAGCCGATCTGCCGGCCGAGCAGGACCAGGCAGGCGTAGACGACGACCGCGGACAGCATGCAGGCTGGCGATCATCACCAGGCCGAGGAGCCGGTAGTAGATCAGCGCGTAGACGAACACCAGCGCGATACCGATGGCGCCGGCGATCAACCCCGCCTGGAGCTGCTCCGCACCGAGCTCGGTGGAGATCGACTGGGCCGTCGCCTGGCTGAACGTCAGAGGCAGGGCGCCGTACTTGAGCTGGTTGGCCAGCGCGGTCGAGGTCTCCTGGTCGAAGTCGCCCGTGATCGTCGTCTGGCCGTTGATCGCCCCGTTGATCGTCGGCGCGGAGATGACCCGGCCGTCCAGGGTGAACGCGACGTTCTCACCGACGTGGGCGGCGGTGTACTCGGCCCAGGCCTGCCGGCCCGCCGACTTGAAGTCCAGCAGGACGATCCAGCCACCGGTGGTCGGCTCGGTCGCCGCCGCGGCGTCGTCGATCTCGGTGCCCTCGATGATCGTGGGGCCGAGCAGGTACTTGAGGGTGCCGTCCTCGCTGCAGGTGGCGACGAAGTCCTCGGGCCGCGAGGTCTCCCCGGTGACGTTCTCCGACTCGCAGGTCAGCGTCGCGTAGTCCGCGGCCGCCTCCTCCTGCGTCACCGGGGGCGCGTCGGGATCGGGCTGGTTCGGGTCCTCGATCGCACCGTCCGACGGAGTGGCGGAGTCCGACGGCGCGGCCGACGTGGTCGCTGCGGCGGACGTCGGGGCCTCCGAGCCGGACGCGTCCGCGGGGGTCGTGGGCGTGGCGCCGTCGGTCGGCGGGTGGCGCTGTCGGTCGGCTCCGCCTGCGCGGCCGGCTCCGGGCCGGAGACGACCGGGCGGAACCGCAGCTGGGCGGTCGCCCCGAGCTCGCGGGCCTGCTCGCCGTCGTCACCCGGGACGGAGATGATGATGTTGGAGTCGCCCTCGGTGACCACCTCGGCCTCGGCGACGCCGAGGCCGTTGACCCGCTGCTCGATGATCTGGCGGGCCAGCTCGAGGTCTTCCTGGGCCGGGGCCTGGCCGTCAGGGGTGCGGGCGGTGAGCGTCACCGTGGTGCCGCCGCGCAGGTCGAGTCCGAGCTGCGGCGTGCGGTCGGTGCCGGTGAGGAAGATCAGCCCGTAGAGGACCGCGACGATCAGCAGGAAAGCGCCGAAGTAGCGGCCGGTGGGCATGGTGCGCTTGGCCATCAGAGGTCCTGCCGGTCAGAGGGTGCCGTCGGTCGGCCGTCCGCCGGCCGCGCCCGGGGTGTCGTCCCCGGTGGTGTCCGCCGGGTCGATGGCGGGCTTGCGGACCTCGAGGATCGCCGGGCGGGCGAACGTGACGACGACGCCCGGGGCGATCTCGATGTCGACGGTCTTCTCACCGAGGCCGGCGACGGTGCCGTGCAGCCCGCTGGTGGTCATCACCGGCGTACCCACGCTCAGCGACTCCTGCAGCTGCTGGGCCTGTGCCGCCATCCGCTTGCGCTGCCGGGCGGGCAGCACGAACAGCAACAGGACGGCGACAGCCAACAGGATGAACGGGAAGTACTGCTCCACGACAGGTGTGCCTCTCTACCGCGCGTGCTTCTCCGCGGTCGGTGCGGGCCCGGAACGGGGCCGCTCGGGTACGTCGGTTACGGCGCGCGCAAGCGGCCAGGGCGGAACGCGCACGGCCGCGGCCTGACGAGTTGCGCGCCAGCGTGTCGGAGTCTATGCGCCGGATGCGCGCTCTGACGACGCACCCGGCGTCAGCGGTGCGCCGCCCGTCCCGCCGGGCACTCCGTTAACTCCCCCACCGACCTGCTTCCTCACCCACCGCGTCGCGCATCGATCGCCTCGGCCCGGGTGGCAGCCCCGTCCGCCTCCGCGCTGCGACCGACCTGGCGGAGGGCCAGCGCGCAGTTGTGGAGGCAGGTTGCGACGGCCGGGTGGTCCGGCGGAACCGTGCGCTCCAGGACGGCGAGGCACCGCTCGTACAGGGGCACGGCGTCGGCGGGTCGCCCCGCGCGCCGGAGCAGCGTCGCCAGGTTGTTGAGGGTGGTCACGAGCTCGGGGTGGTCCGGGCCGAGCGTCGTCTCCTTGATCGCCAGCGCGCGGCGGTAGAGCGGCTCAGCTGCGGCGGCGTCGCCCCCGCGCTGGCGGGTCGCGGCCAGGTTGTGCAGCGTGACCGCCACCTCGTAGTGGTCGGCGCCGTAGACGCGCTCGAAGACCTCCAGCGCGCCCTGCAACAGCACCGCGGCCTCGTCCGACCGCCCGAGCCCGTCCAGGATCGCGGCCAGCGCCGCCCGGTCCGCCGCCACCTCCGGGTGATCGGGACCCAACGCCGCCAGGCGGATCTCCACCGCGCGACGGGCGGGCGCCTCCGCGTCGGCGAACCGGCCGGCCGCATGGGCGAGGCCGCCGAGGTTGTGGTGGATGCCGGCGGCGTCCGTGCTGTCCGGACCGGACCCGCGCTCGGTGACGGCCAACGCCCGCCGGTAGAGGGGCTCGGCCTCGGCGAAGCGGCCGGTGTACTTGTAGACGATCCCCAGGCCGTTCAAGACCGTGGCGAGCAACGGATCGTCGGGGCCGAGCCGCTCCTCGGCGAGCGTCCGCGCCTGCCGGAAACCGGCTTCGGCCTCCGGGTAGCGCCCGGCCAGCCGGTGGCAGGTGGCGACGCCGGCCAGCGCCCGCACCCGGAGCCGCGCCTCCTCGTCCCCGCCCTGCCGGCCCAGGGCGTCCAGCGCCCGCTCGTAGCAACCGGCAGCGGCGGCGCGTTCACCGACGTCAGCGTGCGCCCGACCCAGCGTGCACAGCGCGGCCGCGCGCGTTCGTCCGTCGCAGCCGTCGGCCCGAGCCAGCGCCTCCGCCGCCCGTTCGAGCGCCTCGGCATACCGGCCCTGACTGCGCAGCGACCACGCGACGTTCCTGCAGCCGGACGACGTCCCCGGACGCGCCAGGAGATCGGGGACGCCGCCGGAACACCAGGTCAGCCCTCGTCGCGGACGAGCGTCTCGTTGTGCTGGCCATCCACGCCGTCCAACCCTGGACTGGTCCCTCGGGACGCGCCGGCGGCCATGACCGACCCGTCCGCGGCCCCTGATGGGTCCGCCGTCGCGGCGACAACCGACGCCGTGCCCAGCAGGACCGAGAGTGCGGACAACGCGGTGATGAGCAGTTTCTTCATGGCTTGTCCTTTCCGCCGGAAAGAGGGGCAAGCACCCGGACGGGATACAGCTCAGACCTGGTCACGGACGAGGGTCTCGTTGTGCTGGGGATCCACGCCGTCCGGCCCGGGCGGCCCTCCCGGGCGGGCGACGCCGATGGCGATGGTCTGCGTCTCGTCGGAGCCGGACACATCGCCGACGACCACGGACGCGGCGCCGAACAGCACGGCCAGTGCGGAGAACGCGGTCGCGAGGAGCTTCTTCATGGCTGGGGCCCTTTCGCCTGGTGCGCGGGGTGCTCCCGCGCATGTCCAGGCTGCCGCCGGCCGCGCCCATCGGCGTCGGCCCTACGGCCGATCCGACTCCCCCGCTCGGCGGATCTTTACGAGGTCAGGCGTCGAACAGCGGCTCGGCCGAAGGATCGACGGCCGGCGCGATCAGCCCGCCGCCGAGCGGCACGCCGCCCCTCGGCAGCGGGTGACCGAGGTGCCGCCAGGCGGCCTCGGTCGCGACCCGACCCCGCGGCGTGCGCGCGAGCAGGCCGGCCCGCACCAGGAAGGGCTCGCAGACCTCCTCGACGGTGTTGGACTCCTCGCCGACGGCGACCGCGAGCGTCGACACCCCGACCGGGCCGCCGCCGAAGCGGGCGACCAGGGCCTCCAGGACGGCGCGGTCCAACCGGTCGAGGCCGAGGTCATCGACGTCGTAGAGCGCCAGGGCCGCCCGGGCGACGTCGCGGGTGACCCGCCCGTCGGCCTCGACCTCGGCGTAGTCGCGGACACGGCGCAGCAGCCGGTTGGCGATGCGCGGTGTACCGCGCGACCGGCCGGCGATCTCCGCGGAGCCGTCGTCGGTGAGCTGGACGCCGAGCAGGGCGGCGCTGCGGGCGAGCACCAACTGGATCTCGGCCGGCTCGTAGAACTCCATCTGCCCGACGAAGCCGAACCGGTCGCGCAGCGGCCCGGTCAGCAGGCCGGCCCGCGTGGTCGCGCCGACCAGGGTGAACGGATTGATCTCCAGCGGGATCGCCGTGGCGCCGGGCCCCTTGCCGACGACGACGTCGACGCGGAAGTCCTCCATCGCCATGTACAGCAGTTCCTCGGCCGGCCGGGCGATGCGGTGGATCTCGTCGATGAAGAGGACGTCGCCGGGCGCGAGGTTGGACAGCATGGCCGCGAGGTCGCCGGAGCGCTCGATGGCCGGGCCGCTGGTGATCTTCACCGACGTCCCCAGCTCCGAGCCGATGATCAGCGCCAGGCTGGTCTTGCCGAGCCCGGGCGGGCCGGACAGCAGGACGTGGTCCGGCGGGCGGCCGCGGCGCTTGGCTCCTTCGAGCACCAGCGCCAGCTGACGACTCACCTTGGGCTGGCCGATGAACTCCGTCAGCGAGTGCGGGCGGAGCGCCGACTCGACGACCCGCTCCTCGTCACCGGCCTGCGGCGAGACGGCCCAGTCCTGAGCCCGATCTCCCCGGACGACCTCGGCGGTCATCGGCCGGTCGTCGTGCTCGACACGGTCGCGGCGCTCCGCTCCTCGCTCGCTGGCGCTCGCTGCGATGCTCGCTGTCGTCGCTCGCCAGCAGCTCAGGGCGCGCGAGCAGCACCGCGACCTCGACCGACCGTGACGTGATCTGCTCGTCGGCAACCGGCGCGAGCTCGATCACCGCGCTGTCGGCCTCCCGGGCGCTCCAGCCCAGCCCGACCAGGGCCGAGACGAGCTGGTCGCGCCACGGCGCGACCGGCGTGACCGACGGCAGGCCCAGGGTCGGCCCGCCGAGCTGGGTGTCCGACGTCGTCGAGCCGAGCCGGTCGCGCAGCTCGAGGACGAGCCGTTCGGCGCCCTTCTTGCCGATGCCGGGCACCTGCATGAGCGCCTTGAGGTCGCCCATCGACACCGCGCGCCGGACCTCCCGCGGTGGGTGGATGGCGAGCACCGCCTGGGCCAGCCGGGGGCCGACCCCGTTGGCGGTCTGCAGCAGCTCGAACAGCTGACGCTCGTCGTCGTCGGCGAAGCCGTAGAGGGTCAGCGAGTCCTCGCGGACGATCAGGCTGGTCGCCAGCCGCGCCTGCTCCCCCACCTGGAGGCGGGCGATCGTGCCCGGCGTGCACTGGACGGCCAGCCCGATGCCACCGACCTCGACGACGGCGCCGTCCGGCGACACCGCCGCGACCCGGCCGTTGACGCTCGCGATCACTTCGCGACTCCCGTCCACCGCGGCAACGTGCGACTGGTCATGGGTGCTCCGATCCCCCCGGCGAGTGCGGCGACCCGCAGCCGGTCCTGCGCCGGACCGCGCCAGACGTGGCAGACGGCGAGCGCGAGCGCGTCGGCGGCGTCCGCCGGCTTGGGCGCGGCGGCGAGGCCCAGGACCCGCGTGACCATCAGCGTGACCTGATCCTTGTCGGCGCGGCCACTGCCGGAGATGGCCGCCTTGACCTCGCTGGGCGTGTGCCAGGCGACCGGCCGGTCGGCCTGGGCGGCGGCCAGTGCCGCGACGCCGGCGGCCTGCGCCGTCCCCATGGCCGTGCCCTTGTTGTTCTGGCGTGAAGACCCGCTCGATCGCGACGACGTCCGGCTGGTACTCGCGCAGCAGCCCGGTCACCGCGGTGTGCAGTTCGAGGAGCCGGAGCTCGAGATCCAGCTCCGCGGAACTCCGGACGACGCCGACGCCGACCGCTGTGGGCCGCGCACCGGGACGCCCGTCGACGACGCCCCACCCGCACCGGGTCAGGCCCGGGTCGATGCCGAGCACCCGCATGAAGACTCCCACCGTCAGCCGAACGCCTGTTCGACCGAGGCTACCGCGACCGCGACGATGACGACACGCTGCCCCGACAGGACGTGCCCGCCGACACGCCGGAGCTTCCTGCGAGCGCGGCGTCAGCCGACGCGTTCGAGGACCTCGTCCGACACGTCGTAGTTCGCGTAGACGTTCTGCACGTCGTCGCAGTCCTCGAGCGCGTCGATGAGTCGGAAGACCTTGCCGGCGGCCTCCTCGTCGAGCTCGACGGTCACGCTCGGGACGAAGCCGGCCTCGGCGGAGTCGTAGTCGATGCCCGCGTCCTGCAGGGCGGTGCGGACGGCGACGAGGTCGGTGGGCTCGCAGACGACCTCGAAGCTGTCGCCGAGGTCGCGCACCTCCTCGGCGCCGGCGTCGAGCACCGCCATCAGCACGGAGTCCTCGTCGGCGCCGTCGGCCTGGGGCACCACGACGACGCCCTTGCGGGTGAAGAGGTAGGAGACCGAGCCCGGGTCGGCCATCGACCCGCCGTTGCGGGTCATGGCCGTGCGGACCTCCATGGCCGACCGGTTCTTGTTGTCGGTGAGGCACTCGATGAGCACCGCGACGCCGCCGGCGGCGTAGCCCTCGTAGGTGATGCCCTGGTAGTCGACGCCGCCGGCCTCGGCACCGGACCCGCGCTTGACCGCGCGGTCGATGTTGTCGTTGGGCACCGAGCTCTTCTTCGCCTTCTGGACGGCGTCGAACAGCGTCGGGTTGCCGGCGAGGTCACCGCCGCCGGTGCGCGCGGCGACCTCGATGTTCTTGATCAGCTTGGCGAAGAGCTTGCCGCGCTTGGCGTCGATCCCGGCCTTCTTGTGCTTGGTCGTCGCCCACTTGGAATGGCCGCTCATGACGTTCTCCTCGTCATTCCCGGCGCCGCGCCGGCCTGCTCGGCCAGGTGACGGCGGACGATCTCGACGAACAGCGCGTGCACCCGGCGGTCCCCGGTCAGTTCGGGGTGGAAGCTCGTGGCCACCAGATTCCCCTGGCGGACGGCCACGATCCTACCGTCGGCCGCTCCGCCGACGACGCGCCCGAGGACCTCGACCTCGGCCCCGGCCTTCTCCACCCACGGGGCGCGGATGAACACCGCGCGCACCGGTCCGCCGTCGAGACCCTCGAGGTCGAGCTCGGCCTCGAACGAGTCGACCTGCCGGCCGAAGGCGTTGCGCCGCACCGTGACGTCGAGACCGCCGATCGTCTCCTGGTCCGGCGGCGCGTCCAGGATCCGGTCGGCGAGCAGGATCATCCCGGCGCACGACCCGTAGACCGGCAGCCCGGCGCGGACCGCGGCGCGCAGCGGCTCCAGCAGCCCGACGCGGTCGGCCAGCTTGACGATCGTCGTCGACTCGCCCCCGGGCAGCACCAGGCCGTCGACGGCGGCCAGCTCCTCGACCCGCCGCACCGGCACCGCCTCGGCACCCTGCGCCCGCAGCGCCGCCAGGTGCTCCCGGACGTCGCCCTGCAGCGCGAGCACCCCGATGACGGGCGTGCTCACCACCCGCGGGTGGCGAAACGCTCGCTCTCGGGGAGCGTCGCCACGTTGATGCCGACCATCGGCTCGCCGAGCCCGCGGGAGACCTTGGCGATCACGTCGGGGTCGTCGTGGAAGGTCGTCGCCTGCACGATCGCGGCGGCGCGCTGGGCCGGGTCACCGGACTTGAAGATGCCCGAGCCGACGAACACGCCCTCGGCACCCAGCTGCATCATCATCGCGGCGTCGGCCGGGGTGGCGATGCCACCGGCGGTGAACAGCACGACCGGCAGCTTGCCCAGCCGGGCCACCTCGACGACCAGGTCGTACGGGCGCCCGCAGCTCCTTGGCCGCCACGTACAGCTCGGTCTCGTCGAGCGTGCCGAGCCGCTTGATCCCGGCGCGGATGGACCGCATGTGCCGGGTGGCCTCGACGACGTTGCCCGTGCCGGCCTCGCCCTTGGAGCGGATCATCGCCGCGCCCTCGGAGATCCGGCGCAGCGCCTCCCCGAGGTCGGTGGCGCCGCAGACGAACGGCACGGTGAACTCGCGCTTGGCGATGTGGTGCGCCTCGTCGGCCGGGGTCAGCACCTCGGACTCGTCGATGTAGTCGACACCGAGGGCCTGCAGCACCTGCGCCTCGACGAAGTGCCCGATGCGGGCCTTGGCCATGACCGGGATCGAGACGGCCTGGATGATCCCGTCGATCATGTCGGGGTCGCTCATCCGCGAGATGCCACCCTCGGCGCGGATGTCGGCGGGCACCCGCTCGAGCGCCATGACGGCTACGGCTCCGGCGTCCTCGGCGATCTTCGCCTGCTCGGGGGTGACGACGTCCATGATCACGCCGCCCTTGAGCTGCTCGGCCATGCCGCGCTTGACGCGGTCGGTGCCGGTGCCGGAGGGGGTGCCGCTGGGGGTCTCGTGCGTTGCCACGGGTTGCTGCCTCGAAATCGCTCTGGGTTGGGCGGATGAAAAACAACAAACCTCATCGTACGGCGGTCAGTCGTGCGGTCGGCCCGCCCCGTCCGCTGGGCTCGGAACTCCGTCGAGCCGGTCGTCGATGTCGAAGAAGCGCGGCAGCGGGCGCGAGGCGTGCAGCCGGAGCAGGCGCGGCAGCCGACGCCGGCGCAGCTCCCGGGTGTCGCGGACCGCGTCGTTGTAGAAGCGGCGGGCCAGGCCGACGCGCGTCGCGGTGCCCTCGAGGTCGCTCCGGAGGGCGTCCGGCAGCCCGGACGAACTGGGGCTGCAGCTCGCGCAGCTCACGGCCCAGGAGGTTCTCGGCCATCTCGCGGTCGCCGTCGACCGGCGCCCGGGCGTCCGCCGCGAACGCGGCCAGATACCCCGCCCGCTCCTCCCCCACCACGGCGGGATGCTTCCGGGCGAGTTCCTCGGCGAGCCCGGCCCGCCGCTGCAGCTGGGTGTCGAGGGTGATCCAGGCGCGGTCGACCCGGTCCACCAGGCGGCGCAGCCGCACCAGGGTCCAGGCGGTCCAGGCGAGCAGGACGAGGAACACCCCGCCGGCCAGGAGTGCCCAGACCTCGATTGTCACGACGCGTCAGGTTAGCGGGACGGCCACCGGAGCCAGCTGCCGCGAGACGTCCCGTCGTCAGCCGGCGGCTCGCCCGCCGGGCAGCACGGGCAGTTCCTCGTCGTCGTCGCCGGGGAGGACCCCGCCGCCGTCGGGCAGGACGACGGTCTCGTAGACGGCGAGGATCCGCCGGGCCAGGACGTCCCAGTCGTACTCGGCCGCGACGCCGGCGCCGGCGCCGGACAGCTCGGCCCGGCGGGCGGGGTCGGCGAGGAGATCGCACAGGGCCCGTCGCCAGCGCTCCGGCGTCCCCACGGCGGACCAGCACCCCTGCCGCCCGTCGTCGAGCACGCGGGCGAAGGCGTCGAGGTCGCTGGCGACGATCGGGGCGCCGGCGGCGAGGGCCTCGATGAGGATCACGCCGAAGGACTCGCCCAGCAGGTTGGGCGCGCAGTAGATGTCGACCGACCGCAGGAAGGCGGCCTTGTCCGCCTCGGAGATCTCGCCGAGCAGGGCCACGTGGGCGCGCAGGTCCTCACCGATGAGCTCCTGCACCACCGCGGCGTCCCCGCGGCCGGCGATGAGCAGCCGGGCCCCCGGGATAGCGTCGGACGACGGTCCGCATCGCCTCGAGCAGGACCGGCAACCCCTTGCGCGGCTCGTCGAACCGGCCGACGAAGCCGATCGTCGGCCCGTCGACGCCCGCGCGTGTACCCGGGCAGGGACGGGCCCCTCGGCGAAGGCGGCGACGTGCACGCCGTTCGGGATGATCACCGCGTCGCCGCCGAGGTGCTCGACCTGCACCCGGCGGGCGAAGTCCGACACGGCGATCCGGCCGCTGATCCGCTCCAGCCACGGCCGGACCATCGGTCCCCATGGCGGCCAGCCACTTCGACCGCGTGGTCGCGGCGTGGAAGGTCGCCACGATCGGCCCCTTCGCGATCATGCAGACCAGCAGCGCCACCGACGGCGGCGCGGGCTCGTGCACGTGGACGACGTCGAAGTGGCCCGTCGCGCAGCCAGCGACGCACCCGCGCGGCCGACACCGGCCCGAACTGGAAGCTGGCCATCGAGCCGTTGTACGGGACCGGCACGGTCCGGCCGGCGAAGGTATCCACTCGTCGGGCAGCGACTCCTCGTGCTCGGCCGGCGTCAGCACCTCGACGTGGTGACCCATGCCGCGCAGCGTCTGGGCCAGGTCGCGCACGTGGTACTGGACGCCGCCGGGGACGTCCCACTGGTACGGGCAGACGAGGCCGATGCGCATCAGGCGGGCCCCGTGCGCCGGGTGTCGGGGTCCGGGCGCACGTCGGCCCAGATCCGGCCGAGCATGTGCCAGTCCTCCGGCTGGTCGGCGATCGAGGCGGTGAAGGCGTCGGCCACGCCCTGCATGGCCGAGGCGACGCGGTCGCGCAGGCGGTCGGTGCCGGCGACGGGCACCTCCGGGTGGAACACGATGCGCCAGCCGCGCCCGTTGAACTGACAGGTCGCCGGGATGACGGCGGCGTTCGTCCGGTCGGCGAGCAGCGCCGGACCCGAGGGCATGGTCGTCGGCCGGCCGAAGAAGGTGACCGGCACGCCGCCCCGACCGAAGTCGCGGTCGACCAGCAGGCACGCGGAGCCACCGTCGTCCAGCCAGTCGCGCAGGACCGCGGAGCTCGGCCGCTCGCCGCCGGTGAGCGGGACGACCCGCATGCCGAGGGACTCGCGGTAGTCGAGGAAACGCTGGTACAGCGACTCGGGCTGGAGCCGCTCGGCCACCGTCATGAAGGGGCCGCCCAGCCAGTCGATGAACCAGATGGCGGCGGCGTCCCAGTTGCCGCTGTGCGGCAGCGCCAGGATCACCGCCCCGCCCGTCGGCACGCGCCTTCTCCAGGTGCTCGATCCCGACGATCTGGGTCTCGCGCACGATCCGTGCGTGGTCGAGGGCGGGCAGGCGGAAGGCCTCCAGCCAGTACCGGGCGTAGGAGCGCACCGCGCGGACGGTGAGGTCGTCCAACTCCGCCTCGGACAGCCCGCCGCCGGACGCTACGCGGAGGTTCGCCCGCAGCTGCCGGATCCCCTTGCCCTGTCGGCCCGCGGCCCACCTGCCCACCCGGTCGAACACCGTCCGGGCGACGGGCTCGGGCAGCACCCGGACCGCGCGCCAGCCGGCCGCGAACCCCAGTCGGTCAGTCGCGCACGCAGGTTCATGACAGCGCCTTGCCGGCGCGCCCGCGGTGGACGGCGACGAAGCGCTGGACGACCGTGACCGCGCTGCCGGCGAGCAGCACCCACAGCCCGACGTGGAGCGCGTACGGCACGCCGAGGCCCGCCAGCCCGGTGCCGAAGAGCACCAGGAGCAGGCGTTCGAGCCGTTCCACGATGCCGACGTCGCAAGGGATACCGACGCCCTCGGCGCGCGCCTTCACGTAGGAGGTGAGCATGCCGAGCACGAGGCACAGGAGGGCCAGGAGGACGAGCAGGCGGTTGTCCCCCGCGCCGGCGAACCACCAGACCAGGGCGCCGAAGATGGCCGCGTCGGCCGCCCGGTCACCGGTCGAGTCCAGCACCGCACCGAACGCCGAACCGCCCCCGCGCGCACGGGCCAAGGCGCCGTCGAGCAGGTCGAGCAGCACCGAGAAGGTGACGACGACCGTGCCCCAGAACAGCTCGCCGGTGCCGAACAGGAACACCGCGCCGGCCACGGCCGCCAGGGTGCCGACGACGGTGACCAGGTCCGGGGTGACGCCGGACCGGGCCAGGCGGGCCACCAGTGGGGTGATCACCTTGTCGACGGCCGGCCGGGCGGAGATGCCGAGCATCACGCCTCCCGGACGGCGGCGTGCTCGGACCAGGCGCCGGCGAGCAGGGTCCGGGTCTCACTGAGGACCTGTGGCAGGACGCGGGTCAGGCCGATGACCGGCATGAAGTTGGTGTCGCCGCCCCAGCGGGGCACGACGTGCTGGTGCAGGTGGTCGGCGATGCCGGCGCCGGCGACCGTGCCCTGGTTCATCCCGACGTTGAAGCCGTGGGCGCCGCTGACCGAGCGGATGACGCGCATCGCCGTCTGCGTGAACGCCCCGAGCTCGGCGACCTCCTCCCCCGTCAGGTCGGTGTAGTCGGGCACGTGCCGGTCCGGGACGAGCATCAGGTGGCCGGCGTTGTAGGGGTAGAGGTTGAGGACGGCGTAGACCGTGCTCCCCCGGGCGACGATCAGCGCCTCCTCGTCGTCCTTGGTCGGGATGACGCAGAACGGGCAGTCGTGCGCGCCGGTGGGCTTGCCCTCCCCCTGGATGTAGGCCATCCGGTAGGGGGTCCACAGGTGCTCGAAGGGGCTGGTCGGCCCGCCGTCGGTCATCCGGCGCCCCCGGCGGTGCCGGCGGTGTCGGCGGTCGGGTCGACGTTGGACCGTCCGGCCACCCACGCCGCCACCTGCGCGACGGCGTCGTCGACCGGGACGCCGTTCTGCTGCGTGCCGTCGCGGTAGCGGAAGGACACCGCGCCCGCCTCGGCGTCGGTGGCGCCGGCGATCAGCACGAACGGCACCTTCTGCTTGCTGGCGGTGCGGATCTTCTTCTGCATCCGGTCGTCGGAGTCGTCGATCTCGACCCGCAGCCCCGCGGCCTTCAGCTTCAGCGCGACGTCCTGCAGGTAGGGCACCTGCTCGTCGGTGACCGGGATGCCGACCACCTGCACCGGGGCCAGCCAGGCCGGGAACGCGCCGGCGTAGTGCTCGGTGAGCACGCCGAAGAACCGCTCGATCGAGCCGAACTTCGCCGAGTGGATCATCACCGGCTGCTGCCGGCCGCCGTCGGCGGACGTGTACTCCAGGCCGAAGCGGGCGGGCTGGTTGAAGTCGTACTGGATGGTCGACATCTGCCAGGTGCGACCGATCGCGTCGCGGGCCTGCACGGAGATCTTCGGGCCGTAGAACGCCGCCCCGCCGGGGTCGGGCACGAGGTCCAGCCCGGTCTCCCGGGCCGCCTCCTCGAGCACCGCCGTCGCGACCGCCCACTCCTCCTCGGACCCGATGAACTTGGCCGCTTCTCCGGGTCGTCACCGCGGGTGGACAGCTCCAGGTAGTAGTCGTCGAGGCCGAAGTCCTGCAGCAGGCCGAGCACGAAGGCCAGCAGGTGCCGGACCTCCCCCGGCGCCTGCTCGGGGGTGACGTAGCTGTGCGAGTCGTCCTGGGTGAGCCCGCGCACGCGGGTCAGGCCGTGCGACGACGCCGGACTTCTCGTACCGGTAGACCGAGCCGAACTCGAAGAACCGCAGCGGCAGCTCGCGGTAGGACCGCCCGCGCGACCGGAAGATCAGGTTGTGCATCGGGCAGTTCATGGCCTTGAGGTAGTACTCGCTGTTCTCCAGCTCCATCGGCGGGAACATGGTGTCCGCGTAGTACGGCAGGTGCCCGGAGGTCTCGAACAGCGCCGCGCTTGGTGATGTGCGGGCGTGCCGACGTAGTCGAAGCCCTCCTCGATGTGCCGGCGCGCGGACGTAGTCCTCCATCTCCCGCTTGATCACACCGCCCTTGGGGTGGAACACCGCCAGGCCGGAGCCGATCTCGTCGGGGAAGCTGAACAGGTCCAGTTCGGCGCCGAGCCGCCGGTGGTCGCGCCGCTCGGCCTCGGCCAGGTGCTCCAGGTAGGCCTTGTGGGCGTCCTTGCTCTCCCAGGCGGTGCCGTAGATGCGCTGCAGCTGCGGGTTCTTCTCGCTGCCGCGCCAGTAGGCGGCCGCCGACCGGGTGAGGCTGAAGGCCGGGATGTGGTTGGTGCGCGGCAGGTGCGGGCCGCGGCACAGGTCGGTCCAGATCAGGTCGCCGGTGCGCGGGTCGAGGTTGTCGTACATGGTCAGCCCGCCGGCGCCGACCTCCACGTCGGCGCCCTCGGCCGCGTCGCCCGCGTTCGACTTGAGCCCGATCAGCTCGAGCTTGTACGGCTCGTGCGCCAGCTCGGTCTTCGCGTCGCCGTCGCTGATCTCGCGGCGGGCGAAGTTCTGCCCGGCACGGACGATCTCGGTCATCTTCTTCTCGAGGGCCGCCAGGTCCTCGGGGGTGAAGGGCCGCTCGGGGTCGAAGTCGTAGTAGAAGCCGTTCTCGACCGGCGGGCCGATACCCAGCCGGGTACCCGGGAACAGCTCCTGCACGGCCTGGGCCAGCACGTGCGCCGTCGAGTGGCGGATGACCGCGCGGCCGTCGGCGCTCGCGGCGGGCACGGCCTCGACATCGGCGTCGGCCTCGGGGGCCCAGGCCAGGTCCTTGAGGTCGCCGGTGGCCACGTCCCGGACGACGACGGCGCCGTCGGGACCCTTGAGCGGCAGCCCGGCGTCCTTGAGCGCCTGCAGCGCCGTCGTCCCGGCCGGCACCCTGATCGGGGTGAGGGCGGTTGGCGAGGGCGCGGTGGACACAGGAACTCCTGGAGGGTCGGCGGAACTGGGCGGTGGGAGCCCGTCTTGAGCCTAATGGCCGGTCCCGCCGGATCCGACGGACGCGACCACAGCCCGGGACAGCTCAGCCCGGAACGATGCCCAGCCCGGCAGCGACCGCCCCGAGCCGGTCCAGCACCTCCGACACCCGCGCGGTGTCGCGGGGTCGGCCGGCTGCACCGTCACGGCGTCGGCGCCGAGGACGATCTGCAGGGGCACCGCCTCGGCGCGGGTGACGGTGAACCGCCCGTCGTCGCCGCGGGTGAAGGTGAACCGGGCCAGCACCGAGTCCTCGGTCGGGTAGCCGCGGGTCTCGTGCTCGGCGATGTGGTTGCCGAGGCCGAGCGCGGCCCACTCGCCGTCGACCGGCAGGAACGGCTGGACGACGTGGGCGTGGTGGCCGAGGACGAGGTCGATGTCCGGCGAGGCCAGCAGCGTCCGGACCGCCTCCTCCTGGACCGGGGTCGGGTCGTTGTCGTACTCGACGCAGCAGTGCAGGCTCGCGACGACGACGTCGGCACCCGCGGCACGCGCCCGGGCGGCGGCCTCGAGCATCGGTGCGACGTCCGGGACGGCGACGACGTCGACCGACCACTCGGCGCCGGCGGGCAGCGGGACGCCGTTGAGGCTGAAGGTGGCCGCGACGTGCCCCACCCGGATGCCGCCGACGTCGACGATCCGCGGCTCGACGCTGTCCGCCTCGCGAGCGGTAGGTGCCGGTGGCGGCGATCCCGGCGGCCTCCAGCGCGTCGAGGGTGCGCACCAGGCCGTCGGTGCCGTCGTCCAGGGAGTGGTTGGAGGCGGTGGAGCAGAGGTCGTAGCCGGCGCCGGCCAGGGCGTCGACGATCTCCGGCTGGACGGCGAAGCTCGGATACCCGCGGTACGGGCCGCCGGGCGGCGCGACCGGGGTCTCCATGTGGCAGATCGCGAGGTCGGCCGCCTCGATCAGCGGCGCGACCGGGGCGAGCACGTCGGAGAAGTCGTAGCTGCCGTCGTCCTGCAGGGCACCGGCGGTGAGCGCCCGGTCCTGGTGGACCAGCACGTCCCCGGTCGCGACCAGCGTGAAGCTCTCCGGCGCGGGTGCCGCGGCCGAGGACGAGGACGGCGGCGCGGCGCGGCGGCGTCGCCGGGCGTGCGCCCCGCAGGCCGCGAGGAGGAGCAGCGCCCCCAGGACCCCGGCTCCCCTGCGCACGAGGCGACGCTAGAGCAGCACCGGGTCCCCGGCGCTGACCGTGCCCGCGCGCCGCACCTCGGCGTAGACACCCAGGCAGTGCTTGGGCGTCCGGGTGATCTCGAGGACCGCGTCCCCGACCCGGAGCGTGCGGCCGACCCAGGCCCGCTCGTCGTCGCCGCCGTCGAGGTCGAGCAGCAGGTTGGCCCGCGGGTCGTCGGCGGAGCAGCCGTCGGGGACCTCGCCGAGCGCGGCCCGGTCGATCGCCTGACGGGAGACGAGGTGGACCGGCGCCACGCCCGGCCGGGGCGGCAGCGGGTCGAGGTGCACCGGTCGGCCGACGGCCGCCGACAGTGACGCGGCGTCGGCGCCCCCCGGCGCGAGGCCGGCGAGCGCCGGTGCGTCCTTGGCCCGGACCGGGCCGTCCCTCGTCGTCCACGACCGTCCAGGCCCGGTCGCCGGCGAGCCCGTCCTGGCCGGATCTCGGCCGCCGGCACCGGCGTGCCGGCGAGGGACTTCACCGGGTAGAGCCAGACCTGCGCGACCCGCCCGACGAGTCGCCCCTCCTCCGTCACGGCGCGAACGTACCTACTTGGTGCGGAGGAACTGCCAGGCCACCTCGGTCTCGTTGATGCCGTACCGCCCCTTGTCGGTCACCCAGTCGTGCCCGGCGTTGTCGATGAGCATGTGCACCACGCCGGCCGTCCGGCAGCCGGTGGGCGTCGCGATCTTGGTATGCGCGGCGTACCGGCGGGACCACACGCCGGTGCAGCCCGACGCCGCCCGGAGACCGATGATCGTCGAGCGTCCGGAGACGAGGTCGGCGTTGAGCCGCGTCCGGCAGCTGGTGTTGGCCTGGCTGCTGGTGCAGCCCGCGTACGGGACGATCGTGTCCCGGAGCGCGTGGACCCCGAGGAACGGCCGCGGCTGCAAGGGGCGGCACGCGGTGTGCGTGGTGACCGCCCCGTGCACGGCGACGAAGGCCCGGAACGGCCCGCTGTCCTCGCACTGGAGCCGGTAGCCGAGCATCGCGCCGTTGGAGAACCCGACGTAGTACACCTTGCCGTTGCCCCGGTACGCCGCCGACGCCGCGACGACGACGGCGTCCATCGTGTGCGTGTCGTCGACGTCGTCCCAGCGCTCGCTGGCCGGCCCGCAGCAGGTGCCGGCGTTCCAGCTGGCCTGGTAACCGTACTTCTCCGGCAGGGTCCAGTAGCCGAGCGGGAAGGTCACGGCGAAGCCCTCGCGCCGGGCCAGGCGCGTCCAGCCGGCCATGTCGTCGATGATCCGCGGCGACTGCCGCAGGCCGTGGACGACGACGACCATGGGGACCGGCCGGGTGGCCGCGGCCGGCGGGCG
>CAVVIN010000014.1:0-405264 GCA_963748305.1 uncultured Actinomycetota bacterium | reverse complement strand
CACGGAGAGAGGACACCAAGTGGCGAAGGCGAAGTTCGAGCGGAACAAGCCGCATGTCAACATCGGCACCATCGGTCACATCGACCACGGCAAGACGACGCTGACGGCGGCTATCACCAAGGCCCTGCACGACAAGGACCTGACTTCTTCAACCGACGTTCGACCAGATCGACAAGGCGCCGGAGGAGAAGGCTCGCGGCATCACGATCTCGATCGCTCACGTCGAGTACGAGACCGAGAAGCGTCACTACGCGCACGTCGACTGCCCGGGCACGCCGACTACATCAAGAACATGATCACCGGCGCGGCGCAGATGGACGGCGCGATCCTGGTGGTGGCCGCGCCGACGGCCCGATGCCGCAGACCCGGGAGCACGTGCTCCTTGCCCGCCAGGTCGGCGTGCCCTACATCGTCGTCGCGCTGAACAAGGCCGACATGGTCGACGACCCGGAGTCCTGGAGCTGGTCGAGCTCGAGGTCCGCGAGCTGCTCTCCGAGTACGAGTTCCCGGGCGACGACCTACCGGTGGTCCGTGTCTCGGCGCTGAAGGCGCTCGAGGGCGACACGGAGTGGGGCGAGAGCTCATGGAGCTCATGGACGCGGTCGACGACGTCCATCCCCGAGCCGGAGCGCGAGATCGACAAGCCGTTCCTCATGCCCATCGAGGATGTCTTCACGATCACCGGCCGTGGCACCGTCGTTACCGGCGCGTCGAGCGCGGTCGTCAAGGTCTCGAGGACCGATCGAGATCGTCGGCATCCGGGAGACCTCGCACCAGACGGCGTCACCGGCGTCGAGATGTTCCGCAAGCTGCTGGACCACGGTCAGGCCGGCGACAACGTCGGCCTACTGCTGCGCGGCATCAACACGAGGACGTCGAGCGCGGCCAGGTCGTGGCAAAGCCCGGTTCGATCACCCCGCACACCAAGTTCGAGGCTCAGGTCTACGTCCTCTCGAAGGACGAGGGCGGCCGTCACACGCCGTTCTTCAACAACTACCGGCCGCAGTTCTACTTCCGGACGACGGACGTGACCGGCGTGGTGACCCTGCCCGAGGGCATCGAGATGGTCATGCCCGGCGACAACACCGTATGACGTCGAGCCGATCCAGCCCATCGCCATGGAGGAGGGCCTCCGGTTCGCCATCCGTGAGGGTGGCCGCACCGTGGGCGCCGGGCGCGTCGTCAAGATCAACAAGTAGTTCCCGGACGGGCGGCGGCCGCAACCGGCCGCCGCCCGTCCACCGGGTCAGCCGACCCACTCAGCTACAGACTTTCGATCGGCAGGAGCGAAGAACAGCGATGGCGGGACAGAAGATCCGCATCCGGCTGAAGGCCTACGACCACGAGGCGATCGACGCCTCGGCGCGGACGCATCGTGGAGACGGTCACGCAAGACCGGAGCGCGAGTCGTCGGCCCGGTGCCTCTGCCGACGGAGAAGAACGTGTACGCGGTGATCCGTTCGCCGCACAAGTACAAGGACTCGTTCGAGCACTTCGAGATGCGCACGCACAAGCGGCTCATCGACATCCTCGACCCGACGCCGAAGACGGTCGACGCGCTGATGCGCATCGACCTGCCGGCTTCGGTCGACGTCAACATTCAGTAAGGGCAGTCAGCAGACATGGCGAGCACATTTCGCGGTCTCCTCGGCGAGAAGCTGGGGATGACCCAGGTTTTCGACGAGAACAACCGCCTCGTGCCGGTGACCGTCGTCAAGGCGGGCCCGTGTGTGGTGACCCAGGTGCGCACCCCCGAGGTCGACGGCTATTCCGCCGTCCAGCTCGGGTTCGGTGAGATCGACCCGCGCAAGGTGAACCGTCCTGAGGGCGGGCACTTCACCAAGGCGGGCGTCACGCCGCGGCGGCACCTGGTGGAACTGCGCACCGAGGACGCCGGTGAGTACACGGTCGGCCAGGAGCTGACCGCCGACGTCTTCGACGGTGTGGCCAAGGTCGACATCATCGGGACCAGCAAGGGCAAGGGCACCGCCGGCGTCATGAAGCGTCACGGCTTCAAGGGCCTCGGCGCGTCGCACGGCACCCAGCGCAAGCACGGTCGCCCGGTTCCATCGGTGGCGCGTCCACCCCGGGCCGCGTGTTCAAGGGCCTGAAGATGGCCGGCCGCATGGGTGCGGTGAAGACGACGACGCTGTCCCTGGTCGTCCACAAGGTCGACGCGGAGCGCGGGCTGCTGCTCATCAAGGGCGCCGTCCCCGGTCCCAAGGGTGGCCTGCTCCTCGTCCGTTCCGCCGTCAAGGGCGGCCCCGTGGGGAGTGACAAGAAGTGACGCTTTCATCCACCGAGACGCGTACCGACCGCCAGGTCGACGTCCGCACCCCGGCGGGAGAGACCTCCGGCAGCGTGACGCTGCCCGGTGACCTCTTCGACGCCGACGCGAACCTCTCCCTGATGCACCAGGTCGTCATCGCCCAGCTGGCTGCGGCCCGCCAGGGCACGCACTCGACCAAGACCCGTGGTCAGGTCAGTGGTGGTGGCGCGAAGCCGTACCGGCAGAAGGGCACCGGCCGGGCCCGTCAGGGCTCGACCCGCGCGCCGCAGTTCGCCGGCGGTGGCACGGTCTTCGGGCCGACCCCGCGCGACTACACGCAGAAGACCCCGAAGAAGATGAAGGCCGCCGCCCTGCGCGGTGCCCTCTCCGACCGGGCTCGTGAGGGTCGCGTGCACGTCGTCTCGGCCTTCGTCGACGGGGACGCCCCGAAGACCAAGGCCGCCATGGCGACGCTCACCGCCGTCACGCAGGCCAAGCGCGTGCTGGTCGTCCTGGACCGGGACGACGTCCTCAACTGGGTGAGCCTGCGCAACCTGCCGCAGGTGCACCTGCTCGAGGCCGGGCAGCTCAACACCTACGACGTGCTGGTCGCCGACGAGGTCGTCTTCACCGAGACCGCGCTGGCCGAGTACGTGGAGAGCCGGACCAAGGGCGCGCGCTCCGGCGCCGTCCTCCCGGACCTCGCCACCCGCGAGATCCCGGGCGGCATCCCGCAATCGCCCGGCCGGGGTGAGGGCACCGTGAGACAGCTCCCGCCGAGGGCGAGGGCACCGTCGAGACCGAGACCGCGCCGAGGCGCCGGCCACGAAGGCTGCCGCGAAGAAGGCCCCGGCCAAGAAGGCCGCCGACGACGCCGACGCTGACGAGGCCCCGGCCACGAAGGCTGCCGCGAAGAAGGCGCCGGCCAAGAAGGCCGCTGCCGAGACGCCGGCTGACGACGAGACCACCGAGGAGAAGGCATGAGCGTCCGCGACCCCCGGGACGTCCTGCTCGCCCCGGTCATCTCCGAGAAGAGCTACGGCCTGCTCGACGAGAACCAGTACACGTTCATCGTGCTGCCCGAGGCGAACAAGACCCAGATCAAGATCGCTGTCGAGCAGATCTTCAACGTGAAGGTTCTCGGCGTGAACACGATCAACCGTCAGGGCAAGCGCAAGCGCAGCCGGGGCACGCACATGGGCAAGCGCAAGGACACCAAGCGCGCCATCGTCTCGCTCGCCCCCGGCGACCGCATCGAGATCTTCGGGGGACCGGGCGCCTGACGGCTGGGCACCCCCGCCACCCCCGACCGGACCAGAGAGAACAGACAGGGACTCTGAGGAACCATGGCCATCCGTAAGTACAAGCCGACGACGCCGGGCCGCCGCGGCTCATCCGTCGCCGACTTCGCCGAGGTCACCCGCGACCATCCCGAGAAGTCGCTGGTCCGGCCGCTGCACGGCCGCGGTGGACGCAACGTCCACGGCAAGGTCACCGCCCGCCACCAGGGCGGCGGTCACAAGCGTGCCTACCGGCTCATCGACTTCCGTCGGGCCGACAAGGACGGCGTGCCGGCCAAGGTCGCGCACATCGAGTACGACCCGAACCGCACCTCGCGGATCGCGCTGCTGCACTACGCCGACGGCGAGAAGCGCTACATCATCGCGCCGGCGAAGCTCAAGCAGGGCGACTCCGTGGAGTGCGGCCCCTCGGCCGACATCAAGCCCGGCAACAACCTGCCGCTGCGGAACATCCCGGTCGGCACGGTGGTTCACGCCATCGAGCTCCGCCCCGGTGGCGGCGCCAAGATCGCCCGCTCCGCGGGGACCAGCGTCCAGCTGGTTGCCCGTGAGGGTCGGCTCGCGCAGCTGCGCATGCCGTCGGGCGAGATCCGCAACGTCGACGTGCGCTGCCGCGCGACCGTCGGCGAGGTGGGCAACGCCGAGCAGTCGAACATCAACTGGGGCAAGGCCGGCCGGATGCGGTGGAAGGGCAAGCGCCCGACCGTCCGCGGTGTCGCCATGAACCCGGTCGACCACCCGCACGGTGGTGGTGAGGGCAAGACCTCCGGTGGTCGCCACCCGGTGAACCCGAAGGGCAAGCCGGAGGGCCGCACGCGCAAGCGCAAGGCCAGTGACGCGATGATCCTGCGCCGCCGGCGCGCCAACAAGAAGCGCTGAGCGGGAAGAGGAGTCCGACAGACATGCCACGCAGCCTGAAGAAGGGCCCGTTCGTCGACGATCACCTGCTCAAGAAGGTGGACGTCCAGAACGAAAAGGGCACCAAGAACGTCATCCGCACCTGGTCGCGGCGCTCGACGATCATCCCCGACATGCTCGGGCACACGATCGCCGTGCACGACGGCCGCAAGCACGTCCCGGTGTTCGTCACCGAGGCGATGGTCGGGCACAAGCTCGGCGAGTTCGCGCCCACGCGCACCTTCCGTGGGCACATCAAGGACGACCGCCGCTCGCGGCGGGGCTGACCAGGTAGAGAGAGATTTCGATGACTTCCCAGGTGGGACAGGAGGCGCCGGTCGCCCGGGCTACGGCCCGGTTCGTCCGTGTGACCCCGATGAAGGCACGCCGGGTGGTGGACATGATCCGCTACCTGCCGGCCGACGAGGCCCTGGCGCTGCTGCGGTTCACGCCGCAGAGTGCCAGTGAGCCGGTGGCCAAGGTCGTCGCCAGCGCGGTGGCCAACGCCGAGCACAACCTCCGGCTGGATCCCGCTGCCCTCGTGGTCAGCGCGGCCTACGTCGACGGGGGCCCGACGCTCAAGCGGATCCGTCCGCGTGCGCAGGGCCGGGCGTTCCGCATCAACAAGCGGACCAGCCACATCACCGTCGAGGTGAGTGAGGTCGGGTCCAGCGCCGAGCTCGCACAGAAGTCGCGCAAGGCGCGTCGGGACACCGGCCAGTCCGGCCCGGCGACCCAGCAGACCCAGTCGCCCAGCAGCACCACGCGGCGCAACACGAGGGGAGGGACCCGCTAGTGGGTCAGAAGGTCAACCCGCACGGGTTCCGGCTCGGGATCACCACCGACTACAAGTCCCGGTGGTACGCGGACAAGCTGTACAAGGACTACGTCAAGGAAGACGTCGCGATCCGCAAGCTCATGTCCAAGGGCATGGAGCGGGCCGGCATCTCCAAGGTGGAGATCGAGCGCACCCGTGACCGGGTCCGTGTCGACATCCACACCGCGCGCCCAGGCATCGTCATCGGCCGCCGAGGTGCGGAGGCCGACCGCATCCGCGGCGAGCTGGAGAAGCTCACCGGCAAGCAGGTGCAGCTGAACATCCTCGAGGTGAAGAACCCCGAGTCCGACGCGCAGCTGGTCGCCCAGGGCGTCGCCGAGCAGCTCTCCAGCCGGGTCAGCTTCCGCCGTGCCATGCGCAAGGCGATGCAGTCCGCGCAGCGCAGCCCGCAGGTCAAGGGCATCCGGGTGCAGTGCTCGGGTCGCCTCGGCGGCACCGAGATGAGCCGGTCGGAGTTCTACCGCGAGGGTCGGGTGCCCCTGCACACGCTCCGCGCGAACATCGACTACGGCATCTACGAGGCCAAGACCACCTTCGGTCGCATCGGCGTGAAGGTGTGGATCTACAAGGGTGACGTCAGCGGCTCGCGGGCCGAGCGTGCGGCTCTCGAGGCGCTCGCCGACCGTCAGCAGCGTCGCGAGCGGGCCCAGCGCCCGCAGCGTCGTTCGGGTTCGTCGGGCACCACCGCCGGCGGGACCGAGGCCGGTCGCGCCGCCGCCGAGACCCCGACCTCGGAGACCCCGGCCACCGAGGCGCCTGCCGTCGAGACCCCCGCCGTCGAGGCCGCTGCCGTCGAGACCGCTGCGGTCGAGACGCCCGCTGCCGAGACCCCTGCGGTCGAGACGCCTGCCACCGAGGCCCCCGCGGCCGAGGAGCCGGCTGCCGAGAAGACGGAGGGCTGACGCCATGCTGATCCCACGGCGCGTCAAGCACCGCAAGCAGCACCACCCGAGTCGCTCGGGGAAGGCCAAGGGTGGCACCGAGATCAACTTCGGTGAGTTCGCCATCCAGGCCCTCGAGCCGGCGTACGTGACCAACCGGCAGATCGAGTCGGCCCGTATCGCCATGACTCGCCACATCAAGCGTGGCGGCAAGGTCTGGATCTCGATCTACCCCGACCGTCCGCTGACCAAGAAGCCCGCCGAGACCCGCATGGGTTCCGGTAAGGGTTCGCCCGAGTGGTGGGTGGCCAACGTCAAGCCCGGCCGCGTGCTGTTCGAGCTGTCCGGTGTCGCCGAGCCCGTGGCCCGTGAGGCCATGCGTCGTGCGATCCACAAGCTGCCGATGAAGTGCCGCTTCATCACGCGTGAAGGAGAAGTGTGATGGCCGCCGGTCTGACCGCTCCCGAGCTGCGCGAGCTCTCTGCCGACGAGCTCGCCTCGCGGCTGCGTGAGCACAAGGAAGAACTGTTCAACCTGCGGTTCCAGGTGGCCACCGGCCAGCTGGACAACAACCGGCGACTGCAGACCGTCCGCCGCGACATCGCCCGGATCTACACGATCATGCGTGAGCGCGAGCTGGGTCTCTCGGTCGCCCCGAACGAGGGTGTGGCATGAGCGATCCCCAGTCCGTAAGCACGGCCGCGTCGGGCCCTGGCCTGGCCGGCCGTGGTTACCGCAAGATCCGTGAGGGCCTGGTCGTCAGCGACAAGATGGAGAAGACCATCGTCGTCGAGGTCGAGGACCGCGTGAAGCACGGCCTGTACGGCAAGGTCATCCGCCGCACGAGCAAGCTCAAGGCCCACGACGAGCAGAACGTCGCCGGCATCGGCGACCGCGTGCAGATCATGGAGACCCGGCCCACGTCGGCCACCAAGCGGTGGCGACTGGTCGAGGTCGTCGAGAAGGCCAAGTAAGGGCGGCCCTCCGGGGCCGTAACACGTACGAGTACCCTGGACGACTGGTGCGCCCCCTGGGCGCGCACCGCATCCCGGTATCCCGTGCTCGGACGGCCGGCGGCACACGCCGTCGGCTGGCCGCACGTGGGTATCGGACAGCCGGTTCACCGAACCGGCCCGGCTGTCACAACAAAGATTTGGGAGTAGGGACGTGATCCAGCAGGAGTCGCGACTGCGAGTCGCCGACAACACCGGAGCAAAGGAGATCCTCTGCATCCGGGTGCTCGGCGGTTCCGGGCGACGCTACGCGGGCATCGGCGACGTCATCGTCGGCACCGTGAAGGACGCGCTGCCCGGTGCCGGCGTCAAGAAGGGCGATGTGGTCAAGGCCGTCATCGTCCGCACGGTGAAGGAGCGCCGTCGTCCCGACGGTTCCTACATCCGCTTCGACGAGAACGCCGCGGTCATCATCCGCGACAGCGGCGACCCGCGCGGGACGCGCATCTTCGGCCCGGTCGGCCGTGAGCTCCGCGACAAGCGCTTCATGCGGATCATCTCGCTCGCCCCGGAGGTGCTGTGATCATGGCTGCCAACAACAAGGCATCCGCCCCCGCCAAGACCCCGTCCATGAAGGTCAAGAAGGGCGACACCGTCGTCGTTCTCGCCGGCAAGGACAAGGGCGCCAAGGGCCGCGTCATCGCCGCCTTCCCCAAGCTCCAGAAGGTGCTCGTCGAGGGCGTCGGCCGGGTCAAGAAGCACACCCGCATCAGCACCAGCCAGCGCGGCGCCCAGCAGGGCGGGATCGTCACGCAGGAGGCGCCCATCCACGTGAGCAACGTGATGGTGATCGACTCCGAGGACAAGCCGACCCGGGTCGGCTACCGCAAGGACGAAGAAGGCCGCAGCATCCGGGTTTCGCGGCGCACCGGTAAGGACCTCTGATGACCGCACCCACCCGCGAGCTGCCCCGCATGCTCGCCCACTACCGCGAGACGATCGCGCCCGCGCTCCAGTCGGAGTTCGGCTTCGAGAACGTCATGCAGATCCCGCGGCTGACCAAGATCGTGGTCAACATGGGCGTCGGCGAGGCGACCCGTGACGCCAAGCTGATGGACGGCGCCGTCCGCGACCTGACCGCGATCACCGGTCAGAAGCCGGCCGTCGTCAAGGCCCGCAAGTCCATCGCGCAGTTCAAGCTGCGCGAGGGCATGCCGATCGGCGCGAAGGTCACCCTCCGCGGCGACCGGATGTGGGAGTTCCTCGACCGCCTGCTGTCGCTGGCCCTGCCGCGTATCCGCGACTTCCGCGGCCTCAACGCCAAGCAGTTCGACGGCCACGGCAACTACACGTTCGGTCTCAACGAGCAGTCGATGTTCCGCGAGATCGACGTCGACCGGATCGACCGGCAGCGCGGCATGGACATCACGCTGGTCACCACCGCCACGAACGACGACGAAGGCCGGGCGCTGCTCCGCCAGCTCGGCTTCCCCTTCGCCGGCCAGCCCGTCGTGACCACCATCCGCTGAGCCGGTAGGAGAAACCAATGGCCAAGAAGGCTCTGATCGAGAAGGCGAACCGCAAGCCGAAGTTCGCGGTTCGCGGCTACACCCGCTGCCAGCGTTGCGGTCGCCCGCACGCCGTCTTCCGCAAGTTCGGCCTCTGCCGGATCTGCCTGCGGGAGATGGCCCACGCCGGGGAGCTCCCCGGCGTGCGCAAGTCCAGCTGGTAATTCCCCCTACCCGGCCCGGGCATTCGCCCGGTCCGCACCACTGCACCACCGTTCGCCGACAGGCCCACGACCACCGTCATACGGGAAACGTGCGGAACCGCGGCGAGAGAGGCACCAACTTTCATGACGATGACCGACCCGATCGCGGACATGCTCACGCGTCTGCGGAACGCCAATCAGGCGTACCACGACACTGCGGTCATGCCGTCGTCGAAGCTGAAGACGCACATCGCCGAGATCCTCCAGCAGCAGGGCTACATCGCCGGCTGGAAGGTCAACGACGTCGAGAAGGACGGCAACACCTTCAAGCAGCTCGTCGATCGACCTCAAGTACGGCCCCAACCGCGAGCGGAGCATCGCCGGTGTCCGGCGCGTCTCCAAGCCGGGTCTGCGGGTGTACGCCAAGTCGACCGCCCTCCCCAAGGTGCTCGGCGGTCTCGGCGTGGCGATCATCTCGACCTCGACCGGGCTGCTGACCGACAAGCAGGCGAACAAGAAGGGCGTGGGTGGGGAAGTCCTCGCCTACGTCTGGTAAGGGAGCGAGCGAAGATGTCACGAATCGGACGACTCCCGATCCCCGTGCCCGCCGGCGTGGACGTCACCATCGACGGCCAGACGGTCAGCGTGAAGGGACCCAAGGGCGCACTGGCCCACACGGTCGCCGCGCCGATCACGGTCGAGCGCGATGAGGACGGCACGCTGAAGGTGGCGCGCCCCAACGACGAGCGGCAGAGCCGGGCCCTCCACGGGCTCTCGCGCACGCTGATCGCCAACATGATCACCGGCGTCACCGAGGGGTACACCAAGACCCTCGAGATCGTCGGTGTCGGATACCGCGTCCAGGCACGCGGTTCGGACCTCGAGTTCGCTCTGGGCTTCAGCCACCCGGTGCCGGTGAAGGCCCCTGACGGGATCAGCTTCGCCGTCGAGTCGCCCACCCGTCTGCGGGTCAGCGGCATCGACAAGCAGCAGGTGGGTGAGGTCGCGGCCAAGATCCGCAAGATCCGCAAGCCCGACCCGTACAAGGGCAAGGGCGTGCGGTACCAGGGCGAGGTCGTCAAGCGCAAGGTCGGGAAGACGGGCAAGTGATGGCACAGGCAGCAACTTCCAAGAGCGGCGGCCACAAGCCCGTCGGCACCGACGCCAGCACCGCGCGCCGCGTCTCGCGGCTGCGGCGCCACAACCGGCTGCGCAAGCGGGTCTCCGGCACGCCGGAGCGCCCGCGCCTGGTCGTCAAGCGCAGCTCGCGTCACATCCACGTGCAGCTCGTCGACGACACGGCCGGCCGCACGCTGGCCAGCGCATCGACGATGGACGCCAGCCTGCGCGGCGCCGAGGGCGACAAGTCCGCCCTGCCGCCCGCAAGGTGGGCGCCCTGATCGCCGAGCGGGCGAAGACGGCCGGCATCAGCGCCGTCGTCTTCGACCGTGGCGGGAACCGCTACGCCGGGCGCATCGCCGCCCTGGCCGACGGTGCCCGCGAGGGCGGTCTGGACTTCTGATGATCGCACCGTTTTTCACCAGCATCGAGATGATCGAGAGGGACGTCTGATGCCAGGACCACAGCGACGCGGCGGCGGCGCCGGCGGCGGTAACGACCGCCGCGACCGTCGTGACGGCGGGCGGGGCCCCGGAGGCGCGCCCGCCGAGAAGAGCAACTACATCGAGCGCGTGGTTGCCATCAACCGCGTGTCCAAGGTCGTCAAGGGTGGTCGTCGCTTCAGCTTCACCGCCCTGGTGATCGTGGGTGACGGCGACGGCAAGGTCGGCGTCGGCTACGGCAAGGCCAAGGAGGTGCCCGCGGCGATCGCCAAGGGTGTCGAGGAGGCCAAGAAGCACTTCTACAGCGTGCCGCGCATCGCCAGCACCATCCCGCACCCCGTGCAGGGTGAGGCGGCGGCGGGCGTCGTGCTGCTCAAGCCGGCCAGCCCCGGTACCGGTGTCATCGCCGGTGGCCCGGTGCGTGCCGTGCTCGAGTGCGCCGGCATCCACGACGTGCTCTCCAAGAGCCTGGGTTCCTCGAACCCGATCAACATCGTGCACGCCACGATGCAGGCGCTGAAGGACCTCGTCCGCCCCGAGGAGATCGCGGCTCGCCGCGGCCTGCCCCTCGAGGACGTCGCCCCGGCCGCCATGCTCCGCGCGCGTGCGGGCCAGGGAGTCTGACATGGCTGACAAGAAGACCGGCCAGATCAGGGTCACCCAGATCAAGTCGGGGATCGGCACCAAGCCGAACCAGCGCCAGACGCTGCGTTCGCTCGGTCTCAAGCGGATCCACGACTCGGTCGTGCAGGAGGACCGTCCCGAGATCCGCGGGATGGTCGCGACGGTGCCGCACCTTGTGCGCGTCGAGGAAGTCTGAGGAAAGACTCGCTATGACACTGAAGGTTCACCACCTGCGTCCGGCCCCGGGCGCCCACACCGCGAAGACCCGTGTCGGTCGCGGTGAGGGCTCCAAGGGCAAGACGGCCGGTCGCGGTACCAAGGGCACCGGCGCGCGAGGCAACGTCTCCGCCCGCTTCGAGGGCGGGCAGACGCCGCTGTACATGCGGCTGCCGAAGCTGAGCGGCTTCAAGAGCCCGAACAAGGTCGTCTTCCAGGTCGTCAACCTCGACCGGATCGCGGCGCTCTTCCCGGACGGCGGCCCGATCAACCCGGACACGCTGGCCGAGGCCGGCGCTGTCCGGCGCGGTCAGCCGGTCAAGATCCTGGGCACCGGCGACCTCGGCGGCGTCAAGGTCGACGTCCACGCGCACGCCTTCTCCTCGTCCGCCGCCGAGAAGATCGGTGCGGCCGGGGGCAGCACCACCCGCATCTGACGCCGTCGACCCCCGCGAGGCACCCCTGAGTGCCCGCGGGGGTCGACTGCTGCCCGGCGCGCGCAGATCCGCGCGCGCTCGTTGCTAACCTCATTCGACCGATCAGGGGAGGGCACGTGCTGCAGGCGTTCGCCGCGGCGTTCCGGACGCCAGACCTCCGGCGCAAGCTGCTGTTCTCCCTGGCGATCATCGCCATCTACCGGCTCGGGGCCTCCGTCCCCGGCCCCGGCGTCTCGGTGCAGGCGATCAACTCCTGCCTCGAGCAGGCACAGGCCTCGGACCAGCGGGATCTCTACTCGCTCGTCAACCTGTTCTCCGGCGGCGCGCTGCTGCGGCTGAGCGTGTTCGCGCTCGGGATCATGCCGTACATCACCGCGAGCATCATCGTGCAGCTGCTGGTGGTCGTGATCCCGCGCTTCGAGCAGTTGAAGAAGGAAGGGCAGTCGGGTCAGGCCAAGCTGACCCAGTACACCCGCTACCTGACGATCGCGCTGGCCGTCCTGCAGAGCACCGGCATCATCGCCCTGGCGCGCAGCGGCCAGCTGTTCCCGAACTGCTCCGAGACGATCATCCCGTCCGATTCGGTCTGGACGACGGTCGTCCTGGTGATCGCCCTGACCGCCGGCACCGCCATGATCATGTGGCTCGGCGAGCTGCTGACCGAGAAGGGGATCGGCAACGGCATGTCCGTGCTGATCTTCACCTCGATCGCCGCGCGTATTCCCGCAGAGGGCGGCGGCATCCTGCAGAGCCGCGGCGGCGTCGTCTTCACCGTCGTCTGCATCTTCGCCCTGTTGATCATCGGCGCGGTCGTCTACGTCGAGCAGGCCCAACGGCGCATCCCGGTGCAGTACGCGAAGCGGATGGTCGGCCGGCGCATGTACGGCGGCACCTCGACCTACCTGCCGCTCAAGGTGAACCAGGCCGGCGTCATCCCGGTCATCTTCGCCTCGTCGCTGCTCTACCTGCCGCAGCTGATCAGTCAGCTCCAGGGCAACGAGACGGGTGCGGTCCGGCAGTTCTTCGAGACCTACATCATCGACCAGAGCAGCGCGGTCCACGTCGCGCTCTACTTCGGCCTGATCGTCTTCTTCACGTACTTCTACGTGTCGATCACGTTCAACCCCGAGGAGCGCGCCGACGACATGAAGCGCTACGGCGGCTTCATCCCCGGCATCCGTCCGGGTCGGCCCACCGCCGAGTACCTGCAGTACGTACTCTCCCGGATCACCCTGCCGGGTTCGATCTACCTGGGAATCGTCGCGGTTCTGCCGAACTTCTTCCTGTCGCTCACCCAGCAGGGCCAGAACCAGAACTTCCCGTTCGGCGGGACAGCGGTGCTCATCATGGTCGGAGTGGGGTTGGAGACGGTGAAGCAGATCGAGACGCAGCTCAACCAGCGCAACTACGAAGGGTTCCTGAAGTAGTGCGCGTCGTGCTGCTGGGCCCGCCCGGTGCGGGTAAGGGGACCCAGGCGCAGATCATCGCCGGGAAAGTGGGCGGGCCGGCGATCTCCACCGGGGACATCTTCCGCGCCAACGTCAGCGGGCAGACCGACCTCGGCCGGCAGGCGAAGACCTACATGGACGCCGGCGACCTCGTCCCCGACGAGATCACGGTCGCCATGGTGAAGGACCGCCTGGCCGAGCCCGACGCCAAGGCCGCGTTCCTGCTCGACGGCTTCCCGCGCACCATCGCCCAGGCGGAGCAGCTGCGTGAGTCGCTGACCGAGCTCGGCAACCACCTCGACCGTGTCCTCGAGCTGATCGTCGACGAGGACGAACTCGTCCGCCGGCTCTCCGGTCGGCGCATGCTCGTCGACGGCAAGATGGTCCAGCGCGAGGACGACAAGCCCGAGACCGTCCGGCACCGCCTGGAGGTCTACCGGGAACAGACGGCACCGCTGTCGGGCTTCTACGAGACCGAGGGCCTGCTCTCCCGCATCGACGCGATCGGTGAGGTGGAGGAGGTCACGGCCCGCGCCATGGAGGCGCTGGGTGCGACGGACCCCGAGCAGCGCGGCGAAGACTGACCGATCCTGGTGACAGGCTCGGTGCGGTGATGACGGCAGGGATACTTGGCCGCCTCCCGCTGCTCGCGAAGTGGAGTGGACGCATGATCCAGATCAAGACACCGCACGAGATCGAGCTCATGCGCGCCTCCGGGCTGGTCACCGCGGGAGCCATCGCCGCCGTGAAGGCCGCGGTCCGCCCCGGTGTCAGCACCGGTGAGCTCGACGCCGTGGCCGAGGACTACATCCGTTCCCAGGGGGCCGTGCCCAACTTCCTCGGCTACCACGGGTTCACCGGGACCATCTGCGCGTCGATCAACGAAGAGATCGTGCACGGGATCCCTGACCCCGAGCGCCGGTTGGCCGAGGGCGACAACATCTCCATCGACTGCGGGGCGATCCTGCAGGGCTGGCACAGCGACTCCGCGGTCACGCTGTCGGTGGGGGAGCCGTCGGCCCAGGACGTCGCGCTGCTCGAGGTCACGGAGCGCTCGATGTGGGCGGGGCTCGCCCGGGCGATCGCCGGGGGCCGGCTCACCGACATCAGCTCCGCCGTGGAGCAGACGATCACCGCCGAGACGCACCCGTACGGGATCGTCGACCATTACGGCGGCCACGGCATCGGCACCGAGATGCACCAGGACCCGCACGTGCTCAACTACGGGCGGCCCGGGCGCGGCCCGAAGCTCGTCCCCGGGCTCGCGCTGGCCATCGAGCCGATGGTCACCGTCGGCGACCCGGCCACCGTCGAGCTCGAGGACGGCTGGACCGTCGTCACCAAGGACGGGTCGCGGGCCGCGCACTTCGAGCACAGCGTGGCCATCACCCCCGAGGGCCCGTGGGTGCTCACGGCCGAGGACGGCGGCGTCGCCGGCCTGGCACCGTTCGGGGTCACGCCGCGCACGTAGCCCCCTCCGGAGCTCGCCCGAGCTGCGAGGGGTCGCTCCACTCCCTCACGGGGGCGGGTTGGTGACGGGTGAGGCGCCGGGGTACGATTCCCGATGGCGTTCGCGCCGTTCCGTGGTCGTGCTGTGGCCGCATGACCCGGGACGCCCTCGCGAGAGCGTCTGCACCACCTGTTCTGCAATCACCGAGTGCGTCGATCGGGGTTCCCCCGTGGGCGCAGGAGGACACCAGCACCACCGAGTCAGGGAGCGCGTTCAAGGCATGGCAAAGAAAGACGGGGCCATCGAGGTCGAGGGTCGCGTCGTCGAGCCGCTGCCCAATGCGATGTTCCGGGTCGAGCTGCAGAACGGGCACCGGGTGCTCGCCCACATCAGCGGCAAGATGCGCCAGCACTACATCCGCATCCTGCCCGAAGACCGCGTCGTCGTGGAGCTCTCGCCCTACGACCTGACGCGCGGTCGCATCGTCTACCGCTACAAGTAACCGCTCGGCCGTGACTGCCCACGACACGGGGCAGGGTGCGGCCGACACACGATCTGAGGAATGAGGGGCGGCACCGGTGAAGGTCCAGCCGTCGGTGAAGAAGATCTGCGACAAGTGCAAGGTGATCCGCCGGCACGGCCGGGTCATGGTCATCTGCGACAACGCCCGGCACAAGCAGCGCCAGGGCTGAGGGAGTACCTGAACATGGCACGACTGGCTGGCGTAGACCTGCCCCGCGAGAAGCGGATGGAGATCGCGCTCACCTACATCTATGGCATCGGCAAGCACCACGCCAAGGAGACCCTGGCCGCGACGGGCGTCAGCCCGGACCTGCGCGCCAAGGACCTCTCGGACGAGGACCTGCTGAAGCTCCGCGACTACATCGACGAGCACTTCCGCGTCGAGGGTGACCTGCGCCGTGAGGTTGCTGGCGACATCCGCCGCAAGGTGGAGATCGGCTGCTACCAGGGGCTGCGGCACCGCCGCGGACTGCCCGTCCACGGTCAGCGCACCAAGACCAACGCGCGCTCGAGCAAGGGCCCGCGCAAGACCATCGCCGGCAAGAAGAAGGCCGGCAAGAAGTAATCCCGTGACGTGCGAGCTCGCGCCACCCGTGAGGGCGGGAGTCGGCCTCACAGTCCCGCGCGTCCCCAACTGGCCACGAAAAATCAAGGATCCGGAGAGACATGCCTCCCAGGGCTCGCACCGCGGCTGGTGCCAAGAAGGTCCGCCGCAAGGAGAAGAAGAACGTCGCCCACGGCGCCGCGCACATCAAGAGCACGTTCAACAACACGATCGTGTCGATCACCGACCCGAACGGGAACGTGATCAGCTGGGCCTCCGCCGGCCACGTCGGCTTCAAGGGCTCGCGCAAGTCCACGCCGTTCGCGGCGCAGATGGCTGCCGAGAGCGCCGCGCGCAAGGCGCAGGAGCACGGCATGCGCAAGGTCGACGTCTTCGTCAAGGGCCCCGGCTCCGGCCGGGAGACCGCGATCCGCTCGCTCCAGGCCACCGGCCTCGAGGTGGGCCAGATCCAGGACGTGACGCCGCAGCCGCACAACGGCTGCCGCCCCAAGAAGCGCCGCCGGGTCTGACCGGTCCTTGACGAGACGAAACAGGAGTATTTGACGTGGCCCGCTATACCGGAGCCGACTGCCGCCTTTGCCGGCGCGAGAAGATGAAGCTGTTCCTCAAGGGCAGCAAGTGCGAGTCCCCGAAGTGCCCGATCGAGATCCGGCCGTACCCGCCGGGCGAGCACGGCCGGGGCCGCAGCAAGGACAGCGAGTACCTCCTTCAGCTGCGTGAGAAGCAGAAGGCCCGCCGCATCTACGGCGTGCTGGAGAAGCAGTTCCGCGGCTACTACGAAGAGGCCAACCGCAAGACGGGCAAGACCGGTGAGGTCCTGCTCCAGATCCTCGAGTCGCGGCTGGACAACGTGGTCTACCGGGCCGGCTTCGCCGAGTCCCGCGACATGGCCCGCCAGCTGGTGCGCCACGGCCACATCCGGGTCAACGGGCGCAAGGTCGACATCCCGTCCTACCGGGTGAGCCAGAACGACATCATCGAGGTGGCTGAGAAGTCGCGCACGATGCTGCCGTTCGAGATCGCCCAGGCCCGCGCGGGCGAGCGTCCCGTGCCGGCGTGG
This sequence comes from uncultured Actinomycetota bacterium, assembly GCA_963748305.1. Lineage (GTDB taxonomy): Bacteria > Actinomycetota > Actinomycetes > Mycobacteriales > Geodermatophilaceae > Blastococcus_B. Next base: position 388,530 of record CAVVIN010000014.1, on the reverse strand, counting down.
CTCGAGGTCATCAGCAGTCAGCTGCGCGTCCTCGTGCACAGCATCCCGGCCCGCCAGGTGATCGACACCCCGGTCCAGGAGCAGTTGATCGTCGAGCTCTACTCCAAGTAGAGCTCGCAGGCTCCGGCGGGCGGACCGATGTCCGCCGGGGCCCGCACCACCCCCTCACGGCGTCATATGGCGGTCGCCGGAGGACCTGAAGGAGAACCATGCTCATCGCACAGCGCCCCACCCTGACCGAGGAGACGATCACCGAGTCGCGCTCGCGATTCGTCATCGAGCCCCTCGAGCCCGGTTTCGGCTACACGCTCGGCAACTCCCTGCGCCGCACCCTCCTTTCCTCGATCCCCGGCGCTGCTGTCACCAGCATCCGGATCGAGGGCACCCTGCACGAGTTCACCACCGTGCCGGGCGTCAAGGAGGACGTCACCGAGATCATCCTCAACCTCAAGGGCCTGGTCGTCAGCTCCGACTCCGACGAGCCGGTGACCATGTACCTGCGCAAGCAGGGCCCCGGTGAGGTGACCGCCGCGGACATCGCGCCGCCGGCCGGCGTCGAGGTGCACAACCCCGACCTCCACATCGCCACGCTGAACGGCAAGGGCCGGCTGGAGATCGAGCTGGTCGTCGAGCGTGGCCGTGGCTACGTCCCGGCCCCGCAGAACAAGCAGCCCGGCCAGGAGATCGGCCGGATCCCCGTCGACTCGATCTACTCGCCGGTCCTCAAGGTGACCTACGCGGTCGAGGCGACCCGTGTCGAGCAGCGCACCGACTTCGACCGCCTCGTGGTCGACGTCGAGACCAAGCCGTCGATCGTCCCCAGGGACGCCATCGCCAGCGCCGGTTCGACCCTGGTCGAGCTGTTCGGCCTGCTGCGCGAGCTGAACATCGACGCCGAGGGCATCGAGGTCGGGCCGAGCCCGGCCGAGGCCGCCGACATCGCGAACTTCTCGATGCCGATCGAGGACATGGACCTCACCGTCCGGTCCTACAACTGCCTCAAGCGCGAGGGCGTGCACACCGTCGGTGAGCTCGTCACCCGCTCCGAGGCCGACCTGCTCGACATCCGCAACTTCGGGGCCAAGTCGATCGACGAGGTCAAGATGAAGCTGGCGGCCATGGGCCTCGCGCTCAAGGACAGCCCGCCCGGATTCATCCCGACGTCGGTCGAGAGCTACGACGAGGGCTACGAGACCGACGCCTACCAGGGCACGGCCGAGTACGCCGACGTGGAGTACAGCGACGCCTCCTACCAGGAGACCGAGCAGCTCTGACGCTGATCGCCGGACGGCGGGGGAACCCGCCGTCCGGCGCAGCCGTCCGGGCAGCCACACTGGAGCGAACCGCACCACCCGCACGACCCTGGACGACAGCACCACCCACGGACGCAGCCGGCACACACCGCTCGGCCGCCTGAGGAAGGACCGACATGCCCACCCCCACCAAGGGCCCCCGTCTCGGCGGGTCCCCCGCGCACGAGCGGCTGATGCTGGCCAACCTGGCCACCTCGCTGTTCGAGCACGGGCGGATCACCACGACCGAGGCGAAGGCCAAGCGGCTGCGCCCGCTGGCCGAGAAGCTGGTGACCTTCGCCAAGCGCGGTGACCTGCACGCCCGTCGCCAGGTCATGACGACCATCCGTGACAAGGACGTCGTCCACACGCTGTTCGCGGAGATCGGCCCCCGGTACGAGAACCGGCCCGGCGGCTACACCCGCATCACCAAGGTGGGCCCCCGCAAGGGCGACAACGCCCCCATGGCGGTCATCGAGCTGGTCGAGGCCCTGACGGTCAGCCAGCAGGCGGTCGGCGAGGCCGAGCGCGCCCGCGGCACGAAGTTCGCGACCGGTGCCGGCGCGGCTGCCGCCGCCGGCGAGGTCACCGCCGACGAGCTCGAGTCCGCTGACTCCGCCGAGTCAGCCGGATAGCGCCGACACCCCGGACGACGGCGACGTCGACCCCGAGCCGACCGCCGAGAACGGCGTCGTCGTCGAGGGCGACAACGTGTCCCCGGAGCTCGCGGACGCCGCGGCCGCCGAGATCAACGCCGCGGAGAACAGCGACGCCGCCTCTGCCGGTGTCGACGCGCCCGGCGGCGAGTCCGCGCCCGACCCCAAGTAGTCCGCTGAACCAGCAAGTCATGGGTGCCGAGTCCTGCACGCACCCCGACGAGCCCGCCACCGACACCGGTGGCGGGCTCGTCCGTCTTCGTCTGGCGATCAGCTACGACGGCACGGACTTTCATGGCTGGGCCCGCCAGCCCGCCCAGCGCACCGTCCAGGAGACCCTGGAACAGGCCCTCGGCACCGTGCTCCGCCGGCCCGTCGAGCTCACGGTCGCGGGCCGGACGGACGCGGGCGTGCACGCGACCGGGCAGGTGGCGCACACCGACGTCCCCCTGGAGGTCTGGGAACCGCAGCGCGACCGGCTGGTCCGCCGGCTGCGCGGCGTGCTGCCGCCGGACGTCGCGGTGCCCGCCGTCGTCGAGGCGCATCCCGACTTCGACGCCCGCTTCGGTGCGCTGGCACGGCACTACGTCTACCGGCTCACCGACGTGCCCTGGGGCCCGCCACCGCTGCGTCGCGCGGACGTCGTCGGCTGGCCGCGCGCCCTGGACGCCGACGCGATGGCCACCGCGGCCGCGCGGCTGCTCGGCGAGCACGACTTCGCCGCCTTCTGCCGCCGCCGCGAGGGGGCGACGACGATCCGCACGCTCCTCGCGCTCGACGTCGTCCGGCACGGCGACCTGATCGAGATCGCGGCCTCGGCCGACGCGTTCTGCCACTCGATGGTCCGCAGCCTCGTCGGGGCCCTGGTCGCGGTCGGGGAGGGCCGCCGACCGGCGGAGTGGCCCGCCGGCATGCTGACCCGCACCGAGCGGGCCAGCGAGGTGCCGGTGGCGCCCGCGGGCGGGCTCACGCTCGTGCGGGTCGACTACCCGGCTGACGCCGACCTCGGCCGCACGGACCCAGGTCACGCGCGCCCGCCGCGGCTGACCGGCCCGGTCAGCGCAGGCCGGCCAGCGCCTCCGGGATCGGGGTGCTTCCGGCGACCACCTCGAGCACCTGACCGGGGCGGGGTGCGTCGAGCAGCGCCACCATCACCTCGGCGACGTCGTCCCGGGAGATCTCGTCGATCGTCAGCCCGCTGCCGACCGTGACCTGACCCGTGCCGGGCTCGTCGGTGAGCCGGCCGGGTCGCAGCACCGTCATGTCGACCGCCGGCCGGTTGCGGACCCCGTCCTCGGCCGCCAGCTTCGCGCGGAGGTAGTCGACGAAGGCCTCGTCCTCGTCGTCCGGCGTCCGGCCGTCGGCGACCGACTCGACGCCCATGGAGGACATGAGCAGGTACGGGCGGACGGCGGCCTGCTCCGCCGCGTCGGCCAGCAGGACGGCCGCGGCGCGGTCGGCGGTGTAGCGGTCGGTGCTGCCGCCGCCAGGGCCGGCGCCCGCGGCGAACACCACGGCGTCCGCGTCGACGACGAAGGCGGCCAGGTCGTCCACGCCGGCGTGCTCCAGATCCAGGACGACGGTTTCCAGGTCCTCGCCGGCGAGCGCGGCCTCCGCCTCGGCGTTGAGGACGATGCCGACGACGGCGTCGCCCCGTGCGCACAGCAGACGGGCGAGGCGTCGGGCGACCCGCCCGTGGACTCCTGCGATCACGACCCGCATGTCGGCGGACCGTACTCCGACGTCGTCCGTCAGCCGAGGGCGGCAACCGCCTCGGACACCGGTGTGGTCCCGCTGACCAGTTCCAGCACGGCGCCGTCGCGGGGGTCGTCGAGCAGGGCCAGCAGCACCGCGGCGACGTCGTCGCGGGGGACCTGGCCTCGTTCCACCGACGGGGCGAGCGTGACCCGGCCGCTGCCCGGCTCGTCGGTCAGCGAGCCCGGCCGCACCACGATGACGGCGAGGCCGCTGCGCGCCAGCAGGTCCTGTTCGGCGGCGAGCTTGGCGCGGAGGTAGGCGGCGAACACCTCGTCGACCCCCTCGGGGGAAGCGCCGTCGGCGACGGCATCGACGCCCATCGACGAGACGAGCAGATAGCGCGGGACGCCGGCCCACTCGGCGGCGTCGGCCAGCAGCACCGCGGCCCCGCGGTCGACGGTGTCCTTACGGGCGGCGCCGCTGCCGGGCCCCGCCCCGGCGGCGAAGATGACCGCGTCGGCCTCCGACACGACCGCGGACACCTCGTCGACCGTCGCGGACTCCAGGTCCAGGACCACCGGCTCCATCCCGTCGTCGACGAGATCGGCCTCGTGGGCGGGATTGCGGACGATGCCGACGACGGCGTCGCCCCGGCCGGACAGGAGGCGACCGAGGCGGCGGGCGATCTTTCCGTGGGCCCCGGCGAGCACGATGCGCATCGGTGGGCCCTACCCCTCCCCGGGACTCCTGAACAGCGGCCAGACCGACGGCTCGACGGGCTGCGGTGCCGGCCGAGGGGGTGGCGCGGGTGGGGGTTTAGGTGGGGGCGGCTCCGGTGTGCCGGCGGCCGCGCGGGCGCGGGCGAGGTCGGCCGGGGTGTCGCAGTCCAGCCACGGCGGCGGCTGCCCCGGCTCGACGGCGGGGCGCAGGCGCTGCGGGGACAGCGGTGCGAGCACCTTCCGCAGCGACGTCGGGCCGCTGGAGCCGCTCACGGCGGTACGCAGCGCGGAGACCCGCCAGACGCCGAGCAGCCACTGGTCGCGGCCGCCGTCGTCGATGACGAGGATGCCGTGGCCGGTGAGCCGTTCCCGGAGTTGGCCGATGAGGGCGGCGGTGAGGAACGGGAGGTCGCCGGCGAGCAGGGCCACGACCTCCGTCGAGACCTCCGCGAGCCCGGCGCGCAGCGCCGCGACCGGGCCGCCGCCCGGCGGCTCCTCGCGGACGAGCACGACGTCGTCGGGGACCGGCTGGCGCGGTCCGACGACGATCCGGCTGTCCGCGTCGGCAACCGCGTCGAGGACCGTGGCCAGCATCGGGCGGCCGCCGACCTCCAGCTGCGGCTTGGCCTGTCCACCGAGCCGCACGGCCCGCCCACCAGCCAGGACGACGGCGGTGTAGGGCGGCAACGGCTCCATGCGGGAACCGTACGGCGCAGTACCGTTCCCGGCGTGGGACGTGTCACGAGCCGGACGCCGGTGTTGCGGATCCGCGGGTCCGTGCACACGACCCGGCCCGACACCGTGGCCGCCGAGGAGCCGCTGGAGATCCGGCTGTCCGGCACGGCGCTCGCGGTCACCATGCGCACGCCGGGCGACGACTTCGACCTGGTGCACGGCTTTCTCGCCACCGAGGGCGTCATCTCCGGGCCGGAGGACATCGCCGGGCTGCGCTACTGCGACTCGGTCGACGCCGACGGCCGCAACACCTACAACGTCGTCGACGTGGACCTGGCGCCCGGGGTGCGGGCGCCGGCCACCGCACTCGACCGGAACTTCCTCACCTCCAGCGCCTGCGGGGTGTGCGGCAAGGCCAGCATCGACGCAATTCGCACGCGGACCGTGCACGACGTCGCCGCCGACCCGCTGCGGCTGCCGCTGGCGGTGCTCCTGGAGCTGCCGGAGCGCCTCCGCGCCGCCCAGCAGGTCTTCGAGCGGACCGGTGGCCTGCACGCGGCCGGTCTGTTCACCGCGGCCGGCGACCTGGTGGCGGTGCGCGAGGACGTGGGCCGGCACAACGCCGTCGACAAGGTCATCGGGGACGCCGTCCGCGCCGGGCGGGTGCCGCTGGCCGGCCAGGTGCTCGTGGTGAGCGGCCGGGCGAGCTTCGAGCTGACCCAGAAGGCGGCGATGGCCGGCATCCCGGTGCTCGCCGCGGTCTCGGCGCCGTCGTCGCTGGCGGTGGAGCTCGCGGCGGACGTCGGCATCACGCTGGTCGGCTTCCTGCGCGGCGACGGCTGCAATGTCTACACGTGCCAGGAGCGGATCGTCCTGCCCGACTGAGCAGGGCTCAGTGGTCCCCGCCGCGCAGTTGACTGACGATGTGCGGGAGCAGGGGGCCGAGCACGGCCAGGCCGTCGCGGACGCCGCCGGTGGAGCCGGGCAGGTTGACGATCAGCGTCCGGGCCGCCGTGCCGGCGAGGCCGCGGGAGAGCACCGACGTCGGCACCCCGTTCTCCGCGCCGTACCGGCGGACGGCGTCGGCGAGTCCGGGTGCGTCGCGCTGCAGGACCCGGCGGGTGGCCTCGGGCGTGACGTCGGTGGGGGAGAGCCCCGTCCCGCCGGTGGTGAGGACGACGTCGACGCCGCCGTCCACCGCGGCCCGGAGCACCGTCTCCAGCTCGTCGATGTCGTCGGGCCGCACGTGCGGGCCCTCGACCGCGAACCCGATCTCGCGCAGGCCCGCCGCGAGGGCCTGTCCGCTGCGGTCCTCGTAGACGCCGGCAGCGGCCCGGTTGGACGCCGTGACGACCACGGCTCGGGCGCGTTCGTTGCGGACCGCGTCGATTGCCGCTGCGCGTTCGTCCTGCGGACTGCGGCGTCCAGTCCCCGCTCTTCCCGCCGCTCTTGGCCAGCAGCCGGACCTCGGTGATCTGCGCGCGGGGGTCGACCGCCTTCACCATGTCGATCATGGTCAGCCCGGCGACGGCGACGGAGGTCAGCGCCTCCATCTCGACGCCCGTGCGGTCGGCGGTGCGGGCGGTCGCGGTGATCTCGACGGCGTCGTCGGTGACCTCCAGGTCGACGGTGACGCCGTGCAGCGCGATCGGATGGCAGAGCGGGATCAGGTCGGGGGTCCGCTTCGCGCCCGCGATCCCGGCGATGCGGGCGACCGCGACGGCGTCGCCCTTGGGCACGCCGGTGCCGCGCAGCAGCGCGACCACCTCGGGGCTGACCAGCACGCGCCCGGCGGCGGTGGCCACGCGGGTGGTGACGGCCTTCTCGCTGACGTCGACCATCCGGGCGGCGCCCGTCTCGTCGACGTGGGTCAGGCGGTTCTCACTCACTGGAGCGCTCCCTCGATGAGGACGACGTCGACCTCGGCGTCGGCCGGCAGTTCGGTGACGTGCTCGGGGACGACGACCAGGCAGTTCGCGCGGGCGAGGTGGGCGACCAGGTGCGATCCGGGCCCGCCCACCTGGGAGACCAGCCCGCCGCTGTACCGGCCGCGCAGGAACTGTCGCTTTCCCTCGGGGGAGCGCAGCGGGTCGGTCAGCCGGGCGGGCACGTGCAGCCGGTCCGGGGAGGCGTGCCCCAGCGCGCGGCGCAGGGCCGGGCGCACGAAGACCTCGAAGGAGACGAACGAGCTGACCGGGTTGCCGGGCAGGGTCACCACCGGGACGCCGTCGACCGTGCCCGCCCCCTGCGGTCCACCGGGCTGCATCGCGACCTTGGCGAACTCGACCGTGCCCAGCGTCCCGAACGCGTCCTTGACGACCTCGAAGGCGCCCGCGCTCACCCCGCCGCTGGTGATCAACAGGTCCGCGCCGTCGAGTTCGCTGCGCACGGTGGCCAGGAACTGGTCGACGTCGTCGGGGACGAAGTGCAGGCGACGGGCCTCGCCCCCGGCGTCCTCGACCGCCGCCACGAGCAGGGCGGAGTTGGACTCGTAGATCTGCCCGGGCAGCAGCGGCCGCCCCGGCGCGACGAGCTCGCTACCGGTGGACAGCACCAGCACCCGCGGCCGGCGCCGGACCGGCAGCTCATCGAGCCCGACGGCGGCGGCCAGCCCGAGCTGCGCGGCGCCCAGCGGCGTGCCGGCGGTGAGCGCCACCGTGCCCGCGGCGATGTCCTCGCCGGCCGCACGCAGGTGGGAACCGACCGGCAGGACGTCGCGGATCTCCACGATCTCGGTACCGGCGTCGGTGAGCTCGACCGGGATCACGACGTCGGCGCCCGGCGGCAACGGCGCGCCGGTCATGATCCGGTGCACGGTGCCCGGCGCCAGCGGGACGACGTCGGTGCGCCCGGCGGGGATGTCCTCTGCGACCGGCAGGCGGACCGGTGCGTCGGCGGCGCCGGAGACCTCCGCCCAGCGGGCGGCGTAGCCGTCCATCGCCGAGTTGTCGAAGCTGGGCAGCGCGACGGCCGCCGTCACGTCCCGGGCCAGGACGCGGCCGTGCGCGGCCGACAGCGGGACCGTCTCCTCCGGGAGCGCGGAGATCAGTGCCGTGACGACCGCCTGGTGTTCCTCGACCGTGCGCACGGGCCCATCCTGACCGATCGGGGCGGCGCTCCGCGGCAGGGGCCACCACTCCGGTACCGGGCCCGCAACATCCGGCCGCTATCGTCCCGCTCGCGCGGGGCGACCAACGGAGGGTGTGCGTGGGCGAGATCGACCGGATGTTGACAGCGAACGAGGACTGGGTGCGACAGTTCCCCGGCAGCAAGCCGGTGCGGCCAGCGCGCCGCGTCGCCGTCGTCGCCTGCATGGACTCCCGGATGCCGCTCTTCGGGATGCTCGGCCTCGAGGTCGGTGACGCCCACGTGATCCGCAATGCCGGTGGCGTCATCACCGAGGACACCATCCGCTCGCTGACCATCTCCCAGCACGTACTGGGCACCCGCGAGATCCTGCTGGTGCACCACACCGAGTGCGGCCTCGAGGCCACCGATGACGTCAGCTTCGCGGACACGGTGGAGCAGGCGACCGGACGTCGTCCCCCCTGGGCGGCCCGGGCGTTCACCGACGTCGACGCCGACGTCCGGGAGTCGATCCGGCTGATCCAGGAGAGCCCGTACCTGCTCTCCCGCGAGGTCCGCGGAACCGTCTACGACGTCGAGACGGGCCACCTGCGCGAGGTCTCGTAACCGCCGTCGGGGCGCGGATGCCCTGGCTGGTATCGTGATCGGCTGGCGCGCGCAAGCTGGTTGGTGCTGCGTGTGTCGTGCCGTCTCCCGTGCTCGGTGAGGCGATTCCACCAGCCTTCCCGACGACGACGGAGGACACGAGCGCCGTGCGCACGTACTCACCCAAGCCCGGCGAGATCGCCCGGGTCTGGCATGTCATCGACGCCACCGATGTGGTGCTCGGTCGACTCGCCAGCCAGACCGCGCAGATCCTGCGCGGCAAGCACAAGCCCCAGTACGCCCCGCACGTGGACGTCGGCGACTTCGTCGTCATCATCAACGCCGGCAAGGTGGCCCTCACCGGGCAGAAGCGCGAGAACAAGGTCGCCTACCGGCACTCCGGTCACCCGGGCGGTCTCAAGACGATCAACGTCGGCGACCAGCTGCGCACCCACCCCGACCGCGTCATCGAGCGCGCGATCAAGGGGATGCTGCCGCACAACAGCCTCGGCCGGCAGATGCTCAAGAAGCTCAAGGTCTACGCAGGCCCGGAGCACCCCCACGCTGCCCAGCAGCCCCAGACCTACGAGATCAAGCAGGTGGCCCAGTGAGCGAGCTTGCGAGCGAACCAACCAGCACAGCACCGTCGGTCACGACGCCGACGAGCGCCAGCGAGGAGAGCAAGTGACCAGCGCACTGACCGTGACGGACGCCGACGGGCGTCCCATCCAGACCGTCGGCCGGCGCAAGGAAGCCATCGTGCGCGTCCGGCTCCTGCCGGGCACCGGCCAGTTCAAGCTCAACGGTCGCACCCTCGAGGAGTACTTCCCGAACAAGGTGCACCAGCAGCTCATCCGTGAGCCGTTCGTGACCCTCGAGAAGGCCGAGCAGTACGACGTCGTCGCTCTTCTCAAGGGTGGCGGTGTCACGGGTCAGGCCGGCGCGCTGCGTCTCGGCATCGCCCGGGCCCTCATCCAGATCGAGGCCGACGACCGTCCGGCCCTGAAGAAGGCCGGCTTCCTCACCCGTGACCCGCGGGTCAAGGAGCGCAAGAAGTACGGCCTGAAGAAGGCCCGCAAGGCGCCTCAGTACTCGAAGCGCTGACCGGTACGTCTGTTGGGTCGCCTGTTCGGGACCGACGGCGTCCGGGGTCGGGCCAACTCCGACCTCACGCCGGAGCTGGCCCTGTCGGTGGCGCGTGCCGCCGCCGGGGTGCTTGCCGACCGCGACGGGACCGAGCGTCCCGTCGCGGTCGTCGGCCGTGATCCCCGCGCCAGCGGGGAGATGCTGGAGGCGGCGGTCGTCGCCGGCCTGACCAGCGCCGGCGCCGAGGTGCTGCGCGCGGGGGTTCTGCCGACCCCCGCGCTGGCCCACCTCACCGCCGCGACCGGCGCCGACCTCGGCGTGATGATCTCGGCGAGCCACAACCCGATGCCCGACAACGGCATCAAGCTGTTCAGCCGCGGTGGGCACAAGCTGCCCGACGCCCTCGAGGCCGCGATCGAGCGGACCGTCGAGCGGGGCGACTCCGCGGAACACCGGCCCACCGGCGCCGGCATCGGGCGGGTCCGCGACCTGCCGCACGCGACCGAGGACTACGTCGCGCACCTGCTCGCCACGCTCGAGCGGCCCCTGACCGGGCTGACGGTGGTCGTCGACGGTGCCCACGGTGCCGCGTCGGCCAGCGCCCCCGAGGTCTACCGGCAGGCCGGGGCCACGGTGCACGCGATCGGCTGCGAGCCCGACGGCTGGAACATCAACGACGGCATCGGCTCCACCCACCTCGGCCCGCTGATCGAGACCGTCCGCACCCAGGGCGCCGACCTCGGTCTCGCCCACGACGGCGACGCCGACCGCTGCCTGGCGGTGACCGCCGAGGGCGAGGTCATCGACGGCGACGCGATCCTGGCGATCTGCGCGCTGGCGCTGCACGAGCGCGGCGCACTCAAGGACGACACCGTCGTCGCCACCGTGATGAGCAACCTCGGCTTCCACCACACCATGCGCGACGCCGGGATCGCGGTGCACACGACCGCGGTGGGCGACCGCTACGTGCTGGAGGCCCTGCGGGCCCGCGGGCTCTCGCTCGGCGGTGAGCAGAGCGGGCACCTGGTCTTCCTCGAGCACGCCACCACCGGCGACGGGCTGTTGACCGGTCTCGCCCTGATGTCCCGGATGAGCGTCGACCGGCTCCTCGCTGGCCGAGCTCGCGTCCGTCGTCCGCCGGTTGCCGCAGATCCTGATCAACGTGCCGGTCCGCGACCGGATCGCGGTCTCCGAGAGCGACGCGGTCGCCGACGCCGTCAACGCGGTGGAGGAGGAGCTCGGCGACACCGGCCGGGTCCTGCTGCGTCCCTCGGGCACCGAGCAGCTCGTGCGCGTCATGGTCGAGGCGCCGACCCAGGAGATCGCCGACACCGTGGCCCACCGCCTTGGCCGAGGTCGTCGCCAAAGTCAGCTCAGCCCGACTCCTCCGCGGAGGAGGTCGGGCCCGCCCCGGTACCCTCGGTGACATGTGCGGCATCGTGGGTTATGTCGGTCCCAAGGACGCCCGTGAGGTCGTCATCGAGGGGCTGCGCCGGCTGGAGTACCGCGGATACGACTCCGCGGGCGTGGCGGTGCTCGCCGACGGCGAACTGAGCACGGCGAAGAAGGCCGGAAAGCTGGCCAACCTCGAGAAGGTGCTCGCCGAGCACCCGCTGCCGGTCGCCACGATCGGGATCGGGCACACCCGCTGGGCGACCCACGGCGGGCCGACCGACCGCAACGCCCACCCGCACCTGTCCGCCGACGGCTCGTGGCCGTGATCCACAACGGGATCATCGAGAACTTCGCCGAGCTGCGCGCCGAGATCGAGGCGACCGGCGTCGAGTTCTCCTCCGAGACCGACACCGAGGTCGTCGCCCACCTGCTGGCCGCCGTCTACGCCGAGACCCCCGAGGGGCAGGGCCGGTTGGCCGAGGCGATGCGCCGGGTCTGCCGCCGTCTCGAGGGCGCCTTCACGCTGGTCGCCACGGTGGCCACCGAGCCCGACACCCTGGTCGCCGCCCGCCGCAGCAGCCCACTCGTGGTCGGCGTCGGCGACGGCGAGTACTTCCTCGGGTCCGACGTCGCGGCGTTCATCGCGCACACCCGCGAGGCCCGTGAGCTCGGCCAGGACCAGATCGTCGAGATCGACCGCACCCGCGGGCTGACCGTCACCGACTTCGCCGGCGACCCCGTCGAGCCGACCGCCTACACCGTCGACTGGGACGCCGCGGCCGCCGAGAAGGGCGGCTACGACTGGTTCATGCTCAAGGAGATCGCCGAGCAGCCGCAGGCGGTCGCCGACACCCTGCTCGGCCGCCTCGGCCGGCACGGGGAGCTCGTGCTCGACGAGGTCCGGCTGTCGGACCAGGAACTCCGCGACGTCGACAAGATCTTCGTCGTCGCCTGCGGCACCGCGTACCACGCCGGCCTCATCGCCAAGTACGCGATCGAGCACTGGACCCGGATCCCGGTCGAGGTCGAGGTGGCCAGCGAGTTCCGCTACCGCGACCCGGTGCTGGACCGTTCCACGCTCGTCATCGTCATCAGCCAGTCCGGCGAGACGATGGACACGCTGATGGCCCTCCGGCACGCCCGCGAGCAGAACGCGCGCGTGCTGGCGATCTGCAACGCCAACGGCTCGACCATCCCGCGGGAGTCCGACGCCGTCCTCTACACCCACGCCGGGCCGGAGGTCGCCGTCGCGTCGACCAAGGGCTTCCTGACCCAGCTCGTCGCCTGCTACCTGGTCGGGCTGTTCCTCGCCCAGGTCCGGGGGATGAAGTTCGAGGACGAGGTCGCCTCGATCGTCGCCGACCTCCGTCGCCTGCCCGAGGCCGTCGCCGAGGTGCTCGGCGGCATGGAACCGGTGCGCGAGCTGGCCCGGTCACTGGCCGACCACGAGACGATCCTCTTCCTGGGCCGGCACGTCGGGTTCCCGGTGGCGCTCGAGGGCGCGTTGAAGCTCAAGGAACTGGCCTACATCCACGCCGAGGGCTTCGCGGCCGGTGAGCTCAAGCACGGGCCGATCGCCGTCGTCGACCAGGGCACGCCGGTCATCGTCGTCGTGCCGTCGCCGCGCAGCCGGGAGTCGGTGCACGGCAAGGTCGTCTCCAACATCCAGGAGGTCCGGGCCCGCGGCGCGCGCACGATCGTGATCGCCGAGGACGGCGACGAGGCCGTGGTGCCTACGCCGACCACATCATCCGGGTGCCCCGCACGCCCACGCTGCTGTCGCCGGTCGTGACGACGGTGCCGCTGCAGGTGCTGGCCTGCGAGATCGCGGCCACCCGCGGTCTCGACGTCGACCAGCCACGCAACCTCGCGAAGTCCGTCACCGTCGAGTGACTGCCCCCTGATGATCAGGTCACCTGATCGTCAGGGGTCCTGGCTCAGTGTCGACGGTGAGCCAGGACCCCATACGGTGAGCCAGGACGCGCTGCGGTGAGCCAGGACGCGCTGCGGTGAGCCGGGCGCGACGGCACACGGCACACTGAGCCGGTGATCATCGGGGTCGGGATCGACGTCGTTCCGGTCGAGCGCTTCGCCGCGTCGCTGACCCGCACACCGGGCCTGCGCGACCGGCTGTTCACCGAGGCCGAGCAGTACACGCCGTCGGGCACCCGGCGCACCGGTGAGTCCCTCGCCGCCCGTTTCGCGGCCAAGGAGGCGCTCGCCAAGGCGCTCGGGGCCCCGGGTGACCTGCACTGGCACGACGCCGAGGTCATCGTGGGCCCGCACGGTCGTCCGCACCTGGAGGTGCGGGGCACCGTTGCCGGCCGGGCCGCCCAGCTCGGCGTCACCGTCGTGGCACATCTCGCTGAGCCACGACGGCGGTATCGCCTCGGCCGTCGTCGTCGCGGAGGGCGTCCTGCGCGCAGAAGAACCGTGATCGGCCTGTACACGGCCGAGGAGGTGCGGGCGGCCGAGGAGCCGCTGCTCGCCGCCGGCCCGGAGGGCGCCCTCATGCAGCAGGCCGCCATCGGGCTGGCCACGGTCTGCGCCCGGCTGCTCGAGGGTGTCTACGGGCGCCGGGTCGCGCTGCTGGTCGGCACCGGCAACAACGGCGGCGATGCCCTGTTCGCCGGTGCCTTCCTCGCTCGTCGAGGCGCCCGGGTGGCCGCCGTGCTGCTGGCCCCGGAGCGGGCACACGGGGCAGGTCTCGCGGCACTGAGACGGGACGGCGGCCGAGTGCTGCCCTCGGCTCGGCGGAGGCGGGCGCGTGGATCGCCGGGCCGACCTGGTGGTCGACGGCATGCTCGGCATCGGCGGCCGGGGCGGGCTGCGACCCGAGGCGGCCGACGCTCGCCCGCGCGGCCGACAGCGGCGCCGGGATCACCGTCGCCGTCGACGTCCCCAGCGGGGTCGACGCCTCCACCGGCGCCGTCGAGGGCCCGGCGTTCCCGGCGATGCACACGGTCACGTTCGGCGCCGTCAAACTCGGCCTGGTCGTGGGCGCAGGCCGAGGGTATGCCGGCGAGGTCCACCTGGTCGCGATCGGCCTCGGCCCGCACCTGCCGCCGCCGACCGTCTCCCGGCTCACCGACGCCGACGCCGCCGCCCGCCTCGCCCTGCCCACCCCCGACGACGACAAGTACTCGCAGGGCGTGGTCGGCGTCGTCGCCGGCTCGGCCACGTACCCCGGCGCGGGTGTCCTCTGCACCGGCGCGGCCCTGCGCACCCGGCCCGGGCTGGTCCGCTACGCGGGGACGGCGGCCGACGGCGTCCGGGCCGCCTGGCCGGAGGCGATCGTCACCGACGGTCGGCCCGCCGACGCCGGACGCGTGCAGGCGTGGGTCGTCGGTCCCGGCATGGGCACCGACGACGACGCCCGCAGCGTGCTCGCCGAGGTGCTGGCGACCGACCTGCCGGTGATCGTCGACGCCGACGGCCTGACGATGCTGGCCAAGGAGCCCGACCTCGTCCGCGGCCGCGACGCCGCCACCGTCCTGACCCCGCACGACCGCGAGTTCGCGCGATTCGGCACCGAGCCCGGCGGCGACCGGGTGGGCGCGGCCCGGCGGCTGGCCGCGGAGCTCGGCTGCGTCGTCCTGCTCAAGGGCGACGCCACCGTCGTGGCCGACGCCGACGGGACGGCGTTCGTCAACGGCACCGGCACCCCGTGGCTCGCCACCGCCGGCACCGGCGACGTCCTGGCGGGCATCACCGGTGCGCTGCTGGCCACCGGCCTCCCCGCCGTCGAGGCGGCCGCGGTCGCCGCCCATCTGCACGGCCGCACCGGGCAGCTCGCCGCGGAACGCGGGCCGCTGATCGCCGGCGACCTCGTGCGCCACCTGCCGGAGGCGATCTCCCGGGTGCGCGGGATCCCGGCGTCCACCCTGGGAGACTGGCGGGCGTGACGAACCCATCGGGCCGCGCCGAGGTCGTCGTGGACCTCGACGCCATCGCCGCCAACACCGCCGTGCTCCGCGAGCGCGTCGGCCGCCCCCTCATGGCCGTGGTCAAGGCCGACGGCTACGGCCACGGCCTGGTGCCGGTGGCCCGCGCGGTGCTCGCGGGTGGGGCCGACCACCTGGGCGTCGCCGTCCTCGAGGAGGCACTGGCGCTGCGCGCGGCCGGCATCACCGCGCCGCTGCTGGCCTGGCTGCACGGGCCGGGGACCGACTTCGCCGCGGCGTTGACCGCCGATGTCGAGGTCTCGGTCAACGCCGAGTGGAGCCTGGCCGAGGTGGTCGACGCGGCGTCGGCCACCGGCCGCACCGCCCGCCTGCACCTCTTCGTCGACACCGGGTTGTCCCGCGAGGGCGCGACGATGTCCGACTGGCCGGGGCTGGTGAAAGCCGCGGCCCGCGCGCAGGCCGACGGGCACGTCGTCGTCGTGGGGTTGTGGAGCCACATGGCGTACGCCGACGCGCCCACCCACCCGACCATCGGCGCGCAGGTCCGCGTCTTCGACGAGGCGGTCGCGATCGCGCGGGCGGCCGGGCTGACCGACGCCCGGCTGCACCTGGCCAACTCCGCGGCGACCGTCGCCCTTCCGGCCACCTGGTACGACATGGTGCGGCCCGGGATCGCGCTCTACGGGCTCGATCCGCTCGGCGGCCCGGACCCGACCGCGCACGGGCTGCGGCCGGCCATGACCGTCCGGGCGGCGGTCGCGCTGACCAAGCGGGTGCCGGCGGGCGCGGGGGTCTCCTACGGCCACACCTACTTCGCCGAGCGCGAGACGACGCTGGCCCTGGTCCCGGTCGGCTACGCCGACGGCGTGCCCCGTGCCGCGGGGAACCGCGCGCCGGTGCTCGCCGCGAAGGCCCAGCGCGTGATCGCGGGGAGGGTCTGCATGGACCAGTTCGTGCTCGACCTGGGTGACGACGCGGTGCAGCCGGGCGACGAGGTCGTCCTGTGGGGCCCGGGTGACCGTGGCGAACCGACCGCCCAGCAATGGGCCGACGCCATCGACACCATCCACTACGAGCTGGTGACCCGGATCGGTGGCCGGTTCACCCGCCGGTACGTCGGATCGGCGGGGGCGGTCTGATGGCCCGCACACCCAAGTCGAAGCCGAAGGCGACGTCGAAGTCGCTGGTCAAGGCGAAGTCCGAGCCGTCGCACGGCAAGGCGCACAAGGTCGGCGTCGTCGGCGCCGTGGTCGGCCTGGCCGCCGCCGGTACGGCGGCGGGGGTCGCGATCAGCCGGATCGCCGCGCGCCGGGTCCGTGCCGCCGAGCTGGAGGACGGCGGCGAGCTGGCCGCCGAGCTCGTCGCGGCGCACCTGCGCGAGGACGACCCGCTGGGTACTGCGTCCCGGCACGCCGACCGGAGCGCGATCGTGCAGGCCGACGACGGCGTGCTGCTGCACGTCGAGGAGATCGGCCCCCGCGATGCGCCGCTGACCGTCGTCTTCGTGCACGGCTACACGCTCTCGATGGCGTCGTGGACGTTCCAGCGGCGCACGCTCGCCGCGGAGCTCGCCACCGCCAACGGCCACCGTCCCGATGTGCGGCTGGTCTTCTACGACCAGCGCGGACACGGCGCCTCGGGCCGCGGCGAGGCGAAGCGGTCGACGATCGCCCAGCTCGCCCGAGACCTCGATGCGGTCCTGGAGACGCGGGTCCCGCGCGGGCCGGTGGTGCTCGTCGGCCACTCGATGGGCGGCATGACGATCATGGGCCTGGCGGCGCTGCGCCCGGAGCTGTTCGGGTCGAAGGTGGTCGCCGCCGCGCTGATCTCGACGTCCAGCGGCAACCTCGCCGACCTCAGCTTCGGCCTGCCCGAGTTGCTCACGCGGGTGCGGGCGGCGTTCTTCCCGGTCGCCGCGTGGACGATGCGCCGCCGTCCCGCGCTCGCGGAACGGACCCGGCGACTGACGGCCGACCTCGTCTCGACAGTCACCCACTCGCTGTCGTTCGGCTCCGAGGATGTCGACCCGGCACTGGGGCACTACGTCGACGCGATGATCGGCGGGACACCGGTCGACGTGATCGCCGAGTTCTACCCGTCCCTGGCCGGCCTCGACGAGACCGGTTCGCTGGAGCCGCTGCGCGCGATCCCGACGCTGGTGCTCACCGGGGACAAGGACAAGATGATCCCGAAGGAGCACAGCGACCTGATCATGGAGCGGCTCGGGCGGACGGGGGACGGCACAGCCGACCTGGTGGTCGTTCCCGACGCCGGCCACATGGTGCTGCTCGAGCGGCCCACCGAGGTGACCGATGCCCTCAGCGCCCTCCTGCGCCGCGTCGGGGCGGGGTCGCCGACCCGCCGCTGAACGGCGGATCCCTGAAGCCGCCTCCCCCGTCGCCGCCGCCACCGCCGCCGTCGAAGCCGCCCCCACCGTCGAAGCTCCCTGCGATGTAGAGGCCGCCGCCGGCCGCGTAGTGGCCCGCCCATTGGGCGGCCAGTGCGGGGTTGTCCCGCAGCTCGCGGCGGCTCGGAGGGCGCGTGCGCGGGATCACCTGCCTCGTGCCCGGCGGCTCGAAGATCGCCGCCCGGAGCCTCGCGTCGCCCATCGCCGATCGGCCACCCAGGGCCACGCGGGTCGCCTCCGCGTCGCCGAGCGACCGTTCGGAGTACTCCTGGAGAACCAGCCGTCCGGCGCGGGTCGGCGCTAGCCGATGGCGGGGGCCGCGCGTCCGCGGCAGAACGGCGCCGATACGCCCGACGAGGCCGGCACGCTGCAGGCCGCGGCCGACGTCGAGCATCCGCTCGTCGTCGAGCAACCGCCAGCGGATCGTGTCCACCGAACGGTGTCCCGTGGGGCCCACGGCGTCCAGGACGGCGGCCTCGACCGGGTGCCGGCGGGACAGGTCGACGGTGGCCAGCTGGCCGGGGGACTGCACCCGCACACGGCCACTGCGGACGAGGGCGACGACCGCGGTGTCGACCACGCGATCCGGGCCTCCGGCGAGGTAGGCGACCTCGTAGAGGTCGAGATTCGACGTCGACATCACCGTGCTCCTCGTTCTCCCGGGCGGGCTCAGGACGGCTACAGGAACGGTCCGGAGTCCCTCTCGATACCCGTGGGGGCTCCGGCCGCGCCGGTGGCTCGAGCGCGGTAGGCGGCCAGCTGCGGGTCGCTGTGGTCGATGTCGTGGCGGGAACGGTGGCGGCTCGCGTGCAGGGTCGTGTCGGGTGGTTCGAAGATCTCTGAGCGCAGCCGCGCGTCGGCCATCGCCTCCCGGCCGCCCAAGGCGACGCGCACTGCTTCGGGGTCGCCGATCGCCGGCCGGTCGCCGAGTTCCCGGAGCACCCGGTGCCCCGCGCGCGTCGGGGCGAGCGAGCGGTGGTCGCCGTGCAGGGCGGACGCCGCAGCGCCGATCCGCCCGAGCAACCCGGCGGTGTGGAGGCGGCGGCCGATGTCGAGCAGCCGGTCGTCCTCGGCCAGCCGCCAGCAGATCGTCTCCACCGAGCGGTGCCCGATCGGCCCGACGGCGTCGAGGACGGCGGCCTCGACCGGGTGCCGCCGGGAGAGGTTGGCGGTGGCCAGCTGGCCGGGGGAGTGGATCCGTACCCGGCCGCTGCGCACCAGCGAGACGACGGCGGTGTCGACCGCGCGCTTCGGGCCGCCGGCGAGGAAGGCGACGTCGTAGATGTCGAGTTGGGGAGCTGTCATGGCCGGCCCATTTCGGCGCGTACGGACGGTGCGGACCACGGTCCCAAAGACGGCGGCGTGCCGGAAGGGGGAAATGGCCCCCGATTAGGGTGCGGGGGTGGCCGCTCCCCGTCCGCCCCGGCCGGACGCCTCCGCCGACGAGGTGGCCCGCCATCGCCGCCGCCGCGCCCGACTGGGAGACCCTGGCCGCGGCGGCCCGGCCCTGCGTCGCCTGCCCCGAACTCGCCGCGACCCGGCAGCACGTCGTCGTCGGCGACGTGCCCGTGGGTGGCCGCCCCCGGTTCGCGCTCGTCGGGGAGGCGCCCGGAGCGTCGGAGGACGAGACCGGGCGGCCGTTCGTCGGCAGGTCGGGCGCCCTGCTCGACCTGCTGCTCGCCGAGGCCGGGTTGGCTCGCGCCGAGGCCGCCGTCCTCAACGTGGTGAAGTGCCGGCCGCCCGGGAACCGGACGCCGAAGGCACCCGAGGTGGCGCGCTGCAGCGGCTGGCTGCGCCGCCAGCTCGAGCTGCTCGATCCGCCGGTCGTCGTCGCGCTGGGGCTGTCGGCGGCGAAGTGGTTCCTCGGTCCGCGGACCGTCCTGGGCCAGGTGCGCGGTCGGCCGCACGCACTCGACGGCCGCGCCGTGTGGGCCACCTACCACCCGTCCGCGGCCATCCGGTTCGGCCCGAACGGCGCCCCCCGGGCCGGCCTGCTCGCCGACCTGACCGCCGTCGCGGAGTCGCTGACGGTGAAGCGCGAACACGTCCTCCCGACGGCGGCCGACACGCACGACCTGGGCGTCGCCCTGGCCGAGCTGTTCCGGCCGGGCGACCTCGTCGTGCTGGTCGGTCCGCTCGGGGCGGGCAAGACGGCGCTCACGCAGGGCATCGGCGCCGGGCTCGGCGTCGCGGAACCGGTCACCTCGCCGACGTTCGTCATCGCCCGCGTGCACAACCGACGGCCGCGTCCCGCTGGTGCACGTCGACGCCTACCGGCTGCGGAGCGTCGCCGACGTCGACGACCTGGACCTGGACGCCTCCGCGGCGGAGTCGGTCACGGTGGTCGAGTGGGGGCAGGGGCTGGTCGAGCAGCTCGCCGACGAGCACCTCGAGGTGCGGCTCGACCGCCGTGACGACGACGTCCGGACGGCGCAACTGATCCCGCACGGCCCGGACTGGACCGGACGGCTGGTCGGGTGACGCCGCGCGTGCGGGTGCTGCAGCTCGATGCGGACACCCTGCGCGCGCTCGCCGAGGGCGACCTCACGGCCGCCGACCGGACCTCCCCGGTGCCGCTCACCCCCTACCTCGCGGGCCCCGACTGCCGCAGCGCGTGGACCCGCCGCGCACACCAGATCGTCGACCAGCCGGCGAGCGCCGCATGGATCACCGGGATCGTCTGGGACCCGGATCGTCGCCTCGCCGTCGGCCGCGCCGGCTACCACGGGCCACCGGACGGCGACGGCATGGTCGAGGTCGGCTACTCGATCGACCCGCAGTTCCGGCGGCAGGGCTACGCGCGGGCGGCGCTGCGTGCGCTCCTCGAGCGGGCCGCAGGGGAGCCGGGCGTGCGGACCGTGCGCGCCTCCGTCAGCCCCGGCAACCTCGCCTCACTCGGTCTCGTGCTGTCCGAGGGGTTCGTGGCCGTCGGCGAGCAGATCGACGACGAGGACGGGCTGGAGATCATCTACGAGGTGGCGGTGGACGACGGCTCGTCGTCCCACGTCAGCGGTGTCGTGCTGCCGGACACCCAGTCGCGGCGCAGGATCCCGTAGCCGATCGAGGCCAGGGGAGGGCCGCGAGTCCGCGGCCCTGCCCGCGCGCGATCCGTGCGCCGTTCTCGGCGATGCAGAACGCGGCATGGTCCTCGTCGTCGAAGGCGCCGTCCTCCAGCGCAGCCGTGACCGTCTCGACCGTCGGCCGGCGGCGGACGTGGAACGGCCACTCGTGGGTCGTGAGGAAGGCGATCAGCGCGTCCCGGTCGGTGCCGCGGATGTGGGCGGGCACCAGGTCGAGCGTCACGCCGCCGACGGTATCCGCAGGCCGCCCGCCTACCCTGGTCGATCGTGCTCGTCCTCGCTCTCGACACCGCCACGCCGACGCTGGTCGCCGGACTCGCGCGGTGGACGCCGGAAGCGGGGGCCGAGGTCCTCGCCGAGCGGGCCGTCCCCTCGGGCACGAAGCACGCCGAACTGCTCACCCCGGCCATCGCGGGAGTGCTCGCCGACGCCGGCCTGGCCATGGCCGACCTCGACGCCGTCGTCACCGGACTCGGTCCCGGCCCGTTCACCGGCCTGCGGGTCGGCGTCGTGACCGCCGCGGCGCTCGCCGACGCCCGCGGCCTGCCCGTCGTCGGCGTCTGCTCGCTGGACGCCATTGGCTCGGGCGCGCGGACCGTCGTCACCGACGCGCGCCGCAAGGAGATCTACTGGGCGGCCTACGACACCGTCGGCGCCCGCGTGGACGGCCCGGCCGTCGTCCGCCCCGAGGAGCTCGGCCGGCCCGGACCGTTCGTCGGCGACCCCGCCTTCACCGAGCGACTCGGGGCACCGGTCGAGCCGGCGGCCGTGACGACGGAGGGGCTGCTGCGCGCCGCCGCTGCCCAGCTGACCGACCCGGGATCAGCCGGCCCTCTGGTGCCGCTCTACCTGCGCCGGCCCGACGCCACCCCGCCGGCGGCGATCAAGGCGGTGTCGCAGGCATGACTGTCCGGCTGCGGCCGATGACCAGTGACGACGTCCCCGTCCGTCATGGTCCTGGAGGACGAACTCTTCGCGCCCGACACGTGGACGGCGTCGATGTACCGCGACGAGCTGTCCCGGCCCGACACCCGCCACTACCTGGTGGCGGAGGACGACGGCGACGGCAGCGCCGGTCGTGGTCGGGTACGCGGGCCTGATCGCCTACGACGACGAGGCGCACGTGGCCACCCTGGGCGTCGCGGCCGAACGCCAGGGGGAGCGGATCGGCTCGCTGCTGCTGGACGCGCTGCTCGCCGAGGCCGACCGGCGCGCACCGGTCGTCTTCCTCGAGGTGCGCGCGGAGAACGAGATCGCGCTCGGCGGCTCTACCGGCGCCGCGGGTTCGTCGAGATCGGCCGCCGCCGCGGCTACTACCAACCCAGTGGTGACGACGCCGTGGTGATGAAGCGGAGTGAGCGACGGTGTGAGCATCGCAGCGAGGAACGAGCGAGGAGCGGAGCGCCCCGCGGGAGCGAACGGGGACATGGTGAGCGGGGAGCCGTTGGTGCTCGGGTTCGAGACGTCGTGCGACGAGACCGGGGTCGGCCTCGTCCGCGGGCGCACGCTGCTCGCCGACGCCCTCGCCACGTCCATGGCCGAGCACGAACGCTTCGGCGGCGTCGTCCCCGAGATCGCCTCGCGGGCCCACCTCGAGGCGATGGTCCCGACCGTGCACCGGGCGCTGGCCGACGCGGGCGCGACCATCGACGACGTCGACGCGGTCGCCGTCACGTCGGGGCCGGGGCTGACCGGCGCGCTGCTCGTCGGCGTCGCCGCGGCCAAGGCGTACGCACTGGCCCTCGGCAAGCCGCTGTACGGGGTCAACCACCTCGCCGCGCACGTCGCCGTCGATGAGTTGCAGCACGGGCCGCTGGCCGAGCCGACGATCGCGCTGCTCGTCTCCGGCGGGCACAGTTCGCTGCTGCTCGTGCCCGACCTCAGCCGGGACGTCGAGTCGCTGGGGCGCACCGTGGACGACGCCGCGGGGGAGGCGTTCGACAAGGTCGCCCGCGTGCTGGGGCTGCCCTTCCCGGGCGGGCCGCCGATCGACACGGCCGCGCGCGACGGCGATCCGGCGGCGATCGGGTTCCCGCGCGGGCTCACCGGCCCCCGCGACGCGCCCTACGACTTCTCCTTCTCCGGCCTGAAGACCGCCGTCGCACGGTGGGTCGAGGCCCGGCAGCGGGCGGGGGAGCCGGTGCCGGTGGCCGACGTCGCCGCCTCGTTCCAGGAGGCGGTCGCCGACGTGCTGACCGCCAAGGCCGTCCGCGCCTGCCGCGACCACGGCGTCCACCACCTCGTGCTCGGCGGCGGCGTGGCGGCCAACTCCCGGCTGCGCGCGCTGGCCGAGGAGCGTTGCGCCGCGGCCGGGATCGTCCTGCGGGTGCCCAGCCCGCGGCTGTGCACCGACAACGGGGCGATGGTGGCGGCGCTGGGCTCGCGGCTGGTGGCCGCCGGCGTCGCACCGTCGGACCCGGACCTCGGCGCGGACAGCTCGTTGCCCATCGAGGTCGTCACCCGCTGAGCGGAGGCTGAGCGCGCAGGAAACCTGCGCTGTCAGCCTCCGCACACCAGCACGGTCGGGCGGCCGGCCACACGGGTGACCACGACGACGGCGGAGCCGTTCCCGGGGCCTCTCAGCTGTCGCGCGAGCGTCTCGGGCTCGATGGGTGACCCCCGCTTCTTGACGACGACCCGTCCGACGCCCCGCGCCCTGAGCAGGGCCTTGAGCTTCTTCAGGTTGAACGGCAGCACCTCGTCGACCCGGTACGAGCTGACCCAGGGGCTGTCCGCGGCGGCGTCGGAGGTCAGGTAGGCGATCGTCGGGTCGATCAGGGTCGCGCCCAGGTCGGCGCCGGCCAGCGACACCAGGCCGGAGCGGATGACGGCGGGGTCGGGTTCGTGCAGCCACCCGCGCACCGGGGCGACGGCGGCCGGTCCCGGGTCGGCGTCGGCGGTGAGCTCGTGGACGACGCCGTCGCGGACGACGGTGGCCCGGCGCCAGGTCGCCGACGGCCCGCGGCCCCAGAGCAGTGCCTCGACGATCGATCCGCCCACCGACACCCACTCGGCCTCCACGCCGTCGGGGACGCGGTCGTGGTCCAGGCCGGGCGCCACCTTGACGACCGCCGTCGGCACGCGGTCCAGGAGCGCCGCCACCGTCGACCACGGCGGCGACCACCGGTCGGGGTCCAGTTGCCGCCGCCCGCCGGCCCGCCGTGCCGGGTCGAGGGTGGCCGCGCCGCACCCCGCGACCTCGCCGTCGGCCGCGGCCACCAGGTCGACGACGTCGGCGTCGCGGACCTCCACGCGATCAGCGACGCCGAGCGCCTCGACGTTCGCCGCGGTCAGGGCCCGCGCCACCGGGTCGCGGTCGACGGCCACCACCGAGGCCCCGGCCCGGGCCAGCGCGATGGCATCGGTGCCGGCCGCGCACCCGAGGTCGGCGACCCGCGCCGCCCCGCCGGCCAGCAGGCGGGCCGCCCGCCGGGCAGCGAGCTCCGGGCGGCCGGCCTGCTCGAGCGCGTCGGCGGTGAGGAAGAGGACGTCGGCGTCCGCACCGAACACGGGACGGGCGCGGGCGCGCAGCCGGGCCAGCTCCCACGCGGGACCGGCGTGCTCCGCCCCGACCTCGGTCCGCAGGCGGGCGAGGCCGGGGAGCAGGTCGATCCCGTCGCCCTGGAGCCGCCCGGCGAGGGCGACGGCCGCCGTCCCCTCGGGGTGCGCAGCCAGCCCAGGGCGTCGAGCGGGGACGGGGCGGACGGCACCCAGCCAGCCTGGCGTACCGGCTGGTCGGTGTTCCCGTCACCCACCGCGAGGACCCGGTTGAACGGCTGGCACTCTCGTGGGTAGAGTGCCAATCGACACGGGCTGGCGCCTGACCCCCGCGACGGCAGGTCCTCAGATCCCGTGCCACAGCATCAGCAGTAGCACCACCAGCATGTCTTCAGCCATCAGCCCGTCCGACACCGAAGGGGGCGTCACCGACGTGACGACCGCTACCAAGGTCAACATCAAGCCGCTGGAAGACCGGGTCGTGGTCCAGGCCAACGAGGCCGAGACCACCACCGCCTCCGGTCTGGTCATCCCGGACACCGCCAAGGAGAAGCCCCAGGAGGGCACCGTTGTCGCCGTCGGCCCCGGCCGGATCGACGACAACGGCAACCGCGTCCCGCTCGACGTGAACGTGGGCGACGTGGTCATCTACTCGAAGTACGGCGGCACCGAGGTCAAGTACGCCGGCGAGGAGTACCTCGTGCTCTCCGCCCGCGACCTGCTCGCTGTCGTGGAGAAGTGACCTCTCCGCACCCCCAGCTCTAGCGAGCTCCCGACCGCCCCGGCGACCCGATATTTCCCGGGTCCCGGGGCGGTCGTCGTTCGGGCGTTCCGCCGCCCGACCCACTCACGCACTTCCTCTTGAGAGGTCCGCATGGCCAAGATCATCAAGTTCAACGAGGACGCTCGGCGCTCCCTCGAGCGTGGCGTCGACAAGCTCGCCGACGCGGTCAAGGTGACCCTCGGCCCACGCGGCCGCAACGTCGTCATCGACAAGAAGTTCGGCGTCCCGACGATCACCAACGACGGCGTCACGATCGCGCGCGAGGTCGACCTCGACGACCCCTACGAGAACCTCGGCGCCCAGCTGGCGAAGAGCGTCGCCACCAAGACCAACGACGTCGCCGGTGACGGCACCACGACCGCCACGGTCCTGGCCCAGGCGCTGGTCCACGAGGGCATGCGCAACGTCGCCGCCGGCGCCAACCCGCTGGCCCTCGGCCGCGGCATGCACGCCGCCGTCGACGCGGTGCACGCCGCCCTCGACAAGGCCGCCACCCCGGTCGACGAGCGCTCCGACATCGCCGGCGTCGCCACCATCTCCGCGCAGGACGCCGTGATCGGCGACCTGATCGGCGAGGCGATGGAGCGCGTGGGCAAGGACGGTGTGATCACCGTCGAGGAGAGCAACACCATGTCCACCGAGCTCGACGTCACCGAGGGCGTCCAGTTCGACAAGGGCTACCTGTCCCCGTACTTCGTCACCGACTCCGAGGCCATGGAAGCCGTCCTCGACGACGCCCTGGTGCTCATGGTCAGCGGCAAGGTCGGCTCGCTGGCCGACCTGCTCCCGCTGCTGGAGAAGGTCCTGGGCACCGGCGGTCAGCCGCTGCTCATCGTCGCCGAGGACGTCGAGGGCGAGGCGCTGTCCACCCTCGTCGTCAACTCCATCCGCAAGACCATCAAGGTCGTCGCGGTGAAGTCGCCGTTCTTCGGTGACCGTCGCAAGGCGTTCATGACCGACCTCGCCGTCGTCACCGGCGGCCAGGTGGTCAGCGAGGACGTCGGCCTCAAGCTCGACCAGGTCGGTCTCGAGGTGCTCGGCACCGCGCGCCGGGTCACCGTCACCAAGGACGACACCACCATCGTCGACGGCGGCGGCACCAAGGACGCCATCGCCGACCGCGTGGCGCAGATCCGCCGCGAGATCGAGGCCACCGACTCCGACTGGGACCGCGAGAAGCTCCAGGAGCGCCTGGCGAAGCTCGCCGGTGGCATCGGCGTCATCCGCGTCGGCGCCGCCACCGAGGTGGAGCTGAAGGAGCGCAAGCACCGCATCGAGGACGCCATCGCGGCGACCCGCGCGGCGGTCGAGGAGGGCGTGATCCCCGGCGGCGGCTCGGCGCTGGTGCACGCGGCCTCGGCGATCGACGCGCTCGACCTCACCGGCGACGAGCTCACCGGCGCCCGCGCCGTCCGCTCGGCGCTCGACGCCCCGCTGGCCCGCATCGCGGAGAACGCGGGGTACGAGGGTCGCGTCGTCGTCAGCAGGGTGCGCGAGCTCGGCCCCGGCAACGGCTTCAACGCCGAGACCGGTGAGTTCGGCGACCTGGCCAAGCAGGGTGTCATCGACCCGGTGAAGGTCACCAAGGCCGCGCTCGGCAACGCCGCGTCCATCGCCGCGATGGTGCTGACCACCGACTCGGCCGTCGTCGAGAAGCCGGCCGAGCAGGAGCACGCCCACGCCGGTGGCGCACCACACCCACGGGCACTCGCACGGCGGTCACGGCCACAGCCACTGAGCTGAGCTCCCCTGATGATCAGGTGACCTGATCATCAGGGGTCCTGGCTCACTGTCGACGGTGAGCCAGGACCCCGATACCGTGAGCCAGGACGGCTGAACGCCAGACACGAAGAGGGCGGGTCCGGAGTAATCCGGACCCGCCCTCTTCGGCGTGTGTGGTGGGCTGTCAGACCCCGGCGGCGACGGCGGCGGGCTCCGCGGCGATCAGCCGGGCCCGTTCCTCCTCGCTCATGCCGCCCCAGACCCCGTAGGGCTCGCGGACCGACAGCGCGTGCTTGAGACAGGCTTCGACGACCGGGCACCGGGCGCAGACCGCCTTCGCCGCGTTCTGCCGCCGGGCACGTGCGGGACCGCGTTCGCCGTCCGGATGGAAGAAGAGGGACGTGTTCTCGCCACGGCAGGCTCCATGGAGCTGCCAGTCCCAGACTTCGGCGACGGGTGTCGGGAGTCTCCGGATATCAGCCATGTCTCCTCCAGGAATGGATGAGCCGGAGGGGGCTGTCCGGCTGCAGGTGGCCGGGTGCCCGTAGGCCCGCATGGTCAAACACGTCGTGATCGCAACTTTTCGGGCCATTTTTTTCTGGATCTTGATGAGAGCGGCCCTCACCCCCCGGGGTGAGGGCCGCTGTTGCTGCCCCTTCGAGTCGATCAAGGTGGTTCTCGGACGTGCCGAATCCGGAGGGGGAACACCGGATTTCCGTGCACGACCAGCGCGGAGGCGGGCGCTCCCCGAGTGGGGGCCCCGCCCGAGCAGTATCCGGCCGGGCACCGCCCGGCTGGTCACGACCCGGCCGCCTGCGGCCGGGTGACCCGAGGAGACAGCTTGATCGACGACAGGATGCGCGGGCCCGTGAACGGGGCCACCGTCTGGGTGTACGACGAGCGTCGCCGGGTCCGGGACGACGTCGCGTCGCGCCTCGTGGCCCTGCCCTTCGTGGGCCGGGTCGAGGTCGTGGGTGACGCCGCCTCGCTGATGGCGCGGCTGGCGACCCGGACGCCCGACGTCCTGCTCGTCGGTACCCAGCGTGCCGTCGACACCGGGCTGTCCGCCGCCACCCAGGCGCTGCGCGCCCACCCGGGCCTCAACGTGCTCGTGCTCGGCGCCCCCGACGACGCCGAGAGCGTCCGGGCCGCCGTGGCCTTCGGTGCCCGCGGGTACCTCCGCTGGGACGCCACCCCGATCGAGATGGGCCTGGGCCTGTCCCGCGTCGGCCTGCGTGCCGACGGCGTCCGCATCCCGCAGCAGAGCGGCGTCCCCGCCTGGAGCGGCGCTGCTCCGCTGGCCAGTTCCGCCCCGACGACGGTGCGCGCCGCGGTCCGCGAGACCACCCCGACAGTGACGCTGTCCATGCGCGAGATGCAGGTGCTCACCGGCATGAGCCAGGGCAAGAGCAACGCCCAGATCGGCCGCGAGCTCTACCTGTCCGAGGACACCATCAAGACCCACGCCCGCCGGCTGTTCCGCAAGCTCGGCGCCAAGGACCGCGCCGAGGCCGTCGCGCTCGGTTTCCGCCGCGGAATGATGAGCTGAGGTAGATCACCACGCGCTGAGGGCTGTCTCCGACGATCGGAGAGCGGCCTAGTGCTTTCTGATCTTGCGCGGCTCAATCCTCGCGGGCGTGCCGGCCGCTGCCGTGGCGGCCGGTCGGCTCGTCGCGCTCGGCCATCGCGGCCACCCCGTCGGCGTAGCCGCTGGCGTAGTCCCAGCTGACGTAGTCGTCGGGGTCCGGGTCGAACGGGGGCTCGTGCCGGCCGGTCTGGCCCTCGTCGAGGAGCTGCCGGAGGTTCGACTGCATCAGCGCCCAGTCGACGTGGTGCTCCTCGTCGCAGTCGGGGCAGTCGACGACGATGCCCTTGATGCCGGTCGGCTCGAGCAGCGTGCGGAACACCTCGAGCTCGGCCAGGTCGTCGAGGACGCCGGCGCGCTCCTCCATGGTCAGCGGCGGCGGGCCTGAAGGATCGGCGGGCCCGAAGTCGGGACCGGATGCGTCGTCGAACGGAGTCACGGGCCCACGGTAGTAGCCCGACGGGGATCACATCGACCGATTCCTGCTGCCGCCTACGATCAGGGGGAACCCCCGCGCGCCCACCGAGGGTGCCGGTCCCGATCGAAGGGGTGGCGGCTTCATGCAGCCCGACGACCGTGTGCCTGAGCTGCCGGCGAAGTTCGCCTCACTCGGCCTCACCTACGACGACGTCCTGCTCATCCCGGGCGCGTCCGACGTCGTACCGGCCGAGGTCGACACCAGCTCCCGGCTGACCCGGCGCATCCGGATCGCCGTCCCGCTGCTCTCCAGCGCGATGGACACGGTGACCGAGGCGCGGATGGCGATCGCCATGGCCCGCGTCGGCGGCGTCGGCGTCCTGCACCGCAACCTCGCCGCCGAGGAGCAGGCCGGCCAGGCCGATCTGGTGAAGCGCTCCGAGGCCGGCATGGTCACCAACCCGGTCACCTGTTCGCCGGACAACACCCTCGCCGAGGTCGACGCGCTGTCGGGCCGCTACCGCATCTCCGGCGCCCCGGTGGTCGACGACGACGGCGTGCTCGTCGGCATCGTCACCAACCGCGACATGCGCTTCGAGACCGACCAGCACCGCCTCGTCCGCGACGTCATGACGCCGATGCCGCTGGTCACCGCGCCCGTCGGTGTCGACCCCGACACCGCGCTGGGCCTGCTGCGCCAGCACAAGATCGAGAAGCTGCCCCTGGTCGACGAGGCCGGCCGGCTGCGCGGGCTCATCACCGTCAAGGACTTCGTCAAGCGCGACCAGTACCCCGACGCCACCAAGGACGCCGACGGCCGCCTCGTCGTCGGCGCCGCGCTCGGCGTGGGCGACGACGCCTACAAGCGCGCCGGGCTGCTGGTCGAAGCCGGCGTCGACGTGCTCGTCGTCGACACCGCGCACGGGCACCAGCGGGCCGTGCTGGACATGGTCACGCGGGTCAAGAAGGACTTCGGCGGCGACAACGGTGTGGAGGTCGTCGGCGGCAACGTCGCCACCCGCGCCGGTGCGCAGGCGCTCATCGACGCCGGGGTGGACGCGGTGAAGGTCGGTGTCGGCCCGGGCTCGATCTGCACCACCCGCGTGGTCGCCGGCGTCGGCGTCCCGCAGGTCAGTGCCATCTACGAGGCGTGGCTGGCGGCCGGGCCGGCCGGGGTGCCGGTCATCGCCGACGGCGGCCTGCAGCACTCCGGCGACATCGCGAAGGCCCTCGTGGCCGGCGCCGACACCGTGATGATCGGCGGCCTGTTCGCCGGCGTCGAGGAGGCCCCCGGCGAGCTGGTCTTCATGAACGGCAAGCAGTTCAAGACCTACCGCGGCATGGGGTCGCTGGGCGCGATGCAGAAGCGCGGCAACCAGTCGTTCAGCCGCGACCGCTACTTCGCCGACGACGTCCTCTCCGACGACAAGCTCGTCCCCGAGGGCATCGAGGGCCAGGTGCCCTACCGGGGCGCGCTGTCCGGGGTCGCCCACCAGCTCGTCGGCGGGCTCCGGGCCTCGATGGGCTACGCCGGTGCGGCCACCATCGCCGACCTGAAGGAGCGCGGTCAGCTGACCCGCATCACGTCCGCGGGCCTCGTCGAGAGCCACCCGCATGACATCCAGATGACCGTCGAAGCCCCGAACTACCGCAGCCGGTGAACCACGTGAGTGCACGAGACACCGTCGAGATCGGCATGAGCCGGTTCGCCCGACGAGGCTATGACCTGGACGAGGTGTCGATCGTCCCGTCCCGGCGGACCCGCGACGTCGACGACGTCTCCACCGCCTGGCAGATCGACGCCTTCCGGTTCGACATCCCGCTGGTGACCAGCGCGTCGGACGCCGTCGTCAGCCCCGACACCGCGATCGCGGTCGGGCAGGCCGGCGGCCTCGGCGTGCTCAACGCCGAAGGGCTGTGGACCCGGTACGACGACCCCGCGCCGGTCTACCGGCGGCTGCGCGAGGCGGGCGCCGCCGGCGCCCCGCCGGTGGCGCTGCTGCAGGAGATCTACGCGAAGCCGGTGCAGCCGGACCTGATCACCGCCCGCATCAAGGAGATGCGCGACGCCGGCGTCACGACGGCGGTCCGCGTCTCCCCGCAGCACACGCTGCAGCTCGCCCCCGCGGCGCTGGCGGCCGGCGTCGACCTGCTGGTCATCCAGGGCACGATCGTCTCCGCCGAGCACGTGACGTCGCAGGGCGACGCGCTCAACCTCAAGGAGTTCATCGCCGACCTCGACGTGCCGGTGATCGTCGGAGGCGCCGCGAACTACCAGACCGCGCTGCACCTCATGCGCACCGGTGCGGCCGGCGTGATCGTCGGCGTCGGGGCGGACAGCTTCAGTACCGGCGACGCCGTCATGGGCATCCGCATCCCGCTGGCCAGCGCGATCGCGGACGCCGCCGCCGCCCGCCGCGACTACCTCGACGAGACCGGCGGGCGGTACGTGCACGTCATCGCCAACGGCCGGATCGAGAACAGCGGCGCGATCGCCCGCGCGCTGGCGTGCGGCGCCGACGCCGTCCAGCTGGGGGAGCCGCTGCGGGCCGCCGCCGAGTCGCCCGGCGGCGGCATCTGGTGGGACTCGGTCGCTGCGCACCCGCGGCTGCCGCGCGGCGGCGCCTCGGCCCCCGTGGAGCCGCTCGGCTCCCTGGAGCAGGTGCTGCTCGGCCCGGCCGCGACCGCCGACGGCCGCACCAACCTGTTCGGCGCGCTGCGCCGCACCATGGCCAAGACCGGCTACCGCGACCTCAAGGAGTTCCAGCGGGTCGATCTGGTCATCGGGGGAGGGGCCCCCGGAGGGGGCCCCAGTGCATCAACAGAGTGGTGGTCGAGCGGGCTGATGGACTTCCCGACCGTCCTCGTCGTCGACTTCGGTGCCCAGTACGCGCAATTGATCGCCCGGCGGATCCGCGAGGCCGGGGTCTACTCCGAGATCGTCTCCTCGACGGTGCCGGTCGACGAGATCCTCGCGCGCAAGCCCGCCGCCATCGTGCTGTCCGGCGGCCCGTCGAGCGTCTACGAACCCGGCGCCCCGCAGGTCGACCCGGCGCTGTTCGAGGCCGGCGTCCCCGCGTTCGGCATCTGCTACGGCTTCCAGGCCATGGCCCAGAGCCTGGGCGGCTCGGTCGCGCACACCGGCGACCGGGAGTACGGCGGCACCCCGCTGACCGTCACCACCGAGGGCCGGCTGTTCGGCTCGCTGCCGGTGCAGCAGTCGGTCTGGATGAGCCACGGGGACGCCGTCTCGCAGGCGCCGCCCGGCTTCACCGTCACGGCGACGTCGACCGGCGCCCCGGTGGCCGCGTTCGAGGACGTCGACCGCAAGCTCGCCGGCGTCCAGTTCCACCCCGAGGTCCGGCACACCTCGCACGGGCAGTCGGTGCTCGAGCACTTCCTGTTCGACATCGCCGGGCCTCGAGCCGACCTGGACGATGGCCAACGTCGTCGAGGAGCAGGTCGAGCGGATCCGCGCGCAGGTCGGTGACGGCCACGCCCTGTGCGCGCTGTCCGGGGGCGTCGACTCCGCCGTCGCCGCGGCCCTCGTGCAGCAGGCGATCGGCGAACGGCTCACCTGCGTCTACGTCGACCACGGATTGATGCGCGAGGGCGAGACCGAGCAGATCGAGCGGGACTTCGTCGCGATCACGGGCGTGGACCTGCGCGTGGTCGACGCCCGCGAGCAGTTCCTCACCGCGCTGGCCGGGGTGTCCGACCCCGAGGAGAAGCGCAAGATCATCGGCCGGGAGTTCATCCGGGTCTTCGAACAGGCCGCGCTCGACGTCGTCGTCGACGTCAAGGCGCACGGCGAGACCGTCGACTTCCTCGTGCAGGGCACGCTCTACCCCGACGTCGTCGAGTCCGGTGGCGGCTCCGGAACGGCGAACATCAAGAGCCACCACAATGTCGGCGGGCTGCCCGAGGACCTCCAGTTCACCCTGGTCGAGCCCCTGCGGACGCTGTTCAAGGACGAGGTCCGCGAGGTCGGCATCCAGGTCGGACTGCCCGAGGCCATGGTGTGGCGCCAGCCGTTCCCCGGCCCCGGACTGGGCATCCGGATCGTCGGCGAGGTCACCCAGGAGCGGCTCGATGTGCTGCGCAGGGCCGACGCGATCGTCCGTGCCGAGCTGACCGCGGCGGGGCTGGACCGCGAGATCTGGCAGTGCCCGGTGGTGCTGCTGGCCGACGTCCGCTCGGTGGGCGTGCAGGGCGACGGCCGCACGTACGGGCACCCGATCGTGCTCCGGCCGGTGTCCAGCGAGGACGCCATGACCGCGGACTGGACCCGTCTGCCCTACGACGTGCTGGCGAAGATCTCCACGCGCATCACCAACGAGGTGCGCGAGGTCAACCGGGTCACGCTGGACGTCACCAGCAAGCCGCCGGGCACCATCGAGTGGGAGTGAGCGGAGTGGATTCGCGCAGGTAACGCCGACGAATCCACTCCGACTATCCCGTCGCGCGGTAGGTGAGAACCGGGCGCTCCATGCCGTGCGCGTCGACGTCGGAGACGGTCAGGAGGTCGTCGTCGATCGAGACCTGGAACCCGCCGCCCAGCATCTCCAGGACGAGCTCGGTCCTGTCCCTCGACCGGGGGCAAGCAACCGATCGTGTGGTACGCGTAGTCGTCGAGGACGACCGAGTCGCCGTTCGTGTCCCAGGTGCCCTCGTAACGATCGGCACCCGGTGGAGGCCGTGAAGGAGCCGCCCTGCCGCAACTGCAGGACCGCGGGCTCGCCCACCGCCGAGGACGTCGTCCCGCCGTCGACCAGCGACTCGAGGACCCAGGGCGTCCCACTCAGCGCCGTCGTCGGCACTTCTGGGAGCCGGTAGAAGGTCAGGGAGCCGTCGTCGCTGGTCAGCACGAGTCCGCCGCCGTCGACCTGAACCTGCAGGCCACCGCCGCGCAGCACGTCGTGAAAAGCGCCCTCCGCCTCCAGGAGCGCACCGGCGCCGCAGGCCATGTCCGTACCCACGACGTCCTCGAGCGTGAGGTCTGCGCCGTAAACGCGGTAGCTGCCGCCGTAGCGGTTGCAGAACGACGTGCCGCCGACCCGTCCGGACGTGAACTCGATCGTCGCCCGGGCCTGGTCGGGGATGCTGATCTCCTCGCCCCCGGAGGTCCCTGCCCGCAGTGCCCAGACGCCTGCGAGGTCCGCCTCGCCGGGTGGTCCGTCGGTGCCGGCGGCCTCGGGCGTCCAGATCCAGGCGCTGTCCGACAGCGCGTCCACCGACATCCCTTCCCTGGCGTCGACTCCGCCGAGGACGACGAGCGCTTCCCCCGCCCACACCGCCGAGCCCGGCTGCGGCGGGGCGCCGTCCGGCCGCGGCAGCAACGTCCAGGACTCGGCACGGTCGTCGTAGACCCAGCCGTAGGTCGCGGTCAGCGGGCCGCCCAGGGCCTCGACCCACCAGCCGTCGGAGGAACCCGGGGGAGCGTTCGGCAGCGGTGCCCAGGTGCCGGTCGCCGGATCGAGCACCCCGCCCATGGGGATGTCGCGGCCGTAGCCGTTCACCTCGCCGCCGTCGACCGTGCCGAGGTTGGGATCGACCAGGCGCCGCCCGGTCCAGGCCCACTGCCAGCCGCCGACCTGGTCGCTGTCGTCCAGCAGGGTCCAGCGCGACGACCCCGGATCGAACACCGCCGCCCGCACGAACGACGGCTCGGTCGAGCCGGGGTTCGGGACGAGCGAGTGCCCGGTCAGGACCAGCCCTGCGGTGGTCGCGGTCGGGACGCGGTCGAAGGCAGGCCCCAGCGGGTCCTCGGGGAGGAGCGCCCAGCTGCCGGTCGCCGGGTCGAACGCGTGGCCGGACGGCTCGCCCTGCCGGCGCTCCCCGGCGACCAGCACCACCGAGCCGTCGACTGCGGCGAGCCGGCCGTACTCCGGGGCCCCGGACGGCCCCGGGTGGACCGTCCAGGCGTCGTCGGATGCGTCGTACGCGAGCAGCTGCCCGGCCGAGAAGAGGAAGACGGTGTCCCCGGCGACGGCGGTAGGGAGCGACCCCTGGATAGGCGCAGGTGCCTCGGCGGTCTGCCGCCACGTCCCGGCGACGGGGTCGAATGCCGCGCCGTCCCGGGCACCGGGAGGCACCTCGCAGTCCCCGCTGCCGGCGCCGGTGTCGAGGCACGGAGGGCCCGTGTCGCCGCCGAGGAAGAGCGCCTCCGACCCGGTCCACGCTGTCGCCGCCCCGGTGCGGGGCGACAACGGGGGTGTCGGAAGCTGGGTCCACCCCGGACCGGCGCGCGGGTCCTCCGGGTCCGGCAGGGTCGCGCATCCGGTGAGCGCCAGGACGCCGGCCGCCAGCGTCGCGGCCGCGCGGATCATCCGGTGCTCTCGTCGCGGTAGATCAGTCCACGGCCGTCGGCGGCCATCGCCGTCAGCCGGTTCTCCTCGATCGTCAGTTGGAACCCGTCGCCGAGAACCGCGAGCTCGTGGGCGTCCTGGGCGGCGAGCTCCGGCGGGCAGTCGGTCTCCTCAGCCGCGGTGAACTCCGGGAACCGCATCTCGTCCCCGGTGGGTTGCCACCGCCCGGAGAGTGTGTGGCAGGCGGTGGTTCCGGTGAACGTGCCATCCGGCTCGAACCGCAGCCCCGACCCGGCCATGACCGAGCTCGCGACCTCGCCGTCCAGAAGGGTGTCCAGCACCCAGTCGGTGCCGGCCAGCTGACTGGTGGGCACCTCCGGCACGGGCCGGAACCGCAGTTCGACGTCCTGGCCGGTCAGCAGCAGGTCGGTGCCGTCCCGGGCCACGGTGGTCACCGCGCCCAGCGCGGTCAGGTACGCGGTCTCGGCAGCCATGACGGCCGGTTCGCAGCCCATCTCCGTCCCGCCGAGCGCCTCGAAGCTGATCGAGTCGCCGTCGACGGAGTAGCCGCTGCTGTAGTGGTTGCAGAACGACGAGCCCCCGGCCTGGGTGCCGTCCAGCGTCAGCGTCGCCTTGGCGCTGGTGGGCTGCGCCAGCGCCGTCCCGGACGCCGTGCCCGACACGAGTTCCCACTCGCCGACGACGTCGTCCGCGGGTGAGCCGCCGCCCGGCGTGCCCGCGCAGCCGGCCAGCAGCATGAGCGCCAGGAGGAGCACGGCCCGTGCCATGCCGCGAGAGTGAGCCGGTCACGGGGCCGTGCGCAACGCATCGTGCCTGGTCGTTACGCGAACGAGCCCGAGACCTGCGCTGCGGCGTCGGGTCGGGACCCCTACGGAAGGTCCAGGTGGCCGATCTTGTCCGCGGAGAGCATCGCGAACCACGGGTCGCCGTCGGGAGCGACGGTGATGCCGAACGGTTCGCTGCCCTTCACCACCTTCGACGAGAGCGTCACCGTGCCGGTGCTCTCCAGGCGCACGATGTTGCCGGCCGTCGTCCGCGTGACCCACATGCCGCCGGTGGCCGTCGGGGCCAGGGACAGCGGGCCCCCGTCCAGCGGGAAGACGGTGACCGCCGACGTGGCCGGGTCGAGCCGGCCGACGCCCTGCGGCGTGAAGCGCTCGGTGAACCAGACGGTCCCGTCGGACGCGATGCTGATCTCGCGCGGGAAGCCGGGAACGGGGGTCGTGGTGACGACACCCGTGGCCGGGTCGAGCCGGCCGATCGCCCCGTTGCCGTCGGTGAACCAGACGATGCCGTCGGAGTCGACCGCCACGTCCAGCGGCAGGGTGCCCGGGGCCGGGAACTCGGTGAGCGTGTCCGTCGGGATGTCGTAGCGCCAGACGCTGAGGTTGTTGAAGTCGGTGATCCAGAGGTCGTCGGCGTGTGCGGCGACGCCGCCGCCGTTGAACTGGAACAGGGTGCCGACGATGCCCAGGTTCGTGCCGTCCGGGGCGACCCGGCCGAGTGGGGCGTCGTTGCGGGTGTAGTACAGGTTCCCGTCGTCGCCCTGGGCGATGTCCGTCGGGAAGCAGAAGTCGCAGACGGCGAACTCGGTGACCTCGCCGTCGGGGGTGATCCGGCCGACGTTGTGCGGCTGGACGCCCTGGTCGTTGAGGAACGACTCGGTGAACCAGAAGTTGCCGTCGTCGGCGGGGGTGATGTGCGAGGGACTCGCGCCGTCCGTCGGCACCCGGTACTGGATGAGCTTGGGGCCGGCGGCGGCGGACGCGACGGGCGCGAGGGCGAGCGGCAGGGCGACCGCTGCGAGGACCACGAGTGCCGTCCGTGCTCGGGTCGCGATCATGTCGAATCTCCTTCGTCGGGGCCGCTACGCGTGATGCCGGATCACGTGTAGCGGAACGTAGGAGTCCGCGACTGCGGGAGCATCCCCCCAAACAGGGGGAACGCGAGGGAGCCCGGGGAGCGGTTGCTCCCCGGGCTCCTCACCCCGCCCCCGTGCGGTCAGCGCCTGCGGCGTGCCTTCCGGAGTTCGCTCAGGAGGAGCGCCACCCCGGCGCCGATCAGCACCAGCCACAGGATCCCGCCCTCGAAGAGACCGAACGGCAGGTCCAGACCGGTCATCAGGAAGATCGCCAGGACGACGAAGAAGATCCCGGGGACGAGCGCGACCCGTCCCTCCTGGGTGCCGGCGGTGCCGGGTCCTCGGTCTCCAGCGGGGTGATGGTCTGCCAGTCGCGCAGCTGCGCTTCCTGCCAGGCGGTCGGGGTTGTCGGGAACTCGCTGTAGTCAGCCACGGGACACCTCCACGTCTCCGATACCGGCGTTCACGGTGAGCACGATCTCGGCCTCGTCGTCGCCGACCCACGACCCGGAGCCCTCGCCCTCGTAGAAGCCCTGACCTTGATTGCCCTCGTCGAACACGTCCACCGAGCCGATGCCCGAGTCGATGTTCACGCGGACGTCGGCATCGCGGGGAACGATGACGGTGACGTCGCCGACGCCGGCGTCCAGCTGGGTGCTGATGGGCCGGTCAGGTTGCTCACGTCGACGTCGGACAGGTCGAGCCGCATGTCGCCGATGCCGCCGTGGTACTCGCCGTGCACCTGGGCCGCGGTCTCCGGCGCGTAGAGCCGGTCGCCGGATGTCGCCGTCGACCCCCCGCCAGGGTTCGGCCGCTGCGCTGACCAGCGCGAGGGACAGCACGATCCCGAGCGCGATCAGGCCGCCGCGGCCCGTTCGCCCGGTGGAGTAGGCCGCGGCGATCAGGCCGAGTCCGACCACCAGAAGGGCGGAGCCGAGGAAGATCCGGGGGCCGATGTCGATGCCGGTGAGCCGGGTGATCAGGACCAGCACGCCGACGACGATCAGCAGCGCGGCGATCGTGACCCCGGGGACCGGTGAGCGCGGTCCGGCCTTGCGCACAGCCCGGGGCGCGCGGCCCACCGCGCGCCCGCCGCGCGCCGTGCCGGCCCCGGCGGACCGGCCGGCATGAGCAGCCACAACAGCAGGTAGACGATCACGCCGGTGCCGCCGGCGAAGGCCAGTGCGACGAAGCCGACCCGCCAGAGCAGGGGGTCGATGCCGCTGTATTCGGCCAGCCCACCGTTGACCCCACCGATGATCTTGTCGGTGCGGCTGCGGCGCAGCTGGGTGCGGACCGGCGGACCGGCCGGGGGCGGCGGGGGCTGCCAGGCCGGCGGGGGTTCGGCGGAGGGGGGTGCGGGGGGCGGTGCCGATGTCATGCCATGAGAGTGGCGAGCGTGGCCGTCCGAATCCATCAGGGAACGCCCCCATCCGACCCTGGTTCGGGACCGGCTGCTCTTCCAGGGTGATCACCGGTGTTGGAGCGGGGCCCAGCGGTGCGACCATCGTTACCGTGACCACCACCGTGACCACCTCACCGGGCCTGGCGCCGCCCGGCCCGCCTGCCGTGGTGCGGCCGCCCCTGGTGCGCCCGCACAGCGGGCGGCTGCTGGCCGGCGTCGCGGTGGGGACGGCGGCGCATCTGCGGCAGGACCCGCTGATCGTCCGCGTCGCCTTCGCCGTCCTCGCGACCGCGGGCGTCGGCGTCGTCGCCTACGCGCTGCTCTGGCTGATGATGCCGGTCGCCGCTCCGGGCACCCAGGACCCGACACCGGTCATCGGGCCTCGGCCCACCGGGAAGCGGCAGTGGCTGGGCCTGATCGTCATGGCGTTCGTCGCCGTGGTGGTGCTGGGTCAGCTCTCCACCTGGGGCGGCGGCGAGGTCGTCCTGCCGCTGGTCCTCGTCGCCGCCGGCATGGCGGTCATCTGGCGCCAGCTGGACACCGACCGGACGCTCGCCCTGCCCGGTGTGCGGTGGGCCCTGGCGGGTGGCGCCGCCGTCGCCGCCGGCGGCGTGGTGCTGCTGCTGGCCACGACCGGTCAGCTGGCCGACGCGCGGGACGGCTTCGCCGCGACCCTGGTGATCCTCACCGGCCTCGTGCTGGCCAGCGCGCCGCTCTGGCGGCGGCTGCTCGACTCCCGCTCCCAGGAGCGCTCGGCGCGCATCCGCTCGGAGGAGCGGGCCGCCGTCGCGGCACACCTGCACGACTCGGTGCTGCAGACGCTCGCCCTCATCCAGCGACACTCCGACGAGCCGCAGGCGGTGAGCCGGCTGGCGCGCAGCCAGGAGCGCGAGCTGCGCGCCTGGCTCTACGACCCCAAGGTCGTCCGCGAGGGCGGCACCTGGGCCGGGCTCGTGGCCGGCATGGTGGCGGAGGTGGAGAGCGACCACTCGCTGATCGTCGACCCGGTGGTGGTCGGTGACGCGCCGGTCGACGACGCACTCGCCGGGCTCGGCGCCGCCACTCGGGAGGCGCTGGTCAACGCCGCCAAGCACTCCGGGGCGACCGCCGCCGACCTCTACACCGAGGTGACGCCGGAGCGGGTGTCGGTCTTCGTCCGGGACCGCGGCAAGGGCTTCGACCCCGCCACGGTCTCCGACGACCGGCGCGGGTTGCGGGACTCGGTGTACGGCCGGCTCACCCGGCTGGGCGGGACGGCGGAGATCCGGTCCGCGGCCGGAGAAGGGACCGAAGTGGAGCTGGTGCTGCCGAGGATCGCCACATGACCGCATCGGCTCACCCACGGACAGAGCGAACCCCCGCGTCTTCGTGGTCGACGACCACGCGATGGTCCGCGCCGGCGTGCGCGCCGAACTCGGGGACGACGTGACGTTCGTCGGGGAGGCCGCCGACGTGCCGGCCGCCGTCGACGGCATCCGCGCCGCGAAGCCCGACGTCGTCCTGCTGGACGTGCACCTGCCCGGTGGCGGAGGGCGGGCCGTGCTCGAGACGCTGCGCCTCGAGCTGCCCGACGTCCGCTGGCTGGCGCTGTCGGTGTCCGACGCGGCGGAGGACGTCATCGCCGTCATCCGTGCCGGGGCCCGTGGCTACGTCACGAAGACCATCTCCGGCCCGGACCTCGTCGACGCCGTCCGGCGGGTGGCCGACGGCGACGTCGTCTTCAGCCCGCGGCTCGCCGGGTTCGTGCTCGACGCCTTCTCGGCCGGCGGTGCGGCGGCCGTGCCGGCGCCCGAGGAGGAGGCGACCGACCCGGGGCTCGACCTGCTCAGCGCCCGCGAGCGCGAGGTCATGCAGCTGCTGGCCCGCGGCTACACCTACCGCGAGATCGGGCAGCGACTGTTCATCTCGGTCAAGACGGTGGAGTCGCACGCGTCCAACGTGCTGCGCAAGCTCCAGCTGTCCAACCGCAACGAGCTGACCCGGTGGGCGGCGACCAACCGCCTCCTCTGACCTACTTCTGCTGCGCCGCCACGAACGCTCGCGCCTCGTCGACCAGCGCTGCCCACTCGACCGAGGGACGCACGACCACCCAGCCGTTCATGGGCCGCCCGGCCATCGGCTCGAACGGCTCGCCGTCGCCGGAGGCGACCATCTGCTCGAGCCGGTCGGGGCCGGGCTTGAGCACCAGCTGCTCGTGCCACCAGATCGCGAAGAACTTCGTGCCGGTGCGCAGTCCCTGCGAGCCGAACATCGTGCCGCGGGTGACCGGCCCGCCGACGGCCCGCTCGACCAACTGCTCCCATTCCTGCTCTGCCATGCCGGCAGGCTGCCACCGCCCCGTGCGGTCAGCTCGACGAGGCGGTCCTCCCGCTGCTGCAACGAGCTCACCCGCTGGGCGTCCACCAACCGCCTGATCTGACCGACCGGCTCGTTTGACCGAGCGTCATCCGGATCGAACGAAGAGTCACCTGGGGCGCCTTCGGCGCGTCCACCACGTTCCGTGATCTTCCGTGCTCATCGGGGGTGTCCTGGCATCCCTCGCGCATTCTGTCCACTCGTTCCGGCGCCCGTGCCATGGACGCCCCTGTACGGGGTCGTCTGCCCGGACAAAGCTCACGGCCCTCGGTAACCATTCCGTATCCGGCGGTCACTGTCGCCCGCCGGCGAGAGAGGGGATCTCGATGGACGATCGAATCAGGCCGGCGAGGCGTGCCGTCGCCGCAGGCGCCGGCGGACTGCTCGTAGCGCTGATGCTGCCCGCGGCCGCCGCGAGCGCGGCACCGCCCGTGGCCTGCGAGGACCGCGTGAACGACACCTACGCCGAGCTTCTCGGCTGCGTGACGTTGAAGGGCGTGCGGGAACACCAGGCGGCATTGCAGGAGATCGCCGACAACAACGCCGACCCGTTCTTCCCGGGCACCCGGGCCGCCGGCACGCAGGGCTACGCGGACAGCGTCGAGTACGTGGCCGGCCTCCTCGAAGAGGCCGGGTACCAGGTGACGCTCGACCCGGTCGAGTTCGAGTTCAACTTCCCGTCGATCGCTGCGCCAGCTGACGCCGGTCGAGGCGGACTACGAGACCGGCCCCTTCACGGGCAGCGGCTCGGGGACCGTCGAGGGCCAGGTCATCCCGGTCGACATCAATCTCACACCACCGCGGGCGTCGACCAGTGGCTGCGAGGCCGCGGACTTCGCGGGCATCGACTGGAGCGGTCCGGCCGACATCGCGCTGGTCCAGCGCGGCACCTGCTTCTTCGGGACGAAGGCGTTCTACGCCGAGCAGGCCGGCGCCGAGGCCGTGATCATCTTCAACCAGGGCAACACGCCGGACCGGGAAGCACTGATCGTCGCGGACGCCACGAGCGTGGACCCGCCGATTCCGGGCGCCCCCGGACCGGTCACCCACGGCATCCCGGTCGTCGGTGCCAGCTTCGCCGACGGCGTCGGCCCTCGCCGCAGGCGGGTTCCACGGCGTTCATCGACGTGATTCCGCCCGAGACGCGGACCGACTTCAACGTGATCGCCGAGCTGCCGGGCAATGACACGAAGAACGTCGTCATGGCCGGCGCCCACCTCGACAGCGTCACCGAGGGGCCGGGGATCAATGACAACGGCTCGGGCTCGGCCGCGCTGCTCGAGACGGCGCTGATGATGGCCAACACCCAGCACGAGAACACGCTGCGGTTCGCCTGGTGGGCGGCCGAGGAGCATGGGCCTGCTCGGCTCCGCGGACTACGTCGCCGGGCTGTCGCAGCAGGAGCGGCAACCGCATCGCGCTCTACATGAACTACGACATGGTCGGCTCGCCGAACTACATCTTCATGGTGTACGACGCGGACCAGTCGACGTTCGCGGCGCCCGAGGGCGTGACCATCCCGCGGGGTTCGGCGGCCATCGAGGACCTCTACGAGTCGTACTACACGGCGATCGGAGAGCCCTACGACGACACCGAGTTCTCCGGCCGGAGCGACTACGAGGCCTTCATCCTCGCCGGCATCCCGGCGGGTGGCCTGTTCACCGGGGCCGAGGAGGTCAAGACGGCAGGAGCAGGCAGGCGATCTGGGGCGGTACCGCCGGTGAGCAGTTCGACCCGTGCTACCACCTGGCCTGCGACACCTTCCGAGAACAACAACCGGCACGCGCTCGAGGTCAACAGTGACCTGATCGCGTTCGCGATGCTGACGTTCGCGTACTCGACGGAGTCCGTGAACGGGGACAAGGGCACGGCGGTGCCCGGCGGAGCCGTTCGCCGTTGCCGGCACCGGCCGGCCCGGAGGGCACGTTCGAGCCGGCGACGCCGTAGCGGCGCTCGTCGTCACCTGGCGTTCCCGTCACGTCGTGATGGCGGGGCCGGTCTCCGGACCGGCCCCGCCTTCGCCGCCCGATCAGGCGGTGTGGACGACGTGGAACGCCTCGGCCAGGCGCCCGTCGGGGAGGCCGAACCGCTCGGCGGTGCGCCGCATCCACTCGGTCACGAACTTCTCCAGATCGGGGGCGTGGCTCACCTGCGTGACGTGGCATGCCAGGGCGGCGAACTTCTGCGCGGCCGTGTCCGTGACGTCGACGGCGTGGTCGGCCCGCGGGCTCGCGCCGAGCCACACCTCCGACACCGTCCACGCCTCCAGGCCCTCGTCGTCGAGCAGTTCGGGGAAGGCGAACGGGTTGCGCGCGTCGGGGTAGACCGCCCGCAGCGTCGACTCCCCGACGGTCATGTGGTCGGGGTGGCTGGCGCCGATCCGGTCCCAGAACCGCTCCGGCGAGCTGGTCACCACCCGCTGCGGCCGCACCTGGCGGATGACCCGGCTGATGTCCCTGCGCAGGTCCAGGGTGAGCTCGAGCCGCCCGTCGGGGTAGCCGAGGAAGCGCACGTCCTTCACGCCGAGCACCGCGGCGGCCGCCTCCTGCTCGGCCCGCCGCAGGAGGGGCATCTGCTCCCGCGGGGTGTCGTCGAACCCGCCGGCGTCGCCGTCGGTGACGATGCAGTAGGAGACCTCGGTGCCCGCCGCGGTCCAGCCGGCGATGGTCCCGGCCGTGCCGAAGTCGACGTCGTCGGGATGCGCCATCACGCACAGGACGCGCTCGACGTGCTCGGCGGGCGTGTGCGGGGGAGGCATGGTCACCGCCGGAGCCTAGAAGAAGGACCCCGTGCCCCCAGGGCCGTCAGGGAAGGACGAGTCCGGCGAGCTTGTCCGGGTTGACCATGACCAGGACCTGCTCGATCCGGCCGTCGGCCACCGCGAGGGAGATCGACCCGAAGGGCTCGGTCCCCACCCAGCCGACGATCGCGGGCTGCCCGTTGACCTCCGCCACCTCGATCCGCAGCCCGGGAAGGTCGCCGCCCTTCTCGGCGATGCCCACCAGGAAGCGGGCGACCTTGTCCGCGCCGGTGATCGGCCGCCGGGCGGCCGAGGCCTTGCCCCCGCCGTCGCTGATCAGCACGACGTCCGGCGCCAGCGCCGCGAGCAACGACTCGACGTCCCCACCCGCGACGGCCGCGAAGAACCGCTCGGTCACCTCGCGCTGGGCCTGCCGGTCGGCGTCGAACCGGGGCTGCCGGGCATGCACGTGCTCGCGGGCGCGGTGCGCCATCTGGCGGACGGCGGGCTCGCTGCGGCCGAGGGCAGCGGCCACCTCGGCCACCGACATCCCGAACGCCTCCCGCAGCACGAAGACCGCCCGCTCGGCGGGGGTCAGGGTCTCGAGCACGACGAGCAGGGCGAGCGACACCTGCTCGCCGAGCTCGGCGGCCTCGTCCGGCTCCGGCGACGGCGGAGCGGAGGCGACCGGTGCCCCGCCGGTCAGCAGGGGCTCCGGCAGCCACGGCCCGACGTAGCTCTCGCGGCGGGCCCGCGCGGAGCCGAGCCGGTCGAGGGCGAGCCGGCTGGTGATCCGCACCAGGTAGGCGCGCTCGTCGACGACGTCGCCACGGTCGGCCGCCGACCACCGCAGCCACGCGTCCTGGAC
Organism: uncultured Actinomycetota bacterium; assembly: GCA_963748305.1. Taxonomy (GTDB): domain Bacteria; phylum Actinomycetota; class Actinomycetes; order Mycobacteriales; family Geodermatophilaceae; genus Blastococcus_B. The sequence continues at coordinate 344,381 of CAVVIN010000014.1, read as the reverse complement.
GACGTCCTCGGCGTCCGCGACGCTGCCCAGCATCTGGTACGCCACGCTGAACAGCAGCCGCCGGTGCCGGTCGAACGGGGCGAGCGCCGTGCTCATGCGCCCGCGCGTCCCGACGCCTGCGCCGGGATCTCGCAGCGGTCCTTGAAGCCCTGGCTGGTCAGCCCGAGGGCGCTGTTGAACCGCGACCGGACGTTCTCCACGGCCACCATCATGGTGAGTTCGACCAGCTGCGCGTCGTCCAGGTGCCGCCGGAGCCCGGCGACCATCTCGTCGGTCACCTCGAGCGGGGTGGCGGTCGCGGCCTCGGCGTAGGCCATGACCTGCCGCTCCAGATCGGTGTAGACGTCGCTGTCGCGCCAGCGCGGGACGTCGCGCATCTTCACCGGATCGATCCCGCGCTGGGTGGTCTCCCAGTAGCCGAAGTCCACGCACCAGGAACAGCCGATGGTGACCGCCGAGGCCATGACGGCCAGGGCCTTCAGGGTCGGGTCGAGCCGCTTCCACCGGGCGAGGGACATCTCGAAGCGGAGGTCGGTGACCAGGACGGGCATGTTGTGCGCCATGGCGGGCAGGGGATCGGGCACCGCGCCGTAGGTGCGACGCGCGTACCACTCGGCGAGGCGGTAGAGCCTCGTGCGGGGCGGGTCGAGCGGGATGCGGGGCATGTCGTGCGTCCTCTCCATGGGGTGTGGTGTCCATGAAGACGACGCAGCCCGGCGGGACGTGACAGGGGGCACGGGGCCGGTCGGGTCGCCGTCCACCACCCGACCGGCCCCGCGGGCCGGTATGCGTCCCCGTCCCCCCTGCGGAGAGGCGCACCGGCCCATCCGGGCCCGGGTCGGCGACGGTCCGCAGGGTCAGGGCGGGCGGAGTCGACGTCCCGGGCTCGGACGTGGAGGGGGCTAGAAGCAGAGGACGGGATCGTTCGTGGAGTTCGAGCCGGCGTCGAGGTCGAAGACGCACTCCTGCTTGACCATCGCCTGCGCGTCACCGGACGGCAGGGTCGCGGCCAGGCCGCCGGCGAGGGCGAGGCACGTGAGCACCAGGACGACGAGGCGGCGTCGCGGCGAGCCCATCGTCACCAGCGCGGGCGACGGGCCGGGGATCTGCAGCGCCACGTCGGTGGGCAGGCGGTACGCGAACGGGAAGTCAGCGGTGGGCTGCGCCATGGCTCTCACGTCTTCCGGGTCGGGGGTGATGTCGACCGGAAGAGGGCCCGGGTGGGGGGCTGGATACAACCGTCGGGCGGCCGCCCGACCTGCTCAGAGTCGGCCGCGGCCCTGGCGCAGCAGCATCATGCCGAGCGCGGCGCCGTCGCGACCGAGGGCCGCACCGAAGCGGGCGAGCACCTGCTGCTCACGGGCCAGGGACAGGCGGGTGCCCCCCGAGGCCGCGCGCAGTGAGCCGATCTCCTGCGAGATGGCCAGCCGGCGCTGCACGAGCGCGATGATCTCGGCGTCGCACGCGTCGATCGCGCCGCGCAGCTCGCTGATCCGCTCCGCGGGGTCGATCGGGTCGGTCGCAGCGGGGGGAGTGGAGGCGGTGAGGGTGCTCATCGGGGTTCCTTCGGGGTGCTGTGGCCGTCGGACCCCTGGAACGAGAAACGCCCCGGGCTCCTCGGGCCCGGGGCGTCTGTTGCGGCGTGTGCTCAGCCAGCGGTGACGGACACCGGACTCCGGTGACCGTAAAAAAAGCTGACCGTGGCGAGCACGGGCCGAGTGTGCCACAGCGACCCGGGGGATGGCCACGACCGACAGTGGGGCGGGTGTGGCGCACGTGGACGGCGGCCGGGGACTGTCCCTCGACCGGCTTACAGTGATGTAGTGAGTGCGCCGAAGGCTTCCGGTTCCCCAGGAGAGGTGCGCCGCAGGCGTCCGAATCCCCAGCGGAGCTGTGTTGCGCGGAGCTGCGTTCATGAGCAGCGTCCAGGAGGCCCTGCCGGGTACCGCCGCCCTCCAGCGCACCGCCAAGGGTTCGGTCGGGCGTGATCTCGACCGGATGCTCGCCGGGCTCAACGGTCCCGCAGCGCCAGGCCGTCGTCCACGAGGGCGGGCCCCTGCTCATCGTCGCGGGCGCCGGCTCCGGCAAGACCCGGGTGCTCGCGCACCGCATCGCCTACCTGCTCGGCGCCCGGCACGCCCAGCCCGGGGAGATCCTCGCGATCACCTTCACCAACAAGGCCGCGGGGGAGATGAAGGAGCGCGTCGCCTCCCTCGTCGGGCCGCGGGCCCGGGCGATGTGGGTGTCGACGTTCCACTCGATGTGCGTGCGGATCCTGCGCGCCGAGGCCGCCAAGCTCGGCCTGAAGTCGTCGTTCACGATCTACGACCAGGGCGACTCGGTCCGGCTGATGACGATGGTCGCCCGCGACCTCGACCTCGACGCGAAGCGCTATCCGGGCCGGAGCCTCGCGGCGCAGGTGTCCAACCTGAAGAACGAGCTCATCGACGAAGAGGGCTACGTCCCGCAGACGGCGCCGGAGAAGGTGCTCGCGGAGGTCTACAAGCTCTACCAGCAGCGGCTGCGCCAGGCGCACGCCATGGACTTCGACGACCTGATCATGAACACCGTGCACCTGCTGCAGGTGTTCCCCGACGTCGCCGAGCACTACCGCCGCCGGTTCCGGCACGTCATGGTCGACGAGTACCAGGACACCAACCACGCGCAGTACATGCTGGTGAAGGAGCTGGTGGGCACCGGCGAGGGCGCCGTCCCCCGCGCCGAGCTGTGCGTCGTCGGCGACGCCGACCAGTCGATCTACGCCTTCCGCGGCGCGACGATCCGCAACATCGACGAGTTCGAGCGCGACTACCCGGACGCCACCACGCTCCTGCTGGAGCAGAACTACCGCTCCACGCAGCGGATCCTGAAGGCCGCCAACCAGGTCATCTCCCGCAACACCGCCCGCCGGCCGAAGAACCTGTGGACGGACTCCGGCGACGGCGAGCTGATCGAGGGCTACGTCGCCGACAACGAGCACGACGAGGCCGCCTGGGTGGCCGAGCAGATCGACGCGCTCGTCGACGAGGGCACCGTTCAGCCCAAGGACATCGCGGTCTTCTACCGGACCAACAACGCCTCCCGTGTCTTCGAGGAGGTGTTCATCCGGGTCGGCATGCCCTACAAGGTCGTCGGCGGGGTGCGCTTCTACGAGCGCAAGGAGGTCCGCGACGCGCTGGCCTACCTGAAGGTCGTCGCCAACCCGACCGACATCGTGAGCCTGCGCCGAGTCATCAACACCCCGAAGCGGGGCATCGGCGAGCGGGCGGAGGCCTGCATCGAGAACTTCGCCGACCGCGAGCGGATCCCGTTCGCCTCAGCCCTGCGGCGTTGTTCGGAGGTCGGTGAGCTCGCCACGCGCTCGCTCAAGGCGATCCAGGAGTTCGTCGCGCTGCTCGAGGAGTTCGAGCGGCTGGTCGAGACCGGCTCGGGCCCGGCCGCACTGCTGGAGAGCATCCTCGACCGCACCGGCTACCTGACCGAGCTGCAGGCCAGCACCGACCCGCAGGACGAGGGCCGCGTCGACAACCTCAACGAGCTCATCTCGGTCGCCGCCGAGTTCGAGGCGGCGAACCCGAACGGCACGGTCACCGACTTCCTCGAGCAGGTCTCGCTGGTCGCCGACGCCGACCAGATCCCGGTCACCGGGGACGACGCGGGCGTCGTCACGATGATGACGCTGCACACCGCCAAGGGCCTGGAGTTCCCGGTCGTGTTCCTGACCGCGCTCGAGGACGGCGTCTTCCCGCACCTGCGCGCCCTCGGCGACCCGCGGGAGCTGGAGGAGGAGCGCCGGCTGGCCTACGTCGGCATCACCCGCGCGGAGAAGCGGCTGTTCCTGTCGCGGGCGCAGGTGCGCACCAGCTGGGGGCAGCCGGCCTACAACCCGCCGTCCCGCTTCCTCGACGAGATCCCGCCGGACACCGTGCACTGGGCGCGGCTCGAGCCCGCCCCCGCGTCGACCAGCTACTCGTCGGCGCAGTCCCGCGTGGCCGCGACCGGCCTGTCCACCGGCGGTCTGCGCGGCGGCCTCGGCAACCGGAAGGTCATCTCCGTCGACGTCGGCGACCGGGTCAGCCACGACGCCTTCGGCCTCGGCACCGTCGTCGAGGTCACCGGCGCGGGCGACAAGGCCCAGGCCACGGTCGACTTCGGATCCGGCGGCACCAAGCGCCTGGTCCTGCGCTACGCCCCGCTCGTCAAGCTGTAGTGGAGCCGGCTCGCGCCGGATCGTCAGCATGTAGCACCCGTAGATGACGTTGCGGGTCTGGACGAAGGCGACGTCGGGGTCCGCCAGCAACCGGGCGGCGGCCTCTTCCTGCGCGGTCCCGGGCTGGACGACCTTGCCGCCGACGATGGCGCCGTCGTGGTCGTAGGCACGGAACACCTGTGTCCGGCGGCGGAACTCCTCGGGGTAGCCGGCGTCGGCCGGGCCCGCGCAACCGTCCGCGTGCAGGAACACCGGACCGGTCTCGCGGTAGGCGCCCTGCGGGCCGTCCGGGGTGACCGCCACGAGCGCGATTCGCTCGCCGGGCCGGCTGTCGCGCAGGCAGCACCGCAGCGGCCGCCCGCCGTCGTCGTCGATGAACCTGCGGGTGGCGTCGGCGGCGAGAGCCGCAGGGAGCGGCTCGTACCGCAGGGTCCTGGTCGGGGCATCCGTGCTGGTCATGACACCAGCCTGACCGCCGCGGGACCCCGATGCTGGCGGGTTTCAGCCGTGGCGTGCAGACGGTCGCGTCATCATCCGGGGCCGGTCAGGCCCGACTCGTAGGTGAAGATCACCGCCTGGACGCGGTCGCGCAGCCCGAGCTTGGCCAGGACGTGCGCCACGTGGGTCTTCACCGTGCCCTCGCTGATGACCAGCGCGTCGCCGATCTCGGCATTGGTGAGGCCCGCGCCCCAGCAGCCGGAGCACCTCCTGCTCCCGGGACGTGAGTTCCGTGACCCGCGCGGCCAGGTCGGCCCGGCCCGGAGGCAGGGCCGCGAAGCGCTCGATGACCCGGCGGGTGACGGCGGGGGCGAGCAGGGCCTCACCCGCGGCGACGGTGTGCACGGCCGCGAGCAGGTCCTCGGGCGGCGCAGTCCTTGAGCAGGAAACCGCTGGCGCCGGCGCGCAGCGCCTCGAACACGTAGTCGTCGAGGTCGAAGGTCGTCAGGACCAGGACGCGCATGCCGTCGACCGCCCGGGCCCGCCAGCCGGCGCGTCGCCTCGAGCCCGTCCATCACCGGCATCCGGATGTCCATGACCACGACGTCCGGGACGCAGCTGCCGGGCGCTCGCCACCGCGGCCGCCCCGTCGCCGCCTCGCCCAGGACGTGGATGGCCCGATCGACCTCGAAGACCTTGCGCAGACCGGCCCGCACGAGCGGCTGGTCGTCGGCGATCAGGACCCCGATCGTCATCGATCGACCGCGCCCAGCGGCAGGTTCGCCGCGACGGCGAAGCCGGCGTCCGCGCACGGTCCGACGGTGAGCCTCCCGCCGTACAGCGCGACCCGCTCCCGCATGCCGACCAGTCCGTGCCCGCCGTTCGCCGTCACGGCCGCCTTCGCCGGTCCGTCGTCGGTGACCTCGATCCCCAGCTCCCGCTCGCCGTACCGGATGCGGACGCGGACCAGGGCAGCCGTCGAGTGCTTCACCGTGTTCGTGACGGCCTCCTGCACGATCCGGTAGGCGGACACGTCCAACCCGGGTGGCAACGGCCGCGGCTCGCCGACGACCTCGAGGTCCACCGCCAGGCCGGTCTGGCGCACGTGCTCGACGAGGTCGGGGAGCCGGACCAGCCCGGGCGCCGGCGCCAGCTCCGGTTCCTCGTCGTCGCGCCTCGAGCACCCCGACGAGCCGACGGAGCTCGGCCAGCGTCGACCGTCCCGACCGCTCGATCTCCACGAGGGCCTCGCGGGTCGACGGGCGGTCGTCGCCCAGGGCCAGCCGCTCCGCGCCGGCCTGCAGCACCATCAGGCTGACCGTGTGCCCCACGACGTCGTGCAGTTCGCGGGCGATGCGGGTGCGCTCGTCGGCCACTGCCAGGCGGGCGTTCTCCGCCCGCTCCCGGTCCAGTGCGTCGGCCAGCCGGCCCAGGTCCGCCGCCTGCCGGCGCCAGCTGCGGACGAGCCGGCCGAGCAGCCAGATCGCCACGGTCAGCGGCCCCATGACGACGACGTCGTCCGGTTCGTCGACGAGGAGCGTGATCAGCGCGCAGGCGAGACCGACGCCCGTCATGCGCGGGCCGGCGTGCGCGCCCACGGAGTAGACCGCGGCGAGGAACGGCAGCAGCGTGGTCTGCGGCTCCTGCACCTCGCTGATCTGATCGAGGACCAGGACTCCTGTGCAGACCGCGACGGCCACGGCGACCGGCGCGAGCCGGCGCACCGCGAGGGGCAGCGTCGTGAGCAGCCCGAAGCCGAGGAGCGGGCCGGGGGGACCCGACACGTCCGTCGTGGTGATCTCCCACGTGACCAGCGCCGCCAGGGCCACGGCGAGGGCGGCGTCGATCGGGCCCGGGCGGCGGCTCTGCCGCCTCCCGGGCGGCGGTGAGGCTCGCCACCAGGCCCCGCATGCGGAGAACGCTAGCCGCGCAACGGCCCGGTGACGTCGCCCGTCCGACTGATCCGGAGCTACCTCTCCAGACCGAGTGAAAGACCGTCCGGGCGGCAGACGCGGTGACCGGGCGCCGGTTCCTAGCGTCGGCGTCACCTGGATCCCACCGCGGAGGTAGTGATGAAGCCGATCGACCGGACCACCGACACCTGGACGAAGCTGGCGGCGATCGCAGCGGTCGTCGGCGGCGGTAGCTGGCTGGTGAAGCAGGTCGTGATCGCCGCCACCGTGCCGGCGTCCGGCGGACCACCGCCGGAGAGCGTGCTGATCGCCGTGTTCTACCTGGCGGGCCCGGTGTTCATGGTGCTCGGTGCGAGCGGCCTCGTGGCCCGGCTGACGGTGGGGTGGATGGCCGCGCTGCGGGTCGTGGCCGCCGTCGTGGTGTCCCCGGTGATCTTCTGGGGAATCTTCACGCTCGCCGACGTGGTCATCGACGCGATCGCGGGTCCGGACGCCGGCTGGTGGTGGCCGGGCGAGGGTGCGATTGCCGTCACCGGGCTGCTGTTCGCCGCAACGGGGGGCGCCGCACTCGTTCGCCGGTCGGCAGTACCCGTCCCAGCGTGACCCGCGATGCGGGGACCGACCTAGATTCCGACGCCGCGCTCGGCGAGGTACTCCTGCGGGTCGATCGGGTGGCCGTTCTCCCCGCCGCTGTGGATCTCGTAGTGCAGGTGGGGGCCGGTCGAGTAGCCCTCGTTGCCGACCGTCGCGATCTGGTCGCCCGCGTGGACGATGTCGCCGGCGTCGACGTCGTAGTAGCGCATGTGGCCGTAGATGTGGACGTTGCCGTCGGCGTCCTGGATGTAGACCGCGTTGCCGAAGCCGGACGCGCTGCCGGCCCGGATCACGACGCCGTCGACGGCGGCGTAGATCGGGGTGCCGAGCGGCGCGGCGAGGTCGATGCCGTAGTGCATCTGACCCCAGCGCATGCAGTAGCAGGTGGTGAGCTGGCCCTGGGCCGGCAGGAAGGTCTTCGGCTCGCGGGCGGCGCGGGAGGCGGCCAGTTCGCCCAGGCGGGCCTGGGCCTCGGCCTCGGTGATGCCCCGGCGCACGTCGGTGTCGTCCATGCCGCCGGTGACTCCGAGGTCGGAGGCCGACGCCGAGGCCGTACGCGGAGGCGTCGCCCGCCGACGGCCTGGGGACCGCTGCCCATGACGCTCGGGAGCGCGGCCAGCACGGCGCCGGCGACGAGCGCGGCGAACCACAGCGGGGCACGGCGGCCGGGCGGGTGGGGGAGTCGGCGGGCGCGACGCCCGGACGCGGGCACGGATGCGGGAGCGGGGCTCTCGGAGGTGACGTCGTCGGGCGTCGCGGGGGCCGGGGGCCGCTCCAGCACCGGGAGTGCACTGATGAGGGCCACGGCGCACCTTCCCGGTCGGGCGCTGTTCCGTCGGGTGCCGCGGAGCGGACCGTCGGGAGGAGCGACGGCGGCTGAGGACGCCCGATCGGTTGTCCACCGGTTGCTACCGGAGCCGTGATCGCACCGTAACCATGCGTCAGGACTCGACCAAGCACCGCACAGCACGTGTCGCGATCTTTACAAGGCGTGATGTCGACACAAGCCGATCGTTGGGCAGATGTCGCACATTGCCGGAATTCGGCCTCCTGCAGGGGTCCCGGCCCGAGCGTGCGAGGGACGGGGGGCGGGGGGTCCTTTCTCAGGCCGCGCTGACCTCCGTCGGCGCCACCGCGCGACGCCCGGCGAGGGTCGCGGCGACCTCGTCCACGACACCGCGGTGGATGGGCAGGGACATGTGCCCCACGCCGCGGAACAGCACGTTGCGCGCCTGCAGGTCGGGGTGGTCGCAGCGGCCGGAACTCGCGGGCAGCACGATCTGGTCCAGGTTGCTGTAGATGGCGGTCACCCGGGTCCGGCAGTCGGGGGCCGGCTCGGCGAGCTCCTGCAGGACCGGCGACCCGGGGCGCAGCTGGCGGATCATCGGCGCCGGGACGATGTGGGCGAGCTTCGACCCCTGGTGCGGGGCGCCCAGCGTCACCAGCGACTCCACCCGCAGGTCGCCGCCCTGGCGCTGCACGTTGTAGCGCGCGATCAGCCCGCCGAGGCTGTGCCCGACGATGTGCACGCGGTCGTGGCCGGTCTGCTCGCAGACCCGTTCGACGTGGGTGCCGAGGTCGGCTGCGCAGCGGGCGATGTCGGAGGACAGCGGGCTGTAGTTCCACGAGAAGACGTGCGCAAAGCCCCGGCGGCGCAGGCTGCGGCGCATCACCGTGAAGATCGACCGGTTGTCGATGAGGCCATGGACCAGGACGACGGGGATGCGCGCGGCGAGCGGGTCGGCGGCGAAGAGCGCGCGGACGGCCGGGGGCTGCTCGCCCGGCCGGATGCGCGCGTCGGGGAGCAGTGCCTCGGTCCGGGTGCCCAGCGGGTACAGGAGCAGGTGGGCCCCGACCCAGGCGAGTTCGGTGAGTCCGCCGGTCAGCATGCCGGGGCTGCACAGGGCGCGCAGACGACCTCGTGGCGCGCCGTCGGAGCGGGCGTCGGTGTGCGACTCTGGACAGGAACGCGGACCGCTCGTTGGGCGCATGGACTGTCCCTCCCCGTTGGAACCCTCGACGGAGCCCGGGTTCGAACCGACTCGCCAGTGGCGGCGGCCGCAACCGTGTGTGCTCCGTTCACCGGACGGTAATGCCCCTGTGTGGCAGGCGTCACACAGACATCCTTGTTCATCGGCTGATCGACGCCGCTCCGTGACCAAACATCGCTCTGAAGGGGGAACCGTGTCCGCCCGCGACGCCCGAGCCGGGGCCGCCCGCGACCGCGCATCCGCGCAGGGACGGCGCCAGGGAGCGTCCACCCGCGCCGGTGGATCCCGCGCCGAGCGCGAACGGGCCGGCAACGCCCGGTCCTCCGCCCGCCGGACCCCGGCCGCTCGCGGGGGCAAGGGACCGGTCGCCCCGCCGCCCGGTGACGGCCTGGTGGTGGGTGCCGTGCCGGTCCTCGCCCGCGTGGTCGGCGCGCTGCTGGTCGTGGCGGGCCTGGCCGGGGCCGCCGGGCTGCTGCCCACCTACCTCGTCGCGGACGGCACCGAGCTCGCGCAGGCGACCGGGGTCGGCGGATTCCTGGCCGGGGTCCTGGTCCCGGTCGCGCACGTCGCCGTCGGGGTGGTGCTGCTGCGCGGCGCCGTCCCCAAGTTCGGGCTGGCCTACGCGGGGGTGGCCGCCGCGCTGTCCGTCGGCCAGCTGCTCATCGAGATCTACCGCGGCAGCAGCTCCACCACGCGGCCGGGTGTCGAGGTGCTGGCCGGCGCGCGGGTCCTGACCAGCGGCATCGAGATCGGGCCGGGCTGGGTCCTCGGCGTCGTGGCGCTCGCGCTCACCGTGCTGGCCGGGATCCTCGCGGCCGTCGCCTGGGGGCGCACGGTGATGGACGACGGCGGCGCGATCGACCCTGCCCGCGCGGGCCTGGCCGGCGCGGCGGTCCTGCTGGGCGTGCTCAGCGTCCTGAGCCTGACGCTGCCGTCGGCCGACGTCCCCGACCGGATCGTCACCGATCCGGCGACCGGCCTGCAGACCGTCGTGACGCAGGAGGGCCCGCAGGCGTTGTTCGAGCGCCCGGGTCTGGCCCTGCTCGGCGGGCTGCTGCTCGCCGGCGCCCTCGTGCTCTGCTCGGTGATCGCGCCGTCGCTGCGCCCGCGGCTGGCCGCCGTCGGCGGCCTGCTGGCCATCGCCGTCACGGTCCTGGCGGCCGGGCTGTCCGGTCTCCGGGACGCCGCGTCGCCCGACCTGGAGTGGACGCTGCCGGGCGCCGGCCTCGTGCTGGCCGGGCTCGGCTACGCCGTCCTCACGGTGCTGGCCTGGCGCCTCCGCCGCACCTGACCGGCCGCGGTGTCCGCCCGGGCGGACCGACACCTAGGCTGACCGCCATGGCCGACGAACGCATCCGGGTGGTCATTGCCAAGCCCGGTCTGGACGGACACGACCGCGGCGCGAAGGTGGTCGCCCGAGCGCTGCGCGACGCCGGCATGGAGGTCGTCTACACCGGCCTGCACCAGACGCCGGAGCAGATCGTCGAGACGGTCGTGCAGGAGGACGCCGACGCCGTCGGGCTCTCGGTGCTCTCCGGCGCCCACATGACCCTCTTCGCCCGCCTGTCCGAGCTCATGCGCGAGCGCGAGGTCGACGACGTCGTCGTCTTCGGCGGCGGGATCATCCCGGACGAGGACATCCCCGAGCTCGAGCGGCTCGGCGTCACCAAGGTGTTCACCCCCGGCGCGACGACCACCGACATCGTCGACTGGGTCCGCGACGCACGTCGGCGCACCCGCCGGCACCTGAGGCCCCGTCCCGGGGCCGCCCTGGGCTTGCGAAGGGTGGGGAGGACGGGGTGCTTCGTCAGCCGGTGACCGGCAGCGTCAGCTGCTGGACGTTCGTGCCGCCGGTGATCAGCGTGACCGGCTGCGGGGCGTTCGATCCGCGGTAGGCCATGTCTCCGCCGGCCAGGACCACCGCGAGCCGGTGGCCGGGCTCGAACCGGTGCACGATCGCCGGGAGCTCGATCGTGAACGGCTGGCTCGGGTCGGCCACGCGGGCGGGGGAGATCAGCCGGTAGGGCAGTTCGATGGCCACGCCGTCCGGGCCGATGTCGTAGAGCTTCGCGAACACGACCAGCTGCGTCGCCGGCCTCAGGGGCGAGGTACGTCGGGGCGGCCAACTGCACCGTCAGCCGCGGCGAGCCGACCACGTCCATCGCGCGGGTGAGCTGCGGTGTCGCGAAGCGGATGGCGGTCCCGGGCGGATCGGTGACCGGCTGCTCCTGGTCGAGTCCCGACGTCTCGGTGTAGTTCGGCCCGATCGGCTGCGTGCTGCTGTACGCGCTCGTGCCGCCCACCACCTCACCCCGGCTCCCGACCAGCGCGCCGTCGCTGCCGGCGGCGGACGAGCCCGACAGGAAGAAGGTCCGGTTGCTGCCGACCGGGTAGGAGGGCGCGGTCGCGTAGGCCTGGCGGACGTCGCCCGTGGCCTCGAACACCCAGTCGCGGTAGTACTGGAAGTCCAGCGGCGGCTGCGTCCCCCGGCCGCGCACGTAGAAGTCGAACCAGGCCAGCGCCTGCCGGCCCTGGAAGGATCCTCGGGGTGGCGCTTGTCCAGCTCGCCGGGCTTCGGGGTCGAGTCGCTGTGGCCCCAGGACTGCCAGACCAGCGAGACCGGCGTGCCCTGCCCCTTGAGCGCGGTGTAGGTCGCGACCGACTCCTGCAGGTTGAACAGGGTGTCGGCCTGGCCCTGGCCGATCAGGGTGGGCACGCGGACCTGCCGCATGTACGTCGCCACCGAGTTCGAGCGGAGGAACTGGATCGACTGCGCGGAGGGGTAGCCGGTCGTGCTCACCTCGAGCAGCGCCTGCACACCGGCTCGTCGAAGTTGGCGCAGTTGTTGTCGATGTACGCCTCGAAGTCGGCCGGGTCGCCCGAGCGCCAGCGTCCTCCGCGCCGTTGGCGACGCCGACCGAGGTGAACAGCGCGGCCCACTGGTACTTGAAGACGCCGGTCCGCGCCGAGGTCACCGAGCCGCTGCGGGCGGTGCCCTGCGGCAGGGCGCTGTTCTCGGGGGCCAGCGAGTAGGCCAGGTCGTTCCAGGTGATCAGCGGGATGATCGCGTCCAGCCGGTCGGTGCCCCGGCCGCGCTCGAAGCGCGGCGGCCGCGAACTGGATCTGGCCGCCGTAGGAACCGCCGGTCATGCCGACCGCCGGGTCGTACCGGGTGCCGGTGGTCGCGTCCTCGCGGATCACCTGGTCGACGACGACGTCGCCGCTGTCGTCGTCGACGGCCACGATCGAGGGGTCGCCGCCCAGGAAGCGCAGCAGCTGGCTGGCCGCGGCACCGTCGTGCTCGCGGTCGTCGAGGGTGATCGGGCAGGTGTCGCCGTCGACGAACCCGATGCCGGTGTAGGAGAGCGTCACGTAGCCGTGCTCGCCGAAGCCCTGCGCGAGGTCGGCCTGGTCCTCCTTGGTGCCGCCGAAGCCGTTGGTCGCCAGCAGCGCCGGCGGCGCGGCGCTGCGGGGTCACCCCGGCCGGCACGTACAGGTCGGCGTCGATCTCGCAGGTCCGGTTCTCCGGCCCGAGGTCCGGTGACCGTGATGGTCAGGTCCCGGGCCGCGATGTCGGCGGACGCGGCCGGCGCCAGCGCGACCGTCCCGCCGGCGGTCAGCATGGCGGTCAGCAGGACGGTTGCGGCTCGGCGCACCGGGGGCTCCTCGTCGTCGAGGTGGGTCGTGCGGGCACGTGCGGGCAGTGTGAGGGGCCCGATGGAGTGACGCATCTTGTGATGCGTCCCACCCGGCCCCCGCCCCTACAACGCCCGAGGGGGCGACGTGGTTACGGGCGGGCTACGGTGCCTGTTCGTGGATCTCTTCGAGTACCAGGCCCGTGACCTGTTGGCCTCGCACGGCGTTCCCGTGCTCCCCGGCGGTGTCGCCGAGACGCCGGAGCGAGGCGGAGGCGATCGCGCGGGAGATCGCCGCGCCCGTCGTCGTCAAGGCGCAGGTGAAGACCGGCGGCCGCGGCAAGGCCGGCGGCGTGAAGCTCGCCGACAACCCCGAGGACGCCAAGGCGCGCGCCCAGGACATCCTCGGGCTCGACATCAAGGGGCACATCACCCACCGCGTGATGGTCGCCCAGGCCAGCGACATCGCCGAGCCGAGTACTACTTCTCCTACCTGCTCGACCGGTCCAACCGCACCTTCCTGGCCATGGCCTCGATGGAGGGCGGCATGGAGATCGAGCAGCTCGCCGTCGAGCGAGCCCGAGGCGCTGGCCCGCATCCCGATCGACGCGACGAAGGGCGTCGACGAGGCCAAGGCCACCGAGATCGTCGACGCGGCGAACTTCCCCGCCGAGGTCCGCGACCAGGTCATCGCGATCGCCGTCCAGCTGTGGGAGGTCTTCGTCGAAGGAGGACGCCACGCTGGTCGAGGTCAACCCGCTGGCCAAGGCGCCCGACGGCACCGTCCTCGCGCTCGACGCCAAGGTGACCCTCGACGAGAACGCCGACTTCCGGCAGCCGCGAGCACGCCGCGCTCGAGGACGCCGCCTCCGCCGACCCGCTCGAGGCCGCGGCCAAGGAGAAGGACCTCAACTACGTCAAGCTCGACGGCGAGGTCGGGATCATCGGCAACGGCGCCGGCCTGGTCATGAGCACCCTCGACGTCGTCGCCTACGCCGGTGAGGAGTTCGGCGGCGTCAAGCCGGCCAACTTCCTCGACATCGGCGGCGGCGCCTCGGCCGAGGTGATGGCCAACGGGCTGCACATCATCCTGTCCGACCCGGCCGTGAAGAGCGTCTTCGTCAACGTCTTCGGCGGGATCACCGCCTGCGACGCCGTCGCCAACGGCATCGTCTCCGCCCTGCAGCATCCTCGGCGACGAGGCGACCAAGCCGCTGGTCGTCCGGCTCGACGGCAACAACGTCGAGGAGGGCCGGCGGATCCTCGCCGAGGCCAACCACCCCCTGGTGACCGTGGTCGACACGATGGACGGCGCCGCGCGCCGGGCCGCCGAACTCGCCGCCGCCTGACCGCCCCCGACTCCGACAGGACTCCAGACAGATGTCGATCTTCCTCAACGAGAACAGCAAGGTCATCGTCCAGGGCATGACCGGTTCCGAGGGGCGCAAGCACACCCAGCGCATGCTCGCCTCGGGCACCGCCATCGTCGGTGGCGTCAACCCCAGCAAGGCCGGCCAGAACGTCGACTTCGACGGCGCCGCGGTGCCGGTGTTCGGCAGCGTGGCCGAGGCGATGAAGGAGACCGGCGCCGACGTCAGCGTCCTCTTCGTGCCGCCGAAGTTCGCCAAGGACGCCGTCATCGAGGCCGTCGACGCCCAGATCGGGCTGGCCGTCGTCATCACCGAGGGCATCCCGGTGCACGACTCGACCTACTTCTGGGCGCACGCCCAGGGCGGCTCCACCCGGATCATCGGCCCGAACTGCCCCGGGCTGATCAGCCCCGGGCGGTCGAACGCCGGCATCATCCCGGCCAACATCACCAAGCAGGGGAAGATCGGGCTGGTCAGCAAGTCCGGCACGCTGACCTACCAGATGATGTACGAGCTCCGGGACATCGGTTTCTCGACCGCGGTCGGCATCGGCGGTGACCCGGTCATCGGCACGACGCACATCGACTGCCTGCAGGCCTTCCAGGACGACCCGGAGACCGAGGCCATCGTGATGATCGGTGAGATCGGTGGCGACGCCGAGGAGCGGGCCGCCGACTTCGTCAAGGCCAACGTCACCAAGCCGGTCGTCGGCTACGTCGCCGGCTTCACCGCGCCCGAGGGCAAGACCATGGGCCACGCCGGCGCGATCGTGTCCGGCTCGGCCGGCACCGCGCAGGCCAAGCAGGAGGCCCTCGAGGCCGCCGGCGTGCGCGTGGGCAAGACCCCGTCGGAGACCGCGCGGCTCATGCGGGAGATCGTCGGCTGACGTTCGGCCGCCCCTTCAGGCGCACCGCTGCCCGGTGACCTCGCGAGGTCGCCGGGCAGGCGTGGTCCGGTCCGTGACGTGTCACGGTCGGGCGACAGCGCCGGCGCGCCAGGTTGCGGCCGCGCAGCGGGGGGACCACGATGCGCTCCGCGCACCCGTCGCCTCGGAGGGAGCCCTGCGATGACCTCCGGCCAGCCCCCGCAGCCGCCCTTCGGCGGCCCGCCGGCCCGGGCGGCAGCCCCCGCCCGGCGGCCAGCCGCCGGCTACGGCCAGCAGCCGCCCTACGGCCAGCCGCGCCCGCCGGACAGCCCGCCGTACGGGCAGCAGCCGCCGCCGCAGCAGCCGTACGGGCAGCAGCCGCTACGGCCAGCAGCAGGGGTACGGCCAGCCGCCGGGCTACGGCCAGCCGCCAGGGCTACGGCCAGCCGTACGGCGCAGCCGAACCCGTACGGCCAGCCCGCGGGCGCAGCGGGTTCTCGGTCGACCTGAAGAAGCTCACGATGGCCGACTACGTCATCGCCGGCGGCACCCTGCTGTTCCTGATCCTGGCCGCGCTGCCCTGGTACGACTTCGGCGACGACTTCTTCGGCTTCAGCCCGAGCCTCAACGGATTCGACCAGCGGCCTGGTCAGCACGGCCTTCGTGCTGTTCCTGCTGGCCACGGTGTGGGCGCTGCTGCCCGCGTTCCTCGACCTGAAGCTCGGCTTCCCGCGGGGCTGGGTCACCGTGGGCCTGGCCGGCGCTGGGCTTCCTGCTGACGCTGTTCGCCTGGCTTCGACACCCTGTGCGCGAGCTTCCAGATCGTCGCCGCTGCTCGGCTGCTCGCCGCGGCGGCGATCCTGGTGTTCGCCGTCCTCTCGCTGCTGCCCGAGCTGCGCAACCGGCCCGCGCTGTCCGGTGCGGCTTGGCCAACGCCGCGCAGTGGGCCAACCAGCCCGCCCCCAACCTCGGCCAGCAGTACGGCCAGCAGCAGGGGCAGCCGGGTCAGTCCCAGCCCCCGCACCAGGCGCCGCCCGCTCAGCAGTACGGCCAGCCGATGCCGCCGCCAGCAGCCGGGGCAGCAGCAGTACAACCCGCCGCCGCCCCCGGCGCCGGGCTCGTACGGTCAGCCGGGCGGCTCGAGCGCTCCGGGCCACGGCCCCGGGCCCAACGGCACCGTCTGACCGGTTCGACCCCGCCGTCCTCCGGGACGGCCCCAGCGACGCCGGGAGCCGATGGCTCCCGGCGTCGCTGCGTCCGCGCGGCCCTCTGTCCGGCCGCTCCGGCGCGTGCGCCGACCATCGGCGCCGCGCGTCTTGCGAGAGTGGGGACGTGGTCTCCCTGCTCGCACGCCTGCCCCGCCGCGGGGGTCCGACGGCGACCGGGGCCCGCTGCCGCTCGTCTGGCTCGCGGTCGCCGCGTCCTGGCGGTCGACGTCGCCGGGCTGGCGGGTCTCGGCCTGGCCGTCGTCGTCGTCCAGACCCTCGACCCGTCCGGCGGGCTGTCCGTCGGCGGATCCGCCGCGCTGGCCGGCCAGCTGTGGCTGCTCGCCCAGGGCGGGGAGCTCGAGCTCGCGTCCGGGCCGCTCGTCCTCGCCCCGCTGCTGCTCACCCTCGTGATCGCCTGGGGGCTGTCGCGGCGTGGGCCGGGCCGTCGTCCGCGCTGAACGACCTGACCGCCGCGCCGGGAGGCCGTCCGCGCGCACGGCCCTGATCGTCGGCGCCCACGTCCTGGTCAGCGCTCCTGCTCGCCGTCGTCCTCGACGCCCCCGACGCGGGGGTCGGGCTGCCTCCGGACCGCGGCGGGGGTCGCCGTCCTCGCGCTCGTCGCCGTCGGCTGGGGCGTGGCCCGGGAGTCCGGCCTGCTCGACGCCGTGCTGGACCGGCTGCCCGGCCCCGTCCGGCCGCTGCTGCGCGGCGTGCTGGCCGGCCTGCTCACCGCGCTGGCGCTGTGCACCGCCGTGGTCGCGATCGCGCTGGTCGCCGACGCGCGCGGCGTACGCCACCCTGTCCGGCTCGCTGGGCGGCGCCGGCGCCGGCGCCGCTCGGCCTGCTGGGCCTGGCCGTGCTGCTGCTGCCCAACGCCGCGGCCGCCGTGCTGGGCCTCGCCGCCGGGCCCGGGCTTCCTCGTCGGTGCGGGCACGCTCGTCTCGGTGCACGGCGTGACCCTCGGCGCCGTCCCCGCGCTGCCGCTGCTCGCCGCCCTGCCCGACACCCAGGCCGTGCCGCTGATCGCGCTTCGTGTCGCAGGCGGTCCCGGCCCTGGCCGGGCTGGTCGCCGGCGGCGACCGTGGGGCGCTGGTTCACCGACCGCGGACGGCGGGTCGGTCGTCGCCGGGCTGACCGGCATCCTGGCGCGGGCGCGCTGCTGGGCGTGGTCAGCGGCGCGCTCGTGTGGGTGGCCGGCGGCTCGCTGGGGGACGGCGCGCCTCGCGGAGGTCGGCGCGCCCGCGCTCGCCACGGGGATCGCGGTCGCCGCGCAGAGCGGGATCGCGGCGGCCGCTCGCGGCCGCGGTCACCCGCTGGCGGCGCCTGGGCTGACCGCGGGACCCGGGCCCGTCGGCACCCGGAGCCGGCCCGGCTAGGGTCGCGGCGTGCCCGCAGCCGAGCCGACCCCGCGGGCCCGCGTCGCCGTCCTGCTCTCCGGGACCGGTTCGCTGTGCGCGGCCCTGCTGGCCGCGACCGACGACCCGGCCTACCCGGCGACGGTCGTCGCCGTCGGCAGCGACCGCGACGCCGACGGTCTGGAGCACGCCCGCCGTCGCGGCATCCCGACGTTCGTCTGCGCGGTCGCCGACCACCCCGACCGCGCCGCCTGGGACCGGCCGCTGGCCGCCGAGCTCGCCGCCTTCGAGCCCGACCTCGTGGTCTCGGCCGGCTTCATGAAGCTCGTCGGCCCGGCCGTGCTCGAGGCGTTCGGCGGCCGGCTGATCAACACCCATCCGGCCCTGCTGCCGGCGTTCCCGGGCGCGCACGCCGTCCGCGACGCGCTGGCCGCCGGGGTGACCGTCACCGGCGCGACGGTGCACGTGGTCGACGCCGGCGTCGACACCGGGCCGGTCCTCGCCCAGCGCGAGGTCGCCGTCCTGCCCGGGGACGACGAGGCGCGGCTGCACGAACGGATCAAGGACGTGGAGCGCGAGCTCCTGGTGCAGACGGTGGCGGAGCTCGTCACCGCCGTCCAGACGAGGAAGAGCCACCGATGACCGACCGCACGCCCGATCCGCCGTGCCCTGCTGGGCGTCTACGACAAGACCGGCATCGAGGACCTCGCCGCGCGGCCTCGCCGCCGCCGGGCGTGGAGCTGGTGAGCACCGGGGCCACCGCGCGCCGGATCGCCGACGCCGGCATCCCGGTCACGCCGGTCGAGCAGGTCACCGGCTTCCCCGAGTGCCTCGACGGCCGGGTGAAGACGCTGCACCCGGCCGTGCACGCCGGGATCCTCGCCGACCGCCGCAAGCCCGAGCACGTGGCCCAGCTCGAGGAGCTCGGCATCGCGCCGTTCGACCTCGTCGTCGTCAACCTGTACCCGTTCACCGAGACGGTGGCCTCGGGCGCGAGCCCCGACGAGTGCGTCGAGCAGATCGACATCGGCGGCCCGGCGATGGTGCGGGCCGCGGCCAAGAACCACCCGTCGGTCGCCGTCGTCGTCGACCCGGCCGCGCTACGGCGACGTCCTCGCGGCCGTGGCCGCCGGCGGCTTCACGCCTCGCCGAGCGGCAGAAGCTGGCGGCCGCGGCGTTCCGGCACACCGCGACCTACGACATCGCGGTCGCCTCGTGGATGGGCAACGTCCTCGCGCCCGACGACGACAGCGTCTTCCCGGCGTGGGTCGGCGCCACCTGGGAGCGCGCCGAGGTGCTGCGCTACGGCGAGAACCCGCACCAGAGCGCCGCGCTGTACCGCGGCTTGCAGCCCGGGGCTCGCGCACGCCGAGCAGCTGCACGGCAAGGAGATGTCGCTACAACAACTACATCGACACCGACGCCGCCTGGCGGGCCGCGCACGACCACGACGGACCCGTGCGTGGCGATCATCAAGCACGCCAACCCGTGCGGGATCGCCGTCGGCACCGACATCGCCTCGGCGCACCGCAAGGCGCACGCCTGCGACCCGCTGTCGGCGTTCGGCGGCGTGATCGCGGCCAACCGCGAGGTCGACCTGACGATGGCCGAGCAGATCGCCGACGTGTTCACCGAGGTCGTCGTCGCGCCGTCGTTCACCGACGACGCCGTCGCCGTGCTGACCGGCAAGAAGAACATCCGGCTGCTCCGGCTGCCGCACCTGCCCGGGCCGGGCGCGGAGATGCGGCCCGGTCGAGCGGCGGCCTGCTGCTGCAGGTCAAGGACCGGCTCGACGCCCCGGGCGACGACCCCACGACCTGGACGCTGGCCACCGGCGAGCCGCTGGACGCCGCCGGCCTCGACGACCTCGTGTTCGCCTGGCGCGCGGTGCGGGCGGTGAAGAGCAACGCCATCCTGCTGGCCCACGACCGGGCGACCGTCGGCGTCGGCATGGGCCAGGTCAACCGGGTGGACGCCGCCCGGCTCGCCGTCGCGCGGGCGGGGGAGCGGGCGGCCGGATCGGTCGCCGCCTCCGACGCGTTCTTCCCGTTCGCCGACGGGCTGCAGGTGCTGCTGGACGCCGGCGTGCGCGCCGTCGTCCAGCCGGGCGGGTCGGTGCGCGACGAGGAGGTCGTCGCGGCCGCGGCGGCCGCCGGCGTGCCGCTCTACCTGACCGGCACCCGCCACTTCGCGCCGAGCGTGTGATCAGCTCGCGGCCGCACGTCGGCCCGCCGGAGGCCGGCGCCGAGCTCGAGGGGCGAGGACTTCGCCCGGGTCGACTGGTGGGGTGCCGAGCTGGAGGGGGTGACGTTCACCCGCTGCCGGTTCGACGACGCCGGGCTCGAGGAGCTGGTCACCCGGCGCTGCGTGTTCGACCACGTGCGTGCTCACCGGGGTCGCGGATGGGCGGCGCCCGGCATCTGGGGACGCGCGTTCCTGTCCTGCCGGTTCGACCGCGCGAAGCTGTTCGACGCCACCTGGGACGGCTGCAAGCTGACCGGCTCGCACTTCCCGGGCGCGCGAGCTGCGGCCGATGACGTCGACCGACTGCGACTGGAGCTACACCTCGCTGCGCGGCGCCGACCTGTCCGGGCTGGATCCTGTCCGGCCAGCGGTTCCGCGAGGCCGACCTCACCGACGCCGACCTGCGCGAGTGACCGACCTGACCGGCGCCGACCTCGACCGCGCGCGCCTGCAGAACGCCAAGCTGCGCGGCGCCGACCTGCGCGGGGCGTCGATGGACGAGGTGAACTGGCGGGCGTTCGAGCTCACCGGCGTGCGGCTCGACCTGGTGCAGGCCGTGCAGTTCGCCCGCGCCCACGGCGCCCTCGTCGCCGACTGACGTCAGGCGCCGGCTGCGTCGTCGCGACCGGTCGGCGAGCAGCGCCTTGAGGCTGCCGAGCAGGCCGAGGACGGCGACGGCGATGGCGAACCAGAAGCCGATCCCGAAGAAGCCGAGGTCCCAGCCCGCGATCGCGCCAGCGGCACCAGCACCGCCGCGGCAGGCGGCGAGGCGACCAGCAGCGCGACCACGCCGACGAAGCGGTGGCGGCGCGCCGGCACGAACATGCAGCAGGCCGAGCAGGAACAGCACGCCGCCGCCGAGCACGATCGTCAGCGGCTGCACGTAGCCGGTGCTGAACACCTCGCCGACGCTGTCGCCGAGGTCGTCGAAGCCGTCGCTGACGAGCGTCAGCCCGGTGACGTCGTCGTCCGCCAGCCAGGGCAGCAGCAGGCTGACGCCGGCGGCGATCCCGGCCAGGAGCAGCAGCAGTGCCGCGAACGCGTCCTGACGACGGAGCGGCGATCGGCGTCGTCGTGTACTTCGGCGCCGTGTAGTAGTTCTCGGCTGAGCCGACCGGCCCGTGCGCCCCGGAGCTGACTGCGTGCTGGGGCCCTGCGGCTCGCCTCGGGCCGGTGCGGCCGCGGTCGCGGGTGGGGCTGCTCGCGCTCGCTCATCTGCACTCCTCGGGCGTTCGGCAGGCGCGGGGAGCCCGCCTCCTCGGTGCGGAGCCTAGGGCGGCGCCGCCGGTCGCGGGGCTCTCTCGGGCAGACTGTCCGACGTGCCCGCGACGATCCTGGACGGCAAGGCGACCGCGGCGGCGATCCGCGCCGAGCTGACCGACCGCGTGGCCGCGCTCGCCGCCGCCGGGCACCGGCCCGGCCTCGGCACGCTGCTGGTCGGCGACGACCCGGCCAGCCGCTGGTACGTGGGCGCCAAGCACTCCGACTGCGCGCAGGTCGGCATCGCCAGCATCCAGCGCGAGCTGCCGGCGACGGCCACGCAGGCCGACGTGCTCGCCGTGGTCGCCGAGCTCAACGCCGACCCCGCCTGCACCGGCTACATCGTCCAGCTGCCGCTGCCGCCGCAGGTCGACGAGTACGCCGTCCTCGAGGCCATGGACCCGGCCAAGGACGCCGACGGGCTGCACCCGACGAACCTCGGCCGGCTCGTGCTCAACGTCCCCGGCCCGCTGCCCTGCACGCCGGTCGGGCATCGTGGAGCTGCTCCGCCGCTACGACGTGCCGATCGCCGGCGCGGAGGTCGTCGTCGTCGGCCGCGGGATCACCGTCGGCCGGCCGCTCGGCCTGCTGCTCACCCGCCGCTCGGAGAACGCGACCGTGACCCTCTGCCACACCGGCACCCGCGACCTGGCCGCGCACGTGCGCACCGCCGACGTCGTCGTCGCCGCGGCCGGGGTGCCCGGGCTGATCACCGGCGCCATGGTCAAGCCGGGCGCCGCCGTCCTCGACGTCGGGCGTGAGCCGGGTGGACGGGAAGATCGCCGGCGACGTCGCGCTCGACGTCCTGGACGTCGCCGGCCACGTCGCGCCCAACCCGGGCGGCGTCGGGCCCGATGACCCGGGCGATGCTGCTGCAGAACGTGGTCCTGGCCGCCGAGCAGCGGCCGCGGCAGCTCGAGGCGCTGACCGCGTGAGCATGACCCGCCCGCCGCTCTACGTCCGCCGTCCCTTCCTCGCGGGGCTGGTCCGCCAGCTGCCGCTGCTCGCGGTCCTGCTGGTCGTCGGGGTCGGGCTGCTGCTGGTCACCTTCGAGCACTGGCGGCGCGGGCTGGTCGTCATCGGGTCTGGCGCTCGTGGCCGCGGCGGCTGCTGCGGCTGCTCCTGCCGGTCCGGCGGGCCGGGCTTCCTCGCCGTCCGGAGCCGGCCGGTCGACGTCGTCCTGCTCGCCGGTGCCGGGCTGGCGCTCACGGTGATCGCGCTGACGATCCCCTCCGGCCTGACCCGACGGGCCTGCCGCGGCCTGACCCGACCGGGCGGGGCCGCGGGCCCCCGATAAGTTGGCGGCCATGGCAGAGAAGTCCCGGAACGGCAAGGTCACCGTCGTCGGCGCCGGTTTCTACGGCTCCACCACCGCTCTCCGACTCGCCGAGTACGACATCTTCGAGACCGTCGTGCTCACCGACATCGTCGAGGGCAAGCCCGAGGGCATCGCGCTCGACATGAACCAGTCGCGGCCGATCGAGGGCTTCGAGACCAAGATCGTCGGTGTCGGCGGCGGCTCCTACGAGGGCACCGAGAACTCCGACGTCGTCGTCATCACCGCCGGCCTCCCGCGCAAGCCCGGCATGAGCCGCATGGACCTCATCGAGACCAACGCCAAGATCGTGCGTGTCGGTCGCGGAGAACATCGCCCGCACCTCGCCCGACGCGGTCGTCATCGTCGTCTCCAACCCGCTCGACGAGATGACGGCGCTGGCGCAGCTGGCCACCGGCTTCCCGAAGAACCGGGTCATGGGCCAGGCGGGCATGCTCGACACCGCCCGCTTCACCAACAACGTGGCCGAGGAGCTCGGCGTCCCGGTCGGCTCGGTGCAGACGCTGACCCTGGGCTCGCACGGCGACACGATGGTCCCGGTGCCCTCGCGCTGCACCGTCGACGGCAAGCCGCTGTCCGACGTGCTCGCGCAGGACCGCATCGACCACCTGGTCGACCGCACCCGCAACGGTGGCGCCGAGGTCGTGGCGCTGCTCAAGACCGGCTCGGCGTACTACGCGCCGTCCGCCGCCGCCGCCCGCATGGCCCGCGCCGTCATGGAGGACTCCGGCGCCGTCATGCCGGTGTGCGCCTGGGTCGACGGCGAGTACGGCATCTACGGGGTGTACCTGGGCGTCGAGGCCGAGATCGGCCGCGAGGGCGTCAAGAAGGTCGTCGAGGGCGACCTGTCCGAGAGCGAGCTGGCCGGGCTGCGCGAGGCGGCCGAGGCCGTGCGCGCCAAGCAGGCCGACGTAGCCGACCTCTGAGCCCAGCCGGCTCGGAGACTGCAGAGAGGGACTCGCACGTGGCGAAGATCAAGGTCGAGGGCACCGTCGTCGAGCTCGACGGCGACGAGATGACGCGGATCATCTGGCAGTTCATCAAGGACCAGCTGATCCTCCCGTACCTCGACGTCAACCTCGAGTACTACGACCTGGGCATCGAGCACCGGGACGCGACCGACGACCAGGTGACCGTCGACGCGGCCGACGCCATCAAGCGGCACGGCGTCGGCGTCAAGTGCGCCACCATCACGCCGGACGAGGCGCGGGTCGAGGAGTTCGGCCTGAAGCAGATGTAGCGCTCGCCGAACGGGACGATCCGCAACATCCTCGGCGGCGTCATCTTCCGCGAGCCGATCATCATGTAGAACGTGCCGCGGCTGGTGCCGGGCTGGACGAAGCCGATCGTCGTCGGCCGTCACGCCTTCGGTGACCAGTACCGCGCCACCGACTTCCGGTTCCCCGGCGAGGGCACGCTGACGATCACCTTCACGCCGAAGGACGGCTCCGAGCCGATCGAGCACGAGGTCTTCCAGTCGCCCGGCGCGCGGCGTCGCGCTGGCGATGTACAACCTCGACGACTCGATCCGCGACTTCGCGCGGGCCTCGCTGAACTACGGCCTCGACCGCGGCTACCCGGTCTACCTGTCGACGAAGAACACGATCCTCAAGGCCTACGACGGCCGGTTCAAGGACCTGTTCCAGGAGGTCTTCGAGGCCGAGTTCAAGGACAAGTTCGAGGCCGCCGGCATCACCTACGAGCACCGGCTGATCGACGACATGGTCGCGGCGTCCCTCAAGTGGGAGGGCGGCTACGTCTGGGCCTGCAAGAACTACGACGGCGACGTCCAGTCCGACACCGTGGCGCAGGGCTTCGGCTCGCTCGGCCTGATGACGTCGGTGCTGCTCAGCCCCGACGGCCGCACCGTCGAGGCCGAGGCCGCGCACGGCACCGTCACCCGCCACTTCCGCCAGCACCAGCAGGGCAAGGCGACGTCGACCAACCCGATCGCGTCGATCTTCGCCTGGACCCGGGGCCTGGCCCACCGCGGCAAGCTCGACGACACCCCCGAGGTGACCCGCTTCGCCGAGACCCTCGAGAAGGTCTGCATCGACACCGTCGAGAGCGGTCAGATGACCAAGGACCTCGCGCTGCTCATCTCCAAGGACAGCCCGTGGCTCACCACCCAGGACTTCCTGGCGGCCATCGACGCCAACCTCCAGAAGGCCATGGCCTGACGTAGGCACACCGCGCGCACGGCCGCTCTCGTCGCGTCAGGCGCTGTTCGGCGCTCGGCGCAGGCGCCGTCTGCCGGGGACGCGGCTCAGGCGAGGAGGGTGGTCCACCAGCCGTCGACGACGGCGATGCCGACCGACGTCCGGGCTGCAGTCCAGGATCGCCCGCGCTGTCGGCCGGGTCCGCCAGCCAGCCCGCGACGGCGGAGTGCGCGTTCGGCCGGCCCTGGGCGACCACGGCCGCGCCGGAACTCGAGCCCGTCCAGGCCGAGGACACCGCTCGCGCTCATCGCCGCGCTGTGCGCCTGCGCGGCGGACGCGAGACCGTCGTCCGCGACGAGAGCGCCGCAGCCCTGGGCCGCGCGCTCGGCGTTCAGCAGCGCCAGCACCTCCGACGCCGGGTCGAGCACGGCGGGCGCGGGCGGGGGAGCGGAGGCGTCGTCCGGCTCGGCCGTGGTCGGCTCGGTCGGGCCCGCCGGGGTGGACCCGGGCGTCGTCCCCGGAGCGGCCGGCGACGACGGCGACGACGGCGATCCGGTGGTCGTGCTGCCCGGCGCCGTCGTTCCGGCGGTGGACGGCGACCGGACGGCGAACCGGCGGGTGACCCGACGGGCGCAGCCGGCGGACGAGGACCCGGGCGCGGCGGGGTCCTCAGATCCCGAGGAGTCCGGCGTGCGTCGCGAGCCCGTCGTCCGCAGCCGTCGTCGGCGCGGAGGAGGCGGCTCCCCGACGTGGTCACCGGTCGCCCGTCGAGGCCCATCACCACCGGCGAGTTGCCGGTATCGGGCGGCCGACGACGTCGACGACGAGTCCAGCTCGACCGCCGGGGATTCGGCCCCGCTGCCGGAGACCACCGGGATCGCGAGGACCAGCCCGACGACCGTCGTCGTCACCAGGGCGCCGAAGGCGAGCCGCCCGAGCCGCGCCGGCACGGTGCGGCGCAACGCGGCGCGCACGAGCAGCGACCAACGGGTGAGCGCGCCGGTGGTCCGCGCGGACAGCGGGGGGCCCGAAGGGCGGTGATGCACGGGAGTCCTCACGGGATCGCTGATCACGATTCGTTACCGCTGCGATACTAATGGTGCGCGCAAGGTCACCGTCAGTCCTGGTGAGCGAGGTCACGCAGCGGGCGCACGCACCCCCGTCGGAGTGCCGCCCTCGGCCGTGCCCTGCCACACCCGCGCGCCGGACCAGGCACCATGGGGAGGGTCCGCAACCCACGAACCCCCGAGGAGCACGCCGCCGGTGAGCGACGTCTGGCTCAGCATCATCATGGTCGTCGCATTCGTCCTGATCGGCGGCGTCTTCTCCGGCGCCGAGATCGCGCTGGTCTCCCTGCGCGAGTCCCAGGTGCGCGCGATGGCCGAGAGCGGCGGCCGCCGCGGGCATGGCCGTGCAGCGACTGCTCAGCGACCCCAACCGCTTCCTCGCCGCCGTCCAGGTGGGCGTCACGCTGGCCGGCTTCTTCTCCGCCGCCTTCGGCGCCAGCACGCTGTCCCAGCCGCTCGCCCGCTGGCTGGTCACGCCGCGGGATCAGCGAGGGGCTGTCGAGCACGCTGGCGCTGGTGCTGGTCACCATCGCGATCAGCTACCTGTCCCTGGTCGTCGGGGAGCTGACGCCCAAGCGGCTGGCCCTGCAGCGCGCCGAGGGCTTCTCGCTCATCGTCGCGGCGCCGCTGAACGCGATCGCGACGCTGTCCCGCCCGATCATCTGGCTGCTCTCGAAGTCGACGGACGTGCTCGTCCGGCTGCTCGGCGGTGACCCGAAGGTCAGCGGCGAGTCGATCAGCCAGGAGGAGTTGCGCGACCTCGTCGCCGCGCACGAGTCGCTCACCAGCGACGAGCGCCGGCTGATCGACGAGGTGTTCCGCGCCGGCGAGCGCGAGGTGCGCGAGGTCATGACGCCGCGCACCGAGGTCTCCTTCCTCGACGCGTCGATGACCGCCAGCCGGGCCGCCAAGCAGGTCGCCGACTCCAACTGGTCCCGCTTCCCGGTGGCCGGCCGCGACGAGGACGACGTCATCGGCTTCGTCCACGTGCGCGACCTGTTCCTCCCCAACCACCCGGCCGGCCGCGCCGCGACCGTCGGCGACCTGGCCCGCGAGGTCAAGCGGCTGCCCGGCACCGGCCGGCGTCCTCACCGCGCTGAGCGAGATGCGGCGGGAGAACCAGCACCTCGCGATCGTCGTCGACGAGTACGGCGGCACCGACGGCATCGTCACCCTGGAGGACCTCATCGAGGAGGTCATCGGGGAGATCTACGACGAGTACGACGAGGAGGTCGACACCGGACGGCAAGCAGCTCCCCGGCGGCCCGCGCGAGGTCGACGGCCTGCTCAACCTCGACGACTTCACCGAGGTGACCGGCCTGGAGCTCCCCGAGGGGCCGTACGAGACGGTCGCGGGCTACGTGCTCGCCGAGCTGGGCCGCCTGCCCGCGGTCGGCGACGACGATCGAGATCGACGGACGCACGGTCACGGTCCTCGAGCTCGACGGCCGCCGGATCGCGCGGCTCCGCGTCGCGGCGCCGCCGCCGAGCACCGACGACGGTGACGACGACGCGCGCAGCGGGCGAGCAGACCGAGGCCCGCTGACTCAGCGCGCGCCTGCGCGACGTCCCAGGCGTCGCGGACGATCCCGGCCAGGTCGGTGTGCTTCGGCGTCCACCCGAGGTCGGCGCGGATGCGGTCGCTCGAGGCGACCAGCTGCGCCGGGTCGCCGGCCCGGCGCGCACCGACGACGACCGGCACCGGGTGGCCGGTCACCTCGCGCACGGCGTCGACGACCTCCTGCACCGAGAAGCCGGTGCCGTTGCCCAGGTTGTAGATGCGGTGCTCGCCCGGCCGCCGGCGCCGGCAGGGCCAGCAGGTGGGCGTCGGCGAGGTCCTCGACGTGCACGTAGTCGCGGATGCAGGTGCCGTCGGGGGTCGGGTAGTCCTCGCCGAAGACGGTCAGCGACTCCCGCTGACCGGCCGCGACCTGCAGCGCGAGCGGGATGAGGTGGGTCTCGGTGGCGTGCCGCTCGCCGAGGCCGAACGCGGCGCCGGCCACGTTGAAGTAGCGCAGGCTCACCGCGGCGAAGCCGTGCGCCACCGCGTAGGAGGTCAGCATGTGGTCGACGGCGAGCTTCGAGGCGCCGTAGGTGTTGGTCGGCCGGGTCGGCGCGTCCTCGCGGATCGGCACCGACTCCGGCTCGCCGTAGGTCGCCGCGGTCGAGGAGAAGACGATCCGCCGGCAGTCCGCGGCCCGCATCGCCTCGAGCAGCGCCAGCGAGCCGCCGACGTTGGTGTGCCAGTAGTCCTCGGGCTGCTGCTGGGAGACGCCGACCAGGCTCTTGGCCGCGAAGTGCAGCACCGCCTCGGGCCGGACGTCGGCGAGCACCGGAGCCGAGTCGTGCAGCGACGACCTCGCGCGAACGTCGCGCCCGAGGGGACGGCGTCCGCGTGCCCGGTGGACAGGTCGTCGAGCACGGTGACCTCGTGGCCGCCGGCCAGCAGGGCAGCCGTGACTACGCTGCCGATGTAGCCGGCTCCACCGGCGACGAGTACGCGCATGCGCCCACCCTAGGTTCGGCGCATCGCGGACTCCCAGCACAGGCAGCCAGGTCAGGAGCAGTCGTGGTCACACGCTCGCGCCGCGGTGCAGGCGCTGCCGGCCTACAAGCCCGGGCCGCAACCCCGCCGACCTCGCCCGCGAGATCGGCGTCGACCGCGCGGTCAAGCTGGCCAGCAACGAGGTCGCGTTCCCGCCGCTGCCGGCCGTCGTCCGTGCGTTGGCCGAGGCCGCCGGCGAGACCAACCGCTACCCCGACAACGGCGCCGTCGTCCTCACCCGCGCGCTGGCCGACCGGTACGGCGTCGACCCCGCGCAGGTGGCCACCGGCTGCGGCGCGGTCACGCTCTGCCAGGAGCTGGCCCAGGCCTTCAACGACCCGGACACCAGCCTCGCCTTCGCCTGGCGCTCGTTCGAGATGTACCCGCTGCTCGCCCACGTCGCCGGCGCGCGGGCCATCCAGGTGCCGCTCGTCCCGGGCCGGCCCGGGCGGCCCGGCCGACACCCACGACCTCGACGGGCTGCTCGCCGCGATCGACGACACCACGCGCCTGGTCTTCGTCTGCAACCCGAACAACCCCACCGGGACGGCGGTCCGCCGCGCCGAGCTCGAGCGCTTCCTCGACGCCGTGCCCGGCGGAGACCGCTCGTCGTCCTCGACGAGGCCTACCGCGAGTTCGTCACCGACCCCGACGTCCCCGACGGCCTGGAGCTCATGCGGGGCCGGCCGAACGTCGCCGTCCTGCGCACGTTCTCCAAGGCGTGGGGCCTGGCGGGGCTGCGGGTCGGCTACCTGATCGCCGAGGACCCGGCCGTGGCCGAGGCGGTGCGCAAGACCCACGTGCCGTTCAGCGTCTCCATGCTCGCCCAGGCCGCCGCCGTCGCGGCGCTGGCCAGCGAGGACGAGGTGCGGGCCCGCTGCGCCGCCGTCGTCGCCGAGCGGGACCGGCTGACCGCCGCCCTGCGCGAGCGCGGGCTCGCGTCGAGGACAGCCAGGCCAACTTCGTCTGGCTGCCGCTGGGCGAGGCCGACCCTGGCGACTGGCGGCGGCGCTCGAGGCCCGCGCGGTCATCACCCGCCCGTTCGCCGGGCGAGGGCATCCGGGTCACCGTCGGCGCCCCCGAGGAGGACGACGTCTTCCTCGCCGCTCTCGACGCGTGCGCGCCGCGGCACCGGTCGCCTGACCAGCGTGTCCGGACGACGGCGTCGCGACGACGGACCGGCGCACGCCCCCGATCGGGGGAGCGCGCCGCGACGGGCGCCGCGTCGGCTGGTTTGATGACCGACGTGCCTCTTCCCCGTGTCCTCTCAGGCATCCAGCCGACGGCGGGCTCCTTCCACCTCGGCAACTACCTGGGTGCGCTGCGCCAGTGGGTCAGCCTGCAGGACGACGACCGAGGCGTTCTACTGCGTCGTCGACCTGCACGCGATCACGCTGCCGCAGGAGCCGGCCGAGCTGCGCCGGAACACCCTGGTCTCGGCCGCGCAGCTGCTCGCCCTCGGCGTCGACCCCGCGCGCAGCACGCTGTTCGTGCAGAGCCACGTGCCCGAGCACCTGCAGCTGTCGTGGGTCCTGGAGTGCCTGACCGGCTTCGGCGAGGCCAGCCGGATGACGCAGTTCAAGGACAAGAGCCAGCGCGAGGGCACCGGCGCGGCCACGGTCGGGCCTGTTCACCTACCCGGTGCTGCAGGCCGCCGACATCCTGATCTACCAGGCCGACCAGGTGCCGGTGGGTGAGGACCAGCGCCAGCACCTCGAGCTGACCCGCGACCTGGCCGACGCGCTTCAACGGCCGCTTCGGCCAGACGTTCACCGTGCCCGAGCCGCGCACATCCCGCCGGGCGCGGCCAAGGTGCTCGACCTGCAGTCCCCGGACAAGAAGATGAGCAAGAGCCTGCCCCCGGCCGGCTGCGTCTTCCTGCTCGACGACCCGGCCGTGTCGGCGAAGAAGATCCGCTCGGCCGTCACCGACACCGGCCGCGAGGTCGTCGCCGACCCGGAGAGCAAGCCGGGCGTCACCAACCTGCTGACGATCCACAGCGCGCTGTCCGGCCAGAGCATCGCCGCGCTGGAGGAGCAGTTCGCCGGCCGCGGCTACGGCGACCTGAAGAAGGAGCTGGCCGAGGTCGTCGCCGACTTCGTCACCCCGGTCCGCGCCCGCACGCAGGAGCTGCTCGACGACCAGGCCGAGCTCGAGCGGGTCCTCGCCCAGGGGGCCGCCCGCGCCCGGGAGGTCGCCGCCGCACCGTCGCCGAGGTGTACGAGAGGATCGGGCTTCCTGGCACCGGGCGCCCGCGCATGAACGACGACACGTTCGTCCCGCGGCGGCAGCACGCCCCCGGAGACCAGCGTCATCGGGATCGTCGTCGCGATCCCGGAGCCGTGGGCCCAGCTGCTGGTCGACTGGCGCGTCCAAGGTCGGCGACCCCCAGGCCAGCCTGGTGCCGCCGCACGTCACGCTGCTGCCGCCCACCGAGGTCGCCGTCGCCGACCGGACGATGATCAGCGCGCACCTCGCCCAGGTGGCGCGGACGCACGCGCCGTTCGACATGCACCTGTCGGGGACGGGCACGTTCAGCCCCGGTGTCGGAGGTCGTCTTCGTCGCCGTCGCCCGGGGGATCGGCAACTGCGAGATGATCGCCAACGACGTGCGCCGCGGCCCGCTGGCCCGGTCGCTGGCGTTCCCGTACCACCCGCACGTCACCGTCGCCCACGACGTGCCGAGCGACATGCTGGAGCTGGCCTACAGCGGGCTGGCCGACCTCTCGGCGGAGTTCCGGGTCGACCAGTTCACCGAGTACGACCAGACCCCGAGCGGGGCCTGGGCGTCGCCCGCGAGTACCCGCTCACCGGGCCCTCGCGCTGAACGAGCGCGCGACGGGGCCGCAGACTCGGCCGGTGAGTTCCCGCGCCCGCCGGCGCGGCGACCCCTGGTACACCAGGGCGTACGCGTGGGTCGAGGGTCTGATCCGGGCGATGCGTCGCCGGTGGGCGTGGTTCGACCACCTGATGCGGGCGGGTGGCCGCTACCGGCGCACCCAGGGTGACCTGATGGCGGCCGGCGTCACGTACTACGCCTTCCTCGGCCTGTTCCCGGTCCTTCTGCTGGTCGCCTCGATCGTCGGCCTGGTGCTCGCGGGTGACGCGCTGCTCCAGGAGCAGCTCTACGACGCGATCCGCGACGCGTTCCCGGGCGAGTTGGGGCGACAGCTGGTCGACCAGCTCGAGAGCGCGATCGGCAGCGCCGGAATCACCGGCTTGATCGGCGCGGCGGGCTTCCTGTACGCCGGCCTGCGCACCATCGACCAGCTGCGGATCGGGATGGAGCGGATCTGGAAGGGGCACGTCGACGCGCCGGACGTCCTTCGCGACAACCTGCAGGACCTCGTCGCGCTGCTCGTCCTCGGAGGGGTCGGCCTGGCCAGCCTCGGCCTCACCGGCGCTGTCACCCAGGCGACCTCCTGGGTGCTCGACGTGCTCGGGCTGGCCGACGGGGCCGGCTATCGGGGTGCTCACCTGGGTCGTCGGCGTCGGCGCTGGCCCTGGTCGTCGACATCGCGATCTTCCTCTGGCTGCTGCGGGTCGTCCCCTCGGTCTCGCACCCGCTGCGGCTGCTGCTCCCCGGTGCCCTCTTCGGGGCGGCGGGGATGGCGGTGCTCAAGCTGATCGGCGGCTACTACCTCTCCCTGATCTCCACAGCGTGACCGCGTCGGCCTTCGGCGGCGCGGTCGGGCTGCTCGTGTGGATCAACCTGGTGGCCCGCTTCGCGTTCTTCACCGCCGCGTGGACGGCGACCCTCCGGTCGGTGCGAGGCGGTGACGCCAGGTCCCCGTGGAGCCTGGCCCCGCCGGAGCCGCACCGGCCCGTCGTCGACCGACCAGAGTCGCTGCGACGATGAGCACCGCGGCGCCGCCGAGGGCCAGCGGCACCGCGGGGGAGCCGTCGCTCTCGGCCGGGGCCGCGGACGCCTGCTCGGGCGGTGCGACCGGCGACGGCGGTCGACGGCGTCGGGGTCGGTGTCGGCGTCATCTCCGCGCGGCACCTCGCCCGGCTCGACGAGCTCGCCGACGCCGTCGACGTCGCCGGGCAGGGCGAAGCCCCAGTCGAGCAGCAGCGCGGCCTGGTCGGCGGCGCGCAGCGGCATGTTCTCGGTGTTCATCACGCTGACCACGAGCGCCCGACCGCCGCGCTCGGCGGCGGCGACGAAGGTGTGCCGGGCGGCGTCGGTGAAGCCGGTCTTCCCGCCGAGCATGCCCGGGGTAGCTGCCGAGCAGCGGGTTCTGGTTCTGGATCTGGTAGCCGGGGGAGCGGCCGGGGACCGCGGGCATCTGCGCCGTCGGCGTGCGGAGGATCGCGGCGGCCGCCGGGTCGTCGACGAGCGCCCGGAAGACCAGTGCCAGGTCGTACGGCGAGGACGACTGGCCGCTGACGTCGAGCCCGGACGGCGACCCCGCGACGGTGTCGAAGGCGCCGAGTTCCTCGGCGGTCTCGTTCATGGCCGCCACGGTCTCCTCGACGCCCCCTGCGGCGCGGGCGAGCGCGTTCGCGGCGTCGTTGCCGGACTGCAGCATCAGCGCCTGGAACAGCAGCCCGATCGAGTACCGCCCGCCCGTCACGATCCCGACCCGGCTGCCCTCGACCTGCTCGTCCTCGGCGGTCCCGGTGACCACCTCCGCCGGGTCGAGCATCGGCAGGAGGGTCAGCAGGGTGAGCGTCTTGAGCGTGCTCGCCGGGTAGAAGCGGCCGTGCGGGTCGCGGGCGGCCAGCACCGTCCCGGTGTCGGCGTCGGCCACGAGCCACCCCGCGGCTGCCAGTCCGGCCGGCAGCGGGGGCGCGTCGTCGGCGACGACCACGCCCCGGGTGTCGAGGTCCTCGCCGCCCACGGTGCTGCCGTCCGGTGCCGAGCCCTGGGGCGGTCTGCCCGGGTAGGGCGACGTCGGCGTGGGCGCGGCGGGGTCCGCCGTCGGCCGCGGGGTGTCGGCCAGGGCGACGCCGGGTGCGAGCAGGACGCTCACCAGCACGGTCACCGCGGCCGCGTTCCGCAGCCGGACTCCCGGTCGGTGACCTCCCATGCCGGAAGACGGTAGGCCGCCCGCCGGGTGAACGCCTTCGCAACGATCGCGTCTCAGTCCGTGGCGGGCCTGGGATGCAGGGCCCTCCCGCGGTTAGCGTGCCCAGGTCTTGTGTCGCCGCGCCTCGCGGTTACGGCAGCACAGGATCCGTAAACCGACGGGACGGGCCCGCAATTCTTCCGGGTACGTCCCCCCAGAGAGGAGATCGTCTTGCGCCGAGCGCGGATGACGAAGGCCGGAGCACTGCTGCTGGCCGGCAGCCTGGCCCTGGCGGCCTGCGCCAGCGACGAGAACGGCGGTGGTACCGGATCCGGCAGCACCAGCGACGGTGGCGGTGCCACCGAGGAGCTCAAGGTTGGTCTGGCGTACGACACCGGTGGCCGCGGTGACCGCTCGTTCAACGACTCGGCCTACGCCGGTGTCGAGGCCGCGATCGAGGAGCACGGCGGCGAGGTCCAGGACCCCAGCCCCAACGCCGACGCCTCCAACCGGGCCGAGCTGCTCACCCAGCTCGCCGACGAGGGCTACAACCCGATCATCGCCGTCGGTTTCGCCTACGGCGAGGACGTCGTCACGGTCGCCGCGCAGTACCCCGACGTGACGTTCGCGATCATCGACTCGTCGGCCGCCTCGGCCGGGGCCGACAACCTGACCGGCCTGCTGTTCGCCGAGAACGAGGGCTCGTTCCTCGCCGGCGTCGCGGCGGCCCTGAAGACGGAGACCGACCACATCGGCTTCGTCGGTGGCGTCGACACCGAGCTGATCCACAAGTTCGAGGCCGGCTACGTCGCGGGTGCCCAGGCGGTCAACCCGGACATCACCGTCGACGTGCAGTACATCTCGCCCGAGGGTGACTTCTCCGGGTTCAACGACCCGGCCAAGGGCCAGATCGTGGCGCAGGGCATGTTCGACGGCGGCGCCGACATCGTGTACCACGCGGCCGGCGGCTCCGGGCTCGGTGTGTTCCAGGCGGCTGCCGCCTCGAACGGCCGTGCCATCGGTGTCGACTCCGACCAGTACAACACCGTCGAGGACCCGGCCCTGCAGGCCGTGATCATGACGTCGATGCTCAAGCGGGTCGACAACGCGGTCCAGTCGTTCATCGACACGTTCGTCGACGGCAGCGTCGAGGGCGGCGCGGACATCGTCTACGACCTCGAGAGCGAGGGCGTCGGCCTGTCCACCACCGGTGGGTTCATCGATGACATCCAGGACGACATCGACGGCTACCGTCAGCAGATCATCGACGGCGAGATCGAGGTCCCGGTCGCCCCGTGACCTCGGGGCGCTGACCCGCTCCGGCGGGTCCGCGCAGCACGTCGATCCGACGGCGGGCCCGGGCATGTCGCCCGGGCCCGTCGTCGTCCCGGGGGCGGACGTCGACGACGATCCCGCGCCCCGGGCTCCCGGCGCGACGCCGGGGTGCGACATCATGCGGCGAGCACGTAATCCGTGCCCGACCCGCGAGCGCCCGGTCCCGGGCCAGCCGGCGACGACGGCCGACCCCGCCGTCCCCGACGCGGACGTGTGGACGTGCGCCACGACGACGTGGCCGCACCGACAAGGGAGAGGCCCACCCCATGGCCGAGACAGGAGCCCCCGCCGGTACGGCGGCCGGGCCGCCGCCCAGTACGGCGCCGAACGCGGTCGAGTTGCGCGGCATCACCAAGCGCTTCCCCGGCGTCGTCGCCAACCGCGACATCGAGCTCACGGTCCGCCGCGGCGAGATCCACGCGATCGTCGGCGAGAACGGCGCCGGCAAGTCGACGCTGATGAAGACGCTGTACGGCGAACACCGCCCGGACGAGGGCACGATCCTGATCGACGGCCGCGAGTTGCAGTTCCGCAGCCCGGCCGACGCCATCGCCGCCGGCATCGGCATGGTCCACCAGCACTTCATGCTGGCCGACAACTTCACGGTCCTGGAGAACATCGTCCTGGGCAGCGAGCCCACGCGGGGCGGCCGGCTGGACCGCGCGGAGGCCCGCCGGCGGATCCGGGAGATCAGCGACCGCTACACCCTGGGTCTGGATCCCGACGCGCTCGTCGAGGACCTCGGCGTCGGAGCCCGCCAGCGGGTCGAGATCGCCAAGGTGCTCTACCGCGACGCCCGCATCCTGATCCTCGACGAGCCGACCGCCGTCCTGGTGCCGCAGGAGGTCGACGAGCTCTTCGGCAACCTCAAGGAGCTCACCCGCGAGGGCCTGACGGTGCTCTTCATCTCGCACAAGCTCGACGAGGTCCGCCGGGTGTGCGACTCCATCACGGTCATCCGACGCGGCACGACCGTCGGGACGGCGGATCCGAAGACCACCAGCGTGCGCGAGCTCGCCGAGATGATGGTCGGCGCCGAGCTGCCGTCGCCGGAGACCCGCACCTCGACGGTGCGGGAGGAGCCCGTCCTCGTCCTCGAGAACCTCACCGTGCTGACGCCGGAGGGGCGGCCGCTGATCGACGACGTCAGCCTCACCGTCCGCGCGGGCGAGGTCGTCGGCATCGCCGGCGTCGAGGGCAACGGCCAGGCCGAACTGGTCGACGCGATCATGGGTCTGCGCCCCCTCGCGACGGGCACGGTGCAGCTCGACGGCGGCTCGAAGGGCGACGGCGGCGCCGTCGGCCTGGAGGACATCACCGGCTGGAGCACGCGGGCGCGGCGCGAGGCCGGCCTCGGCTTCATCCCGGAGGACCGGCACCGGCAGGGCATGCTGCTCGACGCGCCGCTCTGGGAGAACCGGATCCTCGGCCACCAGACGCTGCCCCCGTCGGCCAAGGGCATCTTCATCGACCGCAAGGCGGCCCGCGCCGACACCGAGCGGATCATGCAGGAGTACGACGTCCGCGCCCCCGGTCCGGACACCCTCGCCGTGGCGCTCTCCGGCGGCAACCAGCAGAAGCTGATCGTCGGGCGCGAGATGAGCTCGAACCCGCGGCTGCTGATCGCGGCGCACCCGACCCGCGGCGTCGACATCGGCGCGCAGGCGGCCATCTGGGAGCTGCTCAAGGACGCCCGCGCGGAGGGGATGGGCATCCTGCTGATCTCGGCGGACCTCGACGAGCTGATCGGTCTGTCGGACACGCTGCAGGTCATGCTGCGCGGCCGGCTGGTCGCGACACTCGACCCGGCGAGCGTCACGCCCGAGGAACTCGGCGGTCACATGACCGGCGCGACCGCCGCGGCAGGTGCGGCATGACGTTCCTGCGCCGCCTCGGGCCGGCCCTGTTCGCGCCCGTGCTCGCGGTCGCTCGTCGCGCTGGTCATCTCCTCGCTCGTCATGGCCGCGCTGCAGGTCAACCCCCTCGCAGCGTCTTCGCAGGTGATGCTCGACTTCGGCGAGACCCCGGCGCAGCAGGTCACCGCGATCGTGGTGATCATCAACCGGGCGATCCCGCTGTTCCTCGCCGGCCTCGCGGTGGCGATCGCCTTCCGCATGGGCCTGTTCAACATCGGCGTCGAGGGCCAGTACCGGCTGGCGACGATCGTGGCCGCGGCGGCCGGCGCGGCGGTCGTCGCTGCCCGCGCCCGCTGCACGTCGTGCTTGATCATCGTCGTCGCGATGCTCGTCGCAGCGCATCTGGGCGGGCATCGTCGCCGTCCTCAAGGTCACCCGCGGCGTCAGCGAGGTCATCAGCTCGATCATGATGAACTTCATCGCGCTGGGCCTCGCCTCCTACTTCCTGACCGGTCCGTTCCGGGGCAGCGCGGAGGGCAGCCAGATCGTCGGCACCGCCCCCATCCCGGAGTCCGGGCTGGGTGCCGAGCCTCAACGGGGTCCTCGGTGCGCTCGGGCTGGCCAACCCGCCCCGCCAGCTGTACGGCTTCCTGATCATCGCCGCCGTCGTCGGCGTCCTGATCGGGGTGCTGCTCAACCGCACCCGGTTCGGCTTCGACCTGCGGGCCAGCGGCCTCTCGCCGTCGGCCGCCAGCGCCAGCGGCGTGAACGCCAGCGGCATGGTCATCAAGACGATGCTGCTGTCCGGCGCCATCGCCGGCCTCATCGGCCTGCCGGACCTCCTCGGGGAACGCACGCGTACACGACCAACTTCACCGCCGGGCTGGGCTTCCTCGGCATCGCGGTGGCGCTGCTGGGGCGCAACCGGCCCGGTCGGCATCGCGCTGGCGGCGCTGCTGTTCGCCTTCCTCGACCGGTCGCTGGTGCCGCTGCAGATCGCCGATTTCCCGGCGTCGGTGGTGACGATCATCCAGGGCACGATCGTGCTCGCCGTCGTCATCGCCAACGAGATCGCCCGCCGGATCACCCTCCGGCAGGCCGAGCGCGCCGGTGCGCCAGGTGAGTGGCCCGGCCACGCCGCCGCCGACGGTCCGGCCGAGCCCTCCGACGAGCGACAGGCGGCGCAGGCATGAGCACGCAGACCGCGCCCGGACCCGGGCGCCGGACGGGCCGCGGCCCGCTGACGGAGTCTCTTCACCGGCGGCGGGCCGGCCCGGCGGGTGGCCCTGCTGGCTCGTCGGGATCGTGGTCATCTTCGCGGCCGTCCGGGTGATCAGCGGCGAGAACGACCTGACCTCGTCCTCGACGATGGCCGCCGCGCTGCTGCTGGCGGTGCCGATCGGGCTGGCCGCCCTGGGCGGGCTCTTCTCCGAGCGCGCGGGCGTGGTCAACATCGGCCTCGAGGGCATGATGATCCTCGGCACCTGGGGGGCCGGCTGGGCCGGCTACCAGTGGGGCTGGGGTGCCGCGCTCGTCGGCGGCGTCCTCTTCGGCGCCCTGGGCGGGTTGCTGCACGCGCTGGCCACGGTCACGTTCGGCGTCGACCACGTCGTCTCGGGCGTCGCGATCAACATCCTGGCGGCCGGGCTGGTGCGCTTCCTGTCCGAGCTGATCTACACCGACAACCCGGCAGGGGGCGGCGTCACCCAGTCGCCGGCCCTCACGGGTCGGCAAGCCCCCGGCGCTGTCGCTGCCCGTCCTCTCGTCCGGGCCCGACCTGCTCGGCGACCTGGAGAGCCTGCACTGGTTCCTGATCAGCGACCTCGCCGGCGTGCTCCGCGGCGTCACCCACGAGGTCGGCGTCCTCACCGTGCTCGCGGTGCTGCTGATCCCGGCGACGTACCTGTTGCTCTGGCGGACGGCGTTCGGGCTGCGGCTGCGCTCCTGCGGTGAGAACCCTGCGGCGGCGGACTCACTCGGCGTGCCGGTCTACCGGATGAAGTACATCGCCGTGGTCATCTCCGGCATGCTCGCCGGCATGGGCGGGGTCTTCCTCGTCTTCATCGCCGGCATCTACCGGGAGAACCAGACCAACGGCCGCGGGTTCATCGGCCTGGCGGCGCTGATCTTCGGCAACTGGCGGCCCGGCGGACTGGCCGCGGGCGCCGGTCTGTTCGGCTACTCCGACGGCCTGCAGTTGCGCAGCCGGTCGGCCGTCGTCTCGCTGCTGCTCCTCGTGTGCGTGGGGCTCATCGCGGTCGCCATCCTGCAGTTCCTCCGCGCGAAGCTGCTGCGGTCGACGCTGGCCATCGCCGTCGCGGCGGCCGCACTGGCCGGCTACCTGACCATCGACGTCCTGCCGCCGGGGATCGTCTCGTTCACACCGCACCTGACGACGCTGCTCGTGCTCTCGCTGGCCTCCCAACGGCTGCGGATGCCGCAGGCCGACGGGCTGGTGTACCGACGAGGGGAGCACTAGGCATGGGCGGGTCGGGTGGCGGAACGGTGGACTGGGACGCGTTGCGGACGGCGGCCCGCGCGGCGATGACCCATGCCTACGCGCCGTACTCGCACTTCCCCGTGGGCGTGGCCGGGCTGGTCGACGACGGCCGGGTGGTCACCGGCTGCAACGTGGAGAACGCCTCCTACGGGCTGGGCCTGTGCGCCGAGTGCGGGATGGTCAGCGACCTGGCCCGCACCGGCGGCGGGCGGCTCGTGGCCGTCGCCTGCGTCGGGCGGCGACGGGCAGCCGTTGATGCCCTGCGGGCGCTGCCGGCAGCTGCTGTGGGAGCACGGCGGGGCCGACATGCTCATCGAGACGGTGTCGCTCGGCATCGTGCCGATGCGCGAGGTGCTGCCGGACGCCTTCGGTCCCGAGGACCTGGTGGCCGCGGCCGAGCGGGGGCAGGGCTGATGGCCGGCCTCGACGCCATCGACGTCATCCGCGCCAAGCGGGACGGCGTGGAGCTCGCGCCCGACCAGATCCGCTGGGTGATCGGCGCGTACACCGCCGGCGAGGTGCCGGACGAGCAGATGAGCGCGCTGCTCATGGCGGTCTTCTTCCGGGGCATGTCGCCGGACGAGCTCGCCGTCTGGACCCAGGCGATGATCGACTCCGGCGAGCGCAAGGACCTCTCCGCGCTGGGCCGCCCGACCGCCGACAAGCACTCCACCGGCGGCGTCGGCGACAAGATCACGCTGCCCCTGGCGCCGCTGGTCGCCGCCTGCGGGGTCGCGGTGCCGCAGCTGTCCGGCCGGGGCCTCGGGCACACCGGCGGCACGCTGGACAAGCTCGAGGCGATCCCCGGGTGGCGGGCCGACGTGCACGAGGAGGCCTACCTGCGGCAGCTGCGCGAGGTCGGCGCCGTCATCTGCGCGGCGGGCAACGACCTCGCGCCGGCGGACAAGCTGCTCTACGCGCTGCGCGACGTCACCGGCACCGTCGAGTCGATCCCGCTGATCGCCAGCTCGATCATGAGCAAGAAGATCGCCGAGGGCGCCGACGCGCTGGTCCTCGACGTCAAGACCGGCTCGGGGGCGTTCATGAAGGACGCCGACGACGCCCGGGAGCTCGCCCGCACGATGGTGGGCCTCGGCGAGAAGGCCGGCGTCCGCACGGTGGCCCTGGTGACGGCGATGGACCGTCCGCTGGGCCGGGCGGCGGGCAACGGCGTCGAGGTCGCCGAGTCGGTCGAGGTGCTCGCCGGCGGGGGACCGGCCGACGTCGTCGAGCTCACCCTCGCCCTGGCCCGGGAGATGCTCGCCGGGGCCGGACGGTCCGACGTCGACCCGGCCGAGGCGCTGGCCGACGGCCGGGCGATGGACGTGTGGCGCCGGATGATCGCCGCGCAGGGCGGCGACCCCGACGCGCCGCTGCCGACGCCGGCCGAGACGCACGTCGTCACCGCGCCCGCGACCGGCACGCTCACCCGGCTCGACGCGTTCTCCCTCGGCGTCGCGGCGTGGCGCCTGGGCGCCGGGCGGGCGCGCAAGGAGGACCCGGTGTCGGCCGCGGCCGGCGTCGTCTGGACGGCCGGCGTCGGGGAGCAGGTCACCGCCGGCCAGCCGCTGATCGAGCTGCAGACCGACGACGCCGCGCGCATCCCGCGGGCGCTGGAGGCCCTCGAGGGCGCGATCGGCATCGACACCGACGACCGAGCCGCTGCCGCTGATCCTGGACCGCATCACGGCCTGAGCGGAGGCCAGGGGCCGTTCCGCGCCCTGGACTCCACTCGGCCCGGGGTCGCAGGGCAGGGGACACTGTCTCGTGACACGCCTCCGCGGCCGCCGTGGGACTGCCGCAGCCCGGCGACCCGCTCGACCCCGATGCGGCGATCTCCATCCGCGGCCTCGTCGAAGCGCTACGGCGAGTTCGTCGCCGTCGACGGGCTGGACCTCGACATCCGCCGCGGCGAGATCTTCGCCCTCCTGGGTCCGAACGGGGCGGGCAAGACGACGACCGTCGAGATCTGCGAGGGCTACCGGCGCCGGGACGCCGGCGAGGTCCGTGTCCTGGGTGCCGACCCCGCGGCGGCGTCGCGGAGCTGGAAGGCGCAGCTCGGCATCGTGCTGCAGTCGGGCGCGGGCGACAGCCAGCTGACCGTCCGCGAGTTGCTGCAGGCCCAGGCGGCCTACTACGCCGACCCCCGCGACCCCGACGAGGTGCTCGAGCTGGTCGGGCTGACCGAGAAGGCCCGTGCCCGCGCGCATTCCCTGTCCGGCGGCCAACGGCGCCGGCTGGACGTCGCGCGCGGGATCGTCGGCCGGCCGACGCTGCTGTTCCTGGACGAGCCGACGACCGGCTTCGACCCGGAGGCCCGCCGGCAGTTCTGGTCGCTGATCCGCTCGCTGCGCGAGCTGGGCACCACGATGCTGCTCACCACGCACTACCTGGACGAGGCGGAGGCACTGGCCGACCGCGTGGGGGTCATCGCCCGCGGCAGGCTGGTCGAGGTCGCCGTCCCGGCGTCGCTGGGCGGCCGGGAGTCGGCGCCGGCGGTGGTGCGCTGGACGCGAGGACGGCGTCCGCCGCACGGAGGCCACGGCGACGCCGACCGCGTTCGTGCGGGAGCTGGCGTGCCCGATTCCCCGGCGAGATCCCCGAACTCGCGGTGCCCCGGCCCACGCTCGAGGACGTGTA
Source organism: uncultured Actinomycetota bacterium (assembly GCA_963748305.1). Classification (GTDB taxonomy): domain Bacteria; phylum Actinomycetota; class Actinomycetes; order Mycobacteriales; family Geodermatophilaceae; genus Blastococcus_B. Next base: position 302,848 of record CAVVIN010000014.1, on the reverse strand, counting down.
CCTGCGGATGATCGGAGAGCCCTCATGACGACGACGGCCCCGCAGGCGACTCGCCCTGCCGTCGCTGGCCCGCGTCTACCGCACCCGGATGGGCGTGGAGCTCAAGGAGTTCTTCCGGCAGCGCGAGGCGGTGGTCTTCACCCTGCTGTTCCCGGTGATCCTGCTGCTGGTCTTCGGCGCGGTCCTGAACTACGACATCGGCGGCGGGGTGAACTTCACCCAGTACTTCATGGCGGGTGTCATCGCGGCCGGCATCCTGGGCGCCAGCCTGCAGAACATGGCGATCAGCATCGCCACCGAGCGCTCCGACGGGACGCTCAAGGGCCTGGCGGGCACCCCGATGCCGAAGAGTGCCTACTTCGTCGGCAAGATCGTGCAGGTCCTCGTCGTCACCGTGCTGATCGAGGCGATCCTGCTGGTGATCGGTGCGGTGTTCTACGACGTCACGCTGCCCTCGGGGGCCGACTGGTTCACCTTCGCCTGGGTGACGGCGCTGGGCTCGGCGGCCTGCACGCTGCTCGGGATCGCGGCCTCCGGCCTGGCCAAGAACGGCCGGTCGGCGTCGGCGATCATCACCCCGATCGCGCTCGTCCTGCAGTTCATCTCCGGCGTCTTCTTCCTGTTCAGCCAGGTGCCGACGTGGATGCAGACCGTCGCGGCGATCTTCCCGCTCAAGTGGATGGCGCAGGGCCTCCGGTCGGTCTTCCTGCCCGAGTCGCTGGCCGCGCAGGAGCCCGCGGGATCGTGGGAGTTGCCGCCGCGTCGCGCTGGTGCTGGGCTTGTGGTGCGTCGCCGGGCTGGCGCTTGTGTGTCGTGACCTTCCGCTGGCAGGACCGCTCCGCGGGCTGAGCTACCTTGCGCGAGTGCCTTCCCCGCTGACCGCCGAGTCGCTCGCCCGCGCGCCCAAGGTGCTCCTGCACGACCACCTCGACGGCGGGCTGCGTCCGCAGACGGTGCTCGAACTGGCCGACGAGCACGGCTACCGCGACCTGCCCGCCTCCGACGCCGACGGCCTCGCCCACTGGTTCCGGCAGGCGGCCGACTCCGGCTCGCTCGAGAAGTACCTGGAGACGTTCGCGCACACCGTCGGCGTGATGCAGACCCCCGAGGCGATCCACCGGGTGGCCCGGGAGTGCGCGCTCGACCTGGCCGCCGACGGCGTCGTGTACGCCGAGGTGCGCTTCGCCCCGGAGCTGTCGACCGCGCAGGGCCTGGCCATCGAGGCGGTCGTCGAGGCGATGACCGCCGGGTTCGCGGCGGGCAGCGCGGAGACCGGCGGCCGGATCACCGGTCGGCGCGCTGCTGTGCGCGATGCGCCAGGCCGACCGCTGGGAGGAGATCGCGGGCCTCGTCGTCCGCTACCGCGACGCCGGCGTGGTCGGCTTCGACCTGGCCGGCCCGGAGATCGGGTTCCCGCCCGACCGCATCCCCGCGGCCATCGACCTGCTCGACCGCGCCGCGGCCCACCGCACCATCCACGCGGGCGAGGCCGACGGCATCGAGAGCATCCGCGCCGCCCTGGACGGCGCCCGCGCGGAGCGGCTCGGGCACGGCGTGCGGATCGCCGACGAGGTCGCCGACGACGGCACGCTCGGCCCGCTGGCCCGGCGGGTGCGCGACGAGCAGGTGACCCTCGAGGTCGCGCCGTCGTCGAACGTGCAGACCGGCGCGTACCCGTCGCTGGCCGCCCACCCGGTCGACCGGCTGCACCGGCTGGGCTTCGCGGTCACGCTGAACACCGACAACCGGCTGATGAGCGGGGTGTCGGTCACGAGCGAGTTCGCCGCCGTCGCCGGCGACGTTCGGGTGGTCGTGGGACGACGTGCAGACCGTCACCGAACGGGCTCTGGCCGCGGGCGTTCGTGTCCGACGCGGAGCGGGCCCGGCTGCTCGACGACGTCGTCCGGCCGGGGTACGCCGCACTGCGGGCGTGAGGATGGCCACCCTGCCTGCGGGAATGCCTCGGCGATCTTGGCTGCTAGCCTGGGAGTACCGGCACATCGGCCGGTCATCCTCCCGGACGGAACGTCTGGGCATGAGCGTGTCCGTGCAGATCCCGCGTTCCGACTGAGCGCAACGATCGCCAGCGAGGACGCCGGTTCCACGGCGCCCTCCTTTTTCACGGGACGCGCTCCGAGCTGTATCGGAGCCCCACCCCGCATGACTGTGGTTCACCCTGTCTCGTTCGAGTCGAACGACGTCGTCACCACCCCTGAAAGCCCCACCAGCGAGGCCCCGGCGCAGCCGGCAGGCCCGACGTTCGGTCAGCTGGGCCTGCCCCAGCAGCTGGTGACCGCCCTCGAGCGGCGCGGCATCCGCCACCCGTTCGCCATCCAGACCTCCGCGCTGCCGGACGCCCTCGCCGGCCGCGACGTGCTCGGCAAGGCCGCCACCGGCTCGGGCAAGACCCTCGCCTTCGGCCTGCCGCTGCTGGCCCGCATCGGCCCGGACGTGAAGAACGGCCGCCGCGCCCCGCGCGGCCTGGTCCTCGTGCCGACCCGTGAGCTGGCCCAGCAGGTGCACGACGCCCTGGCGCCCCTCGGCCAGGCCATCGGCGTCCAGCTCGTCGCCGTGTACGGCGGTGCGCCCATGTACCGCCAGATCCAGCAGCTCCGCCGCGGCGTCGACGTCATCATCGCCACCCCCGGCCGGCTGCAGGACCTGATCAACCAGGGCGAGGCCAGCCCTCGGCGAGGTCGTCGTCACGGTCCTGGACGAGGCCGACTTCATGGCCGACCTGGGCTTCCTCCCGGTCGTCAAGGAGCTGCTCGACCAGACCGACCGCAACGCCCAGCGGCTGCTGTTCTCGGCCACCCTGGACGGCGAGGTCGACAGCCTGGTCCGCCGCTACCTCAAGGACCCGGCCCGGCACGAGGTCGTCCGCCCCGGCGGCGAGGCCCCGCCGGCCGAGCACCTGGCCTTCAGCCTCGCGTTCCGCGACAAGCTGCAGGTCGCGACCGAGCTCGCCGGCCGCCCCGGCCGGACGATCGTCTTCGCCCGCACCCAGCTCGGCGTCGACCGGCTGGCCGAGAACCTGAAGGCCGCCGGCATCAAGGCCGAGGCGATCCACGGTGGGCTGCCCCAGTCCGCGCGCAAGCGTGCGCTGGAGGAGTTCACCGACGCCCGGTCGCCGGTCCTCGTCGCCACGGACGTCGCCGCGCGCGGCATCCACGTCGACGACGTGTCGCTGGTCCTGCACTACGACCCGCCGACGGACGCCAAGACCTACCTGCACCGTTCGGGCCGCACCGCCCGCGCCGGCGCCGGTGGCGTCGTCGTCTCGCTGCTGCTGCCGGACCAGGTGGGCCAGTCCAAGCGCCGCTTCCGCACGGCCAAGGTCGACCCGCCCGTCGACCGGATCCGTCCGGGCGACCCCGCGATCCTCGACCTCGTCGCCAAGGGCATCCCGGTGGAGCCCAAGGAGCGCACCCAGCGCGACATGCGCCGCGGCCCCGGTGGCCCCGGCGGGCGTCCGCGTCGGGACGGCGACCGTCCCACCGGCGGTCACCGTGGCGGTCCGCGCCGTTCCTTCGGCGACCGTCCCCGGCCCGCCGGTGAGCGGTCCACGGGCGGCTCGTACGGCGAGCGCTCGTCCGGCGGCTCGTACAGCGAGCGGGGTCCGCGCTCCAGCGGGCGGCCGAGCCGTCCGTCGCGCTACTCCAGCTGAGGCAACGAGCGACGAGCGGCCGGTCCCGGGACTTCCCGGGGCCGGCCGCTTCGCTGTCTACTAGTCCCGGAAGACCAGGGAGCTGCTGACGAGGGTGACGACCTCGTCCCACTGCTGCTTCAGCGTCGCGCGGCGTCCTCGGCCCGCAGCGTCGCGTCGGGCTCGCGCTCGGCGCGCGCCACGGCGCGGCCCAGCGGCGCCGCGGGGCAGAGCAGCTCGTCGACGCGGGTGAGGCCCGCGTACTCGGCCAGGTCGCGGACGCCCTCGACGGGCTGCACGAAGGCCCGGTGGTCGACCAGCCCCGCCGCGCCGTCGGCGACCTCGCCCAGCACCTCGGACAGCTCGGTCAGGTCGTAGCGGTCCTGCTCCGCCGGCAGCGGCTGCACGTCGGTGTCGGCGACCTCCGGCCACGAGGCGATCTCCTCGAGGTCGTGCCGCTCGCTGCCGTGGCAGAACCGCGCGAGGTCGGCCGGGGTGGCGAACACGTAGATCTCGCCGTCGCGGCCCAGGAACCGGGCGACGTCCTCGACGTAGCAGCGCAGCGTGAGGCCGGCGCCGTCGGGGACGACCACCTCGACGGGCAGGATGCCGACCGACTCCCAGAACTCGGCGGCCTTCGGCGACCTCCGACGGGGTCGCCGCGAGCCGGCTGCCGCCCCGGATGCGTGCTCACCCCGGCGCTGCTGATCGACGCCGCGGTCGCGCCGGCCGGGGCCGCTTCGGCCTCCAGGTCGTCGTCGAGCTCCTCGACGTCGACGACGTCGTCGGACTCGACCTCCTCGAGCTCCGAGGCCGGCGGGTAGTCCTCGACGGTCGGCCGAGCCGGCGCCGGTCCAGTCGAGGTGCTCCTCGAGTTCGGCGACGACGTCCTCCCAGAGGTCGTCCAGAGCGCCGCCGACGCCGATCCAGGCGTCCTCGCCGGCGCGGCCGACGAAGGCCTCCACGCCGAGCCCGAGGGAGCCGATCTCCGGCTTGGCCGCGAGCTCGGCGACGGCCTCGAACTCGCCGTCGTCTCGTCGTCGTCGTCCTCGTCGTCGTCCCGGCGCGGTGTCGAGGCACTCGGCGAGCCGGCTGACGATGTCGATGGTCGCGGCGAGCTCGTCGACGGCCCACCGGTCGGGGTTCTCGGCGGCGATGTCGTAGACGCCGTCGAGGTCGAAGCGGTGGTCGTCGTCCGGTGTCAGGTCCGCCGCGCCCAGCCCCTGCACGACCGGCCAGACCGGGTGGTCGGCGAGGTCGTGCTCGGTGCTGGACCGGCAGAACGCCGCGAGCGACGCGGGGGTCGGGAACAGGTGCACCTTGGCTGTGTCGCCCTCGGTCGTGCCGAGGAACGCCTGCCACTCCTCGCCGTCCTCCTCCCAGGGAGGAGCCCACAAGGTGTAGCCGGTGCGGTCGTCGAGGGTGAGTGCGATCGGGACGATGCTGGGCCTGGCCACGGGGGACACCCTGCCAGGTCCCCCTGGGCGCGCGCTCCGGGGTTCCGGACGGGGCTCAGACGCCGATCGGGTGCCAGACCGTCTTGGTCTCCAGGAACGGCGTCATCCGGGACAGGCCGGGGTCGGCGCGTCCAGTCCGGCTCGGGGCTCGGCATGCGCAGCACCCGCTTGACCGTGCCGGCGGCCTCGCGCTCGAACTCCATGGCCCGGCCGGCGGGGCGAACCGGTCGAGGTCGATGCCGTCGACGTCGGCGTGCTCGGCCAGCCAGGGCCCGAGCTCGACGGCGTCACCGGTGAGCAGGTTGACCACGCCGCCGGGGACGTCGCTGGTGGCGAGCACCTCGCCGAGCGTGACGGCGGGCAGCGGCCGCTCCTTCGACGTCACGACGACGGCCGTGTTGCCGCCGGCCAGCACCGGGGCGAGCACGCTGACCAGGCCGAGCAGGGACGACTGCTGCGGCGCCAGGACGGCGACGACGCCGGTCGGCTCGGGCATCGAGAAGTCGAAGTACGGGCCGGCGACCGGGTTGGCCCCACCGAGGACGGCGGCCAGCTTGTCGGTCCAGCCCGCGTACCAGACCCAGCGGTCGATGGCGGCGTCGACGGCGGCCCGCGCCTTGCTGCTGGGAGATGCCTTCGCCGGCCGCCACCTCCTCGCAGAACTGGACGTGCCGGCCCTCCATCACCTCGGCCACCCGGTAGAGCACCTGACCGCGGTTGTAGGCGGTCATCGCCGCCCACTTGCCGAAGGCGCCCCGGGCGGCGACGACGGCGTCGCGGGCGTCCTTGCGGGAGGCCCAGGCGGCGTTGGCGAGGAAGTGGCCCCTCGTGTCGGTCACCTCGTAGCTGCGCCCGGACTCCGAGCGCGGGAAGGCGCCGTTGACGTAGAGCTTGTAGGTCTTGCGGACGGCGAGCCGGTCGCTCATCAGTGGGTCGCACCCTTCAGGTACGACGGCCAGCCCGTGGCGGCCGCCCTCGCGGCCGTACCCGGACTGCTTGTAGCCGCCGAAGGGCGACGTCGGGTCGAACTTGTTGAACGTGTTGGCCCACACGACGCCGGCGCGGAGCTGGTTCGCGATCTTGAGGATCCGCGAGCCCTTCTCCGTCCAGATGCCGGCCGAGAGCCCGTAGGTGGTGTTGTTCGCCTTGGCGACGGCCTCGTCCGGGGTGCGGAAGGTCAGCACCGACAGGACCGGGCCGAAGACCTCCTCGCGGGCGATGCGGTGGGCGGGGGAGACGTCGGTGAAGACCGTCGGCGGGAACCAGAAGCCGCGGTCGGGCAGGTCGCACACCGGCTGCCAGCGCTGCGCGCCCTCGGCCTCGCCGGCGTCGGACAGCTCGCGGATGCGGGCCAGCTGCTCGGCGGAGTTGATCGCGCCGATGTCGGTGTTCTTGTCCAGCGGGTCGCCGACGCGCAGCGTGCCGATCCGGCGCTGCAGCGAGGCGATGACCTCGTCGTGCACGTTCTCCTGCACCAGCAGCCGGGAGCCCGCGCAGCAGACGTGGCCCTGGTTGAAGAAGATGCCCTGGACGATGCCCTCGACGGCCTGGTCGATGGGGGCGTCGTCGAAGACGATGTTGGCCGCCTTGCCGCCGAGTTCCAGCGTCAGCGACTTGCGGGTGCCGGCGACCGCGCGGGCGATCGACTTGCCCACGTCGGTCGAGCCGGTGAACGCCACCTTGTCGACGTCGCCGTGCTCGACCACCGCGCGGCCGGTCTCGCCGGCGCCGGTGACGATGTTGACCACGCCCGGCGGCAGGTCGGCCTGCTGGCAGATCTCGGCGAACAGCAGCGCGGTCAGCGGCGTGGTCTCCGCCGGCTTGAGGACGACGGTGTTGCCGGTCGCCAGCGCGGGCGCGACCTTCCACGCCAGCATCAGCATCGGGAAGTTCCACGGGATGACCTGGCCGGCCACGCCGAGCGGGCGCGGCGTCGGTGCCGAGGCCCGCGTAGTCGAGCTTGTCGGCCCAGCCCGCGTGGTAGAAGAAGTGCGCCGCGGCCAGGGGGATGTCGACGTCGCGGGACTCCCGGATCGGCTTGCCGTTGTCCAGCGACTCGAGGACGGCGAACTCGCGGGCCCGCTCCTGCAGGAGCCGCGCGATGCGGAACAGGTACTTGCCGCGGTCGGCCGGGCGCATCGGGCCCCAGACGCGGGTGAACGCCCGGCGGGCGGCGGCGACGGCGCGGTCGACGTCGGCGGTGCTGCCGCTGGAGACCTCGGTGAGCACCTCCTCGGTGGCCGGGTTGACCGTCTTGAACGGCTCGCCGGTGCCGTCGACGAACTCGCCGTCGATGAACAGGCCGTAGGACGGCTTGATGTCGACGATCGAGCGGGACTCGGGTGCCGGGGCGTACTCGAACAGACTGCTGCGTCGATCGTGGGGTCAGTCCACCGTCACGTAGTCGGGGCCGGAGTAGTGGCCGGTGCGGAGCTTCTGCCGCTGCAGCAGGAGGTCGTTGAGGAGGCTGGAGGCGCCGAGGCGGAACCAGTCGGGGGAGAGCCAGTCGGGCCCGGCCGTCTCGTTGATCAGCACCAGGTGCTTCATCGCGTCCTTCGTCGTCCTGATGCCGCCGGCGGGCTTGACGCCGATCTGGCGGCCGGTGGCGGCGCGGAAGTCGCGCACCGCCTCGAGCATCACCAGGCAGACCGGCAGGGTGGCCGCGGGGGAGATCTTGCCGGTGGAGGTCTTGATGAAGTCGCCGCCGGCGAGCATCGCCAGCCAGCGAGGCGCGGCGGACGTTGTCGAGGGTGACCAGCTCGCCGGTCTCGAGGATGACCTTGAGGTGGGCGTCCCCGCAGGCCTCCTTGACGGCCACGATCTCCTCGTAGACGTCGAGGTAGCGGCCGGTGAGGAAGGCGCCGCGGTCGATGACCATGTCGATCTCGTCGGCGCCGTTGGCGACGGCGTCCTTCACGTCGGCGATCTTCACCTCGCGGCTGGCGCGGCCGCTCGGGAACGCCGTGGCGACGGCGGCGACGTGGATGCCGGTGCCCCCCAGCGCCTCGCGGGCCACGCCGGCGAGGTCGCCGTAGACGCAGACGGCGGCGACCGTGCGGGCATGGTCGGGTCGCCCGGGTCGGGCGGCTTGGCCTTGGCGGCCAGGCAGCGCACCTTGCCGGGGGTGTCGGCGCCCTCGAGGGTGGTCAGGTCGACCATCGAGATCGCGGTGTCGATGGCCCAGGCCTTCGCCGTGGTCTTGATCGACCGGGTGCCGAGCACGGCGACGCGGGCCTCGGCGCCGACCTGGTCGACGCCGGGCAGGCCGTGGAGGAAGGCGCGGAAGGCCGAGTCGGAGCGGGTGACGTCGCCGAACGGCGGCATCGGCGGAGCCAGCAGCCGCGCGCGTCATCCGACAGCGCGTCGGGATCGAGCACGTGGGTCATGCCGACCATTGTCCCCTGCCGGCCAGCCCGGTCCGCGCCTGCGTCCCCCTCGGAGGTGGCGCGACCGTGCGGCCCGCGCGCGATCAGCGGCGGCAGGCGTGCCGCCGGTGAAGCCGTCGCGCAGTGCCTCGAGGTTGGCCCGCATCTGCGGCCGCATGTCGCGGTGGGCGGCATGAGGAGCCGCCGTACACCGCGCGCATCGGCCGCAGCGGCAGCAGCGTGATCTCGTAGGAGTGCGTCACGCGGGTGCCGCCGTCGGCCGGCTCGAGGTCGTAGCGCCAGGTCGTGGAGTCGCGGCGGGACACGTCGAGCCGCTCGGGCAGCGTGCGGAACGCGAACGCGCGACCCCGCTCGGCGGCCACCACCTCGCAGCGGCGCGACCAGCGGGCCGCCCGGCCCGACCCGGTTGCTGCCCGCGGAAGACGGCGCCGACGGTGCCGGCCGGTGCGCCGGGCAGCCAGCGCGCGGTGTGGCACTCCGGGCTCCGCTCGCCGATGCGCGTCACGTCGCGAGACCACGGCGTAGACGGCGTCCGGGTCGGCGGGGACCACGAGCTCCACCGAGCCGGCCGTGCGCCAGGGGCGGCCGCTCACGGCGTCGTCGTCCCGTGGAGGCGCCGGGCGTAGCGCGCGTAGGCCCGCGGCGCGAGGTAGGGCATGAGCAGCCGCGGCAGCAGCGGGGCGTGCGACAGCATCCCGCGGATGACCTCCGGGTCCGCCCGGTACATGACCATCCCGAACACCAGGGGCAGCTGCTTGCGGGGCAGCCCGCCGATGCCCTCCTCGCCGAGCCGCTGCCACTCCGCCGGCGTCATGTGCGCCGCGGCCAGCGGAAGGATGTGCGCCTCCTCGGCGGCCAGATGCTCGGTGATCCGCGCGAGCAGGTCCTCCCACGCCGCGGCCAGCGTCTCCCGCTCGTCCTCGCCGGCGCCGGTGCGCCAGGCGGCGACGGCGGTGGTCACCGCGCGCCTGCGCCTCGGCGATGCCCTCGTGCTGGCTCTCCATCCGCTCCACCGTCGCGGCGACGTCGGCCGGCACCCGCGGCTGCAGCACCGGCCAGAGCAGCCGGTCCTCGCCCACGTGGTGGTGGTGCAGCAGGGCGCCGAGCAGGTCGAGGTGGTCGGCGACGACGGCGGCGCGGTCGGTGTCGCCCGGCTGCGACGCCGCGCACGAGGGCCGGCGCCTGGCCGAACTGGCGGCGGATCGAGTCGTGCACCACCACCATGTCGCGGGTGTCGGTGGCGGTGCTAGGCGGTCATGCCGGGTTCCTGTCGTCGGAGGGGAGGAGCACTGCGCGCGATCTCGGCGGGTGACGCGCGTCGACCAGCGGTCGACGGACCAGCCGAGCGTGTGCAGGGCGGTGTGCGCGGCGCGGGATGTGAGCGAGCAGCCACACGGCGTCGGTGGCGGTGTCGACGTCCCAGCCGGCGGGGAGCGGGCCGCGGTCGGCGACGGACTGGACCAGGCGGCGGAGTCGGCCTTGCGGTGCTGCTCGGCGGCGGCCCACAGCTCGGCGGTCGGGGCGTCGGCGGCCGCGGCGTCCTCGAAGGCGACCAGCAGCCCGCTCGCCCGCTCCGCGACGTGCGCCATGGCCCGGACGAACCCCTCGATGATGGCGGCGGCCGACGGCTGCGCCAGGGCGGCGGTGAACTCGGCGCGGTCGGTCAGCGGCACGTCGGCCGTCGTCGCCGGCCAGCGCGCGGTCGACGCAGGCGAGCAGCAGGGCCGGCTTGCTGCCCTGGGCGTAGACCGTCTCCACCGAGGTCCCGGCCTCGGCGGCGATCGCCTTCATCGTCGTGCGCAGGTAGCCCTCCGCGGACGAAGAGCGCGGTGGCCGCGTCGAGCACGGCGGCGCGGGTGGCCTCGGCCTGGGCCCGGCGCAGGTCCGACGTAGGGACGCCGGACGACCCGCATCCAGCGCGCCTGCATTGGTCACAGGCGGACTGTGTCGAATATCGATGACGTCGTCAAGTCTTCGTCAGGTGCCACGGCTCGGACGACCGAATGCCACTGCGCCGTTGGTGCTCTTGCCTGCGGCCGCTACGGTGTCGCGCGTGCAGCTGACCGTCGTCGACCACCCGCTGGCCCGTGCCCGTCTGACGCGCATGCGCGACGAGCGGACCGACAACGCCGCGTTCCGCGCCGCGCTGCGTGAACTCACGCAGATGCTGGTCTACGAGGCCACCCGCGACCTCGCCATCGCCGAGGAGCCGATCCAGACCCCGGTGACCGGCGACGACCGGCTACCGGCTGGCCGCGCCGCCGCTGATCGTGCCGGTGCTGCGTGCCGGGCTCGGCATGGCCGACACCGCGCACGGGATGCTCCCGGAGTCGCAGATGGGCTTCGTCGGGCTGGCCCGCAACGAGGAGACGTTCGAACCCGAGGCGTACATGGCCTCGCTGCCGGAGTCGCTGGTCGACCGCGAGGTCTTCGTGCTCGACCCGATGCTCGCGACCGGCGGCTCGCTGGTGCACTGCTGCGGCCTGCTGACCGCCCGCGGCGCGACGTCGATCACCGTGCTCTGCACCCTGGCCGCGCCCGAGGGCCTGCGCCGGCTGGAGGAGAGCGGCCTGCCGCTGCGGGTCTTCACCGCGTAGCGTCGACGAGGGGCTGAACGACAAGGCCTACATCGTCCCGGGTCTCGGGGATGCCGGGGACCGCCAGTTCGGCGCGGTCTGACCATGCGCTTCGGGGTGCTCGGCACCGGCTTCTGGGCCAAGGTCGTGCACGCCTCTTCGCTCGCGTCGCATCCCGATGCCGAGCTGGTCGGCGTCTGGGGGCGCGACCTGGCGAAGGCCAAGGCCGTCGGCGCGGAGTTCGACGTCGCCGGGTACGACGATCTCGACGCGCTGCTCGACCAGGTCGATGCGGTGTCGATCGCCCTGCCGCCGGATGTCCAGGTCGGCGCTGGCCGAGCGCGCCGCGGCCGCCGGCAAGCACCTGCTGCTCGAGAAGCCGATCGCGCTCAACGTCGCCGATGCCGACCGGCTGGTGACGGCGGTGCGCGACGCCGGTGTGGCCTCGGTCGTGTTCTTCACCTTCCGGTTCCAAGCGGCGACGTCGACGTGGCTGGAGCAGGCGGCCCGTACGCGCCTCGCCGGTGGGCACGGGTCGTGGCTGGGCTCCCGAGACGACTCTCCGTTCGACGCCTCGCCCTGGCGCGACGAGCACGGCGCCCTCTGGGACATCGGGCCGCACGCGCTGTCCTTGCTCGTGCCGACGCTGGGTCCGGTCGTCTCGGTGCAGGCGGGTGCCGGGCTGCGGGACACGGTGCATCTCGTGCTGCAGCACGAGTCGGGCGCCGCCTCGACGGTGTCGCTCTCGCACACGGTCGCGCCGATGTCGGGCGGGATCGAGTTCTTCGTGCACGGGGACGCCGGCCGGCTGGTGCTGCTGCCCGAGCCCGGTCCGGCGGCAGGCGCCGCGCACGCGGTCGCTGTCGACGAACTGATGGCAGCGGCGATCGCCGGGGGCACGCACCCCTGCGACGTCGGGTTCGGCCGGGACGTCGTCGCCGTGCTGGAGACCGCGACCCGCGCGCTGGCCTCGGGCTGCCGGGAGTCCGTGCAGCTCTGAGGGCTGGCTTCGGGGGCGTATCTCTCGCTCCGGGGGTACTGCAGGACTCCCGAAGCGGGAGAAGTACCCCTGAAACGGTCAGTCGTAGGGGTTGGTGAGAACCGGGCGGGCCTGGAGGACGTCGAAGGTGACCGGCGGGCCGTCGGTCGTGGTCGTCCCGGGCACCGGTGTGCTGGCCCCGCCGTCGACGCTGAACGTCGCGCCCCACGTGGTCGTCAGCGACGCGGTGTACGTGCCGCTCGAGTAGTCGTAGGTGACCGTCTGGTTCGGGTAGGGAGCGCCCGGGTCCGTGCTGGTGAGGTCGGTGCCGTCGCCGGTGTGCCAGGTGAAGCCGGTCGCGCCGGCGACGATGTCGACCGTGAACCCGCGGATGTCGACGGTGAACGTCTGGGTGGTCGGGCTGTCGGTGTAGAAGATGACCGGCAGACCGACCAGGCCGTCGCCCGGTGGCTGCTGCTGGGTGGTCAGCTCGGGCAGCGGGCAGCGTCTGGAAGTACCGGAACACCTCAGCCGGCGACGGCGGCGGATTGAGCGCCGTGATGTCCACGCACGCGCGAGCCACGGACAACCAATCGCCGACCGGGGTTCCCTGGCGGTGGCTCCCGGCGCGGGATCGAAGCCGTCGACGGTCGTGCCGTCCGGCAAGACCAGGCGCTGCTGCTCGATCACCATCACTTGAACGACGCGATCCGGTGGCGAAGGGCACAGGGCGTCGTCGTCGGAACGGCAGTCGTCGCCTGCGGCGGTATCGATCTCACACGGCGTCTGAAGTCGATAGGTGTACGGCGGATCGGCCGGTGCTTCGTTGCTGGCGACCCATGTGCCCGCCGCGTTCTGCGCGACGTATGCCGCGGTGAGTGCTCCCGGGATGTAGTCGACGTCCGGGCAGAAGTCGTCCGCAATCATCTTCGGCAGCGCTCGCGTGCGCGCCCGCGAAGGCAGAGAGCGACGGGCGAGGCCACGACGGCTGCCCTTGTCGAGCCGGTTCATCCGAGGGTCAGGCCGGTCATGACCCAGGCCTGCTCGTCAGCTTCCCAGCGAACAGCGGCCCCGCCAGTGAGGCCTGGATAAGCGTCGGATCCGCCATCGGGCGACGGGACGCCCGAGGAATCGACAACGGAGAGGGCGGCCTGGTCGACACGCAGTGCCATTTCGGCTGTTTCGTCCTGGAGGAGAGGCTGGCCGATGGCGGTGATCGTGATCCGCCGCCCTCGTAGTCGATGGCCCGCCGCGGCGTCCTCCTCGACGTTGTCGGCGATGCGGTCGCAGTCCTGGCAGCCGTCGCTGAATTCGCGGAGGGGTTCGGCGTCCATCACGTCGGATGTGCGGTTGATCAACTCGATGTAGTAGCGGACGAAGGCTTCGGCGCCGGCGGCGTCCTGGCTGCGCGCTTCGGCGGGCATCGGGAGGTCGTCCGGGCCGAGGGGTGGGAGCTCGTCCTCGGTCGGCGTAGCCGTGGTGGCGGTCGGCAGGGAATCGTTCGCTTCCTGCTTCTCCGAGCACCCACTGAGCACGGCGACGCCCACGAGCAGGCCCGCCACCAGGCGGAGCGACCACCGCCGCGTCACGTCGTCACCCCTCGTGTCGATCACCGGACCCCGGGAGACTACGCAGAACCGGAACGTCGAGGCACGCCCACCTGTGGACAACCACCCGTCCGCATTGCGGGTGTTGTTCGCGCTTTGGGTGTGCTGCAGCACCCGCAATGCAGGAAGCAACACCCACAAAGGGCGCGGGTCAGCGCGGGTGCAGCTCCGCGATGCAGGCCGTGACGGCGGCGACCAACTCGGCGTCGTCGGCCGAGGGCAGGGTCCAGCGCCGCCAGCACCGCGCGGCACCGCGCCGCGCAGGCCGCCCTCGAGCAGCGGGCGCAGTTCGGCGGCTCGCACGTCCTTCACCGGCACCGCCGGTACCGCCGAGGTGGAGCACCCACGCGGCGAGGACGCGCGCCGCGGCTTCCGGCACCCGGCCGGCAGCGCGCTCCGACCGCAGCACGGGCAGGATCCGCGCCGGGAGCTTCTGCGAGCCGTCGGCCGCGATCTGTTCGAGCGAGTGCCGGATGCGGGGGTGGGCGAACCGCTCCAGCAGCGCGGCGCGGTACCGCGCGACGTCGTCGTCCGGCAGGTCGAGGTGGGGAGCGCAGGTGTCCCACCACTGCTCCACCCACGCCCGGCAGAGCGGGTCAGCCGATGGCCTCGCCGACGGTCCGGAAGCCCCGCAGCCGAGCCCGCGTAGGCGAGCAGCGAGTGCGCCGCCGTTGAGCAGCCACAGCTTGCGGTCCTCGAACGGCGTCACGTCCGGGGTCAGCACCGCACCCGCGGTCTCCCAGGCCGGCCGGCCGCCGGGGAACTCCCCGGCGATCACCCATTCGCTGAACGGCTCGGTCGCCACGGGACAGCGGTCGTCGACCCCCGTCATGGCGAGGACGGTCGCGCGGTCGGCGTCGGTGGGCTCCGGCGTGATGCGGTCGACCATCGTCGTCGCGACCGACACCTGCTGCTCCATCCAGCGAGCCAGCGAGGGGTCGACCGACTCGGCGGCGGTGCGCAGGACCGCGGCCAGCGCCGCACCGTTCTGCGGCAGGTTGTCGCACGGCACGATCGTCGAGCGGCCCGGCGTCGGCGTCCCGCCGGGCGAGCAGGCCCGCCACGAGCCGGGCAGGACGCGGAGCCGACCGCGGCGCGGCGAGTCGGCACGAAGCGCCAGCGACGTCCGCAGGATCGTTGCGGTAGCCGGCCTCGGTCACCGTCATGGTCACGACCCGGACGTCCGGCGAGGTCCAGTAGCCGCAGCCACGCCTCGTGCTCGGTCGCCGCATGGGCGCGCGCCACCGACCGGACGACGGCGAACTCGTCGCCCTCCGCGCCCCGCGGGTGACCAGCGTGTACAGCCCGTCCTGGCGCCGCGAGTGCGCCGGGCGAGGTCGGGACGGCGACCGGTGAACGCGGCGATGCCCCACGGCGTCGTCCGGCCCGGTCGGTGTACCAGGCCTGGTGCGCGCGGAAGAAGCTGCCGAGGCCGAGGTGGACGGCGCGGACCGGCGGCGCCGGCAGTCGCGGCGCAGCGGAGCGCCGGTCACAGCTTGAAGACCTCGCGCGGTCGGCCGGCGACGAGGTCGACCGCCGTCTCCAGCGCCTCGTCCTCGTCCAGCACGTGCTCGGCGACCAGGCGGGCCAGGAAGCCGGCGTCCAGCCGGCGGGCCATGTCGTGGCGGGCGGGGATGGAGCAGAAGGCGCGGGTGTCGTCGATGAACCCCGACGTCCTGCGAGAAGCCGGCCGTCTCGGTGACCGCGGACCGGAACCGGCGCACGGCCTCGGGCGCGTCGAGGAACCACCACGGCGCGCCCACGTAGACCGACGGGTAGAAGCCGGCCAGCGGTGCCAGTTCGCGGGAGAAGACCGACTCGTCGAGCGTGAACAGCACCAGGTGCAGGTTCGGGTGGGTGCCGAACCGCTCCAGCAGGGGGCGCAGCGGGTCGGTGAAGTCGCCGCGCAGCGGGATGTCGTGGCCGGTGTCGGGGCCGAAGCGCGGCCAGCGTCGGCCGGTGGTGGTTGCGCCGCACGCCGGGGTGCAGCGTCATCACCAGGCCGTCGTCGCAGGACATGCGGGCCATCTCCAGCAGCATGTGCCGGCGGAGGGCGACGGCGGCGGCCGGGTCGACCGCGCCGGACAGCGCCTCGCGGTAGATCCGTTCCGCCTCGTCGTCGGTCAGCGGCTCGGTGCCGACGTCCTCGTGGCTGTGGTCGGCCGAGACGGCGCCGTGCGCGCGGAAGTGGGCCCGGCGCGTCCTCCATGGCCGACACCCAGCCGGCGTAGCTGCCGGTGTCGACGCCGCTGACCGTCGCCGAGGCGACCGACGGCGTCGACCCAGCCCGGGTGCGGCCGGCTCCAGGTAGCGGTCGGGCCGGAACGTGGGAAGGACGCGGCCGGCGAAGCCGGGGTCGGCGGCGAGCGACGCGTGCGCGGCCAGGTCGTCGCACGGGTCGTCGGTCGTGGCCAGCACCTCGATGCCGAACCGCTCGAAGAGCGCGCGCGGGCGGTAGGCGTCCTTGGTCAGGCGCTCGGCGACCTGGTCGTAGATCGCGTCCGCCGTCTGCGCCGAGGGGCGCACGGTCGACGTCGAAGACCTCGGCCAGGGCGGACTCGAGCCAGTAGCGCGACGGCGTGCCGCGGAACAGGTGCCAGTTCGAGCAGAGCAGGCGCCAGACCCGCCGGGACTCCGCCTCCGTCGAGCTCGGCTCGACCGACGCCCAGGTCGGCCAGCGGGATGCCGCCCGGCGTGCAGCAGGCGGGTGACGTAGTGGTCGGGCGTCACGAACAGCGTGGCCGGGTCGGCGAAGGGGACGTCGTCGGCCAGCAGCCGGGCGTCGACGTGGCCGTGCGGCGACAGGATCGGCAGGTCGCGGACCGCCTCGTACAGCCGACGGGCGACGGCGCGCACCCCGGGCTCCGCCGGCAGCAGCCGGTCGGGGTGAGGGTGCGAGAGGAGGAGGCGCCGGCATGGTGTCGATCGTCGACGGCCCAGGCCGAGGACGGCAATCGGTTGCCATCAGTTGCCGGCGGCCGCTTGTGGGCGCGCCGCCGACCACCGATCGTTCACGGGTGACCCGAACCCTCGATCCGCCGGCCGACCTCGCCGCGCAGGCGGCGACGCATCGGCGGGCCCGACGAGGTGCTGCCCGAGCGGCCGTGGCGCCGCCTTCGTCGCCGAGCAGCTCGCGGCCCAGGACCTCGACGGGCGGAGCGTCTGCGTCGTCATCCCCGACGCGACGCGCAGCTGCCCCCTGCCCCTGCTGCTCACCGCCGTGCACGGGGCGCTGGCCGGTCGGGTCAGCCGGATGACGGTCCTGGTCGCGCTCGGCACGCACGCGCCGATGACCGAGGCCCAGCTGGCCCGCCACCTCGGCTACCCGGCCGGCGACCTGGCCGCCCGCTATCCCGGCATGGAGGTCCGCAACCACGAGTGGGCCGACCCGGCGACCTTCGTCTCGCTCGGCGTCATCCCGGGCGCGCGCGTCGCCGAGCTGTCGGGCGGGCTGCTGAGCGAGAGCGTCGACGTCCGGCTCAACCGGGCCGTGGTCGAGCACGACGTCGCGCTCGTCGTCGGGCCGGTGTTCCCGCACGAGGTGGTGGGCTTCTCCGGCGGCAACAAGTACTTCTTCCCGGGGGTGGCCGGGCAGGAGATCATCGACCTCTCGCACTGGCTGGGCGCGCTCATCACCAGCGCGGACATCATCGGCACCCGCGGCATCACGCCGGTCCGCGCGCTCATCGACGAGGCGGCCGCCCTCATCCCGGCGCAGACCCTCGCGCTGTGCGTCGTCGCGCAGTCCGGCAGCGGGGCCCTGCACGCGGCGACGTTCGGCGAGCCGCGCGCCGCGTGGGCGGCGGCGGCGGACGTCTCCGCCGAGACGCACGTGCGCTACCTCGACGCCCCCGTGCGGCGGGTGCTGTCGGTCATGCCCGAGAAGTACGACGACATCTGGACCGCCGCCAAGGGCTTCTACAAGCTCGAGCCGGTCGTGGCCGACGGCGGTGAGGTCATCCTCTACGCGCCGCACATCACCGAGATCTCGGCGATGCACCCCGAGATCAACGAGATCGGCTACCACTGCCGCGACTACTTCGTGCAGCAGTGGGACCGGTTCCGCCACCTGCACTGGGGCGTGCTGGCGCACTCCACCCACCTGCGCGGCGCCGGCACCTACGACGCGGAGCACGGGGAACGGTGCCGGCTGACGGTCACGCTGGCGACGGGCATCCCCGAGGACGTCGTCCGCGGGGCGAACCTCGGACTACCTGGACCCGGCCGCCGTCGACATCGAGGCCTTCCGTGCCGACGGCGAGACGTTCGTCGTGCCGGAGGCGGGGGAGGTTCTCTACCGCCTCCGCTGAGCCGTCGACCCGCGGCGCGACCAGCCGCACGGGCAGCACCATGGGCTGACCGGTGCGGCTCTGCGCGCCCTCGATCATGGCGAGCAGGTGCGTGGTCGCCGTCGCCCCCTCGGGTGCAACGGCGCCGCCACCGTGGTCAGGCCCGGGGTGATGAGCTCCGCGGCGCCGATGTTGTCGAAGCCGACGACGCTGACGTGCTGCGGGCACCGTGATCCCGCGCGATCCGAGCCCGCGGATCAGCCCGATGGCCAGCTGGTCGTTGTAGGCGATCACCGCGGTGGCGGGCGAGGCCGCCAGCTCCTCCGCGGCACGCATCCCGCCCGGCACGTCCGGGGTGAACGGACCGATCCGGCGGACCCGGATCTGCAGGTCGGCCGCGGTGTCCTGCAGCGATCGCCAGCGCATGCCGTCGGCCCAGGACGCCTCCGGGCCGGCGACGTAGGTCACCGAGTCGTGCCCGAGACCGGACAGGTGCTCGACCGCCTGCCGGATGCCGCCCGCGTTGTCCGGGACCACGCACGGGACGTCGACGACGGCGCGGTTGAGCACGACCACGGGCTTCTGCTTGGCGATCATGCGGATGGTCGAGTCCGACATCCGGGAACCCCCGAGGACGACGCCGTCGACGACGGGCAGCGCGCGCTCGAGCGCGGCGCGTTCCAGCCGGTCGGACTCCTGGGCGTCGGCCAGCAGCATCGTGTACCCGGCCTTCGCCGCCGTCGGCCTGCGCACCGCGGATGATCTCCGAGTAGAACGGGTTCGCGACGTCGGAGACCACCAGCGCGATCATGTGGGTGCGGGACGTCGACAGCGCCCGGGCCAGCGGGTTCGTCCGGTAGCCCAGCTCGTCGGCGACCCGGCGGATGCGCTCCGCGGTGACCGACGTTGACCCGCCCGGGGCGGGAGAAGGCGCGGGAGACGGTCGAGGGGGCCACGCCGACCGCGCGGGCGACGTCGTAGATGGTGACGGCGCGGCCCGGGCCTCCGTGCTCGCGTCGTCGTCCATCCGTGCAGTGTGGCAACCGGTGGCCACGCCGGCCCCGGTACCCGGCGGCAATGCATGGCAACCGATTGCCCGACGCCGCCGACGTATGACCTACTGCCCCCATGCTGCGCCCCCAGGACAGTCCCACCCGTGAGCGCAAGAGCCTCAACGGTCTGTGGCGCTTCCGCCTCGATCCGGCCGACGAGGGCCGGGAGCAGGGCTGGTGGCAGCGGCCGCTGGACGGGGCCCGCGAGATGCCCGTCCCGGCGAGCTACAACGACATCCCCGCCGACGCCGCCGTGCGCGACCACGTCGGCGACGCCTGGTACCAGACCACCGTGCGCGTGCCCCGCGGCTGGGCGGGGCAGCGGGTGGTGCTCCGCTTCGACTCGGCCACGCACCGCGCCGTCGTCTGGGTCGACGACGTCGAGGTCGCCCGGCACGAGGGCGGCTACACGCCCTTCGAGGCCGACGTCACCGACCACGTCACCCCGGGCGGCGAGGTGCGGGTCACCGTCGTCGTCGACAACCGGCTGACCTGGGCGTCGGTCCCTCCGGGCATCGTGGAGGACGGCCCGCGGGGGCGCCGGCAGACCTACTTCCACGACTTCTTCAACTACGCCGGACTGCACCGCTCGGTCTGGCTGTACTGCACCCCGCACGGCCCACGTCCGCGACGTCACGGTGGTCACCGGCCTGCAGGGCACGACGGGACCGTCGACTACCGGGTGGCGGCCGACGGGGACGCCGACGTCCGGCTCACCCTGCTCGACGCCGCGGGTGCCGAGGTGGCCCGGGCGACCGGAGCGACGGGCGTCCTGACCGTCGACGACGTCCACCCGTGGCAGCCGGGGGAGGGCTACCTGTACGACCTGCGGGTCGAGCTGACCGCGGGCGACGAGATCGTGGACAGCTACACGCTGCCCGTCGGCATCCGCACCGTCGAGGTCCGCGGAACGCAGTTCCTGATCAACGGCGAGCCGTTCCGCTTCAGCGGCTTCGGCAAGCACGAGGACGCGCCGTTCCGGGGCAAGGGCCACGACGACGCGCTGATGCTGCACGACTTCGCGCTGATGGACTGGATCGGCGCCAACTCGTTCCGGACATCGCACTACCCCTACGCCGAGGAGGTGCTCGACTACGCCGACCGGCACGGGATCGTGGTCATCGACGAGGTCGCCGCCGTCGGCCAGAACCTGGCCCTGATCGGCGGCATCTCCGGCAAGTCGATGGGGCCGACGTTCTCGCCCGACACGATCAGCACCGCCGGACAGGAGACCCACGCGCAGGCGATCCGGGAGCTCGTCGCGCGGGACAAGAACCATCCCAGCGTCGTCCTGTGGAGCATCACCAACGAGCCGGAGTCGAACACCGAGGCGTCCGAGGAGTACTTCCGGCCGCTGTTCGAGCTGACCCGGGACCTGGACCCCACCCGGCCGGTCGGCCACGTCAACGTGTTCCTCGCTCCGCACGGCGAAGACCGGCTCGCGCAGTACGCCGACGTCCTCATGCTCAACCGCTACTTCGGCTGGTACGCGTTCACCGGCGACCTCGCGACGGCGGAGGTCGTCTGGCAGGCCGAGCTCGAGAAGTGGGCCGGCGACGGCAAGCCGATCATCATCACCGAGTACGGCGCCGACACCCTGGCCGGGCTGCACTCGGTGACCCCGCAGCCCTGGAGCGAGGAGTACCAGGTCGAGTTCCTGGAGATGAACCACCGCGTCTTCGACCGGGTCGAGGCGGTCGTCGGCGAGCACGTGTGGAACTTCGCGGACTTCGCCGACCACCTCGGGCATCACCCGGGTCGACGGCAACAGGAAGGGCGTCTTCACCCGCGACCGGCGGCCGAAGGCGGCCGCCTTCGCCCTCCGCCGCCGCTGGCGCACGCTCGACTAGAGGCCCAGCGCCGCCGACATCTCCGCGCTGAGCTGGTCGAGTTCGTCCGCCCCGCGGCCGCGGGCGGCGATCATCCCGGCGTCGTCGTGCACCGGCACCACGGTCTCCAGGTAGGCCTTGAGCTTGGGCTCGGTGCCGCTGGGCCGCACGATCACCCGCACGCCGTCACCGAGCAGCCGCACCGCGTCGACGGGTGGCGTCTCCAGTTCGAGATCGGTGACCGCGACGTCCCGCCCGAGCAGCCGGGTCGGCGGCGCGGCGCGCAGCCGGGTCATGGCGTCGGCGATCAGGGTCAGGTCCTCGACCCGCACCGAGAGCTGCCCGGTCACGAACAGCCCGTGCTCGACGGCGAGCTCGTCCAGGCGGTCCAGCAGGGTCCGGCCGGTCGCCTTCAGCTCCGCGGTCAGCAGCGCGACGGCGAGCGACGCGGAGATCCCGTCCTTGTCCTTCACCACCGACGGCGCGACCGAGTACCCGAGCGCCTCCTCGTAGCCGAAGACCAGGGGGCCCTCCGCCGAGCCGGCCCGCATGATCCATTTGAAACCGGTCGGGGTCTCCTCCGACGGCACCCCGTGCGCGCCGGCGATCACGTGCATCAGCGACCCGCTGACCAGGGACGACGCGTACGTGCCGCGCACCCCCCGCCGCAGCAGCCAGTCGGCGAGCAGCGCCCCGACCTCGTCGCCGGTCAGCTGCCGCCCGTCGCAGACCACGGCGCAGCGGTCGGCGTCCGGGTCCTCGGCGATCGCCACGTCGGCGCCGACCCGCGCGGCCAGCGCCTTCAGCAGGTCGGTCGCGCCCGGCTCCTCCGGGTTGGGGAACGCGACCGTCGGGAAGGCCGGGTCCGGCGTCTCCTGCTCGGGCACGCTGTGCGGCGGGGCCAGCCCCGCCGCGGCGAACACCGCCTTCGTCGTCTCCGCGCCCACGCCGTGCATCGCCGTGTAGGCCACGGTCAGGCTGCCCCGGTCGGGCACGCGCGACGGCTCGAGAGCGGCCACCACCGCCGCCACGTAGTCGGCGGCGATGTCGTCCCCGAGCGTCAGCCACTCGTCCGACAGCTGGACCTCCCGGGCCGGTCCGACGGCCCCGATGGCGGCCTCGATCTCCCGGTCGGCCGGGCGGCACGAGCTGGGCGCCGTCGTCGAGGTAGACCTTGTAGCCGTTGTCGTCGGGCGGGTTGTGGCTGGCCGTCACCATGATCCCGACCGCGCACCCGAGGTGGCGGACGGCGAAGGCGAGCACCGGCGTCGGCAGCTGCTTCGGCAGCACCTGGACGGCGAACCCCGCGCCGGCGAGCACCTCCGCGGAGATGCGGGCGAACTCGTCGGAGCGGCGGCGCGCGTCGTAGCCGATGACCACCCCGGCGCCGGCGTGCCCGGAGTCGGCGAGCCAGCGGCCCAGCCCCGCGGCGGCCCGGGTGACCACGGCGGCGTTCATCCCGGCCGGCCCGGCGCGGAGGGGACCGCGCAGCCCCGCCGTCCCGAAGGTGAGCGGGCCGGCGAAGCGCCGCTCCAGTTCCGCGCTGTCGCCGGCGGCGATCAGCGCCTCGATCTCGGCCCGGTCGCCCGCGTGCGGGTCGGCGTCCGCCCATGCCCGGGCGGCTTCGAGGACGTTCACAGCCGCGCTCCGGCGGCCTCGACGGCGTCGGCATCGAACTCGGCCAGCGTGTACTCGCCACCGACGCGGCGGAGCACGGGATCGGTGGGGTCGGGCTCGCCGATGGCCTCGATCAGCGCCTCGGCGTAGACCTCGGCGTCGTCGGCCGGCGCGTAGCCCAGCGCCCGCGCGGCGGTGAGGTCCCACCAGTTGCGGGTGTTGTTCGAGACGCCCCAC
Organism: uncultured Actinomycetota bacterium; assembly: GCA_963748305.1. Classification (GTDB taxonomy): domain Bacteria; phylum Actinomycetota; class Actinomycetes; order Mycobacteriales; family Geodermatophilaceae; genus Blastococcus_B. Next base: position 280,173 of record CAVVIN010000014.1, on the reverse strand, counting down.
ACGATGCTGAAGCCGGGGGACGGTGCCGTCAGCGCGGCGTCGACGAGCGAGACGGTGTCGGCGGGGGAGAGCCAGGTGGACAGGTGCCGGAGCGACGTCGGCTCCGGGAACGCGCTGCCGATCCGCAGGCAGACGACGTCCATGCCGTAGCGGTCGACGTACAGCGCGCCGAGCGCCTCCATCGCGACCTTCGCGACGCCGTAGTACGTGTCCGGCCGCGGCGGGGCGTCGGCCTCGGTGAGCAGTCCGGCGGCGGGGCGCTCGGTGTAGCCGGTGGCGTGGTTGCTGCTCGCGAGCACCACGCGTCGGACGCCGGCCCGCCGGGCGGCCTCCAGTGCGGCGTAGGTGCTCTCGATGTTCACCCGGCTGATCGACGGCCAGGGGTGCTCGCCGACGAGGCCGGCCAGGTGCACCACCGCGGAAGTCCCGGTCGTGGCGTCGACCATCGCGGACAGGTCCGTCGCGTCCGCGACGACCTGTTCCTCACCGGGCCGCTCGTCGGGCACCGGGACGACGTCGAGACTCCGCACCGCCCAGCCGCGCTCGGGCAGCCCGCCGCGCAGCCAGGTGCCGATCCTCCCGGCGGCCCCGGTGATCAGGACCAGACTCATGGGAGCCGCCCGATGAAGTCGATCAGGAACGAGCCCAGCCGCCCGGCTGCTTCCTTGCCGGCGGCGAGCACCTCCTGGTGGTCGAGCACCTCCCCGGTGACCCCCGCGGCCGTGTTGGTGACCATCGAGAGCCCGAAGACCTCCATGCCGGCGGCCCGGGCGGCGATCGCTTCCAGCGCCGTCGACATGCCCACCAGGTCGGCGCCGAGCGTGCGCAGCATCCGGATCTCGGCCGGCGTCTCGTAGTGCGGCCCCGGCAGCGCGGCGTAGACGCCCTCGATCAGCGACGGGTCGACCTGGCGGGCCAGGTCGCGCAGCCGGGCGGAGTAGAGGTCGGTGAGGTCGACGAAGGTGGCGCCCACCAGGGGCGAGCGGGCGGTCAGGTTGAGGTGGTCGGCGATGACCACGGCCTGCCCGATGCGGTGCTCCTCGCCCAGGCCGCCGGCGGCGTTGGTGAGGATCACCGTCTTCACCCCGGCCGCGGCGGCGGTCCGGATGCCGTGCACGACCGGCTCCACGCCGCGGCCCTCGTAGAGGTGCGTCCGGCCGAGGAAGAGCAGCACGCGGCGGCCCGCGACCTCCACCGACCGGACCTCGCCGCCGTGGCCGACGGCCGTCGGGGCGGCGAAACCGGGAAGGTCCCCGATGGCGACCAACGCCTGCGCCGGGCCGAACGCGTCGGCCGCGGGCGCCCAGCCCGAGCCCATGACGACGGCGACGTGATGGGGCCCCCCGAGCGCGTCCTTGAGGGCGTCGGCGGCGCGGGCGGCGAGGGCGGCGGGGTCTGGTGCGGTTGGCTGGCTCACGCGGGGACGCTAACGCAGTGCCGCGCCGTCGTGCGGCCCGGTCGGGGAGGATGCCGGGGTGCCGACGACGCCGACCGGACCCGGGTCGCCACCCACGCTGACCGCCGGCGCCGTTCGGCTGCGGCCGTGGCGGCCGGACGACGTCGACGCGGTGTTCGCCGCCTGCCAGGACGCCGAGATCCAGCGCTGGACGCAAGTGCCGGTGCCCTATCGACACGAGCACGCGGAGTCCTTCGTCGCCGAGAACGCTGCCCGGACCTGGGCGGCCGGCGGCGCGGCGTTCGCCGTCGAGCCCATCGGCGGCGGTGCGCTCGCCGGCGCGATGACGCTCTTCCCGCCGCGGGAGGGTGTCGGCGCCGGCGGCTACTGGACCGTCGCCGAGCACCGGGGCCGCGGCCGCACCGCCGAGGCGCTGCGCCTGCTGTGCGCGTGGGCCTTCGACGAACTCGGCCTGCGCCGGATGGAGTTGGTCGTCGACCCGGCCAACACCGGCTCCCGCCGGGTCGCGGAGAGCGCCGGGTTCCGGGCCGAGGGCACCCTGCGGCAGCGATCGGTCCACCGCGGGGTGCCCGTGGACGACGTGATCTACGGCCGGCTCGCGAGCGACCCGCACCCTCCGCGCTGATCACCGGCCCGGCGCGCCGGAAGACTCACTGTTGAGGGCGGCACGCGCTTAGCGTTCCGGTATGTATGTCGCGGTCATCGGACCGCTCGAGGTCCGAACGGACGATCGCGCGCCTGTTCCCGTGCCGGGAGCGGAGGAGCGGCTGCTGCTCGCCGCGCTGACCGCCGACGCACCCCGTGCCGTCGACGCCGAGCGGTTGGTGCAGACCGTCTGGGACGGTCGCCCACCGGACGATCCGCCCACGGCGCTGCACGCGCTCGTCGTCGGCTGCGCGCGGCCTCGAGCCGGGCCTGCCCGCGAACGCGAGCGGGCGCTACGTCCTCCGCCGGGGCACGGGCTACCTCCTCGCGCTGCCCCGGGGAGAGGTCGACGCGCTCCGGTTCACGGCGCTCGTCGAGCGTGGGCACGAGCGGCTCGCGCACGACGACGCCGCCGAGGCCGAGCGGCTGCTGACGACCGCGCTGCACCTGTGGCGCGGCGAGCCGTACGCCGACTGGCCACACGCGGCGTTCGCCGAGGACGAGCGGCGGCGCCTGACCGCGGTGCGGACGGAGGCCGAGGCGGCGTTGTCGGAGGCCCGCTCGCGGATCGCGGTGGCCGGGCCGACAGAGGTGCGGCCCCGGGCCCTCGCCGTCCCGGCGCCGGTCCCGCCGCCGGTCCGGGTCGAGCCGGTGTCGCCGCCGGTCCGGGTCGCGCCGGTCGTCCCGCCGCAGGAGCCGAGGCCACCCGTCCCGGAACAGCGGACGCGGCCCCTCGACGACGTCCCGGTCGCACCCGCCCGCGCTCCGGAACCTGCTCCGCACCGAAACTGGAGCCGGAGACGTCGTTCCCGGGGGATCGCGCCGGCTCCTCCTGGTGGCAGTTCTCCTCGTCGGTACGCTCGTCGCCGCCGCCCTGGCTGTCCGCTCCCAGCACGGCGGCCGAGGGACCCCCGGCGGCCGCCGAGGTGCCGGACGCGCGGGACGAGGCCGAGCGTCTGGCGGACCTCTCGGTGACCGAGGTCCGCTCGACATCTCGCTGCTGCTCGCCGCCCAGGCGTTCCGGCTGGCCGAGACGGCGAGACCCGCAACGCGCTCCGGGCCGTGCTGGTCGCCCACCCGAGGGCGGACCGCGTCGGGCGGATCCCCGGGACACCGCAGGCGGCGATGCTCTCCGGGGCCGGGCCGACGCTCGTCGTCGTGAACCGAGACTCGACGTCGTGGCCTGGCGCGTCGAGGACGGCACGCAGCCGGACGTGCTGATCCTGATCCCGCGGGAATGGGGGTTCTGGTCGGCTGCGTTTCCGTCCCCGACCGACGCCGCGATCGTCGGAACGGGGGAAAACGACGACGTCCCGTGGGTCCGGATGATCTCGGCGGAGGACGGGCGGTCCCGGCTTCTCCTGGTGGGGGACCAGGCCGGCGGGGCGCCGGTGGACGGGGCGGTGGCCCCGGACGGTCGCCGGATCGTGCTGTTGGTCGCCGAGCCGGTCGGCCGGGCGCCGGAGGTGACGACCCGGTGGGGGGTGATCGAACTGGACGCCGCTGACGGCAGCGTGCGGGACACCGGGATCGCCGGCACCGTGCCGTTCCCGATGGGCACCCTCGCCGTCGACTTCGCTCACGACGCCGGTTCGTTCGTGCTGTGGGACCGCACCGGCGAGTCCGCGACGCTCGTGGACGTCGACGACGCCCGCCAGACGCCGATCCGGGCACTCCCGAACCGGACCGGGACAGTCGGTTTCCGCGCGCTGCCCGGCGGGGCGGCCCGGCTGGGGATGGACGGCGAGATCACCCTGATCGACGGCGATGGCGCGACGCTCCAGGTCATCCAGGAGCACGATGCGCCGGTCCGGGACGCCGTGGTCTCCCCGGACGGGACGTGGGCCGCGAGCGCCGGCGACTCGGACGGCCAGCTCTACCGGTGGGACGTGGATCCCGCCACGGGTCACTGGTCCAGCGCCGGAGGCCCTCACCGGCCACGCCGGAGTTGTCACGGACGTCGAGGCCGGCGCCACCGGCGAGCGGCTCGTCACGGTCTCCTCGGACCAGACCGCGATCAGCTGGGACATGGGGGTCGACGCCGGGAGCGACGTGACCGTCCTGTCGTTGCAGTCCGCGAGACCTGCTCGCCGCCGCTTGCGCGATCGTGGTTCGGGACTTCACACGGTCGAGTGGGAGCACTATCTGCCGGGCCGGCCGTCGCGCCCACCTGCAGCGACCTGCGCTGAGCGGCGCCACCGCGGACCGCGACGTGCGGTCCCGCTCGCGGGTCTAGCGTCGGGTCATGCGGATCGCGGTCCTCGGACCGCTGGAGGTGTCGACCGACGACGGCCGGCCGGTGACGGTGCCGGGCGCCAAGGAACGCCTGCTCCTCGCCGTGCTCGCGGCCGGCTCTCCGGACGTCGTCAGCACCGACCGCATCGTGGAGACGCTCTGGAACGGTGACCGTCCGGCGAGCGCGCGCAAGTCACTGCAGGTGCACCTCGTCCACCTGCGCAGCGCTCTCGAGCCCGACCGCCCCCGCGGCGCGACGGGCAGTTTCGTCGCCCGCCGGGGAACCGGCTACGCCCTGACGACGGCGCCCGAGGACGTCGACGCCCTGCGCTTCGGCGACCTGGCCGCGCGCGGGCGCGCCCGGCTGACCTCGGGCGAGCCTGCGGAGGCCGTGCGGCTGCTCTCCGCCGCGCTCGGGCTGTGGCGGGGGGAGCCCTACGGCGACTGGCCGGACGCGTCCTTCGCCGACGCGGAGCGGCGTCGGCTGACCGAGGTGCGCACCGGTGCCGCGGACGACGCTGCTCGAGGCGCGGCTGGCCCTGGGCGAGCACGCGGAGGTCGTCGCGGAGGCCGAGCGGTTCTCGCCGACGACCCGCTCAAGGAGGAGTGGTGGCGCCTGCTGGTGCTGGCGCTCTACCGCGCGGGGCGTCAGGGCGACGCGCTGGCCGCCGTTACGCGGGCCCGGGCCGTCCTGGCCGAGCAGCTCGGCGCCGATCCGGGCCCGCGGCTGCGCGCCGCCGAGGCAGCCGTCCTCGCGCAGGATCCGGCGCTGGACCTGCCCCGACGCCCGTCCGGACGTGGCGGTCTGCCCCTACAAGGGCCTGGCCACGTACCAGGTCGCCGACGCCTCGCTGTTCCACGGCCGCGGCCGCGTCGTCAACCGGCTCGTCGCGCGGCTGGTCGATGCGCCCCTGCTCGTGGTCTCGGGAGCGAGTGGTGCCGGCAAGTCCTCGCTCGTCCGGGCCGGCCTGATCCCGGCGCTGGCCGCCGGCGCGCTGCCCGGCAGCCGGGCCTGGCGGGCCGTCGTCGTCACGCCGGGCGTCGACCGGTCGACGCCCTCGCCGCACTCACCGGCGACCGGCCGCCCCCGGACGCGCCGGTCCTCCTGGTCTGCGACCAGTTCGAAGAGCTCTGGGCGCCGGGAGTCGACGCCGCCGAGCGGACCGCCTTCCTCGACCCCGTCCTGCGGCTCCTCGACGACGGCGTCGTCGTCCGATGCGTCGCGGTCGTGCGCGGCGATCACGTCGGGCGGCTGGCCGAGCACGCGGCCTTCACCGAACGGCTCGGCGCCGCGCTCGTGCTGGTCCCACCGATGACCGATGACGAACTCCGGGAGGTCGTGGACGGCCCGGCCGCGGCGGTCGGCCTGACCAGCGAGCCCGAACTGCTCGACGCCGTGGTGGCCGATGTCGCGGGCCGGCCCGCCGCGCTGCCGCTGCTCTCGACCGCGCTGGTCGGCACGTGGGAGCGGCGCCGCGGCGACCTGCTGACGCTCGCCGGTTACCTGGAGGCCGGCGGCGTCGCGGGCGCCCTCGCCCGGTCGGCGGAGGCGGCCTATGGGCTCTGGACGAGGAGGGCCGCGAGTCGGCCCGCCGGCTGTTCGTGCGGCTGGCCGACACCGACGACGGCGGCGCGCTCGTCCGTCGGCCGCTGCCTCTCGCCGAGCTGGATCTCGACGACAGCGGCACGCCGGGCGGTGGTCGACGCCTTCGTCGCCCGGCGGCTGCTCGCCGTGGACGGCGACGTGCTCGACGTCGTGCACGAGGCGCTGCTGACCGCGTGGCCACGGCTGGCCCGCTGGCTCGAGGACGACGCCGCCGGCCGGGCGGTGCGCCGGCACCTCGTCCCCGCGGCGCGCGACTGGGAGCGCGGCGGGGAGCCGGACGACGAGCTGTACCGCGGCGCCCGGCTTGGCTGCGGCCCTGGACTGGGCCGCCGGCGCCGAGGAGAAATCTCGCCCCGCTGGAGCAGCGGTTCCTCGCCGCCTCCAAGGACGCGGTCCGACGCCGAGCTGACCGACGCGCGCGACCGCCTCCGCCGCGAGGTGGCGTGCCCGCCGTCGGACCCGCCGACTGGCGGTCGGGCTGGCCGCGGTGCTCGTCGTCGCCCTCGTCGCGACCGTGCTCGCCGTCGGCCGCTCAGCGGGCGGCCGAGCGTTCGTCGGAGATCGCCGGCGTGAATCGCTCCTCGCGGACGCCAATCGGCTGGCCGCTCTGTCGACCACGGCCGGACCCTCGACCTGTCCTTCCTGCTCGCCGCCCAGGCGTTCCGGCTCGCCGACACCCCGGAGACCCAGGACGGGTTGCTCGGCGCGCTGGCCGAGCACCGGCGGGCGGAGTTCGTCGTGCCGTTCGCTGGAGACGTGCGCAGCGCCGACCTCGCGAACGCCGGCCGGACCCTCGTCATGGGGGCGGGCCTCCAGCTCGTCAGCTGGGACATCGGGTCCGCGGAACCGCCTGGCACCCGCCTGGTGCTCCCGGCCGAGGAGCCGTGGGAGGGGTTTCGTAGCGCCAATGCCTCTCCGACCGAGGATCGGACGGTCTACACCGGTGCCGGGACGGACGGTCCCTGGGTCCGAACGGTCGACGGGGATGGTGATGTCGAGCTGTTGCCGAGCGGGCCGCTGCTCGACGGTGTGCCGTTCGGGGTCGCCTTCACTCCGGACGGCGGTCTCCTGGACGTGTTCGTCGCCGCGCAGGGCGAGGGAGGAGCCCCCGCCTCGCCCTGGCGCCTGATGCAGATCGACCCGTCGGGCGGAGCGCCTCGCGACACCGGCATCGCGGACACGCTCCCGTTGAGCGAGCCCGACCTGACGGCGGACTTCTCCGAGGACGTGTCGGTCGCCCTCGTCTGGAGTCGGGAGATACCACGCAGGCCACCCTGGTGGACCTCGCGACAGGAAGCCAGGTCCGGGTGGCGCCTCCGGCCGCGCGACGTGCCGGTGCTGAACTACCTCGCGCTGTCCTCCGGTGCCGCCGCGCTCTGGGAAGACGGCGCAGTCACCCTGGTCGACCGGACGGGACGCGCTGTGCAGGAACTCGGTGTCCACCGCGCGCCGGTCCGGGACGTCGCCCTGGCGCCGGACGGGACCTGGGCGGTCACCGCCGGCGAGCGGAGCGAGGTGGTGCTGTGGAACGTCGACCCGACCACCGGGCGCTGGTCACAGTGGGAGTCGCTGGCGGGCCACGACGGCGACGTCTTCGAGGTCGAGATCGACCCGGCCGGGAGCCGTGCTGTCACGGTCTCCCGGGACAACCGGTGATCGTCTGGGACGTCGGGCCCGACGGCGGCTTCGGCGACGTCCCACCCGGGCCTCCCCGAACGCTGGATGGCCAACTCGACCGCAGGTCGTGCGAGCCGGGACGGCTCGTCGTCGCGCCGACCCGTCCGCCACGATCCACGTGGCCAGGCGATCCCCTACCTCGGTGAAGGCACGCTGAAGCGTGCGGCCACGTTCCTCGACCCGCGCACGGGTGAGGTGGTCGGTCAGGTCGAGGTCGGAGACACTGTCGAGGGCGCGATCTTCGGCGTCTCCGTCGCGGTCAGCCCGGATCGCCGGTTCGGTCGCCGTCACCTCGGGCCTGGGCGGTCACCGTCCTCGACACGCGGACCCGCGACGTCGTCGAGCGGATCGACTTGCCGGACGGAGTCGTGTGGTCGGCGGAGTGGACGCGGCGACGGCTCCCGGCTCCTGCTCGGGCACGAGACACCTGCGGCGCGACCTGCACCCGCCGCGGGCGACCTCGCTGGTCGTGGACACGCGACGTGGGAGGTCGTGGAGCCAGCACGCGTCTGGACGTCGTCGCCGGAATTCATGGAGCTCGGCCCGGACGGCCGGTCGCTGGCCGTCGCCTCCGGGAACAGCCCCGAGGTGGTGATCCTGGACGCGACCACGTCTGGAGGAACGGCACCGGGTGTCCTCGGTGTCGACGACCGGTTCTGGGACCTGTCCTTCTCCGCAGACGGCCGGCTGCTCGCCGCTGCAGGAGGGCTCGGACACGCTGCACGTCGTCGACACTCGACACCGGGGAGGCGCGCGCGGGACCGGTTCCCTGCACGACGGTCGACGCTCCAGATCGGAGTGGCTGCCGGACGACCGGACGGTCGTCTCCACCGGCGGCGACGGGACCGTCGCGCTCTTCGACGTCGAGCGCGCGCTGCATCGGGTGGCGCCGCTGCCGGCGTCTGGCGACACCGGCCCAGGGCTACGCCCACCTGGTGCCCGGGCCGCGCGACGAACTCGTCGCTCTTCAACGACGACCGGGCGGGACTGCGGTATCCGATGGACCCGTCGGTCTGGCTCCGAGAGGCGTGCGCGCGTTGTCGGACGGGACCTGACGCGAGGCCGAGTGGGACCAGTACCTGCCGGGCCGGGCCTGGCAGCCGACCTGCACCGATCTCGGCTGAGACCGCCCCCGCCGCCCCCGGCCGGGCGGCAGGGGGCGGCGGTTCGGGATCAGCCGCGGTTCAGCACTCCGACCGCGGCACGAGGGCGGCGTACAGACCGAGGGAGAAGACGCCGGACGTGCGGACGAAGCCCGGCAGCGGCAGAACACGCACGCACTGCGTCGGACTCGGATCGCCTTCGAAGGGCATGGCGGCGGCCGGACCGGCAGCGGCGAGGAGGCTCGCGGCGGCGGCAGCAGTGACGGCGGAGAGGACGGTGGCGCGGCGGATGATGCGGGGAACGGGACATGACCGGTGTCTCCTGGGCTAGGCGCCGGGTGGTTCCCGGCGACAGGGCCAGTCCAGGGGGCCGCGACTGCGGTCCGGGCACGCGCGGTTGCGATCCGGCTGCCGTCCAGGTCAGGACGTCGGTGGGCGGCGCGCGGGTGCGCGCCGCCCACGCCGCGTCAGGTCTCCGACGTGCAGGCCGGGTTCTGGGTCAGGTAGCTGTCGTAGGCGTCCGAGACCAGCCGGACGTCGTCGGTGAGGGTGCCGGGCCATGCCTGGGCCCGGTCGAGGGTGTTGCCACAGGTCTCCGGGTCCAGTGCGGGGGGATCGGCGCTGGCGACCGAGCCACCGACGCCGACCAGGGCGACGGTGACGACGAACGTGAACGATGCGGCGAGGCCGCGGGCGGTGGGACGGCGAGCGGACATGAGGACGACCTCCTGGGGGCGCGGGACCGGACCGACCGGGCTGCGACCGACGCAGGGCGGGGGGTGACGGCCGGTCCTGCGAGTGGATGGACCGAACCGCGGCTGGCACCCGGTGCGCGCCAGGTGGAGCCGACACCCGGAAGAGAAGGCACGGGCCGCCGGAGATACAGGGGACGTCCGCCAGGCGGGTGATCTCCGCCGCAACCGTCCGCCATACAGGGGGTGGCCGACGGTGATCGAACCTAGACTTCCGACGTGCAGATCCCCTTCCCGTCCTCCGAGCGCGCCAGCCTGGGCGTGGAGTGGGAGCTGCAACTCGTCGACCGGGAGACGCGGGAGCTCTCCGCGGGCGCCGTGGAGATCCTCGAGGAGATCCGGCCCGAGGGCGCCGAGGAGCACCCCAAGGCCAAGCACGAGCTCCTGCAGTCGACGATCGAGATCATCACCGGCATCTGCACGACCGTCGAGGAGGCCAAGGCCGACCTGGCCGGCACCCTCGCCGAGGTCACCGCCGCCGCCGAGCACCGCGGCCTGGGCCTGATGTGCGCCGGCACCCACCCGTTCACCGACTGGCAGACGCAGCTCATCTCGCCGAAGGAGCGCTACCTCCAGCTCGTCGAGCGGATGCAGTGGCTGGCCCGGCGGCTGCAGATCTTCGGGGTGCACGTGCACGTCGGCGTCCGCGTCGCCGGAGAAGGCGATCCCGATCGTCAACGCGCTGTGCCAGTACCTGCCGCACTTCCTCGCGCTCTCGGCGTCCTCACCGTTCTGGGTCGGCTGCGACACCGGGCCTGGCCTCGGCGCGCACCAAGGTCTTCGAGAGCATGCCGACGGCCGGGCTGCCCTACCAGCTCTCCGGCTGGGACGAGTTCGAGAACTACATGGAGACGCTGATCTCCACCAACGCCATCGAGAGCGTCCGCGAGGTCTGGTGGGACATCCGGCCGCACCCCGGACTTCGGCACGGTCGAGCTGCGCATCTGCGACGGGCTGCCGACCCTCGACGAGATCGGCGCGGTCGCCGCGCTCGTCCCAGTGCCTGGTCGAGCAGTTCGACACCCAGCTCGACCGCGGCTACACCCTGCCGACGCCGGCCGAGCTGGGTGCTGCGGAGAACAAGTGGCGCGCCGCCCGCTACGGCCTCGACGCCGACATCGTCGTCGACGAGAAGGGCACCGTCCGGCCGGTCCGGCAGGCGATCCTCGACCTGGTCGAGGACCTCACCCCGACGGCGAAGCGGCTCGGCTGCGAGGCCGAGCTGCGCCGACGTCGAGCGGGTGCTCGACCGTCGGCGCCTCCTACCAGCGGCAGCGGGCGGTGGCCGCGGCGTCCGGCGGCGACCTCACGCGCGGTCGTCGACAGCCTGCTCGCCGAGATGCGCGACGGGCTGCCCGGCCACCGGTCCGGCGGGCCGGCCCGCCCGGCCCGGCGAGGGGGGCACGCGGCATGACCCCCGTCGTCGAGAAGCTGGGCTCCGCGGTCGACGACTGGGTTGCCGCGCACCACGCCCCAGCTGGTCGCCACCCGCCGGCACCTGCACGCCCACCCCGAGCTCGCCTTCGCCGAGTTCGAGACCACCTCCTTCCTGGAGCAGCGGCTGCGCGACGTACGGGCTCAAGCCGCGGCGGCTGCCCACCGGCACCGGCCTCGTGTGCGACGTCGGGCTCCGGGGACCCGGTCGTCGTCCTGCGGGCCGACATCGACGCGCTGCCGCTGGCCGACCTCAAGGACGTGCCGTACGCGTCCACCCGGGAGGGCCTCTGCCACGCCTGCGGGCACGACGTGCACACGACCGTCGTCCTCGGCGTCGCCGTGGCGCTGGCCGCGCTCGACGGGCTGCCCGGCACCGTGCGCTGCGTCTTCCAGCCGGCCGAGGAGACCGTCCCCGGTGGCGCCACCGAGGTGGTCGCCTCCGGCGTGCTCGACGGCGCCTCCCGGGCGTTCGCGCTGCACTGCGACCCGTCGGTGCCGGCCGGGAAGATCGGCCTGCGGACCGGCGCCGATCACCGCGGCCTGCGACCGCATCGACGTCACGCTGCTCGGCCCCGGCGGGCACACCGCCCGGCCGCAGCTCACCGTCGACCTGGTCGACGCCCTCGGCCGGCTGATCACCGACCTCCCGGCGCTGCTGTCCCGCCAGGTCGACCCGCGCGCCGGGATGTCGCTGGTGTGGGGCGCGGTCAACGCCGGCATCGCGGCCAACGCGATCCCGCAGCGCGGCCAGCTCCGCGGCACGGTGCGGGTGCTCGACCGGGACGCCTGGCAGGGCGCCGAGGACCTGATGCGCTCGCTGGTCGAGCGCGTGGCCGCGACCACCGGCGCCGAGGTCGACGTCGACTACGTCCGCGGCGTGCCCCCGGTGGTCAACGACCCCCGCGCGGTCGCGCTGATGCGGGCGGCCGCGCTGGAGACCGTGGGCAGCGACCACCTCGTCCTGTCGCCGCAGAGCATGGGCGGGGAGGACTTCGGCTGGTTCGCCGACGTCATGCCGATCGCGCTGGCCCGGCTGGGCACCCACGGCGGCGGTCCGCCGCTGGACCTGCACCGCGGCACCTTCGACGTCGACGAGCGGGCGATCGGCGTCGGTGTCCGGCTGCTCGCCCGCACCGCGCTGCACGCGCTGGAGGCCGACGCCGGCACCCCGTCCGGCGCCGCCCCACCCGCCCGCACGCGGCGCCGGCGCCCGGAGACACTTCTGCCCGACGAGCAGTCGACGAGAGGCGGGAACCCGACGATGAGTCCCACCGACCAGCAGACCGCGGCTGACACACCGGCGCCGGCGCGACGCCGAGGTACCGGCCGAGCACGAGGTCCCCGAGACGCTGGCGCTCGCCGCGGAGTTCGACGCCGCCACCCGCGACGCAGTGGCGCGAGCTCGTCGCCGGGCGTGCTGCGCAAGGCCGGCCGCGAGGACCTGCCCGACCCGGTCGAGGACGCGCTGAGCCGTACCGTCGCCACCGGCGTCCGCGTCGCGCCCGCTCTACACCGCCGAGGACGCCGGCGACCTGCCCGTCGGCCGTCGGCGTCCCGGGCCTGGCGCCGTTCGTCCGCGGCGCGCGGGCCGGCTCGGCATCCGGAGCGCGGGGTGCCCGGCGGCTGGGACGTCCGGCAGCGGCACGCGCATCCCGACGTCGCCGTCACCAAGGAGGCGATCGCCGCCGACCTGGAGAACGGCGTCACCTCGCTGTGGCTGGTGCTCGGCGAGGGCGCGATCCCGGTCGACTCGCTCGGGCGACGTGCTCTCCGACGTCCTGCTGGACCTCGCGCCGGTCGACCGTGCAGGGCGGGCTGCCGGCCGCCGAGGCGTTCCTCTCCCTCGTCGAGGGCCGCACCGACCTGGCGCCCGGCGGCTCGCTGGGCCTCGACCCGCTCGGCCTGCAGGCCGCGAGCGGGGAGCCGCAGGACCTCTCCGGGCTGGCCGACGTCGCCCGCCGGGCCGCGGCGCACCAGGGTCTGCGGGCCGTCGTCGTCGACGCGACCGTCTTCGCCGACGCCGGGGCCTCGGCGGTCGAGGAGCTCGGCTGCTCGCTGGCGGCCGGGGTCGCCTACCTGCGGGCGCTCACCGACGGCGGGCTGTCGGTGGACGAGGCGTTCGGGCAGCTGGAGTTCCGCTACGCGGCGAGCGCCGACCAGTTCACGACGATCGCCGGGCTGCGCGCCGCCCGCCGGCTGTGGGACCGGGTCGGCGAGGTCAGCGGCGCGTCGCCGGAGGTCCGCGGCGCAGCGGCAGCACGCCGTCACCTCGTCGGTGATGACGACGAAGCGCGACCCGTGGGTCAACATGCTGCGGACGACGGTCGCCTGCTTCGCCGCGGGCGTGGGCGGCGCCGACGTCGTCACCGTGCAGCCGTTCGACGCCGCGCTCGGCCTGCCCGACGCCTTCTCCCGGCGGATCGCGCGCAACACCCAGAGCCTGCTGGTCGAGGAGGGGCACCTGGCCCGCGTGCTCGATCCGGCCGGCGGCTCCTGGTACGTCGAGTCGCTGACCGACTCGCTGGCGCAGGCGGCCTGGGACTGGTTCACCGAGATCGAGCGGGCCGGCGGCCTGGTCGCGGCGCTGGACTCGGGCCTGGTCCGCGACCGGATCGCCGCCGCGTGGGACGCCCGCGCCGAGCGGCTGGCCACCGCGCACCGACGCGCTCACCGGCGTCAGCGAGTTCCCGAACCTGGCGGAGAAGCTGCCGTCGCGCGAGCCGGCTGCTTCCCGCGCGGCGGTCGCCGCCGCTCCGGCGGGCTGCCCGCGGGTCCGCGCGGCGCAGGAGTTCGAGGAGCTGCGCGACGCGCGGACGCCGGCGGACGGCCGCGCGGTCTACCTCGCGACGATCGGGCCGATCGCCAGGCACACCGCCCGGGCCTCGTTCGCGGGCAACCTGTTCCAGGCCGGCGGGCTCGAGACGCCGTCCGGGGACGGCGCTCGCGGGCTTCGCCGAGGCGGGGACGACGGTCGCCTGCATCTGCGGCACCGACAAGGACTACGCGGCGTCGGCGCGCCGGCGCTGGCCGCCGAGCTGAAGGCGGCCGGCGCCACGCAGGTGTGGCTGGCCGGCAAGCCGGACCTCGGCGTGGACGGCGTCGACGGCTACGTGTTCGCCGGCTGCGACGCCCTCGACGCCGCTGCGCGACCGTGCACGACGAGTTGGGAGGAACAGGCATGAGCGCGATCCCCGACTTCGGTTCCGTCGAGCTGGGCCGCCCGTCGGCCGGGCGTCACGGCGGACGACTGGGCGCAAGGCGTTCAAGGAGACCACCGGCCGCGGCGTGGAGGAGGCGACCTGGGAGACCCCCGAGGGCATCGCCGTCCCGCCGCTGTTCACGCCCGGCCGACCTCGGCGGGCTGGACTTCCTCGACACCTACCCGGGCATCGCGCCGTACCTGCGCGGCCCCTACCCGACGATGTACACGACCCAGCCGTGGACGGTCCGCCAGTACGCCGGCTTCTCCACCGCCACGGAGTCCAACGCGTTCTACCGGCGCAACCTCGCCGCCGGGCAGAAGGGCCTGTCGGTCGCCTTCGACCTGCCCACCCACCGCGGCTACGACTCCGACCACCCGCGGGTGCGTCGGCGACGTCGGCATGGCGGGGGTCGCGATCGACTCGATCCTGGACATGCGGCAGCTCTTCGACGGCATCCCGCTGGACAAGATGAGCGTCTCGATGACGATGAACGGCGCCGTGCTGCCGGTGCTGGCGCTCTACATCGTCGCGGCCGAGGAGCAGGGGGTGGCGCCGGACCAGCTGACCGGGACGATCCAGAACGACATCCTCAAAGAGTTCATGGTGCGGAACACCTACATCTATCCGCCCAAGCCCTCGATGCAGATCATCAGCGACATCTTCGCGTTCACCTCGCAGGAGATGCCGCGGTTCAACTCGATCTCGATCTCCGGCTACCACATCCAGGAGGCCGGGGCGACGGCCGATCTGGAGCTGGCCTACACGCTGGCCGACGGCGTCGAGTACCTGAAGGCCGGCGTCAGGACGCCGGGATGGACGTCGACTCGTTCGCGCCCCGGCTGTCGTTCTTCTGGGGCATCGGCATGAACTTCTTCATGGAGGTCGCCAAGCTCCGGGCCGGGCGGCTGCTGTGGGCGAAGCTGGTGAAGGAGGCCGGCGCGAAGAACCCGAAGTCGCTGTCGCTGCGCACCCACTCGCAGACCTCGGGCTGGTCGCTGACCGCGCAGGACGTCTACAACAACGTCGTCCGCACCTGCCTGGAGGCCATGGCCGCCACCCAGGGGCACACCCAGTCGCTGCACACCAACGCCCTCGACGAGGCGCTGGCGCTGCCGACCGACTTCTCCGCCCGGATCGCCCGCAACACCCAGCTGCTGCTGCAGCAGGAGTCGGGCACGACGCGGGTCATCGACCCGTGGGGCGGCTCGGCGTACGTGGAGAAGCTGACCTACGACCTGGCCCGCCGCGCGTGGGCGCACATCGAGGAGGTCGCCGAGCACGGCGGCATGGCCCAGGCCATCGACGACGGCATCCCGAAGCTGCGCATCGAGGAGGCCGCGGCCCGCACCCAGGCCCGCATCGACTCCGGCCGCCAGCCGGTCATCGGCGTGAACAAGTACCGGGTCGACGCCGACGAGGCGATCGAGGTGCTGCGCGTCGACAACGCCGACGTGCTCGCCCAGCAGAAGGCCAAGCTGGAGGAGCTGCGGGCCTCGCGGGACGCCGGCGCGGTGCAGGAGGCGCTGGGCCGGCTCACCGACGCCGCCCGCGCGGCCGCGGAGGGACGGCGGGGGAGCGACCTCGACTCGAACCTGCTCAAGCTCGCCGTCGACGCCGCCCGCGCCAAGGCCACCGTCGGGGAGATCTCCGACGCGCTGGAGGAGGTCTACGGGCGGCACGCCGGGCAGGTGCGCACCATCTCCGGTGTGTACCGCGACGAGGCAGGGAGCTCCGCGCCCGTTGGACGAGACCCGCCGCATGGCCGAGGAGTTCGAGGAGGCCGAGGGCCGCCGCCCCCGGATCCTGGTCGCCAAGATGGGCCAGGACGGCCACGACCGCGGCCAGAAGGTCATCGCCACCGCGTTCGCCGACCTCGGCTTCGACGTCGACGTCGGCCCGCTGTTCCAGACGCCGGAGGAGGTCGCCCGGCAGGCGGTCGAGGCCGACGTGCACGTCGTCGGCGTCTCGTCGCTGGCCGCCGGGCACCTCACGCTGGTGCCGGCGCTGCGCGACGGCGCTGGCCGAGCTCGGCGCCGACGACGTGCTGATCGTCGTCGGCGGCGTCATCCCGCCCGACGACGTCCCGACGCTGAAGGAGATGGGCGCCGCGGCGGTCTTCCCGCCCGGCACGGTCATCGCCGAGGCCGCGCAGGAGCTGCTGCAGCACGCTGTCCGAGCGCCTCGGCCACTGATGGCGGCTGTCGACGTCCCTGCGCTCGTCGAGGGGGTGCTCGGGGGCGACCGGCGGGTCGATGGCGCGCGCCATCACGCTGGTCGAGTCCCGGCGGGCCGACCACCGGGAGCAGGCGCAGGAGCTGCTCGTCGAGCTGCTGCCGCACGCCGGGGGAGCGCGCCGGGTCGGGATCAGCGGCGTCCCCGGCGTCGGCAAGTCGACGTTCATCGACCAGCTCGGCGTCGACCTCACCGCCGACGGGCTCGAAGGTGGCGGTGCTCGCGGTCGACCCGTCGTCGGCCCGGTCCGGGCGGCTCGATCCTCGGCGACAAGACCCGGATGTCGCGGCTGGCGGTGGACCCGCACGCCTTCATCCGGCCCGTCGCCGACCTCCGGGACGCTCGGCGGGGTGGCGCAGGCGACCCGCGAGTCGATGGTCGTCGTCGAGGCGGCCGGCTACGACGTCGTCCTGGTCGAGACCGTGGGCGTCGGGCAGTCGGAGGTCACCGTCGCCGAGATGGTCGACTCGTTCCTCTTCCTGACCCTCGCCCGCACCGGCGACCAGTTGCAGGGCATCAAGCGCGGCATCCTCGAGATCGCCGACGTCATCGCCGTCAACAAGGCCGACGGCGCCGGCGCCGCCGACGCCCGCAAGGCGGCGCGGGAGCTGGCCGGCGCGATCCGGATGCTGCGCGGGCACCCGGACGACGGCTGGGACGTGCCGGTGCTGACCTGCGCGGGGCTGACCGGCGAGGGCCTGGACGACGGTCTGGGCGAAGCTGGTCGAGCACCAGGACCGGATGAAGGCGTCCGGGGAGTTCGACGAGCGGCGCCGGTCGCAGCAGGTGCGCTGGACCTGGCAGCTGGTCCGCGACGCGCTGGAGCACGCGCTGCGGTCGCACCCCGGCGTCCGGGCCGCTGGCGCCGCGAGCTGGAGAAGGCGGTGCTGGCCGGCGAGCTGACCCCCGCGCTGGCCGCCCAGCAGATCCGCGACACCTTCCTCGACTGAGCTCCTTCCCCCGCGATCATGGCGCCAAGACCACTCTCTGGGCCGATTCCGTGGTTCCGGCGCCATGATCGCGGGGCTGTCCCCAGGTCAACGCTTGCTCCACAGATCGGCGCCACGACTCTCCAACGCGCTCCGGGGGATCGATCGTCGGTCGGGTGGACCGTTCATTCGCCCGCGTCGTCACACGCCAAGGCGGTGTGTTCACCCGTGAGCAGGCCGTGGAGTACCGCTCTCCGGCCGAGATCCGCTCGCTTCTCCGCGGCGGAACATGGCGACGGACGCCGTGGCGTGGGGTGTACGTCGACGGAGAGCTTCCGGACGACGTCCCGACGCTGATCCACGCCGCGGCGCTCTGGCTGGGCGGTGACCTGGTCGCTTGTCACTCGACCGCAGCCCTGTTGTGGGGCTTCGACCTGCGTCCACCGGAGATGGCCGGTGCAGAGCGTCTGCACTTCCTTGGTCCGCCTCAGTTGGACAACCGCCTCCTGGCGGGCCTGCAGGTACACCCGTCGTCGCTGGGTACCGACGATGCCGTCCAGCTCCACGGCATCTGGTGCACGCCTCCAGCCCGTACCGCGTGCGATGTCGCGCGCCTCGGTGCCCGCATCGACGCATTGGCGACGCTCGACGCCGCTCTCCGCAGCGGCACCTGCACGCGGGATCAACTCGTGGAGGCGTCAGTGCGCCAACGGGGGCTCCGCGGGGTCATCCAGCTCGGGAAGCTCATCTCTCAGGCGGACAAGCGTGCCGAGTCGCCGATGGAGTCCCGAATGCGGTGGCGCTTCCTCCAGGCAGGTCTCCTGGCTCCAGACCTGCAGGTGGAGGTCTCCGTCGCCGGCCGTCGTCATCTGATGGATCTCGGCTGGGAGGAATATCGGCTCGGAGCCGAGTTCGACGGGCTGGCCGCGCACATGACCCGCGCCCAACTCGCTGCGGACCGAGCAAGGCACAACTGGCTCACCGACCAGCGATGGACCCTTCTGCATTTCACGGCGGTCGACGTTTATCGCCTCTGGAAGCCGATGGTTGCCTCGGTCCGCCGCTATCTGATCCCGTCCCGGCGAGTGATCATGGCGCCGTGACCAGACGGGAAGCCAGTTTCGTGGTTCCGGCGCCATGATCGCGGAAAGCTAGAACGCGGTGCGGCAGGCGCGGGAGCGGAGTTCGGTGACGTAGTCGTCGGGGGCGCCGGCGGCCTCCGCGGCGTCGGCGATCGCACCCAGGTGCCGGGCCGAGGGCAGCCCGCCCTCGAAGGCGTCGAGCACGTAGACGTAGGCGACGTCGTCGCCGGTCAGCGTGTGCACGCGCAGATGCACCCGCTGGTAGAGCCCCTGGTCGGCGCCCTCCCAGGAGTCGAGGGCGGCCTCGTCGGCCTCGGCCAGGTCGTAGAGCGCGACGTAGACGCCCGGGTGCAACTGCTCGGGGGCCTCGTCCGGCACCAGCGTGGCGAGGGCGCCCTCCCAGCCGTACTCCTCGGCCCCGAAGGTCAGCCGCCACCCGCGGATCCAGCCGGTGCCGAGAAAGGGCGACGACGGACAGCGCCGCAGCATCTGCGCGGGATCCATGTTCGACCCGTACGCGGCGTAGAGGCCCATCGCCGCCGAGCCTAACCAGCGGGAGCGGTGGGCAGGAGTGACCTGACCACTGGGACGGCGGGCCGACAGGGAGCCGCGACCCGTGCGACACACCCGCGACAATGGCGCGCGAACGTCCGCTCAGAACGGGGAAGGACCCATGACCCGCATCGTGATCATCGGCGGCGGACCGGCCGGCTACGAGGCCGCGCTGGTCGCCGCACAACTCGGGGCGCAGGTCACCGTCATCGAGCGGGACGGCCTCGGGGGCGCCAGCGTGCTCACCGACTGCGTGCCGTCGAAGACCCTCATCGCCGCCGCCGGGACCATGTCCTCGGTGCGCGACTCCGCCGTCCTCGGCCTCAAGGGCGCGGAGCTGTCGACCGTCCACCTCGACCTCGCCACGGTCAACCACCGGGTGAAGGGGCTGGCGATGGCCCAGTCCGCCGACATCCGGGAGCGGCTGCTCGGCGAGGGCGTGGCGATCCACACCGGCACGGCCCGGCTCTCCGACGAGATCCGCGGGCTCGCCGAGCACCGGGTCGAGGTCATCGGCGCCGACGGCGAGGTCACCGAGACGCTGGAGACCGACGTCGTCCTCATCGCGACCGGCGCCGACCCCCGCGTGCTGCCCGGCGCCGAGCCCGACGGCGAGCGGATCCTCGACTGGCGGGACGTCTACGAGCTCGACGAGATGCCCGAGCACCTCGTCGTCGTCGGCTCCGGGGTCACCGGCGCCGAGTTCGCCTCGGGATACCTCGAGGCCGGCGTGCCCGTCACGCTCGTCTCCTCCCGCGACCAGGTGCTGCCCGGCGAGGACTCCGACGCCGCGGCCGTGGTCGAGCAGGTCTTCACCTCCCGCGGCGGGCGCATCGCCGAGCGCAGCCGGGCGGCCGCCGTGCGGCGCACCGAGAAGGGCGTGGTGGTCGAGCTGACCGACGGACGCACCGTCGAGGGCTCGCACGCGCTGATGACGGTCGGCACGGTGCCCAACACCGCCGGCCTCAACCTCGAGCAGTGCGGCGTCGAGGTCAAGGAGTCCGGGCACATCGTCGTCGACCGGGTCTCCCGGACGTCGGTGTCGGGCATCTACGCCGCCGGCGACGTCACCGGTGTGTTCCAGCTGGCCTCGGTCGCGGCGATGCAGGGCCGGATCGCGATGTGGCACGCCCTCGGCGAGGCGGTCACCCCGATCCGGCTGAAGACCGTCGCCGCCAACGTCTTCACCCACCCGGAGATCGCCACCGTCGGGGTGCAGGAGAAGTCGATGCCCGAGGACGTGGCCCTCGACGTCGTCCAGCTGCCCCTGGCCACCAACGCGCGCGCCAAGATGAGCGACCTGCACGACGGGTTCGTGAAGCTCTTCGCCCGACAGGCCACCGGCGTCGTCGTCGGTGGCGTCGTGGTGGCACCCGGGGCGTCGGAGCTGATCCTGCCGATCGCGCTCGCCGTCACCAAGGGGCTCACGGTCGCCGACCTGGCCCACACGTTCGCGATCTACCCGTCGCTGTCCGGCTCGATCACCGAGGCCGGCCGGCGGCTGATGGGCGCCGACGCGCTCGCCTGACCTCAGACGAGGGCGCCGTCCGGCTGCCGGTCGGCGGCCGCCACACCGATCGCCCGGCGCGGCCGGGGAAGCACGAGAGTCGGCGGCTCCTCCGCAAGCGGCGCAGCGGCGACCGGTTCCGCGGCGGGGGTGCTCTTCCGGCGCAGGAACGGCTTCTCCACGAACCGGTAGGAGATCACCGACCAGATCAGGGTCAGTGCCGTGCCGACGACGAGCAGGATCGCCATCTTGTGCAGCGGGGAGAGCTCCGGCGACATGCTGCGGGTCAGCCACTGGCCGAGCGGCAGGTGCCAGAGGTAGATGCCGTAGCTGATGACGCCCAGCCAGACGATCGGCCGCAGCGACAGGAACCGCGTGACGACGTTGGTCTGGTAGCAGATGCCGAACAGCGCGACCCCGCTGAAGACGGCGACGAGCGGGAACATCGTCAGCAGCGGGATCCACCCGAGCGAGCCGGTGCCGTGCATGTACGCATCGCGGCCGATGACCTGCTGGCCCCAGAACATCATCGTCCACACGCCGGTGATCCCGACGAGCGTGCACGCCAGGCCGACGCCGCGGCGCAACTCGATCTGGCGGTGCTCGAGCTTCGCCCAGATCGCTGCCACGGCCATGCCGACGGCGAACTCGTTGAAGGTGCCCACGATGGTGCGGAAGGACGTGATGACCAGGCTCGAGTCCCCGTAGCGGGCGATGAGCACGAGCTTGAGCAGCGTCGTCACCACGAGCGCGACGGGGAGGGCGACCCACCAGCGGTCGCGGACGAAGTACCGGGCCACGAGCGGCAGCACGAGGTAGAAGCAGACCTCGATGCACAGCGTCCAGGCGACGCCGTTGAGCAGCAGCGCGGGCGCGATGCTCGGCGGCGCGAAGCCGGACAGGAACGTCCCGTACACCGCGATCCGGCCCAGCCCGCCGACGGTGAGCAGGTAGGCCGGGTACGCGGCGATCACCACGACCAGCATGTTGAACCAGAACGCCGGCATGATCCGGAAGAACCGGTTCTGGAAGTAGCGGCGCCGGTCGATCCGGCCGCCGGTCCAGCCTGCCCTCGCCCAGGGCAGGAAGAGGATGAACCCGCTGATCACGAAGAAGATGTCGACGCCGACGCCACCGTTGGAGATGACCAGGCGCAGCGGCGCGGGCAGTTCGGCGTGCCCCGCCGTTGCCCAGTAGTGGTAGAGCAGCACGAGTCCGGCGGCCACGGCACGGATGCCGTCGAGCCCGGCGATGTGACGCCGCGGCGCCGCCGTCGGGGCGGCGACCTGGATCGGTGCCCCCGTAGTGTGCTCGTCATCGTTCCGCCTCACAGTGACTGGCTGGTACCGCAACGCAATCACGTGTGACGCCGCATCCGTGGCACCGGTCACGACACGGACTCGCGTCGAGCCACCTGGTACGCACGCATCCCACTCGTCCCACGAGCCCCGCTCGCGCGTGGCCGATCCGCCGATGACTCAAGGTTGGGGCTCGCGAGGCGGACGGGGACGCCGGGAAGTCAGCGGCTCGTGATCCCGCTGAGGCGCAGGTTCTCGGCTCAACTCCGTGCCGACGGTGCCGATGGTCCTTCTTCCCGCCGATGCAGAAGTCGATGCCTCCTGTCCGGGTCGACCTCGCCCCCAGCCGCCGGCTGCTGCGTTCCCTCGCGGTGGTCTCGGCCGTCGCGTCGTCGGCGCTGCTCTCCGCGGTCCTGCCCGGCGCGGTCGCCATGGCGGACGAGCCCGTCGGCACCACGGTCGTGGGCGAGCTCGTGCAGGCGTACGCGGAGACCGGCGGGCACGAGCACGACGCCGCGGCACCGCTCAGCTGGGTCGAGACCGCCGCTGGCGAGGCCGTGCCGGTCGCGGCCGGCGACGTTGCCGACATCCCCGTCGGTGCCACGGTGGCCGTCACCGTCGGCGACCAGGTCACCGAGGACGGCGAGGCCGCGCACCCGGTGCTCGACTCGGAGGTGCTGCAGGCGCCGGACACCGCCCCCGCCCCGGTCGGCCCGCTCACCAATCAGGTCACCGTCGCCATGGTGGCGCCCGCCGGCACCCCGAGCGGGCCCCGGGCGACCCGTCAGCAGCTCGTCGACATGGTCGACGGCCCGGTCGCCGACTTCTGGGCGGCCGAGACCGACGGCGCCGTCACGATCGGCGTCACGGCGTCGCACGACTGGATCACGACGACCGCCGGCTGCGCGCAGCCCGCCGCGCTCTGGAACGAGGCGGCCGCGGCGGTCGGCTTCGTCGCCGGGCCGGGCAAGCACCTGCTGCTCTACGTCCCGCCGAACACGCCGGCCTGCGCCTACGCCCTCGCCGAGGTCGGCTCGTCGCTCACCTCCGGCGGCCGGCTGTACGTCCGCGACGCCGTCAGCTCGGTGATCGCCCACGAGCTCGGCCACAACTTCGGGCTCGCGCACTCCTCCGGGCGCCAGTGCGACGGCGTCGTCGACGCCGGTCACTGCCGCACGGTGGGCTACCGCGACTACTACGACGTCATGGGCGTCTCGTGGGCGCAGACCGGCTCCCTCAACGTGCTGCAGGCCGCGCGCCTCGGCGTGCTGCCCGCCGCGCAGGTCCAGCGGGTGACGGTGCAGGGCAGCGCCGCGACCGTGACGCTGGCCCCGGTCTCCGGGCGCACCGGCGTCCGGGCGCTGCGGCTCACCGACGCCGCCGGCGTGAACTACTGGCTGGAGTACCGCCCCGCCGCCGGACGCGACGCCTGGCTCGGCACCGGCGACAACCGCTTCGACCTCGACGCCGGTGTGCTGCTGCGGCGCACCGACCGATTCCCCGACACCTCGGTGCTGCTCGACGGCACCCCGAGCCGCACCAGCGGGTGGGACGACGACATGCGGGCCGCCCTGACCGTCGGGACGCCGGTCTCGGTCTCCGGCGGCCAGTTCACGATCGTGCTCCGCGAGATCACGGCCGACGGCGCCGTCCTGTCGGTCGCGCCGGCGGCGCCGGCCGTCGCCCAGGGCGCCCCCGCACCGGCCGCCGACCCCGCACCGGGCGCCGTCCTCCCCGGCGGCGGTCAGGCGCCGGCCGCGGACGCTCCCGCCGCCAACGCCTCGGCGGCTGCGCCGGACCCGGCGCCGCAGGACCCGGCGACGGCTGTGGCCGCGCCGGAACTGGCCCCCCTGACGGGTTCGCCGTCGCCGGCCGAGCCGTCGCTGGCCTCGGCGTCGGAGTCGACGGAGGGCGCCGGCGGACTGGTCGTCGCCGGCCTGGGCGCCGCGCTCGCCGGGGTGACGATGCTCGTCGTCCGGAGGCTGCGGCGGCCCGTTCGCCGCTGAGCTGGTCTACTCGGCGGCGGCCGACCGCCGCGGGGCGAGACTATTCAGCGTCGCCGGAGTCGGCGATCGTGCAGATGACCGCCCCGCTGGTCACGCCGGCACCCACCTCGGCGGTGAGCCCGGAGATCGTGCCCGCCTTGTGGGCGGTGATCGGCTGCTCCATCTTCATCGCCTCGAGGACGACGACGAGGTCACCGGCCTCCACGGTCGCGCCGTCCTCGACCGCGACCTTGACGATCGTGCCCTGCATCGGGGAGGTCAGGTCGTCGCCGGAGGCCGCGGATCCGCTGCCGCCGCCCCCGCGCTTGCGGGGCTTGGCCGCGGCGCCGGCCGCCGGCCCGCCGGAGGCCAGCCCGGCGGGGAGGGACACCTCGAGCCGCCGTCCGCCGACCTCGACGACGACGACCTGCCGCGGCGCCGCCTCGTCCTGCTCGGCCGGTGCGGCGTCGTAGGGCTCGACCTGGTTGTCCCACTCGGTCTCGATCCACCGGGTGTGCACGGTGAACGGCTCGCTGGTGAAGGCCTCGTCGCGGACGACGGCGCGGTGGAACGCGACGACCGTGGGCATGCCCTCGACCACGAGCTCGTCCAGCGCGCGGCGGGCGCGCTGCAGCGCCTCCTCGCGGGTGGCGCCGGTGATGATCAGCTTGGCCAGCATCGAGTCGAACGCGCCGGCCACCTCGCCGCCGGCCTCGACGCCGGAGTCCCAGCGCACGCCGGGGCCCTGCGGGATCTCCAGCTTCGTCACCGGGCCCGGGGCCGGCATGAAGTTGCGGCCGGCGTCCTCGGCGTTGATCCGGAACTCGATGCTGTGCCCGCGCGGCGTGGGGTCCTCGTCGATCTCCAGCTCGAGGCCGTCGGCGATGCGGAACTGCTGGCGGACCAGGTCGATGCCGCTGGTCTCCTCGCTGACCGGGTGCTCGACCTGCAGGCGGGTGTTGACCTCGAGGAAGGAGATCGAGTCGTCGGCGCCGACCAGGTACTCCACGGTGCCGGCGCCGACGTAGCCGGCCTCCGCGCAGATGGCCTTGGCCGACTCGTGGATCCGGGAGCGCTGGTCGTCGGTCAGGAACGGCGCGGGCGCCTCCTCGACCAGCTTCTGGTTGCGCCGCTGCAGCGAGCAGTCGCGGGTGCCGACGACGACGACGTTGCCATGCGTGTCGGCCAGCACCTGGGCCTCGACGTGGCGGGGCTTGTCCAGGAACCGCTCGACGAAGCACTCGCCGCGGCCGAACGCCGACACGGCCTCGCGGACGGCGGAGTCGAACAGCTCGGGGATCTCCTCCATGGTGCGGGCGACCTTCAGCCCGCGCCCGCCGCCGCCGAACGCGGCCTTGATGGCGACCGGCAGGCCGTGCTCCTCGGCGAACGCGACGACCTCGTCGGCGTCCTTGACCGGGTCCTTGGTGCCGGGCACCAGGGGGGCGCCGGCCTTGGTCGCGATGTGCCGGGCCTGCACCTTGTCGCCGAGGGCGATGATCGCGTCGGGGGAGGGGCCGATCCAGGTGATCCCGGCGTCGATGACGGCCTGCGCGAACTCGGCGTTCTCCGAGAGGAAGCCGTAGCCGGGGTGGATCGCGTCCGCGCCGGCCTGCTTCGCCGCATCGATGATCTTGTCGATCACGAGGTAGGAGTCGCCGGGCGTGGTGCCGCCGAGGGCGAACGCCTCGTCGGCCACGCGCACGTGCAGGGCGTCGCGGTCGGGCTCGGCGTAGACGGCGACGCTGGTCAGGCCCGCGTCCTTGCAGGCGCGGGCCACGCGCACCGCGATCTCGCCGCGGTTGGCGATCAGGACCTTCTGCACCGGTTTCTCCCTCTTGTCGAGACCCGTCGGACTGTAACTACCCGGCGGTAGCCGCTGCTCGGCAGGCGGACCGTCGTGGTCAGCGCTTCCAGAGATCGGTGATCGCGAGACCGCGCTTGGCCAGTTGTGTGCGGAGCAGGGTGAGCGAGAGGCCGACGACCGCGGCCGGGTCGCCCTCGACGCGGCGGACGAACGGGGCACCGAGCCCGTCGAGGGTGAAGGCGCCGGCCACGGCCAGCGGCTCGCCGGTGGCCACGTACGCGTCGAGCTCCTGGGGCGTCGGGGTCGCGAAGTACACGACCGTCGACGCTACGGCGATGTCCCGGCTGGCGACCGCGCCGTCCTGGACGTCGAACAGCGCCTGGCCGGTGTGCAGGATGCCGGACCGCCCGCCCATGCGCCGCCAGCGGTCGCGCGCGTCCGCGGCGTCGTCCGGCTTGCCCAGCGGCTTGCCGTTGAACTCCAGCAGCGAGTCCGCGCCGATGACGAGCGCGTCGGTCTCCTGCTTGGCGACGGCGGCGGCCTTGGCCGCGGCCAGCAGCGCCACCTGCTCGGCGACCCGGGGCGCCCGCACGGCCGATTCGTCGACCTGGCTGACCACCACCTCGGGCGCGAGCCCGGCCTGGCGGAGCAGGGAGAGGCGGGCCGGCGACGCCGAGGCGAGCACCAAGCGGCGGTCGATCACGAGAACCGTCCCGCCGCGCGCCAGCCGCCCGGCCCGGCCTGCAGCGCGCCCCGGTGGCCGTCGGCGTAGGAGGCCCACGCGCCGACCGGCGTCGGACGGCGCCGGTCGCGGCGCTGGGACAGGGTGGCGACGACGACGGTCAGGGCGGCGAGCTCCTCGAAGGTTGGCTCACCCTAGACGACCCGTAGGAGCGGAGCGGGAGGTCCCTCGCTCACAACGGGATGTTCCCGTGCTTCTTCGGGGGCAGGGTCTGCCGCTTGTTGGCCAGGACCCGGAGCGCCTTGGTCACCTGGACGCGCGTGTGGGACGGCGGGATGACGGCGTCGACGTAGCCCCGGTCGGCGGCGATGTAGGGGTTGGCGAGGGTGTCCTCGTACTCGGCGATCAGCTCCGCCCGGCGGGCGTCGGGGTCCTTCGCCTCGGCCAGTTCCTTGCGGTACAGGATGCCGACGGCGCCCTGCGCCCCGACGACGGCGATCTGCGCGCTCGGCCAGGCCAGGTTGATGTCCGCGCCCAGGTGCTTGGAGCCCATGACGTCGTAGGCGCCGCCGTAGGCCTTGCGCGTGATCACCGTGACCTTCGGGACGGTGGCCTCGGCGTAGGCGTAGATCAGCTTCGCGCCGCGGCGGATGATCCCCTCCCACTCCTGCGAGGTGCCCGGCAGGAAGCCCGGGCACGTCGACGAAGGTGAGCACCGGGATGTTGAAGCAGTCGCACGTGCGCACGAACCGCGCGGCCTTCTCGCTCGCGTCGATGTCGAGGGTGCCGGCGAACTGGGTGGGCTGGTTCGCGACGACGCCGACCGGCCGCCCCTCGACCCGGCCGAAGCCGATCAGGATGTTGGGCGCGAACAGCGGCTGCACCTCGAGGAACTCGCCGTCGTCGAGGACGTGCTCGAGCACGGTGTGCATGTCGTAGGGCGTGTTGGCCGAGTCGGGGATGAACGTGTCGAGCTCGAGGTCGACGTCGGTCAGCGCGTCCGGCAGGACGGTCTCGGCCGGGGCGACCTCGATCGCGGGCAGCGGGTCGAGGTTGTTGCTCGGCAGGTAGGACAGCAGCGCCTTGACGTAGTCGAGGGCGTCGGCCTCGTCCTCGGCCAGGTAGTGCGCGACGCCGGACTTGGTGTTGTGCGTGCGCGCGCCGCCGAGCTCCTCGAGCGTGACCTCCTCGCCGGTGACGGTCTTCACCACGTCGGGGCCGGTGATGAACATCTGGCTGGTCTTGTCGACCATGACGATGAAGTCGGTGAGCGCGGGGGAGTAGACGTGGCCGCCGGCCGCCGGACCCATGACCAGGGAGATCTGCGGGATCACCCCGGAGGCGTGCACGTTGCGCTGGAAGATCTCGCCGTAGAGGCCGAGGGAGACCACGCCCTCCTGGATGCGGGCGCCGCCGCCCTCGTTGATGCCGACGACCGGGCAGCCGTTCTTCATGGCGAAGTCGAGGATCTTGACGATCTTCTCGCCGTAGACCTCGCCGAGGCTGCCGCCGAAGACGGTGACGTCCTGGGAGAAGATCGCGACGGGCCGGCCGTCGACCGTGCCGTACCCGGTGACGACGCCGTCGCCGAACGGGCGCTTGGACTCCATCCCGAAGGTGGTGGACCGGTGGCGGGCGAACTCGTCGAACTCGGTGAACGACCCCGGGTCGAGCAGCTCCTCGATCCGCTCGCGAGCGGTCATCTTGCCCGCGGCGTGCTGCTTCTCGATGGCGCGCTCCGACCCGGCGTGCGTCGCTTCCTGCACGCGTCGCTCGAAGTCGGCCAGTTTCCCGGCAGTGGTGTGGATGTCGATGTCGTCGGGGACGTGCTCCCCGCCGCTGTCGATCTCGGCCGCTGTCACGCGTTCTCCTCGCTGGCGCTCGTCGACCGCGCTCCCGCGGCGCTGTGCCGTGCCCATGGCGACCTCGCACGCTCGGTCGCGAGCCGTAGCGTAGGGGAGTGCCGACGCCCCCTCATCTCGATGGTCGGATCTGGAGCGCCCGGCGCTCGACGGCCCGGCGCTCGCCGCCGCCCTCACCAGGGACGACGGCGGGCTGTGGCGGTCCCTCGAGGTGGTCGAGGAGATCGGCTCCACCAATGCCGAACTCGCCCGGGCCGCGGCGGACGGCGCCCCGGAAGGCACCGTCCTCGTCGCCGAGCACCAGGCGGCCGGTCGCGGCCGGCTCGACCGCACCTGGACCTCCCCGCCGCGGGCGGGCCTGACCGTGTCCTTCCTGCTGCGACCCGACGTGCCGGCGGCCCGCCGCGGCTGGCTGCCGCTGCTCACCGGCGTCGCGCTCGCCGAGTCGGTGGCCGAGGTCACCGGCGTCCTGCCCTCACTCAAGTGGCCCAACGACCTGCTCGCCCGCGACGGCCGCAAGCTGGCCGGGATCCTCGCCGAGAGCACGGGCACGGCGGTCGTCGTCGGGGTCGGGCTCAACGTCTCCGCCACCGCCGACGAGGTGCCCGAGACGGCGACGTCCCTCACGCGGATCACCGGGGCGACGGTGGACCGGTCACCGGTCCTGCTCGGCTTCCTGCGCGCCGTCGAGCGCCGCTACCGCGCGCTGGACCGAACACCTCGGCGACCCGGTGTCCTCGGGCCTGGCGCAGGACTACGTCGCCTGGTCCTCCACGATCGGCGCGACCGTCGCCGTCGCGATGCCGGACGGCTCGACCCTCGAGGGCGTCGCCGAGGCCGTCGACTGGGACGGGCGGCTCGTCGTCGTCACAGCCCAGGGCCGGGTCGAACTGGCCAGCGGAGACGTGCAGCACGTGCGCGCCCCTCGATGACGCCGAAATGACCGCCTCTTCGGCCCCGGACTGAAAATTGGATTGCCTCTGACGGGCCGATGCGCGCTAGTACGGCGCATGGCCGACATTCAGGGCTCCTACGACGATCTGTTCACCGCAGTGCCGAATGCGCTGGCCGGATTGCTGGACGACGGAGACGCGGGTGCCTCGGTTGCGGTCTTCGTGGACGGCGAGCCGGTGGTGGACGTCTGGGGCGGGTTCGCCGACACGGACCGCACGATCCCGTGGCAGCGGGACACGATCACCAACGTCTGGTCGGTCACCAAGACGATGACGGCGCTGTGCGCGCTGGTCCTCGCCGACCGTGGCGACCTCGATCTGGCCGCACCGGTCGGCCGGTACTGGCCCGAGTTCGCCACGGCAGGCAAGGACGAGGGTGCTGGTGCGGCACCTGCTCGCGCACACCGCGGGCCTGCCCGACTGGGACGGGCCGATCGAGGAGCTCTACGACTGGCCGTCCGCCACGGCACGTCTGGCCGCGCAGGCTCCGCAATGGGAACCGGGCAGCGCGGCCGGATACCACTCGCTCACCCAGGGGTTTCTCGTGGGCGAGGTCGTGCGCCGGATCACCGGCCGAAGCCTGGGCGACGTTCTTCGCAGCGGAGGTGGCCGGACCGCTGGGTGCCGACTTCCACATCGGCCTGCCCGCCGAGCACGACCACCGGGTGGCGCTCACCGTCCCGCCGTCGTCCCGGGACGAGGACTACGCCGCGAGCGCCCCCGGCGGCAGCGCGCCTCCCGCCGCCGGCACCGCCGTACGGGTCCGTGACGGGAACAGCGTGGCCTGGCGTCGCGCGCAGATCCCCGCGGCGAGCGGCTTCGGCAACGCCCGCTCGGTCGCCCTCGTGCAGTCGGTGCTGGCCTGCGGAGGAGCGGTGCGTGGGGTGCGGCTGCTGTCGCAGGCGGGCTGCGACCGTGCCCGGGAGGAGCAGTTCAGCGGCGAGGACCGCCGTCCTGGGCATGCCGGTCCGCTAGGGGCTGGGCTACGGGCTGTTCGGCAACACCTTCGGGTGGGGCGGGTGGGGCGGCTCCCTCGTCATGATCGATCCCGACAGCCGTATGGCGGTGGCGTACGTGACGAACCAGATGCGCGAACCCGCGGACGACAACCGGGGACTGGAGCTCGTGATGGCCGCCTACGACGGGCTCCAGGGTCTGCGGGCTTGATCCAACGGTTCGGGTGCCGGTTGTCCAGGGGCACACGGACCCGCTGGTCACTCAACCGCTCAACCGTTTCCAGCCGGTCCACGCGCACCACAGCCCGGCAGACACCATCCCCGCGGCGAGCACCCGCACTCCCCAACGCTGCATGAAGCCGGTGAACGTGTCCGGCAGCGGACCGAGGACGACGAGCGCGCCGCCGAACAACACGAGGCCGAGCACCGCGAGCGTTGCCCCGCCGAGCACGAGCAGGCGGGCCCTGCCGCGCGCGGGACGACCGGGCGAGGCACGGGAATGGCGACGTGAGCGACGGACGGGCATACCGGAATGACACACCAACGGGGAGGCGGATGAGTATTGCCCGGCCGGATCCCCGCGACTTCCGCCTGCCACGGGGCAACTCAAGCGCGTGAGACCGCCCGAGACGCTTCTTAAGCCGCCCACCTAGAGACACCTGGCCGCGACGTCCTTCGCCATGTTCCGGCGGCTGAACAATGTGCGCTGAGCAGCAGTTTCTCGCCCGAAACCTGCTTCTTCGCGCACAACGTTCGGGGGCCGGAGCCGGATGTCCCAGAGTGTCCTTGAGCGGCCCATTTAAGGGCTATGGCTATGGGGACTTCCCTCGGCTGGGCGTCTGCGGTTGCTGCCCCATCGGCGCGATCCTGCGTCTCAGGTCAGGTGAGTTGCTCGTGCCGGAATGTCTCGCCGTGGGGGTATATGAGCTCGACCTCGAAGCAGTCTGCGGCGACATGCTCGAGGACGCTGCGGGCGGTCCCGGTGGGTGCGGCCGGGAGCAGGACCGCGATGGACTCGACGCTGGTCCGGTCGTCGAGCGCGGAGGTGTTCGCTGCGTACCGGTAGGCGGCTGCCTGAGCCCACGCGTGAGCGACGGTGACGACGTCGGCGGCGGCTTTCGCCTCCACGATGCGCCGGATTGTCGGCTCGTACACGTCGGCTCGCAGTTCACCGATGGGGTGCTCTCGGAGGTAGCGGTGCGGGAGTGTCGCGACATACGCGGCGACGAGGTCCGCTTCGAGCTGCTGGCGGGCCGGTGAGGCTGGCGGTTGTACGGCGACGGCCTCGGCCCGTTGGGCGAAGCGGCCGGCTGTGTCGAAGCGTGACGGAAGGTCGGTCCGCTGCCAGTAGACGCGGCCGCTCTTGAGCTCGTGACCTTTCAGCTGCTCGTGCATGGCGTCGTAGACGTCGCAGTGCCGGTAACGGCCGCCGAGCTCCTCGAACGCCTCCCAGATGGACCGACTGCCGCCCGGTCGGTCGTTGCGGGTGCACGGCCACTGCAGAGACAGGACCGCGCCCGCGACCTCATGGAGTGGTGCGGGTGCGGCGTCGCCGGGGCGGGGGCGGCGCATGCCCTCGATGGCGTAGAACATCACGTCGGTGCGTTCGAGGTCCAAGACGGCACGGGTGACCGCCAAGGTGGCCTCATCGGTATAGCCGCCCGCCTTGAGGTGGTCGATGACCTCGCTCCACTGCAGCAAATCTTCCCCGAGGTGCTGCTCGATGTAGCGGGTTGCGACGGCAATGACGTGGTCGAGGTTCTGCGAGGCAGAGGTCGTGCTCACGACCGCGAACGCTAGCGACCGTCACGGGCTCGTCGGGAACCAGCGAAGGTCAGACAGAGCCGAGTGCGAACAGTTCAGCCCGAGCCGCCGTCCTACACCCCCGACTGAGATGAGGCCCTAAAGCCGCCTTCAGTCACACGCTGCGTTCGATGACCGGCAGTGGTAGTCGATTACCTCGGGCGACCCGGGCCCACTGTTCGCGACACCACGGCCAGGAACCGTGACGGAGCACGTCCCGTCCGTCATCCTGACCGGATGCCCTACCCGGACAAGCTGCTGGCCGAGGACGAGGAGATCGTCCGGCACCTGCACCCGCACTGGTTGATGGTCTTCTGGCCCGTCGTCTGGTTCCTCGTCATCGTGGGCGCGGCGTCCTACGGTGCCGCGCTGATCCCGCCCGGCCAGCAGCAGGGGCTGCTCCGGCTGCTCGTGATCGCGCTGGCCGTGTTGATGCTGCTCGCGTTCGTCGTCGTCCCGGTGCTCCGCTGGCGGACGACGCACTACGTGATCACGACCCACCGGCTGCTGTTCCGCGAGGGGATCCTGGCCCGGCGCGGCCGCGACATCGGGCTGTCCCGCATCACCGACGTCTCCTACCACCAGTCGGTGTGGGAGCGGCTGATCAACTCCGGCACCCTGACCATCGAGTCCGCCGGCGACAGCGGGGCCACCGTGCTCAAGCAGATCCCCGACAGCGACGGCGTCCAGCAGCTGCTCAACCACATGATCGAGGAGGACGCCGACCGCCGGGCGCAGGAGAACGCGAACTACATCCGCGGTGAGGGCGAGCAGGGCGGCGGCCAGGCCTGGACCACCAGCCGCTTCTGACCCGCTACCGGTAACCCCAGGCCGGGGAGCCGACCGCTCGCCAGTCGGTGGTCAGTTGACGCGGTTCTCCCCCCTCGGCGTCGACCACCCAGACCTGGTCCGCGGCGCTGCGGTGGCTCCGGAAAGCGATCGATCCGCCGTCGGGCGACCAGGCCGGTGCGGTGTCTGCAGATCCGTCGGCCGAGCTGAGCAGGGGCATCGGTTCGGCGTCGGGGTCGTCGAGATCGATGGTGTAGATCTCGCGTGCGCCGTCTCCGATGCCACGGGAGAAGGCGAGGGTCGTCCCGTCAGGCGACCACACCGGGCCGTTGTCGGTGCCCGCCCTCGTCAGCGGGTCCGCTTCGGCGGAGCCGTCGGCCGCCTGGACGTACAGGTGGCCGGCGCGGCTTTCGCGGTCGTCGTCGCCCCAGTAGGCCAGCTGTCGGCCGTCGGGACTGAACGCGAGGTCGTCGATGTGCCGGCGCGCCGGTTCGGGGTCGTGCAGCGTGATGCCGTCGAGGGAGATCACCCGGAGCGTCGCCGTGGGGCCGTCGTAGCAGGCCAGTGCCAGCTGCGTCGGGTCGGACGGGTTCCAGGCCGGCCGGCCTGGCGCCCCGCAGCCGGCCAGGGGCGGGTCGTAGAGCGGTCGGTCGCCCTGGCCGTCCACCGAAACGGTGCGCAACTGGGCCCCGGTCGAGTACTGACGGATGTAGATGAGGTTCCGCCGGTCCCTGGAGATCACCGGCGCCACGTCGTCCTCCGCCGCCGTCGTGACTCGCGCGACGATGGTGCCGTCCGCGTCGATCACGTACAGATCGACGTTGCCTTCGACCTCGCGGGGTGCGACCAGTGTCTGATCGCCGAGTACCGCGGCCGTCCGGGGCAGCCCGAGCCATGCGGCGGTCGCCTCGGCCGTCGGCGGGGTGGTGGGCGCGGGCTCCGTCGTGGACGTCGTGTCGGAGGCCCCACCGCCACCGTCGTCGTCGGCCCCGTTGAGCAGCAGCCAGGTGGTCACCCCGGCACCCACCGCGAGCGCCGTGACGACGGCGATCAGGACGGTCCGGCCGCGGTGTCGTGGCTCCGGCTCCGACGGAGGGTTCCAGTGCGGCTCCGGCGACAGGGGCGGTGGCGTGTAGACCGGCGGTGGCGTCTGCGCAGGTGGGGACGTCCGTAGAGGTGGGGGTGTGGACGGTCCGGAGCGCAGCGGCCGCACGTCCGGTAGGGGCGCCGACCGCGGCTCGGCGCGCTCGAGCGGTGGGGCCGACCCGGCCGCACGCTGTTGCCCGGTGGGAAGGGGTACGGCGGCCGGCGGCAGCGGCGGCGGGGGCTGCGCGAACCGGCTGCTCACCGGTCCGGCGGTCGACACCCGGCCGGCAGCCGCGTCCTGGCGGGGGAGGGCGTCCTGGCGCGGCGGCGGGGGGAGGTTCCGTTGGGTGGGTGGG
Organism: uncultured Actinomycetota bacterium; assembly: GCA_963748305.1. Lineage (GTDB taxonomy): Bacteria > Actinomycetota > Actinomycetes > Mycobacteriales > Geodermatophilaceae > Blastococcus_B. The sequence goes on along the minus strand of CAVVIN010000014.1, from coordinate 246,219 downwards.
GCCTGGGGCGGCCGTGCCGGGGCCAGCGCCGTCGGCATCCGCTCGATCGTCGCGATCAGGTCGTCGAGCTCGGGCGGGCGGCGCGGGGAATCGAGGTCGGCGACGACCCGGTGGATCCGGCCGGTGCAGCCGATCTCGATCGTCACCTTCCGGTGTCCGGGCGGGATGGCGCCGGGGCCGGCCAGCTGCTCGGGCAGGTCGAAGAACCGCGTGCGCCGCACCAGGTCGACGAGGCGCGCGGTCTCCTGCTCGGTCATGCCGTCGGTGCGCATCGGACCGACCAGCGCTCCGTGTCCCGAGCCGTTGCCGGAGCGGGTGAGGAAGGCGCGGTACGGCGGCCCGGGCGCCTCGGGGTAGTCGTTCATGGCGGCCGCCGCGGCAGAGGCGAGCGCGCGGCAGGTCGGGAAGCGGTCGGCCGGGGCCTTGGCCATGGCCCGGGCGATCACGTCGTCGATGGCCGGAGGCAGCCACGGCACCAGGGCCGTGGCGCGGGGGGCCGGCAGGCCGAGGTGCCCCGCGGCCGGCGCCAGCATCGTGTCCCCGGGGTAGGGGACGCTGCCGGTGAGCAGCTTGTAGAGCACGCAGCCCAATGAGTAGACGTCGGAGCGCGCGTCGAGGGGCTGCGCCTCGATCTGCTCCGGGGACGCGTAGTCGAAGGTGGCGACCACCAGGCCGGTCCGGGTGAGACGGCCGCCCGCGTCGAGGGACTTGGCGATGCCGAAGTCGGTGAGGAACACCTGCTCGCCGTCGTCGTCGGCCTCGCAGAGCAGGATGTTGGCGGGCTTGACGTCCCGGTGGATGAGGTGCTGGCGGTGCGCGGCATCGAGGGCCGCGGCCACGTGCCCGATGATGTGCACCGCCCGGGACGCCGGCAGCAGGCCACCGGACTGCTCGAGCGCGCCCTCGGCGTCGATGCCGTCGACGTACCGCATCGTCAGCCAGAGCTGGCCCGCCTCTTCGCCGCGGTCGTAGATCGAGACGATGTTGCGGTGCGAGAGCCCGGACACGATGTCGGCCTCGCGCATGAAGCGGGCGACGAAGTCCGGCTCGGCGGACAGCTCGCGGTTGAGGAGCTTGAGCGCGTCGAACCGCGGCAGGCGGGGGTGGCGGACCAGGTACACGGCGCCCATGCCACCGGTGCCGATCTGGCGGACCACCGCGTAGCCGGCGAACACGTCCCCCGGGGCGAGCGGCACGGCACCTCCTGCGGTCGGGTGGGCCGACAGTAGGAGCGGGCGGGGCCGCTGTCATCGCTTCCCGTCGCCGTAAGACCAGTGCTCAGCGGTGGCCCCACGCGGCGGTGGACACCACGACGCCCTCGCTGTCGATCGGCTGGGGGTCGCCGCCGCCCGCGCCGACGACCCAGTAGTGGTCCCCGGCCGGGGCGTCCGGGCTCGGCCGGTTGCTCTTGAAGGCGATCGTCGAGCCGTCCGGGGACCAGACCGGTCCCGCGTCGTTGTATCCCGACGTCAGGGCGGTGACGTTCGAGCCGTCCTCGTCCATGACGACGATCTCCCGCCCACCGCTCACGCCGCGCGACACGGCCAGGCGGCCGGTGGAGGACCACACGACATCGGTGTCCGCGCCGCTGTCGGTCACCTGCTGGGGGGCCGCCGAGCCGTCCACCAGTTGCGTGTAGATGTTCCCGGACGTCGCCCCGGAATCGCCGCCCCAGAAGGCGACCCTCGTCCCGTCGGCGGAGAAGGTGAGGTCGTCGACCCTGGCCAGGCCTGTCTCCAGGGTGCGGACGACGACGCCGTCGAGGCTGACCACCCGCAGGGCCGTGGCCGCGGGGTCGTCGTTGCACGCGATCACCACCTGGGTGGGATCGGCGGGGTTCCAGGCCGGGCGGGACGGGCGGGCGCACCCCTCCACGGGGGTCCCGAACAGCGGTTGTGGCTCACCGCCGTCGGTCGACACCGCCCACAGCTCATCCCCGGTGTCGGCCTGCCGGACGAAGACGATGGTGTCCCGGTCCGGTCCGAGGATCGGCCCGGCGTCGCGTTCGGGCCCGGTGGTGAGCTGAGCGATCGTGCTGCCGTCGGAGGCGTTGACCAGGTACAGGTCGACGTTTCCGTCCTTGTCGCGGGGGATGACGATCTTCCCCTGCTCCAGGGCGCCGCCGCGGGGAAGGTCCTGGTAGGCCACCTCCGCCGGGTCGGTGCCGTCGGTGACCTCGGTGCTCTGCGTGGCGGAGCTGCTGCCCGAACCGTTCCCGCCGGGCGGGTTCTCGTCGCCGCGGGTGACCAGCCAGACGACCACGCCCGCAGCGGCCAGCACGAGGACGAGGACGAGGATCAGCAGCACTCGTCCGCGGCGCCGTCCATCGGTCGGGTCGGCGGGCTGCGGCGTCCAGGGGGTGCCCGGTCCGCCGGGACCGAACGGGCCCCCGGGGCCTCCTGTAGCGAACTGCCCGGCCGGGCTCCCGGCGCCGTACTGGGGACCGTACTGATCGACCCGACCCGAGCCGGCGCCGGCCGGCGGCACGGTGCGGAGCGGTCCCGGGTGCGGCGGCGGGGGTGCCGGCTGCCGGCCGGCCGGCGGCGCGGATGCCGTGGACCCCGTTCCGGCGGAGGGCCCGGCGGGTGGTGCCCCCGGCCCGCCCTGCGCGGCGAGGGCGGCCTGGGCGCCCCGCAGGTCGTGGAACACCGTGGCCGGCTCGGGGGCGTGGTCCTTGGCCGGGGGGAGGTGCTCGATCGCCTCGACCAGCGCGTCGAGCGTCGCGGGGCGGCGGGCCTCGTCGAGATCGACGACCACCCGGCGGACCTCCCGTCCGGACCGGATCTCCAGGGTCACCGGGCGCCCCCCGTGTGGGCGGTGCCCCGTGGTGGTGCGGCCGACGACCTCGTGCAGGTTCTCCGGGAGGTCGAAGAAGCGGGTCCGCCGGACGAGATCGACCAGCCGTTCGGTCTCCTGACCGGACAGCCGGTCGGTGGTCATCGGCCCGAGCACGGCGCCGGTCGGCGCGGTGAGCGAGACGGTGTACGGCGGCGCCGGCGGGGCGGGGAAGTCGACCAATGCGGCCGCGGCGGCCGACGCGAGGGCACGGCAGGTGGCGTAGCGCTCGGCCGGGTCCTTCGACATGGCCCGTGCGACGACGTTGTCGATGGACGGCGCCAGCCACGGCACGAGCGCGGTCGGCCGCGGCGGCGGCAGCTGGAGGTGCCCGTGGATCGCGGACGCGACGCCCACGCCGGGAAAGGGCACGGAGCCGGTCAGCAGCTTGTGCAGCACGCAGCCGAGCGCATAGACGTCGGACCGCGCGTCGGGGGAGCGGGACTCGATCTGCTCGGGTGAGGCGTAGTCGAAGGTCGCGAGCACCGCCCCGGTCCGCGTGAGCCGCGTGCTGCCGCTCTCCAGGGACTTGGCGATCCCGAAGTCGGTCAGGAACACCTGCTCGGGCTCGTCGTCGGAGGTGCTGGCCAACAGGATGTTGGCCGGCTTCACGTCCCGGTGGATCAGGTGGTGCCGGTGGGCGGCGTCGAGGCCGGCAGCCACCTCGGACAGGATGTGCGCCACCCGCTCGGCGGGCAGCAGGCCACCGGAGTCGGCGAGGGCCTGCTCGGCGTCGATGCCGTCGACAAACTGCATCGTCAGCCACAGCTGCCCGCGGTCCTCGCCGCGGTCGAGCACCGACACGATGTTGCGGTGGGAGAGCCCGGCGACGACGTCGGCCTCGCGCAGGAACCGCCGGGAGAAGTCGGGGTCGTGCGAGAACTCGGCCTTCAGCAGCTTGAGGGCGTCGAAGCGCGGCAGTCGCGGATGCCGCACGAGGTAGACCGCACCCATCCCGCCGCTGCCGAGTTGACGCACCACCGTGTACCCGGCGATCACTTCACCCGGGGCGAGCGGCACGAGCAGCCTCCTCAGGCCGGGTAGGCAAATGCTAGCGCTGACACCCGGCTGCCATCGGCAGCCGTGACGGTCGGGGAGGGTGATTCCGGCGGCGGTCTGTGACGGTTCCGTCACGGCGCGCCTGTCGGGTTCTGTCGTACCCCCTGCCTACCTTCCGGGCCATGCGGCTGTTGCACACCTCCGACTGGCACATCGGCCGGTCGCTGCACGGCACCGACCTGCTCGCCGAGCAGGAGACGGTGCTGAGCGGGCTGGCGTCCGTGGTGGCCGCCGAGTCGGTGGACGCCGTGCTGGTGGCCGGCGACGTGTACGACCGCGCGGTGCCCTCGGCGGACGCGACGGCGGTGCTCGACCGGGTCATCGGCCGGCTGCTGGCCGCCGGCGCCGCGGTGATCATGACGCCGGGCAACCACGACTCCGCGCGCCGGCTGGGCACCTTCTCCGGGCTGCTGTCGGCGGCCGGGCTGCACGTCCGCGCCGACACCGGCCGGCTGGACGAGCCGGTGCTGCTCGCCGACGAGCACGGCGACGTCGCGGTGTACGGCCTGCCGTTCCTGGAGCCCGAGGTGGCCCGGCACGAGCTCGGCGTGACCGGCGGCCGCAGTCACGAGGCGGTGCTCGGCGCCGCGATGGAGCGGGTCCGCGTCCGACCTGTTCCTCCGGCCGGACACGCGGTCGGTCGTGCTCGCCCACGCCTTCGTCGGGGGCGGCGTGCCCAGCGAGAGCGAGCGGGACATCTGCGTCGGCGGGGTCGACCTCGTCCCGGCCTCGGTGTTCGACGGCGTCGACTACGTGGCCCTGGGTCACCTCCACCGGCCGCAGACCCTCTCCCCGCGGCTGCGCTACAGCGGCTCCCCGCTGGCCTACTCCTTCGGCGAGGCGGGGCAGCAGAAGCTGGCCTGGCTGGTCGAGCTCGACGCCTCCGGCCTGGCCGACGTGCGGCCCGTCCCGCTGCCGACCCCGCGCCGGCTCACCGTGCTCACCGGCACGCTCGACGAGCTGCTCGCCGACCCCGCGCACGCCGGTGCCGAGGACGCGCTTCGTCTCCGCCCGGCTCACCGACGCCGCCCGTCCCGACCGACCCGATGCGCCGCCTGCAGACGCGCTTCCCGCACTGCGTGCACCTGGAGTGGCGCGGCACCGCGTCCGGCGGGCGACGGCCGGAGCTACCAGGAGCGGATGCGCGGGCGCAGCGACGTCGAGATCGCCGGCGGAGTTCGTCGCAGCACGTCCGCGGGGTCGCCGCCAGCGCCGCCGAGCGGGAACTGCTGGCCCGCGCGCTGGGCGCAGCCGACCGCGCCGAGGCCGCGCGATGAGGCTGCACCGGCTGTCGCTCACGGCGTTCGGCCCGTTCCCCGGCACCGCACGAGGTCGACCTCGACGAGGTGGGCCGCGACGGCCTCTTCCTGCTCTGGGGGCCGACCGGCGCGGGCAAGACGACGCTGCTCGACGCCGTCGTCTTCGCCCTCTACGGCACCGTGCCGGGCGCGCGCGGCGAGGAGAAGCGGCTGCGCAGCGACCACGCCGACGCCGCGACCCGCACCGAGGTGTCCTGCGAGCTGTCCCTCGCCGGCGCAGCGGCTGCGCGTCACCCGCCGCCCCGAGCAGCAGCGCCCGAAGAAGCGCGGCGAGGGCTGGACCACCGAGCAGGCCAAGCTGACCGTCCAGCGGCTCACCGACGGCGGCTGGGAGCCGGTCAGCACCCGCATCGACGAGGGCTCCGAGCACCTGCGCATCCGGCTCGGCCTCGACGTGCACCAGTTCTGCCAGGTGGTGCTGCTTCCGCAGGGCGACTTCGCCCGCTTCCTGCGGGCCGAGCCCGAGCACCGCGCCGATCTGCTGCGCACCCTCTTCGACGTCGACCGCTTCGCCACGGCGGAGGAGTGGCTCGCCGGGGAGCGCGCCACCGCGCGGGATCGCGTGGCCGAGCGCAAGGCGCGGCTGAGCACGCTGCTCGCGCGGGTCGCCCAGATCGCCGACGTCGACGTCCCGGAGGCGCTGGCCCCGGAGCTGGTCGGCGGCGGTCCCGGCAGTCACGTGGCGCCGTGGGTCTCCGCCGTCCGGACGACGGCGGCCGAGCGGCTGTCCGTCGCCGAGGCACGGGCCGAGGGCGCCGGCCTCGAGGCCCGCACCGATCGACGCCGAGCTCGCCGGCGCCCGCGCGCTCGACGAGCGGCACGCCCGCCGGAGCCGCGCCGCCCGCGAGCTCGAGGCCCTGACCGCCCGCGAGCCGGCCCTGGGCCCGCTGCGCGCCGAGCGCGACGCCGGGCGCCGGGCCGAGGCGCTCCGCGACGTGCTGGAGACCGCCGGGCGCGCGGCGCTCGCGGCCGAGCACGCGGCCGACGCCTACGAGTCGGCCCGCGCGGCGTGGGCGACGGTGTCGGGCGGGCTCGAGGGCACCGCCACGGTGGCCCGGGAGCTGCGCGACCAGGCCGCGGCCGCCACCGCGCTCCTGCCCGACGTCGACCGCGCTGCGTCGCATGGCGCGCGAGATCGCCCGCCTGCGAGGCGTCACCGGCGCCCTGGAGGCCGCGTGCGAGGCCGCGGCCCGGGCGGCGGACTCCTGGCCGGCCCGCCTCGCCGAGCAGGAGCGGCTGGTCGCCGAGGCGCAGGAGGCCGCCGTGCGGCTGCCGGGGCTGCAGGCGTCGGTCGCGCTGGCCGAGACGGCGCTGGACGCCGCCCGCGCCGCCGACCGCGTCGAGTCGGCGCTGCTGCGCTCCCGCGCGAAGGCGGAGTCCCTGCGCGGGAACTGGAACGACGCCCGCGAGCACTGGCTCGACCTGCGCGCCCGACGGCTGGACGGCATGGCCGCCGAGCTCGCCGCGGGGCTGGCCGACGGCGCCGACTGCCCGGTCTGCGGCGCGGTCGAGCACCCCCGCCCGGCCGTGCACGCCGGCTCGGTCGTCACCGCCGCCGACGAGCAGGCGGCCCGTGCGCTCGCCGAGAAGGCCGAGACGGCGCTGGCGGCGGCCACCGCCGACCGTCGAGCGCCAGGGGCGCGAGCTGGCCGGCCTGCGCGCCCAGGCCGGGCCCGCGCCGGTCGACGAGCAGGAGGCCGCGCTGACCGACCTGCGCGCGGCGACGGCCGCGGTGGCCGCGGTGGCCGGGCGGCTCGCGCCGGCCCAGGCCGTGCTCCGGGACCTGCTCGCCGAGCGGGAGGAGGCCGGTGCCCGGCTGGCCGCCGACCGGGAGGAACTCGGCGCCCGGGCCGCCGAGCGGGACGCGCTGGCGGTCGCCCTCGACCGAACTGACGGCCCGGCTCTCCGACGCCACCGGCGACGACACGGACCTGGCCGCCCGGGTCGCCCGGCTGTCCGACGCCGCACAGCGCTGCGAGGCGCTCGTGACGGCCGAGTCCGACGAGCTCCGCGCCCGGGTCGCCGCCGACACCGCCCGTCGCACGGTGGAGGAGCGCGCGGCCGCCGCCGGCTTCGACGACGTGCTGTCCGCCGCCGCGGCCCTGCTGCCGGAGGGCCGGCTCGCCGCGCTCGACCGGGACATCGAGGCCCACGACCGCCAGCTCGCCGTGCTGCGCGCGCGGCTGGCCGAGCCCGAGCTGGCCGAGCTGGGCCCGCGGCCCGACGTCGCCGCGCTCGAGGAGCGGTGCGCGGCCGCCACCCGGAGCCGCGAGGAGTCCGTGGCCGAGCTCGAGCGCGCCCGCCGCTGCGCCGCCGCGCTGCAGACCCTCGCCGGCGACGTCACCTCCGCCGAGGTGGAACTCGCCGACCTGCGGGCCTGGGCCGATCAGGTCACCGCGCTCGCCGATCTCGCCCACGGCCGGGGCTCGAACACGCTCCGGATGCGGCTGCAGTCCTTCGTGCTCGCCGCCCGGCTGGAGCAGGTCGCCGAGGTGGCCAGCCGACGCCTGCAGGACATGTCCGGGGGGCGCTACACCTTCCTGCACAGCGACGCGCAGGCCCGCAACGGCGCCCGCGGCGGCCTGGGGCTCGACGTGTTCGACGAGTACACCGGGGCCCGCCGGCCGACCAAGACCCTGAGCGGCGGCGAGAGCTTCATGGCCTCGCTCGCGCTGGCCCTCGGGCTGGCCGACGTCGTCACCGCCGAGTCCGGCGGCGTGCAGATCGACACCCTGTTCGTCGACGAGGGCTTCGGCACGCTGGACCCGGTGGCGCTCGACGCGGTGATGACGGTGCTGGACGAGTTGCGCCGCGGCGGCCGCACGGTCGGGGTGATCAGCCACCTCGAGGAACTGCGCACGCGGATCCCGACGCGGCTCGAGGTCATCTCCGGCCGGCACGGCTCCCGGCTGGCCGGCTGAACGAACCGGCTCAGCGCGTCAGGCGACCGGTCAGAGCGAGGCGTGCGCCGCGGCCGCGGCGGTCGCGGCCGGCCCCAGCGACTCGGGGCGCCGGGCCGGGAACACCCAGGTCCGGTAGCTGAGGTAGCGCACCACGGTGCCGAGACAGATCGACGCGATGTTGGCCGCCTGCAGGATCAGGGCGCTCTCCTGGCCCAGCGGGTGCCGCACGAACGCGACGATCGCCAGGCCCATGCAGAGGGTCGCCCCGTTGACGGCCGCGAAGAGCAGGTACTCGCGCCGCAGCCCGGTCCGGGCCCGGTGGGAGAACGACCAGTAGCGGTGGCCGACGTAGGCCGCGGTCATCGACACCAGCGTCGCCAGCAGCTTGGCCAGCACCGCGTCGACGCCCAACCCGGCGTAGAGCAGCTGGAACAGGCCGACGTCGAGGAGGAAGCAGAGGGCGCCGACGACGCCGAAGGCCCCGAGCTCCTTGGCCAGGAGACGCCAGGCGGAGCGCAGGCGGTGGGTCCGGTCGCCTGGGTGCACGACATCGGAGTCTAGATCGTGCTGAGCGGTCACTGGTGGGCCCCGGGCGCGGTCAGGCTCGTTGTCAGAGCCGCGATCACACCGCCAGCCGCCGGGGCGCCGTCGTCGACCGGATCGCGCCCCGATCCGCGGACCGGGCCGGATGGATGAGCACCGCCTGCTCAGCCGGCCGCCCGGAAGCGAGCCGTCGGCCCAGGCGTACGGCGGGCTGCTCGACCAGGCGGTAGGTGACCTCGCTCAGGCCGATGACGAGGACCGCCCACACCGCCGCGGCCAGCAGGGGCGAGGGGAGGGCCGGGACGGCGATCAGCACGAGCGCCTGCACCAGGTAGACGGAGTAGCTGATGGCGCCCAGCCGGCGCAGCCAGCCGGGCACGGTGGCACGGCGCAGCGCGACACCGGCGCAGAAGACGGCGTAGGCGCCGAGCCACGCGGTCAGCATCGGCAGAAAGCCGGGGCCGTCCGCCGCCGCGAGCTCCGATCCAGCGGACCGGAGCATCGCGATCCCGGCCGCGAGAGCGGTGACGACGCAGCCGACCAGCGTCCGGAGCCGGACTTCGCCGGCGTGCCACCGGTGGAACACCGTGCCGAGGAACATCGTGGCCAGGCAGAACATCCCGAGCGGGGCCGGGCGGCCGAACAGCGGTCCGGCGGCCGCCGCCGCGCCCAGGCAGGCCGCCGAGGCGGCCAGCGAGAGGGCGACGCTCCGGCGGTGCCAGCCGAGCAGGAACAGCGCGGAGACGGCGAGGTAGAACAGCAGCTCGAAGGCGAGCGTCCAGTACAGCCCCAGCGCGTGCGGTGCTCCCGCCGGCAGCTGCAGCATCGCCACGTTGGCCAGCCAGCCGCCGGGCGACAGCGTGTACTCCGGCGCGTACCGGCCGAGCGCCATGAGCAGCGCCGCCCCGGCCAGGCTGAGCCAGTACAGCGGGTAGAGCCGGAACACGCGGCTGATCCAGAAGGCGCGCAGGGCGGCCCGTCGACCGGGCGCGCGGCGGCCGCGCTCCAGGCTCGCCGGGATGATGAAGCCGCTGCAGAGGAAGAACACCATCACGCCGAGCTGACCCAGCTGCACCGTGGACGACGTGAACGAATGGACGGCGGGGATGGTGAGCTCGCCGATGTGCTGCAGCAGCACCAGGCCCACCGCGACGCCGCGCAGCCCGTCGAGGAAATCCAGCCGGCCGGACGGCGACCCGGTGCGGGGCCTCACGGGGAGTGTTCGCACCGTCACCCGGCGAGGCTAGGAGCCGGAACGGCGCGCCCCCCGGCGGACAGGCCGGACCACGGACCGATCTAGCCTCAGCAATCACCATGGCCTCACCCGTCGATCCCCGTACCGGCCTGCCCGTCGTGGCGATGGTCGGCGGCGGGCAGCTCGCGCGCATGACGCACCAGGCGGCCGTGGCGCTCGGCCAGTCGTTGCGGGTCCTCGCGACGGACCCGTCCGACTCCGCCGCCCTGGTCGCCGCCGACGTCGTCCTCGGCGACCACCGCGACCCCGACGCGCTCCGCCGCGTGGTCGACGGCGCCACGGTGCTGACCTTCGACCACGAGCACGTGCCCACCGAGCACCTGCACGCCCTCGTGGCCGCCGGGCATCGTGTCGCCCCCGGACCGGACGCCCTCGTCCACGCGCAGGACAAGCTCGTCCTGCGCCGGGCCCTCTCCGCGGCGGGGGAGCCGCAGCCGGCCTGGGCGGAGGCGGGCACCGTCGCCGACGTCGAGCGGTTCGCCGTCGTCCACGGCTGGCCGGTCGTCCTCAAGACCCCGCGCGGCGGGTACGACGGGCGCGGCGTCTTCGTCGTCCGCGGGCCGGCCGAGGCGGCCGCGTTGATCGAGGCGCACGGCACGCTGCTCGTCGAGGAGCGGGTGGCCATGGTGCGCGAGCTCTCGGCGCAGGTGGCGCGCTCGCCGTTCGGGCAGGTGGCGGTCTGGCCGGTGGTCGAGACCGTGCAGCGCGACGGGATCTGCGCCGAGGTGCTCGCCCCCGCACCGGGTCTCGACGACGAGCTGGCGTCGGCCGCCCAGCAGCTCGCCGTCCGGATCGCCGACCGCCTCGGCGTGGTGGGCATGCTCGCCGTCGAGCTGTTCCAGACCGCCCACGGGGTGCTGGTCAACGAGCTGGCGATGCGGCCGCACAACTCCGGCCACTGGACGATCGAGGGCTCCCGGACCAGCCAGTTCGAGCAGCACCTGCGGGCGGTCCTCGACTACCCGCTCGGCTCGACGGCGATGACCGCCCCGGTCGCGGTGATGGCCAACGTGCTCGGGGGCGCCGCCGCGGCGGACGGGTGGGACGGGCCGGGCCTCGACGAGCGGGTCCACCACCTGATGGCGCACTGGCCCGACGTCAAGCTGCACTGGTACGGCAAGGGCCAGCGGCCCGGCCGCAAGCTCGGCCACCTGACCGCGCTCGGCGACGACCTCGACGAGGTGCGGGCGCGGGCGGTGTCCGCGGCGCGGTACCTGGCCGACGGCGTCGTCGATCCTGCCTTCGCCTTCGACACCCCAGCGTCCGACCACGACCACCCAGGAGCCCCGGCATGAGTGAGCCCGTCGTCGGCATCGTCATGGGCAGCGACTCCGACTGGCCGGTCATGGAGCCGGCGGCGCTCGCGCTGGAGGAGTTCGACGTCCCCTACGAGGCGCACGTCGTCTCGGCCCACCGCACGCCGCGCCGGATGCTCGAGTACGCCGAGACCGCGGCCGACCGCGGCCTGCGGGTGATCATCGCCGGGGCCGGGGGCGCGGCCCACCTGCCCGGCATGGTCGCGGCGGCCACGCCGCTGCCGGTGATCGGCGTGCCCCGGCCGCTGGACCGGCTCGACGGGCTGGACAGCCTGCTGTCGATCGTCCAGATGCCGGCCGGCGTCCCCGTGGCGACGGTCAGCATCGGCGGAGGTCGCAACGCCGGCCTGCTCGCCGTCCGCATCCTCGCCGCCGGCGACGACACGCTCCGCGCCGCGGTGACCCGCTTCCAGGCCGAGCTCGCCGCCTCGGTGCTGGCCCGCGACGCGGCACTGCAGGAGCGGCTCTCGTCAGAGGAATGAGCGTCCGGGCTTACGATCTACCAGTGGGTAACAACGCTGGGCTCTACGCACTGACCGAGGAGCACGAGGCGATCCGGGCCGCCGTGCGCGACATCGCCGAGCGGGAGATCGCCCCGTTCGCGGCGGACGTCGACGCCGAGCTCCCGATATCCGGTCGAGGCGCAGAAGGCGCTGACGACGGCGGGCTTCCACGCCACGCACATCCCCGAGGCCTACGGCGGTGAGGGCGCCGACGCGATCGCGACCTGCATCGTGATCGAGGAGGTCGCCCGGGTCGACGCGAGCGCCTCGCTGATCCCGGCGGTGAACAAGCTGGGCTCGGTGCCGATCATCCTGTCGGCCTCGGAGGACCTGAAGCAGCAGGTGCTGCCCGTCGATCGCCGCCGGCGAGGCGATGATCAGCTACGGCCTGTCCGAGCGGGAGGCCGGCTCCGACGCCGCGGCGATGAAGACCCGCGCCCGGCTCGACGGCGACACCTGGGTGCTCAACGGCACCAAGGCCTGGATCACCAACGCCGGTGTCTCGGAGTGGTACACGGTCATGGCGGTCACCGACCCGGGGAAGGGCGCCAGCGGTATCAGCGCCTTCGTCGTGCACCAGGACGACCCGGGCTTCGCCGTCGGGCCCAAGGAACGCAAGATGGGCATCAAGGGCTCGCCCACCTGCGAGCTGTACTTCACCGACTGCACCATCCCGGCCGACCGGATCATCGGAGAGCCCGGTACCGGCTTCAAGACGGCGCTGCGGACCCTCGACTTCACCCGCCCGACGATCGGCGCGCAGGCCGTCGGCATCGCCCAGGGCGCACTCGACGCGGCGGTGGCCTACACCCGGGAGCGCAAGCAGTTCGGGAAGAGCCTCGACCGACTTCCAGGGTGTGCAGTTCATGCTCGCCGACATGGAGATGAGGGTGGATGCGGCCCGCCACCTGGTCTACGTCGCCGCCGCGCGCGGTGAGCAGGGCGGCGCCGACGTCACCCGCGTCTCCGCCTCGGCGAAGGCGTTCGCCTCCGACGTCGCCATGCAGGTGACCACCGACGCCGTCCAGCTGTTCGGCGGGGCCGGGTACACGATGGACTTCCCGGTCGAGCGGATGATGCGCGACGCCAAGATCACCCAGATCTACGAGGGCACCAACCAGATCCAGCGCATGGTCATCGCCCGGAGCCTCCTGAAGTAGGACGTCCAGCGCTGACGCCGGGAGCGCCGCTGACCCCCGGCCGCCGCGGGAAACCGCCACTGGAGGCCGACGGCCCTACCGGCGGTGACCTTCGCCGGATGCGTCTCCACCGCCGCGGCGGGAACCTCTCGGTGTGCCGGCGGACCCCGGGAGCGGCCCGGGCCCGGCTCGTGCGGAGGAGCTGAGACGGCGATGATGGGCTGGTACGTCGGCGACCACATGACCGGCTGGGGCTGGATCGGCATGACCCTCAGCGGCATCGTGTTCATCGCGCTACTCATCCTCGGCGGGGTGTTGCTCGTCCGCGTCGTCGGGCAGTCCGAGCGCCCTGCCGAGCCGGTCCGGTCCCCGGAGCGGCTGCTGGCCGAGCGGTATGCGGGGGGCGAGATCAGCGACGAGCAGTACCGGAAGCAGCTGGACACGCTGCGTGCCGCTGACCCGCTGACCCGCTGACCCGCTGACCCGAATCAGCCCCCAGGCCGCCCACCAGGCGCGGGCCCTGGCCGAGTTGCGCCCTGATCAAGGCCACCCCCTGATACCCCGCCGAGTGCGCTTCCATCCGCGCGGAAATACCCCATGGGGGTATAGGGTTGTGGCGGTCCAGGACTTCGGACCGGACGAGGAGTGGTCATGTCGGCTCAGCAGCAGACGGTCGTGCTCGAGGTGGCCGGGGTCCACTGGGCGTCGGAGAAGGCAGTGGCCGAGTCGCGTCCTCGGCCGCCGCCCGGGTGTGCTGGCTCGTGCAGGCCAACCCCGTGGGCCAGACCGCCACCGTGACCTACGACCCGCGGCGGACCTCGGTCGCACAGCTGAGCGGATGGGTCCGTGACTGCGGGTACCACTGCGCCGGGCAGTCGGTGCCCCGAGCACATGTGCGACCCCGCGGCCGAGCCTCACGACCGCGCCACGACGACGGCCCACGACGAACACCGGGCGGCCGGGGAGCTCCGGACGAGCAGGCCGGGCACGAGGGCGACCACGCCGGAATGAGCGGGCATGGGGCGATGGGCCACGGCGGGCACCACGCCGGCATGTCGATGGCCGACATGGTCCGCGACATGCGCAACCGGTTCCTGATCGCCGCCGTGCTGTCGGTGCCGATCCTGCTGTGGTCGCCGATCGGCCGGGACGTGCTCGGCTTCACCGCTTCCGGCGCCGTTCGGGCTGCGGGACGACGTCTTCTCGCTGCTCTTGTCGCTGCCGGTCGTCTTCTACAGCGCCTGGATCTTCTTCGACGGCGCCTGGCGGGCGCTACGGGCCCGGACGCTGGACATGATGGTGCTGGTCGCGGTGGCAGTCGGCGCCGGCTGGCTGCTACAGCGTGGTGATCACGCTGACCGGCGGCGGCGAGGTGTTCTACGAGGCGGCGACCGTCCTCACCGCGTTCGTCCTGCTCGGGCACTGGTTCGAGATGCGGGCGCGCGGTGGCGCCAACGACGCCATCCGGACGCTGCTCGAGCTCGCCCCGCCCCGTGCGTTGGTGCTGCGTGACGGGGAGCCGGTGGAGGTGCCCACCGCTGAGGTCGTCGCCGGCGACCTGCTGCTGATCCGGCCAGGGGCGAAGATCCCGGTCGACGGTGTGGTCGAGGACGGCGACTCCGAGGTTGACGAGTCGATGGTCACCGGCGAGAGCCTGCCGGTGCACAAGGAGTGCCAGCTCGAGGTCATCGGCGCCTCGGTCAACACCACCGGCACCCTGCGCGTGCGGGCGACGAAGGTCGGCGCGGACACCGCGCTGGCCCAGATCGTGAAGCTGGTCCAGGAGGCGCAGGCCTCGAAGGCCCCCGGGCAGCGGCTGGCCGACCGGGCCGCGTTCTGGCTGGTGTTCGTCGCCCTGCTCGGCGGCGGGCTGACCTTCGCCGTCTGGCTGCTGGCCGGCGCCGGCGTTCGCCACCGCGATGCTGTTCGCGATCACCGTCGTCGTGGTCACCTGCCCCGACGCGCTCGGCCTTGCCACCCCGACCGCGATCATGGTCGGCACCGGGCTGGGGGCGCAGCGCGGCGTGCTGTTCAAGAACGCCACCGCCCTGGAGACCGTCGGCGCGCATCACCACCGTGGTGATGGACAAGACCGGCACCCTCACGAAGGGTGAGCCGGAGGTCACCGACGTCCTCGTCGAGGGCATGGACGCCGACGAGGTGCTGGCGCTGGCCGCCGCGGTGGAGCGGGAGTCCGAGCACCCCCTGGCCGCCGCCGTCGCGCGGTATGTCGTCGACAGGGGCGCCTCGTCACTGCTCGCCGAGGGATTCCGCAACGTCCCCGGCCGCGGCGCCGGTGCCACCGTCGCCGGCCGTCGCGTGCTGGTCGGCAACCCCAGGCTGATGGCCGACGAGGGCGTCGAGCTCGGGGCGCTGGCCGCCCGGCGCGACGAGCTGGCCGGCAGCGGGCCGCACCGCGGTGCTGGTCGCCGTCGACGGCCGCGCCGTCGCGGTGATCGGCCTGGCCGACGCCGTCCGGGAGACCTCCGCGGCCGCGGTGGCCGCGCTGCACGAGGCGGGGTGCGAGGTCGTCATGCTCAGCGGCGACAACGAGGCCACCGCCCAGCGCATCGCCGGGCAGCTCGGATCGACTACCGTCATCGCCGAGGTCCTGCCCGGCGACAAGGCCGCGAAGATCACCGAGCTGCAGCGGGCGGGCAAGCGCGTCGCGATGGTCGGCGACGGCGTCAACGACGCCCCCGCCCTGGCCGCCGCCGACCTCGGCATCGCGATCGGCGCGGGCACCGACGTCGCGATCGAGACCGCCGACGTCGTGCTCATGCGCTCCGACCCGCTCGACGTCCCCGTCGCCCTGACCATCGGACGAGGAACCCTGCGCAAGATGCGGCAGAACCTCGGCTGGGCGGTCGGCTACAACGCCATCGCCCTGCCCATCGCGGCCGGCGTCTTCGAGCCGGCCTTCGGGCTCGTCCTCCGCCCGGAGATCGCCGCGCTGTCGATGTCGGGCTCCAGCTTCCTGGTCGCGGTCAACGCGCTGCTGCTCAAGCGGCTGCGGCTGCCGGCCGCCCCCGAGGCGCCCGCAACGCGGCGGCCACGACGCCCGAGCCGGAGCCGGTGTCCCGCTGACGGTGCGACGTCGGCTACGAGGCATCCGCGTCGCTGTCCGCTCACGTGTATGCGTGGCCACCCACGAGGGCCGTGTCGAGCCCGGCGTGATCGTGCTCAGGCCAGGGAGAGGAACAGCTTCTCGAGCCGGGCGCGGTCGAGCGCGTCCCCGTCCTTGCCTGCGGTGATGCACTGCTCGAGGCCCGTGGCGATGATCGCGAACCCGGCCTTGTCCAGCGCCCGTGACACGGCGGCCAACTGGGTGACGACGTCCTCGCAGTCCCGCCCTGCCTCGAGCATGCGGATCACGCCAGCGAGCTGTCCCTCGGCGCGCCGGAGCCGCTTGATGACGTCGCCGACCACCTGGGTGTTCTCCAGCTGCATGTCCCTCATCCTCTCCCGTCCGGCGCGGCAATACCCCGGCGGGTACTGCTCGGCGGAGCGCCGCGCGGTGCGTGGGCATTCCCGGACGACCGCGCGGCCGTCCGGCGTCAGGCCCCGGCGGTGGCGCGGGGCCGACGATCCCGACGTGGCGGAGTGGGCATCGCGGCACGAACGCCGAGCAGGTTCCCATCGCCGCCGGCCACGCCGAGCAGCACGATCAGGGCCGGGATCCGCGCGCCCTCCGGCGCTTCCTGGACGAGCACGAACGCGCCCATGGCCAGGACGAACCAGCCGAAGACCCTCCGCAGCGCGTCGGCGGGGATCCGGTCGACCAGCCGGGCGCCGAGCAGGCTCCCGACGACGCGGCGACGGTGATCGCGACGACGAGCGGCCAGTCGAGCGACACGGTGGTCAGGTACCGGTCAGCCCGGCGAAGGACTTCATCGCGATGACCAGCAGGACGTGCCCACCGCCACGCCCATCGGCAGCCCGCCGAGCAGCGCCAGGGCCGGGACGACGAGGAAGCCGCCGCCCGCACCGACCAGGCCGGTGACCAGCCCGACGACGACGCCGTCCAGCAGGACCCGGCCCACGGGCAGCTCGGCGTGTGCCTTCGAGGGATCGACGTCCTTGCGGCCACGCAGCATGGCCACCGCGGTGGCGACCATCATCCCGGCGAACGCGATCATCAGCAGCTGCCCCGGGAGGTGGCCGCCGATGAATCCGCCGACCAATGCGCCGGCCATGCCGGCGGCCCCGAAGAGCAGGCCGGTGCGCCAGCGGACGCGGCCGGCGCGGGCGTGGCCGATCACGCTCACCGCCGCGGTGACGCCGACGACCACGAGCGAGGCGGCGATCGCCTCCTTGGCGTCCATACCGGCGACGTAGACGAGCAGCGGGACCATGAGGATCGACCCACCGCCGCCGAGGAGGCCGAGGGCCACCCCGACGGCGACGGCGAGCGCGACGGTCAGTGTGATCAGCATCCGGTCACCGCTTCCGCGGTCAGCTGGTCCAGGGCCGAGCCGGTGGCGCGGGCGCCGCGCTTGTTCCACGGCATCTTTGCCAGCGCCATGCCCATGGCACACGTGTTGGAGACGGCGGCGACGACCAGGCCGCCACCGACGAGGGCCGACAGCCACTTGACGCGCGGCGCGACGGTGCTGGCCGCGACGCCGGTGATCACCAGGGAGCCCGCGGCCAGTCGAACCTGCCGCTCCAGCTCCCAGGCCTGCCTGCCACGGTTGACGTCCCCGCCGGTGGCCTCCCAGTCGACGATGCCGCCGGTGAGGACCTTGCTGTGGCCGAGCCCGACCCGGTTCAGGGCCTCCTGGGCCCGGCCGGCGCGCCGGCCGGACCGGCAGACCAGGACGACGTCGTGGTCGTGCAGCACCTCGCGGAGCTCGTCGAGGGTCCCCTTGAGCTCGTCGAGCGGCACGTTGACCGCGCCCGGGATGTGCCCGGCCTCGAACTCCGCAGGGGTGCGGACGTCGATCAGCGTGGGGTCGGGGCTCGCGGCGTCCCCCAGGTGCTCGGCCAGGGTGGGGGCGTCGATGGTCGGGGTGGGGCGGGTCATGCGGAGATCTCCTGCAGGGTCGCGGTCGTGAGGGGGAGGTCGGCAGCGCCGGCGTTGTCGAAGGAGTCGTCGATGGCTACGACGTCGACCCCGTGGGCGTCCAGGAGGGCGGCCACGACGCCGGCGCGGTAGCCGCCGGCGCAGTGCACCCAGACCTCGCCGGTCGGGACCTCGTCGAGGCGGCCGAGCACCTCGTGGATCGGGATGTGGACCGAGCCCTCGATGAAGCGCTCGGCGCGCTCCTGGTTACGGCGCACGTCGAGTACGGCCGTCCGCGGGTTCCCGGCCAGCTCGGTGGCGAGGTCGGCGAACGTCGCGGTCCGGTAGCTGCGCAGCGGTTCATCGCCGGCCCAGTCCCCGGGCGTGCCGGTGGCCATGGCCGCCGGCCGGTCGATGCCGACCCGGACCAGCTCGCGCTGCGCCTCGGCGACGTCCTCGGCGGTCGCGCCGAGAAGTGTCACCGGGGTGCCCCACGGCATCAGCCAGGCGAGGTAGGTGACGAACTGCCCGTCGAGGCCGAAGTTCACGGTGCCGCCGACGTGTCCGGCGGCGAAGGCGGTGCGGTTGCGCAGGTCGACGACCCACTCGCCGGCCTCGATGCGCCGGCGCAGCTCGGCCGGGTCCGCCTCGGTCGGGAGGGACAGGTCGGGCTCGCCGGGACCCGCAGAGTTGGCCGGCCCCATGTGCGCGTAGTACGCGGGGTAGGCGTCCAGTCCGGCGAGCAGCTCATCGACGTAGCGGGCCTCGTCGGTCGTCAGCGCCGGGTTGGCGAGCTTCTCCTGACCGATGGTGCTGCGCGTGCCGCCCGACTGGGTGGCCGAGCAGAAGCTCCCGAAACCGTGCGTCGGGTAGACGGCGGTCTCGTCGGGGAGCTCCGCAGCCAGCCGCTGAGCGGAGTGCCACTGGGCGTGGGCGAGGGTCTCGGTGTGGTCGGGGCCGAGCAGGTCCGGGCGTCCTGTCGAGCCGAACAGCAGCGAGCCGCCGGTGAAGACCGCCACCGACTGGCCGTCGGCCTCGAGCGCGAAAGACAGGTGGGTGTGGGTGTGCCCCGGGGTGTGCAGGACCGTGATCCGCATCCGGCCGCCCACCTCGACGACGTCGCCGTCGGATACGCCCGTGCGCTCGAAGGACACCGGGTCGTCGGCATTGAGCAGGTACTTGGCGCCGACCTCGCGGGCCAGTTCCAGCCCGCCCGTCACGTAGTCGTTGTGGATGTGGGACTCGAAGACGTGGGTGATCCGGACGCCGGCCGCCTCGGCGATACCGAGGACGCGGTCGTAGTCGCGCTGCGGGTCGACCACGAGGGCGACCTCGCCGTCGTGGGCCAGGTAGGTGCGGTCACCCAGGCCCGGGGTGTCGAGGGGAAGGACGGTGATGGTCATGGGGGGTCCTCTCTCGCTTCGATCTCGACTGGTCAGGCAGCGGTCTCGACGGGCCGCCCCGCGGCGGTCCACTCGCCGGTGCCGCCGGCCACGCTGGTGGCGTCGATGCCGACGCCCCGCATCAGGGCCGTGGCCTGCGCGCTGCGGCCGCCGGACTGGCAGATGACGTAGACCGGGCGGTCCTTCGGCACGTCGGGCAGCAGCACGGGCAGCAGGCTCAGCGGCATGTTCTGCGCGCCGGGGACGTGACCGGGGCGGTACTCCCGGGCCTCGCGGACGTCGAGGACGACGGTGTCCCTGTCGGCGATGCGGGCAGCGAAGGTGTTCTGGTCGATCTCGGGGATCACGGCAGCTCCTGAGTCAGTCGAAGTGGATACCCCTGGGGGTATGTCGAGGCTCAACCGTAACACCGCCCACCGCATTCCCCCGGGGGTATGTTGGGGGTCGCCACGCGGACGCAGAGGAGACGACGGGATGATGGCGCTCCGGCTCCGGCATGGGGTGGATGTGGCTGTTCTGGCTGCTGCTGGCCCTCGGCGTGGTGCTGCTGGTTCTGGTTGCCGCGCGGGCGATCGGAGGCGGGGTCGCCCCCGGCGCTGCGGACCGGGACGGCGATGGCGCGACATCGGGTCGCAGCCGCGCGCGGCAGCTCCTCGATGAGCGTTATGCCCGGGGCGAGATCGCCACCGAGGAGTACCGCGAGCGGCTGCGGTCGCTGGGGGAGGGCGCGTAGTGCGGCCCATCAGCCGGCGCCGCGCCCTGCAGCTGGGTGGGCTCGGCCTGTTCAGTGTCGCGGTGGGTGGGCCCGGGTTGGTGTGGTCCGGTGGGCTCGGTTCGATCCGCGGGCCGGCGGGCAGATGTCTGAGCCGGAGACGTTGCGCAGCGCGGACGGCCTGCTCCGGGTGCGCCTCGAGGTGGCGGAAGGCCCGCTGACCGTTGGCGGTCGGCAGGCGAGCGCCTACGGGTTCAACGGCAGCCTGCCCGGGCCGACGCTGCGCCTGCGCCCCGGGGACCGGCTCCAGGTCCAGTTGGTCAACCGGCTGGACGGGCCGACGAACCTGCACGTCCACGGGCTCTCACGTCTCCCCGGAGGGCAACGGGGACAACGTCTTCGTCACCGTGCAGCCAGGGGGAGTCCTTCGACTACGACCATCGGCTGCCCGACGACCATCCGCCCGGCGTCTACTGGTACCACCCGCACCACCACGGGATGGTCGCCGACCAGGTCTCCGGCGGCCTCTACGGTGCCATCGTGGTCGAGGACCCCGAGGAGCTACCGGTGACCCGGGAGCGGGTGCTGGTCGTCTCGGACATCACCCTGGACGGCGCCGGGCGGCCTGCAGCGGCCGACGACGATGGACCGGATGATGGGGCGCGAGGGGGAACTGGTCCTGGTCAACGGGCAGGCGCGGCCCACGTTCACGGCCCGGCCTGGTGAGCGGGAGCGCTGGCGGATCGTCAACGCCTGCGCCGCCCGCTACGTCCGTTTGCGTCTGGACGGCCAGCGAGCTGGACCTCCTGGGTATCGACTCAGGCCGCTACGCCGAGGCGCGCCGCGGTCGACGAGGTCGGTGCTGGCCACCGGCAACCGCGCCGATCTGCTGGTCACGGCGACGAAGGGCACCAGCACCCTCGAGGCGCTGGGCGTCGACCGCGGTGGCACGGGCGGCATGATGGGCGGCTCCGTTTCCAGGGACGTCGGGACATTGGCGACCTTCGAGGTGACCGGCGAGGACGTCGTCGGCACCGGCACCGATCCCGGCGCAGCGGGAGCCCCGTGACCTGCGCGGAATCGCCCCCGCGGTCCACCGCCGGCTGGTCTTCGCACATGGGGATGGTCGGCGGCATGGGGCCCGGTGGGATGGCGTTCACGATCGACGGCCGGGAGTTCGACCCCGACCGCGTCGACCAGGCGGTCGACGCCGGGTGCGGTGGAGGAGTGGACGATCGCCAACACCTCGCCTATGGACCACCCGATACACCTGCACGTGTGGCCCATGCAGATCGTCGCGGAAGCCGGCCGCCCGGTGGACGACGTCCGCTGGCAGGACGTGGTCAACGTCCCCGCCGGCGGCGAGGTCACGCGTCCGGATCGCCTTCGACAGGTTCGGCGGGCTGACGGTCTACCACTGCCACATCCTCGATCACGAGGACAACGGGATGATGGGCGTCATCCAGGTCCGGGCGGCCGACTGACGGTGGAGTCCGGCCGATGTCATTCAGCGTCCTGGCTCAATCCTCGGTGCGTGGACGACGGCCACGGGACACGTCGCGGTGTGCAGGAGCTGGTGGCTGCCCGTGGAACCCTCCCGCCCTTGAGAGCCGACCACCACGAGGTCCGCGCGCAGCAACGCGCACGCCGCGACGGCGCCTCGACCCTCACGTGCTCGGTCGCCTCGACGTTGCGGCCGGTGGGATGTCGCGGATCCGAGCCCCCTGTTCAGAGGGATTCCACGAAGGCGCTCAGACCGCAGCGCTCTGGCGCACCGGTCAGCCCCTTCGCTGTCCAGGCTGGGTAGGGGCGACCTGTGGTTCTGGACGAGTCTGCCCACAGTTCAGTATCTGCGCTCGTCTCTACCAGATGATCCGGCGGCGGATGCGTTTGTCGAGGGCGAGGACGGCCCATGCAGCGGTTGCCAGGGCAGCGATGAGCAGCCAGGTCTGGACGTCCAGCGGTGCCGTGTGGAAGGCGGCGTTCAGGGCCGGCAGGTAGGTGAGGGCGGCCTGAGCGAGCACCTGTAGGGCTACGCCGGCGACCACCCAGCGGTTGGCGAAGCAGCCGAGTCCGCCAGGCCGGTCCGCGTCAGCGAGCGGCAGCTGAACAGGTAGAGCAGTCTCGATCGCGACGAAGAGGTTGACGCGCGGCGGTGCGGGCCTCGGGGAGGGTCGCGCCCCGCGGCGAGCTCCGCGTTCGAAGAGCCACCAGGTCGCCGGCGACCAGCAGCGCCGAGACCAGCAGGATGCGGACCACCAGGGCACTGGTCAGCAGCGGCCGGGCCGGGTCGCGCGGCGGGCGGGTCATGATCCCCGGCTTCCTTCGGTTCGAAGGCGAGCGTGAGCCCGAGCAAGACGGCGGTGGTCATGTTGATCCACAGGATCTGCGTGGGCAGGATCGGCAGCGTGGTGCCGAGGAGCGATCGCGACCAGGATGACCAGGCCCTCGCCCATGTTCGTGGGCAGCGTCCAGACGATGAACTTGGTCAGGTTGTCGAAGACGCCCCGCCCCTCCTCGACGGCGGCCTCGATGGTGCCGAAGTCGTCGTCGGTGAGGACCATGTCGGCGGCCTCCTTGGCCACCTCGGTGCCGCCGCGGCCCATGGCAATGCCGATGTCGGCCTGCCGCAGCGCGGGGGCGTCGTTGACGCCGTCGCCGGTCATCGCGACGACCTGGCCGCGCGCCTGCAGCTCCTCCACTAGCCGCAGCTTCTGCTCCGGGGAGACCCGCGCGAACACCACGGCACGGTCGACCGCGTCGGGGTAGTCGGCGTCGGAGAGTTCGACCAGGTCGGCGCCGGTGAGTACGTCGCCGACGCGGCACTCGGGCAGCAGGCCGACCTTCTCGGCGATCGCGGTGGCTGTGCGCGGCCTGGTCGCCGGTGATCATCTTGACCGCGATGCCGGCCGCATGGCACGCCGCGACCGCGTCGACGGCGGCCGGCCGCGGCGGGTCCAGCATCGCCTGCAGACCGGTGAACACCAGGTGCCCACGTAGCGACGTCCTCGTCGAGGCCGGTGTCCTCGGGGACCGAATCTCACCGCGGTGGCGAGCACCCGCAGGCCCTCGGTGGCCAGCTCGTCGGCCGCGTGCAGCGCGGCGTCCCGGTCCACTGGCCGGGTCGCGCCGTCGGCGCCCATCTCGGCGCCGCACACCTCGAGGATGCGCTCAATGGCGCCCTTGGCCAGCACTACGCACCGCCGCCCGGCCCGGTCGGCGTGCAGCGTGGCCATGTATCGGCGCTCGGAGCTGAACGGCACGGTGTCCAACCGGGGCAGGGCGGCGACGTCCTCGGGTCCGAGTCCGGCCTTGCGGGCGACGACGAGCATCGCGGCCTCCGTGGGATCACCGACGATCCCCGGTCGCCCCTCCTTCGTGGTGAGTGATGGCGTCGTTGCATGCCGCTCCGCCCAGTAGACACCAGCGCAGCGCAGCGTCGTGTCGCTGCGACGTCGGCGGCGCCCGGACCGGTCGAGGGCCTGCCCGGCCGGTGCGTAGCCGGAGCCGGTTATTTCGAAGCGCTGATCAGGAGTCGACGAGCACACGCACGGTCATCTGGTTCTCGGTAAGCGTGCCGGTCTTGTCGGTGCAGATGACCGTGGTGCTGCCGAGAGTCTCGACCGCGGGCAGCCGGCGTACCACCGCGCGGCGACGCGCCATCCGTGCCACGCCCACGGCCAGGGTGATGGTGACGGCGGCCGGCAGCCCTTCGGGGATGGCGCCGACGGCGAGTGCGATCGCCGCAGTGAACATCTCAACCGGCCGCTCGCCGCGCAGAACCCCGACGGCGAAGGTGACCGCGGCCAGGGCCAGGATCACCACAGTCAGGATGCGGCTGAACCGGGCCAGCTTGCGGGTAAGCGGTGTCGCCAGGGTGGCGGCGGTGCCCATGAGCCGGTGGATCTCGCCCAGCTCGGTGTCCGCGCCGGTGTCCACCACGACACCGGCGCCTGCCCCGGCGGTGATCAGCGTGCCGGCGTAGAGCCATGTTGCGGCGGTCGGCCACCGGGATCGTCGACGGGCAGCGCCACCTCGTCCTTGGCCACCGGCTGCGACTCCCCGGTCAGCGCGGACTCGTCGGCCCGTAGCTCGGACAGCCGGATGAGCCGGAGGTCGGCAGGTACTTTGTCGCCGGCCTCGACCAGCACGAGATCGCCCGGAACCAGATCCTCCGACGGCAGCCCGCCCGTGCGGCCGTCCCGCACTACATGCGCCTCGGTGCGCACCATGCTGCGCAGCGCCTCCAGGGCGGCCTGGGCCTTCGTCTCCTGCAGGTAGCCGATGACGGTGTTGAGCAGCACCACGCCGAAGATGACCGCGGAGTCCCACCGGTTCCCCGAGCGCCAGGGTCACCATGCTGGCGATGAGCAGGATCAGCACCAGCGGGTGGTTCAGCTGACGCAGGATCCGGGTCACCGGCCTGTCCGGCCTTGTCGTGGGCAGGACATTGGGGCCGAACTGCCGCAGTCGCGCCTCCGCCTCCGCCGAGGTCAGCCCGCCGACCGGGTGGCTCCCCAGTAACCGCACGACCTCATGGACGGGCAGGCCGTGATGCTCGTGGAGCCGCTTCGGTATCGTGCTCGTCACCGGTCCAGCCCACCTGCTCGTCGGCCGCGTCCCGAGTGGGGTTCGGCCTCTTCGCGCAGGGCCGAAAGGTCATCGTCCGATCACGCCTTCGCAGTGCGGTGGACGGCGGTCCCCAGCCGGTCCGCCGGCGGTCCGCGTGCGAGACGGCGTTCATGCCGACGGTCGTTGTTGCGCCGGGGGCTCTCGGTCCCTGTCCGGGGAGGGCAGAGCAGGCCACGGCTGACGGCTCGGCACGAGATCACCGGCCACCTCGCGGAGGCGTAGGTCCTGACCGCGTGGGACCTCCGTCGCCGCTCGAACCTATACCCAGGGGGGTATGGTTCCACGGTGCGGAGGGCCTCCTGGCGGCGCCCTCTGTTCTCGCGATCGCACTCGAAGAGAAGGAGAAGGGCGAATGTGTCGAGCGGTGACCTGCAGGACCTGTGGCAAGACCACGTGGGCCGGCTGCGGGCAGCACGTGGACCAGGTGATGCGAGGAGTCCCCAGCGCACAACGGTGCCCGGGGCACGTCCAGGAGAGCGACGGAGCCGCCGGCGGCTTCTTCTCGCGGTTCCGCCGGTCCGGCTAGCCGATGAGCGGTACCGCGGCGGTGCTGTCGCCGAGGGCACCCGGCACCCGCAGTCCGCCGGAGGAGCGACCCGCCTGGCGCATCAGCGGCTGGCCGAGGAGACCTGCCACACCCGGCCACCGTGCTCGCGGGCCCGGAACCCGTGCTCGGTGAGCACGGCGCGCATCGCCGTCGGGGAATGGGCGAAGGTGCGGAAGTCGCGGCCGATGACGCGGAACAGCAGGTTCTGCGAGGCGACGACGGCGCGCGACACCCGGTTGCGCGGCGGGTGGCTGAACACGACCTCGGAGCGGGCGTGGTCGGCGGCCGCCCCCAGCAGCCGGGCGTAGTCCGGGTAGCAGCACACGACGCGGTGCAGGACGACGATGTCCGCCGGCTCGACGGCGTCCGGCTCCGCGGCGATGTCGAGGATCCGGCGGTGCGCCCGCCCGGTCAGTCCCGCCTCCGCGAGCAGCCGCGCCGCCTCCGCGTCGTAGGCGGGGGAGAGCTCGAGGGTCGTCGTCGACGCGGCGCCGCGCTTGAGCAGTTCGATGCCGATCTCGCCGATCCCGCCGCCGACCTCGAGGACGGTCGCGTCCCGGACGTCGTCCGTCGGCGAGCAGGTCCGACCATCCGCGCGGCCGTGGTGTCCAGCCCGTGCTTGCGGTACCGGGCCGCCATCCGGCGGGCGAACCGGGGGTGAACATCCGGTCGCATCCGCGAGGGTCGCAACAGCCCGCCACCCGGCGACTATCCCACCGGCGCGGCGGGCGGTGCGCTCCCGGACGGCGCCGCCTCCGTCGAGCGGCGCCGTCCGGGAGCGGTTCAGGAGGCGGTGAGCCCGCCGGTCGTGGGCAGGCCGGCGGCCGCCCACGCGTGGAACCCGCCGACGACGTCGGTCGCCCGGGTCAGCCCCAGGGCGCGCAGCGCGTCGGCGGCGAGGCTCGAGGTGTAGCCCTCCGAGCACAGCACCATGACATCCAGGTCGTACCCGGTCGCCTGGGGCAGCCGGGCGTCGCTGCGCGGATCGAACCGCCACTCGAGCACGTTCCGCTCGACGATCAGGGCGCTGGGGACCTCGCCCTCCCGGGCCCGCTGGGCGGCCGGGCGGATGTCGACGAGCACCCCGCCCGCGGCGATCCGGGCGGCGGCCTCGGCGGGTGTCACCCGCGTGAGCCGCGACCGGGCGTCGGCGAGCAGTTCGTCGATCGTGCGCGCTCCGGTCGGCCGATGCTCCAGGGTCGGCGCGCTCACCAGTCCACCCCCGCCCGCTCGGTGCCGGTGTGCAGCAGGAGGCCCTCGACCACGCTGTAGGTGTTCATCCGCGCCAGGCCCGGCGTGTACACGTGCACGCTGATCGCGGGCTCCCCGGCGGTGTTGGTCACCTGGTGCACGTAGTGCGGCCCGAAGTGCCGCACCCGCCCGACGGTGAGGTCGCCGGCGGTCTGCTCCACCGGACGTCCGCGCCGGCCGGCGGCGACGACGCGCTCGTTCAGCGTGCCCCGGACGACGGCGAACGCTCCGGCGGACCAGCCGTGGTCGTGCAGCGGCGTGCCCTGGTCCGGGAGCCAGGAGAGCAGCCAGACCTGGGCCCCGGCGAGCTCGGGATGCAACGACGGGTCCAGCGTCGCGGCGGCGTCCTCGGGGGGCAGCAGGGCGGTCCACCGGCTGGTGGGCCGGTACTCGACGCGGTGGAGCCAGTGGTCGGCGCCGGCCGCGAGGCCGGCGGCGAGGGCGGCCGCGCCGGTCCGGCGCGTCGTGGGATCGAGGCGACGGCGGCGGTCGGCCGTGTCGTCGCTGCGGGGTGGGGGAGGAGAGGAGGGCAGGGGAAGACGACATGGGAATTCCTCGGTGCAGGGGGGTGGACGACGGGCCGGAGCGGGTCAGCGACAGGTCGCCGACCACACCCGCCCGAGGTCGATGTGGACCCGCCGGATCAGCCGCGGAGCGGCTCCGGGAGCGGACGACCGAACGGTCGGAGTGGCGGGCACGTCGTAATGTCTACCATTCCGATCAGATTTGACGGGTATTGGGGCGGCGTGCCACCCTCGGTCCTGTCGCGAGCCCTGCTCGTGCCCACGCATCGGACCGGAGAGGAGGAGGGCATCGCGATGAGCGCCCCTGTCGATCGCCTGCCGCAGTTCGTGATCGCCGGCGCCCCGAAGGCCGGCACGACGGCGCTGCACGCGGCGCTGGCCACGCATCCCGACCTCTACCTGTCGCCGGTCAAGGAGCCGAAGTACTACCTGACCGACGGTCGCCCACCTCCGCGCAGCGGCCACCGTGGCCCCGGGGACGCGCACAGCGCCCGCGAGTGGATGTGGCGGCAGGACGACTACCACGGGTTGTTCGCCGATGCCCCGGCCGATGCCGTGCGCGGGGAGAGCACCCCGTTCTACCTCTACGACCGTGCCGCGCAGGCCCGGCTCGTCGCCGACGTGCCGGACATCAAGGTGATCGTCATCGTGCGCGATCCCGTGGACCGCGCCTGGTCGAACTGGGTGCACCTGCGCGCGGACGGCCTGGAGCCGGAGGCGGATTTCCTGACCGCTGTCCGGCGGGAGGAGCAGCGGGTCGAGGACGGCTGGGCGCCGTTCTGGCACTACCGCGGGCTCGGCCGGTACGGGGCGCAGGTGCGCGACCTCTACGGCCTGGTGCCGCGGGAGCAGGTCTGCCTGCTGCGCTACCGCCAGCTGGTGGACTCGCCCACCGCGACGCTCGACCGGGTCAGCACGTTCCTCGGGGTCCGGACCGGTGTCGCGCACACCGTCGCGCCGGAGAACGTGAAGCCCTACGTGGCCGACACGCCGCGGCACCGCGCGCTGGCGCGCCTCGCCCGGGCAGGTGCGGCGCTCGGGGCCTACGCCCCGCCGCAGGTCTGGCGCCGGCTGAGCGTCCCGCTGATCGCCGCGATGCACGCCGGCAAGGCGCCGCGGCCGCCGCTGCCGGTGGCCGTCCGCCGCGAGGTGCTCGGACCCCTGCTGCCGGACATCGCGCTGCTCGAGGAGATCACCGGGGAGTCGTTCGACGACTGGAGGGGTGACACCGGCCGGGGCGACTTCCGCTCGCGGCAGGGGAGCTCGGCCGGGTCCGCGCGGTGACGCCGGACCTGGAGCCGTTCTGGCCGGGCCGCCGGCTCGACGCGTTCGACGGGCTGTGTCGCCCGGTCGCGCCGCCGCCGTCCCCCCTCACCCCCAGCCGCCCACGCTCAGGAGCCTCCCGATGACCCTCACCGCCGATCGGATCGACACCACCGTCCGCACCGCCGCGACCAGCGCCGTCCCGGCCGAGACCACCCCCGCCGGGACGCAGTGCCGTCCCGCGCCCGGCGCCCATGACCGCCGCCCAGCTCCGCCAACTGCGGGCCTTCACGGGCCGCACGCCGCGTGCCCTGCGGCCGGCCTGGCAGCGCACGCTGCTCGGGGCGCTCGGCCTGTAGACGCCTCAGTCCAGCAGCCGGGAGACCGCCGAGAGCCGCGAGTCCCCGGCCATGGCGGCCAGCCACGCCGACCAGCCGGGCCGGGCCCGCATCGCCTCGAGGGCGGTGCGGGCCGCGTCGCGGTCGCCGCGCCCCGAGGCGGCGACCGCGGCGTAGAGGTCGCGCGCACCCTCCGGGGCGAACAGCGCGAGCATCTCGTAGTCGCGCTCGTCGTAGGCGCGCTGCAGGTTGCGCAGCATCCGCAGCTGGGCGACCGGGTCGCCGGAGTCGTCGACCCGCAGGTCCATCCGGACGCCGTCGTCCTCCTCGGTGGCCGGCTCGCCGCCGACGACGAGCAGCGCGGCGGACTGCCGACCGCGCAGGTCGCCGCCCGCGTCCTGGCCCGCGGTCAGCGCGGCCAGCAGCCGGTCGGGCAGGCCGCCCCGGGCGGCGCCGAGCGCCTGCGCCATCGCGGGCAGCACGTCCGGCGAGGCGAGCATGTTGCCCTGGACGCTCCACCCGTCGCCGAGCAGGTGACCGCAGGCGGGGAACGAGCCCTGGCCGGTGTCCGCGGCGACCCGGCCCGCGGCATCCAGGACGGCGATCTGCCGGTCGGCGTCCTCGGCGGCGTGCGCCGCCCGGCGGACCAGATCGGCCGGTGCCGCGCCGTCGGCCAGGCCGCTGAGCAGCCGTGCCCCCAGGCCGCGGCGGCTCCGCGCCTGCACGGCCACCACGCCCACGCCCGGCTGCGCGCTCGGCACGGCTCGGCCGACGGCGAGGATGCAGGATGCGACCGCGATGCCGAGGTCGCCGGTCGCGGCATCCCGCGCCAGGACAGAGAACGTCATGCCCGGCCCAGCTCCCGGATGCCCTCGATCCGCAGTCCGAGGGTGGCCGTGACCCGTTCGTCGGCCGCGCGTCGGGGCAGCGTCTCCACGACGGGGTTGCGCACCAGGACCAGCGAGGCGCCCGCGGCCAGCGGCGCGAGCAGCCAGGCGACGGGACCGGCCTCGTCGGCGACCCGCTCGTCGAGCAGGATCCGCTCGCCCTCGGCGATGCCCAGCCGGCCGGCCAGCTCGGCGGCCGCCGCGCCGAGGCCGGCCAGGGTGAGCTCGAGGCCGCCCAGGCGCAACCCCACCCCGGCCGGGTCGGGCGGCTCGTAGGGGCTGAAGAAGTCGCCGTGCGCGCGCACCTCGATGGCGAAGTCGCGGGCGGGACCGATGTAGCCGGCCATGCCCAGGCCCAGCGGGTGCAGCGAGAGCCCGAGCAGTTCGGCGGCGTCCTCGGGCAGGTCGTCCTCCAGCGCGGGCAGCCGGTCCTGTGCCGCGAGGACGACGTCGGCCTCGCTGAGCCGGCCCTCGTCCTCGGTGGCGGTGTCCAGGACGGTCGCGCCGCAGCTCCAGACCGCCAGCAGCACCGCGGCCGTCTGCCAGTGGACCGGAAGCGCGAGGGCGACGGTGCTGCCCGGACCGATGTCGAACTCGTCCTGCAGCAGGTTCGCCGTCTTGGCGACCCAGTTGGCCAGCGTCGTGCCCGAGAGCTCGACCCGTTCCCCGGTCGCGTCGTCGTACTGGGTGAACAGGGGCGCGGCCGCGTTGCGGCGCAGCGCGGCGGTCAGCAGGTCCGCGGGAAGAGCGGGTCCGGTCGGAGGCACGCCGCCCAGGGTGCCAGCGCCAGCCGTCGGGAACGCAGGTGGTGGGCGGCGGTGACGTCCTCGCACTCGACTCCGGTCGGAAAGAGCCACATGGACGGGTGAACTCAGCGTGCCACCTCGCATCCAGATCGTACTTGGTCATGTACTCTCCGTAGTCGTACGTGAGGGAGCCCCCGGCCGCCGGTCGGCGTAGCGGCGTTTCGCTCCCCGACTCAACTGGCATGGCCGGTCGTCCGAAGAAGACCCGTAGGGCTTTTCGCTGCCGCCGGCGGCCGTCGGCCCATCGCTCGTCGCAGCATCGGAGGATCAATGCGTCGCCTCATCGCAGGATTCATCGCCTTCGTGGCGGTGACCAGCGTGTTCGTGGTGCTGCCCGTCTACGCCGCGCCGACGCCGGAGGCGCGTCCGGTCGAGGTGTCCATCGACGAGGTGACGCTGGGTTCGGTGATCGAACCGACAGACGACGCCGTCGTGTCGACCGACGGGCAGGCGCAGCCGGGCGGTGTCTCGGAGGAGGAGGCCACCGAGACGCCGGCCGATCAGCCTGCGGACCCCGGACCCGCCGAGCAGGAGGCGGAAGAGGACGTCCCGGGCGACGAGCAGGTGGTCTCGGGCGATGAGGTCCCGGGTGTTCCCGCGCTGACCTACGCCGAGCCTGACACCGAGAAGTTCTCCACGCGTGGGCATCACCTGGCGGCAGGGCCAGGTCACCGACGTGGTCGTCCGGCTCCGGGTCAAGGACGCCGACGGCAACTGGGGCGAATGGACCCTGCTCGAGGCCGACGATGTCGAGCAGAACGAGTCGTCCGGTGCCGACGACGGCGAGGCACGAGGAGGAACGGCGCCCTACTGGACCGGAGAGGCCTACGGCGTCGAGGTCATCGTGCAGGGCGCCGGAGGCGTGGTGCCCGACGACGTCAGGGTGGCGCTTGATCGACCCGGGCGAGAGCTCGGCAGACGCACTGCCACTGCGAGTCGGGCGTCGTCGACGTGGCGCACGCGGGTACCACGATGCCGAACATCATCGGCCGCGCCCAGTGGGGCGCCGACGAGTCGATCCGGACGTGGGACCCCGAATACGCCCCGACGCTCAAGGCGGCGACCCTTCATCACACGGCTGACCGCAACACCTACACCGCGGCCGACGTGCCCGGGATCATGCGGTCGATCTACGCGTATCACACGCAGACCCGTGGCTGGGGCGACATCGGCTACAACTTCATCGTCGACAAGTTCGGTCGCATCTTCGAGGGCCGGTACGGAGGAGTCAGTTCGACGGTCATCGGCGCCCACGCCGGCGGCTTCAACACCGGAACGTTCGGCGTGTCGATGCTGGGCAACTACGCCGAGGTCGATACGCCCCAGGTGATGCTCGAAGCGGTGGCCTCCGTGATGGCCTGGAAGCTCAACCTCTATCGGCTGAGCCCGCACGGCACCAGCCAGCTGACCTCGGGAGGTGGTGGGACCAGCAAGTACCCGGCCGGCCAGACGGTCACCGTGCCCACGGTGTTCGCCCATCGCGACGTCGGCAACACCACGTGCCCTGGCCAGTACGCATACAACCGCATGGGCCAGCTCCGCGACATGATCGCGGCCCGTTCGACCGCGATCGCGGGCAGCCCGTCCGGCAACGTCGAGACCCTGCGCGTCACGGGTGACCAGCTGGATGTCGCCGGCTGGGCCTACGACCCCGATGCTCCTACCTCTGCCATCTCCGTCGGGGTCTCCGTCGACGGTGGGTGGGCTCTCAGCCTGAGGGCCGATCAGAACCGAACCGACGTCGCTGCGGCCCGGCCCGACCTCGGTCCGGTGCACGGTTTCACGGGGCAGTCGCGCCTCAGTCCAGGCAGTCACGCCGTCTGCGTCGTCTTCGTCAACACGGGGGGCACCGGCGCCAACACGTGGATGACCTGCCAGACCGTGACCGCGACAGCCACGACGAGGATCTACAACCCGGTGGGCAACGTGGAGTCCGTGGTGGCGCAGGGCCGGACCATCAAGGCCGCCGGCTGGTCCGTCGATCCCGACGCCCTGTCCACGTCGCTGCAGATGCACGCCTACATCAACGGCCAGTTCCGCGGCTCATTCTTGGCCGACGGCTTCCGCTCGGACATCTCGGCCGCCTTCCCTGGTGCCGGCGCATTGCACGGCTGGGCCTGGGAGACCACGGCGAGCACGCCGGGCACCAACAGCGTCTGCATCTACGCGATCAACCGGAACCAGGGCACGGAGAACCCGCTCATCCGGTGCGCGAGCGTCGTGATGTCCCAATCAGCTGTTCCTGCCCGATCGGCCACCTCGGACACGGTGACGGTCAGCGGGCGGATGCGTCCGCGTGACCGGCTGGGCTCTCGATCACGACACGCCCGCCGAGCCGGTCGACGTGCACGTCTACGTCGACGGCCGCTACGCGGGCGCCCATCACCGCCGACAGCCCGCGGCCGGACATCGCGGCCGCGTTCCCGGGCGCCGGCCCGAGTCACGGCTTCACGCGGCCGGTCGAGGTGGCCCCTGGGCGACACACGGTCTGTGCCTTTGCCATGAACAGCGGCGGCGGCGCGGGCAACCCGCTGTTGGGCTGTCGTGTCGGTGTCCGTCGACGTCCGCGGCCTGGAACCCGTTCGGAAACCTCGAAGCGGTCACCGTCGACCGGACAGACGGGTCGACCGTCGGGCTGGGCCTGGGACGCCGATGCCGGCGCCGTGCCCAGCCGGAGTCCACCTGTACGTCGACGGCCGTCCGGCAGTGCGCGCTGACGGCCGACGGGTAGCCGGGCCCGACGTCGCGGCGGCCTTCCCCGGGGCCGGAGCCCGGCCATGGCTTCTCGTCCACGATCATCGGTGTCGCAGGGGCCGGCACACCAGTCTGCGCCTACGGCATCAACGTCGGGTATCGGCACGGCGAACCGCTGCTGAGCTGCCGGAGCGGTGAACATCTGACATGAGAGCACGTACGCCGACTTCGTCGTCCTGTCGCTGGTCGGGCTGCTCGTCGGGCGGCACGATCACGCTGGTCAGCAGCTCGGCTGCCCGCCCAGGCCGCGGACTGGTACCCGGCCCCGGCCAGCGGAGCTACACCCTCGACGGTCACGGATACGGCCACGGCCGCGGGATGTCCCAGTGGGGCGCGCAAGGTGCGGCGACCCAGGGCCTGAACGCCCAGCAGATCCTGGACTTCTACTACCCCGGCACGACCCGGACCCAGATCGGTACACCGACCGTGCGGGTCCTGCTCAGCGGGACGACGACCAGTGACCTGCGGATGGACTCCACCGCCGGAACCACCGTCATGGCCATCCAGGACGCGTCCACCGGTGTCACGGCGTACGCGCCGCCGGGCTCCTTCCGGGTGCTGACGTCGGGCACGTCGCAGCGACTCCTGCGCTACGACGGCAGCGCGTGGGTGAACTTCTCCATCGGCGGGAGCGGTGTCTACGCGGGACCGCTCGCGTTCTGGTCGGAGGACGGCGTGACGGTGTGGACGTCGGGCTCGACCGCGCGGAACTACCGCGGGTCCATCAACGTCGTCCGGACCGGCTCAGGTGTCAGCGTGGCCGTGAACAACGTCAACATGCAGGACTACCTGATGGGGGTCGTCCCCAAGGAGTCCCCGCCGTCATGGCTGCCGGCCGCGCTGCAGGCCCAGGCCGTGGCTGCGCGCAGCTACGCGTGGTGGGACGTGCAGACGCCGTCCGCCGGGCACTACGACATCTGCGACACGACCGCCTGTCAGGTGTACGGCGGAAGGATCCCTGTGGAGCGGGGGCCGCTGGACGGTCCAGGAGACGGCGTCGACCAACAACGCCGTCGCGGCCACGGCCGGCGATCGCGCTGTACTACGAGGGCGCTCCCGCGTTCACCCAGTTCAGCTCGTCCAACGGCGGAGCGAGCTCGCCGGGAGCCGGCCGTACCTCCGGGCCGCGCTCGACCCCTACGACGGGATCCCCGCAGGTAACACCAATCACGACTGGACGGCGACGCTGTCCGCGTCCTACCTGGAGTCCGCCTACCCCCAGATCGGCACGCTCCAGGGTCTGCGAATCATGAGCCGAGCGGGCCTCGGCGAATGGGGCGGCTACATCACCTCGTTGGAGGTGGTCGGCACGAACGCCACCGTGACGGTGAGCACCCCGCGCTTCAACCTGAAGTCGACCTGGTGGAAGCCGCGCGACCAGGGCAACCCGTACGGCGGCTACGACGCGCTCCAGGCGGTGTCGGGCAACCAGGTACGGGTGACCGGATGGGCGGTCGACCCGGACAGCACGGCCTCGATCCAGGTACACGCCTACGTCGACGGGCAGGGGCAGGGCTCGTTCACGGCGTCCGTGCCGCGGCCCGACATCGCCGCTGCGCTGGGGCGCGGGGAGCGGCACGGCTTCGACTTCGTCCTGCCGGTCAGCCAGGGTGGGCACGAGGTCTGCGTCTACGCCATCAACGTCGGTCCGGGGACCGTCAACCCGCTCCTGGGGTGCCGCACCGTCGACACGGGCGGTCTGCCGATCGGCATCATCGAGACGGCGACGATCGACGGGGCAGATGCCGTGCTGACCGGGTGGACCGTCGACCCGGACACCGCCGCCTCGCTCAGCGTGCACGCCTACGTGAACGGCGTCGGCAAGGGTGCCTTCTCGGCGAACCTCCCCCGCGCCGACGTTGCTGCTCGGTACCCGGATCTCGGGCCCGCGCACGGCTTCGACGTGAGAGTGCCGCTGCAGTCGGGCGTGAACGAGGTCTGC
Source organism: uncultured Actinomycetota bacterium (assembly GCA_963748305.1). Classification (GTDB taxonomy): domain Bacteria; phylum Actinomycetota; class Actinomycetes; order Mycobacteriales; family Geodermatophilaceae; genus Blastococcus_B. The sequence continues at coordinate 211,283 of CAVVIN010000014.1, read as the reverse complement.
CTCTACGCCATCAACGTTCCTGCCCCCGCCATGAACCCGAAGCTGGGCTGCCGCACCCTGGAACTGAAGGTCGATCCGTTCGGGAACTTCGAGGCCGCGAGCGGCGGAGCCGCGGACATCACGATCAGCGGCTGGGCTCTCGATCCGGAGACGAGCGCCCCGATCAACGTGCACGTGTACGTCGATGGGGTGGGCGTGGGGTCCGTGACCGCGGATCGGTCCCGGCCCGACGTCGCCGCTGCCTACCCTGCAGCCGGGAATCTGCACGGGTTCTCGGCGACCCTGTCCGCGTCTCCCGGTTCGCACGAGGTCTGCGTCTTCGCCATGAACGCGCTCCAGGGAACGGTCAACCCCAAGCTCGGTTGCCGGACCGTCAACGTCGGGCTCCGGCCGATCGGACGCATCGAGAGTGCGTCGGTCGACGACTTCGAGGTGCGGGTCCGAGGGTGGGCGCTCGACCCCGACACGAGCGCATCCATCAACGTCCACCTGTACGTCGACGGTCGCCCGGCGCGGTCCGTCACCGCGTCCGGTGCCCGGCCGGACGTCGCGGCGATCTATCCCTCGACCGGCCCGGCGCACGGCTTCGACGCACGCCTGAGCGTTCCCGCGGGCCGGCACACGGTCTGCGCGTACGGCATCAACGTGCTCGGCGCCACGGGGAACCCGCTGCTCTCGTGCATGCAGGTGGTCGTGGCCCAGGGCCAGTCACTCCCGTTCGGGATGCTCGACTCGGCACGAACGGTCAACGGGATCACGACCGTCGGCGGTTGGGCCGTGGAGCCGGACGCACCGACGGCGCCCGTGACGGTGTACTTCAGCATCGACGGGCGGCTCTCGGGGCGGCTGGTCGCGAGAACACCGCGTGCCGACGTCGCGGCGGCGTTCGCAGGTGTCGGGCCGGACCACGGCTACTCGGGCCACTTCATCCTGTCGGCTGGACGGCACTCGGTGTGCGCCTACGCGGTCAACCAGGGGCCGGGGTCGGGCGACAGGGGGCTGGGTTGTCGGGTGGTCACCGTCCCGTGACCGCCCGGAGGTAGGCATCCCGGGTCCGTTCCGCGGTCCTCGTCCACGTGAAGGCGGAGGCCCGCCGGCGTCGCCGATCGGCGACGCCGGCGGGCTCTGTGCTGCTCAGCTGTGCGAGCAGGGCGTCGGCGAGCGCGTCGACGTCGGCGGCGGGCACCAGTCGGGCCAGATCCGGGTCGTCCCCGACCACCTCGCGGACGACCGGGAGGTCGGATGCGACGACCGGCACGCCGCAGGCGAAGGCCTCCAGCGGCGGGAGCCCGAAACCCTCGTAGAGCGAGGGGTACACGAGGGCCGCAGCCCCGGCGACGACGCTGCGGAGGTCCTCCTCGGCCAGGTATCCCGTCAGGACCACCTTGCCCGCGGGAAGACCGTGGAGATCGAGCGCCGGTCCCCAGCCGGGCGGCCCCATGAGCACCAGCGCGGGGAAGTCGGGGGCCGCAGCGACGAGCCGACGGTATGCCTCGAGCAGCGTCGGGAGGTTCTTGCGAGGCTCGAGCGAGCCGCTGAACACGACGTACTGCTCGGGCAGCCCGAGGCGCCGACGTCGCTCTTCGTCGGGCGCGGCAGCCTGAGACCACGCAGGCTCGACACCGAGCGGGGTCACGACGAGCCGCTCGTCCTCGACCCCGTAGGCCTCCTGGATCTCGGCGGCCACCGCCTGGCTGGGTACGCAGACCGCCCCCGCTCGGTGCAGGCCCCGGGGGACCAGCGATCGGTAGGCCAGCGAGGCGCGGGTCACGGTCTGGGGAGTGCGCAGGAACGAGAGGTCGTGCACCGTGACGACACCGGCGGCCCTGCCCCGCGGCGGGAGCACGAAGTTCGTCCCGTGGAACACGTCGATCGACCCGGTGAGGGCCGTCACCGGTGGGAACTCCGCTCGCGACCACAGCCACTGCAGGGCCCGCGCGGGCACCGGCGGGCCGACGACCGGCACGCCCTCCGGTAGCCGGCTGCTGAGCGCGTCCCGATGGCGCAGGGTGAAGGCGACGGCCAGGAGCGCGTCGCCGGCTGCGCCGTCCGGCGCGTCCGCGGCCAGCGCAGCCGCCAGGGCACCGACGTAGCGGCCGATACCGGTGGGTGTCCCCAGTAGCGGGGTCACGTCCATGCCGATACGCAGTGTGGCTCCTGGTTGGTCGGTCGGGTCGGCGCGGCCCGGAAAGGTAGTTTGACTTCCGCCTTCCTCGTCGTCCGCTGCGCTGGCGGCGATACCTGGAAGCGAGCGCATCCTGGCCCGCTCCGACCGTACCGGCCAGCCCGCCATGACCGAGGAGTCGCCCACCGTGACCAGTCCTTCGCAGGATCCTCCGCACTCGGCCGAGGAACCTCGTTGGCGGGACCGCGTCCGGGCGTCGCTGGTGGCCCGGATGCCCCCCGGCGGTCGCCGACGCGCCGTCGCGCTGGCCGCACGGGAGTCCGGGCGCGACGTCCGGGAGGCGGCGGCCTCGCTGCGTCGACACTGGACGGCGCCGGATGTCGCGGAGTTGCCGGCTCCGCCCTACCCGATCTGGTTGGTGGGGCACCGGCGATCCCGGGCAGAGTTGGCCGCGCAGCGGGCGCGGGCGGACGAGATCGCCGACGGACACGACGTGCTCGTCGTGGTGCTTCCGGGCGACGATGACCCGGCGACGACGGTCACGGATCTTCTGGCCCAGTCCTCGCCCCGGTGGCGGGCACTGCTGTGCACCGGCGATCCGGGCCCGACCGACGAACGGATCACCGTAGTTCCTGCTGGTGGGGACCCGGCCGCCGCGGCGAACGCGTGGTTGGCGCGCCACGATCGGGAGTTGACGATCCTCCTCCGAGCGGGGGACCGGCTCGCTTCGGACTGTGTCTTCGAGGCGGCACTGGAGGCTCACCGTGCCCCCACGGCCGACCTCATCACCTGGGACGACGACGTCGCCGTCGGTCGGCAGCATCGCGACCCCCGCTTCCGGCCATCGTGGTCGCCTGAGCTGCTGCTCGCCGAGGACTACCCCGGCCGTGCTTTCGCGCTCCGGGCATCGGTCATCACGGCGGTGGGCGGTCTCGGTCCGGCCCTGGACCCCGCCGTGCACTGGGACCTCCTCCTGCGGGCAGACCTGCCGTCCGAGCGCGTTCGTCGAGTGGCACGGGTGCTCAGCAGCGTCCCGTCGCGCTCTGTGGTGTCGGAGGAGTCCGCTGTCGCCACGGTGCAGGCGCACCTGGACCGGCGGGGTCTACCGGGCCGTGCTGCGCCCGGGCGGCATGGCGGCGTGCGCGTCGTCTGGGAGCTGGTGGCGTGGCCGACGGTCACCGTCGTCGTCCCTACGCGACACAACCGCCCGTTCCTCAGCAGCTGCCTGACCTCGGTCGCGGCCAGCGACTACCCGTCCTTCGACGTGGTCGTCGTGGACAACGGCGAGCGGATTCCGGAGAACGAGCAGTGGTATTCGGGGCTGGATCTGGGCGTCGATCTCGACGTCGTGTGGTGGGACCGGCCGTTCAACTACTCGGCCGTCAACAATGCCGCTGCCGCGCGGAGCGACGCCCAGGTGCTCGTCTTCCTCAACGACGACACCGAGGTGCTCGACCGGGACTGGTTGCGCGAGCTCGTGGGCTGGTCGATGCAGCCGGACGTCGGAGTAGCGGGGCTCAATCTGGTCGATCCGGCGGGTGCGATCCAGCACGCCGGCGTCGTCCTCGGCATGTCGGGCTTCGCCGATCACGTCTTCGCCGGCATGCCGCCGGGCAGCGGCAGCATGTACGGGCCGAGTGACCGGACGCGCAACGTCCTGGCGGTCACCGGGGCGTGCTGCGCGGTGCGGCGGGAGGTCTTCGACGAGCTCGGCGGATTCGACGAACGGTTCCAGCTCACCGGCTCCGACGTGGCGCTGGGGTTGTCCGCCGTGCTCTCCGGCCGCCGCAACGTCTGCTCCCCGCACGCGTCGGTGCGGCACCTGGAGTCGGCCACCCGGGGGACGGACGTCCCGCCGCGAGGACTACTTCACCAGCTACTGGAGGTACAACCCCTGGCTCTTCGGGGGCGATCCGTACTGGAACCCGAATCTGTCGCTGCGCAGTCGCCGGCCGCGCCTCCGGGCTGCGAGCGAGGCCTCCGCGCCCGATCGGGTGGGGCCGATCCTCGGCCGGGACCTGCGGGCCTACCGGCAACGCAGCGACGTCGCCGAGTCACGTCGGCTCGCCGCCATGTGCCAGATCCGCGACGAGGACGTCCGCGCGATCGCGGCGGAGCACGCGGCGAACCGGGCGGCCGCTCCGGTCCGGACCCTCAACTGGTTCCTGCCCGACATCGACAGCCCCTTCTACGGGGGGATCAACACCGCCCTGCGGTTGGCCGACCTCCTGACCCGTGAGCACGCGGTGGAGAACAGGTTCGTGATCTGGGGCCGGCCTCCGGACCACTTCGTCCGGTCGGCCCTGGCCGCCGCGTTCCCGTCCTTGGCGGACGCTCCGATCGCGTTCTACGACGAGTCGATGGACCTCGGGGGTGTGCCGCCGGCCGACGCCGGCATCGCGACGCTCTGGACGACGGCGTACGCGCTGGCCCACGCACCGGGCATCGGGCGGAAGTTCTACCTCGTCCAGGACTACGAGCCGATGTTCTACCCGGCGGGCACCCAGTACGCACTCGCCGAGGAGAGCTATCGCCTGGGGCTGTACGGGATCTGCAACACCGCGAACCTGAAGAAGGTCTACGAGGAGGAGTACGGAGGCCGGGCGATGGCCTTCACCCCGGCGGTGGACCGCGCGGTCTTCCACGCCGAGGGCCGCGCGGAGCGGGGGAGGGCGACCCGGTCACCGTCTTCGTGTACGCCCGCCCGGGTCACTGGCGCAACTGCTGGGAACTGGCCTCGGGCGCCCTCGTGGAGCTCAAGCGACGCCTCGGCGACCGCGTGCACATCGTCACGGCCGGCGCCCGCGCCTCGGGCGGAGACGACGAGGGCGCGATGGAGCATCTCGGTCTGCTCGACTACCGCGCCACCGGCGATCTCTACCGCAGCAGTGACGTGGGCCTGGCACTCACCGTGTCCCGGCACCCGTCGTACCTGCCGCTGGAGCTCATGGCCTCCGGTGTTCCGGTGGTCGCCTTCGACAACCCGTGGGGGCACTGGCTCCTCCGGGACGGCGAGAACAGCCTCCTCGCCCGCCGGACGGTCGACGGTCTGGCCGACCAGCTCGAGCGCATGTGCACCGACGCGTCACTGCGACGGCGCCTCGCCACCCAGGGCCTGGACGACATCGCGGCCGGCCACTCGGACTGGAACCTGGCCCTCCGGGGCGTCTACGACTTCCTGTGCGATCCCGAAGGGCGTCGTGCATGACGGGCGACCGTCGATCGGGGGTCGTCGTGGTCACCCCCGAACCGGTCGCCGAGCGGATGGCCGGCCCCGCGATCCGCGCATTGGAGTTGGGACGGGCGCTGGCGCGTGACGGACGCTCGGGTCCGGTCCGGGTGGTGTCGCTCACGACCGTCGAGCGGGAGGACCCGCTGGTCGCCCTGACATCGGCCGCCGACGAGCCCACGCTGCGCCGACTGGTCGCCGATGCCGCCGTCGTCGTCGTCCAGGGCGACGTGCTCGGACTGCACCCCTGGCTCGTGGACGAGCCCGTGGCGATCGTCGTCGACGCCTACGACCCGTACCACCTGGAACAGCTGGAGCAGGCCCGCCCGCGGGGCGAGCTCGCAGCGGCGCGCCGTGGTGCGGGACTGCATCCGGTCGCTCAACACCCAGCTCGCCCGTGCCGACCTGGTGCTCTGCGCGTCGCCCCGGCAGCGGGCGCTCTGGATCGGTCACCTGGCCGCGCTGGGACGCGTCAACCCCCTGACCTACGACCGGGCGCCCGATCTGTCGCGGCTCGTGGCAGTCGTGCCCTTCGGGGTCCCTGAGCAGGAACCTCCGGAGCGCGACCGGACGATCCTGCAGGCCGCGTTCCCGACCCTGACCGACGACGACGTCGTGCTCGTCTGGGGCGGCGGCATCTACGAGTGGTTCGACCCGGAGGTGCTCGTCCGTGCCGTCGCCCGGGTGCTGCCCGACCAGCCGAACCTGCGCCTGGTCTTCCTCGGGACGCGCCACCCCGTCGCCGGGGTCCGCAGCGCGACCGATGCGGCGCGCGAGGCCGCGGCGGAGACCGGGACGCTGGACCGTGCGGTGTTCTTCCACGACGGCTGGGTCCCGTACGACGAGCGGGGGAAATGGCTCGCGGCGGCGGACGTGGGCGTCAGCACCCACCACGACCACGTCGAGACGGAGTTCTCCTTCCGCACCCGGCTCCTGGACTACCTGTGGTGCGGTCTCCCGGTCATCAGCACCGGCGGCGACGACCTGGCCGAGCGCATCGCCCGGCGCGGACGCCGGCGTGACCGTTCCGGCAGGGGACGTCGACCGGCTGGCCGAGGCTGTCGGCCGCGCCGCACGGGACGCCGAGTGGCGGGCCCGTGCCGGCGCGGCGTCGACGACGCTCGGCCGCGAGTTCGCGTGGAACCGCGTCGTGCATGCCGCTCGCGGAGTTCTGCGCGGCACCCGCTCGGTCGCCCGACCTGGTGCTGGATCGCATCGGCCGCCGGCAGCTGGGGCTGGGCACCGGCACGACGGGCGGGGCGGTGGTCGATCGCGTGCGCGCCGCATGGCGGGAGGGTGGGGCGCGGCTGTTGGTCCGCCGCATGGTGGCCCGGCTGCGTCCCGGCCGCTGAACCGCTGCGGGATCAGCCGCGGCGAGGCAGGAAACGGGCCAGCGAGCGGGCCAGCCGGTGACCCCGCGCCGGATCTGGCCGAGGGATGCGCGGATGGACGGAGCCTGTGCCGCGTCCGGTCGGGCCGCGGGCGGCCGACCCGCTGTCAGCGACGGCTTCCGGATGACGAACACCTCGTTGAACTCCGCGTCCAGCCCGCGGCTTCGGTCCAGCCGGTGGTGCGCTTGCACCCCCACGCCGGACCACCGGCTCAGCAGCTGCTCGAAGTCGTACCCGTAGTCCCAGGTGACCAGCGCCTTGTTGTCGCCGATCGGATTGCCGTGGTACTCCTCCGGCAGGAGGTGCTCCACCGTGCCGTCGGCAGTCAGTCGGGCGCGCCGGCGGCTCCGATCCAGCCCGCGGTGCTTGGGGGCGGTGAAGACGTGCGCACCACCGGGGCGGAGCACGCGGTGGATCTCCTGCACCGCCCGCTCGGGATCGAAGACGTGCTCGAGGACGTCCTGAGTGATGAACAGGTCGATCGACTCGTCCGGGAACGTGAGCGCCTCGACGTTCTCGCTCCGAACTCCGTCGCGGTACTCGCCCCGCGGCACGTCGGCGAAGTACTGGGACGACGCGTAGTCCGAACACCACTTCGCGATGAAGTCGTTCGACGGCGAGGACTCGTGGACGGTGAGGTCGTGCCAGCCGGACACGGTCTCGTCCAGCACCGTCTGCAGGTGCCGTTGCCGCGGGATCGACCCGCAGTTCCTGCACAGGTAGAAGTCCCGAAGCCACGCATCGTGGGCGGTGAACACTGTCTGGTTACGACAACAGGCGCAGTAGCCCGGGTTCTCGAAGAGAGGGCCCGGTGTCTGTGCTGCCTCGATCGGCTGCGGCACCGCAGTCTCGGCCCCGGAGGGCTGCGACTCCGAAGGTTGGGCGGTGTCTCCGTGCATGGACTTCACGTGGCTCCCCAGGCAGCAGTTCGGGCCCCCACCGTAACCCGGCACGTGGTGCCTCGTGGAGGCCGGCGAATCACGCCTCGGTCGGCGTCGTTGCGCTGGCCCGGATCGGTGCGATCGAGGAGGGTGGGGGCATGGAATCCCCTTCGCTGGCGGCTCGCCTGGCAGCTGGCCCGCCCCTCGGGACGCCGCCGGGTGTCGTCGACATCAGCGCCAGCACGCCCCCCAACCCCCCGGAACAGCTCCAGGTGCAGTTCGTCGGGCTCTCGTTCGAGAAGGCATACGCCGAGGCCGAGGCCTTCGCGACCGCAGTCGCCGACGAGTTGCGCGCCTGTGGTCACCCGGGGTTCGGGACCGGCCGGGTACTGGACTTCGGGTCCGGCTGGGGCCGGATCACCCGTGTGCTGCTCACTCACGTCGCGCCCGACCGTCTCTTCGCCGCGGACGTCGACCCGGAGATGACCGCGCTGGTCAACGTGAGCCTGCCCGGCATCAACGCCATGACCGTGACGCCGGTCCCCCCGACGATCCTCGCGACCGGCTGCATGGACGTCGTCGTCGCCTTCAGCGTGTTCTCCCACCTGTCGGCGGAAGCGCACGAGGCATGGGCCCGCGAGCTCGCCCGCGTGTTACGCCCAGGCGGCATGGCCGCGGTGACCGTGCTCGGCGAGGACTTCATCGATCTGGTCGAGGGGTCCCGGGCAACCGTGGCACGCGGGGACAGCAGACGGCTTCGCCGCCTCGATGGCCGACCGTGTTCGACGATCCGGCCGCCGCCCGCGCGGAATTTCGGGCCGACCGTGTGGTGTTCGGTGCGACCGGCGGCGGCGGGGTGCGGACCAGCGACTACTACGGCTGGGCCGTCGCCTCCCGGCGAGCGGTGGAGCGCATCTGGGGCGACGCCGGCCTCGAGTTGGTCCGCTGGCGGCCCAGCGGCGAGCTCTTCCAGCAGGCGCTGGCCGTGCTCGTCCGTACCGACGACAGTCCGGCCGCTCGCGCCGTGCGCGGGCCCGACGGGGGGCCCGGCACGCGGTACTGCGCTCCCGGGAGGCGGCGCTTGCGGCGGGCCCGGGCCCGCGTGCCGGCGCCCGTGGTCGCCGGTGTGCGACGGGTGCGCGGCCGGCGCGCACCGCTCAGCTGAAGGCGACGTCCCGGAGCGCGAGCAGGTAGCTCTTCCCGTGCCGGTCCGTGGGCTCCAGCACCGCAGCCTCGGCCCACTCGTTCCAGGCGTTGACGAAGATGAGCCGGCGGTCGCGCTCCCGCTCGGTCACCGCGCTGGCGAGCGACTTGAGCCAGCGGTGGAACACGTAGGGGTTCGAGCCGTACCAGACGTCACTGCTGAGCTGGCGCCGAGCGGTGTTGTCGAAGGTCACCATCGCGCCCGGGAAGTGATTGTCGTCGGTGTCGCGCCCGGCCCGCAGCACCGCATCGTCGGCCAGGGCCGGGTAGCTCATCGCGTTGCCCAGGAAGTCGTTGCGCATGTCCAGCTCCCGCCGGTCGATGCCCTGCCACAGCATGTTGTGCGGCGGGAACTCCATCGAGCCGTCGAGACCGTGGTCCTCGGAGGCGTCGAGCCCCTGCATGCCGTGCCCGACGTCGACGTGCATGAGGAACAGCTCGCCGATGCCGCGCTGGCGGGCGACCTCGCGCCAGCGCCGTGCGACGGTGGAGAAGTCGGCGCATCTGCGCGGGCCGGTAGACGGCGAGGATCTTCTTGCCGTCGATGGTCATGTACCGCGGGTCGGCGAGGAACTCGGCCACGTCGTCGATGAACTGCTCGGCCGGTACCCGGTCGTAGTCCTGGGCGAGCAGCACATCCTGGGAGTTGCCGTCCCACCGGCGGGTCCAGTTCTCGTTGGCCCACATGATGCAGAACGGGAAGTCGAGGTCGCTGCGGACGAGCGCCTCGATCGGCCGGTTGAGCAGGCGCTTCCCGGCGAACCAGTAGTAGTAGTACATGAAGCCCTCGATGCCGGCCGCGGTCGCCATCTCCGCCTGCGCCCTCCGCACGTCGTCCGAGCGGAGGTCGTAGAAGCCCAGGTCGGTGGGCAGCCGCGGCTGGTAGTGGCCGTGGAACACCGGCTTCGTCGAGGTCACGTTGGTCCACTCCGTGAACCCCTGGCCCCACCACTCGTCGTTCTCGGGCGTCGGGTGGAACTGCGGCAGGTAGAACGGCACGAACCGGGCGCGCGGATGCAGCGGCCGGCCGTCGAAGTCTTCGTGCAGCGCCGGGTCAGCCGGCTTCGGGAGCGCCGACCGCTCGACCGTGCGCAGCCCCGCCTCGGCGGTGAATACCCCGATCAACCGCTCGATCGCGTGCGCGGTGGTGCCGTTGACCTGGCCCTTCTCGTGCTCGAAGTCCGACGCCGTCATCGTCAGCGCGCGGAGGCCCTGCAGCACGATGCCGCGACACCAGTACATCGACCCGGCAGCGAAGGTCAGGGAGTCGTCGTCCAGCGGCGAACTCCAGCCGACGGGCCAGCTCGCGCGCGTTGCGCTGGTTGTCGCCCCAGAACTCCGCACCCAGGACGCTCCCGTCGGCGGTGACCACGCCGAGCCCGGGGTCTGCGCGGAAGGCGGAGCAGATGTGCTCGACGTTCGTCCGGTCGCCGAGCAGCTGCTCGAGGAAGCCGGCGCGCCAGGTGGCGCCGTCGCCGGCGAGCTCCGCGTGCTCCTCCCGCCAGGCGCTCTTCTTGGTGTGCACCTTGAGGATCGAGCAGGTAGGGGTCCAGGACGCCGGAGTTCACCGCGGCGACCGTCGGCCAGATGTCCCGGCCGTGGTTCTGCACCGGCAGCACCCGGCAGTTGCGCATGCCGGGGACCGGCCGGATGTCGAGCTCGGCGCCCGAGCTGTTGGTCACGATGAGATCGAACGGGACCGGGATGGTGCCGAGCTGGTCGATCAGCTCGTCGACCAACTCGGGGAAGTGCACGTGCAGGAGGACGGCGACCCGCGCGGGCTCGTCGATGACCAGCCGGCCGTGGGACCGCCAGCTCGGCGGGTAGAGGACCGGGCGGCCCGCGTCGAGGCGGCGCACCCACTCGTTGAAGGAGGCGTCCGGGAAGAACGGACGGCCGTAGTCCCGCGGCAGCTCGAGGCCGAGGACCCGGGACACCCGGCCGCGCAGCTGCAGCTGCGCCCGAAGCTGGCGCAGGCGCGTGCGCGGCCGTAGCCGCCGGGCGGCACCGCGCTTGATGCGGCCGGCGGCTCGCCGTACGAGGGTTCCTTCGAGCATCTCTCTCTACTTTCCTGTGACGGTCTGGGGCCGGGGCCGGTTGCGATCGCGGTGCGATCACAGCCAGTCGGCGACGTCCGTCCCGTAACGATCGGCGACGACGGCCGGGACGCGCCGGCCGTCGGGTGCGAGGTCGGGGTTCCGGACCAGCTCGCGCTTCACGAACGGGACACCGGCGTCGAACAGCGCACGCCAGGCGTGCATGGTCGGGTTGAGCCCCTCGCCCACCACCTCGCTGTGGTGCACGAACTGCGTGGCCGAGAAACCGTGCCGGACCAGGAAATCGGTGAAGCCGAACTCGTAGGCCTCGATCAAGGAACTCTTGTCCGGAACGACCCGCAGGTCGCGCCAGAACCGGCGCATGGCCGGCTCGGCGAGCACCCCGAACCGGAACCCGCGGAAGAACGACTGCAGGTGCGGCGCGAACTGGTTGCTCTCGACCATGCCCCAGACGTCCGCGCTGGTCCGCTCGAAGTCAGCGACGACGTCGTCGAGGGGCGCGAACGGGCCCACCAGGCTGTCGTTGAGCACGAGCACGTACGGGCGGTCGAGAAGGTCCTCCCGAGCAGCCATCGCCACGGCCCACGAGCCGAAGTCGTAGCCTTCGTTGCGCCGACGCAGCACGGTCAGCTCGCCGTGGCGCACGTCGCCGTGCGCGAAGTCGAGCCGGCCGGGCGCGGGGCTGGTGGAGGACACCGACGACCCGGTACCCCAGCCGCTGCAGTTCAGCGATCAGCGTGACCGTCGACCGCGACTGGCGCTCGCTCTCCGACCAGTGGGCCAGGAAGGCGATCCGCTCAGCGTCCCCGGGCACCGGGGCGTCGGACTCCACGTCCGTCACCGGCGCGACGTCGACGACCCGCGGCAGGAAACGGAAGCGCAAGCCCATTCAGCGGCCACCGCCGCGACGGCGCCACACGCTGGTACCGCCCCCGCGGCGCAGGTTGCGCAGCGAGTTGCGGGCGTTGTCGAGCTCGCCCCTGAGCTGGTTCAGCCGCGTGCTCAGCGCGGCATTGGACGGGCGCAGGCTGGCGACCTCGGCGCGCAGCAGCCGCCGCTCCTCCTCGCGGGCATCGTCGCGCGCTGCGAGCTGCTCGCGCAGCCCGTCCCGCTCGTTCCGCGCCGCGTCGCGGGTGGCCAGCAGCTCGGAGAACATGCCGGCGGCCGACCGTGGGTACATGAGGAACTCTGCATGCCCGACCTGTTCGGCGAACGGGGCGAAGCGCGTCTTCTTGTCAAGGACGACCACGGAGTCGTAGACGTGCACACTGTCGAGCTGTCCGGTCCAGACCGGGTCGATCGGACTGGGCTGGTGGAACCCGTTGACGTCGTCGAGGCGATGCTTGACCCACTCCATGAACGTGCCTTCACGGTTGCGGCCACCCGCGTAGGACTCCCAGTAGGAGGTGTGGGTGTCCTCGACGAGGAAGACACCGCCGTCGGCCAGCAGCGGGAAGAGCGTTTCGGTGGTGACGATCTGCTGCTGCATCTCGTGGCCGCCGTCGTCGATGATGATGTCGAAGGGGCCGTGTTGCTCGGCCACCCGGCGCAGGAAGTCGGCGTCGGTCTGGTCGCCGATCTCGACGACGTGCCGAGGGTCCGAGGCGGCACGCGCGTCCTCGTCGATGTCCACCCCGACGAGCGTGACCTGGTCGCCGAAGTACCACCGCCACATGTCCAGCGACCCGCCGCGGTAGATCCCGATCTCCAGGATGCGGACCGGGCGTCCGCGGTAGGGCGCAAAGTGGCGGGAGTAGATCGGGAAGTAGTGCGCCCACTTGTCGAGGACCCGCCCGGCCCGGTGAGAGCTGAAGTAGCCGAACAGCGGGTCGTCACGGAGCTCCTCCACGCCGTGCCCCAGGTAGAAGGCAGCGCGGTAGCACTCGTTCGCGAAGAAGTCGTTGGTCCCGCCCTGCCGGATGGCGTCACCGAGACCGCGCGCCTGGGCGGCGGGGTCATCAGTCGTGGCCAGCGGCTCCCAGAGGAGTTTCCGCTCGTCCTCGGAGAGTTCCTCGCTGGTCTGCACCATGTTCTTGGCACGGTCGGGAAAGCCCGTCGACAGTGCCAGCAGGAGGGTGCCGAGGGATTCGGCGCTGAACATGGTCGTACTCCTTCGGGGCCGGCGGTCAGGGAGGTCAGAGGGTCGCGGTGCGCAGGGACCAGGAGCCGGTGAGCTTGACCAGCCCGGGCTCGGTGACGTCGTCGGCACGGACCTTCAGCACGAAGGCGCGGTCGAGGAAGTCGTAGGGGTGGCCCTTGTCGACCGCCGCGGTGGTCACGAGGAACTCGCCGGGCTGCAGGGGCAGCTCGTCGAGTGTGAAGTCGACGTGGCCCGTGCCCGGTTCGACGGAGAACGCGGCTTCGCCGTAGCCGGAGTTCGGGCCTGCGACCTGGACGCCGCTCTCGGTGGTGAAGCCCAGCCCGAAGGTGACCGACGGCAGCGCCTTCGTTGCCTGGTAGCCGATCCGGATGGTGCACGGCTGCCCGGTGGCCAGGAAGGGTCGGGAACGGCCGTCGCGGTCGATGTAGTCGACCTTGGTGACCCGGATCTCGCCGGACCCGCGGCGAGGCGTCTTGCCCTCGCTCTCGCCGCCGTCCGTGCCGACCTCCGGGCCGCTGTCGCCGGCCTCGGCCTCGCGCCGGTTGACCGCCGCCAAGTACTGATCCACGACCTCGCGCGAGGGGCCGACCGCCTTGAGCGTGCCGCCGTCCAGCCAGGCCGCCTCGTCGCAGAGATCGGCGACGAGGCCGAGGGAGTGCGTGACCAGCACGATGGTCACGCCCTTCCGGCGGAGTTCGTAGAGGTGGTCGAAGCACCGACGCTGGAACTCTTCGTCGCCGACCGCGATGACCTCGTCGACGATGAGGATCTCCGGATCCAGGTTCACCGCGATCGCGAAGCCGAGCCGGACGTACATGCCCGAGGAGTAGACCTTGACGGGAGTGTCGATGAACTCTTCGAGTCCGCTGAAGTCGATGATCTTGTCCATGGCGGCGTCGATCTGCCTGCGGGTCATACCCAGGATCGAGCCGTTGAGGTAGATGTTGTCGCGCCCGGACATCTCCGGGTGGAAGCCTGCTCCCAGTTCGAGCATTGCCGAGATCCGGCCGTGCGAGACGATCGTGCCCGTCGTCGGCCGGTGGATACCGGCGACGAGCTTGAGCAGCGTCGACTTGCCCGAGCCGTTGTGTCCGATGAGCCCGAAGGTCTTTCCGCGGGGGATGTCCAGGCTGATGCCCTTGAGGGCCCAGAAATCGTCGTACCTCTTCGCGCGCGTCCGATTGGCGCTGAAGATCTCCTTGATGTTGGTCCTGCGGTCGTTGTAGCGGCGGAAGCGCTTGGTGACCTCGCGGATCTCGATGGCGACCTCGACGGCCCGCTCCTCGGTGGGCGCTTCCAGGTCGCTCGGGTGAAAGACGGTCACAGCTCCTCGCTCACGTCCGCGGACTTCCGCTGGAAGAACGTCCAGCCGCCCACCAGCACGAGGATGCTGATCGCCGCCAGGTAGGCCAACGCGCCCCACCCGGGAAACTCCAGGTGCCACAGCGCTGCGCGGAACGCCTCGATGAATGCGGTGATCGGGTTGTACTCGTAGAGCCGCAGCCAGGAGTGTTCGTCGTAGAGGTCCGTCACCAGCGAGATCGGATAGATGATCGGCGACAGGTAGAAGAGCAGGCTCATCAAGACGCTGACGATGTAGCTGACGTCGCGGTAGCGGGCGTTGGCGATCGACAGGACCAGGCCCAGTCCCAGGCAGAACATGCTCAGCAACACCAGGAGCACCGGCACGAGCAGGAACGTCCAGCTGATGTTCTGCACGACGAGGTAGACGACGAACAGAAGGCCGAACTCGATGGCGGTCTGGTTGAGCACCGCACCGGCTGAGCCGATCACCGGCGCGAAGGGCGGGAAGTAGATCTTCCTCAGCAAGGGTCCGGCGCTCACCAGTGCACCCATCCCGCTGGTGGTCACGGACTGGAAGAAGTTCCAGACCACGAGAGCGGTGAACAGGTAGATGGTGAAGCTGGTCAACGAGCCGTTCCCCGCGACGGGGGTCGGGAACTTGAGGATGAAGCCGAAGACCAGGCTGTAGATGGCGAGTGTGGCGAGCGGGTTGATCAACGACCACGCGGATCCGAGCAGGCTGCCCTTGTACTTGCCCTTGATCTCGCGGTTGGCGAAGTTCCCGATCAGTCCGCGGTACTGCCATACCGTCCGAACGGACTGAGTCATGCGAGCGCGTCCACCTGTCTCTGAGTCCACCACTGACCCGCCGCGAAAGGTGAGGAGGAGCGACGGGTGGTCACATCGGATCGTCAGCAACCGACGGTAGCACCGCGACTGGACCCGTCTGCGCCGCCGAGGGAGGCGTGGGGATCCAGAGGGACAGGAGGCGCGTGCTGCGAACGACGTCAGTGTCCCAGAACGGAAATGTTCTCCGTGACGCCTGAAGCGCGGATCGCCCGTCGGTGTCCCAGGGCCCAGGGCAGCAGTCGTACTGCCGAGCGCAGCACGCTGAGCCGCACACCCACCCGCCAGTTCTGCGGTGTCGCTGAGTGGTCGCGCCCGAGGCTCCGGAGGGCCAACGAGCCCGTGGTGACACAGAAGCGCGCCCAGGCCCTGATTGCGGGGCGGATCGGGGCACACCGGGCCAGCATCAGGAGCCGATTTCGCTCATTGTGGAAAGCGAAGCCACGCGACGCCGGGTCGGAACTCGCGGCGTGGCGGTGGTGCACCACTGCGGCCGGCTCGTAACGGATCGACCACCCGGCCAATCGCAGGCGCCAGGAGAGATCGGTGTCCTCGTAGTAGAGAAAGAATCGTGCGGGGAACCCGCCGACGGCCAGGGCCGCGTCGCGCCGTAGGAGTGCCGCACCTCCGCTGAATCCGAACACCTCGGTCGGCTCGTCCACCTCCGACACCGAGCACCCGAAGGCGCGGTCGGCCCCGTACAGAGTGGGCAGCAGCACCACGCCGGCGTTGTTGACAACAGGCGGATCGGTGCCGGCCAGCAGTAGCAGTGAGGTGATCGCGGCGGCGCCCTGGTGACTGTCAGCCGCCGAGAGGAGCTCTTCGAGCCAGGTCGGTTCCGCCACGGCGTCGTCGTTGAGAAGGGCGACGAACTCCGTCCCGGTCGACTCGAGCCCGAGCTGTGCTCCGCCGGCGAAACCGAGGTTCTCCGTGGTGCGGATCACGCGGACCTCAGAGCGCCGGAGGAGCAGGTCTGCCGTTCCATCGGTGGAGGCGTTGTCGACGACGAGTACCTCGTGGGCCGCCGTCTGGGATGCGAGGGAGTCCAGGCAGGGGTCGAGCAGGGCCGCCCCCTGCCAGGTGACGACGACCACGGTGACCCGTGGCCGCGCCGGACGGGTCCTCGGCTCCATCAGTTGATGCAGGTCGTGTCCGCCGCGGTGCGGGCGTCCTCGCCCTCGACCGACTCGGTCGGTTCCGGCGTGGTGACGGCCTGCCCGATGCCGTTGAAGTTCGACCCGAGGACCAGGTCGACGGTGCCCGGCGTCGGCTCCTCCGCCTCGGCGACGGTCGCGCCCGGGATGGTCGCCGCGAGGGTGTTGGCCAGGGCCACGTCCCCCGGGGCGTAGCGGATCTCCGTGGCGGTGTACTCGGCGCTGTCCGCGTTGCCGGTGCTGGCCACGGTGAATCCTTGGCCCTGCAGGGCCGTGGCGGTGGAGGCGGCCAGACCGGAGATGCCGGAGCCGTTGAAGACGTTCACCGACACCTGTGCCGGTGCCACGGTCTCCGGGGCGGCGGTCTCGGTCGGCTCGGCCGGCGCCACCGGGGGGGCGGAGAGGTCGGCGAAGAACTGGTGGAGCGTCTCCTCGTCCTCCAGCCGCAGGATGTAGCGGCCCTGGTCGTCGGCGTCGTCCCCGATGTAGGGGATGGTCTGGAACTCCACGTTGCCGGCGGTCACGGCCTGCATCTGGCTGGCGAGGCCCAGCAGGTCCAGCGAGCGGTCGACGGTCAGCGAGTTCGCGGCGGCCTCGACCAGCTCGCGCTGCTTGCCGAGGTCGAACAGCACGTTGTCCGACAGAAGCTTGCGGATCATGCCGCCGATGAACACCTGCTGGCGGATGATCCGGTCGAAGTCGCCGCGGGGCAGCCCGTGCCGCTGACGGACGAACGCCAGGGCCTGCTCGCCCTCGATCGTCTGCACGCCCGCGGGCAGGTCGACGCCGGAGTAGGCGTCCTGCACCGGCTCGCAGAGGTTGACCTCGACGCCGCCGACGACGGAGCTCAGGTTGAAGAAGCCGAGCAGGTCCACTTCGGCGTAGTGGTCGATCTGCAGGCCGGTGAGGCCGCTGATCGTGCGGATGAGCAGCTGCGCGCCGGACGCCTGGCGCTCCGCGTCGGTGGCGCCTTCGCCGGCCTCGTACTCGTAGCCGAACGCGTAGGCCGCGTTCAGCTTGTCCATCCCGTAGCCGGGGATGTCGACCCAGGAGTCGCGCGGGAAGGAGACGAAGGAGGCCTTCGAGCCGTCGGCCGGGACGTGCACCAGGATCATCGTGTCGGTGTTGATGCCGTCGTGAGCCGTCGTGTTCAGCTCGTCGAGCTGCTCCTCGGAGGCGCTGGCCCGACTGTCGTTGCCGACGAGCAGCAGGTTCATCGCCGCGCCGCCGCCGATGCCCTCGTTGCCGTCGGTCGGGATCGCGTCGGTGCGGTTCACGCTCGCGTCGGCGACCCGGCCCAGGTACCAGCCCCAGCCGCTCGCGGCCAGCACGCAGACCGTCACCAGTCCGGCCACCGCGCGGGCGACGATCGCCATCCGGCTGCCACCGGTCCGGCCCGACGCCTCGACGCTGCGGCCACCGCGGGAGCGGTCCGAGCGCGGCGGCGTGCCCAGGCGCGGGTCCAGGCGCGCAGGCAGCGGTGGCCGCTGGGGCTCGTTGCCTCGGTCGAACGTGCTCACGGGACTTCCTCACGTCGGGCTGGCCTGCTCGAACGGAGCGCAGGGGCTCGTCATCCAGCGGCGGAGTCTTTCGGACGATACGACTCTTTCCGTCACAAGTCGGGGACCCACCGAGCGTCTCTGTAACACTGGCCCCGTCCGTGTCTCACGTTCGCGTGCTGACTGTCACGTCCACCCCGGAGGGGTTCTGCTCGATGCGCATCCTGGTCACCGGCGGCGCCGGCTTCATCGGCTCCCACTACGTGCGCACCATGCTCTCCGGGGGGTACCCCGGGTTCGAGGACGCCGAGGTCACCGTCTTCGACAAGCTGACCTACGCGGGCAACCTCGCCAACCTCGCACCCGTCGCGGACAACCCGCGCTACCGGTTCGAGCAGGGCGACATCTGCAGTTCCGAGGATCTCGACCGGGCGCTCCCGGGCCACGACATCCTGGTGAACTTCGCGGCCGAGTCGCACGTCGACCGGTCCATCCACGGGGCGGCGGACTTCGTCCTCACCAACGTGCTCGGCGCCCAGCAGGTGTTCGAGGCGGCACTCCGGCACAAGGTCGGCCGGGTGCTGCACGTCTCCA
Source organism: uncultured Actinomycetota bacterium (assembly GCA_963748305.1). GTDB lineage: Bacteria > Actinomycetota > Actinomycetes > Mycobacteriales > Geodermatophilaceae > Blastococcus_B. The sequence goes on along the minus strand of CAVVIN010000014.1, from coordinate 192,898 downwards.
CCGACGAGGTCTACGGCTCGATCGACGAGGGGTCCTGGACCGAGGACCAGATCCTCGAGCCCAACTCCCCGTACTCGGCGGCCAAGGCGGGCAGTGACCTGCTGGCCCGGGCCTACGCGAAGACCTACGGCCTGAACATCTCCACCACCCGGTGCAGCAACAACTACGGGCCCTACCACTTCCCCGAGAAGGTCATCCCGCTGTTCGTGACCAACCTCCTCGACGGCGCCAAGGTGCCGCTCTACGGCGAGGGCGCGAACGTCCGCGACTGGCTGTTCGTCGACGACCACTGCCGCGGCATCCAGCTCGTGGTCGAGAAGGGGCAGCCCGGCGAGTTCTACAACATCGGCGGCGGGCGCGAGCTCTCCAACAAGGAGCTCACCGAGAAGCTGCTCGAGGCGACCGGCCGCGACTGGAGCTACGTCGAGAACATCATCGACCCGCGCGGCGGCGGCCACGACCTCCGCTACTCGGTCGACTACTCCAAGACCGCCGCGCTCGGGTACGCCCCGCGGATGACGTTCGAGGACGGCCTCGCGCTGACCGTGCAGTGGTACCGCGACAACCGCGCGTGGTGGGAGCCGCTCAAGGAGGCGGCGGCGACCGCCCACCAGGTGGTGGGCTCGCAGGACGCCGAGTGAGCGAGCTCGGGGACCCATCCGGGGACGCAGCCAGGATCGCCTGGCTGGTCACGGGGGCGCGGGGTCAGCTCGGCACGGATCTGCTCGAGGTCCTCAGCTCCCGTCCGGACGACGTCGTCACCGGGTTGGGCCGCGCGGAGCTCGACCTCACCGACGAGGCCGCCGTCCGGTCGGCGGTCCGGGACTGGCTGTCCGGCGCGCAGGCCGACCGCGCCGTCCTCGTCAACGCGGCCGCGTACACCGCGGTGGACGCCGCCGAGACCGACGAGGCGACCGCCGAGGTGGTCAACGGCAGGGCGCCCGGGTGGCTGGCCGAGGAGCTGGCCGGCCGGGGACGGCTGGTGCACGTGTCCACCGACTACGTGTTCGACGGAGCGGCGACCGAGCCCTACGCCGTGGACGCGCCGATCGCACCGCGGTCGGCCTACGGCCGGACCAAGGCGTCGGGGGAGCAGGCGGTCGCGGCCGCCGGTGGCGACGCGAGCGTCGTCCGGACCGCCTGGGTGTACGGCCGGCACGGCGGCAACTTCGTGCGCACGATGGTCCGGCTCGAGGGGCAGCACGAGACGCTGACCGTCGTCGACGACCAGGTCGGTTCACCCACCTGGTCGGCCGACCTGGCCGCCGGCCTGGTCGAGCTCGGCGCCCGGAAGGGCGCGGTGCCACCGGTGCTGCACTTCACGAACGCCGGCCAGGTGAGCTGGTGCGGCTTCGCCCGTGCGGTCTTCGAGGAGCTGGGCGCCGACCCGGAGCGGGTGCGGCCCATCACGACGGCCGAATTCCCCCGACCGGCGCCCCGGCCCGCCTACTCGGTCCTCGACGGCGACGCATGGACTGCCGCCGGGTTCAGCCCTCGCCCGCCCATGGCGGACGGCCTTGCGCGAGGCGATGAGAGAAGGCTTCTCCGACCCGTCGTAGGCGGTCCGCGGGCCGGGTCAACACCGCCGCGTGCGTCATGTCGCGGGTGGGCGACTGGCCGTCGCGACCCGCCCACCAGCTCCTTCCGGCCCTTGGCATGCTGCGGGCGGTACGGTATGGGCGCGTCGCCGCCCCGGAGTGCGGGGCTGGCGCCACAGGACAGCTCCAGCGGAGGACCTACCCGGGGACGCCTCCATGAGTGCAGCGTTTCCTGCCGTCCGTGCTTCCCGCCGAGGAGCCGACACCAGGGGCGGCGGTCCGGCGCGGGCGCGGAACCGGAGGTCCGAGTGAGGAAGACGGCCGGCGCGACGCGCCAGAGGTCGGGCCCGACGGTGCCGCCCAGAGGCATCACCGGGCGGATGGCCGACGGAGCGCGGGCGCTGCGGAGGGCGGCACCGCCTCCGGCCGTGTGGATTGCCGGCGCGCTCCTGCTCTTGACCACGATGGTGTGGGCGGCACTGACTCCCGCGACCCGCGCGCCGGACGAGCCCCAGCACCTCAACAGCATCCTGCGCATCGCCAACGGCGGCGGCTGGCCGGAGCCCGGGGACGCTCGCCTGGAGAGTGAAGTGGTCGACATCATCACGCTCTCCGGTGCGATTCACGACGGTGCGAGGACGTGGGTGCCCGGCGCGATCGTCGCGCCCACAGGGGCGCTGTTCACTGACCTCTCACCGACGGGTGTGGACGACCGCGACTCGCTGGCCGAGCTCGATCCGGGGCCCTCGCCGACACGCACCATGGATCAGATGACCCAGCATCCGCCCGGCTATTACGCCGTCACGGCGGTCGCGTTCAAGGTGGTGGGAGCGGAGAACTGGAGGTACGACCGGGCGCTGTACTTTCTCCGGTTCCTGACAGGACTCAGCATCGCGGCAACGGTGCCGCTGTGCTTGTACCTCGTGACGCGGGACATCACCGGCCGTGAGTGGACCGCGCAGGCGGCGGCTTTCCTGCCGTTACTCATCCCGCAACTGGGATTCGTCGGTGGATCCGTCACCAACGACGGGCTGACGATCGCCGCGGCGTCGGTGCTGGTCGCCGCCCTCGTCCGGCTGATGACTGCCGGCCCCACGACGCGTCGCCTCCTCGTGGTCGCGGTCGCCACGGGTGCCGTGTGCTGGACCAAGGGAACGGCGCTCACGCTGCTCCCCGTGGTCCCGATCGCCCTCGCCATCGCCTACCGGCGAGCCGCACCCGGCGGGGACCTGCGCAGCTGGACGTGGCCGTTCCTGCGCAACAGTTCCTGGGTGCTCGGGCTCGCCTTCGTCCTGGGCGGCTGGTGGTGGGCGTTGAACATCGTGCGGTACGGACGCGTCCAGCCCCAGGCCTACGAGACACCGCGCGCCAATGGGCCCGTGCTCGACTTCGGCGACTTCTTCGTCGACCAGTTCCAGCGCAGGGTCAGCGGCAGCTTCTTCGGCAACATCGGACTGCTCGAGGCGCCGATGCCCGTCGGTCTCACGAGGACGTTGACGATCGTCCTGCTTCTCTTGCTGGCCGTGGGGCTCGTGACACGGCGGCATGTCGGAGAGCGCGCTGTCTTCGTTGTCGGCATCGCGCTGACCTTCGGCGTCCTGCTGGCGACGACGTATTCCGCGCACCGGGTCTCTCACACGTTCCCGGGCCAGCAGGGCAGATACCTCTTCGTGCTCCTCGTACCGCTTCTGGTCCTTGTTGCCATGGGGCTGGATCGCCTGGTCCGGCTGGGGCGGCTGCCCGAACGCTTCCTCCTCGCCCTGGTGGCCGTCGTCGGGATGGGCGTGGCCGTCACCGGGCTGTTGTTGGCGTTCGAGATCTACTACTTGGCGGATGGGCAGTCGGTGGGGCGAGCCCTGGACTTGTACCTCGGCTGGTCGGCGTGGTCCTGGTCGGTCGTGGCGGCCCTGTTGGGGGCGATGATGGCGTGCGGGCTCGCTCTCGCCTTCGTCCTCGGCCGGACGTCCACCGGTCGCGGCGTCCAGCACGGCGAGCCACGGGCTCGCGATCGCATGGATCCGAGTCTCGGCGACCACCGCGGGGTCATCGACGACCAGCGCGGGGTCATCGACGACCGGCGCGGCTGGGACGATCGGACGGACTCCTCTCGAGTGACGACGGCTGATGGCGCCGAGGCCGGGGACGGGGCCATCTACGAGGGCAGCCCCTACGGGGGGAACGACGCCGCGCATCGCTCGAACGGTGAGCGCTGAACTCGCAGATGTGCGTCGACGAGACATTGGGACGATTGAGGTTCCTGTGGTCGAAGTCGACCGTGCCCGTGAAGCAGCCTTTCGGTCGAGGTAACGTCGCCTGACGTGACAGCAACACCTTCGGACGTGACCACTCCAGTGGCCGCGAGTCCGTCCACTGCCCACCCGCCGACCGCACCCACCGTCACGGCCGCCCCGGGCCACATGTCGTTGAGTGCGGCGGACCTGCCGACGGGTGAGAACACCCTCGACGTGACCGTCGTCCTGCCCTGCTACAACGAGCAGGACCACGTGATGGAGGAGATCGATCGGATCACCGTCGCGATGGACGCCAGCGGCTACCGCTACGAGCTCCTGGTCATCGACGACAAGTCGACCGACAACACGCTCCAGATCCTCCAGGCCGCCCTGCCCACGCGCCCGCACATGCGGCTCATGCCGTTCCGCACCAACGGCGGCTCGGGTACCGCACGCCGGATCGGCACGCGCGAGGCCTACGGCCGGATCGTGGTCTGGACCGACGCGGACATGACGTACCCGAACGAGCGGATCCCGGAGTTCGTCAAGTACCTCGACGACAACGTCGGCGTCGACCAGGTCGTGGGCGCCCGCACCACCGAGGAGGGCACGCACAAGTTCCTCCGGGTGCCGGCCAAGTGGGTCATCCGCAAGATCGCCGAGCGGCTCTCCTCGACGAAGATCCCCGACCTCAACTCCGGGCTGCGGGCCTTCCGGCGCGATGTCTCGCTGCCCTACCTGCGCCTGCTGCCCCCCGGCTTCAGCTGCGTCACGACGATCACGATGTCGTTCCTGTCCAACCAGCACCCGGTGGACTACCTGCCGATCCACTACGCGAAGCGATCGGGCAGCTCGAAGTTCCACTTCGTGAAGGACGCCTACCGCTACATCCTGCAGGTGCTGCGGATGGTCATGTACTTCAACCCGATCAAGGTCCTGATGCCGCTGGCGCTGACTCTCCTGAGTCTCAGTTTCATCAAGGGCATCATCGATGTCATCCGTTACGACTTCGGCATCACGACGAACGCGGTTCTGTTATTCATCAGTGGACTGCTCATCTTCACGTTGGCGTTGCTGGCGGACCTGATCGTGAGGTCACGCGGCGAGACCTGAGCGGCCGGCCGCGGCAGTCCGGCCCGGTTCCGTCCCGCACCCGCGGGTGTTCGTCCAGGTGATCGGCGCTCCCTGCGCCCGCCTCAGTGCTCGGCATCCCGGGGGTCACCGACCGGGACGATAGATGGGACCGGTAGTGACGCAGAGTGTCGAGGCGCACACGGTACGGCTGAATCTCCCGCGCGACATGGCCGCGCACGGCTCCCGCCGACCGGCCCGGCCGAGCCGCCTGGACTCGCTCACCGGCCTGCGGTTCTTCGCCGCCGGGATCGTCTTCCTGCACCACGCGTTCGAGCTGACCACCGGCACGCTGCGGGAGGCACTGACGGCGGTCTTCGGCCACGGTCGCGCCGGCGTCTCGTTCTTCTTCCTGCTCTCCGGCTTCGTGCTCGCCTGGTCGATGCAGCCGGGTGACCGCGCGACCTCCTTCTGGCGGCGGCGGGCCGCGCGCCTCTGGCCGGCCTACGCCGTCGCGACCCTGGCCGGCTACCTGGTCAGCCGTTTCTGGGACGGCCGGTACTTCTCCCTGGAGCGGCTGGCGGCCAACCTCGCCATGGTCCAGGCCTGGATCCCGGCCAAGGACTGGTACTTCTCGGTCAACTCGGTCAACTGGTCGCTGTCGGTCGAGGCGTTCTTCTACCTGACCTTCCCGCTGTACGCGAGCAGCATCATGCGCATGCGGGTCCGCTCGGCGGTCGCCCTCGCCGGCGTGCTGCTCGGCGGCATCGGGCTCGATGGCGCTCGCCTTCGGGCAGGGACCTCGTGCTCCAGGGCGGCTGGCAGCTCCCCGCCACCCCGGACGTCTGGATCGTCTACATCAGCCCGGCCGTCCGGATCATGGAGTTCGTCCTGGGCATCGTCCTGGTGGCGCTGCTCCGCAAGGGCGCCCTGCCGCGGGTCCCCGTGGCGCTGGCCTGGACGTCCCTGGCCGTGGCCTGGATCGCGGCCGGCAAGGTGCCCGCGGGCTTCGCGGTCGTGGCCGTCACGGTCGTGCCGTTCTGCCTGCTGATCCTCGCCTACGCCCAGCGGGACGTGGACGGCTCCGCAGTCGACCTTCTGGTCCTCGAAGAGCCTGGTGCTCCTCGGCAACATCTCGTTCTGCTTCTACCTCGTGCACCAGCTCGTGCTGCGGGTCTTCACGGCCGAGGTCGGCCACGACTGGCTGGCGGTCTCCACGGGCGTGCGCAGCCTGAAGGTGCTCGCCCTGGTCCTCGGGGTCTCCCTGGTCGCCGCGTGGCTGCTGCACACGCTCGTCGAGAAGCCGATGGAGAAGCTCCTGCGTGGTCGTGCCCCGCGGAGCGCTCGCCCGGCCACACCGCCGGAGGAGCCGGACGAGCACGTGCCGGACGCCCGGACAGGCGGCTTCCGGGCGGCGGAGCCGCCGATGTCGGACCTCGCGGTGTCCGACAGCGTCCGGCGGGGCCCGGCCCCCGGCCGGCACCGCGGTCTCGAGGTCAGCGCGCCGCGTCAGCGGTCCCGCTGACGGCCTCGGCGACCGCCCGTTCCCAGGTGGTCGTCAGGCCGTCCTGCAGCGTCGTCGACGGCTGCCAGCCCAGGGCCCGGTGCGCCGTGCGCACGTCGAGCCAGGTGTGCCGGCGGTCGAAGGGGCGGTCCTCGGTCATCTCCACGGGATGACGGGGCCGCTGCGCCGCGCGCAGCAGCACGTGGACCAGGGCGCGCAGTGAGGTGGGCTCGCCCGAGCCGATGTTGATGACCGGCGGCAGCGGCCGGGCCGAGAGGTGGGCGGCCCAGAAGGCCTCGGCGACGTCGTCGACGTACACGTAGTCGCGGATCGTCTCCGGGTCGCCGAACAGCTGGATCGGGTCGTCGTCGAGCAGGGCCCGGAACCAGTAGCCCACGACGCCCTGGCCGGTGCCGAGACGCTGGCCGGGCCCGTAGACGTTGGACAGCCGCAGCACGGAGCGCTCCGAGGTGTCGTCGGCGCCGGCGAGGAACGCCTCCTCGAGGTCGAGCTTCAGGCGGGCGTAGGCGCTGACCCGGGCGGTGGGGGACCGCTCGTCGAAGGGCGCCGGGTGCCCGGTGTCGTAGACCGCGCCGCCGGAGCTCGCCAGGAGGACGCGCTGGGGGTGCTGGCCGCCCCGGCGGGCCCGCCCGAGCAGGTCGAACAGCTCGCGCCCCTCGGCCAGCTCCGTCGCGGCGGTCGCGGGCTCTCGCTCGGCCTGCGCGGGGCTGCTTCGGCCGGTCACGACGACGACGGTCGCGGCCCCGGCGACCTCCGGGTCGAGCTCGCCGGCCGCGCACCGCGGGGGCCTGGCTGCCGCGGCAGACGGTGGGCACGCCGTGCAGGTCGAGGGCCGCGGTGATGGCCCGCCCGATGAAGCCGCGGGCGCCCAGCACGGCGACCGCTCGCGGCCGGGTGTCCTGCGGCGGCATGTCAGAATCCCCCACGGTGAACAATTCTCGAGTCGGTGCAGACGCCCGGCGAGGTCGTCCGCGGTTGCTGGTCCTCGCGTCCACCCTGCCAGCCGAGGTGGGGGACGGGACGCCCGCCTTCGTGGCCGACCTGGCCCGCGTCGAGGCCACCGGCTTCGACACCGTCGTCCTGGCGCCGCTGGTGCCGGGCGGGCGGCAGCGGGAGACGCGGGACGGCGTCGAGGTGCGGCGCTACCGGTTCTTCCCGCGGCGCTGGGAGGACCTCGCCGACGGCGCGATCCTCGAGAACCTCCGCGCCCGGCCGAGCCGCTGGCTGCAGGTGCCGTCGTTCTTCCTGGCCGGTGCCCTCGCGGTGCGCCGCGCGGTCCGTGACACCGCCCCGGATGTGATCCATGTGCACTGGATCATTCCACAGGGGCTGATGGCGCTGCTGGGCGCGCGAGGGGTCCCGTGGCTGGTCACGACCCTCGGCGGCGACCTCTACGCGCTCACCAACGGACCGGCCCGGCTGCTCAAGCGGAGGGTCCTGCGCAGGGCCAGCGCCGTCACCGTCATGAACGAGGAGATGCGGCAGGTCGTCATCGATCTGGGGGTCGCGCCCGAGAAGGTGCGCGTCCTCCCGATGGGCGTCGAGCTGGGCCGGATCCGGCGGTCGGAGGTGCCGGCCGAGCGCATTCCCGGGCGGCTGGTGTTCGTCGGCCGGCTGGTCGAGAAGAAGGGCGTCGAGATCCTGCTGGACGCGCTCCGGCAGCTGCCCGGCGATCTCGCGTGGGCCCTCGACGTCGCGGGCGACGGCCCGCTGCGCGGCGGCGCTGGAGGAGCGGGCCCGGCCGCTGGGGAACCGGGTGGTCTTCCACGGCCAGCAGTCCGCCACCGACCTGGCGCGGCTGCTCGGCCGAGCGGAGGTGGCGGTCTTCCCGTCGGTCCGCGCCCGCTCGGGCGACCAGGACGGGCTCCCCGTCGCCCTGCTGGAGGCGATGGCGGCCGGCACGCCCATCGTGGCCAGTGACCTGCCCGGCCTCAGCGACGCCGTCGCCGGCGAGACGCGACGGCGCGCCGATCGCGCCGGCCGGCCACCTCGTCGAGCCCGGGGACGCCGCCGCGCTCTCCACCGCGATCAGTACGCTGCTGAAGGACCCCGAGGCCCGGCAGCGCATGGGGCGGGCCGCCGTCGACCGCGCGGCCACGTACTCCATGGACGCGATCGGCGCCCGTTACGTGACCCTGCTCCGCGACGCCATCGGGACGGGACCGGCACGGCACGAGGGGGAACAGCGATGACCAGGGCAACGGCGATCGCGAACGAGGTCGCACGGCGGGCGGCGCACCTGCTGCTCGCGACGCGGAAGTGGTCCGACCGCGTGGCCGTCGACGTGCTCGGTGACGTCAGCCAGGCGCACATCCTGGAGATCGGCAGCGGGCGGCAGGACCTCGGGCACGACGCCTACTCGCTGAAGGGCGCGTTCCCCGGTGCGGCCGGCTTCGTCCAGTCCGACGTCAACCCGGACTTCGGGCACCGGGTGGTCGACGTGACGGACATGTCGATCGACCAGGAGTTCGACGTCATCCTCTGCATGTACGTCCTGGAGCACGTGTTCGACGTGCACGCCGCCGTCGACAACATGCGCAAGGCGCTCCGCCCCGGCGGCACGATGCTGATCGCCGTGCCGCACATCTACCCGTACCACGACGAGCCGATCGACTTCTGGCGGTTCACCGAGCACTCGCTGCGCGAGCTGTGCCGGGACTTCACCGCGGTGGACATCCGGCGGAAGGGGATCCGCCGGTTCCCGAAGGCGCTGCTGGTCATCGCCACCCGGTGACCGCTCCGCCACCCGTCCGGACCTGTCCGACGCCGGACGACGTGCAGCCGCTCGGCCCGGCGCCCCGTCCGAAGTCCCGCGGCATGATGCTGCTGCGGTACGGCTTCGTCGCCGCCGTCGTCATCGCCCTGGCCGTGCTGCTCTGGCAGCAGCGCGACGAGGTCGCCCTCGCCCTGCGGTCGATCTCCCCGGGCCTGGTGCTGCTGAGCCTGCTCCTGGGGATGTTCGGCGCCGCGCTCCCGGGACTGGTCTGGCGGGACCTGCTGGCCAGCCAGGGCTACCGGACGGCGCCGGTGGCGGGCTTGAGGGTCTTCTTCATCGCCCAGCTCGGCAAGTACCTGCCCGGCGGCATCTGGAACCTGGTCGCGCAGGTGGACATGGCCCGCGACCTGCGGATCCCCGCGCGCCAGGCCGCCGCAGCCACCTTCCTGTCCGTCGCGCTGAGCGTCATCGCCGCGCTCCTGGTCGCGGGGGTGACCCTGCCCTTCGCGATCCCGGGGCTGGTCAGCGAGTACTGGTGGGCGTTCCTCGCGGTGCCGGCCCTCGTCCTGCTGCTGCTCCCGCCGGTGGTGGCGTGGTGGAGCGCCCTGGCCTTCCGGGTCCTGCGCCGGCCCGCGACGCCGGTCCGGCTCACCTGGCCGGTCCTGCTCCGCGGCGACCGGGCTGCTGCTGGTGTCGTGGGTCGCGCTGGGCCTGCACTTCGGCGCGCTGGTGCAGGGGCTCGGTGGCAGCGGGGCGTCGCTCTGGCTGATGAGCATCGGCGTCTTCTCGCTGGCCTGGGTGGCCGGCTTCCTGATCATCGTCGCGCCCGCCGGGGCCGGCGTGCGCGAGGCGGCGCTCGTCCTGGGCTTCGCCGCCGCTCCTGCCGGGCGGGGCCGTGCTGACCGTCGCCATCCTCTCGCGCGTGGTGCTCGTCGTCGCCGACGTCCTGCTCGCCGCCGGCTTCTTCATCGCCGGGCGGAAGGGGGCGGCCCGGCGGGCCGCCGCCCCGCGCCGGTGACGGGAGCCGGTATCCGGCTCGGGATCCTGCTCGAGCAGTGCCTCGGCCCTGTGCCCGGCGGCACGGGTCGCTACGCCCGGGAGCTGGCCGAGGCCCTGGCCGCCGAGGCGCCGCCGGGGGCCTCGGTGTCCGGCTGGACGGCGTGGCACCGCGACCTCGCCGCGGCGGCCGTGCCCGGGGTGGCCGGTCCGCGGCGCCTGCTGCTGCCCCGGCGGCCGCTGACGCTGGCCTGGGAGCGCGGCCTCGGCCCGCGGCCGCGTGGTGTCGACGTGCTCCACGCCCCGACCCCCCTGGCCCCGCCCCGCGGCGGCACGCCGCTGGTCGTGACGGTGCACGACGCCGTCCCCTGGACGCATCCCGAGACGCTCACCCCGCGCGGCGTCAGCTGGCACCGCGCGGCCATCGAGCGGGCGGCGCGGCGACGCCGACGCCGCTCGTCGTGCCCACCCAGGCGGTGGCCGACGAGCTCGCCCGGCACCTGCGTCTGCCCCGCCCGCCGCACGTCGTCGGCGAGGGGGTCAGCGCCGCCCTCGACCTGCCGCCGACGCCGACGCGCGGGCGACCGCCCTCGGCCTGCCGGAGGGCCGTACCTCGCTCACCCTGGCCACGATCGAGCCGCGCAAGGGGCTCGACGTGCTGCTGGACGCGCTCGCGCGCCCGTCGGCTCCGGACGCCCCGCTGCTCGTGGTCGGTCAGCCCGGCTGGGGCGGCGTCGACGTGCCCAGCCGGGCCGCCGAGCTGGGGCTGGGTGACCGCGTCCGGCTGCTCGGCCGGCTGCCCGACGCCGACCTGGCCGTCGTGCTCGCCCGGGCGACGGCGCTGGTCGCGCCCAGCCGGGCCGAGGGGTTCGGGCTGCCCGTGCTCGAGGCGATGGCCGCCGGCGTCCCGGTCGTGAGCTCGGACGACCCCGCGCTGGTCGAGGTCGGCGGCGGCGCCACGGTGACCGTGCCGGTGGGCGACGCCGCGGCGCTGGCCGACGCGCTGGGCGAGGTCTGCGGCCGGCCGCGCTGCGCGCGCGGCATGACCGAGGCCGGGCGCCGGCGGGCCGGGGAGTTCAGCTGGGCCGCGCGGCGGCCCGCCGGCTCTGGGCGCTCTACGCCGGGCTGGGCTGAACCTCCGCGGCGCGCCGAGGCGCCCGGCTCGGCGAGCAGGCCGAGCAGGTAGTCGCCGTAGCCGCTCTTCTGCAGCGGCTTGGCCAGCGCCTCGAGCCGGGCGTCGTCGATGAAGCCGCGCCGCCAGGCGATCTCCTCGATGCAGCCGATCTTCCAGCCCTGGCGTTCCTCGACGACCCGGACGAACTCGGCCGCCTGCATCATCGAGGCGTGGGTCCCGGTGTCGAGCCACGCCGTCCCGCGCTCGAGCACGGTGACCGTGAGTTCGCCGCGGCGCAGGTACTCGTCGTTGATCGCGGTGATCTCCAGCTCCCCGCGGGCGCTCGGCTTCACGTTGCGGGCGATCTCGACGACCTGGTTGTCGTAGAAGTACAGACCGGGGACCGCGTAGTTGCTCTTGGGGCGGGTCGGCTTCTCCTCGATGGAGATCACCACGCCGTCGTCGTCGAACTCCACGACGCCGTACTCGCTGGGGTTGGAGACGTGGTAGGCGAACACGTGCCCGCCGGTCGGGTCGGTGTTGGCGCGCAGGCTCTGGCCCAGCCCGGTGCCGTAGAAGATGTTGTCGCCGAGGACGAGCGCGACGGACTCGTCGCCGATGAAGTCGGCGCCGATGATGAACGCCTGCGCCAGGCCCTCGGGCCGCGGCTGGACGGCGTAGCTGATCTCGATGCCGACGTCGGCCCCGTCGCCGAGCAGCCGCTGGAAGCCGGCCTGGTCCTCGGGCGTGGTGATGACCAGGACCTCGCTGATCCCGGCATTCATGAGCAGGGAGAGCGGGTAGTAGATCATCGGCTTGTCGTAGATCGGCATCAGCTGCTTGCTGATCGCCTTCGTGATCGGATAGAGCCGTGTGCCGCTGCCACCGGCCAGGATGATCCCTCGCATGAGCGCAGCGTAGGCGGCTGATCTCGGGCGCGCGGATCGTGTACCCGCTTCTCGTAGTCTCGGACCGTCCCCGCTACCTGATTCACCTCCCGCCGCCCGACCCGCCTACTCGCCCGCCCGCCCCGCCCACTCGCCCGCCCGTCTGGAGTTCGTCCTGCCTTCTCGCCCGCGCGTGGCCGTCGACGCCACCGCCGTCCCCGCCGATCGGGGCGGTGTCGGCCGGTACGTCGATGAACTCCTGCCCGCGCTGGCCGCGGAGGGCGCCGACCTCGTCGTCGTCTGCCAGATCCACGATGTGCCGCACTACGCCGAGCTGGTCCCGGGTGCCGACCTCCGGGCGGCGCCGGCGGTCGCGGCCCGGCGCCCGGTGCGCCTGCTCTGGGAGCAGGTCGGGCTCTCCCGCCTGGCCCGGAAGGCGGGCGCCGAGGTGCTGCACTGCCCGCACTACACGATGCCGCTCGTGGCCGGGATGCCCGTCGTGACGACGCTGCACGACGCGACCTTCTTCACCCATCCCGACGTGCACCTGCCGGTCAAGCGCCGCTTCTTCCGCACCTGGACGCGGATCTCCCTCGCCCGGGCCCGGCGCTGCCTCACCCCGTCGGCGGCGACCCGCGACGAGCTCGTGCGGGTCGCGGGCGCCGACCCCGCCCGCGTCGACGTCGCCCATCTCGGTGTGGACCCGCAGCGGTTCCACGTGCCGTCGGCCGAGGAGCGGGCGGCCGCCCGCGCCCACCTCGGGATCGAGGGGCCCTACCTGGCGTTCCTCGGGACGCTCGAGCCGCGCAAGAACCTGCCGGCCCTGATCCGGGCGTGGAGCACGCTCGACGGCGCCCCCGACCTCGTCCTCGCCGGCGGCCGCGGCTGGGACACCGAGATCGACCGGGCCGCCGCGCAGGTGCCCGACGGGCACCGCCTGCACCTGCCGGGTTACCTGCCGCTGGAACTGCTCGCCGGGTTCCTGGGCGAGGCGGAGCTCGTCGTCTACCCGAGCCTCGGCGAGGGCTTCGGGCTGCCGGTCCTGGAGGCGATGGCCTGCGGCGCCCCGGTGCTGACCACGCGCCTGCTCGCGATCCCGGAGATCGGCGGGGACGCCGTCGCCTACACCGCGCACCGACGAGGAGTCGATCGCCGCGGACCTCCGGGCCCTGCTCGCCGACCCCGAGCGCCGCGCCGCGCTCGCGACGGCGGGACGGGAGCGCGCCGCGGGGTTCGACTGGCGGTCCTGCGCCCGCGCCCACCTGGTCGCCTACGCAGCGGCGGCCGCCGCATGACCGGGACGCTGCGGGTCGCGGTGGTCACCTACTCGCCGGGGGAGACCCTCGAGGAGTTCGTGACCAGCCTGCGGCGGGCGACCGTCCGCCCGCTCGACGTCGTGCTCGCCGACAACGGCTCCACCGACGGCGTCCCCGAGCGGGTGGCGGCCGCGTCCGGCGACGTCCGGCTGCTGCCGACCGGCGGCAACGTGGGCTACGGCGCCGCCGCGAACGCCGCGCTCGCCGACGTGCACTCCGGGTGGGCGCTGATCGCCAACCCCGACATCCGGTTCGAGGACGGCGCGATCGACGAGTTGCTCGCCGCCGCCGAGCGCTGGCCCCGCGCCGCGACGCTCGGGCCGGCCATCCGGACGCCGCAGGGCGCGCTCTACCCCTCGGCCCGCGACCTGCCGTCGCTGTCGACCGGCATCGGGCACGCCGCCCTCGGCTGGCTCTGGCCGGCCAACCCGTGGACGGCGCGCTACCGCCGCGAGCGCGACACCCCCCGCGAACGCACCGCGGGGTGGCTGTCCGGCTCCTGCTTCCTGGTCGACATGGAGGCGTTCCACTCCGTCGGCGGCTTCGACCCCGCCTACTTCATGTACTTCGAGGACGTCGACCTCGCCGAGCGCCTGACCCGGCGCGGCTGGCTGCACGTGTACGCGCCGTCGGCCGTGGTGACCCACGAGGGCGGCCACGCCACGTCCCGCGAGCCGCGACCGGATGCTGCGGGTGCACCACACCAGCGCGATGCGCTACCTGTCGGCCCGGTACCCCCGTCGGCGGCACGCGCCGCTGCGCTGGGCGCTCCGGGCCGGCCTGGGTGGCCGGATGCTGCTGTCCTACGTCAGCGGCCGGGTCGGCGCCGGGGCGCAACTGCAGCGCACCGCGGCCGAGCTGCCCCGCAACCGAAGCCGCCTGCGGCGGCGATGAGCGGCCCGTCCGCCGGAAGGAGCACAGGGTGCAGCACGCGGTGATCATGGCCGGGGGGTCCGGCACACGGCTGTGGCCGCTCTCGCGGTCGGCCCGGCCCAAGCAGCTGCTCGACGTCGTCAGCACGCCCGACGGCGGGGCGCACAGCCTGCTCGCCGAGGCGTTCGGGCGCCTGGAGAAGGTGCTGCCCGCCGACCGGATCTGGGTGTGCACCGCGGTGCGCTACGCCGACGCGGTGCGGGCGGCCCTGCCGCGGCTGCGGCCCGACCGGCTGGTCCTCGAGCCGATGGCCCGGGACACCGCCAACGCGGTGGGGCTCAGCGCCGCGCTGGTCGCCGACGTGGACCCCGACGCCGAGCTCGCCGTCGTCAGTGCCGACCACGTCATCCGTCCCGTGGAGCGGTTCGCCGACGGGCTCCGCACCGCCTACGCGGCTCTCGCCGAGCGGCCCCGCGCCCTGGTCACGCTGGGCATCACGCCGACCTCGCCGGCCACCGGCTTCGGCTACGTCCAGCGCGGCGCGCCCACCGGCGTCCCGGGGGTGGCCGAGGCGGCGTCGTTCCGGGAGAAGCCGGACCGCGCGACGGCCGAGGAGTACCTCGCCTCGGGGCAGTACCTCTGGAACTCGGGCATGTTCGTGTGGCGGGCCAGGACCGTGCTCGACGCGCTCGCCGAGCACCTGCCCGCGACCGCCGCCGGGCTGGACCGGATCGTGGCCGCGGCGCCGGGACCGGACCGGGACGCCGTCCTCGCCGAGGTCTTCCCGACCCTGCCGAAGATCAGCGTCGACTACGCCGTCCTGGAGCCCGCGGCCACCGAGCCGGGCCGGGTCCTGGTCGTCGACCTCGACGTCGACTGGCTCGACGTCGGCTCGTGGCCCGCGCTGGCGCACACGCTGCCCGTCGACGGGGACGGCAACGCCGTCCGCGGGCTCACCGCCTGCGTCGACAGCGCCGGCAACGTCGTGCTCAGCGACGACCCCGACCACCTCGTCGCCCTCGTCGGGGTCCGCGACAGCGTGGTCGTGCACACCGCCGACGTGACGATGGTCTGCCCCGTCGCCGACGCCGAACGGGTCAAGACGCTGCTCGCCGAGGTGGAGCAGCGGTACGGCCTCCGGTACAGCTGAACGCCCTGGCTAGCCTGCGGGGCATGAAGAGCTTCGACGTCGCAGCTGTGGTCACCGGCGGAGCCTCCGGGCTCGGCGAGGCCACCACCCGTGCACTGGCGGCCAAGGGCGCCGCCGTGACCATCCTCGACCTGAACGAGGAGCGCGGCCAGGCGCTGGCCGCCGACCTCGGCGGGCACACCACCTTCGTCCGCACCGACGTCACCGACGAGGCGTCCGTCCAGGCCGCGATCGCCGACGCGACCGGGAAGGACCGGCCGCTGCGGATCGCGATCAACTGCGCGGGCATCGGCTGGGCGCAGCGCACCGTCGGCCGCAACGGCGACCCGCACGACCTCGGGGCCTTCACGACGACGGTCATGGTCAACCTGGTCGGCACCTTCAACGTGCTGCGGCTGGCCGCTGCTGCCATGGCGACCACCGAGCCGGACGAGGACGGCGAGCGCGGCGTCATCGTCAACACCGCCTCGATCGCGGCCTACGACGGGCAGATCGGCCAGATCGCCTACTCGGCGTCCAAGGGCGGCATCGTCGGCATGACCCTCCCCGCGGCCCGGGACCTCTCCAGCGTCGGCGTGCGGGTCTGCACGATCGCGCCCGGCCTGGTCGACACGCCGCTGCTCGGCAGCCTGCCCGAGGACGCGCGGCAGGCGCTCTCGGCGGGCATACCCTTTCCCAAGCGGCTCGGCCGGCCCGACGACTTCGCCCAGCTGGCGCTGGCGATCGTCGAGCACGGCTACCTCAACGGAGAGGTCATCCGCATGGACGGCGCGCTGCGCATGGCGCCTCGCTGATCAGCAGTACCGAACGCACCAACCGGGGGAACGTCCTGAGCACCGCCACGCTGTCGTCCACTCCGGCGTCGTCATCGGCGCACGAGTCCGTCTGGACGCCGGACTGGCCGCTGGACCTGCTCCGGGCGCTGGGCCCGCACCGCCGGGGCGCCGGGGACCCCACGATGCGGGTGGCCGACGACGGCCTGTGGCGGACGACGACGACGGCCGACGGTCCGGCGACCGTGCGGATCGCCCGCGCCGGCGCGTGCGTCCGCATCTCGGCGTGGGGGCCGGGGGCCGAGCGGGCCGGGTCGGCGGTGCCCGAGTGGCTGGGCGCCGCCGACCGGCCCGACGGCTTCGACCCCGCCGGGCATCCGGTGGTCGCCGAGCTGCACCGCACCGCCCCATGGCTGCGGCTGGGGCGCACCGGCCGCACGTGGGACGCGCTCGTCCCCGCCGTCCTCGAGCAGAAGGTGACCATCGTCGAGGCGCACCGGGTGTGGCGGGAGCTGCTCCGCCTGGCCGGTGAGCCGGCGCCCGGTCCCGCCCCCGACGGCATGCGCGTCCCCCCGTCGCCGCAGCGGGTGCTGGACGTCACCGACTGGCAGTGGCACCGCTGCGGCCTCGACGGCGCCCGCCGCCGCGCGCTGCGGGCGGTGGCCTCGGTCGCCTCCCGGCTCGAGCCGGAGGTGGCCGGCGACTCGCCCGCGCTGCAGCGGCGGCTGTGCTCCATCCCCGGCATCGGGGTGTGGACGGCGGCCGAGGTCGTCCAGCGGGCGCTCGGCTGCCCCGACACGGTCAGCGTCGGCGACTACCACCTGAAGAACATCGTCGGCTGGTCGCTGGCCGGCCGGCGGAACACCGACGACGCCGAGATGCTCGAACTGCTCGAACCCTGGCGCGGCCACCGGCAGCGCGTGGTGCGGCTGCTGCTGGCCGGCGGCTCGCGGCGGCCGCGGCGGGGCCCGCGCACCGCGCCGACGAACTACCGGTCTCTCTAGGTGGGGCAGGTCCCGCCCGGGTTGACCCGGCCGAGGATCTGGTCGCCGATCGTGCGCAGGTCGTCCCGCTGCGCCGGGCTCAGGGCGTCGAACACCAGCCGGCGGACCGTGGCCACATGTCCGGGGGCGGTGGCCACGACCTTCGCGTAGCCCGCGTCGGTGAGGACGGCGTTGGTGGCGCGGCGGTCTTCCGCGCAGGCGCGCCGCGCGAGGAAGCCCTGGTCCTCCAGGCGCCGGGCGACGTGCGACAGCCGGGAGAGCGACCCGTTGGCCAGGGCGGCGAGTTCGCTCATCCGTGCCGTGCGGGTCGGCCGCTCGGAGAGCATCGCCAGCACCATGTACTCGAAGTGGCTCAGCCCCGCGTCGCGCTGCAACTGGGCGTCCAGCGCGGAGGGCAGCAGCGTCATCACCCCGGCCAGGCTCAGCCAGGCGGCGCGCTCATCAGCGTCCAGCCAGCCCGGCTCGTCCGCCTCGGCGGTGGTCTCCGTCGTCGACACGCGGGCAGTCTAGCGCCGAACTTGACGCTTCAACTGTGCCGCCCGCGGCTCAGCCCTGCCGCAGCTCCGCGTACCGGGCGGCGCACTGCTCCATCGTCGGCAGCAGGCCCTGCTCCTTCGCCTGCGCCAGGGTGGGGGCGGCCTGGTCCTTGCCGGAGAGCTCGAACTCGATGTCGGTCGGCCAGGGCAGGGCGAGCTCGGGGTCCATCGGGTTGATGCCGAACTCGCGGTCCGGGGCGTACCCGGTGGAGACCAGGTAGGTGACGGAGCTGTTGTCGGCCAGCGACACGAACGCGTGGCCGAGGCCCTCGGACAGGTACACCGCCCGCGGCTGGTCGCTGTCGAGGATCACCGAGTCGTGGACGCCGAAGGTCGGTGAGCCGACCCGGATGTCGACGATGACGTCCAGCACCCGGCCGGACGGGCAGTAGACGTACTTGGCCTGGCCGGGTGGCACGAGGGCGAAGTGCACGCCCCGCAGGACGCCGCGCGCGGAGACGCTGTGGTTGGCCTGGGCGAGGGTCAGGCCGAAGCCGGTCGCACCCGCCAGCACCTCGGCCCGGTACCACTCGGTGAACCGGCCGCGCGGGTCGCCGTGGGGGACCAGGTCGAGCACATACGCGTCGGGAACAGCGAGTTCTCGGATCTCCACGCCGACGACGCTATCGAAGGACCGTGCGGGCAGCAGCGGGCGGCCGGTCGGGCCGTGCCGTCACGGGGTGGCCGTCCCCAGCCACAGCCGGCCGACGAGGGACGTGCCGCCGGGGGTGCCGACCGGCTCCCAGCGGGTGACCCACCCCTCGGCGTGCAACTGCACGATCGCCGCGCCGAGCAGGGCGCCGAGGTTCAGCGCGGTGGTGATGGTCACGGCGTCGCTGAGGTGCACGTCGACGACGCCGTCGTCCTCACCGCCGTACCGGAGCACGACCGGGAACTCCGGCAGCGCGACGCTGGCGGCCCGGAACGCCTCGGCCACGGCGTCCAGCTCGCCGGCCCGTGGCACGAGGTCGCTGCCGGGCTCGCGGGAGGGCATGAGGTCGCGGGCGCCGTAGGGGAAGAGGTCGTCGTCCGGGAGTCGCACGAGTGGCCGCGTGCCGTCGTCCGGCTCCGGACGGTCGACCCGCAGGCCGCGGACGACGGCCACCGGGACCCCGGCCAGCTTCTCCTTCACCAGGTCGGCGGCCGCCGCGAGCTCGTCGACCAGCGCGATCCGGGTGGTCTCCAGCCGGTTGCCGTGCGCGTCCACCGAGCCCCGGTGATCGATGAGGGCGGGCAGTCCGGCGGAGCCGACCGCGACGTCGGTCAGCCCCTCGCGCCACGGCCGGCCGAAGGTGTCGCTCACGACGACCCCCACGTCGACGCCGAGCAGCCCGGCCAGCCCGTCGCGCAGGCCGCGCGCCGAGGCGTCGCCGTCCTCGGGCAGGAGCACCAGCAGGTCCTGGGCGACGTTCGAGGCGTCGATGCCCGCCGCGGCCAGCACCCAGCCCTGCCGGGTCTGCACGATCGCCAGCGTCCCGCGCCGGGCAACCACGCGCACCGCCTCGTCCTCCACCGCCTGCAGGCGGGCGGCCTCCCGGTCGGTGCCCGGCGGGACGTGCACGAGGCGGTCCTCCACCTTGGAGACGACCTTGGAGGTGACGACGACGACGTCGCCGTCGGCGAGCCAGGGCGCGGCGGCCGCGATGGCCCCCACGAGGTCGTCGCCCGGGGAGAACTCGGGCAGTCCGGTCACCGGGTGCACGGCGATCCCCGGCGGGAGCTCAGACACCGGCGGCGTCCAGGGCGGCGCGGGCGAGCGCCGCGGTGGCCTCCGGCGAGGACATCATCAGCGGCACCTGGCGGACGTCGACGCCGGGCACGTCGGCCCGGTCGCCCGGCGCGACCAGCCAGGCGTCGAGCAGGCCGCCGGCGGTCCGGGCGCCGTAGTGCCGGCCGACGCCCTCGGCGCTCACCTCGATGCCCAGCACGGGCAGACAGCGGTCGGCCATGCCGCGCACCACCGACCCGCCGACGATCGGGGAGACGCCCGCGATGCGGGCGGGGGAGGCGAGCAGCGCCGCGCGCAGGGAGGGCACGCCGAGGATCGTGCCGATCGAGACGACCGGGTTGGACGGCGCCAGCAGGATCGCGTCGGCGGCGGCGAACGCCTCGACGACACCCGGCCCCGGGCGGGCCGCGTCCACCCCGACCTGCACGAAGGCCGACGCCTCCAGCTTCGCGCGGTGCCGGACCCACCACTCCTGGAAGTGGATCGCCTGCTGCCGGCCGCTGTCGGGGTCGGCGACGACCACGTGGGTCTCGACCCGCTGGTCGCTCATCGGCAGCACGGTGACGCCGGGCTGCCAGCGCGTGGCCAAGGCCGCGGTGACCTCCGAGAGGGGGTAGCCGGCGTCCAGCATGCGGGTGCGGATGAGATGGGTGGCGAGGTCGCGGTCGCCGAGCCCGAACCAGTCGGGGTCGGCGTCGTAGGCGGCCAGTTCCTCCTTGACCGTCCAGGTCTCCCCGGCCCGGCCCCAGCCGCGCTCCTCGTCGATGCCGCCGCCCAGGGTGTAGACGACCGTGTCGAGGTCCGGGCAGATCCGCAGGCCGTGCATCGTCACGTCGTCGCCGGTGTTGACCACGGCGGTGATGTCCGCATCGGGGGCCGCTGCGCGAACTCCGCGGAGGAAACGAGCCCCACCGGTCCCTCCGGCGAGCACAACGATCTCCACGAAACGCATCCTTCCGCATAGGCAGTTGTCGACTGTTCCATGGGCGTGTCGAGTGTCCCCACGAGATCTGACGAACGTGTGTTACAGGAGGGGCTGGTGTGGCGTGTCGCTTACACCGAGCGAAGTTGACGGTTGAGCAACGACACGCGTGTAATTCCGTCGATGTCATCGGGTGCACCGCGGTTCGGGATCCTCCCGGCAGCCGCGCACCGGGACGAGAGCGAGAGGGGACGCATCGTCATGGCCGAGGTTTCTTGGTTGAGCGACTACGTCGGTGCCGAGCGGTCGAACGACCGGATCGGGGCGGGCGCCGGCCAGACCATCGGCATGACGGGCGGCCTGGGACAGAGCCAGGGCATCGCCGGACTGCTCGGCATCGGCCTCGAGGCCGACGCGCAGTCGTGGCAGGAGCAGGCGCTGTGCGCCGAGACCGACCCGGAGGCGTTCTTCCCCGAGAAGGGCGGCTCGACCCGCGAGGCGAAGAAGATCTGCACCGGCTGCGAGGTCAAGGCCCAGTGCCTCGAGTACGCGCTGTCCAACGACGAGCGCTTCGGCATCTGGGGCGGGCTGTCGGAGCGGGAGCGCCGCCGGCTGCGCCGTCGCGCCGTCTGAAGTCTCACCGGCTCGACGCCGGTCCCACAGCCGCTGACGGTTCCCGTCGGCGGCTGTGGTCGTATTTCCGACGTGTTCACCCGGGTCGCGGTCGGCCGGGCCCGCGTGGTCCGCGAGATCCGCGCCGCCGGCCCGCTGATGGCCCGCCTGCGGGCCCCGGTGCCCGCGCGGGGCCCCTGGCTCACCGCCGTCCTCAACGAGGGAGCCGCGCGGCGCCTCCGGGGCCGGCCGGTCGCCGTGGTCGTCGAGGCCCACCCGCAGGGCCGGCCCGAGGCCGTCGCCTTCCTCGACCTGCGCCGCCGCGGGCCGCTCACCACCGTCGCCCTGCTGGGCAGTGGCGTCGGCCCGGTCCCGGGTGGGCGGCCCCCGGCCCGCCTGCCCGCCGCCGACCCGGACGTCGCGGCCCTGCTGGCCGACGGCGTCGTCGGCCTGCTCGACTCGCTGCGCGGGCCGTGGACCCTGCGCCTGACCGGACTCCCGCTCGGTGACCCCACGGTCCGGGCGCTGGCCGCGCGGCTGCCCACCGCCGTCGTCGGCAACGAGCGCAGCCGGCGGCTGGTCGACGGTCTCGACGACGTCGGCGACGTGCAGCGCAGCCACGACCCGGCGGTGCTCGAGCGCTGGCTGCCGATGCTGCTGGCCGCGGCCGAGCCGCGGTCCCGGGTGTTCCTGCGCGCGGCCGCCCGGCTGCACGCGGCGATCGGCCAGGTCGAGCTCGCGGTCGTCGCGCCGGGGGAATCGCTGCAGGCGGCCCTGCTGACCCTCGTCGACGGTGCCGACCGCTGGCCGTGGTGGGGGACGACGTCGATCGGTGGCCTGCCGACCGAGATGGGATCGCCGCTGGTGGGGCTCACGGTGCCCGCCCGCCGCTGGCCCCGCTGAGCCGTGCGTCGGGTCCGGCGCGTCAGTCGGCAGCCGGGCCGCCGCCGAAGCCGATCTCGTTGCCGTCCGGGTCCCGGTAGGTCACCTTCCGGACGCCGTTCGAGTACGTCTCCCGCTCGGCGGGCTCGATCCCTCGGTCGGTCATGCCGCGGACCCGGTCATCGAGGTCGTCGACGAAGATCGTGTGCATCGCGTGACCCGCATGCTCGGGTCGCACCTCGATGAACACGTACCGGTGCTCGGCGATCTCCCAGACCGCCTCGGTGTCGTTCGGCAGGAAGCTCGGCTCCGAACCCAGGAGGCGCTCGTACCAGTCGGTTGCTCGCGCGTAGTCGCCGACCGGGATGCCGGCGAAGAGGTCGACAGTCACGATCGGACGCTACCGAGGCCCGGCGACGGTCGTCAGTCCGCGAGGCGCAGTTCGCCCTCGCTGGTTGCCACCCGGCGGTCGCCGAGCTCGAGCTCCGCCGAGGCCGGCACCCACCGCCCGGGCCGGGCCGGGTCGTCCGGTGCGACGGTGACCACGATCCGGTACGACCCGGCCGGTGGCCTCGGGGCCGCTGCCGGTCGGATGGGTGGCGGTGGCGAACTCGCCGGTGATCCGGAGTCCGTCGCCGACGCGCGACCACCTCGAGGTCGGGAGCGCGCAGGTCCGCGTACTCGGTGCGGCCGGGGGCGCAGCCCGGCGCGGCCGGTTCCTCGGGGGCCTCGGCGCCCATGCAGTTCCACGTCGGCAGCACCAGCGAGGCTGCGTCGCCGTCGAGGACCAGTTCGGGGTAGGTGACGGTGACCCCGACCGCCCGCTCCTCGAGGACGATGCCGCCGAACGTCAGCCGCGCCTCGTCGTCGTCGTGCCGTTGGAGGCCTCCGCCGCCTGGCCGGGGCCGGGCCGCCCCGTCCGCTGTCGCCGGCACGGTCCCCCTGCCGATCGGGTCCCGAGGCCACCGTCGCGACGACGGCGGCGGCCACGAGCAGCAGGACAGCGCCGCCGGCGACCGCCGCGAGCGCCCGACCGTCCGGCCGCCGGGCCGCGGTCGAGGGCGGCGCGGGCGGTGCGGCGAGGGCGACGAACTCCGCGCCGGCCGACGACCTCGGCGTCGACGCTCCGGGCGGGGACTCGAGGAAGGCCGCGCAGATCGTCCACCGGCTCGGGCCGTGGCGCGGCGGGCGCCTCGGTCCGCGCCGGCACGCGCACCAGCGCCGCGACCAGTCCCGCGAGGAGCAGCGCGCCGAGCGCCCCGAGGACGCCGACGGCGATCCAGGGCGCCGCCTGGGCCTGCGCCGCCGCGACAGCCTGCGTCCCCGCGATGTCCATCGCGCGATCAGCATGGCAGGAGTCCTGGACCCGTCCCGCGACGCTCCCGGGGCTCGGGGGCGACTCAGCCGGTGGGGTCGATCTCCTCGGGGTCGCGCCCCAGCAGTACGGCCACCTGGTCGACGACGACGTCGCGCACGAGGTCGGCGAGGTCCTCGCGGTCGTGCGCGCGGATCTCCAGCGGGCGCCGGTAGACCACGATCCGTGGCGGGATCTCGGTGCCGTTCTCGCGATGCGCCGGGAGCACGCGGGCCAGCGGGACGCTGCCGTCGTCGAGCACGTCGGCGTCGGGCACCATCTCGTCGGGGCTGGTGTGCTCCACCCAGGGAACGTCCTCGACCGCGAACTCCACGCCGGCCAGTTCGCGCTCCCAGCGCCGCTCGATGTCCTCCACCGCGTCCAGCACGAGGTCGTCGAACTGCTCCGCGCGGCTCCGGGCCAGGGGTACCTCGGCGGGCACGAGGCGTCCGCGCAGGCCACGGCCGTGCCGGTCGCGGCGCGGGGGTCGCGGGGGCGGCGGGGTGGGTTGGTCATCGACGGCGGGGTGGGTGGGTCATGACGGGCGAAGAGTACGGCGCCGGAGACCGCTGTCGGTGCCCACGGGGTCATCGTGCAGGATGGGACATCGGCTCAGGCGCGAGCCCAGTTTTCCGGTGCGCCTGCTCCCATCGACCGCCGCGCGGGATTACTGTGCCGAGCGTGAGGAACCGGTGGTGAGGCAGTCACGTCGCTGCTCGCGCAGCGGCTGCGCGCAACCGGCAGCGGCGACTTTGACCTACGTGTACGCGGAGTCGACGGCCGTTGTCGGTCCGTTGGCGACCTTCTCGGAGCCGCACAGCTACGACCTCTGCGAGTTCCACGCGCAGCGCCTGACGGTGCCGCGTGGCTGGGAGGTCGTCCGTCACGAGATCGACCTCGACGACTCCGGCCCGACCGGCGACGACCTGCTCGCGCTGGCCGACGCCGTCCGCGAGGCGGCCCGTCCCGAGCCCCCGCGCGACCCGGCCGACGACGGCAGCGGCACCCGCCGCGGGCACCTGCGCATCCTTCCCGACATCCCCTGAGGCGCTCTGCGCGCTGACGCTCCGGCCCGCGGATAGGGTCGTCGACGTCGCAGACCATCGGGGGCTGCGGCATCCCGAGCGCGAGGGACGGGCTGCGTTGCCGGATCTGTCAACGATCATCAAGGCGTACGACGTCCGCGGAGTCGTGCCCGACGAGTGGGACGAGGACGTCGCGCGCGCCATCGGCGCCGCGTTCGCCGAGTTCGTCGCGCAGGAGACCGGTGCGACCGCCGTGGTGACCGCCCACGACATGCGGGACTCCTCGGTGCCCCTCTCCCGCGCCTTCGCCGAGGGCGTCACCGGCCGCGGTCTCGACGTCGTCGAGGCGGGCCTGGGCTCGACCGACATGCTCTACTTCGCCGCCGGTTCGCTGGACCTGCCGGGCGCGATGTTCACCGCCAGCCACAACCCGGCGCAGTACAACGGCATCAAGCTCTGCCGGGCCGGGGCCGCCCCGATCGGGCAGGACTCGGGGCTGGCGACCATCCGCGAATGGGCCGAACGGGACAGCTACGAGCGGACCCCGGACCGCACCGGCACGGTCACCTCCCGGGACGTCGTCCACGAGTACGCCGCCCACCTGCGCGCGCTGGTCGATCTCGCGCAGATCCGCCCCCTGAAGGTCGTCGTCGACGCCGGCAACGGCATGGGCGGACACACGGTGCCGGTGGTGCTCGCCGGGCTCCCGCTGGACATCGTCCCGATGTACTTCGAGCTCGACGGCTCGTTCCCGAACCACGAGGCCAACCCGCTGGACCCGGCCAACCTGGTCGACCTGCAGAAGGCGGTGCCGGAGCACGGCGCCGACATCGGCCTGGCGTTCGACGGCGACGCCGACCGCGTCTTCGTCGTCGACGAGCGGGGCGAGCCGGTCAGCCCGTCGGCGGTCACCGCGCTGGTGGCGGTGCGGGAGCTGGGCAAGGGCCGGGGGACGACGATCATCCACAACCTGATCACGTCGAAGGCGGTGCCGGAGATCGTCCGCGAGCACGGCGGCTCGCCGGTGCGCACCCGCGTGGGGCACTCGTTCATCAAGGCCGAGATGGCCCGGACCGACGCCGTCTTCGGCGGCGAGCACTCGGCGCACTACTACTTCCGCGACTTCTGGCGGGCCGACACGGGCATGCTGGCCGCCATGCATGTGCTCGCGGCGCTGGGGGAGCAGGGCCGGACGTTGTCCGAGCTCACCGCCGCCTACAGCCGCTACAGCGCGTCGGGGGAGATCAACTCCACCGTCGCCGACGCCGCGGCCAGCATGGCCGCGGTGCGCGACACTTTCGCCGAGCAGGACGGAGTCACCGTGGACGACCTCGACGGCCTGACGGTCGAGCTGCCCGACGGCGCGTGGTTCAACCTGCGCGCCAGCAACACCGAGCCCCTGCTGCGGCTCAACGTGGAGGCCCCGGACGAGGCGCGCACCGCCGCAGTGCGCGACCAGGTGCTCGGGATGGTGCGGCCGTGACCGGCGGCGGGGGCGGGGCGGGCACTGGCCCGCTGGGCCTGGACCCCGAGCTGCTGGCGATCCTGGCCTGCCCCGACACCCACCACAGCCCGCTGACCGTCGACGAGCAGGCCGGCGAGCTGCTGTGCACCACCTGCGACCGCGCCTTCCCCGTGCGCGACGGCATCCCGGTGCTGCTGCTCGACGAGGCCCGGCATCGGGGGTGGGGTGGGCGGGCGACGAGCACCCCATGACCGCCCTGCCCGGAACGCCGCGGCGACCGTCGTGACCTCGCCCGAGTTCGCCGAGGAGGTCCTCGACGACCTCGAGGTCCTGCGTGCCCGCGACCCGCGCGGTCTGCTCCCGGCCGTCGCCGGGGCGGGGGCGCAGGTCCGCGAGACCGCGCGGCTCGTCGCCGAGGCCGGCCTCGGGCGGGTCACCGACGGCGGCCGCCCCCGGGGGCTGGTGATCGTCGCCCGCCGTGAGGGTGCGGTGGCCGCCTCGGTGCTGCGCGCGCTGCTCGGTCCCTCCAGCCCGGCCACGATCGACGTCGTCCCCGGTCCCGTGCTGCCGCTGTGGACCGGTCCCAGCGACGTCGTGGTGGTCGCCACGCGCACCGGCGCCGGGGCCTACGCCGTCGCGCCGGCCTACGAGGCGGCGCGCCGCGGGGTGGCCCTGCTCGGCATCGGCGCCGAGGACGCCCCGCTGCAGGCGGCCTGCTCGGCCGCGCGGGCGCCGTACGTGGAGCTGCCGCGGTCGCGCGTGCGGCACACGACGCTGTGGTCGCTGCTGACGCCGATGCTCCTGCTGGCCACCGGCCTCGGCCTGCTGCCCGACGGGCGCGGCCGACCCCGAGGCGATCGCGGCGGCGCTCGACGAGGTGGCCGGGGAGTGCGGTCCGGCGCAGGAGTCCTTCGTCAACCCCGCCAAGACGCTGGCGCTGGAACTGCTCGACGCGCTGCCGGTCATCGTCGCCGAGGGTCCGCTGGCCGGGGCGGCGGCCACCCGCATCGCCGACCAGCTGGCGACGCTGGCGGGTCTGCCGGCGAGCAGCTTCCGGCTGCCGGACCAGCGGGTCGCCGCCTGCTCGGTGCTGCGCGGGCCGCTCGCGCCCAACGACACCGACGACTTCTTCCGCGACCGCTCCGGCGACGAGGGCCGCCGGCTGCGGCTGCTCACCATCCGCGACACCGACGCCGAGGACCACGACGGTCTGGGGGAGCGGGAGCCGCGCTCCGCCGCCGAGGCCATGCACGAGGCGCTGCGGACCGCCGCGACGCACGACATCCCGGTCAGCGGACTCGCCGAGCACGGCGATCCCTCCCGGTTCACCCGCCTCCCCCGGCTGGCGCGGCAGCTCGCCGTCGCCGACTTCAGCGCGGTGTACCTGGCCCTGGCACTGGACAACGAGAGGGCGCTCCGCTCATGAGCACGCAATCCACCCCGTCGACCGAGCCGGCCGCGGGGCACGGCCCCGCCGGAGAGGGCGTGGGTCCCAACGGCGATCACAACGGCGGTCCCAACGGCGGTCACGGCGGCGGGGGCCACGGCACGAGGGCGATCCTCGCCGCCCTCATCGCCAACATCGGCATCGCGATCTCGAAGTTCGTCGCGTTCCTCGTCACCGGCGCGTCGTCGATGCTCGCCGAGTCCATCCACTCGGTGGCCGACTCGGGCAACCAGGTGCTGCTGCTCGTCGGCGGCAAGCGGGCGGCCCGTGAGGCGACCCCGCAGCACCCCTTCGGCTACGGCCGGGACCGCTACATCTACAGCTTCATCGTCGCGATCGTGCTGTTCAGCGTCGGTGGTCTGTTCGCGCTCTACGAGGGCTATCACAAGGTCACCCACCCCGAGGAGCTGACCTCACCGATCTGGGCGATCGGTGTCCTGGTCGTCGCGATCGGGCTGGAGAGCTTCTCGTTCCGCACCGCCATCAAGGAGACGGCCCAGGTCAAGCCGCCCGACGAGAGCTACTGGCAGTTCATCCGGCATGCCCGCCAGCCCGAGCTGCCGGTGATCCTGCTGGAGGACTTCGGCGCCCTGGTCGGTCTGGTCCTCGCCCTGCTCGGCGTCGGCCTGGCCACGATCACCGGCAACGGGGTCTTCGACGGGATCGGCACCATCTGCATCGGCCTCCTGCTGGTCGTCATCGCGATCATCCTCGCGATCGAGACCAAGAGCCTGCTGCTGGGCGAGTCGGCGACGCTGCAGGACCAGCGGAAGATCGCCGACGCGCTCGCGGGCGGTACCGACGGCGTCTCGGTCATCCACATGAAGACGCTGCACCTGGGGCCGGACGAACTGCTCGTCGCCGCGAAGATCGCGGTGGAGCGGGCCGACACCGCCGAGGACATCGCCCGAGAGATCGACGCGGCGGAGCAGCGGATCCGGGCCGCGGTGCCGACCGCCCGGGTGATCTACCTGGAGCCCGACATCCGCCGGCCCGACGCCGCGCCCGTCGAGGGACCGGGAGCACCGCTGCGGTGACCCAGGTCGCAGCGTCGGGCTTCTGAGTCGGGGCACAGTAGGGGCATGGGACGGACGCAGCTCTCGCCGCAGCGGCGGCGGGAGGACCGCGCGCGGCTGACCCGCGAGGTCGTCGACGTCCTGGTGATCGGTGGCGGTGTCACCGGCGCGGGTGCCGCGCTCGACGCCGCCAGCCGCGGGCTGTCGGTCGCGCTGCTCGAGGCGCGGGACTGGGCGGCGGGCACCTCCAGCCGGTCCAGCAAGCTCATCCACGGCGGCCTGCGCTACCTGGAGCAGTTCGCGTTCCCGCTGGTGCACGAGGCGCTGCAGGAACGCGCCCGCCTCGTGCAGACCATCGCGCCGCACCTGGTGACGCCGCTGCCCTTCCTGCTGCCGCTGACCGCCCCGGTCTGGCAGCGCGCGTACTTCGGCGCCGGCGTCGCGCTCTACGACGTGCTCGGCGCCGCGCTCGCCACCGACCGGGAGATCCCGACCCACCGGCACCTCTCCCGGCGGGCGACGCTGGCGGCGTTCCCCGGCCTGCGCGGGGACGTCGTCCACGGGGCGATCCGGTACTGGGACGCCCAGGTCGACGACGCCCGGCACACGCTGGCCGTCGTCCGCACCGCCGCCGGCTACGGCGCACGGGTGCTCTCCAGCGCGCGGGTGGTGGGGTTGGTGCGGGACGGGGCTGGGCTGGGCGGGTCGGGCGGAGGTGCTGCCGCGCCGGTGGTCGGTGTCGAGGTCGCCGACCTGACCGACGGCTCGTCGTACACCGTCCGCGCGCGCAGCGTCGTGGCCGCCACCGGCGTGTGGAGCGACGACATCGGCGCGATGCTCGGCGACTCCGCGCCCAGCCTGCGGGTCCGCGCGTCCAAGGGCGTGCACCTCGTGGTGCCCCGCTCGGCGATCGACGGTCCGGAGATCTCACCGGCCGGGCTGATCCTGCGGACGACGTCCAGCGTGCTGTTCGTCATCCCGTGGGGCGAGCACTGGATCATCGGCACGACCGACACCCCGTGGAAGCTGGACCGGGCGCACCCGGCCGCGAGCAGCGCCGACATCGCCTACCTGCTCGAGCAGGTCAACCGGGTGCTCACCAAGCCGGTGACCGCCGACCAGATCCTCGGCGTCTACGCGGGCCTCCGGCCGTTGCTGGCCGGGGAGTCCGACGAGACCAGCCGGCTCTCCCGCGAGCACGCCGTCGTCACGCCGGTGCCGGGCCTGGTGCTGGTCGCCGGCGGCAAGTACACGACCTACCGGGTGATGGCCGAGGACGCCGTCGACGCGGCGGCGGCCGGTCTGCCGGGTGTGCCGGCCTCGCGCACGGCGTACCTCCCGCTCGTCGGCGCGCGGGACTGGGCGGCCGTCCGCGACCGGGCCGGCGACCTCGCCGCCGGGGCGGGGCTACCGGAGGAGGCGGTCCAGCGGCTGCTGCGCCGGCACGGTGACCGGGTGCGCGACGTCCTCGCGCTGACGCGCGACAACCCGTCGCTGGCCCGGCCCCTGGCCGGGGCGCCGGACTACCTCGCCGCCGAGGTCGTGCACGCCGTCACCGCCGAGGGCGCGCTGCACCTCGACGACGTGCTGACCCGCCGCACGCGGGTGTCGATCGAGACCGGGCACCGCGGCGTGGAGTCCGCGCCCGAGGTCGCCGCGCTGATGGCGGGCCCGCTGGGCTGGGACGCCGAGCGGACGTCCCGGGAGGTCGAGCACTACACCGCGCGGGTGGCGGCCGAGCGCGAGTCGCAGCGCATGCCCGACGACCGGACGGCCGACGCCGCACGGCTCGGTGCTGCCGACGTCCGGGCTCCGGCCGGTTCGGTCTCCCTCCAAGGAGGGTGATCCCCGTCGCTGTCGGTCCTGAGACGTACCCAGCGGTAGGGCAGGCCCGTAGCCTGACCTCGATGTGGCAGCTCAGTAACGGCGTGCGCTTCTACCCCTGGGGAAGCCGGACGGTGATCCCGGAACTCCTGGGACAGCCCGTACCGGCCGACCAGCCGCACGCTGAGCTCTGGGTCGGCGCCCACCCGGACGAGCCGAGCCTGCTGCCCGACGGCCGCCCGCTCAACGAGGCGATCGGGGCCGATCCGGAGGCGCTGCTCGGGCCGGCCGCCGTCGAGCGCTTCGGTCCCCGGCTGCCCTTCCTGCTCAAGGTGCTCGCCGCCGACACGCCGCTGTCGCTGCAGGCGCACCCGACGACCGAGCAGGCGCAGGCGGGCTTCGCCGCCGAGGAGGCCGCGGGGGTGGCGCACGACGACACGACGCGCACCTTCAAGGACCCGTTCCACAAGCCGGAGCTGCTGCTCGCGCTGACCACGTTCGAGGCGCTGTGCGGTTTCCGGCCGGTCGAGGAGTCGCTGCACTGCCTGGCCAAGCTCCAGGTGCCCGACCTGAAGCCGACCATCGCGGCGCTGGCGCGGGGCGGGCTGCAGGCGGCGATCCCGCAGCTGATCGCGCTGTCCGGCAAGCGCCGCACCGCGCTGGTGAGCGCCGTCGCCGAGGCCGCGGGCCGGTTCGTGGCCGCCCACGACCCCGAGTTCATCAACACCTACCGCTGGGCCTCCTCGCTCGCGGAGACCTATCCCGGTGACGCGGGCGTCGTCATCTCGCTGATGTGCAACCACCTCAAGCTCTCGCCGGGCGAGGCGGTGTTCCTGCCGGCCGGCAACCTGCACGCCTATCTCGCCGGTGCAGGCGTCGAGGTGATGGCCAGCTCGGACAACGTCCTGCGGGGCGGGCTCACCGCCAAGCACGTCGACCTGGCGGCGCTCATCGAGGTGCTCGACTTCTCCGACGGCAAGGTCCCGGTGCTGCACCCGGTGCTCGGCCCGGGCGGGCTGCGCTACCCCGTGCCCGTCGAGGACTTCGACCTCACGCGCTGCCAGCTCGACACCCAGGCCGGGATCCTGACCACCAGCGGCCCGCAGGTCGTGCTCTGCACCGAGGGCTCCGCGGTGCTCGCCTCGGCCGACGGCGAGGTCACCCTGGACAAGGGGCAGTCGGTCTTCGTGCCGGCCGGTGCGCCGGTGAGCGCCCGTGGTCCCGCCGTCCTGTACCGGGCCACCACCAACCTCCGCTGAGCCCGATAATGATCAGGTCACCTGATCATTAGGGGTCCTAGCTCACGATCAGCACTGAGCCAGGACCCCACCAGCTGAGCCAGGACGACGGCTGTCCACAGATTCCGTCGCCGCGGCCCCGGAGGCGGTCGTCGGGCCCCGAGACTTCTTCGCGTGCATCCGATGCTGCAGTCCGTGGCCGCATGCCGGCTCGGCGTGTTCACGAGCCGAGAAGCCCTCGCGGCCGGATACGTCGTCGACGACATCAAGGCCGCATTGCGCAGCCGTCGGTGGGTCCGCCTGCGCAAGGGCGTGTACACGACGCGCGAACGCCTGGCGGCCGCCGATGAGCGCGAGCGGCACCTGCTCGACTGCGTGGCCGCGCTCCTCAGCCTGGACCCGGGCCCGGTGCTCAGCCACGCCTCGGCCGCGAGGCTGCACGGTCTCGTCGTCCCCAGGGAGGTGGGCCACGACGTCCGGGTGACCGACGTCGAACAGTGGCGGCGGGGACGCGGCTACCGGGTCGCGCGAGCCGCGCTGCCTCCGCGGCGACGTCGTCCCGTGGCTGACCTTCGGCGCGACGTCGGTCGCTCGCACGATCGTCGACTGCGCCCGGGAGTGGTCCCAATTGCAGGCCGTCGTGGCCATGGATGCGGCGCTGCACAAGGGGCAGGTTCTTCGGGCGGACCTCGCGGAGGCGGTGCACTCGGCCAGGCACCGAGCCGGTGCTTCCGACGCCGCCCGGGCGCTCGGCCTCAGTGACGGACGCGCCGAGTCGCCCCTCGAGACCGAGGGGCGCCTCGCGCTGCTCGCGGCGGGTCTGCCGGCTCCCGAACTGCAGGTCGAGTTGCACGACGCGCGGGGCTTCGTGGCACGGGTCGACGCCTGGTACGACGACGCCGCTCTGGCGCTGGAGTTCGACGGCCGGGTGAAGTACCTGGATCCCCACGACGGCCGTTCCGCCGGTGAGGTGCTCTGGCAGGAGAAGCGCCGGGAGGACCAGGTCCGCGGGCTGGACGTCCGGTTCGTCCGTGTGGCGAAGGAGGACATGGGCGCCCGGTGGCCGGGCCTCGCGTCCCGCATCCGGCGACTGCTCGCCACCCCGTACGCGGGGGCACGTCGGTTCACCGTCGTCCGTCGTCCGGAGCCGGGCTCGGACGCCGACGCCGCCTGACAACCGGTTCCTGGCTCAGCTGGTGGGGTCCTGGCTCAGCATCGACGGTGAGCCAGGACCCCTAATGATCAGGTGACCTGATCGTTATCACCCAGGTACTGTGGACGGCGGCACGAGCCCCGCCGAAGCCTCGGCCTGCTCGCTCTCGCCCCGCCGCGCGGGGACATCAGACCGACATGACGCCCGCCGCTGACGTGGCCGGGCGGGACTCTGGAGCGACATGACCGCCAGCACTGGCACCCGTCCACTCACCACCCCGACCGGCGAGCCCGACTTCAAGGTCGCCGATCTCTCCCTCGCCGGCTTCGGCCGCAAGGAGATCCAGCTCGCCGAGCACGAGATGCCCGGCCTGATGTCGCTGCGCACCGAGTACGGCGACGCCCAGCCGCTCGCCGGCGCGCGCATCGCCGGCTCGCTGCACATGACCGTGCAGACCGCCGTCCTCATCGAGACCCTGACCGCGCTGGGCGCCGACGTCCGCTGGGTCAGCTGCAACATCTTCTCCACGCAGGACCACGCCGCCGCCGCGATCGTCGTCGGTGACGGCACCGCCGAGGAGCCCGCCGGCGTGCCCGGTCTTCGCCTGGAAGGGCGAGAGCCTGCCCGAGTACTGGTGGTGCACCCAGCGCCTGTTCGAGTTCCGCGACGAGAACGGCGACGTCGTCGGCCCGAACATGCTGCTCGACGACGGCGGCGACGCCACCCTGCTCGTGCACCTCGGCACCCGCTTCGAGGCCGACAGCGTCGTCCCCGACACCACCGAGGCCGACTCCGAGGAGTACGGCGTCATCCTCGACGTCCTGCGCGGCACGCTCGCCGAGGACGGGCAGCTACTGGACCCGCATCGGCCAGGCGATCAAGGGCGTCACCGAGGAGACGACGACCGGCGTCATGCGGCTCTACGAGCTCGCGCGCGACGAGCGGCTGCTGTTCCCGGCGATCAACGTCAACGACTCGGTCACCAAGAGCAAGTTCGACAACCTCTACGGCTGCCGGCACTCGCTGATCGACGGCATCAACCGCGCCACCGACGTGATGATCGGCGGCAAGGTCGCCGTCGTCTGCGGCTACGGCGACGTCGGCAAGGGCTGCGCGGACTCGCTGCGCGGCCAGGGCGCCCGCGTGATCGTCACCGAGATCGACCCGATCTGCGCGCTGCAGGCCGCGATGCACGGGCTACGAGGTGACCACGCTCGACGAGGTCATCGGCAAGGCCGACATCATCATCACGGCGACCGGCAACAAGGACATCATCACCGCCGAGCAGCTCGCCCAGACCAAGCACCAGGCGATCGTCGGCAACATCGGGCACTTCGACAACGAGATCGACATGGCCGGCCTGGCCCGCACTCCGGGCGTCACCCGGACGACGATCAAGCCGCAGGTCGACGAGTGGCGGTTCGCCGACGGCCACACGATCATCGTGCTCTCCGAGGGCCGGCTGCTGAACCTCGGCAACGCGACCGGGCACCCGAGCTTCGTGATGAGCGCGTCGTTCTCCAACCAGGTGCTCGCCCAGATCGAGCTGTGGAACAACCGGGCCGCCTACGAGGGCCAGACCCCCGGCGTCACCGTGCTGCCGAAGAAGCTCGACGAGCACGTGGCCCGGCTGCACCTCGACGCGCTGGGCGTGAAGCTCACCGAGCTCAACAAGGTGCAGGCCGACTACCTCGGCGTCCCCGTCGAGGGCCCCTTCAAGAGCGACCACTACCGCTACTGAGGACCCCGCCCCCCTCGCTCGCAGGCTCGCGGCGGGCCCGCAGGGGGCCGACCCACCCGTCCGGACATCTCACCCGGGCGGGTGGGACACGTTTCGGTCTCGACAGCGCAGAATGGTCGCCGTGCCACCCACCGCTCCTCAGAACGGGCCCAGTCGCGGCCGTGTCCTGGTCGTCGACGACGACGCCGCCCTCGCGGAGATGCTCGGCATCGTGCTGCGCCGTGAGGGATACGAACCGGCGTTCGTCTCCGACGGCAACCGCGCGGTCGGCGTCTTCCAGCAGACGCGACCCGACCTGGTGCTCCTGGACCTGATGCTGCCCGGCCGCAACGGCCTGCAGATCTGCCAGGACATCCGGACGCAGTCGACGGTGCCCATCGTCATGCTCACGGCGAAGGGCGACACGATCGACGTCGTCCAGGGGCTGGAGGCCGGCGCCGACGACTACGTCACCAAGCCGTTCAAGCCCGTGGAGCTGGTGGCGCGCGTGCGCGCCCAGCTGCGCCGCGGCGAGACCGGGCAGGCCGAGAACCTGAGCATCGGCGACGTGCAGATCGACGTCCCCGCCCACCAGGTCACCCGGGACGGCGGGCAGATCGCCCTCACCCCGCTGGAGTTCGACCTGCTCGTGGCGTTGGCCCGCAAGCCGCGCCAGGTCTTCACCCGCGAGCTGCTGCTCGAGCAGGTGTGGGGCTACCGGCACGCCGCCGACACCCGGCTGGTGAACGTCCACGTGCAGCGGCTGCGCGCCAAGATCGAGCGCGACCCGGAGAAGCCCGAGGTCGTGCTGACCGTGCGTGGCGTGGGCTACAAGGCGGGGCCTCCGTGAGCGGACAGCTCCGTGAGCCTCGCAGCGAGGAACGAGCGAGGAGCGGAGCGGGGCGCGGGAGCGAACCAACAGGCGTCCTGACATTCGCAGCCACAATGGGGTCGTGACCCGGACGGACCTGCCCGCCGGCGACGTCGATCTCGTGGCGTCGCCGGAGCCGGCGCGGCCGTCCGCGGGGCAGGGAGCAGCTCGCGCGGCGTGCGCGGCGGGCTGCGCCGGCGGGTGCGCAACGCCCAGCGCCGCGGACGGCGTGAGACACGGCGGGTCGCGGCCGAGGCCCTGCACATCTGGCGCTCGTCGCTGCAGATCCGCATCGGCGCGATCACGATGGTCGTCGCCGGCACGGTCGTGGTCATCGTCAGCCTGGTGCTGTTCAGCCAGATCCGGGAGCAGCTGCTGTCGGTGAAGGAGAAGGCGGCGATCGACCAGGCGCAGAACGGTGTGATCTACGCGCAGACCCAGGTCACCGGGATCGCCACCGGCGACGCGGCCAGCGTTCGCACGACCCTCGACCGCACGGTCACCCAGCTGCTCAACCGGGGTGGCGCGGCCGGCGACTTCGACGTCGTCATGGTCTACCGGGCCGGCGCACGCCCGATCCCGGCGTCCAGTCGCCGGTACATCCTGGACGCCCTGCCCGAGGATCTGCGCGCCAACGTGGACTCCGGCGGCCAGTCGTACAAGTACTTCCCGATGCCCGACGAGTCGCGGGAGGCGCAGCCGACGCTGCTGATCGGCGCCCCCGTGCCCACCGACACGGCCGGCCCCGAGCAGATCGAGCTGTACTACGTGTTCCCCCTCGCGCAGGAGGAGGAGAGCCTCTCCCTGATCCGGACGACGGTCATCATCAGCGGCATCGCCCTGACGCTGTTCGTGGTCGGCATCGGCGTCCTCGTCACCCGCCTGGTCGTCGACCCGGTGCGCCGGGCGGCGGGCACCGCCCAGAGACTCGCCGAGGGCCAGCTCGAGCAGCGCATGACCGTGCGCGGCGAGGACGACCTGGCCCGGCTGGCGACCAGCTTCAACGCGATGGCCGACAGCCTCCAGCGACAGATCACCCAGCTGGAGGGGCTGTCCCAGCTGCAGCAGCGATTCACCTCCGACGTCTCGCACGAGCTGCGCACCCCGCTGACGACCGTGCAGATGGCCGCCGACGTCCTGCACGAGGCGCGCGGGGACTTCCCGCCGGCCGTGGCCCGCTCCGCGGAGCTGCTGCGCGCCGAGCTGGACCGCTTCGAGGCGCTGCTCACCGACCTGCTGGAGATCAGCCGGTACGACGCCGGTGCCGCCGTCCTGGACGCCGAGCCCGCCGACCTCGGGGCCGTCGTGGCCCGGGTCGCGGCGGGCATGTACTCGCTGGCCGAGCTGCACGAGTGCGAGCTGGTGGTCAACCGGCCCGACGAGGACATCATCGCCGAGGTGGACGCCCGGCGGGTGGAGCGGATCCTGCGCAACCTCGTCGGCAACGCGATCGAGCACGGCGCCGGTCACCCGGTGGAGATCACCCTCGCGGCCAACCGGACGGCGGCCGCCGTCACCGTCCGCGACCTGGGTGTCGGGCTCAGCTCGGCCGAGGCGCAGCACGTGTTCGACCGGTTCTGGCGGGCCGACCCCTCGCGGGTGCGCACCGTCGGCGGCTCCGGTCTGGGCCTGTCGATCAGCCTCGAGGACGCCCGGCTGCACGGCGGCTGGCTGCAGGTGTGGGGACAGCCCGGTTCCGGCGCGCAGTTCCGGCTGACCCTGCCGCTCGTCGCCGGCGCCGACCTCACCAGTTCGCCCCTGCCGCTCCGGCCCGCCATCCTGCGCCCACGCCACGGGACGTCGTCGTGAGGGCACGCCGCGCGTCTCTCGTCGTGCTCCTCGGCCTCCTGCCCGTGCTGGCCGCGTGCTCGACGGTGCCGCTGAACTCGGCGACGGTGCAGATCACCCAGGTGCCGGAGCGTCCCGCGCGGGACGTCGGCATCGAACCGCCGCCGCCGGAGCCCGGGGCGACGCCGGACGAGATCGTCCGCGGGTTCATCGACGCGGCCGCCAGCACGCTCGCCGGGCACCCGGTGGCCCGCCAGTACCTGACGTCCTCGGCGGCCGAGAGCTGGTCGGACGAGACCGGCATCGCGGTGATCAGCCCGGACTACTCCAGCGTCACGACTGATGAGGGCCGGGTGCAGGTGAGCGCCGACCTCATCGGCACGGTGGACCCGCGCGGCATCTTCGGCATCGGCGGCAACCCGCCCCGGGGGGAGTACACGCTCGAGGAGGTCGAGGGGGAATGGCGGATCACGAATCCCCCGGACGGCCTGATCATGCTGCAGCCGGACTTCGAGCGGCTGTACGACCGCCTCCAGGCCTACTTCCTGGACCCGACCCTCCAGCGGGTCGTCCCCGACCCCCGGTACCTCATCACCGGCGACGCGCAGCCGACGGCGCTGATCAACCGCGTGCTCGAGGGGCCGTCGCCGTGGTTGAACGCCGGGGTGCGCAACCCGCTGTCCGGTGACGTCCAGCTGCGCAGCGCTGTCACCGTGTCGGGGCAGTCCGCGGTCGTCGACCTGACCGGGCTGGGCACCGACCCCGCGCCAGTCCTCTCCCAGATCTCCGCGCAGGTGGTGTGGACCATGCGGCAGCTCGGGATCCGGACCGTCGAGATTCGGGTCGACGGCGAACCGATGGCGCTGGACGGCGTTCCGCCGGAGCAGACCACCGACGACTGGATCTCCTTCGACCCCGACACGGTGCCCGTGGAGGCCGTGGGGCACTACCTCGACCGCGGCGCGCTGCGGGTGGTCACCACCGGCGAGCCGGTGCCGGGCCCGGCGGGGACAGGCGAGTACGGCCTCACCAGCGCCGCCGTGAAGGTCGACGACCGGACGGGGGAGCTGTCCTTCCTCGTCGGTGTGCGCACCCTCGGCGGCGTTCAGCAGCTGCGCGCCGGACCGTACGGCGGCGCGCTGGGCCCCGTGCTGGACGGTGAGACGCTCACGGCGCCGACGGCCGCCGCGACCCGTCCCGAGGTCTGGGTGGTTCGCAACGGGACAGACATCTACCGGGTGCAGCCCGGTGGCACCCCACCCCGGCGGGTCGACGCCACCACGCTCCCCAGCGTGGGCCGGACAGAGGTGCTGCAGCTCTCGCCCGACGGCGTCCGCGCCGCCGTCGTGGCCGACGGGCGGCTGTACGTCGGCACGGTGGTGCGCGACGAGGAGGGCGGCGGGGTGGCGCTGCGGGACCTGCGCGGGATCGCGCCGACGCTGTCCCCCGTTGTCGACGTCGCGTGGCGGGACAGCGAGGAGCTGCTCGTGCTGGCCGGGGACGCGGACGAGGACCAGACCGTGCCCTACCTGGTGGGCCTCGACGGCTGGGGTGTCGACGACGTCTCGGTCTCGGGCCTGCCGAGCCAGCCCACCTCGGTGGCGGCCGCCCCGACCCGCCAGCCGCTGGTGAGCGCGGCCGGGGCCCTCTGGGAGCTCTCCGGCGGCATCTGGGTGACGCTCGAGCGGGGTGCCGAGCCGCGCCGCGGCTCCGAGCCGTTCTTCCCCCTGTGAGAAAGGACCCCGTCCTCCTCAGGCCTCGCAAGCTCGGCCCGAGCCTCGGGACGGGGCCATAGGCTGGTCCGGTGGACGGCGGGTTGCTGGGTGCTCTCGCCGATCTCGTGCTGCCCCGCACGTGCGCCGGCTGCGGGGTGCCCGGCGCAGTGCTGTGCCGCCGCTGCCAGGCCTTGCTCGCCGCGCCCCGGCCGGCCACGCCGCGGCGGTTCCCGGACGGCTTTCCGCCGACGGCCGCCGCCGGGGCGTACGCGGGTCCGGTCCGCCCGGCGCTGATCGCGTTCAAGGAGCGCGGTCGGGCCGAGCTCGCCCGGCCGCTGGGCGCGGCGCTGGCGCTCGCCGTGGCCGCGGTCCACGCCGCCGTGCCCGGACCGCGAGGGCCGGTGCTGCTCGTGCCGGTGCCGAGCGCCCCGGCGGCGGTCCGGGTTCGTGGCCGTGACCACGTCCGGGAGCTGACCGGCCCGGCGGTCGCGGAGCTGCGGGCCCTCGGCGTGGATGCCTCGATGGCCCGGCTGCTCCGCCGCCGCGGCCGCGTCCGGGATTCGGCGGAACTGTCCGTGGCGCAGCGACGGGCGAATCTCGCGGGCACGTTCGTCGTCGATTCCCGGCGGCCGGCGCCACCGCCGGACGCGCAGCTCGTGGTCGTCGACGACGTCGTGACCAGCGGGGCCACGCTCACCGAGGCGGCCGCGGCCCTCGGCCTGGCCTTCCCCGACGGGCCGGTCGTGCTCGCCGCCGTCGTGGCGGCGACCCCGAAACGGCCGTAATCCGAGGTTGAGCGGCGCCACCTGCACGAAGGCCGTCGACACCCTCGCGCCGGAAATGCGAGGCCGGACGATCGACTGTCGGGACGCGGCGTGAGGGACTAGCGTCGAAGCGACTACAGCCCGTCCTACCGGGAGGTCTCATGGAGATCGTGGTCCGTGGTCGTAACGTCGAAGTCCCCGAGCACTACCGCCAGCACGTCGAGGACAAGATCGGTCAGATAGACCGTTTCGACGGCAAGCTCAAGATCCTGCGGGTGGACGTGGAGCTCTTCCACGAGAAGAACCCGCGCCAGTCCGCCCACTGCCAGCGCGTGGAGATCACCCTCCGCGGAAAGGGCCCCGTCGTGCGCGCCGAGGCCGATGGCGGCGACTTCTACGCGGCCCTCGACATGGCCGCCACCAAGCTCGACAACCGCCTCCGCCGCGCGGCCGACCGCCGCCGCGTGCACCACGGCCGGCGCACACCCGCCAGCGTCCGGCTCGCCACGAACACCACCGCCGACCTCGGCGCCGGCGCCATCGATCTGGATCGCCAGCTCGCCGAGGGCCCGCACGTGACCGATCTCGACGAGCACCTGCCCGGGCGGGTCGTGCGGGAGAAACAGCACCCCGCCACCCCGATGACCGTCGACCAGGCGCTCCACGAGATGGAACTGGTCGGCCACGACTTCTACCTCTTCCACTGCGCCGACACCGGCCAGCCGACGGTCGTCTACCGCCGGCACGCCTATGACTACGGCTTGATCCGCCTGACCGACCTCCCCCTGAACGGCGACGCCGCGCACGCGCCCAAGCACGCGGTCGACGCCGTACCGGCCAGCACCTGACGACACCGGAGGCTGAGGGCGCAGGAAACCTGCGCCCTCAGCCTCCGCTGCGTTCGCCGGGCAGTCGCCCGAACAGGGCCGCGTCGCCCCGGGTGCCGTCCCGGTACTCCAGGCAGCCGCGCACGATCCCTTCCGGCACGAAACCCGCCCGCCGCGCCGTCGCCTGCGAGGCGACGTTGGCGACGTCGACGAACAGATGGACGCGCGCGGCGCCGCGGTCGAGCGCCCACTGCGCCAGCCCGTCCGCGGCCTCGGCCGCGTAGCCCTTCCTCCGGGCCCACGGCGCGATCCAGTAGCCGATCTCCGGCCCGAGCCGGCCGGTGGTCAGCTGGTGCAGGCCGCACGAGCCGACCAATCGGCCGTCGACCTCGATCGCGCAGCCCAGATCGGTGCCCAGCGCCCGCCCGCGGGCGGAGATGTCGGTGACGTAGCTCAGCGCCGCCTCGCGCGTGTACGGCACCGGGATCGCCGTGATCCACCGCTGGAGTTCCGGGTCCTGGCAGGCCTCGACGGTCGCGGGCACGTCCTCGATCCGGTGCGGACGCAGCACCAGCCGCTCGGTGCGCACCACCTCGGTGGTCAGGTCGATCGAGCTCACATCGAGACTCATCGGTCCATGTTCATGCGTTACCCAGGATCCGGTCCACCGAGATCTCGATGACGACGCGAGCCGGGTTCACCCGCGGCTGCCGGTAGCGGCGGGCGTAGCGCTCGACGGCGTCGGCCACCGAGGGGGCGTCGTCACGCACGACCGCCGTCCCTTCAAGGGTGACCCAGCGGCCGCGGTCGACCTGGCAGACCGCCACCCGCCCCGGCCGGCTACGGACGTGCCGGGCCTTCGCCGAGGTGCCGGAGGTGATCACCCGGGCGGTCCGGGTATCCGGATCGAAGGTGACCCCGACCGGGACGACGTGCGGGCTGCCGTCGGCCCGCAGCGTCGTCAGGGTCGTCAGGTGCCGCTCGGTGAGGAACTCGAGCAGCCCCGGGCCGAGGTCTGTGAGGTCGTAGGCCACGCGGGGGACGGTACGGACGCCGCGGTTCGTGTGGAGTCGCAGACCTGACAGGGCAAGCCGCCTACGCTGGGGGTGTGGTGTTCCAGAAACTGCTCCGTGCCGGTGAGGGCAAGATCCTCCGTCGACTCTCCAAGATCGCCGACGCGGTCGAGTCGCTGTCCGACGAGACCGCCGAACTGACCGACGCCGAACTGCGGGCCAAGACCGACGAGTTCAAGGAGCGGTACGAGGACGGCGAGTCGCTCGACTCCCTGCTCCCCGAGGCCTTCGCCGTCGTCCGCGAGGCCGCCACCCGCACCCTGGGGCAGCGGCACTACCGCGTGCAGGTCATGGGCGGCGCGGCCCTGCACCTGGGCAACGTGGCCGAGATGAAGACCGGTGAGGGCAAGACCCTGACCGGTGTCCTCCCGGCGTACCTGAACGCGCTCGCCGGCAACGGCGTGCACGTGGTCACCACCAACGACTACCTGGCCTCCCGCGACGCCGAGTGGATGGGCCGGGTGCACCGCTTCCTCGGGCTCACGGTCGGCACGATCGTCTCCGGGCAGGCGCCGCCGGTGCGCCGCGAGCAGTACCTCTGCGACATCACGCACGGCACGAACAACGAGTTCGGCTTCGACTACCTGCGCGACAACATGGCCTGGAGCAAGGCCGACCTGGTCCAGCGCGGGCACCACTACGCGATCGTCGACGAGGTCGACTCGATCCTCATCGACGAGGCCCGCACCCCGCTGATCATCAGCGGCCCGGCCGAGCAGAGCGCCAAGTGGTACGGCGAGTTCGCCCGGATCGTGCCGCTGCTGAAGAAGGACGTCCACTACGAGGTGGAGGAGTCCAAGCGCACGGTCGCCGTCACCGAGGAGGGCGTGGAGTTCGTCGAGGACCAGCTCGGCATCGAGAACCTCTACGAGGCGGCCAACACCCCGCTGGTGGGCTACCTGAACAACGCGCTGAAGGCCAAGGAGCTCTTCCACAAGGACCAGCAGTACATCGTCAGCAACGGCGAGGTGCTCATCGTCGACGAGTTCACCGGCCGCGTGCTGGCCGGGCGCCGCTACAACGAGGGCATGCACCAGGCCATCGAGGCCAAGGAGAAGGTGAAGATCAAGGACGAGAACCAGACGCTCGCCACGATCACCCTCCAGAACTACTTCCGGCTCTACGAGAAGCTCGCCGGCATGACCGGTACGGCCTCGACCGAGGCCGCCGAGCTGCACCAGACCTACAAGCTCGGCGTCGTCCCGATCCCGACCAACCGGCCGATGGTCCGCGAGGACCGCTCCGACGTCATCTACAAGACGGAGAAGGCCAAGTTCGACGCCGTCGTCGACGACATCGCCGACCGGCACGAGGCCGGCCAGCCGGTGCTGATCGGCACCGCGAGCGTCGAGAAGTCCGAGCTCCTGGCGAAGTTCCTGCTCCGGCGCGGCATCCCGCACGAGGTGCTCAACGCGAAGAACCACGCGCGTGAGGCGCACATCGTCGCGCAGGCCGGCCGGCTCGGCGGCGTCACCGTGTCGACCAACATGGCCGGCCGCGGCACCGACATCCAGCTCGGCGGCAACCCGGAGTTCATCGCCGACGAGGCGCTGAAGGCCCGCGGGCTGTCGCCGGCGGAGACGCCGGACGAGTACGAAGCGGCCTGGGACGAGGCGCTCGAGGCGGCGAAGGACCAGGTGAAGGTCGAGCACGAGGAGGTCGTCGACGCCGGCGGCCTGTACGTGCTGGGCACCGAGCGGCACGAGAGCCGCCGCATCGACAACCAGCTGCGCGGCCGCTCCGGCCGTCAGGGCGACCCGGGGGAGTCGCGGTTCTACCTCTCCCTGGGCGACGACCTCATGCGCCGGTTCAACGGGCCGATGCTCGAGGGGATGATGAACACCCTCCGGGTGCCCGACGACCAGCCGATCGAGTCGAAGATGGTCACCCGGGCCATCCGCTCGGCGCAGACCCAGGTCGAGCAGCAGAACTTCGAGGTCCGCAAGGACGTCCTCAAGTACGACGAGGTGCTCAACCGCCAGCGCACCGTCATCTACGACGAGCGGCGCAAGGTGCTCGAGGGCGCCGACCTGCACGAGCAGCTGCAGTCGATGGTCGACGACGTCATCAGCGCGTACGTCGACGGCGCCACCGAGACCGGCTACGCCGAGGACTGGGACCTCGAGCAGCTGTGGACCGGCCTCAAGGCCCTCTACCCGGTCGGTGTCACGATCGACGAGCTGGTGGACAAGATGGCCGACGGCGACCAGTCCTCGCTCTCCCCGGAGTCGCTGAAGTCCGAGCTGCTCGACGACGTCCACACGGCGTACGAGAACCGCGAGGCGGCGCTGGGCTCGGAGGTCATGCGCGAGCTCGAGCGCCGGGTGCTGCTGTCGGTCATGGACCGCAAGTGGCGTGAGCACCTCTACGAGATGGACTACCTGCGGGCCGGCATCCACCTGCGCGCGATGGCCAACCGCGACCCGGTCGTGGAGTACCAGCGCGAGGGCTACGACATGTTCATGGCCATGCTCGACGGCATCAAGGAGGAGTCCGTCGGCTTCCTGTTCAACCTCGAGGTGAAGACCAAGGAGGAGCAGGAGAAGGAGGCCAAGGCCAAGCAGGACGAGGCCGAGGCCGCCGCGCTGGCGGCCGCCCAGGCCGGGACGGCGAAGGTGCTGGCCCGCCAGGCCGCGGAGGCCAAGCTCGCCCAGGCGCAGACGGCCGGCAATGGCGCGAAGACGGCGCCGAAGCAGGCCGCGGCCCGGAAGTCGACGCCGACCGCCCCTGTCCAGGCGCCGAAGCCGACGGGCACCGGGCCGGTGTTGGCGGTCAAGGGCCTCGATGCGCCGAAGACCTCGCCGGACCAGCTGAGCTACTCCGCCCCCACGCTGGACGCCGCACCGAAGGACAGCGGATCGGCGAAGGCGGCCAAGACCGCGACGGTGACCGGCTCCAAGGAGCCCGCGCGGAACGCGCCCTGCCCGTGCGGCTCGGGCAAGAAGTACAAGGTCTGCCACGGGAGGCCCGGACAGAGCCTCTGACGCCTGCTCGACGGCCTACTCGACCCAGTCCGGGAACACGCCGTCGGCCAGTCCTGCGACGTCCAACGGCGCCCGGCCGGTGCCGTCCGGGCGGATCACGTAGAGCTCTCGGCCGTAGACGAGCAGGTACTGCCCGTCGGGCGACCAGGTGACGAACTGGCCGTACTCGGGGCTGACCCGGGTCGGATCGGCGCCGTCCGGGTCGACGACCCAGACGTCGCGGTGCGGGT
Source organism: uncultured Actinomycetota bacterium (assembly GCA_963748305.1). Classification (GTDB taxonomy): domain Bacteria; phylum Actinomycetota; class Actinomycetes; order Mycobacteriales; family Geodermatophilaceae; genus Blastococcus_B. The sequence goes on along the minus strand of CAVVIN010000014.1, from coordinate 148,529 downwards.
CGTCCTCCTCGGTGGAGCTGGTGCGGCAGTCGGCGGCGTCGGAGAACCGGCAGTCGTCCCGCACCGAGGTGAAGGCGATGCGGTCGCCGTCGGGTGACCAGGCCGGCCAGCCGTCCTGCCCCGGGACGTCGGTCAGCTGGACGAGATCGGTGCCGTCGGTGTCGACGACCCAGATGTCGTAGTTGCTGGCGCTCGGGCCGCCCATGAAGGCGATCCGCGTCCCGTCGGGTGACCACGCCGGGTACTCGACCCAGGAATCGGTGGGGATGCGGCGGAGGTCGGTCCCGTCCGGGTCCATGAGGTAGCCACCCATGGGCAGCCCGTCGCGGTCGGAGTTGAAGACGATGGTGCGGCCGTCGGGGGACCAGTCCGGTCCCCAGTCGTTGGCGGGATGGTTGGTCAGGTTCGTCGCGCCGGTGCCGTCGGCGGCGACGACGAAGATCTCGTCGTCGTTGTTGAAGCCCCGCTGCGAGTCCCGGTAGACGACGCGGGAGCCGTCCGGCGCCCAGGCGGCGTCGATCTCCGGCCCGGCTCCGGTCGTCAGCCGGCGCGCTCCGGTGCCGTCGGCGTTCGCGGAGTAGATGTCGTCGTCGTCGGTCACCACGATGCGACCGGTCAGCGTCTCGACGTCGATCGGCGGGGCCGGCGCCTCGGATCGCTCGGTCGCGGGGCTGGTGCAGGATGCCGTGGCCACCAGGGCGGCACAGGCCCAGGTGGCCAGCGCGCGGCGACCACGCATGATGACGTCTCCTTTCGGGGCGATCATGGACCGCCGGAGTGACCACCGGGGTGCTTTCCTCGTGGCGCCGGTCCAGGGTGTCGTCACGGCTTCGTGCGGATAGGTGGCGGACATGACGGAACTGCGGGGCAACGACGCCCCGGCGATCGTGCTGGTCGACGCCTCGAGCGAGGCGGAGCGGCGGCTGGTCGAGGGCGCGCTGCCCGACCTCGGCGAGCGGCAGGTCACGGTGCTGCCGCTGAGGGCCGACGCGCTCGCCGGGCCGCTGCCGCAGCGCCGACCGGAACACGCTCGTGACGGCGCTCCGGGTGGCCTGGGTCCCCCGCCTTCCGGAGGACGGCGACGACGGCCGGCGGAAGCGGGGGCGCGCTGGCGAACGTGGCGCTCGTCCCTGCCCCGGCGTCCGCCCGGCCGCTGCAGACGGCGGCCCTCCGACGCGACCCCGACCGCGCCCGCGTCGTCGTCGCGGAGCCGGCCACGGTCGCGGAGCTCTCCGGCCGCTGGGACGGCACCGGCTCGCTGACCAGCTTCGTCGCGCACCAGGCGGCGCTGGCCCTCGACCGCGCCGAGCGCAGCGTCGTCGGCAGCGGGGCCAAGGTGCCGCGGCACGTCGCCGAGGCGATCCAGTACAGCGCCGCAGTTCCAGCGCGAGGTCCGGCTGCTGGCCGAGCGGCTCGAGCTGCCCGAGGAGGAGGTGCGCGCCGACGCCGTCGCCGCCCTGGAGGGGCTGGTCGCCGCGATGGACCCGGCCGCGGTCGAGGTCTTCACCGGCCTGTTCCGGCCGCTGCACACCAGGGCGTGGACGGTGCGAGGCCGACACCGCCGGGCTCGAGAGGCTCCGCGAGCTCAACCGCCGCTACCCGCTCGTCTTCCTGCCCAGCCACCGCTCCTACGTCGACCCGCTGGTGCTCGCCGACGTCCTCGCGCAGCACGACTTCCCGCGCAACCACGTGCTCGGCGGGGACAACCTGCGCTTCTGGCCGCTGGGCTCGCTGGCCAAGCGCGCCGGGCATCGTGTTCATCCGGCGCAGCTTCGGCGACGACCAGGTCTACAAGCTCGCCGTCCGGGAGTACTTCGCCTTCCTGCTGGCCAAGCGCTTCAACCTCGAGTGGTACATGGAGGGCGGCCGCTCGCGGACCGGCAAGCTCCGCCCGCCCCGGCACGGGCTGCTGCGCTACGTCGCCGACGCCGTCGAGCGGGGCCGGGTGGACGACGTCTTCCTCGTGCCCGTCTCGATCACCTACGACCAGCTGCGCGAGGTGTCGCTGATGGCCGCCGAGCAGGGCGGCGCCGCCAAGCGGGGGGAGGGGCTGTCCTGGCTCGCGTCCTACGCCCGCGAGCAGCTGACGCACCCCGCTGGGCACCGTCCACGTCGGCTTCGCCGAGCCGCTGTCGCTGGCCTCGGCGCTGCAGGCCGGCGCCGACCCGGACGATCCGGACGCCCGGCGGCTGACCCTGCAGAAGGTCGCCTTCCAGGTCGCCGTCGGCGTCAACTCCGTCACGCCCGGCGACGGCGACGGCGCTGGTCACGCTCGCCCTCCTCGGGGTCCGCGACCGGGCGCTGACCCTCGCCCAGGTGCAGCGCGTGCTCGCGCCGCTGCTCGACTACCTGACCGAGCGGGACCTGCCGCACTCCGGCGCGGTGCTCGGCACCGCTCCGCGGGGTGCGCCGGGTGCTCGCGGCGCTGGCCCAGCAGGGCGTCGTCACCGTGTACGAGGGCGGGGAGGAGCCGGTCTACGCGATCGAGCGCGGGCAGCACCTCGTCGCGGCGTTCTACCGCAACAGCGCCGATCCACCACGTCGTCGACCGGGCGATCGCCGAGCTGGTGATGCTGCGCGACCCGGCGGACCGCTGGGACGAGGCGATGCGGCTGCGCGACCTGCTGAAGTTCGAGTTCTTCTTCCCCGAGCGCGACGCCTACCGGGAGCGGATCTCCGCCGAGCTGGAGCGGCTGGACCCGGACTGGGAGACCGCCGACGGCCGCGACGTCCTCTGCGGGGCGCCGCTGCTGGTCGCCCACCGGGTGCTGCGGTCGTTCGTCGACGCGCAGCTGGTGGTGGCCGAGCGGCTCGCGGCCCGCGATCCGCGCACGCCGGTGGTCGAGTCGGAGTTCCTGGACGAGTGCAGCGGGGTCGGCCAGCAGATGCTGCTGCAGGGCCGCCTGCACGGGCCCGAGTCGCTGTCCCGGGAGCTGTTCGCCGGCGGCGCTGCAGCTGGCCGCGAACCTCGACCTGGTCGACCCCGGCCGCGAGGAGCTGGCCCGCCGCCGGCAGGAGTGGGCCGCCCAGGTCCGCGACGTCGTCGCGCCGAGTAGCGGTGATCGACGAACTGGACGCCGCGGCGCGGCGGGAGACCGTGGGAGTGGAGCCGTGAGCGTGGACGAGAGGCCGGGCACGGACGCCGGGACGCCCGGCGGACCCGTCGCCCGGGTCGCGACCGCGTTCCGGGGAGCGTCTGGACCGAGGAGCAGCTGTCGCCGACGTCGAGGCCGGCCCGCAGGGCCCGCGCGTCGGCGCGTTCTTCGACTTCGACGGCACCGTCATCGACGGCTACTCCCTGGCCGCGTTCGCCCGGCACCACCTGCGCTCGCTGCACGTGACCCCGGCCGACCTGGGCGAGCTGCTGCTCACCGGTCTGCAGGGCGTCACCACCGAGGAGGACTTCGAGAGGTTCACCGTGCTCGGCATGCGGGCCTGGGCCGGCCGCAGCGAGGACGAGCTCGTCGAGCTCGGGGAGCGGCTGTTCGTCCAGGGCATCGCCGGCTCGCTCTACCCCGAGGCGTGGCGGCTGGTGACGGCGCACCTGCAGGCCGGGCACACCGTCGTCCTGGCCTCGTCGGCGACCCGCTTCCAGGTGGAGCCCGCCGCGCGGGCCATGGGCGTGGAGCACGTGCTCGTCTCGCCGGTGGAGATCGACGACGGCATCTGCACCGGCCGGCCGGGCGGCCCGCTGCTGTGGCGGGCCGGCAAGGCGACTGCCGTCCGCGAGTTCGCCGCGGAGCACGGCATCGACCTGGCCGCAGAGCTACGCGTACTCCAACGGCGACGAGGACGTCCCGTTCCTCCGCACCGTCGGCCGGGCCCGCGCGCTCAACCCGGGCAGGGGGCTGGTCACGGCCGCGCGGCACTACTCGTGGCCGATCGCGCGGTTCCGCCGCCGCGGCCGCGGCGGCCCGCTGGAACTGGTCCGCACCGCGGCCGGCATCGGCGGGCTGCTCGGCGGCTTCGGCGCCGGCGTGGCGATCGGCGCGCTCAGCGGCTCCCGCCGCGACGCCGTCGACCTCGGCATCACCCTGGCCGGCGAGCTGGGCAGCGCGCTGGCGGGCGTCCGGCATCGACGTGCAGGGCGCCGAGCACCTGGCCGCCCGGCCGGCGGTCTTCCTCTTCAACCACCAGAGCCAGCTCGACGTGCTGGTCCTGGCCAAGGTGCTGCGCGGCGGCTTCACCGGCGTGGCCAAGAAGGAGCTGGCGAACACGCCCGGCTTCGGGCTGGCCTTCCGGCTGGCCGACGTCGCCTTCGTCGACCGCGAAGAACGCGACGGAGGCCCGCAAGGCGCTCGAGCCGGCGGTGCAGAAGCTCCGCGAGGGCATCTCGCTGGTCATCGCGCCGGAGGGCACCCGCTCGGCGACGCCGTCGCTGGGCCCGTTCAAGAAGGGCGCGTTCCACGTCGCGATGCAGGCGGGCGTGCCGATCATCCCCATCGTCATCCGCAACGCCGGCGAGCTGATGTGGCGCGGCTCGACGACGATCCACTCGGGCACCGTGCAGGTGCGCGTCCTGCCGCCGGTCCCCACCGACGGCTGGACGACGGAGGACCTCGGCGCGAAGGTCGACGAGGTCCGCGGCAGGTACGTCGACACCCTGGCCAACTGGTCGGGGAGGCAGCGCCCGACGGTGACCGAGGCCGGGGCGGGCGACGGGTCCGCGCCGCCGGACGTCCCGCTGGACTGGGGCATGGCGGCGGAGATGAACCCGCTCGAGACGGCGATGTGGCGCGCGGAGACCGCGGACCCGCGGCTGCGGGCCAACGTCACGCTGCTCGAGCTGCTCGAGCCGGCGCCGGACTGGGAGCGCCTGCGGGCCGCCCACGAGTGGGCGTCGCGGATGGTGCCGCGGATGCGGCAGCGGGTGGTCGAGCCCGCACTGGGCGTCGGTGCCCCGCGCTGGGTGACCGTCGAGGAGCATGGACATCGACCGGCACCTGCGGCGGGTCCGCCTCGACGCCCCCGGCTCGATGCGGCAGCTCCTCGACATCGTCAGCGAGTTCGCGTCCGCGCCGCTCGACCGGGACCGGCCGCTGTGGGAGGTGCTCTTCGTCGAGGGCCTCGCCGACGGCCGGGCGGGCTACGTCGTCAAGACGCACCACAGCACGACCGACGGTCTCGGCGCCGTCCAGCTGATGAGCACGCTGCACAGCCGGACGGCGGAGCACGACCCGTCGCGGCCGGAGCCGCCGGTGCCCGTGCCGGGCGAGGTCAACCGCGCGGCGCTGCTGACCGGTCAGATCGCCGAGGCCGTGAAAGCCGCTCCGCTGGCGGCTGCTGCGGCGGGCCGACGGGCTCGGCAGGCTGCTGCGGCCGTGGGAAGCGGCGAGCTCCGTCATGGACGCCGCCCGGTCGGCGACGCGGACCCTGGCGCCGCCTCCGAGCGGCTCGGCACTGCTGCGCACCCGAGGCGGGGCCTGGCACTTGGAGGTGCTCGAGGTGCCGCTCGCCGACCTCAAGGCCGGGTCGAAGGCGGCCGGCGGCTCGCTCAACGACGGCTTCCTCGCGGGCATCCTCGGCGGGTTCCGCCGGTACCACGAGCGGCTGGGTGCACCGGTGGGCACGCTGACCCTCGGCATCCCGATCAGCCTGCGCGCGCAGGACGACCCGCAGGGCGGCAACCGGTTCACCGGCGCGCGCTTCACCGCGGCGCTCGACGAGCCGGACCCGGCGGAGCGGATCACGGCGATCCGCGAGTTCGTGCTGTCGGCGCGCGACTCGAGCGGCTCCGGGTCGGTCAACGACCTGCTCGCACCGATGCTCGGCTGGCTGCCGGCGCCGGTCATCGGGGCGTCTGGCCGGCTCGCTGACCAGCGCGAACGACGTACAGGTGTCGAACATGCCGGGGGTGAACCACCCCGTGTACATCGCCGGCTCGCGGATCGTGCGGATGTACCCGTTCGGACCGCTGCCGGGCTGCGCGGCCATGATCACGCTGCTCTCGCACGAGGACATGTGCTGCATCGGCATCAACGTCGACGCGACCGCCGTGACCGACCCCGAGGGACTCGTGGAGGACCTCCAGGCCGGCCTGGACGAGGTGCTGGCCCTGGCCTGACAGCGCTTCGGGGGTGTTTCTCCCGCTCCAGCGGTTCTGCAGAACTCCCAGAGCGCGAGGAACTCCCCCGAAGCCGTCGGGTGGGCGGCTTCAGCCGATCTGGAGGGCCGTGCACCGCCAGCGCCCGTCGATGCCCTCCAACCGCGCGGCGACGGCGTGGGCGCGGCCGCCCCGACGGGCCACGGCGCTGATCTCGGCGACGCCGTCGACCGGCTCGCAGACGTGCACCCGGCCGATCAGCAGTGGTGCCGTCCCCTCGGCGCACCACAGCGGGCGCCGTCCCGCCGAGAGTGCGGTGAAGACCCTCGCCGTCGTCAGGTGCTGCAGCTGAATGATCGGGCGACGTCCGGCGAACGCCTCCAGGGTGAGGGTGAGCAGCCGTCGCCCGGCGACGCCCGGGTCGGGCAGGTCGCTGCGGCTGGACCAGGACGGCCCGAAGTCGGCATCGGGCACGGCCGCGCAGTCGGGACGCGGGCGGGGACCCGGCCGGTGCGGAGGCCGCGGGACGGGGACACCGGGCAGCACCAGGCGCAGCGGTAGCCGCTCATCCTCGAGTGGCGGCTGCGGGGTGCGGACGACCACCAGGCGCAGTGCCGGACGTTCGGTGGTGGTGGCGTCCGGGTGGGGCGTCGCGGTCATCGTGGGCTCCTCGGGGTCGGGGGGGTCGGGTGGGTCGGGCGGGAGTGCGGGGCATGCGGTTCACGGCTGGCGGTTCATGGCTGGTCCGGCGGCCGGAGGACCTGGCCGGGCAGGATCAGGTCCGGGTCGGGACCGATGACGTCGGCGTTGGCCGACCACCACACCTGCACGGCCGCGGCGACCTGCTCCGCCGTCGCGGCCTGGCCGGTGGCGCGGAGCCGGTCGGCGGCGATGTCCCAGAGGCAGTCGCCGCGGACGACCACGTGCGAGCCGGCAGGCGGCTCGGCGGGCCAGTCGGGCACCCCGCCGTCGGCGGCCGGCCAGTCCGGCACGCCGGCGGGTGTGACCGCAGCGGCCAGGACCGGCCGATCGCCGCCGACCGGTGCGCCCAGCAGCACGGGCGCCACGACGCCGAGGCCGAGCCCGAGTGCGAGTGCCGCACTGCGACGGGCGCCGGCAGGGAGGACGACGCGGACGAGCAGGCCGGCGGCCCCGCCCACGAACCCGGGTGCGGCGGAGATCGCGGTGAGCGCGAGGCCGAGGGCACCCCACGTCCACACCAGCCAGGCCGCCAGGGCCGCGGCGGAGAGCAGCAGGGCATCGGCGCCCGCGGTGTCGACCGTCCGCTGCGGGTGGGTCAGGGCGTCCGCGAGGTCCCGGAGGGGCGGCGTGAGCGAGGCCAGGAGAACGGCCGCGCCGGCCATGGCGGCGCCGGTGAGCGCCAGGCGGCGAACGGACACGATTCCTCCTTTCGATGTGACGAATGTCGATGAAAGCAAGCAAACGCATCCAAACGCAAGTGAAAGCATGGATCTAGGCTGTCGGCGAGGAGGTGGGGTTGTGCGGTGGCAGCAGTTGTTCGCCGATCTGGGGGCGCAGTTCGAGCAGGAGGAGGCCGCCGCCGAGTGGGCCGAGTCGGGGTCGCGCGCGCGGGCGGAGGTCGGTGGGATCGCGCTGACCGACCGTCTCCGCGGGGCTGCCGGCGCCCCGGTCTCACTGAACGTGCGCGGCGCCGACCGGGTGAGCGGTGTCCTGGTGGACGCGGGCGCCGACTGGCTGCTGATCGCCGACGAGCTCGGCCGCGAGGTGCTGGTGGCCTTGGCCGCGGTGCGCGCCGTGTCGGGCCTGGGCCGACGGACCGCGGCACCGGAGGAGTCAGGTCACGTGCGGGTGCGGCTGGACCTGCGGCGGGCGTTGCGCGCGCTGGCCCGCGACCGGGCGGTGGTCCAGGTGGTCCTGGACGACGGCACGGTGCTCGCCGGGACCGTGGATCGGGTGGGCGCGGACTACGTGGAGCTGGCCGAGCACGCGGTGGACTCGCCGCGGCGGGCGGAGGCTGTGCAGGGAGTGCGGGCGGTCGTCATCACCGCGGTCGCCGTCGTCCGGACGGGATCGCCGGGGATCTGAACCGGCTGGTCAACTGCGGGCGTCGGCCTCGGCGTCGTCGGCCGGGACGTCGCTGGCCGCCGGTTCGGCGGGCGCCGTGCCCGCGCGGGCCTCGGCGTACTTCTGCTGGATGAACCGCTCGAGCTCTTCGTTCTCGACGCGCCACTGCCCGCGGCCGCCGATCTGGATCGCGATCAGCTCCTTGCGGCGGACGAGCGCGTACGCCTGTGACCACGAGACGTTGAGGATCTCTGCGACGTCGTCGAGGGTCAGGAAGCGGGGCGTGGGCATCGGTCGTCTCCGTCCTCTCGCGGTCAGTCTGTCAGCCCTCTCGGTGGAACGTGGCAACCGTCCACACCCGAACGTGTGGACGGCGAGTGCGGCTGAGTGCGCTCATGCCGCATCATCTGCATCCGATCGTTGCCAACGTGTGGCATCGGCATGCGACAGAGCGTCGCGACACTCGGGAGGAAAGGAAGCGTGATGACCGCCGTCCGCACTCCCGTCGCGGCCGTCCCCGCCGAGGCGCCCACCGCACCGGCGCCCCGCCGGGTCCGCCCGCCCCGATGGCTGGACCTCCGGCTCGTTCTCGGTGTGCTCCTCGTCCTCGGTTCGGTCCTCCTCGGCGCGCGCGTGGTGAGCGCCGCCGACGCCACCGTGCCGGTCTGGGCCGTTGCCTCGGACCTCGCCGCAGGCGTCGAGCTGGGCGCCGAGGACCTCGTCGCCGTCGACGTGCGGCTGGACAGCGCGGCGGGCGCGTACCTCTCGACGACCACCCGGCCGGAGGGGCGCACCCTCGCCCGCGCCGTGCGGGCCGGTGAGCTGCTGCCGCGTTCGGCGCTCGAGGAGCCGGCCCGGCTGGTGCAGGTCGCGCTGCCCGTGCAGGCGGGCTTCGTCCCGCCGAGCCTGACGCGGGGGCAGTTGGTCGACGTGTACGCGCTGGCCGACCCGGCGGCGGGTGCCGTCGCCGACGCCGACGGCAGCGTCACGCCCGTCGTCCTCGCGGCGCCGGTCCAGGCGCTCTCCGGCCGCGGCGAGGGAGTGCTCTCGACCTCGACGACGACCGTGCAGGTGGTCGTGGCCGTGGCCGAGGACGAGGCCGCCGACGTGCTGGCCGCCATCGGCGGACGTCCGCTGGTCGTCGTCGTCCACGGGTCGGTCGACGTGGACGCGACCGACTGATGGCGCTGCAGGTCTTCACCGCCGTCACGGGCGCGGCGTGGGAGTCGGAGCTGGTGGGCGCGCTCGACCGCGCCGACCACGGGGTCACCGTCGTGCGGCGCTGCGTGGACGTGTCGGAACTGCTCGCGGCGGCGGCCACGGGCACCGGGCAGGCCGCGCTGCTCTCGGGTGAGCTGCGCCGGCTCGATGTCGATGCGGTTGCCCGGCTGGACGCCGCCGGTGTCGCCGTCGTCGGGCTGGTGGAGCCCGGTGACGAACGGACCGCGGAGCGGCTCCGTCACCTGGGCGTCCGTTACGTGCTGCCGGCCGACGCGGAGCCGGCGGTCATCGCCCGGGCGCTGCGCGACGCCGTAGCGGGCGCCGCGCCCGGTGGCCGTGACGTCGGCGACCCGACCGCAGCCCTGCCGCTGCTGGGCGCGCCGGCCGACCCGGAGGAACGGCCCGCCGGGCGGGGGCGCGTCGTCGCCGTCTGGGGCCCGACGGGCGCGCCCGGCCGGACCACCGTGGCGGTGGGCGTGGCCGACGAGGCGGCCCGGCTCGGGATCTCGACACTGCTCGTCGACGCCGACGTGTACGGCGGGGTCGTCGCGCAGGTGCTGGGGCTGCTGGACGAGTCGCCCGGTCTGGCCGGTGCGGCACGGCAGGCGTCGACCGGGGGTCTCGACGGCGCGTCGCTGCTCCGCCTGGCGTGGGCGGTGCGCCCGCACCTGCGGGTCCTGACGGGGCTCGCCCGCGCCGACCGCTGGCCCGAGCTGCGGCCGCGGGCGGTGGCCTCGGTCATCGAGGAGGCGCGACGGCTGGCCGACCTGGTCGTGGTCGACTGCTCGTTCAGCCTCGAGGACGACGAGGAGCTGTCGTTCGACACGGCGGCGCCCCGGCGCAACGGGGTGACCCTGACGGTGCTCGAGAACGCTGACACCGTCCTGTGCGTCAGCGGCGCCGACCCCGTCGCGCTGCAGCGGAGCATCCGAGGGCTCGACGAGCTACGGGACGCGCTGCCGGACGTCGAGCCGGTTCTCGTGGTGAACCAGGTGCGTCGCGGACCCGTTCCGGGTGATCCACGACGGGAGATCACCGAGGCGCTGACGCGGTTCGCCGGCCGGGAGGCTCGGTTCTTCCTCCCCGCCGACCGTCGCGTCACCGATGCGGCGCTGGCGTCGGGCCGGACGATCGCCGAGGTGGCCGAGTCCTCGCCGCTGCGGACCGCGCTCCGTTCGATGACGTCGTCCCTGGTCGGGGTGCCCGTGCCGGCCACGGGCCGGGCCCGGTGGCGGAACCGCAGGGCCGGCTGACGGGTGGTTGCCCGCGGGCCGTCGGCCCGCCGTACCGTGGGCGCGCCACCCGGAAGGAGCTCGATGCCCGAGCGTTTGAGCACCCTGGACTCGTCGTTCCTCTACCTCGAGGAGCCCGGGACCCCCATGCACGTGGGTGGGGTGCTCATCCTGGAGACGCCCGCGGGTGGGGTGGAGGCGCTCGCCGATCTCATCGCGGCCCGGCTCTCGCTGGTCCCTCGCTACCGGCAGCGTGTGGCAGAGGTGCCCGGCCACCTGGCGAACCCCGTCTGGGTCGATGACCCGGACTTCGACCTCGACTACCACGTCCGCCGCTCCGGCCTGCCCCGGCCGGGCACCGAAGCGCAGCTGCTCGAGCTGGTCTCCCGATTGACCGCCCGACCCCTGGATCGGCACCGGCCGCTCTGGGAGGCCTACCTGGTGGAGGGGGTCGAAGGCGGTCGGGTCGCGGTCGTCACCAAGACCCACCCGGCGCTGGTCGACGGTCTCAGCGCGATCGACATCGGTCAGGTCCTCCTCGACGTCGCGCCGGACGCGCCCGCACCGGAACCATTGGAGTGGCGCCCGCAGCGCGCGCCCAGCGGCACCGAGCTGGTGATGCAGGCGCTCGACGAGTACCGGCGCCGGCCCTCGTCGATCGTGGACATGGCCCGCGGCGCCGTGGGTGACGTGCGGGCGACAGCGAGCCGTGTCGGCGGCGCCGCCGGTGGGCTGCTCCGGACGGCGCGGTCGGCGATCCTGCCCGCCCCGAACAGTCCTCTGAACGCGCCGATCGGTGGACAGCGCCGGGTGGCGGTGGCCCGCGCGGAGCTGGACGAGATCAAGCAGGTCCGCAAGCTCTACGGCGGCACCGTCAACGACGTCCTGCTCACCGTGGTCACCGGGGCCCTGCGGGAATGGCTGCTGTCCCGCGGTGAGCCCGTGATGGGCGCCAAGACGGTGCGGGCCCTCGTTCCGGTGTCCCTGCAGGACGACGAGGGTCCCGAGGGCAACCGGGTGTCCTCGTACCTGGTCGACCTCCCGGTCGGCGAGCCGAACCCCCGGGTGCGGCTGACCCGGCTCAGCTACGCCATGCGCGGCGTCGCGGCGCACGGCCAGTCGGTCGGGGCGGACAGCCTCATCGCCCTGACCGGATTCGCGCCGCCGACCCTGCACGCGCTCGGTGCCCGCGCTGCGCGAGGCCTCTCCCGGCGGATGTTCAACCTGGTGGTGACCAACGTCCCCGGACCTCAGGTGCCGCTCTACGCCGCGGGCGCTCAGATGCTCGAGGTCTTCCCGGTCGTCCCCCTTGCCCGGGGGCAGGGCCTGTCGATCGGCATGACGAGCTACAACGGCCGGGTGTTCTTCGGGCTCAACGCCGATCCCGACACCGTCGGTGACGTGCACGTCCTCGCCGATCTCATCGAGCAGGAGGTCGGCGAGCTGGTGGAGAGCGCGCGCTGAACCCAGGTGCCGGCGGGAATCCGCAGGCGCTGCTCGGGTCGTCGTCGTGTCCGGCGCCACCCTGCCGACGGGTTACCGTCGCCGTTCCACCGATGAGAGGGGCCCACCGGGTGCGTGTCTACCTGCCGGCCACGACGACCGTGCTGCGGCGACTCGTGGACGAGGAGCTGTTGTCCGGCCCGCACACGGCGTTCGCCGTCACGGATCAGTTGCGGCAGTTCTATGCCGTGAGCGACGCGGAGGCCGACACCGAGGAACTGGAGTACGCGGCGCTGCTCGCTGCGGCCCGCGCGAGTCTCCGCCTGCTCGACACCGATCCTTTCGCCGCCCGCCGCCGCGCGGTGATCGCCGCCGACGTCGCGGACCCCGCGGTGACTCCGATGGACGACCCGCACGTCGAATCCGGGGCGGTCCGGGTGGACACCGACATCCGGCTGACCGACGTGGCGAGTGCCCACCTCGACGAGGCCGACGCGGAGGACGACGTCCGCGCGGCGGTCAATGTCGTCCTGGAGGCAGACCTCGGCAGCGACGACTCGCAGTTCGTCGTCGACCAGGCAGAGGGTCATCAACTGGCGTGGTACGCCACCCAGGAGATCGGACCGCTGCTCGAGCTCCTCTGAGCTGCTCATCGCTCCTCCGGCGTCCGGTCGAGGCGGCGGGCCACCTGCACCCGCTCGACGGTGCCGCCGGTGACGAGCCATCCCGAGCCGGGGCGCACCGGGACCGGCGTGCGGGGCAGCCGCACGCCGAGCAGGTCGGCGTCCCCTGGCCCCGGGCAGAGCAGCAGCCCCACCCGTGCGCGTCGCAGGGCCGCAACCGGCCCCTGGAAGTGGGCCGCGAGTTGGGCCGCCTGCGACGCGGCGAGCAGCGCCACCCGGGTGGCCGGACCGCCGGACGCCGCCACGGCGCTCAGCGCAGCGAACTCCGCGGGGGTGCCGACGTCGTCGGCCACGAGCACACCCGGTCGGCCGTCGAGCCCGCCGATCCAGGCGCGGACGCCGGCCTCGTCCGACGGAGTGACCCACTCCTCGTCAGGTACACCGACGGGGTGGGCCCCCGGTCGATGTCCGAGCCGCAGCAACCGCGTCCCGCGCTCGCGCAGATCACGGGCGAACGCATCCAGCGCGGCGGTGCGGCCGCTCCCGGGCGGTCCGGCGACGAGCAGCCCGCCGGCACGGGACAGATCGATGGTGAGCGGGTGTCCCTCGTCGCCGCCCGGTCCGACGACCAGCACCAGCGGGTTGTGGTTTCTCTCCTGTCACCGACCGGGTCGAGCAGGCGCGGCGTACCGGATCCGGCGTGAGCTCGGGGATCCGCAGCGGGCCGTTCCCGGTGCAGGCGGGACATCCTGACCACGTCTCCCGGCGGGCGGGGGAGGGCCACTTGGCACTCGAGGGCGTCCTCGCCGAGCAGAGCGCGACCGGGTGGCCGGTGCCCGGGCACCGCGCGCGGCGGAACACCCGCCACCGCGTAGTCCGCCCGGTCGGCGAGAGGCAGCACCAGTCGATGCCGCGCGACGCCGGCCAACCGGCCACCCGGCACGGCTCGGTCGGCGGTCACCACGCAGGTGAGACCGGCTGCCCCGCCGTCCCTGAGCAGTCGGGTGAGGCGTTGCTGCCCCGTGGCCGGGGTCCGCCTCCTCGATGACGGTGCTCAGCTCCTCCATCCCGTCGACGAGCAGTAGCAACCGGGGCAGCCCGGCCGCCCCTGTCCCGGCTCGACGCGTCGCGATCTCCTGACTCAGGCGTTCGACCAGCCGAACCGTGCGCAGCCTGTCCTCGCCGCTGATCACGGTGCCGGCGTGGGGCAGTCCCGCGGTCTCCTCGGCAAGCTGCCCGCCGCCGGACTCCACCACGTGCACATGCAGGTCGTCAGGGCCCAGTTGGGAGACAGCCTCCCGGAGCACGGTGCGCAGCAGCGTGGTCCGCCCGCTGCGCGGCCCGCCGACCACCAACCACGTTCCTCCGTCGTCGAGATCGAGTTCGAGTGGCCGTTGGGTCTGGGTGTCGGGCAGGTCGATGAGCCCCATGCGCAGCCGCGTGGCCGATCGATCGGCGCCCACGGACCCGTCCTGAACATCCGCGACCGTGATGCGGTCGGGGAGCGGGGGGCGCCACGGACGGTGCGCCGAACGGGCTCCCACTGGCGTGCATGTGCGTCGACCGCGCGGGTCAACCGCGCCAGGTCGCTCTCGCCGGTCGGTGCGTCCGGTGTCCGACCTGCGGGCGCCGGCCAGGCCCAGCGGCGCACGCAGGGCTCGTCGTCGGTGGTCGGCGGACCGGACGTCGCCACCCGAGCGATCTGCAGCAGCGTGGGAGCGGCGTTGCCGGTCCGGAGGTAGGCGCGCCCCGGTAGGTCGACGGGCAGATGCGCGGCCGCGGGTGTGCCCACCACGTCGCGGGAGTCGGCCTCGTCGGTGCGTGCGCAGACAGATCCGCAGGCTGCAGTTGGCGCGGATCTCGGGTGACACGACCCCCGCGGGGCGCTGGGTGGCGAGGACCAGGTGCACCCCGAGGGAGCGGCCACGCTGGGCGATCGAGACGAGACCCGGCACGAACGCGGGGAGCTCGTCGGCGAGTGTCGCGAACTCGTCCACGACGATCACCAGGCGTGCCAGGTCGACGTCCTCGGCCAGATCCGCGACATCGGCGACCTGGTGAGCGGCCAGGATCGACTCCCGGCGCGTGAGCTCCGCGGTCAGCGACCGCAGGGCCCGGGCGGTGGTCTGGCCGTCCAGGTCGGTGACCACGCCGACCGTGTGCGGGAGTGCGGCCGCCTCGGCGAAGGCCGCGCCGCCCTTGTAGTCGACGAGCAGGAACGAGCACCGGTCCGGCGGATGGTGGAGGGCGAGGCTCGCGATCAGGGTCTGCAGGAGTTCGGACTTGCCCGAGCCGGTCGTGCCCGCGACGAGCGCGTGGGGCCCGACGCCACAGAGATCGATCTCGACCGGTCCCTCCGCAGTCCGCCCCAGGACCACCCGGAGCCGGTCGCGCGTCCGCGACCACTCGCCGACGGTTCGACCGGCCTCGTCGACTCGCAGACCGTCCGTGGGGAGGTCGACGAGTCGGACCGAACGGGGGAGGACGCTCGAGGTGTCCGCGGGGGCGAGGCCGGCGAGGTCGCGGGCGAGCCGGCCGGCGATGGAACCGGACAGCCGGTCGACCGAGGTGACGGGCTGGTCAGGGAGGCCTTTACGGCACAGGAGACCCTCGTCCCCCGTCTCACCCGTGAGCCGGAACGACGCCTCGGCACCCAGCGGCACGTCTCCCACCGATGGTCCCGCGGCCAGGGTCAGCACTCCCACGTCGCGCGCCTCCCGCAGGACCGCCGCGAGGCGCTGGTCCAGCGGACGGTCGACGATCACGACCGTCCAGCTCGGTGGCAACGGAGTTCGACCGGCGGCAGAGGCCGGTCCCGTGGGCGGCTCGGCGGCGTGCCACCAGGTCGGTGAGCGCCATGAGCAGACGGTGGTCTGACTCCACCGCGTCCGGGCCCGACGGCCGGACGTGTACGGAGGTCGAGGGCAGGTGCGGGAGCCAGCGCGCCCAGGACCAACCGGCAGTCCCGGCCCCGTCGACGAGCAGGAGCAGGTCGACCGACCCGGGTGGGTGCAGCGTGGACAGCTGGGCGACCAGTGAGACGAGGACGCCCTCCGACCGTTCCCGAGGGCCGACGACGGTCAGACCGCCGTCTCGCCTGAGGTCCACGACGACGGGCAGATGATGCGCGGTCTGCCGCTCCCGGGAGCCGTCGCCGGCCACGCGGGTCGCGCCGGTCCGGCCCGGCCCCGCGCCGAGACGGACGGTGAGCGCATCGGCGTCCCCGCCCGACCGGCTCCAGAGCAGCCGCCTCGTCGGCGTGCCGCGGTGGCGAGGGTGGCCAGATCGGGATGGGCGGTCTCGGCCGCCCGGACCGCAGCCTGGGTCGCGTCCGCCAGTCGTGCCTGCGCGTCGAGCACGAGGAGTGCGTGGGCGGCCGCCTCCCGACGGCCACTGCGTCGCCCCGTCCACCGGTCCGACAGCCATGTGCCCAGGGCGACGATCGGGCTGAGCAGTGCGAAGAACAGGAAGGACGGAGCGCTGAGCAGCCAGGCCATGAGGACGCCACCCACGGCGGGCAGGGCCACGGCCACCCAGGCCAGCCGCCGCGGAGGCGGGGGGACCGGCGGACGGGGGAACGTGACCTCCACGTCGGCGACCGGCGGATCGAGCCGGGGAGCTGGCTGAAGCCGGACCCGCCCGCCCTCGCCGGCCGTGACGCTCGCGCCGGAATGCACGGGTCCGGCAATGGTGAGCGCGCTCGCGCCGAGGCGAAGGATGGCGCCGACCGCCCAGGGTCGGGCCTCCGTGCCCAGTTCCTCGCCGTCCAGACGGCTGCCGTTGGTCGAGGCGAGGTCGGCGACGGTGATCCGCCCGCCCCCGACCTGCAGCACGACGTGCCGCCGGGAGACATCGGGATCCTGGAGCGCGACGGTGGCTTCGCTCCCGCGGCCGAGGACATGCCGCCCTTGCCCGAGCGGCAGCGCACGCCCGGCGTCCGGACCGCCGACGACGTGGAGTTCGAGGGCGCTCCCTCGAGCGCTCCGCCACGCTTCCGGAGCGGGGCGGCCCACGCCGAGGAGGGCGCCGTGTGCCAGTGCGGGCGTGGTCAGCGGCATCTCGTCCGGGAGACGGACCGACTGCTCCCAGAGTCCGTCGACAGGGACGCCCAGTGCCCGTTGCAGCGCCGGCAGGACGCAGCCCACCGTGGCGGAATCGAGGGCGGTCACCTCGACGTCGACAGCGCCCTCCGCGCCGTACACGGTCCAGTTCCGCGTCGAACGGAGCGGCGCAGGGCGGTGGGCTGGAGTCGCGGGCACCCGGCGATCGTGACCGGCACACCGCCGTCGCGGGGTCGTCGCCGCGAAACCTGTGGATAACAACCCCGCCTGTGGACAACTCGGGGGACGCGGCGGCAACCCGCTCTAGCGTCGCTGTCGACCGGGAGGTTCCCGGCAAGCGGAGGAGGACCCATGAAGGTCGACATCGCCACCCTGCAGTCCATGGCCGGGCAGTGCCGGTCCGAGGCGGCCGACACCACCGGGCGGCACGCGACGCTGTCGAGCAGCATCAACGGATCGGTCCTCGAGGGCTGGACGGACAGCCAGGCGGCGGTCCGCTTCACCGAGCTCTACGAGCAGTGGCGGATGTCCGCCCAGGGAGTCAGCGACGCCCTGACCGGGATGGGCTCGCTGCTGGACAACGTCGCCGGCTCGTACCAGCAGCACGAGGCCGACATGGCGGCGAGGATCGGCGCGATGCTCTGACCGGTGCGCTGCCGGGCTGCGCCGCACGCGCGATCGGCGTCGGGAGGCGGCCCCCGGCGCCTTCCGTAAGATCGTTCTCCGTCCAGGCGGGTCACCGGTGCGTCGTGATGGGCAGCGGACCCGCAGCGGTTCGGTGGGCTCGTCGCGGCCGGTGGTACCCGCGCAACGCGTTGACGTCGGGAGCGAGTGAGATGCAGTTCGGTCGGTACTACGAGGAGTTCGAGGTCGGGGCCGTCTACAAGCACTGGCCCGGGAAGACCGTCACGGAGTACGACGACCACCTCTTCTGCCTGCTCACGATGAACCACCACCCGCTGCACATGGACGCGAACTACGCGGAGAAGACCACCGATTTCGGCAAGAACGTCGTCGTCGGCAACTACATCTACTCGCTGCTCCTGGGCATGAGCGTCCCGGACGTCTCGGGCAAGGCGATCGCCAACCTGGAGGTCGAGTCCCTGCGGCACGTGGCGCCCACGTTCCACGGCGACACGATCTACGGCGAGACAACCGTGCTCGACAAGACCGAGTCGAAGTCGAAGGACGACCGCGGGATCGTCCACGTCGAGACGATCGGCTACAACCAGGACGGCACGGTCGTGTGCATCTTCCGCCGCAAGGTCATGGTTCCGAAGCGCTCCTACGGGGAGAGCCGCGGCGGGGAGCAGCCCGGTCGTCCGGAGCCGGCGGCGCGCTGACCGTCGCGGCGGCCGCCATGACGACGGGACCGCATCGGGATCAGCGGGGCAGCAGGCCCCACTCCCGCAGTGTGTCGATCGAGCCGCGGGGTGCAGGGCAGCGTGTCCATCGCGGCGCCGTCGACGAACCGGACGTCGGCGGCGTCGTCCCCGGCCACCGGCACGGCCGCGGGGTCGAGCGGCGTGCACTCGAAGTCCACGACGTCGTACTGCACGTCGCCGGCGGGGATCAGGACCCGGCCGACGACGGCGCCGACCCGGACGTCGAGCCCGGTCTCCTCGCGGATCTCGCGGACGACCGCCTCCTCCAGCGTCTCCCCGGCCTCGACCCGGCCGCCCGGCAGGGTCCATCGGCCGACGTGCGGGTCGTGGCCCCGCTGGATGAGCAGGAGTCGACCCTCGGCGTCGTGCACCACCGCGCCGACACAGGGGACGACCGGTGCGGCGGCGCCGTCGACCGCTGGGTCCGGGACCATGCGCGGCAGGCTACGCAGCCCGCACCGGCAGCCATGCCGCACGCGCGCGGTGTGGGCCGTCTCTGCTTCGCTTGACCTTTCCCCCCGGTCACAGGACGGTGTCTCCCGATGAGCGTGTCGCCGGTCTGCCCCCGCTGCGGCGAGGAGTTGGTCGTCCGCCCCGGCTCCACAGCCCAGGCGTGGTGCCACCTGCACGGTGCCGTGACGCCGCTGCACCACGCCGTCCTGCTGGCGCACGACGCGATCACGGCCGTCACCGCCGACGCCCGTGTGCCCGCCTGGGTACCCGATCCGATGCCGCCCGGCTGGGCGGTCACCGGCCTGGCCTGGGGCGGCGAGCCCGGCGCACGGGCGATCGTCGTCAACTGCGCCGGGCCGGCTCCGCTGGGCGGCTCGGCCGAGCTCCTGCTGATCGCCGAAGAGCCCGGCACCGGCGTGGGCTGCGGGTACGCCGGGCTGCCCGGTCTCGACCCCGGCGACGTCATCACCGGACCGAACTCGGTGGACGTGAAGGCGGCCGGTCAGCGAGCCCCGCTGTGGGCGGTCCCGACGTCGGACGACCGCGCTGCGTTCGTCGGTGAGGCCTACGGTGTGTGGCTGTGGCTGGTCATGTGGCCCATGAACGCCGCCTGGCTGCTCGCGGAGCAGTTGGAGCTGCTCGACCTGCGCGAGCGGATCTATCCCGACCTGCCGCTCGGCCCGCCGAGCGAGCACCTGCTGCCCGGCAGCTGAACCGGAACCCGACGGTCTTCTCCCTGGTCGGCGCGTCGCGGATGTGCTGGATGGGACCTGTGTTACCCATGGGACGAACGCGTCCGCCGCGCTCCGAGCGGACCGCCTGACCCCCGACAGGCCGGCCTCCGACCGGTCTGCCCACATCGAGCGCACCCCGCGGAGGTGGCAGTGAACCTCAAGAAGGTCATCGCCTGGCTGGTCGTCGCGTTCGTCGTCTTCTACGTGATCCAGGCGCCGCAGTCGTCGGCGCAATTCGTGCAGAACGTCGGCGAGGCGCTGGGCAACGCGGCGTCCTCGTTCGCGACGTTCGTCGGGTCCTTGATCTGAGCCGGCCGGGATGAGCGGTCCGGCGGCCGACCGGCTGCCCGCTCGCGCACGCAAGGACGTCGAGAAGTACCTGCTGCCCAACGAGCAGGCCGTCGTCGTCACGCGCCGCCACTGGGCGGTCCTGATCGAGCCAACCGTCAAGTTCCTGCCGGTCTTCGTGGTCGGCGGCTGGCTGTTGCTGCTCGACCCCGACAACCGGGTGACCAGCTTGGCCGGCGTGCTGGTCCTCGGCGCGGCGCTGATCTACTACGGCCTGCGCGTGGCCGAGTGGTGGATGCGGCACTTCATCGTCAGCCGCAGGCGGGTGCTGCTGACGTCCGGCGTCATCGCCCGGACCGTCACCCTGCTGCCACTGCGTCGGATCACCGACCTGACCTGGCAGGAGACGCTGCTCGGGCAGGTCCTCGGCTACGGCACCTTCCGGTTCGAGTCGGCCGGTCAGGACCAGGCGCTGCGCCACCTCACCTACATGCCGGACGCCCAGACGCGGTACCGGCAGGTCAGCGAGCTGCTGTTCGGCAGCGACAAGGCGGCCGCGACGACCGGCGACGACGAGGGCAACGAGGAGCCCGACGGCCCGGAGCAGCCCGAGCCGCCGCCCCCTGCCCCTCCCGGCGGCAGCGGGCGGCACGACACCGAACCCATCCCGCGGGCGTGACCTGGGCCTCCCGCGCACACCCGCCGGGCCGGCGCCGCCTCCGTACGGCAGTCTGAGCGGCGATGCGGATCGACCTGCACGCCCACTCCTCGGTGTCCGACGGCACGGAGGACCCGGCGACGCTGATGGAGACGGCCCGCCGCGCCGGCCTCGACGTGGTGGCCCTCACCGATCACGACACCACCGACGGGTGGGAGCTGGCCGAGCGCGCCCGGCCGCGCGGCCTCACCGTCGTCCCCGGCATGGAGCTCTCCTGCCGGTGGTTCCCCGCCGACGACCGGCCGATCAGCGTGCACCTCCTGGCCTACCTGTTCGACCCCACGCATCCGGGCCTCGCCGCCGAGCGGGAGCGGCTGCGCGTCGAGCGGCTGAGCCGGGCCGAGCGGATCGTCCGAGCGCTGGTCAACGGCGGCTACCCGCTGGTGTGGGAGGACATCGCGGCCGGCTGCGCCGGCGGGGTCGTCGGCCGCCCGCACATCGCCCGCGCCCTGGTGGCAGTCGGAGCCGTCGAGTCGGTGGACCACGCGTTCGCCACGCTGCTGAACCACCGCAGCCCCTACTACGTGGCGAAGGCCGACACCGAGGTCAGCGAGGGGATCGCGCTGGTCCGGGCGGCCGGCGGGGTTCCGGTCTTCGCTCACGGGATGGCGACCACGCGCGGCCGGACGGTCGGCGACGACGCGATCGGCACCATGGCCGCCGCGGGGCTGCTCGGGATCGAGGTCGACCACCCCGACCACTCACCGGCCGAGCGCGCGCACCTGCGCGGCCTGGCCGCCGACCTCGGTCTGCTCGTCACCGGGTCCAGCGACTACCACGGCACCAACAAGCAGACCGGCATCGGCGCCAACACCACCGACCCCGCCCAGCTGGAACGACTGCTCGACGCCGGCATCGGCAGCGAGCCGTTCCGCGACTGACGGGCAGTTCGGGCGCGGCCCGGCGTTTCTGCGGCACGAAGTGTGAGCAATACCGCATGGTCGGCGTGCGACGCTCGACGACCATGACGAGGACGAGGAGACCGGCCAGTGCTGACCGATCCGACCAGTTCTGCAACGCCCTGCGACGCAGGCGTGCACGTCCTCTGTTGCCACGAGTGCAGCTGCGAGTGTCACGCGCCCGAGGACTGATCTAGGCACGTTTCGGCCCGCAAGGGTGGCACCGACGCCTCGCACTGGGCGCATGTCTTCGATGGCAACCGAGTTCGGAGACCGTGGGTGAGCTCAAGCGTGTGATCGCCGGAACCGAGCGATGTCGGACCCCGCGGTTACCGTGGCCAACACGGTCCGCGGACGGCGAGGAGGTGCCCGCATGAGTCAGCTCGAGATGCCGGGCATGCCCCGCCGGCTGTTCTCCGCGACGCCGAGCAAGCTCGCCTCCTTCGCCGACTGCCCGCGCCGCTACCGCTTCAACTACGTCGACCGGCCGACGCCGCCCAAGGGCCCGGCCTGGGCGCACAACACGGTCGGCGCCGCCGTGCACGCGGCGCTGCGCTCGTGGTGGGACCTCGCCGTCGAGCGCCGCACCACGGGCGGGGCCCGCCAGCTCCTCTACTCCGCCTGGTCGCAGAACGGCTTCCGGGACGCCGAGCAGTCCGAACGGTGGCGGGCGCGCGCGGCGGGCTGGCTCACCGACTACGTCGCAGGCCTCGACCCGACCGACGAGCCGGTGGGCACCGAGCGCACCGTGGGTGCGACGACCGAACGGCTGGCCATCTCCGGTCGGATCGACCGCATCGACCAGCGCGGCGACGAACTGGTCATCGTCGACTACAAGACCGGCCGCGTGCCGTCCACCGACGACGAGGCCCGCGGGTCACCGGCCCTGGCCGTCTACGTGCTGGGGGTGCGCCGCACCCTGCGCCGCCCGTGCAACCGCGTGGAGCTGCACCACCTGCCCAGCGGCACGGTGGCCGCGTTCGAGCACACCGACCGCTCGCTGGCCAACCACGTCCGCCGGGCCGAGGACATCGCGCTCGACATCACCGCGGCCACCGAAGCAGTGGCCAAGGGCGAGGACCCCGACGTCGCGTTCCCCACCACTCCCGGGATGCAGTGCAGCTGGTGCGACTTCCGGTCCAGCTGCCCCACCGGGCAGGCGGCCGCCCCGGCGCGCGAGACGTGGAGCTTCCTCGCCGAGGACGACCAGCTCGGCTCAGGCCGCCGGATCCGCCGCGACCCGGTCGTAGCCGCCCCACACGATCGGCGAGCGCCGCACCCGCTGGGGCATCAGCAGCATCGTCTGCCGGAACGCCTTCACCCCGGCGGTCGCCGCCGCGTCGGTCAGGCCGAGGCCGGGCAGCGAGACCATCCGCCGCGCCCACGACGGCAGCAGCGCCACCGCCAGCGACGCCAGCCCGCCCCACGCCGGCTGCGCCGGTGTCAGGTACCGCACCCAGGTCTTCATCGGCGGCAGCAGGATCAGCCGGTAGGCCTCCCGCGCCGCGGGTGTCACGGCGAGCTCTGGCCGGACGTCGGCGAAGTACCGGGCGAGGGAGGCGACCGAGTCCGGCGCGTCCTCCGGCGCGATCCCGATCAGCGACGCCGCTGTCACCTGCTCGGCGACGTACCGGTCGGCGTCATCGTCGGTCAGTGGGACGCCGGCCCGCCGGGCGACGGTGAGCAGCGAGTCGACCTCGCAGCAGTGCACCCAGAGCAGCAGGTCCGGGTCGTCGACGCGGTAGGCCCGGCCGGTCGTCTCCTCGACCCCGCTCAGCCGCCGGTGGATGCCGCGCACCCGAGCCGCGGCGCGCACCGCCTCGGTGCGGGTGCCGAACGTGAGGGTGTCGACGTAGGTCGCCGTCCGGATCAGCCGCGGCCACGGCTGCTCCCGGAACCCGCCGGAGAACTTCGCGACGCCGTCCATGGCCACCGGGTGCAGCGCCTGCAGCAGCAAGCGCCCGCAGGCCGCCGACCGAGAACGTCGGGTCGGTGTGGATCCGCCAGCTGACGCTGTCCGGCCCGAAGAAGCCGAGGAGGTCCTCCTCGGCGGTCCAGCCGGACGGCAGCGGGATCACGAGCGCCCCGAGGCGTCGTCGACCGGCGCGCTCGCCCAGAAGTCCAGCAGCACCTCGAGCGTGCGCGGCGGGTTCTCCACGGCCGGCGAGTGGATCGAGTTGTTGATGACCTCGTAGCGGCAGCCCAGGCGCTGCGCCATGTCGGCCTGCACGTGCGGCAGCCAGGCGTCGTCCGCCTCGCCGTGCGCCACCAGCAGCGGGACGCCGGCGGCGGCCAGCTCGGCGACCCGGTCGGGCTCCGTCAGCATCGCCTCGGCCATCCCGCGCAACCCGTCGGGGGAGTTGCGCAGGAACCGCCGGGAGTAGAACTCGCGGGTCGGCGCGGGCACCGCCTGCGCCTTCGGGTCGGTCATCGCCACCTGCTCGAGCGTCTCGTTCACGAGCTGCACCCCGCCAGCGTCGAGCAGCGGACCCAGGTGCTGGAGCAGGTCGGCGCGCCGTCCGGTCAGCTCGGACGGGCCCGAGCCCAGCAGCGTGAACGTGCTGAACGCCGTCGGGTCGGCGAGGACGGCGGCCCGGCAGACCAGGCCGCCGAAGCTGTGGCCGACCAGGTGCAGCGGCTCGCCGTACTCCTCGCGCAGCACCGCCGCGACGGCCAGCACGTCCGACGCCAGCTCCGCCACGGTGTACCGCGCCGGGTCGTCCGGCCCCGGCGACTCGTACTGGCCGCGCTGGTCGAGCGCGATCACCCGGTAGCCGGCCTCGGCCAGCGGTCGCAGGAGCGGGGCGAAGTCCTCCTTGCTGCCCGTGTAGCCGGCGACCATGAGCACCGTTCCGCGCGCGTCGTCCCCACCCGTGTCCAGCGCGATCAGCGGGCCGGAGCCGCCGGCGAAGCTGCGGTGCACGGCGTCGTGGTCGGCCAGCTGCCGGAGGTCGTCGGGCGCGATGGCGAGGGGCACGGACGTGGACGCGGGGCCACCGGGCAGGACCATGCCCCCAGTGAACAACGCCGACGGCGGGCGCGCCGCAACGGGTCAGCGGTAGACGACCACCCGGTCGGGCAGCTGGTAGACGACGACCGGCCCGACCGCCGTCGCGACACCGCCCGAGGGCAGGTCCTCGACCGCGGACGGCTCACCCCGGCGCGCACCGGTCAGCGCGTCGCGCGGCACGAACCCCGACGCCTCGGGCACCGAGAGGACGCCGGCGCCGTCGCCCTGCTTCTCGACCTGCGGGGCGGCCGGCAGGCCGAGGGCGGGGGTCTCCCAGAGCCGCTTCGCCGGAGCCCGGGTCGAACGCGTGCAGCGTGCCGTCCACGCACAGCAGCGCCGCGACGCCGGCCGACGTCATCTGGGCGTCGTCGGCGGCCGGGAGCGAACCCAGCAGGGCGCCGTCCTCGCCGGAGAGCAGCTGGATCTCCGTGCCGACGACGACGCCGACGAGCCGGTCGGCGCCGAGGAGGCGCACCTCGTCGTCGGTCACGTCGGGCAGGTCCCGGCTCCAGCGGGCGTCGCCCGCGAATCCGTCGAGCATCCGCAGCTGTACGGCGGGGGAGCCGGAGCAGCGCTGCAGGAGGGCGATCCCGGAGTCACCGGCCTCCGCGTCGAGGATCCGGCAGCGCTCGGGCGGCTCGTACCGCCACCGGATGTTGTCGTTGTTCGGGTCCATCGTGACCAGCCCGGTCGACGTCACCGCCAGCGCGATGCTGTCGGTGGAGTCCAGCGTCGCGTCGCCGCGGAAGCTCACGTTGCGCGTCCACCGGCGCACGCCGGTGTCGGCGTCCAGGGCGACCGCCTCGTCGCAGCGGTCCTCCGTCCGGAACACCGCCATCGCGACGCCGCCGGTCACCTCGACGTCGCAGAGCCGGGCGTTGCTGCGGGTGTAGTGCCACGCCTCCTCGCCGGTCAGCGGGTCCACCGCGCGCACGCCGTGCTCGGAGGCGAGCAGCACACGGCCGCCCTCGACCACGTCCTCCGGCATCGGGTCGCTCCCGGCGGACCACTCCTGCGAGACGGCAGCGGCCGGCGCCCCCACGGGGACGCCGGCCGGTTGCGCGGTCGTGCTCTCGGTCGCGGCCGCGTCCGACCCCCGCCACAGCAGGGTCGCGACGACGGCCAGCGCCACGGTGGCGGCCGCCCAGATCCACACCCGCAGCGGCGGGCGGTAGAGACGGACCACGGGAACCGAGGTCAGGCGGCGGACTCGGAGCCGCCGCCGCGGTTGGCACCGCCACGCCGACGTCGACGGCGCGGCTTGCCGGCGCCGCCCTCGCCCGATGCGGTACCGGCGACGTCGCCGTGGTCACCGGCGGCGGCGCCGGCCGCGGCCGCGCCGTTGCCGCGGGTGCGGCGGCGGGGACGGCTCTTGCCCTCGCCGGAGGTCTGCTCGACCTCGCGCTCGGCGGATCGCCCGCCGCCGGAGGGACGACGCGAGTCGCCCCGCCCACCGGCGCCACCGGTCGTCGGACGGTTGCGCCTGCCGGTCTCGCCGAGGTCCTCGAGGGTCTCGGCCTCCAGGCCCTCGCGGGTGCGCTGCGAGCGCGGCAGCCGGCCGGTCGCCGTCTCCGGGACGTCGAGGTCGCTGTAGACCCACGGCGACGTGGAGTACGTCTCCGGCGGGTCGGTGAAGCCGAGGTCCAGGGCCTTGTTGATCAGCTGCCAGCGGGGGATGTCGTCCCAGTCGACGAGCGTGACGGCGACGCCCTCGCTGCCGGCGCGGCCGGTGCGGCCGATCCGGTGCAGGTAGGTCTTCTCGTCCTCGGGGCACTGGTAGTTCACGACGTGGCTGACGCCGGTGACGTCGATGCCGCGGGCGGCGACGTCGGTGGCGACGAGGACGTCGACCTTGCCGCTGCGGAAGGCGCGCAGCGCCTGCTCGCGGGCGCCCTGGCCGAGGTCGCCGTGCACGGCCGCCGCGGCGAACCCGCGGTCGACCAGCTCGTCGGCGACCTTCTGCGCGGTGCGCTTGGTGCGGCAGAAGACCATGACCAGGCCGCGGTCGCGCGACTGCAGGACACGGGAGAGCAGCTCCGGCTTGTCGAGGTTGTGCGCCCGGTAGATGAACTGGGTGGTCTGCGGGACCGTCGAGCCCTCGTCGTTGCCGTGCGCCCGGATGTGCGTCGGCTGGGTCATGAACGACCGGGACAGGGTCACGATCGGGCCGGGCATCGTCGCGGAGAACAGCATCGTCTGCCGCTTGTCCGGGACCATCGCCAGGATCCGCTCGATGTCGGGCAGGAAGCCCAGGTCGAGCATCTCGTCGGCCTCGTCGAGGACGAGCACCTTGACCTTGCCGAGGATCAGGTCGCCCCGCTGGGCCAGGTCGAGCAGCCGGCCCGGGGTGCCGACGACGATCTCGACGCCCTTCTGCAGCGCCTGGACCTGCGGCTCGAAGGCGCGGCCGCCGTAGATGGCCTGCACGCGGATGCCGCGCTTGGCGCCGGCGGCGGCCAGGTCGCGGGAGACCTGCACGCACAGCTCACGGGTGGGGACGACGACCAGCGCCTGCGGGACGCCGTCGCCGCCCTCGGTCGGCCGGGACGACGCGCTGCAGCATCGGGACGCCGAAGCCCAGCGTCTTGCCGGTGCCGGTGCGGGCCTGACCGATGAGGTCGTGGCCGGCCAGCGCCAGCGGGAGGGTGAGCTCCTGGATGGCGAAGGTGCGCGGTGATCCCGACCTCGGCTCAGCGCGGAGACGATGTCGGGGTGCACGTCGAAGTCGCTGAACAGCGGGCTGTCGGGGGCGACGGGGGCGCCACCGAGCTCCTCGACCTGCGACTCGAGCTCCTCGGGCGCGGGCGCCCCGGTCTCGGCGTGGTCGAGGGCGACGGCTCGGTGGGCGTCGGGCGTCGGTGGACGTGGGGGTGTTCTCGATGGAGGTCAGTGGTCTCGCCTCTGGTCTGCTGGGGGACCGGCTCCGGCAGCGGGGGTCCCGTCGCTCCGGACCTGTCCCGGTGGGTTGTCGCGGGATCAGTTCCAGCGCCAACGCAGCCAGCAGAACCGGGCGTCCGGGAGAACGGCCCGGGAGACAGCCCCGGACGGGCGTCGTCCAGCGGTCGTCAGCGCACAGATACACAGCGCGCCCGAGGGCTCGCCGATTCCCATCGTAGCGCGGCGTACCGGTTAGCCTCTGCGCGCCGCGCTGCCCGGGACCTGCGCCACACTCCGGGCGGCACGCCGCGCACCGACCCGCGAGCACTCAGGAGCTGCCGTGATGCCCCCGGTCGACAGCACCGCCGTCGTCGACCTGCTGGGCGTGCTCGCCTACGCCGAGCTGACCGCCTTCGACCGGCTCGCCGAGGACGCCCGGCTCGCGCCGACGCTGGGCGGCCGGGCCGCGCTCGCCCGGATGGCCGCGGCCGAGATCGCCCACCACGTGCCGGCTCACCGAGCGGCTGACCGAGCTCGGCGTCGACCCGGCGCGCGGCGATGGCCCCGTTCGTCTCCGCGCTCGACGCCTTCCACGAGGGCACCCGGCCCAGCACCTGGCTGGAGGGCCTGGTCAAGGCCTATGTCGGGCGACGGGCTGGCCACCGACTTCTACCGCGAGATCGCCGCCTTCCTGCCCGAGCCCGACCGGGCGCTGGTGCTGGAGGTGCTCGCCGACACCGGGCACGCGGACTTCGCCGTCCGTGAGGTGCGCGCGGCGATCAAGGCCGACCGCAGGGTCGCCGGGCCGGCTGGCGCTGTGGGGACGGCGCCTCGTCGGCGAGGCGATGACCCAGTCCCAGGCGGTCATCGCCGAGCACGACGGGCTGGCCGAGCTGATCATCGCCGGCACCGGCGACCTCGCCGGCGTCGGCCGGCTGATCGAGCGGATCACCGACCGCGCACACCAAGCGGATGGCGCGCGCTCGGCCTCAACCGCCTGAGGAGGTCTCATGCGGCACCTGCTGATCGTCGGCGCCGGCCCGGCATCTCCGCCGCCACTGCCCGCCGGTTCGGCCGGCGAGGGCTACGCCGTCGGGTTCATCGCGCGCCGGGAGGAGGCGCTCGCCGAGCTCGGTCCGACGCTCCGGGCGACGGCGGCGTCCTCGCGTGGGCACGCCGCCGAGCCGGCGACCCGGCGTCGCTGACGGCGCCGTCCGGTCGCTCGTCGAGACGCTTCGGACCGGTCGACGTGCTGCTCTACAACGTCTCGGTCGGCCGCCAGGTCAGCCGTGCCGGACCTCGACGCCCGAGGACCTGCTGGCCGACCTCGCCGCCGGCGCCGTCGGCCTGCAGACGGCGGTCCGCGCGGTGCTGCCCGGGATGCGCGAGCGGGGGCGCGGGACGGTGCTGGTCACCGGCAGCGGGTCGGCGGACCGGCCCGATCGCCTCGATGGCCACCCTCGGCGTGCAGAAGGCGGCCTGCGGGCGCTGGTCGAGGTGCAGGCCGCCGCGCTCGCGCGACGAGGGCGTGCACGTCGCGACCGTGACCATCCGCGGTCTCGTCGGGGAGGACAGGAAGATCCACCCCGGACCGGGTCGCGTCCCTCTACGCCGACCTGGTCGCCCAGACGGCCGGCCCGCGGGAGAACTGGCGGACCGTCGTCGACCTGACCGCGTAACGCCGACAGGGCGCTCCGCAGCTGCGGGACGCCCTGTCGGGAGCCGTGTCAGACCTTGAACCGCCCCACGAGCCGGACAGCTCGGCGGAGATCTCCGCGACCCCGGCGGCACTCTCGCTGGCCCGGGCGCGTCGGCGCCGGTCTCGCAGCTGACCGTTCGAGATGGTCACGATCGACTGCGCGATCGAGCCCGTGCCCTGAGCGGCCTCGTTGACGCTGCGGGACATCTCGTTGGTCGTGGCCGTCTGCTCCTCGACCGCGCTGGCGATCGTCGTCTGGTAGTCGCTGATCCGGCCGATGACCTCGTCGATCCGGCCGATCGCGGCCACCGCCCGGCGTGTCGGCCTGGATGGCGTCGATCCGCGCGGACGATGTCCTCGGTCGCCTTCGCCGTCTCCTGCGCCAGCTCCTTGACCTCGTTGGCGACGACGGCGAAGCCCTTGCCGGCCTCCCCGGCGCGGGCGGCCTCGATGGTGGCGTTGAGGGCGAGCAGGTTGGTCTGCTCGGCGATCGGGTGATGACCTTGACGACGTCGCCGATGCCCGGGAGGAGTCGCCGAGCTGGGTCGACCGTGGCGTCGGTCTCGGCGCCACCTGTCACCGCCTCGGCGGCGATCCGCGCGGCCTCGTTCGCGTTGGTCGCGATCTCGCGGATGCGACGCGCCCATCTCCTCGGCGCCGGCCGCGACGGTCTGGACGTTGCGCGACACCTGCTCGGCGGCCGCGGACACCTGCTGGGCTGGCTCGCCGTCTGCTCGGCCGCCTCGACGAGGCGCCCGGAGACGCCGGACATGCCCGCCGACACCTCGGTCAGCCGAGCCGGCGGCCCGGCCGATGCCGGCCACGGTGTCGGCCACCTTGGCCGACGAACCGGTTGAACGCGGCGCCGAGACGCCCGATCTCGTCCTTGCGGTCCTCGTCGACGCGGGCGGTGAGGTCACCGTCGCCGTCGGCGATCTCCTCCATCCGACGGCGCAGGGCGTCGAGCGGGCCACGACGTTGCGGGCCGACGAGCAGCGTCACGAGCGCCGGCCAGCAGCAGGGTCACCAGGGCGCCGATCAGGATCGTCGTCCGCAGCGTGTGGGCGTCGGCGAGGATCGCGCTCTCGGGGATCTCCACGACCACGGCCCAGTCCTGGCCCTCGCCGACGTTGATCGGCGCCGCCACGAACACGGTGGACGTCCGACGGTCGCGCTCGACGGTCTCGCCGCCGGCCACGGCATCGGACACGACGCCGGCGGCGTCGCCCTGCGGCTCCGCCCCGACCTCGTCCCCGGTCCGGTTGCTCGCCACGACCTTGCCGCTGTCGGACACCAGCACGGCGCCGGCCGACCCCGTACGGGCGGATCGCGTCGACCGTCGCCTGGACGTCGGCGAGCGGCACGTCCACGCCGGCGACGCCGACCACCTCGTTGCCGACCCGCACCGGCGCCGTCAGCGAGGTCAGCAGGACCTCCTTGCCGGCCACCTCGTACAGATACGGCTCGATCGCCACCTCCGTGCCGCTGTCGCGGGGAGGAGGTAGTAGTCGCCGGCCCCGGGCACGGTGTAGTCGACGAGCGGGGTCACGGAGATCGTTCGCGCCGTCCCGGAACCAGTAGGAGATGTACCGACCGGTGGCATCGCTGGTCGGGGTGCCGACGTGTGGCGACGTCCTGCCCGTCGAAGGCGTCGGGCTCGAAGGCCGACCAGACGCCGAGCAGCGAGGGGTCGGCGGCGAGCATGTCCCGCTCGACCCGGTCGGCGACCACGCGGCTGCCCTGTCGACCGGCGGCCAGGACACCCAGCGTGGAGGCGAGGTTCTGCGCCGCGGCCCGTTGCCGGTGATCCCTCCTCGACCTCCTCCGCCTGCAGCGCGGCCAGGCTGCTGGCGTACCGGAGGCCGTCCGCCTGCGCCTGGTTCGAGGTCAGGGTCGCGATGACGGCTACCAGGCCACCAGTGCCACGGTCAGGACGACCGCGATGCTCGGCACCAGGCGGGTTTTCACACTCATGAGGACTCCAGGACGAGGCGGACCACTGGCCCGTCGACGGACAGCCGCTGATCCGCTTATCGGCCGATCCTGGATCGATGTGCACCGAGACGCCGAGGGGCGCCGTCCGCAGTGTGCGGACGACGCCCCGTCGGGACTGTGCCGTGCCTGATCAGCGAGTCTGCTCGGCGCCGCGCGATGAAGCCCACCCGTCGCTGGTCGGACTGGGCGATCTCGACGTAGGCGATCCGGTCCACCGGAACGAGTACGCGCCGGCCCCGGTCGTCGACCAGCGTCAGCAGGCCGTCCTTCGTCGAGCCGGCCATGGCTGCGGCCACGTCGGCCGCGATCTCGTCGGGGGTCTTGGGGCTGTCGATGACCAGCTCCCTGGGGGAGTGCTGAACACCGATCTTCACTTCCACGTGGCGATGCCTCCTCGGTTCGCGCGACTGACCCCAACGCTAGCCAGCGCCGCAGTGCCACCGGGGCCGTCCCGACAGGTGCGCCGACAGCGAACGCGGCGGGACGGATGGGTGTCGCCCTCGACCCGCGGGAAGCCGGAGATCCCGCGCCAGGCAAGGCCGACATGAGCCCGACCGCCTCGTCGCGCGACACGGTGCCCTTCCGCGGCAGCCACCAGCGGGCGCTGGTCTCGGCCAGCCCGGTGAGCCCGGAGGCCAGGAGCAGCGCGCGTTCGGGGTCGGCGCCGGTGTCGGCCGCGATGACCTCGGCGATCGCCTCGACACACGACCTGGGTGCCGCGGTCGACGATCGCGCGGACGTCGGCGTCGTTGCGCAGGTCGGACTCGAAGACCAGGCGGAACGCCTCGCCCTCGGCGTCGATGAAGTCGAAGTACGCGCCGACGGTGGCGTCTACCCGGGCCCGGTTGTCGTCGGTGCCGCCCATCGCCTCGGCGACCCGGTCGGCCAGCTCGGACACGTGCTCCTCGAGCAGCGCCAGGTACAGCTCGCGCTTGCCGGGGAAGTGCTGGTAGAGCACCGGCTTGCTGACGCCGGCGCGGTCGGCGATGTCGTCCATCGCGGCGGCGTGGAAGCCCTGGGCGACGAAGACGTCCTGCGCGGCGCGCGAGCAGCTGCAGCCTCCGCGCACCCCGCGGGAGACGGGAGGTGCGCCGGTTGTTGGCATCGGCGGAGCGTGACGGCGGCTGCATGACGCCCCCGATGTTACCGGCGGGTTCACGTTCCGCATGCCGGTGGCGCGGGTGTCCTACCGTCGAGCCGATGTCCGCCGAACCTGCCCCGGCCGCGCAGGCCGGTCCGCGACCGGCCGTGCTGTCCACCCAGCCGCTGCCCTCGGCTGCACACGCTGCCCCCGCCGTGGCCCGGTCAGCGACGTGCCCGTGCGGGGTGGCCACGTCTTCGTCCGGCGCACGCCGTGGCGCGGACCGGTCGACGGCGCCGACGGTCGCGGCGCGCCCCGGAGCGGGCCCTCTACGTCCACGGGCTGGGCGGGGCGTCCACGAACTGGACCGACCTTGCCGCGCTGCTCGCCGTCCGGTTCGACGGCTGGGCGGTCGACCTGCCCGGCTTCGGCCGCTCCCAGCCACCGCCGCGCGGGCGGTACTCGATCCGCGGGCACGCGCGGCGCCGTCGTCGACGTCCTCGAGCACGTGCGGCAGCTGCCGGGCGCGGCGAGGGCGAGCCGGTGCACCTGCTCGGCAACTCCCTCGGCGGCCTGGTCAGCGTCCTCGTCGCCGCCCGGCGTCCGGACCTGATCGCCTCGCTGACCCTGGTCTCGCCGGCGATGCCGGTCTACCGCGTGCCGCCCGCCTTCAGCCGCGCGCTGCTGCTGCTCCTGCTGCCCGGGCATCCCGTCGCTGGCCGAGCGCCGGATGGCCGGCATCGCGCCCGAGCAGCAGCGTGCCGGGCGATGATCCGGATGTGCTTCGGCGACCCGAACCGGGTGCCGCGCGCCCGGATCGAGCAGGCCGTCCAGGAGATGCGGGAGCGTTCGGAGCAGCCGTGGGCCGACCGGGCGCTCACCCGGAGCATGCGCGGGCTCATCACGTCCTACCTGCGCCTCGGCAGCACGAACGCCTGGCGGCTGGCTCGCTCGCTGCGGATGCCCACGCTCGTCCTGTGGGGCGACCGCGACAAGCTCGTCGACCCGGCCCTGGCACCGCGGTTGGCCGCCGCGATCCCCGACGCCGGGCTGCACGTGCTGGAGGGCGTCGGGCACGTCGCGATGCTCGAGGACCCGGAGACCACCGCCCGCGCTGTGCTCGGGCTGGTCGAAGACGGCGTGACGTGCCGACATCTCGCCGCTGCTGCCGAGTCGCCACGCGAGCGTGAGACCCTGAACAACTGAGGGGCCGACGCACCAGACCAGGAGGGGCGGCCAGTGGGAGCACGCCCGGTCGATGGCCGGTCCGCCGGGCCGCGGCGTGTCCGCGGTGACCTGCCGCCCGTCCCGCGCGCTCAGGCCGCCCGTCCGCCGGTGAGCCGCACCCGTCAGCCGGCCGGCCGGGCCCCGTTGGTGGCCCGCGTCGACGTCCTGGACCGCCCCGCCGTCCGGGCCGCCGTCCGCGACGAGCCGGGCCGCCTGCGCCGGTTCGTCCGTCGCCACGGCTGGCGCGCCTACGCCGTGCCGTTCCTCACCGTGGCGACGCTCGTCACCCTCGTCGACCTCGCGGTGAACGACCCCGCGCCGGCGCCGAGCCAGAGCGCGTCGGCCACCCTCATCGCGCCGACCACGGCGGCACCGCCCACGAGCGCGGTCGCGCCGTCGGCCCCGGCCCAGGGTGACGCCGGCCCGACGGAGACCGAGGCGGTGACGGCCGACGACGAGCCTATGTCGAGCAGGGCGCCGGCTCGCTGTCCGTCGTCGACGGCAGCTCGCAGGTCTACGGCACCGGCCCGCTGACGCGTTTCATCGTCGAGATCGAGGACGGCATCGAGGTCGACGGCGCGGGCTTCGCCGAGGCGGTGACGCTCACGCTGGGCGATCCCCGCTCGTGGGGCGCCGGAGGCCGCATGTCCTTCCAGCGGGTCGGCGCCGCCGAGGCCGCGGCCGGCGAGTTCGACTTCCGCGTGCGCGCTGGTCAGCCCCGGCAGCATGGAGCGGTACTGCCCCGGCGTCGGAACCGGCGGCTACACCTCCTGCCGCTACGGCGACCGCGCCGTCATCAACCTCGCCCGCTGGGCCACCGCCGTCCCGCACTACGACGGCGACCTCGCCACCTACCGGCTCTACGTCGTCAACCACGAGGTCGGGCACGCCCTGGGCAACGGCCACCAGCCCTGCCCCGGCCCCGGCGAGCTCGCGCCGGTCATGCAGCAGCAGACCCTCGGCCTCGACGGCTGCGTCAAGAACGCCTGGCCCTACCCATAGGTCGCGCTCCGCGCTCCCGACCGCGGCCACGTGCCGTTCCCGGCTGCGTTGAGCCGTTTCCGCACCCCCCTCGGGGACCCTTCGGGCCCCGCTCCGCGGATGCGCCTCGCGGGGCGGCTTCCCGTGGCACGACGTGGGTGGGAATCCGCATGCGTGCCACGCTGTTATCCGCACGAACGCATCGGCCCCCGGGCCGCTGTCCGTAGAAATGAGGAGCGACTCGTGTCCTTGCCACCCCTGGTGGAGCCCGCCGCCAACCTCTCCATCGAGGAGGTCCGCCGGTACAGCCGTCACCTGATCATCCCCGACGTCGGGATGGACGGGCAGAAGCGGCTGAAGAACGCCAAGGTGCTCGCCGTCGGCGCCGGTGGCCTCGGCTCGCCCGTGCTCATGTACCTCGCCGCGGCCGGCGTCGGCACGCTCGGCATCGTCGAGTTCGACACGGTCGACGAGTCGAACCTGCAGCGCCAGATCATCCACGGCATCTCCGACGTCGGCCGGTCGAAGGCCCAGAGCGCGCGGGACTCCATCAAGGAGATCAACCCGCTGATCGACGTCCGGCTGCACGAGACGCGGCTGGACAGCGAGAACGTCCTGGAGATCTTCGCCGACTACGACCTGATCGTCGACGGCACGGACAACTTCGCGACGCGCTACCTGGTCAACGACGCCTGCGTGCTGCTCGACAAGCCCTACGTCTGGGGCTCGATCTACCGCTTCGACGGCCAGGTCTCGGTCTTCTGGAACGAGCACGGCCCGAACTACCGCGACCTCTACCCGGTGCCCCCGCCGCCCGGCATGGTCCCGAGCTGCGCCGAGGGCGGCGTGCTCGGCGTCCTCTGCGCGACCATCGGCGCGATCCAGGCCACCGAGGCGGTCAAGCTCATCACCGGCATCGGTGACACGCTGCTCGGCCGGCTGATGGTCTACGACGCCCTGGAGATGACCTTCCGCGAGATCAAGGTCCGCAAGGACCCCGAGGGCGAGCCGATCACCGAGCTCATCGACTACGAGGCCTTCTGCGGCGTCGTCTCCGTCGAGGCCCAGGAGGCCGCCGCCGGCTCGACGATCACCGTCGACGAGCTCAAGGACATGATGGACGCCGGCAAGGACTTCGAGCTGATCGACGTCCGTGAGCCCAACGAGTACGAGATCGTGTCGATCCCGGGCGCGAAGCTGATCCCCAAGGACGAGATCCTCTCCGGCCGGGCGCTCGCGCAGCTGCCGAACGACCGGCCGATCGTGCTGCACTGCAAGACCGGTGTGCGCTCGGCCGAGGCGCTCGCCGCGGTCAAGAACGCCGGCTTCAGGGACGCCGTACACGTGCAGGGCGGCGTCACGGCATGGGCGACGCGAATCGACAAGACGCTGCCGACGTACTGACGCCGCACTGACCTGCAAGGTTGCTGACGAAGGCCTCGCCCGGAGGCTCAACCCGAGCTTGCTCGGGTTGAGAGGGGCGAGGTCCTTCGGCATGTTCACTGGGACCCATGGCTGACTTCTCACCCGTGGAGCTCCTCGAACTCTTCCAGCGCGCCCAGGCGCAGTTCACCGATCGGGTGGACGCCGTCGCGCCGGACCAGTGGGACGACGAAGCCCTGCCCGGCTGGACGGTGGCCGACCTGGTCGCACACCTGGTCACCGAGGCACTCTGGGTCCCGCCGCTCCTGGCCGGTGAGCCCGTTCTGGAGGGCCGCTTCCCCGAGGACACCAGCGACCTGCTCGGGCCCGACCCGTTCACCGGCTGGGAGTCCGCCGCCGACGACGCGCTGTCCGCCTTCGCCGAGGACGAGGCGCTGGTCCGGACGGTGCACCTCTCGCGCGGCCCGACCCCGGCCACCCAGTACATCGTCGAGATGACCGCCGACCTCACCGTGCACGCCTGGGACCTCGCCCGCGCCACCGACGGCGACACCGACCTGGACGGCGAGCTCGTCACCGCCGCGCTCCTCTTCGCCGACCAGTTGCCCGAGGACGGCGTCGACGGTGCGTTCGACCCGCCGCTGGACGTCGCGCCGTCCGCGGACCCGCAGACCCGGCTGCTCGCACGGTTCGGCCGCAAGGCGAACTGACCGGCACCTCACAATGGGGTCGTGGCTGACCCGGTCGACGTCGACGAGGCGGTGTTCGACGTCGTCGAGCAGATCCCGCCGGGTCGGGTGACCACCTACGGCACCATCGGCCACCTCATCGGCATCGGCCCGCGCCGGGTCGCCCGCGCGCTGTCCTCCGGCGGGGGCGGCGCCGTCCCGTGGTTCCGGGTGGTGCGGGCCGACGGGTCGGTCGCCGAGCCGGTCCGGGTCGAGCAGTTGCAGCGGCTGGCCGCCGAGGGCGTTCCGGTGCGCAACGGGCGGGTCGACCTCGCGGCCGTGGGGTGGCCCGACTGAGGCCCCCCGGGGTGTGCAGGAACGTCCTCCCACCCGCCCCGCGCGTCCCGGAACTGTCACCGGGTCGTGCTTCCATCGAGGGGTGGCACAGCGGGGGAGCGGATCGGTAGCCGAGCGGGCAGCGTCTCCGGCGCCGGTCTACCGGCTGGTGCAGCCGGACACCACCGTGGTCGCGCCTCCTCCGCGGCTCGACCCCACGCAGCAGGCCGTCGTCGACCATCCGGCCGGGCCGCTGCTGGTCCTGGCCGGTCCCGGCACCGGCAAGACGACGACGATCGTCGAGGCGGTCGCCGCGCGGATCGACGCCGGCGTGGACCCCGAGCAGATCCTGGTCCTCACCTTCAGCCGCAAGGCCGCCGCCGAGCTGCGCACCCGCATCACCGCCCGGGTCGCGAGGACCATCCGCGAGCCGCTGGCCCGCACCTTCCACTCCTACGCCTACGGCGTCCTCCGCCGGGCCGCGATGCTGCGCGGCGACCCGCCGCCCCGGCTGCTCACCTCCGCCGAGCAGGACGCCGTCGTCGCCGAGCTGTTGCGCGGCGACGTCGAGGAGGAGGGCGCGGTCCGCTGGCCTGCGGACATGGCGCCGGCCCTCGCGACGGCGGGCTTCCGCACCGAGCTGCGCGAGCTGCTGCTCCGCGCCACCGAACGCGGTGTCGGAGCCGAGCAGCTGGCCGCGTGGGGCCGTGAGTCCGGCCACGAGCACTGGGTGCACGCCGCCGCCTTCCAGGAGCAGTACGAGGGCGTCACCGCGTTCTCCACCGCCGGCCGCGGTGACGCGTCGGGCTACGACCCGGCCGAACTGGTGCGGACGGCGATCGCCGAGCTGGCCGGCGACCCCGAGCTGCTGCGGCAGGAGCGCGAGCGCGCCCGCTGGCTGTTCGTCGACGAGTACCAGGACACCGACCCCGCCCAGGTCGAGCTGCTCGACCTGCTGGCCGGTGGCGGCGGCAACCTGGTCGCCGTCGGTGACCCCGACCAGTCGATCTACGCCTTCCGCGGCGCCGAGCCCCGCGGGATCGTCGAGTTCACCGACCGCTACCGGCACACCGACGGCCGGCCCGCCGCCCGGGTGTCCCTCGGCGTCTGCCGGCGCTCCGGCGCGGAGCTGCTGCGGATCACCCGCCGGGTGGCCGAGGGACTGCCCGGCCCGTGGGAGCACCGCCGGCTGGCGGCGGGGGAGAACACCGACCCCGGTGGCGCCGAGGTGCACGTCTTCACCTCCGCGGCGGTCGAGGCCGCGTATCTCGCCGACGTCCTCCGCCGTGCCCACCTGCTCGACGGTCTGCCCTGGTCGCAGATGGCCGTCGTGGTCCGCTCCGCCACGGCACTCGGACCGTTGCGCCGCGCCCTCGCCTCGGCGGGGGTGCCGGTGGCGGTGTCCTCCGACGACCTGCCGCTGGCCGCGCAGCCCGCCGTGGCCCCGCTGCTCAGCGCCCTCACCGCGCTGCTGCCACCCGCCGGGTCGGGCCGGGAGGGCGACGTGCCTGCGGTCGGGCTGGACGAGCAGGCCGCGGAGGCGTTGCTGGCCTCCCCGCTGGGCGGGGCGACCGTCCTCGACCTGCGCCGGTTGCGCCGCGCGGTCCGCGTCGCGCTCGCGAAGCAGGGGGTCGACGCCGTGGAGCGGGGCGCTCCGCTGGCCACGGCGATCGAGGACGACGCGCTGCTCGAGTCCCTGCCCGAGCACGTCTCCCGGCCCGCGCTCCGCGTGGCCGCCGTCCTCGCCGTCGGCCGCTTCGCGCTGGCCGACGGCGGCACCGCCGAGGACGTGCTGTGGGCGATGTGGCAGCGCAGCGGCCTGGCCGCGCGCTGGGCGCGGGCCAGCGCCGCGGGCGGCCCGACCGGCGCGGTCGCCGACCGCGACCTCGACGCCGTCGTCGCGCTCTTCGACGCCGCCGCCGGCTTCGTCGACCGCCTGCCCTCGGCCGACGTCCGCGCGTTCGTCGCCCACCTCTCGGCCCAGGAACTGCCCGGCGACAGCGGCGCCGCCCGGGCGGTCGCCGGCGAGACCGTCCGGCTGCTCACCGCGCACGCGTCCAAGGGCCTGGAATGGGACCTGGTCTGCGTCGCGGGCGTCCAGGAGGGCATCTGGCCCGACCTGCGCGAGCGGACGTCCCTGCTCGGCACCGAGGAGATGGTCGAGCGCGCCGCGGGCATCGACGCGACCGCGGTCGACCGTCGCACGCTCGCGCTGGCCGAGGAGCGGCGCCTGTTCTACGTCGCCTGCACCCGGGCCGGACGCCGCCTCGTCGTCACCGCCGTCGAAGGTGCCCTCGACAGCGCCGACGCCGGCGCGACGGCGTCCCGCTTCCTCGACCTGGTCGTCCCTCCGCCGGCGGACGGGCGCGTCCCCACCGACCTGCCGCGCTCGCTCACCCTCCATGCCCTGGTCGCCGAGTTGCGCCGCGCGGTCACCGACCCGAAGACGCCAACCCGGTCGGCGCTCGGCCGCGGCGTCGCTGCTCCGGCGGCTCGCCGACGAAGGGGTGCCCGGTGCCTCCCCGGCCCACTGGTGGGGCCTGGCTCCGCTGTCCGACGACGCCCCCCTGGTGCCCGGACGGCGACCCGGTGCGGGTGCGGCCCTCGGCGATCGAGACCTTCCAGCGCTGCCCGCTGAGGTGGGTGCTCAGTGCGGTCGGGGCCGAGGCCTCGCCGGACACGAAGCAGACGGTGGGTACGGCGGTCCACGCCGTTGCCCAGCAGGTCGCCGAGGGGCTCCCTGCGGCGGACGCGCCTGCGGCACTGGCTGCCGAGCTCGACCAGCTCGACCTCGGTCCCGGCTGGTCCGACCAGCGGCAGCGGCAGACGGCGCAGGACATGCTCGGCCGCTTCCTCGCCTGGCATGCCGCCGACGGTCGCGAACTCGTCGGGGTCGAGATCGAGTTCGACGCCACGGTCGGCAGGGCCTCGATCCGGGGCAAGGTCGACCGGCTCGAGCGCGACGCCGACGGCCGGCTGGTGGTCGTCGACCTCAAGACCGGCAAGACGCCCGCCAAGAACGTCGAGGAGCACGGCCAGCTCGCCGCCTACCAGGTCGCCGTCGCCGCGGGCGGATTCGGGGACCACGGCAGCAGTCCCGGCGGCGCCGCGCTGCTGCAGGTCGGCACCGGAGCGAAGGCGAAGGAGCAGCACCAGGAACCGCTGCCGGCCGATGTCCCGGTCGCCGAGACGTGGGCCGGCGAGCTGCTCGCCGGAGGTCGGCGAGGGCATGGGCGCGGGCACCTTCGAGGTGCGCACCGGCGCGCACTGCGCGCGCTGCCCCGCGCGCCGCACCTGCCCGCTCCAGGAGCCCGGTCGGCAGGTGACGGGATGACGGTCGGCGCGAACCAGCTCTCCTTCGACGACTTCTTCGCCGAGGTCCCGGCGGAACCGGCCGCCCCGCAGCGGCTGCTCGACCCGGCCGAGGTCGCGGCGCGCTGCGGGCTCTCCTACGCGCCCTCGCCCGAGCAGGCCCGGGTCGTCGCCGCGCCGACCGACCGGCCGCTGGTCGTCGTCGCCGGCGCCGGGTCGGGCAAGACCGAGACGATGGCCGCCCGGGTGTCGTGGCTGGTCGCCAACCGGATCGTCGAGCCCGAGGCGATCCTCGGCCTCACCTTCACCCGCAAGGCCGCCAGCGAGCTCAACGAGCGTGTCCGGCTCCGGCTGGGTGCCCTGGCGCGGCACCCGGAGACGGCACCCGAGCTGAAGGCGCGGCTGGACATCGCCCAGCCGACCGTCTCCACCTACCACGGCTACGCGGCCTCCCTGGTCGCCGAGCACGGCCTGCGGATCGGCGTGGAGCCCGGCGCGGGCGTCCTGGCCCGGCCATGTGCTGGGGCCAGGCCGCCAGCGTCGTCTCCGCCTGGACCGGCGACATGTCCGACGTGCCGCTGACCCTGCTCACCACGGTCGAGGACGTGCTGGCGCTCGCCACCGAGCTCGGCGAGCACGACATCAGCCCCGACGCACTGCGCGCCTGGACGGCGGGGCTCGAGGCGCAGATCGCCGGTTCCTTCGGACGCGTCCCCGCAAGAAGGGCCCGTACGCGGCCGTCATGGAGATGCTCGACCCGGCAGCAGGCCCGGGTGGCGCTGCTGCCCCTGGTCGAGGCGTTCGAGGCCCGCAAGCGCGCCGCCGGGGCGATCGACTACGCCGACCAGGTCGCCTACGCCGCGAGGATCGCGGTCGCCGCACCCGAGGTGGGTCGCCGGGAGCGGGCCCGCTGGCAGGTCGTGCTCCTCGACGAGTACCAGGACACCAGTGTCGGTCAGTTGCGGATGCTCGAGGCGCTCTTCGGGCGGGACAGCGGCCATCCGGTGCTCGCCGTCGGTGACCCCCGCCAGTCGATCTACGGCTGGCGCGGCGCCTCGGCCGGCACGATCGAGCGGTTCGCCCGCACCTTCCCCGGCCGTCCGGGACGGCGGCGCCGAGCGGCTCACGCTCGCGACCAGCTGGCGCAACGACGAGTCGGTCCTGGCCGTGGCCAACGCCGTCTCGGCGATGCTTCCGGCGCCGGAGCAGCCGCTGCCCGACCTCGCACCCGCACCCTCCGCGGGGCGCGGCGCGGTCACGGTCGGCCTCTACGAGACCGTCGCCGAGGAGACGGAGGCGCTCGCCGAGCGGCTCGCGGCCTGCTGGCACGGCACCGACCCGCAGTTCGGCCGACGCGCGGACGGTCGCCCGCCGACGGCGGCGGTGCTCGTCCGCGCCCGCAAGCAGCTGCCGGGCATCGCCGCAGCCCTGCGCCGGCGCGACGTCCCGGTCGAGGTCGTCGGCCTCGGCGGGCTGCTGGAGGTGCCCGAGGTCTCCGACGTCGTCGCCACGCTCACCGTGCTCGTCGACCCGACCGCCGGCAACGCCCTGGGCCGGCTGCTGACCGGCGCCCGGTGGCGGATCGGGCCGCGCGACCTCGCCGCGCTGGAGGCCCGGGCCCGTGCCCTCGTCCACTCCCGGCGTCCGGCCGACCCGGCTGCCGCGGGCGAGACGCCCGTCGTCGAGGCGCCGACCGAGCGCGGCAGCATCATCGAGGCGCTCGACGACCTCGGGGGACCGGACGCGTACTCCGCCGCCGGATACCGGCGGCTGCGGCGGCTCGGTGCCGAGCTGGGGCACCTGCGTCACCGGCTGGGGGAGTCGCTGCCGGACCTGGTCGACGAGGTCGCCCGCACGCTGGGCCTGGAGACGGAGCTGGCCAGCGCCCCGGGCGTCAGCCCGGCGGGTGCACGGGCCCACCTCGACGCCCTGCACGGCGTCGCCGCGGAGTTCACCGAGCTCGCGGAGC
This sequence comes from uncultured Actinomycetota bacterium, assembly GCA_963748305.1. GTDB lineage: Bacteria > Actinomycetota > Actinomycetes > Mycobacteriales > Geodermatophilaceae > Blastococcus_B. The sequence continues at coordinate 106,845 of CAVVIN010000014.1, read as the reverse complement.
TGCCGTCCCTGCCCGCGTTCCTGGGCTACCTGCGCGACGCCGAGGAGCGCGAGCGCGGGCTGGAGCCGGGGGAGGTCGCGGTCAACCCGGAGGCGGTCCAGCTGCTCACCGGGCACTCGGCGAAGGGCCTCGAGTGGGACGTCGTGGCCGTGCCGGGGATGACGGCGGACCAGTTCCCTGCCAAGACCGACACCAGCGACTCCTGGGTGAAGGACCCGGGTGCCGTCCCCGCCGACCTGCGCCTGACCGACCGTGCGGAGCTGCCCCAGCTGCGGCTCCCCGTGCCGGGCTCGGGCGACCAGGCCGTCGTCAAGGCGGCGCTGGAGGTCTACGTCCAGGAATGGAAGGACTTCGGGCTGGCCGAGGAGATCCGGCTCGGCTACGTCGCGGTCACCCGCGCCCGCAACCTGCTCGTCTGCTCCGGCAGCTGGTGGCGCGACGGGGTGAAGCCGTGCGGACCGTCGGCGCTGCTGACCACCGCGCGGGCGGCATGCGAGGCCGGGGCCGGCGAGGTCGTGCACTGGACGGAGGCGCCCGCCGACGACGCCACCAACCCGGCGCTCGACGAATGGCCGGTCGGCATCTGGCCGGCCGACCCGCTCTCCTCCGGACGGCGTCGCGCGCTGAGTGCCGCCGCGGAGCTCGTCGACGCCGCCGTCGCGCACCCGCTCGACCCGGAGCTCTCGCTCGGCGAGCCGGACGACCTGGTGGAGCAGTGGGTCCGCGACGCCGATCTGCTGCTGCGCGAGCGCGAAGCGGCACGCCAGCCCGACGGTCGACGTGCCGCTGCCGTCGCACCTGTCCGTCTCCGCCCTGGTGGCGCTGCGGCGGGACCCCGCGGAGCTGGCCCGGCGGCTGCGCCGGCCGATGCCGGCCGCCCCGGCGCCCCAGGCGCGGCGGGGCACCGCCTTCCACGTCTGGCTCGAGGAGCGGTTCGGCGCCGCCCGCCTTGTCGACCTCGACGAGCTGCCCGGGTCGGGCGACGAGTTCGCCGCTCCCGACGGAGCGCTCGCCGACCTGCAGGAGGCCTTCCTCGCCAGCGAGTGGGCCGACCGGCAGCCGGTCGAGGTGGAGGTGCCGTTCGAGACACCGCTGGGCCCGCTGACCCTGCGCGGCCGGATCGACGCCGTCTTCGCCGACGCCGACGGCCGCTTCGAGGTGATCGACTGGAAGACCGGTCCGCCGCCGTCGGGCGGCGAGCTCGTGGCCGCCGGCGTGCAGTTGGCCGCCTACCGGCTGGGCTGGTCGCGGCTCACCGGGGTGCCGGTCGAGCAGGTCAGCGCCGGCTTCCACCACGTCGCCGCCGGGGTGACCCTGCGCCCGGTCGACCTGCTCGACGAGGCCGGCCTGCTCGCTCTCGTCACGGGCGGCGACGGCCCATGAGCGGTGAACGGGATCTGGGCCGGCTGCTGGCGGGCCTCGATCCGGTGCTGGCCGACGAGCCCTACGTCTTCGTCGTCGCCGCGGACCGCACCCCGCCCGCCGATCTGCGGCCCTTCGCCACCGTCGACGAGGACGAAGGGCTGACGCTCGTCCTCACCCGCTCCGGACGCCGACCGGATGGGTCTGCCCTACGACTACGTCGCCGCACGCATCACGTTGCGGGTGCACTCGGACCCCGCCGCCGTCGGCATGACCGCAGCCATCAGCCGCGTCCTCGCCGACGCGGGCATGAGCTGCAACGTCATCGCCGGCTTCTTCCACGACCACCTGCTCGTGCCGTGGGAACGGGCCGACGAGGCGGTCGCGCTCCTCCGGGCACTGGCCCCCGGCAGCGCGCAGTGAGCCGGAAACCCGATTGACCCCAGTCGGCACGCTGATCGCGTGCCAGTCCTGATCCGCCGGCTCGCCGACGCCGACCTCGCCGCGGTCGTGGACGTGTCGCTGCGGGCGTGGACGCCGGTCTTCGACTCCCTGCGCGGCGCCCTGGGCGAGGCCGTCTACTCCCAGCTCTACCCGGACTGGCGCGCGTCGCAGGCGCGCGGGGTCGCGCAGGTATGCCGGTCGGCGACCGAGACATGGGTGGCCGACGACGACGGACGGCCGGTGGGTTTCGTGGCCGTGGTCCACCACGACGAGACCTACGACGAGCCGTGCAGCGGCGAGATCGAGATGATCGCGGTCGACCCGGACCACCAGCGGCGCGGCGTGGGCGACGAGCTGATCGCGCATGCCGTCGACGGCATGCGGCGGGCCGGTCTGCGCCTGGCCGTGGTCGCCACCGGCGGAGACCCGGGCCACGCCCCTGCGCGCGCCGCCTACGAGAAGTCCGGCTTCACCGGTCTGCCGCTGGTCCGGTACTACCAGGCGCTCTGAGGCCCGCGGCTCAGGTCGCGGCGACGCGGTCCAGGATCGCGGCCGCCAGCGGCTCCGGCGCCTGCTCGGGGATCCAGTGCGTCACGCCGGGGAGCTCCACGAACCGGTAGTCGCCGGTGACGAACTGGGCGCACGCCTCCGCGGCGGTCCGGCCGATCGCCACGTCGCCGTCGCTCCACACGTAGGTCGTCGGCACGTCGACCTTCTCGACCCGGATGCCGGAGCTCATGGCGCGGTACCAGTTCAGCGCCGCGGTGAGCGCACCCGGTGCCGACAGCACCGCGACGTACTCGTCGACCGCCTCGGGCGGGATGCCGGTCTCGACCTCGCCGCCGAGCATCCGCCGCAGCCGGCGCGCGTCGTCGGCCAGCAGCACGTCCTCGGCCTTGCCCGGCTGCCAGAACAGCCGGATGTAGCCCGAGCGCTCCTTCTGCTCGGGGTCCACCCGGTAGGCGACCGTGTAGGCCGCCGGGTGCGGCACCGAGACCGCCGTCAGCGAGCGCACGCGGTCGGTGTGCCACGCGGCCAGCGTCCACGCCACGTTCGCGCCCCAGTCGTGGCCGACCACGTCCGCGCGCGGGACGTCCATCGCCGTCATCAGGTCCGCGGTCACCTGCGCCAGGCCGGGCATCGAGTAGGCGCCGACCTCGGCGGGGCGGGCGCCGGGGGAGTAGCCGAGCTGGTCGGGCGCGTAGGTGCGCAGCCCGGCCGCGGTCAGCAGCGGGGTCACCGCCGCCCAGGACAGCGAGGTCTCCGGGAAGCCGTGCAGGAGCAGGACGGGGCGCCCGTCCTCGGGTCCGTCGACCCGCACGTCGAAGGTCAGATCACCGACGTCGACCTGCAGCAGCTGTCCCGACATGGGGTGGACGCTAACGCGGCGCTACCGTCGGTGCCCGTGAGCAGCAGCCAGCCCAGCGCAGAGCGCGACTTCGTCCGTGCCCACCTCGACGACCTGCACGCCGATCTGGACGCCTGGCTGCGCATCCCGTCGATCTCGGCCGACCCCGCGCACGCCGACGACGTCGTCGCCAGCGCCGCCTGGCTGGCCGGGGCACTGACCCGCGTCGGCTTCCCGACCGTCGAGATCTGGGAGACCCCCGGCGCGCCCGCCGTCTTCGCCGAGTGGCCCAGCGCCGACCCGGACGCACCGGTCGCCCTGGTCTACGGCCACCACGACGTCCAGCCGGTCGACCCGCCCGAACTCTGGGTGCACCCGCCGTTCGAGCCCACCCTCGTCGAGGGCCCCGACGGTCCCGAACTGCACGCCCGCGGCGCCATCGACGACAAGGGCAACGTCGCCTTCCACCTGCTCGGCATCCGCGCCCACCTCGCCGCCACCGGCCGCGACACCCCCGCCGTCACCGTCAAGCTGCTGATCGAGGGCGAGGAGGAGTCCGGGTCCCCGCACTTCGCCGCCCTGCTCCAGGAGCGCAGGGACCGGCTGGCCAGCGACGTCGTCGTCGTCAGCGACACCGGCATGGCCGCGGCGGACCTGCCCAGCGCCGTGGTCGTCGATGCGCGGCCTGACCGGCGCCGAGATCACCCTCCGCGGGCCTGCGGTCGACCTGCACTCCGGCTCGTTCGGCGGCGGCGTCCCGAACCCCCTGCACGCGATGGCGTCGCTGCTCGCGGCGCTGCACGACGAGCACGGCCGGGTCACCCTGCCCGGCTTCTACGACCGGGTGCGGCCGCTCAGCGACCGGGAGCGCGAGCTCATGGCCCGGGTGCCCTTCGACGAGAAGGAGTGGCTCGCCGGACCGGCCGCGTCCACGGCCGCCACCGGCGAGGAGGGGTTCAGCACCCTGGAGCGCGTCGGCGCCCGCCCGACGGCGGAGGTCAACGGCATGTGGGGCGGCTACACCGGCCCCGGCCACAAGACCATCGTCCCGGCCGAGGCGCACGCCAAGGTCAGCTTCCGGCTCGTGGCCGACCAGCGGCCGGAGGACGTCGGCCCGCAGTTCCGCGCGTGGGTCGACGCCCACCTCCCGGAAGGGATCACGGCCGAGGTGGACACCCCGCCCGGCGGCGTGTCCCCGTGTGCGAGCGACCTCGACTCGCCGGCGATGGACGCGCTGCTCACCGCCATCGCGCAGGCCTGGGACAGCGACCCCGCCGACGTGCTGTACCTCCGCGAGGGCGGCAGCGGGCCGGAGGCCGACCTGGTCGACGTGCTCGGCGCACCGTTGGTCTTCCTCGGGGCGGGGCTGCCCACCGACCGCATCCACTCGCCGAACGAGCGGGTCCTGCTGGAGATGCTCTACCGGGGCGCCGAGGCGGCCGCCCACCTGTGGCGGGAGCTCGCCGCGTCGCCACGAGGCGGTCGGTGACCACCCCGCCCGACGGCGAGCACTTCGGTCCGTACCGGGTGCTCGGCGTCCTGGGCAACGGCGGCATGGGCCGCGTCCTGCGCGCGCACGACGCCGAGCACGAGCGCGACGTCGCCCTCAAGGTGCTGCACGCCGCAGTGGGCGCAGGACGAGAGCTACCGCAGCCGCTTCCGGCGCGAGGCGCAGATCGCCGCCCGCCTCAACGAGCCGCACGTCATCCCCATCCACCGCTACGGCGAGATCGACGGCCAGCTGTTCCTCGACATGCGGCTGGTCGAGGGCGAGAACCTGGACTCGCTGCTGCGCCGCGGCGGCCCCCTGGACGCCGCCCGCGCCGTCGACCTGGTCGACCAGATCAGCCACGCGCTCGACGCCGCGCACGCCGGCGGCCTCGTCCACCGCGACGTGAAGCCCTCGAACGTGCTGCTGGTTCCCCGCATGGACGGCGCCGACCTGACCACCTCGGTCGCGGGCGACGACTTCGCCTACCTGGCCGACTTCGGCATCGCCCGGGTGGCCACGGAGGGCGCCGGGCCCGCCCTGACCGCGACCGGCACCGCCGTCGGCAGCACCGAGTACATGGCGCCGGAGCGGTTCGGCCCGGCCGCGCCCGACGCCCGGTCCGACGTCTACTCGCTGGCCTGCGTGCTCTACGAGCTGCTCACCGGCCGCCGGCCGTTCATGGCCGGCGACCCGCTGGCCCTGATGTACGCGCACCTGCACGAGGAACCGGTGCCGCCGTCGCGGCTGCGCTCGTCGCTGCCGGTGGCCCTCGACGACGTCGTGCTCCGCGGGATGGCCAAGGACCCCGCCCAGCGCTGGCAGACCGCCGGCCAGCTGGCCGCCGCTGCCCGCGCCGCGCTCGCGGTGAGCGGCGTCCCCGTCCCGCAGCAGGCCGACGCCCCGACGAGCGTGGGACCGGCCGCCGAGCACGGCGAGCGCATGCCCACCCGCCAGAACCAGCTGCCGCCCCCGGCCGGGGTGCCCGTGGCCCCGCCGACCGTCGTCGGACCGCCGAGCGGCGCCGGCCCGGTACCCGGGCCGGCGCCGCGGACGGGGTGGGCCGCCCGCGCGCCGTGGATCATCGCGGCCGCCGCGCTGGCCGCCGTCGTGCTCCTCACCGTGCTGATCGTCGTCCTCGACGGGCGCGCGGACGACGCCCGGGCAGGGGCGGCCGATGCCGCCGAGCGCCTGGTGACCCTCGGGCTGCCCCAGGAACTCGAGCGGGACGGCTGCAGCACCGGCACGCCCGAGGAGGGCGAGCTGTACACGCTGAGCTGCCCGGCGGCCGACCAGCCCGAGGGCTTCCCGACGGCCACCTACACCGCCTACGCCGACGACGGCGCCCAGACCGCCGTCGCCGCCGCGATCGACGACTTCGGCCTCGCCGAGCTCGAGGACGAGTTCGCGTGCGGCAGCTCCGACACCCCCGAGGGCTGGGTCCAGCTGGAGGACTTCGACGGCAACCCCGTCGGCCGCCTCTCCTGCAACGTCGACGACGACGGCGACCCGCAGCTGCGCTGGTACTGGGACGACCTGGGCGTGCTCGGCTTCGCGGAGCTGCGCGGCGGCGGCACGGAGGCGCTGTCGAACCTGCGGTCCTGGTGGTCGGACTACGCCGACCGGGACCTGTGACCCGAGGTCAGCGGGTGCCGACGACGACGGTGGCGCCGCGCTCGGCGTCCTCGACGACCCGCGGGGTGAGCCCCGCGGCCCGCACCGCGTCGGCCGCGACGGGCGCCTGAGCCGTCCCGGTCTCGAACAGCAGCGCCCCACCCGGCGCCAGCCAGTCCGGTGCCCCCGTCACGATGCGTCGCAGCACCGCCAGGCCGTCGTCGCCGCCGTCCAGCGCGACCGCCGGCTCGTGGTCGCGCGCCTCCGGGGGCATCAGGCCGATCGCCGCCGTCGGGACGTAGGGCGCGTTGGCCACCAGCACGTCGACGCGGCCGCGCAGCCCGGGCGGCAGCGCGGCGAACAGGTCGCCCTCGTGGACGGCGGCGGCGGGCAGGTTGCGCCGGGCACAGGCCACGGCCGCCGGCTCGACGTCGGCGGCGTGCAGTTCGATCCCCGGGACGGCGGCGGTGAGCGCCGCGCCGACCGCACCCGAGCCGCAGCAGAGGTCGACGACGACCGCCCCCGGCCGGGTGACGCGCGACCGCCTCCGCCACCAGCACCTCGGTGCGGCGGCGCGGGACGAACACGCCGGGCGTCACCACGATCCGCAGGCCGCAGAACTCCGCCCAGCCCAGCAGGTGCTCCAGCGGCTCGCCGGCCACCCGCCGGGCGACCAGTGCGTCCAGCGCGGCGGGGTCCGTGGCCGCGGCCAGCAGCAGGTCCGCCTCGTCCTCGGCGAACACGCAGCCGGCGGCGCGCAGCCGTCGCGACAACGGAGGCGGGACGCGGGGAGCGACATGGGGCGGCGACGCTACCCCGTCGTCCTAGGGTGTTGGCGTGATCATCCAGACGGCGCGACCATGCCGCCGGGCTGGTACCCCGACCCGGACGGGTCGCCGGGCCTGGTGCGGTGGTGGAACGGGATCACCTGGTCCGACGTCGCGACGCCGGCCGGCCCGGGTGTCGCCGTCCAGCAGCCCACCTCGTACACGCCCCACCCGTTCGACCCCGCCGTGCCGCCACCCGTCCCGCCGTCGCCGTCCGGAGGCGGGCGCGTCGGGTGGGTCGTGGGGCTGAGCGTGCTGGCGCTGGTGCTCGTCGTCGTCCTCGGGTTCCTGGTGACCGGCACGAGCAGCGACGAGGACGCGAGCGCCGGCCCGGCACGGACGACGCAGGCCCCACTGCCCTCGGCGGGGCCGACGTTCCCGTCCGGGACGGTGCGGATCATCGACGAGGCGGCCGGGATCTCCTACCCCTTCCTCGGCGACGGCTGGTTCGAGTGGGACCTCGGCGAGCAGTACGAGATCACGGCGATCTCCGGGCAGTACTTCACGACCCAGGAGGAGATCCCCGACGGAGGCAGCTTCATCGCCCAGTGCACGTCGGGGCCGCTGGCCGACGGGTACGGCTGGGGCGGCGCGTCCACCCTCGCGGGCACGCTGGCCACGGTCGCCGACAGTGCGCGGGCCAACTACTACCCGCAGCCGAACGAGCGGCAGGTGATCCGGGACGAGGACGTGACCGTCGACGGGCACGCTGCCCGCGTCTACGAGTTCAACCTCGCGTGGGACAACCCCGGCTACGACGCCAGCGGGGAGCGGGCCGCGATGCTGCTCATCGACGTCGGCCGGGCGGCCCCGGCGCTGCTCTACATCTCGATCCCCAACACCCACGCCGAGCTCTACGGCGTCATCGACCAGGTGCTGAACGACGTCGACGTGCTGTGACGCCCTGATGATCAGGTCACCTGATCATTAGGGGTCCTGGCTCACGATCGACGGTGAGCCAGGACCCCACACGGTGAGCCAGGACGCCGTGCGCGGGCTCCCCACGGCGGACGGTCGCGGCCCGCGGTTACTGTCAGAGCCGTGACAGCTGCTGGTGCCGAACTGACCCTGCGGCACCCGGTGGAGCGGTTCACGCTCGACAACGGGCTGCGCGTCGTCCTCGCCCCCGACCGGAGCGTCCCGGTGGTGGCGGTGAGCGTCTTCTACGACGTCGGGATGCGCAACGAGCCCGAGGGCCGCACCGGGTTCGCGCACCTCTTCGAGCACATGATGTTCCAGGGCTCGGCGCACGTGCCGAAGATGGAGCACGCCCGCCTGGTGCAGGCTGCCGGCGGCACGTTCAACGGCTCCACCCACCAGGACTACACGAACTACTACCAGGCGCTGCCCTCCGAGGCACTCGAGCGCGCGCTGTTCCTCGAGGCCGACCGGATGGGCGCCCCGGCCATCACCGAGGAGAACCTCCGCAACCAGATCGACGTGGTGAAGGAGGAGATCCGGGTCAACGTGCTCAACCGGCCCTACGGCGCGTTCCCCTGGCTGCAGCTGCCGCAGATCGCGTTCGGCAGCTTCGCCAACACCCACGACGGCTACGGCTCCTTCGTCGACCTCGAGTCCTCCACGGTCGACGACGCCACGGACTTCTTCTCCCGCTACTACGCGCCGGGCAACGCCGTCCTGTGCCTCGGCGGAGACCTCGACGTCACCGAGACCGAGCGGCTGGTCCGCCGCTGGTTCGGTCCCGTCGAGGCGCGCCCGGTGCCGCCGGTGCCGGCCACCGGTGAGCCGCAGCCGACGAAGGTCCGCTCCGGGGTCGTCGAGGACGCCCTCGCCCCGGCGCCGGCCGTCGCGCTCGGCTGGCGGGTGCCCGACCCGGTCGGTGAGTTCGACCGCTACCTCGGCACCGTTCTGCTCGCCGAGCTGCTCAGCGAGGGCGACGCCTCGCGGCTGGAGCGCCGGCTCGTGCACGACGACCGGATCGCGATCGCCCAGAGCAGCTACGTCGGCCTGTTCGGCGACCCGTTCGACGTCCGGGACGCCACCCTGCTCACGACCCAGGTGCACCACCCCGCCGGCATCCCGGTGGAGAAGGTGCTCGCCGCGGTGCACGAGGAGATCGCCCGGATCGCCGACGACGGCGTGGGCGCCGACGAGCTCGGTCGGGTGCAGGCCCGCACCGAGGCCCAGCTGCTGCGCGAGGCCGACTCGGTGCTCGGCCGCACGCTCGGGTTCGCCGCCGCCGAGATCGTCCACGGCCGCGCCGAGCTGGCCGGCGAGCTGGCCGCCCGGCTGGCCCGGATCACCCCGGACGAGGTCCAGGCCGCGGCCCGCGACCTCGACCCGAACACCGTCGCGGTGCTCGAGCTGCGCGCGACCGGAGGCAAGAAGTGACAGCTGACCGCCGCGACGCTGCGGACCTGGCGCTCGCTGATCCCGCCGCTGGGTGAGCCCCGCGCCCACCCGGTGCCGACGGCGCACGAGACGACGCTGCCCAGCGGGCTGCAGGTCGTCGTCGTGCCCCGGCCCGGCGTGCCGCTGGTCGAGCTTCGGCTGCGCATCCCGTTCGCCGCGCCCAACGCTCACCTGGCCGAGGTGCACACCGCGCGCGCCGGCGTGCTGTCCGGCGCCGTCCTGCTCGGCACCGAGGCGCACGACCAGACCGCCATCGCCGAGCTGCTGCAGAGCCACGGCGCCGAGCTGTCGGTGTCGACCGACCCCGACCGGCTGCTGTTCGGCACGACGCTGCTCGCCCAGGGTCTGGCCCCGGTGCTCGGCGTGCTCGCCGAGCTGCTGACGACCGCCACGTACCCGGCCGACCGGGTCGAGGGCGAGCGCGAACGGGTCGCCGAGCGGATCGGCATCGCCCGGTCCCAGCCCGGCGTGATCGCCCGGACGGCCCTGGCCGCCCGCCGCTACGGGTCCCACCCGTACGCCGTCCAGCTGCCCGACCCCGAGCTGGTCCTCGACGTCCGCGCGCCGGCGCTGCGGCGGATGCACCGGGAGCACGTACTGCCCGCCGGCAGCAGTCTCGTGCTGGTCGGCGACCTCGACCCGAAGGCGGCCACCGATGCGGTGGCCTCGGCCCTGGGTGGCTGGGTGGGCACGGGGACGGCGCACGCGACCCCGCCGGCCCCCGAGCACCACGCACCGGCGATCGAGCTGGTCGACCGGCCCGGCGCGGTGCAGTCCAACGTCCGGCTCGGGGGGCCGGCGCCGCAGCGCACCGACCCAGATCTCGCGGCCGTGCGCCTGGCCAACATGATCTTCGGCGGCTACTTCTCCTCGCGGCTGGTCGAGAACATCCGGGAGCGGCGCGGCTACACCTACAGCCCGCGCAGCGCGGTCGACCACCAGACCGCCGGATCGTCCTTCCTGGTCGAGGCCGACGTCGCGACCGGCGTGACCGGCCCGGCGCTGCTCGAGACCTGGTACGAGCTCGGCCGCATGGCGCTCACCGCCGTCACCGAGGCCGAGCTGGACGGCGCCCGCCGCTACATCCTCGGCAGCATGGCCCTGGCGACGGCGACGCACGCGGGGCTGGCCAGCACGCTGTCCGCGGTGGTCGGCGCGGGCCTGCCGCCGGACTGGCTGACCGACCACCAGCGCGCCCTGGCCGGCGTCACCATCGACGAGGTCCAGGAGGCCTCCCGGCGCTACCTCGCCTCGGCCGGACTGACCACGGTCGTGGTCGGGGACGCCGAGCGGGTCGCCGACCAGCTGCGCACCATCGCCGCGGTGGAGATCACCGCGAGCGGGGACGGCGCCGGCGCGTGACCGTCACCGAGTCGGCCTGGCCGGAGGGGACGCCGGACTCCACCGGCAGCGTGCCGGTGCTCTCGCGGACCGCGCACGACCGCGCCCACCTCTCCCGCGGGCTGCCGGACCCGACCGGGGGCCGGCCGGTGCGGCTGCTGACCGTCGACCGGGAGCGCACCGCGCCGGTCCGCGAGGACGACGACGGGCCGCACCTGGTGTGGGACGAGCAGCCCGAGCTGCCGACCGGAGCGGTGTACCTGGGCGAGGCGGACGGAATCCCGTACGCCGTCGTCCGCGGGGAGCGCTCGCTGACCGTCAACGGCCGTTCCGTCGACACGTGGTCGGGGCTGCGCGAGGTCGGTGCGGCCCTCGGCGACCTCGACGCCGGCCTCCTGGTGCAGGCGGTCGCCATCCTGGAGTGGCACGACCGGCACCGGTTCAGCCCGGTCACCGGCGCCGCGACGACGATCGAGCGGGCCGGCTGGGTGCAGCGCGACCCCACCACGGGCACCGAGTTCTTCCCGCGCACCGATCCCGCCGTGATCATGCTCGTCCACGACGGCGGTGACCGCGTCGTGCTGGGCCGTCAGGCCGTCTGGCCGCCCGGGCGGTTCTCGATCCTGGCCGGCTTCGTGGAGCCGGGGGAGTCCGCGGAGGCCGCCGTCGCCCGCGAGGTCGCGGAGGAGGTCGGCCTGCGGGTCACCGACATCCGGTACGTGTCGAGCCAGCCCTGGCCGTTCCCGCAGTCGTTGATGCTGGGCTTCGTCGCCCGCGCCGAGGACGCCGGCGACCTCGTCCTCGATCCCGACGAGATCGAGGAGGCGCGCTGGTTCACCCGGGACGAGTTGCGCGCCGGCGCCGGACCTCGGGCGTTGCCGCCGCCGGTCTCCATCGCTCGGCACCTCCTCGACCGCTGGGTGGCCGGCGAGTTCACGGACTGAGACGCCCGGCGAGCACCAACGCCGGCCGGTCCGGATGGTCGGCGAGCACGACCGCATCGGCGAGCGCTGCGGGATCGACCTCGTCGTCGTAGCGGTCGAACGCCGGCAGCTCCCATGCCCGCTCGGCCGGGGTCAGCCGCCGGCGCGCGGCGGGACCCATCCGCAGGTGGACGACGACGTCGAACGCCAACCCGACACCCTGCAGGAGGGCACCCGGGACGAGCAGGACGCCGCCCGGCGGCATCGGCCGCGGACCGGCTCGCACGGCGCGGTCGCGGACGGTGTCCCACAGCGCCGGCAGGTACGTCCCCGGACCGCCGGGGCCGAGTGGGTCCAGGACCTCCCGGGAGAGCGCCCCGACGTCGAGCCAGTCGGTGTAGCGGGCGTCGGGATCGGTGCGACCGTGCTCGAGCCGCAGCGAGGCGGGCCGGAAGAATCCGTCGGCGGCCACGACGACCGCGGGCCGTCCGAGGGCGGGCAGGCGCTCGGCCACCGCCGTCGACAGGTCCCCCGGCCGGGCGACGTCGGGGCCGTCGACCGCCACGCGCAGAGCGGCCGCACCCGGTTCGGGCGGAACCTCGGCCAGCAGTGCGGCGAGACGGTCGGCCAGGGCCCGCGGGGTGAGCGGCTCCGGACGGGTCAGGAGCGGCCGTCCGCCACGAGCGGGACGGTGGGTGGCCCGCTGAGCTCGGGGAGCCGGGGCACGGGCGCGACGACGGCGGGCGCGGCGATCGGCGTCGCCTCGCCGCGCGGGACCATCGCGTCGAGGACCTCGCGGGCGAGCTCGACCACGGGGCGCCCCTGCGAGCGGGCGTCGCGGCGCAGCGTCTCGAACGCGGCCCGCGGATCGGTGCCGAAGCGCTCGGCGAGGACGCCGATGGCCCGCTCCGTCGCGACACGCGCGGCCAGCGCGTGCTCCAGCTGTGCCACGGTGCGTTCCAGCGCGGCGACCCGGGCGTCGACCGGGTCGACAGCGTCCGGCACCACGTCGGCCGGGCCGCGCGCGGATCGGCGGGTCGTGCGGTCGGGCTCGGCGAGCGCACCGAATTCCTCGGCGACCAGGTCGGCCAGTGACAGCCCTTCGACCAGGCAACCGACCTCGTCGGTGCCGGCCGGGGAGGTCACGTGCCAGCCGCGCGGAGTGCGCGTCAAGGAGACCGGCGAACCGCCGGCTTCGTCCTCCGCGCTCGGGTGCACGGACCGATTGTGCGTGACCGGAGCGGGCAGAGCAGGGAGGAGGGCGGTATGACCCCCGTCGCGGGGCACCTCGGGGCTGGTGTGCCCGATCGAGGGCCGGGGACCGGGGATCACGCTCGTCATGCCTCCGTGTGGTTGCCCAGCTGCGACTTGACCTGGTCGATGCTGGGGTTGGTGAGCGCGCTGCCGTCGGCGAAGACGAGGGTGGGCACGGTGCGGTTGCCCCCGTTGGCGTTCATCACCACGTCGGCCGCCGTCGCGTCCGTCTCGATGTTGACCTCGGCAAAGGTGATGCCCTCGGTCTGCATCAGGCGCTTGAGCCGGACGCAGTAGCCGCACCACGACGTGGTGTACATCGTGACGGGGGCCACGGGGGTCGAGGTCATCGGGGCGATCCTCCATGTTCGGGACAGACGGGTCCACCCCCGAGAGGGGTAGAAGGGACCACAGGGGTCGATCAGGTCGATGAGGTCGACCGTGTGTCCGGGTCAACGCCGTCCCCCTGGGGATGCTTCCCCGGACCGTCCCTGCCGACTGGGAGGATCGCGGTCGACCACCGACGACGAGGGGGGCGGATGACGCTCAGCGAGACGGACACGGGGGCGCAGACCCGCGCGGAGGCGGTGCTCGCCGGGCTCGACGACGAGCAGCGCATGGCGGCTCAGGCGGTCTCGGGCCCGGTCTGCATCCTCGCGGGTGCGGGCACGGGCAAGACGCGCACCATCACCCACCGCATCGCCTACGGCGTGCACACCGGTATCTACGTCCCGGAGCAGGTCCTCGCAGTGACCTTCACCGCTCGGGCGGCGGGCGAGCTGCGCGCCCGGCTGGCCGCCCTCGACGTCGGTGGGGTGCAGGCCCGCACCTTCCACGCCGCCGCGATGCGCCAACTCCGGTACTTCGCCCCGCGCGTCCTCGGCGGCCCGATGCCCGGGCTGGTGGAGAACAAGCTGCGGTTGGTGGCGTCCGCGGCGTCCCGGTCCCGGCTGTCCACCGACCGGACCAGCCTGCGCGACCTCGCCTCGGAGATCGAGTGGGCGAAGACCACCCTCGCGACGCCGGAGGACTATCCCGCCCGCGCGAAGGCCGCGGGCCGGGAACCGCCGTTCGAGGCGGCCGCCGTCGCCGCCGTGTACGCCTCGTACGAGTCGGCCAAGCAGCGCGACGGCGCGCTGGACTTCGAGGACCTGCTGCTGGTCACCGCCTACGCCCTGGAGGAGCACCGGGAGGTCGCCCGCGAGGTGCGCAACCAGTACCGGCACTTCGTCGTCGACGAGTACCAGGACGTCAACCCGCTGCAGCAGCGGCTGCTCGATGCCTGGTTGGGCGGCCGGGCCGACGTGTGCGTCGTCGGCGACCCCAACCAGACCATCTACTCCTTCACCGGCGCCGACCCCGACTACCTGCTGGGCTTCGCCGACCGCTATCCCGACTCCGCCGTCGTCAAGCTGGAACGGGACTACCGATCGACGCCGCAGGTGGTGGGCCTGGCCAACCGGCTCATCGGGCAGGCGCCGCGGCGCAAGGGCCTCCCCGGGCTGCGCCTCCTCGGCCAGCGCGCCGACGGGCCGGAGCCGACGTTCCGCGAGCATCCCGACGAGCCGGCCGAGGCGGCCGCGGTCGCCGCGGCGTGCCGCGCCCTGATCGACGGCGGGATGCCGGCGTCGGAGATCGCCGTGCTGTTCCGGATCAACGCCCAGTCGCAGGTGTACGAGGCGGCGCTGGCCGACGCCGGTGTGCCGTACGTGCTCAAGGGCGGGGAGCGGTTCTTCGAACGCCCCGAGGTGCGCGAGGCGATCCTCCTGCTGCGCGGGGCGGCGGCCGGCGGCAGCGATCCCGGCATGCTCGTCCCGACCGTGCGCGACGTGCTGGCGTCCACCGGCTGGGCGGAGCACCGCCCGCCCGCCGGGGGAGCGGCCCGCGACCGGTGGCAGTCCCTCGCCGCGCTGGTCGACCTCGCCGTCGACCTCGTGGCCGAGAACGCGTCGATGGACCTGGCCGGCTTCGTCGGCCACCTGGCCGGCCGGGCCGACGCGCAGCACGCCCCGACGGTGCAGGGCGTGACGCTCGCATCCATGCACGCGGCCAAGGGTCTGGAGTGGGACGTCGTCTTCGTCGTCGGACTGGTCGACGGCGTGGTGCCGATCGCCCAGTCACTGGCCCGTCCGGACGCCGTCGAGGAGGAGCGCCGGCTGCTCTACGTGGCGGTCACGCGGGCCCGCGAGCAGCTGACCCTGTCGTGGTCGCTGGCCCGCAACCCGGGCGCCAAGCGCGCGCGTCCGCGCAGCCGGTTCCTCACCGGGTTGGCACCCGATTCCGGTCCCACCGCCCCGACGGCCCGCCGGCCGGCGAAGAAGCAGAAGGTCGTCCTCGAGGGCGAGGCCGGGGAGTTGTTCGAGCGGCTCCGTGCGTGGCGCAGCCAGGCGGCACAGTCGCAGTCCGTCCCGGCCTATGTGGTGTTCACCGATGCCACGCTGCAGGCCATCGCCGAGACCCGGCCCGCGAATCTGCGGGAGCTGTCCGGCCTGCCGGGCATCGGGTCCCGGAAGCTCGAGTTGTACGGCGCGGACGTTCTCTCCACCGTCACGGGTGATCACTCTGCGCAACGGCAGGACGGTTACGGAACCTGCCTGCCCCCGGGCGGAGGACGCGCCGATTAATTCCGTTGACCGCCGTCACAGCGGCGTCCTACTGTCTGGATCGCGCTCGGGGGATTCCTCGCGGCGCGCCAACGTAGGACCGGCCCGACGGCCGGCACCGAGCCCCGGAAGGAGGGGACCGATGACCAAGAACCTGTGGATGTCCGTCCCCGCCGGGGCTCTCGGCCAGGGGAGCGCTGACGCGCGTTCGTTCGGCGATGTCGCTGTTCGGACTGCTGCGCGGCCGCCCTTCGCCGTGTGCCAGGGGACCGGTCTGCCCATCACGCGCCTCCGGACCTACGGCCCCGGCGTCGCGACCATCGGCACCGCTGTCACCGGCACCCCGCGTGGCGAGTTCATCGCCCAGCGCTTCATCGCGAAGCACAGCGCCAAGAACGTCGGCGCCCAGAACGACGGCACCACCCTCGGGTTCCATACCTCGAGCAGACCACTGAGCTAACCGCTCACCGGTCCTCCTCGAGGCCGCGGAACCCGAACCCCGGGATCCGCGGCCTTTCTCTTTCCTCCGCGGCGCCCCGGCCCCGACCACCGGTCGGCGGGCCCACCGCCGGCCGTCGCAGACGACGAGTACGAGGAGGAGCGGCAGTGCAGCAGACGATCGACAACCCGACGTCCCACCGCCGACCCGGGCTCCCCCGGAACGGGCACTTCCCGCCGAGGCGACCGCACACCCCCACGGCCCCCGCACCGGTACGGCGACCCCTGCCGTGCCGGGTCGAGGACCCGGAACTGTGGTTCGCCGAGAGCCCGGCCCAACTGGAACTGGCCAAGAGCTTCTGCGCCGACTGCCCGGTGCGGAACGCCTGCCTGGCCGGCGCCCTGGACCGCGCGGAGCCCTGGGGCGTCTGGGGCGGCGAGATCTTCGAGCGAGGAGCCGTGATCGCCCGCAAGCGGCCACGGGGACGTCCCCGCAAGGTGGCCGCGGCGTGAGCGGCCTCCCGACCAGCACGTTCAGACCGACATCAGAAGGACCTGCCATGTACCTGCTCGAACACGAGATGGCCAACAGCCGGATGCACGAACTGCGTGACCAGGCACTCGCCGAGTCCCGCGCCCGCCGGCTCTACCTGGCCCGTCGCGCGGCTCGCCGTGCGGAGCGCGCGGTCCGCCGCGCCGCTCGGGCCAGCGCCTCCGTCTACTGACGGCCGCGCGAACGCCGCCGTCCCCGGACGGCCGGCACCCCCGGTGACCGAGGCCGGGTCCGGACGCTCCCGAGTGCGTCCGGACCCGGCCTCCTTGTCATTTGCGACCCTCCGGGTCGCGCGATGACACTGCGACCCTCCGGGCCGCACCGCGGCCACGAGCCGTACCCCCGTTGCGCTGAGCGTGTTCGTCGAGCCTGCGCGGAACCCCGCGGTCCTGGTCCGGGGCCCGCTGCGTCCCGCTCCGGGGGACCCTCGGGGCTCCACTTGGCTCGGACAAGACTGTTACTCGTGGAACCCGGTAGCCACTTTTCCAGGACGCTGCGGAAGTCGCCGGCGGCGTCGAGTTGGCAGAGGACGCCGATCGACCCGATCGTCACCCGGTGGATCATCAGATAGGCCGGGGGCAGGTTGAGCTGCCGCCCCAGCCGGCTGGCCTCGTTGCGCGGGTCGGCGATCCGCGCCGCCTGCTCCTGCATCCAGGCCCGCGTGAAGTGGAAGTGGTTCGATCGACACCGGGTCCAGGAGCGGGCGCAGGTAGTCGAGGACCGCCTCCGGGTGCACCTCGACGTTCGGCCGCACGAAACCCTCGACCCGCAGGTCGGCGAGCACCTCGTCGGCCTTGCCGGCCAGCGCCCAGCGGAGCAGCCGGCCGATCGGCTCCGGGTGGCCGTCCGGCAGCCGCGCGGTGGCGCCGAAGTCGATGACACCGAGCCGGCCGTCGTCCAGGATCCGGAAGTTGCCGGGGTGCGGGTCGGCATGCAGCATCCCGGCCCGCTCGGGGCCGGAGAAGTGCAACAGCGACAGCAGCAGGCCGGCCTGGTTGCGCTGCTCGGCGGTGCCCGTGGCGATGATCTTCGACAGCGGCGTGCCGTCGATCCATTCGGACACGATCACCTTGGGGGCGCTGGCCACGACGCGCGGGACGGCGATGTCCGGGTCGCGCGCGTAGGCGGCGGCGAACTGGCGCTGCGCGTCGGCCTCGAGGCCGTAGTCGAGCTCCTCGACCACCCGCGCCTTGAGCTCGGCGATCAGCGGCTTGACGTCCATGCCGGGGAACAGGGCGGCGAACAGGCGGGCGAACCGGGCGAGCTGGTTGAGGTCGGCCATCAGCGCCGTCGCCGCACCGGGGTACTGGATCTTCACCGCGACGTCGCGGCCGTCCCGCCAGGTCGCCCGGTGGACCTGCCCGATGCTGGCCGCCGCGGCGGGAACGTCGTCGAAGTCCTTGAATCGGGTGCCGCCAGGTGCCGCCGAGCTGCTGGGCCAGCACCGCGTGGACGGTGCGCACCGCCATCGGCGGCGCCTCCTCCTGCAGCTTGACGAGAGCCTCGCGGTAGGGAGCGGCGATCTCCTCGGGCACGGCCGCCTCGAACACCGACAGCGTCTGGCCGAGCTTCATGGCTCCGCCCTTGAGCTGCCCCAGCACGGCGAACAGCTGCTCGGCGGTGCGCTGCTGCAGTTCGGCGGCGACGGCGTCGGCAGGGCGGCCGGAGAGCCGCTTGCCCAGGCCCAGCGTGGCGCGTCCGGCGGCCCCCAGGGGGAGTGAGGCCAGGCGGGCGGTCCGGGAGACCGACCCGCGGGGCATCACCGGTCCGTCGTCACTCACGCGGCCTCCTCGCCGGCGTCCTGCCGCTGTGTCCCGCAGCGGCCGCCGTGTCGTCTCGGGTGAGCTCGTGAGCTCGATGGTCGGTCAACAGGTCTGTTCGCCAGCCATTGTCCCCTGCCGCGCAGTGCCTGTGACCGATGGTGCCCTGTTCGGCCACTCGGGAGAGTCATCCGGGGCGCGCGCGGTGCCGGCCAGTCCGCCGCGGCAACCGCAGGCGGGGTGGGGCGTCCAGCGCCGCAGACGGGGCAGCAGATCGGGTGGACGCAGTTCCAAGGTCGCGTCCAGCGTGACCGGTGCGGCGCCCCCGTCGAGGTAGGCGAGCACCTGGACCGCGGCGGTGACGGCGGTGAGCAGACACGTGACGGTCGCCCCGCTGGGCGGCGCAGCACCGTTGGTCAGTTGCGCGGCCAGGGCGGGCCAGCGGGGATCGGCGTCGCGTCGGTGGAGGTCGCCGCAGCGCAGGCAGCCGGTACGGCCGGGCACCACGAGCGGGCCGACCACCCCCGTCTCGCCCCGGACGGTCGCGACCAGGTGCGGCTGACCGGCCCGGTGGTACCCGGCGACCAAGGGGTCGGAGGCGGCCCAGGGGCGGGCCAGCACCACCAGGTCGGCCGGAGTGCCCTCGGGCAGCGGCCGGAGGTCGGTGAGCGGGCTCGCGCGCCGGACGGCGTCCGCGGCGGCCAGGGACCGCGGCCTGCCCTCGTCCGCGGCGCTGAGTCCGCCGACCACCGCGTCCGCGGCGTCGGTCAGGCCGCCGTCACGCACGCACACCCGGCCGATCCCGCTCGCGGCGAGGACGGCGGCCAGGGGCGCGCCGACCCGCGTGGCGCCCTCGATGACGACGGTCGCGGTGCGGCGGGCCCGCCAGGCGGGGCTGCCGGGCCGGTGCACCGCCGCGGGGATCTCGGACGCGGTGCGCGCCGCCGCGGCGGGGCCGCCGTCGGAGGCCAGCACATCGGCCGGGTCCAGGTCGACCAGCAGGCCGGCCGCGCGCAGGCCGTCGAGGAGGCCGACCACCGCGGTGGTGTCCAGGCCGTCGCGCGTGGCCTCGCTGAGCACCGCGCGCTGGGCCCGCCGACCGTCCAGGCCGCGCAGCAGCGCGGCCACGCCACTGCCCGCCGGTGACACCAGGACCCCGTCGCCGGAGTCCACACCGCCGACCTGGACGGCGTCGCGGCCCGCGCGGAGCAGGGGAGTGGCGGCGGGCAGGAGGGGGTGCAGCGAATCGCGCTGGGCGAGTTCGGGCATCGCGCTGGGCGAGTCAGGGCCATCGCGCTGGGCGAGTTGCAGGGAAAGAGCGGCCTCGCGCTGGGCGAGTCGGCCGGGAGAGGCAGCGTCGGTCACCCCGCGAGGGTTGCAAGCCGCGGGCCGGTCCGCTGCCGTCGTCCACAGGGCACGTCCCACCCAGGAGACGACGACGGCGGCGCCCCCGAGAAGGGACGCCGCCGTCGCGGCCCCCTTCCGGGTCCCGCCCCGAGCGTGCGAGGGGTGGGAGAGGGGGTCCTTTCTCAGGCCTTGCCGAGGATCCGGTTCATCTTGGTGCCGCACACGGGGCAGGTGCCCTGGGCCATCCGACGACCGGACTCGCTGACCTTGACCTCGCCGTCGAAGTCGCGCTTCTCCTTGCACTTCACGCAGTAGCCGTTGTAGCTCTCCGCCACGGGATCTCCTGTTCTCTGGGGTGCCTCGGCACGCGCGCCGGGCGCCGTTGCGCAGGCACGCTACCCGGCTTCTCCGCGTCATATCGAACGAGGTCGTGCCCCATATGGCCGGGGCGGCGACGGCGGGGCGAGGAATGGAGACTGACGAGTACCCACAGCCTGTGGACAAAGCTGTGGAGCGGGTGGGGACCGATCGGCGTGTCCCTGTGCGCGGACCGGGGACGGGGGCGGGGACAGCGGCGCCCGCCCCGTCCGTCGCAGGGCTCCGACCTGCGGTAACGAGCAGTTCCGGGGTGTGGACGACGCCCGTGTCACCGGTCAGGAGCGGTCCCGATGTCCACCGTCCGTGCGACCTGTACCCAACTGGGTGCCTGCACGCAGGCGCTCGGTGCGTCCGGTGGCTTACGGTGCCTGCGTGCCCGGATCGACCCCCGACGCGAATGCGTACCCCGAGCCGGCCGGCGACGTCCCGGTCAGTGGCCGGCGGTCGCGTGCGCTCCCCGCAGCCCTCAGCGGCCGTGGGCACGGCGCCGAGGACACGATCCTGAGCGGCCCGGAGGGCAACACGGTGGAGGTCCGGCGCAGCGCCCGGCGCCGCCGGACGGTGACCGCCTACCGCGAGCAGGGCCGCACGATCGTGCTCATCCCCGCCGCCTTCAGCCCGGCCGAGGAACGGCGCTGGGTGGCGCAGATGGTGGCCAAGCTGCAGACCCGCGAGGAGCGCCGGCGCAAGTCGCTCGGCGGCGACGAAGACCTCATGGCCCGCGCGCGGGCGCTCTCCGAAGCCCACCTGGACGGGCTGGCCGAGCCGGCCGACGTCAAGTGGGTCGACAACCAGCAGCGGCGCTGGGGTTCCTGCACCCCGGCCGACCGCACGATCCGGCTGTCCAGCCGGCTGCGGTCGATGCCGGAGTACGTCGTCGACTACGTGCTCGTCCACGAACTCGTGCACCTGCTGGAGCCCGGCCACAACGAGCACTTCTGGTCGCTCGTCGCCCGCTATCCGCGGGCCGAGCGGGCACGCGGCTTCCTCGAAGGCGTCGAGCAGTCCTCATCGCACGGCGAGCCCGGCCACGGCGGCGACCTGGTCGACTGAAAGGACCCCCTCCGCCCCACCCCTCGCACGCTCGGGGCGGGACCCGGGAGGTGGCCGTCAGGGTTCGCGGGGCTCGTCGTCCTCGGGCTCGTCGTCCTTGGCGTCGTCCTTGGCGTCGTCGGCGGTCAAGGCGGCGAACTCGTCGTCGATGCCCTGGCGGGCCACGAAGTCCATCGGCTCGTCGAGGTCGTCGGAGGTGGGCAGCAGGTCCGGGTGCGACCAGAGGCGGTCGCGGTCGGCGCTCCCGTAGCGCTGGCCCATCGCCCCCCACACGGTCGCGGCGTCGCGCAGCCGACGGGGGCGCAACTCGAGCCCGACCAGGGTGGCGAACGTCTGCTCGGCCGGGCCGCCGGTGGCCCGGCGACGGCGCATGGTCTCGGCCAGAGCCGAGTGCCCCGGCAGCCGGTCCTTCGCGGCCTCGGCGACGACGGTGTCCACCCAGCCCTCCACGAGCGCCAGGAGCGTCTCGAGGCGGCGCAGCGCCATCTGCTGCTCGGGGGTCTCCTCCGGCTCCAGCACGCCGCTGCCCAGCAGCTGCTGGATGCTCTCCGGGTTGTTGGGGTCGATGCCCCCCTCCATCCCGGACATCGCCTCGGTGAGCCCGCGCTCGATGGCCTCGCGGTCGATGGTGATGCCGCGCGCGTAGGCATGGACGGCGTCGGCCAGCTGCTGCCGCAACCACGGGACGTGGGCGAACAACCGCTGGGACGCCGCCTCGCGCAGCGCGAGGAACAGCCGCACCTCGTCGGCGGGGCGGTCCAGGCCGGCGGCGAAGTCGGCCACGTTCTGCGGGACGAGCACCGCTGTGCCGTCCGGGGCCAGTGGCAGCCCGACGTCGGTGCTGGTGACGACCTCGTCGGCGAGCTTGCCGAGGGCCTGGCCCACCTGGGCGCCGAACATGACCCCGCCCATCCGGCCCATGATCCCGGCCATCGGGCCGAACGACATCGCCGCCTCCTGGGGCAGCGCGCTGGTCATCGCGGCCACCACGCGCTCGGCCAGCGGGTCGATGAGGGCGGTCCAGGCCGGCAGGGTCTTCTCCACCCACTCGACCCGTGACCAGGCGGCCGTCCGTTCGATGCCCGACGGCAGCTCGGTGACCTGGTCGAGCCAGAGGTCTGCCAGCCGCAGCGCCTCGGCGACGCCGGTGCGCTCGGCCTCCGACGTCGGCTGGTGCCCGGCGGCGAGCTGGCTGATCGCACCCTGACGGGCGAGGTCCCAGTTGACCGGGCCGCCGGACCAGCTCATCAGCTTCTGCAGCTCGGCGAACAGCGGCATCTTGCCCATCAGGTCCTCGGGGTTGCCGCCGGCGCCGATGCTGCCGAAGAGGGCGCCGAGGCCGAACGGGTCGCCGGCGGGGTTGCCGCCCTGTCCCTCGTCCCGGCGCTCCGGGTCACGGTCGGGGATCCCGAAGCCGAAGGGCACGTCACTCATACGTCCACGGTAGACGCGTGATCTTCCGGCGGTCCCGATCGCGGCGCGCGGTCGTTGCGCCGTGGGCGGACGCCCCCTCGCCAGGATCGCGACATAGGCTCGCCCGTCGTGAGCCGTCGGATCGCCGTCCTGACCACCGGTGCCCTGTTGTTGCTGGTGCTCGGTGTCCTGGGGACGACGCTGCCCGTGCCCTACGTGGCGCAGGTGCCCGGCCCCACCTTCAACACCCTCGGGGACATCGACGGCGAGCCGATCATCGCGGTCGAGGGGCGCGAGCCCAACGACGTCGACGGCAACCTCAACCTCACCACCGTCGGTGTCAGCCGCGGCGGACTCAGCCTGGTCCAGGCGGTGCGCGGCTGGCTCGACGACGAGGTCGCGGTCGTGCCCGAGGAGTCGGTCTACCCGCCGGACCGGTCCGAGGAGGAGACCCGGAACGCCAACCGGGAGGCGTTCCTGACCTCCGAGCAGGCCGCCGAGTCGGTCGCCCTGGGCCACCTCGGCTATCCCGAGAAGGTCGTGGTGAAGGGGCTGGCCGAGAACTCCCCGTCGGAGGGGCGCCTGGAGGAGGGCGACGCCGTCGAGGCCGTGAACGGCGAGCCCACCCCCGACCTCGACACCCTCGACGAGGTGCTGGCGTCGATCCCGGGCGGCACGGAGGTCGCGGTCGACTACACCCGGCTCGGCGAGCCGGGCACGACCACGGTCACCACCCGCGCGGCCACCGAGCGCGAGGGGTCGCTGCTCGGCATCTCGGTGCTCGTCCAGCCGTTCGCACCCTTCGACGTCGACATCCAGGTCGAGGACGTCGGCGGCCCGTCGGCGGGGCTGATGCTGACCCTCGGGATCCTGGACCTGGTGGGCGACGACGACCTCACCGACGGGGCCGTGATCGCCGGTACCGGCACCATCGACGCCGACGGGAATGTCGGCCCGATCGGCGGCATCACGCTGAAGATGGTCACCGCCCGCGAGATCGGCGCCGAGCTGTTCCTCGTCCCGGCGGAGAACTGCACCGAGGCGCTCCGGGTGGAGGACCCCGGCTTCCCGCTCGCCCGGGTGGCCACCCTCGACGACGCCCTCGACGCGCTGGCCGACCTCGAGGCGGGCCGCACCCCCGAGACCTGCTGACGCCGAGCCGGGAACCCCGACCCGTCCGGTGCGTTGTGCTGGGATAGCCGGGGGGTTTCGGGCCGTGCACGGCCTCCCCCCGTCCGACGTTGCAACTGAAGGAGATTCCTCGTGGCCATGCGGCCCCCCGTGCCCGTGCCGACCCTGTCGCGGCGCGCGAAGCTGCTCCTGGGCGCCGTGGGCGTCCTGCTCGTGCTGTTCACGGCGATCGGGACGCTCACCAACGTCTACGTCGACTATCTGTGGTTCGACGAGACCGGATACACCGAGGTCTTCTGGACCGAACTGCAGACCCGCGCCCTGCTCTTCGCCGTCGCCGGGGTCGCCACCGGAGGTCTGGTCGCCGCGGCGATCTACCTGGCCTACCGGTTCCGGCCGACGTTCCGGCCGATGTCGCTCGAGCAGCAGAACCTGGAGCGCTACCGCCAGTCGCTCGAGCCGCGCCGCGGGCTGGTGCTCACCGCCGTCGCCGTCGTCCTCGGCCTGTTCGCCGGTTTCACCGCGCAGGGCAGCTGGGAGACGTGGCTCCAGTTCCGCAACAGCACGGACTTCGGCCAGGTCGACCCCGAGTTCGGTATCGACCTGTCGTTCTTCGTCTTCGACTACCCCTTCTGGCGGCTGATCCTGGGCTTCGGCTTCGCGATCGTGCTGTTGGCGCTGATCGGCTCGCTGCTCACGCACTACGTGTTCGGTGGGCTGCGGCTGCAGACGCCGGGCCAGAAGCTCACGTCGGCCGCCCGCGTGCAGATCTCGGTCCTGCTCGGGATCTTCCTCGCGCTCAAGGCGGTGGCCTACTGGCTCGACCGCTACGGCCTGGTCTACTCCGACCGCGGCGAGGTGTTCACCGGTGCCAGCTATACCGACATCAACGCTCTGCTGACGCCCAAGACGATCCTGGTGTGGGTCGCGGCGCTCTGTGCGCTGGCCTTCTTCGCCAACATCTTCGTGCGCAACTTCCTGCTGCCGGCCGGCGCACTCGTGCTGCTCCTGGTCACCAGCCTCGTGGTCGGCGTCGCCTACCCGGCGATCGTGCAGCAGTTCGTGGTCAAGCCCAGCGCCAACGAGAAGGAGGCGCCGTACATCGCCCGGGCGATCGAGTCGACGCGGGACGCCTACAACCTCTCCGACGACGACGTCGAGTACATCGACTACGCCCTCGGCGCGACGGGGGACGAGGTCGACCCGGAGCAAGTGCTCGCCGAACTGCGCAACGACACCGAGACCATCCCCAACGCCCGGCTGCTCGACCCGAACGTCCTGTCGGGCACGTTCACCGCCCGCCAGCAGATCCGCAACGTCTACGGGTTCCCCGAGAAGCTCGACATCGACCGGTACACCCTGAACGGCGAAACTCGCGACTACGTGGTCGCGGTGCGCGAGCTCAACAGCGAGGGACTGAGCGAGAACCAGGCCACCTGGATCAACCGGCACACCGTCTACACCCACGGCAACGGCTTCGTCGCCGCACCCGCCAACGAGGTCGTCACCGGCCAGGACGAGGGCGGCGAGCCCAACTTCACCACCCGTGACCTGCCCACCATCGGCACCATCCCCGTCGACCAGAGCCGGATCTACTACGGCGAGCTGATCCAGGACGGCGGCCAGGACGTCTACTCGGTCGTCGGCGCGCCGGCGGATTCGCACGCCGCGCGAGTTCGACCAGCCCGAGGGCGGCTCCGAGGACGGCGGCCAGATCAACAACACCTACGACGGCGACGGCGGCGTCTCGGTCGGCAGCTTCTTCCGGCAGCTGACCTTCGCCATCTACTACCGCGAGCGGAACTTCCTGCTGTCCGGCGCGGTCAACGACGCCTCCCGGGTGATCTACGTCCGCGACCCCCGCGACCGCGTGGAGAAGGCGGC
Organism: uncultured Actinomycetota bacterium; assembly: GCA_963748305.1. Lineage (GTDB taxonomy): Bacteria > Actinomycetota > Actinomycetes > Mycobacteriales > Geodermatophilaceae > Blastococcus_B. The sequence goes on along the minus strand of CAVVIN010000014.1, from coordinate 81,310 downwards.
CCCGTTCCTCGAGGTCGACGGCGACCCCTACCCCGCGGTCATCGACGGCCGGATCGTCTGGATCCTCGACGGCTACACGACCTCGGACCACTACCCCTACTCCGAGGCGGATGCAGCTCGGCGAGGCGGCGTCCGACGCGCTGACCGGGACCGGGACGACGGCGCTGCCCGACGAGACCTTCAACTACATCCGCAACTCGGTGAAGGCCACGGTCGACGCCTACGACGGCACGGTGACGCTGTACGCCTGGGACGAGGAGGACCCGGTCCTGCAGACGTACATGAAGGCCTTCCCCGGCGTGGTGCAGCCGAGGAGCGAGATGAGCGAGGAGCTGATCAGCCACGTCCGGTACCCGGAGGACCTGTTCAAGGTGCAGCGGGAGATCCTCACCCGGTACCACGTCGACGACCCCGGTCGACTTCTACAACGCCAACGACCGCTGGCAGATCCCGAACGACCCGACCCGCGACACCGACGAGGACCAGCCGCCGTACTACATCCTCGCCCAGCGGCCGACCGACGACGAAGCCAGCTTCCAGCTGACCAGCGCGCTCAACGCGTTCGAACGGGACAACCTGTCGGCGTTCATCTCGGCCTCGAGCGCACCCGACGACCTACGGCGACATCCAGGTGCTGCGATTGCCCGGGCAACGACCCCCTTCCGCGGGCCGATCCAGGTGCAGCAGTCGTTCAACACGAACGACGAGGTCGCCCGAGATCTGTCGCTGTTCCGGAACGCCAACTCGCAACCGGTCTTCGGCAACCTGCTGACGCTGCCGATCGGTGAGGACGGCCTGCTGTACGTCCAGCCGCTCTACGTCGAAGGTCGAGCGGAGAACTCGTTCCCGCTGCTGAGGAAGGTGCTGGTCAACTACGGGGACCGGGTCGGCTACGCCGACACCCTCGCGGAGGCGCTGGACCAGGTCTTCGGCGCCGGGCGCGGGAGAAGTGGCCAACGACAGCGGCGAGGAGCCGTCGACGCCGACCGATCCGAGCGGTACCCCGACACCGACACCCGACGACACCGACGACGACCACCCCGCCGCCGGACAACGGGGGGACGACCGCCCCGGGCCTCGACGACGAGGTCGCTGCGATCAACGATGCGCTCGACGCCCTGGCGGAGGCGCAGCGCTCCGGCGACTTCGCGGCACAGGGTCAGGCGCTCGAGGATCTGCAGACGGCGGTCGAGGCCTATCAGGCCGCGCAGGAGGCCGCCGCGTCGTCACCGGGCGGGTGAGTTCCGGGGGAGGGCGCGGACACCCCGCGCCCTCCCCGCTCCCGGACGCTGGTACAGTGGTGCGTACCGACGCGGGGTGGAGCAGCTCGGTAGCTCGCTGGGCTCATAACCCAGAGGTCGCAGGTTCGAATCCTGCCCCCGCTACAACGATGGAACGGTCCTCACAGTCGCTGTGAGGGCCGTTTCCGTTTCGCGTCTCCGGAGGGGTCACCCTCTCGTCGCGACCAGCATCGCCCCGGACCGCACGGAGTGCGTGCGGCCCGCCGCGGCACACCGTGCCGCGGGTTCCGGAGGAGGAGTCTGTGGCTCGACGAGGCCAGCGCCAGTCGGGCACGCGCCGTACCGCCGCCCCGCGGAAGCAGCGCCGCCACCGCGACCGCGGCGACATCATGGCGGTGCTCGCCCGCGCCGTCCGTGAGGTCGAGGCAGCGGCCGAGCGCGGCCCCGTGTCGCCGGCCGTGCGCACGAAGTTCCAGGTCGTCGCGCTGCTGGTGCGCGAGCAGCACGCCCGGGTCCGGGCGGACGAGACCACCAGCGGCACCCAGCGGGCCGAGCAGCTCAAGCGCCTCGACGGGATCGCGACGATCCTCGCGAAGACCGCCGTCCGCGACCCTGCGCTCCTCGCGCTCCTCGACGGGGACGCCGTCGTCTCCGATGCGGCCAGGTCGCTCAAGGCGAGACATGCTGAGGGCCGCCGGTATCGAGCCGGCCCCCGAGGAGGTCACACCGGCGGAGCCCGCGCCCGCTCCCGCCAGCACCGAGCGTCGGGTCGTGCCGCAGTCGGTCGTCTCACGGCAGCTGGCCAACCCCTTCCTCGCCCCCGACTTCTCGGCCCCCCGGCAGAGCGCGGCCCGTCCGCGCCGCCTGGCCGGTTGGGAGCTGCTCGGCCCGCTCCTCCGTTCGTTCGAGCGCGCCGGCGACGGAGCCTCGGCGTGCATGGCCCTTCCCGCGCCGTCGTCCCTGCACGCGCCGGGTGGCCGGGAGCTGATGCCGCACCAGGCGCAGGTGGTCGCGGCTGCCGCCGGCGGCCACCGGACCTTCCTGCTCGCCGACGAGCCGGGCCTGGGCAAGACGGCTCAGGCGCTGCTCGCCGCGGAGGCGGCGAACGCCTACCCGCTGCTCGTGGTCGTCCCGAACGTCGTCAAGACCAACTGGGCACGCGAGGCCGGCCTCTGGACACCCCACCGCTCGGCCACCGTGATCCACGGCAACGGTGACACGATCGACGGCTTCGCCGACATCGTCGTCGTCAACTACGAGGTGCTCGACCGCCACGTGGGCTGGATCGGCGACTTCGGCTTCCGCGGCATGGTCGTCGACGAGGCGCACTTCATCAAGAACAAGGCCTCGCAGCGCTCGCAGCACGTCCTGGAGCTCTCCGAGCGCATCCGGTCCCGCATCGCGCGGCCCCTGCTGATGGCCCTCACCGGCACCCCGCTGATCAACGACATCGAGGACTTCCGGGCCATCTGGCAGTTCCTCGGCTGGATCGACGAGTCGAATCCGCGCGGCGAGCTGATGGATGCGCTCGAGGAGGCCGGCCTGACGCCCGCTGACCCGGGCTTCTACCCCGCCGCGCGCAATTGCGTGGTCGACCTCGGCATCGTCCGTCGCCGCAAGGTCGATGTGGCTGCCGACATCCCCGCCCGCCGCATCGCCGACCTCCCGGTCGAGCTCGACGAGAAGGCCGGCCGGTCGATCCGGGCGGCCGAGCGGGACCTCGCCCGCCGCCTGGTGTCGCGGTACGAGACCGCGCTCGCCGGCCGCTCGGTCCGGTGCCGTCGTCGAGGGCATCGACCACGACCTCGTGCGCAGGGTGGCCAAGTGCGGAGCAGAAGGACGCGACCACGTCGACGACCGGCGAGAACGTGTTCAGCATGATGCGACGCATCGGCCAGGCGAAGGCCGGGCTCGCCGCCGACTACGCGGCACAGCTCGCGCGCAGCGCCGGCAAGGTGGTCTTCTTCGCCAAGCACGTCGACGTGATGGACGTCGCCGAGGAGAGCTTCGCCCGGCTCGGGATCCGTTACTCGTCGATCCGGGGCGACCAGACGTCCCCGGCGCGGCAGAAGCACATCGACGCCTTCGTGAAGGACCCCGACGTCGCCATCGCGGTCTGCTCCCTGACCGCGGCCGGCGTGGGTCTCAACCTGCAGGTCGCCTCGAACATCGTGCTCGCCGAGCTCTCCTGGACCAACGCGGAGCAGACGCAGGCCATCGACCGCAGCCACCGCATCGGTCAGACGGAACCCGTCACCGCGTGGCGCATCATCGCCGCGCAGACCATCGACAGCCGGATCGCCGAGCTGATCGACAGCAAGGCGGGGCTCGCCGCCCGGGCGCTCGACGGCTCGGACGAGGAGGTGTCGTCGTCGGCCGACGTGCAGCTCGAGGCGCTCGTCGCGTTGTTGACCGAGGCGTTGTCGGCCGCCCCGCAGGCCCGGTGCCGCCGCTCTGATCGGCGACTGACCCAGACGGTCGTGGTTCAGCGCGGGACGAGACGCCAGGCGCTGGTCAGGTAGGTGACGTCGACCTCGTCGCGGCCGCGGGTGTCGGGGTGGGTGTCGAGCAGCTCGCGGATCCGGCCGAGGTAGTCCTCGCGCGCGGCGTCGTCGAGCAGGGCGACCCGGCTGCTGCTCGCCGCCCGGCCGACGACGGCCTCCGGGGGCACGCGGTGCACCCAGCGGGTGGTGTACGCGGTGACCTCGGCGTCCAGTTCGACGGCGAAGGCCTCGACCACCGCGCGGTTGCTCTCGGGGCGGTCGCCCTGCTGGTCGCGGGCGTCGGCCGCGAGCAGCCCGGCCAGCGCCACGGACCAGGCGGCCGTGTCCTCGCGGGTGTGCCAGGCGAACCCGACCGTGCCGCCGGGGCGCAGCACCCGGCGGAACTCCACGGACGCGCGGGCGGGGTCGAACCAGTGCGCCGCCTGTCCGGCCACCACGGCGTCGACGTCCCCGTCCGGCAGCGGCAGCTGCTCCGCCCGGGCGACGAACGTCGCGACGCCGGGCAAGTCGGACGGTGAGCTGGGCGAGCATGTCGGCCGAGAGGTCGGCGGCGACCACGTCGTGCCCGGCCGCGACCAGCGGCTCGCTGAGCTGACCGGTGCCGGCGCCCAGGTCCAGGATCCGTCGCGGCAGGTCGCCGCCGGTCAGGAACGCGACGACGTCGGCGGGGTAGCTCGGGCGCCAGGCGGCGTAGTCGGCGGCGACCGCGCCGAAGGACCGGCCCCGCGCGCGCTTGGCGGCGGCCCAACGGGTGTCGTCGGCGGGGGAGGAACTCATGGGCGCGAGGCTACGGCGGCGCGCTGCGACGTCAGGCGGGGGTGAGGGCCGTCTCGGTGGTGCGTCGCTTCGGCGGGCTCATGCGCGACGGGCTGACCGGCGACGGGCGCGGGGCGGGCGGCGTCGTCGCGTGCACCGGCTTGGCCGGGCGGGCGTCGGGCGCGGCGCGCAGCACGTGCGGGCGCGTCCGGTCGTCGATCTCGGTGGGGTCCGTGGGCGCCGGCCGGCCGAGCGCGGCGGCGAGCGCCTCTTTGCGCGGCGGGTGCTGCGGATCGGGCAGCCGCAGCTCCGTGAGGTCCTTCCACGTGGTGTGCCGCAGGTTGTCCACGCGGCACCGGACCCGCGCCGAGACCCGGCCGTCGGGCTCGTGCCGCCAGCCCAGCAGCTCACCGGAGTACCAGATGCCCCGGTGATGGATCTCCACCGGCTGAGGGCGGCCGGCGAACGTGCGCATCGCCGATTCCACCGTCACGCAGCGGACTCTAGGTCGGTCCCCGGGCGCCGCCGGGAAGGCGCGCGCGGCCGCTGGGACCGGTGTGACGGGGCGGTTCGCGGTGCTGGGAGGGACGGCGAAGGGCCCCGCCGATGCCGTGTACGGTGGGTGTCGCACCGCGGGGTGGAGCAGCTCGGTAGCTCGCTGGGCTCATAACCCAGAGGTCACAGGTTCGAATCCTGTCCCCGCTACCACCGCGACAGAAGCCCGGACCCTCAGGGGTCCGGGCTTCGGTGCCGACGTTCGGGTGCCGACGTTCCGGCGGCGGCGTTCAGGCCGAGCCGGGCGCCGGGACGCCGGCCGTCACCGCGATCCCGGCGTCGGCGGCGCCGCGGGCGATCGCGACCGAGGCCCGCTCGGCCAGGGCGGCGATGGTCAGCGACGGGTTCACCGTGAGCGAGGTCGGCACCGCGCTGCCGTCGGTGACGAACAGCCCGGGCGATCCCCGCAGCTCGTGGTCGGACGTGAGCGCGGAGGTGGCCGGGTCGTCCCCGATCCGGCACGACGACAGCGGGTGGGCCGACAACGAGGGCTGCCCGCCCACCCAGGACAGGTGCGTGCCGAGGCCGTCCTTCTCGATGATCGCCCGGATCTCCGCGTCGGAGCGGTCCCAGCCCCGGCGGGTGGCTGCGTTGGCCTGGTAGCTCAGCGTGGTGACCGACGCGGTCGGCGCCGCCCGGACGAAGTTGCCGGTCGGTGGCGGCGGGCCGAAGACGCCCTCGTTGTCGTCCTCGGTCAGGGCGAGCACCGTGAGCCACGACCGCCAGCGGGCGCTGAGCGTCTTCTTGTCGACGCCGAACCACTGGGGCTCGGCGTCGGTGCCGTCCTCGGGCAGGACGTTGGTGATCGACGGGAAGTAGATCTGCTGGAGCCCGAAGCGCTCGAACTCCGGCAGCCGGCCGTCGAGGAAGTCGTAGCTCATCGAGCCGATCGGCTTGCCGATGTGGAAGGCCTCGTAGGCGACCCCCGGCTCGCGCTCCAGGCCCAGCACCGAGCCGAGCTTCTCCTCGTCGAGCACCGCCATGGAGACGCGGTCGCCGTTGGGGGAGAAGTACCGGCCGACCGCCGACGGCACTCCACCCAGCGCCGCCGCCGACCGCTGGAGGATGACCGGGGTGCCCATCGCGCCCGCCGCGAGGATCACGATCTTCGCCTCGATCGTGCCGGCGCCCTGCGGTGAGCCGGTAGTCGGCCGGGTCGACGACGGTGTAGTCGACCCGGTACCGGTAGCCCGGAGTCGTGGCGGGGCCGATCAGCTGGACCTCGTGCAGCGGGCGGATCTCCGCCCCGTGCGCGCGGGCGGCCGGCAGGTAGTTGAGCAGCATCGATCGCTTCGCGCCGAACCGGCAGCCCGACAGCATCCAGTTGCAGTTGGTGCACGTCGGCAGGTCGACGGCGACCGGCACGGGGTTGCAGGTGTGCCCGGCGTTGCGGCACGCCGCCGCCCACACGCCCCCGGCGTACGGGACGTCGTCCCAGGTCTGCTGCGCGACGGGCAGGGTCTCCTCGACCCGGTCGTACCAGGGGTCGAGCTCCGAGCGGGTCAGGGCCGCCGGCCAGAGCCGGCCGGCGCCGGCGGAACCACGGCGGTCGAACACGAAGGACGGCGCGCGCAGCGAGGCGGCGAAGTAGACGACGCTCGACCCGCCCACGCAGTTGCCGGCGACGACCTGCACCCCGTCGCCGTTGATCAGGTCGACGTAGCGGGTGTACGTGCCCACCTGCAGGTCGTGGGCGAACTCCTCGGTCGCCACCTCCGGCCCGCGCTCGAGCATGACCACCGAGGCGCCGCCGGCGGCCAGGTTGTACGCCGGGATGGCGCCGCCGAAGCCGGTGCCGACGACGACGACGTCCGCGGTCTCGACGCTCATGCCGGCTGCCCGGTGCCCGTGGTGGCCGGATGCGTCTGCGGCCAGCGCCCGCCCGTAGGAGAAGACCGGATAGCGCCAGAGCCCGTCCGCGTCGGGCAGCGGGAAGTTCAGCCACGCCAGGCCGGGGTGCCCGGAGCGGACGGCGTCGGCGGTGCTGAGGTGCCCGGCGGTGTGGAACGCGAGCATCGCGATCCCGGCCAGGCCGTACCAGGCGAGCTGGTCCGGGCGGTCGCCGTCCAGCAGTTCGAGCGCGAGCGCGGTGCGGTGCTCGAACGGCAGCCCGACGAAGGGCGGCACCGTGGGGTCGGGCACGACGCCGACCGTCGCGGCGTAGCGCACCGCCTCGGCGTCGAGGCCGGCCGCGAGCGCCGGCACCGCGCGGGCCGAGGCCGACCGGGCCGAACCGCATCATGTCCACGGCCCCGGCCTGCACCGCGCCCGGGCCGGACGTCACCCCGGCGATCGCCCGGTCGTCGGGGGACCGCTTCTCGCCCGGCACCATCGTGTCGCTCCAGGCCTCGAGCGTGAGGGTCTCGGCGTCCAGCGACCGCGGCAGCACGTCGGCGCGGGCCTCGGGCAGCCGGACGCCGGCCAGCGGCAGGGTGAGCGCCGCGGCCGTGACGATCTGCAGCAGCCGCCGCCGGGAGAGCTCCGCGGTCTGCACGTCCCGGGTCCGCATCTCCGCAGGTCATCTCGCGCAGGCGGGATCCAGGGGCACGCCGGCGTCGGCGCCGATCCCGGAGCCGCTCCGGCCGTAGGTCCGCAGGTAGGCGGCGAGCTCCGGGCTGGCCTGCTCGACGAGCTGCGCGGCCTGCTCGATGCCCGCCGGTTCCCCGCCGACGGTGAGGTTGCGCAGCCGCCCGGCCGCCTGGCCGGTGCCCTTGTCGAACCAGTAGCTGCCGTCCCACCGGATCACGGGGGTGTCCCCGCGGGAGAACTGCACGCTCCAGTGGTCCTGCTGCCAGTACTGGCAGACGGGGGCGGCCAGGGCGACCCGGGCCGGCTCGGCGAGCGCGAAGGCGAGCGCCCCGCCGTTGTCGACGGTGATGTCGCGCTTGGCGTACTCGACGCACAGCGGGTCGTCGGGGTAGGCGGAGAGGTCGGGCGCCTCGCCCTCGCCGAAGCGGTGGACCGTCGCACTCGTCGGCGAACGGCGGCGCGTCGTACGGCGTCACCGGGCCGGGAGATCCGGCGTCGAGGTCGGCCTGGGCGATGCCGCCGGACAGGCCGCCCGACAACCCGACGAACAGGGCGGCCACCGGCAGCACGATCGTTCTCCAGCGCATGGAGATGCCTCCGCGGTTGTCCGGGATCCGGGAGTGCGTGTGACCCGTTCAACGAGGGCGTCGGCGAGTGGTTACTCGTCAGTAGCGCGGGGCCGTGCTGCGGTGTTGTGCATCGCCGGTGCTCTTCTCTAGCGTTCCGGTCACCGTTGACCGTTTCGCAGGGAGGACCGCCACGTGTCCGTAGAGGCCGGGCCCGAGATCGACCTCGACGCCGTCGATCTGTCCGACCGGGACTTCTGGGTGCGGCCGCCGGCGGTCCGGCAGGCGGTGTTCGACCTGCTGCGCCGCGAGCGGCCGTTCGCGTTCTTCGCCGAGCCCGAGGTCCCGATGCTGGAGCCGGGCCCCGGCTACTGGGCGGTGACCCGCTACGCCGACCTGGAGGCGATCAGCTCCCAGCCGGCCGTCTTCTGCTCCGGCAGGGGCGCGGTGTCCATCCAGGACATCCCGACCGACCTCAACGAGTTCTACGGCTCCATGATCAGCATGGACGACCCGCGGCACGCCAAGATCCGCCGGCTGGTGTCCAAGACGTTCACGCCGCGGATGCTCGAGCGGGTCATCGACTCGGTCCGCGGGATCGTCGCCGACGTGCTCACCGAGGCCCGCCGGAAGGCCGAGGCGGGCGACGGCACGATCGACGTCGTCACCGACATCGCCGCCCCGATCCCGCTGCGGGTCATCTGCGACATGATGGGCGTCCCCGAGACCGACCGGGCGATGGTCCTCGCGCAGTCCAACATCATCCTGTCCGGCGGCGACCCGGAGCTGGTCGAGAACCAGGACGACCCGCTCACGGCCTTCCTCACCGCCGGCATGGAGCTCGCGGCGCTGATGGAGCGGCTGGCCGCCGAGCGCATGACCGAGCCGCGCGACGACCTGACGACGGCGCTGGTGACCACGGAGGTCGACGGCGAGAAGCTCTCCCACCAGGAGATCGCCTCGTTCTTCATCCTGCTGCTGGTCGCGGGCAACGAGACGACGCGGAACGCGATCAGCCAGGGGATCCTCGCGCTCTCCGAGCACCCCGATCAGCGGGACCGCTGGATGGCGGAGGAGTCCCTGGACCGCACCGCGGTCGAGGAGATCGTCCGCTGGGCGAGCCCGGTGACCTGGATGCGCCGCACGGCCACCCAGGACGGCGAGGTCAACGGCCACCGGTACTCCGCCGGTGACAAGTTCCTGCTCTTCTACGCGGCGGCCAACCGCGACCCGGAGGTCTTCGCCGACCCGCAGCGCTTCGACCTGACCCGCGACCCCAATCCGCACGTCGGGTTCGGCAGCAAGGGGCCGCACTTCTGCCTCGGCGCGCACCTGGCCCGACGGGAGATCACGGTCGCTTTCCGCATGCTGTTCGACCTGCTGCCCGACCTCCAGGTGATCGGGGAGCCCGACCGCCTGCGGTCGTCGTTCGTCAACGGCATCAAGCGGCTGCCGGCCCGGCTGGGCGGCGTCCGGTGAGCGGCGTCGAGGTCGACCGCGAGCGCTGCGTGGGGTCGGGGACGTGCGAGATGCTGGCCCCGGACGTCTTCGAGGTCGGGGACGACGGCGTCGTCGTCGTGCTCCGGCGCCGGCCCGCGGACGACGACGTCGAGGCGGTGTACGACGCCGTCCAGCAGTGCCCGACGCAGGCGCTCACACTGACCGACTGAGAGCGGAACACCCTCCGGGGCGGAGCAGTTGGAGGTCGGCATGGAGCAGCCCGCCGAGCTGAGTGTCCGCGACGTTCCCGACGAGAGCCGGTACGAGATCCGCGAGGGCGACCGCGTGCTGGGCGTCGCCGCCTACAGCCGACGCGGCAACGTCACCGAGTTCGTGCACACCGAGGTCTTCCCCGACGCCGGCCGGTCGGGCGTGGGCGGCACGTTGGTGCGCGCCGCACTCGACGACGTCCGGGCGCACGGCGGCACGGCGATCGCGACCTGCCCGTTCGTCCGCGGCTGGATCGAGCGCCACCGCGAGTACAGCGACCTCCTCGCCCCCGCCGACTCATGACCATGCCCGACGACGGCTTCGACGAGGCCACCGAGCACATCTTCGGCAACCCCGAGGCGCCCGTGACCGTCGTCGAGTACGGCGACTTCGAGTGCCCGTACTGCGCCGCGGCCGCGCCGGTCCTGCGCCAGCTGGTCGAGGAGTCGGACGGGGGAGTGCGGTTGATCTTCCGCAACTTCCCGCTGCCGTCGGTCCACCCGCACGCCCTCACCGCGGCGCTGGCCGCGGAGGCGGCCGGCGCGCAGGGGGCCTACTGGAAGATGCACGACCTGCTCTACACCAAGCAGGACCGGCTCGACGACCGATCGCTTGCGGGCCTACGCCGAGCACCTCGGGCTCGACGGCGACCTGGTCGTCGGTGCGGCCGCGCAGCAGTTCGGGGACAAGGTCGAGGCCGACTTCTCCGCCGGCCTCGACGAGGGCGTCGTCCGGCACCCCGACCCTGATCATCGACGGCGAGCCCTACGGCGGCCGGGTCGAACTCGCGGCCCTGCGCCGCGCGGTCCATGGGTCAGGGAACGCTGTGGTCGGCGTCGGCCCGGGCCCGGACGGCGGGGTCGACCCAGGGCCGCGGCGGCAGCGTCGGTGGTCCTTCGGTGCCCGGCGAGCACAGCGGGAAGCGCTCCCCGAGGAAGCGGAGCAGGAGGACGCCGAGGACCGCGGCGGTCAGTGACCCGGCCAGGACGCCGATGGTGGCCTGCTCGCGCAGCCGGGCGTCGCTGAAGGCGAGGTCGGCGATGAACAGCGAGATGGTGAAGCCGATCCCGGCGAGCGTGGCCCCGGCCATCAGGTGGGACCAGCGCACGCCGCCGGGCAGGATGCCCCACCCGGTGCGCAGCGCCACCGCGGCCCCCACGGTGATCCCGATGGCGTTGCCGACGAGCAGCGCGACCGCGACGCCGACGGTCACCGACGAGGCGGCCGCCGCGCGCAGCGTCTCCCCGTCGAGCGAGACCCCCGCGTTGGCCAGCCCGAACACCGGGACGACGCCGTAGGCGGTCCACCGGTGCAGGGCGTACTGCAGCCGTTCACCGGCGGGCACGGTGGCGGCGACGGCCAGCGTGGTGAGCCGGGCGCGCTCGGCGTCGGGCTGCTCGCGCAGCGCCCGCCCGTACACCTTGAGGCGGTCGATGACGGCCCGCTCCGGCGGACGGGACGGCAGCAGCAGGCCCAGGACGACGCCGGCCAGCGTCGCGTGCACGCCGGAGGCGTGCACGGCCAGCCAGAGCGCGATGCCGATGAGCACGTACGGCGTCAGCCGCCACACCCCGAGCCAGCGCAGACCCAGCAGCGCGGCGACCAGGACGGCGGAGACGACCAGGGCCGGCACGTGCATGCCGTCGGTGTAGAAGATCGCCATCACCGAGATGGCGCCGATGTCGTCGACGATCGCCAGGGTCAGCAGGAACAGCCGCAGCCGGTCGGGGCAGCGGGGCCCGAACAACGCGAGGACGCCGAGGACGAAGGCGGTGTCGGTCGACATGACGACACCCCAGCCGCTGCTCGACGGGCCGGAGGGGTTGAACGCCAGGTAGACCAGGGCGGGTATGGCCAGGCCGCCGAGGGCGCCGAGGGCGGGCGCGGCGACGTTGCGGCGGTCCCGCAACTCGCCGGTGCTCACCTCGCGGGTGATCTCCAGGCCCACGACCAGGAAGAACAGCGCCATCGCGGCGTCGTTCACCCAGTGCCGCAGGTCCATGGTCAGCGCGACGTCCCCGACCCCGATCGTCGCCTCCGTCGACCAGAAGGTGGCGTACGAGCCGGACCACGGCGAGTTGGCCCAGGCCAGCGCGAGCAGCGTCGCGGCCAGCAGCAGCGCCGAGCCCCCGGCCTCGGTGCCGAAGTACAGGCGGGAGCCGGGGGAGAGCGTCGGGATGGAGACCCGTGGGGCGGGACCGGGGCGGGGTGGCTGGCTCACGGGGCCGGACTAGGGGCGCTTACAGGACATGGTGGCCGTACATCTCGCCCAGCGGATCGGCGATGAGCTCGATCCGGGCGCCGTCGGGGTCGCGGAAGTACACCGAGACGCCGCTGTGCACCTCGTGCTCCACACCGGCCTCGGTGAGCCGCTCGACCAGCTTCTCCCACCGCGAGGGCTCGACGCTGATCGCCATGTGGTGCAGCCCGCCGAGCACCTCGGCGTACGGGCCGACGTCGAGGCCGGGGAAGTCGAAGAAGGCGAGCAGGTTGCCGTTGCCGATGTCGAAGAAGAAGTGCGAGGACCCCGGGTAGTCGCGGTTCTCGATGAGCTCGGTCAGCGGGAAGCCGAGCACGCCCTGGTAGAAGCGCACGGTCCGCTCGACGTCGTGGCTGATCAGCGCCGTGTGATGCAGGCCCCGCGCCGTCGACGTCGGGACGCTCCCCGGCCGGCTTCAGGTGCGCCGCACGGATGCGGTCCCGCTCGGCGGCGATGGCGGTGAGATCCGGGCTGCTCTGGGTCGTGCTCATGGCTGCATCCTCCTCGATCGGCGGCGCAGCGTGACAACCCTCAGCGCCCCGGACTCCTTCCCGGCCACATCGGCGATGTGGCTCGGCATCCGGCCGTCTTCGCGTCCAGATCGCCGATGTGGCTGCGGCCTTCAGGCGAGGGCCTGCTCCAGGTCGGCGAGCAGGTCGTCGACGTCCTCGATGCCGACCGACAGCCGGACGAGGTCGGCTGGTACCTCCAGTGGCGAGCCGGCCGCGCTGGCGTGGGTCATCCGGCCCGGGTGCTCGATCAGGGACTCGACCCCGCCCAGCGACTCGGCCAGCGTGAACAACTGCGCCCGGTCGCAGACCTTGAGGGCGGCGTCCTCACCATCCCGGAGCCGGAACGAGACCATGCCGCCGAAGTCGGACATCTGCGTGGCCGCGATGTCGTGCCCCGGGTGCGTCGGCAGCCCCGGGTACAGCACGCGCGGCGACCTTCGGGTGGTCGAGCAGGAACTCGGCGATCCTCGCGGCGTTGGCCGAGTGCCGGTCCATCCGTACGCCGAGGGTCTTGAGGCTGCGCAGCACCAGCCACGAGTCGAACGGGCTTGCGACCGCGCCCATCGCGTTGTGGTTGTAGGCCAGGCGCTCGCCGAGCTCGGCGTCGTCGGAGGGCCCTCCTCCTACGATCAAGGCGCCGCCCACCACGTCGGAGTGCCCCCCGAGGTACTTGGTCGTCGAGTGGACGACGACGTCCGCGCCCAGGGTCAGCGGTCGCTGCAGGTACGGCGAGGCGAAGGTGTTGTCGACCACGAGCAGCGCCCCGGCGTCGTGCGCGACCGCCGCGGTGAGTGCGATGTCGGTGATGTTCAGCAGCGGGTTGCTCGGTGTCTCGCACCAGACCACCCGCGTGGTGGGCCGGATGGCCGCGCGCAGGGCGTCGGGGTCGTCGAGGTGGGTGGGGGTGTACTCCAGGCCCCACTCCGACAGCACGCGGGAGATGAGCCGGAACGTCCCGCCGTACGCGTCGCCGCCCAGCACGACGTGGTCGCCGGGCCGACAGGCGGTGCGCAGCAGGGTGTCCTCCGCTGCGAGCCCGGACGCGAAGGCCAGCGCCCTCGTGCCCTCCTCGAGCGCGGCGAGCGCCTCGTGCAGCGCCGTCCGGGTCGGGTTGCCGCTGCGGCTGTACTCGTAGCCGCCGCGGAGCCCCCCGACGCCGTCCTGCTTGTAGGTGGTGGTCAGGTGCACCGGGGGGATCACCGCGCCGGTGGCCAGGTCCGGCTCCTGGCCGGCGTGGATGGCGCGGGTGTTGAAGCCCTGGGTCATCGCTCGGCTCCGCCCTCGTTCCGCTCCTCGCTCGCTGGCGCTCGCTGCGATGCTCGCTCGGGCGTCGTCTTCGGGGGTCATGAGGCGACCGTAGGCCCGAGCCCGACCAGGTGGCCGAGCACGTCCTGGCGCGTCACGACGCCCGCCGGCTTGCCGTCGACGTGCACGAGAAGCGCGTCGGCGGAGCCGAGGGAGCCCACCGCGGCGCCGACCGGCTCCCCGGAGCCGATGATCGGCAGCGGCGGCGACATGTGGGTCTCGACCCGGTCGGCGAGGGTCGCCGTGCCGGCGAACAGGGCGTCGAGCAGCGTCTTCTCGTCGACCGAGCCGACCACCTCGCCGGCGGTCACCGGCGGCTCGGCACGGACCACCGGCAGCTGGCTGACGCCGTACTCGCGGAGGATGTCGATGGCGTCGCGCACCGTCTCGTTCGGGTGCGTGTGCACGAGCGTCGGGGTCTCGCCGGACTTGGCGCGCAGCACGTCGCCGACGGTCTCGCCGGCGGCGACGTCGAGGAAGCCGTAGTCGGCCATCCACGTGTCGCTGAAGATCTTGTTCAGGTAGCCGCGGCCGCCGTCGGGCAGCAGCACGACGACGACGTCGTCCTTGCTGAGCTTCTCGGCGGCGCGGACCGCCGCCTCGACGGCCATGCCGCACGAGCCACCCACGAGCAGGCCCTCCTCGCGGGCCAGCCGGCGCGTCATCGCGAAGGAGTCCCCGTCGGAGACGGCGATGATCTCGTCGGCGATGTCGCGGTCGTAGGTCGACGGCCAGAAGTCCTCGCCGACGCCCTCGACCAGGTACGGCCGCCCAGTGCCCCCGGAGTAGACCGAGCCCTCGGGGTCGGCGCCGATGACCTGCACGCGTCCGCCGGACGCCTCCTTGAGGTAGCGCCCGGTGCCGCTGATGGTGCCGCCGGTGCCCATCCCGGTGACGAAGTGGGTGATCCGCCCCTCGGTCTGGGCCCAGATCTCGGGGCCGGTGGTCTCGTAGTGCGACTGCGGGTTGGCCGGGTTGGAGTACTGGTCGGGCTTCCAGCCGCCGGGGGTCTCGCGGGCCAGCCGGTCGGAGACCGAGTAGTAGCTGCGCGGGTCCGAGGGGTCGACGGCGGTGGGGCAGACCACGACCTCGGCGCCGTACGCCTTCAGCACGTTGATCTTGTCCTGGGACACCTTGTCGGGGCAGATGAAGATGCAGTGGTAGCCGCGCTGCTGAGCGACGAGGGCCAGGCCGATGCCGGTGTTGCCGCTGGTCGGCTCGACGATGGTGCCGCCGGGCTGCAGCGCCGCCGCTGGCCTCCGCGGCGTCGACCATGCGGACGGCGATCCGGTCCTTCACCGAACCCCCGGGGTTGAGGTACTCGATCTTGGCCAGGACCAGGGGAGCGTCGGGCCCCAGGTCGCGGGTCACCGACGTGAGCCGCACCAGGGGGGTGTTGCCGACCAGGTCCACGACGGACTCGGCGTACTGCACGGAGGGCCTCCTCGCCGGGCGCCGACCACCGACGCCCGGAGCCCATCCCATCAGACGCGGACTCCGGCGGTGGCGCCGCGGGAAGGCGTCGGGCGAGGATGCGGGCATGACCTCCCCGATCGGCACGCGCATCCTCGGCACGGAACGCCTGGTCGTCCCAGCGATCGGCCTCGGCTGCATGGGGATGAGCCAGACCTATGGCCCCGCCGACCGGAAAGAGTCGATCGCGACGATCCACCGGGCCCTGGAGATCGGGGTGACCTTCCTCGACACCTCCGACGTCTACGGCAGCGGACACAACGAGGAACTGGTCGGCGAGGCGATCGCGGGCAGGCGCGGCGAGGTGCAGCTGGCGACGAAGTTCTCGCTGTCCCACGACGAGAACGCCCGGCGCATCGACGGCCGGCCGGAGAACGTGCGGCGCTGTGCCGAGGCGAGCCTGCGCCGGATGGGCGTCGACGTGATCGACCTGTACTACCAGCACCGCGTGGACCCCCAGGTGCCGATCGAGGACACCGTCGGGGCCATGGCCGAGCTCGTCGCCCAGGGCAAGGTGCGCCACCTCGGCCTGTCGGAGGCCAGCGCCGCCTCCATCCGGCGCGCCGTCGCCGTGCACCCGATCGCCGCCCTGCAGAGCGAGTGGTCGCTGTGGACGCGCGACCTCGAAGTTGCCCGTGGTGGTGGGGCGGGCGGAGATGCTGTCCTCGAGGTGGCGCGCGAGCTCGGGATCGGCATCGTGCCGTTCAGCCCGCTCGGCCGCGGGTTCCTCACCGGCGCGATCACCAGCCCCGCGGACTTCGCGGACGACGACTTCCGGAAGAACCAACCCCGCTTCCAGGGCGAGGCGTTCGCCGTCAACCTGCGGCTGGTCGACGCCGTCCGGGAGCTGGCGGCCGAGAAGGGCGTGACGGCGGGCCAGCTCGCGCTGGCCTGGGTGCTCGCGCAGGGCCACGACGTCGTGCCCATCCCCGGGACGAAGCGACGGTCCTACCTGGAGGAGAACGCCGGCGCGGCCGCGATCGAGCTCACCGCCGACGACCTCGCCCGGCTCGACGCGATCGCGCCGCCGGGCGCCGCCGAGGGCACGCGCTACCCCGATGCCGGCTACGCCTACGGCGACAGCCCGGAGCGTCCGGCGTGAGCGCCGACCGGCTGCTCGTCGCGGTGTTCGCCTCGCCGGTGGCCGAGGTCTTGCTGCGGTGGGGCGGCGAACTGGGCTTCCGCACGGTGCTCGTCGAGCCGGGCGACACCGGCGTCGCGCTGACCGCCGACCGGACGGTGCGCGGCTTCGCCGACCTCGAGGACGAGCTTGCGGCCGGCACCGCCGACGTCGTCGTGACCGACCACCACCGGGACGAGCTGGGGGTGCTGCTCCGCGACGCGCTGGCCCGCCCCGCGCGCTGGGTCGGCGTGATGGGCAACCCCCGGCACGAGGGCCCGCACATCGCCGCGCTCACCGCGCTGGGCGTGCCGCCGGAGGAGATCGCCCGGGTGCACCGGCCGATCGGCCTGGACATCGGCTCCAAGCAGCCCGCCGAGATCGCCGTCTCGACGCTGGCCGGGCTGCTCGCCGACCGGAACGGGCGCGCCGGCGGCTTCGCGCACGGCGGCTGACGCCGGCCGTGGCCGACGTCCTGCTCGGCGCCGACCTGGGCACCAGCGGGCTGAAGCTCGTCGCGCTGGACGGGTCGGGGACGGTCGTCGCGGAGGCCGAGTCCGGTTACCCGGTCGACCGGCCGGCGCCCGACCGGGCCGAGGGCGACGTCGTCGCCTGGCGGCGGGCGTTCGACGAGGCGCTCGCGGCGGTGCTCCCGCGACTCGGCGGGGCAGGAGTGCGCGCGGTCGGGCTTTCCGGGCAGATGCACGGCGCGGTGCTGGTCGACGCCGCGGGGACGGCGCTGCGCCCGGCGATCCTGTGGCCCGACCACCGGGCGACGGCGGAGGTCGCCCGCTGGCGGGAGCTGCCGATGGCCGACCGCGCGGGACTGGCCAACCCGCTGGTGCCGGGCATGACCGGTCCGCTGCTGGCCTGGATGGCGCGGCACGAGCCAGGCGTGCTCGAGCGGGCCGCCGCCGTGCTCCTGCCCAAGGACGCGCTGCGGGCGGCCCTCCTGCCGGGGGTCGACCCGCGGGTGACCGACCGCAGCGACGCCTCCGCGACCCTCCTGTGGGACGTGCGTACCGACGACTGGTCGCCGTCCGCTGTCACTGCCGCGGGGATCCCGCCGGCCCTGCTGCCGGTGGTCCGGCCGGGATCCGACATCGCCGGGTTGCTGGCCGGACCGCTCGACGGCGTCCCGCTGATCGTCGGCGGGGCGGACACCGCGCTGGCGCTGCTGGCGGCCGGGACGACCGGGGTGCAGGTCAACCTCGGCACCGGCGCCCAGGTGCTCCGGGGGATCGGGCGGCCCGTGCCGGCCGACGACCCGCCCGTGCACTGCTACGCCGACGCCGTCGGCGGGTGGTACGCCATGGCCGCGCTGCAGAACGGCGGGTCGGCGTGGGAGTGGGTGTGCGGCGTCCTGGGCCTGCGCTGGACGGAGCTGTTCGCGGCGGCCGCGTCGGTGCCGGCCGGCGCCGGCGGCGTGGTCTTCGCGCCGTTCCTGACCGGCGAGCGCGGCGGCGTCGCCGGCCCGGACGACCGGGGCGGCTGGACCGGGCTGCACCCGGGCACCACCCGCGCGGACCTCGCGCGGGCGGCGGTCGAGGGGGTCGCGGCAGCGGTCGCCGCGGCGGCGGCCCTGCTGGGCGGCCCGGACGACGGCGAGCCGGTCGTCCTCACCGGCGGGGGAGCGCGCGCCGCCGTCGTCCAGCAGGCGATCGCCGACGCCCTGCGGCGGCCGGTCCGCCACCTCCCGCTGCGCAGCGCCTCGGCGACCGGCGCCGCGGTGCTGGCCGGCCGCGGGACCGGTCTGGACGTCGAGCCGCGCCGGGAGGCCGGGCCGGTGGTCGAGCCGGCTCTGGGCTGATCAGCTGGGCGGTACGGGAGGCACGGAGTGCAGCGGGTGGACCGGCTCCGGAAGTGCCAGGAAGTCCAGGGCGGCGTCGTGCAGCGCGCCGTTGGTGGCCAGCGCGTGGCCACCGGCCGGGCCGCGCGCGCCGGTCAGGTCGGTGAACCGGCCGCCCGCCTCCCGCACGATGATGTCGAGCGCGGCGAGGTCCCAGACCGACACCTCGGGCTCGCACGCGATGTCGACCGCACCCTCGGCCAGCAGGCAGTAACTCCAGAAGTCGCCGTAGGCGCGGGTCCGCCAGACCGAGCGGGTCAGGTCGAGGAAGCCGTCGAGGACGCCCCGCTCCTCCCAGCCCGACAGGCTCGAATAGGACAGGCTCGCGTCGCTGAGTTCGGTCACGTCGGAGACCCGGCAGCGGCTGGCCGACTCCAGCCGCCGGCCGGTCCAGGCCCCGACGTCCTTGGCCGCCCACCAGCGCTTGTTCAGGGCCGGCGCCGACACCAGGCCCACTACCGGCTCGTCGCCGTCGAAGAGCGCGATGAGGGTGGCCCAGACGGGGACGCCGCGGACGAAGTTCTTGGTGCCGTCGATCGGGTCGAGGACCCACTTGCGGGAGCCGTGGCCGGTGGTGCCGAACTCCTCGCCCATGACGGCGTCGCGCGTGCGCGCCCGGCTGAGGGTGATCCGCAGCTGCTCCTCGACCGCCCGGTCGGCGTCGGTGACCGGCGTCAGGTCCGGCTTCGTGTCGACCTTCAGGTCCTGCGCCTTGAACCGGTCCAGGCTGATCGAATCGGCCTGATCGGCCAGCACGTGTGCCAGCCGCATGTCCTCGTTGAACCCCCGGCCGGATGTCATGGTCACCGAACCTAGCCGGGTGGCCGCTCCGGACCGCTGAACCGCCCCCTTTTCGCGCCGATACGGTCGGGGTGTGGACGCCGCGACGATCGTGGGACTGCTGGCCGATCCGGCCCGGCTGAAGGTCGTCTCCGCGCTCGCGCTCGGGGCCGGGACGATCGAGGACGTGGCCCGGCTCTCCGGCCTCCCGCTCAAGGACGTCGCGCTCGCCGCCCGCCGGCTGGCCCGCGCCGGGCTGGTCCACCGCGACGGGCACGCCCTGGTGCTGCACTCCGACCGCTTCGGCGCGGCCGCCCGCGCGGCGGCCGAGGCCGCCCCGCGCCCGAGCCGCTGTCGAGCGATCCCGCCGAGGACGCGGTGCTGTCGGCCTTCGTCCGCGACGGGCGGCTCGTGTCGATCCCCGCGCAGCACAGCAAGCGGGTCGTCGTGCTCGAGCACCTGGTGCGCGTGTTCGAGCCGGGCGTCCGCTATCCCGAGCGCGAGGTCAATGCGCTGCTGGCCGCCTGGCACCCCGACGTCGCCGCGCTGCGCCGCTACCTCGTCGACGAGGGGCTGCTCGCCCGCGAGGCCGGCGTCTACTGGCGCACCGGCGGCTGGGTCGACGTCTGAGCGGTGCGCTCAGTTCGCGGGTTCGACCGCCGATGCCTGCGCCGATCGGGGTGACGGCACGTCGGGCTCGATCGAAGGCTCTGGCTCCGTGGCCGGCGGAGTCGCGGCGGGAGTCCGGCCCAGCAATCCGTACCCGAGGCAGACAGCGGCGAGGAACAGGTAGCCGAGTGCCACCTGGGGATTGGCTGCCCAGTCCACCTGGGGCGCGTGGATCAGTCCGATGAAGCTCAGCAGGGCACCGATGACGGCCGCCGCGGCGGCGTGCACGAACTTCCGGTCGATGATGAACGTGAGGGTCGCGCCGAGCACGAGCCCGGCCAGGACCGCCCCCTCTCCGAGGGTCTTGAGTCCGTCGTAGACCACGCCCGCGCCGCCGAGAGCGGCGCTGCCCACCTCGGCGGCGGACGTGCCGGCCGCCGCGAGGGAGTTGTCGATCAGCCCGGCGGCCCACGCGGCCATGTTGGGCAGGATCGCGATGACGACGGCAGCGGCGTGGATCCGCGGCACCGCCTGGAAGGCCTGCGCGCCGATCAGGAGGCCGATGTAGAGCAGGATCGGCACGATCGCCGGCAGCGGCAGCAGTGCCGACAGCAGCCCGAAGAGGCCCAGGAAGCAGAGCACGGCGATGAACACGCCGCTGGCCATGGAGTAGCCGGCCCGGCCGCCGGCGTCCTTCCAGCCGGGGTGCCCGATGTAGACCGCCGGCGGGAACGGCGATCCCAGAGCCGAGCCCACGACCGCGCCCGCACCGTCGGCGAGGAGCACGCTGCGCAGGTTGTAGTTGTCTCCGGCCGCGGCCGCGCTCTCCACGTTGCTCATGGCCTCGGTGAAGTTGTAGACGCCCAGCGGGATCGCCGTCGCGAGCAGCGGAGCGAGGTCGCGCAGGCCGTCGAACAGCAGCCCGAATCGCAGGTCGGGGACGGCGATGGCGATATCCCTGGCCGCCGCTGTCACGTCCGGCACGGACATCGCGCCGCCGATCCAGCCGATCGCGGTACCCACCAGGAGCGCGGCGAGGCCGACGGGCACGTTGCCGGGCAGCCGCACGCCGGTGAAGAACCCGATCAGGATGATCGCGAGGACGGGCAGACCGATCCAGGCGTACTCCCAGATCTGCGCGGCCGGGCGCATCGCGATGAACGTCAGCGAGATCCCGGCCAGCGTGCCGAGCATTGCCGCCCGCGGCGTCACCCGGCGGATGTAGGGCCCGACGAACGCTCCGATCAGCACGATGACCCCGATGACGAAGGCCCAGGCCAGCCCCGCCGACCACGCCTGGAGCGGGTCGTTGGTGCTGAGGTAGATCGGCAGCATGATCACGAAGACGACGATGAACATGTGCGGGACGCTCGGCCCGAACGGCAGCGCCGTGACGTCGGTCCGTCCCTCACGCCGAGCCAGTCGGCGGGCGAGGTAGGTGTAGTAGACGTTCCCCAGCACCAGGGCGATGCCCATCGCGGGAAGGACGGTGCCGAGGACGTCGCCGGCGGGCACGCTGACGACGAAGATCATGAGCCCGGTCAGCGTCAGGACGTTGACGAGGATGTTGAAGGCCAGGCCGAAGAAGGCGTTGGTGTCCCCGCGGGTCCACCAGGGGAGGGCTCCGGCGCTGCGCGCGGGCGCCGGGGCTGCGGATGTGCTCATGACGGGGCTCCAGATCTCACACGGTGGACGGGACGGAGGCGGACGTGCTGGCGGATGGCGGGAGGAGCGAGGGGAGCAGGACCGGTAGGAGCGATGGGGAGTCGGAGACCCAGCCGAAGATCCCGCCCTGCGCGGAGATCATCTGCAGGCCGACGCGCTGGAACTCGGGGAAGTAGGAGCCGACGCAGTCGGAGAGGACCAGGCAGTCGAATCCCCGGTCGTTGGCCTCCCGGACGGTGGTGTGCACGCAGACCTCGGTGGTCACCCCCGTGACCAGCAGGTGGGTGATGCCCGCCTCCTCGAGAAGGTCCTGCAGTTCGGTGGCGTAGAAGGCGCCCTTCCCGGGTTTGTCGATCACCGGCTCGCCGGCGAGGGGCGCGAGTTCGTCGACGATGTCGTGCCCGAACTCGCCGTGGACGAGGATCCGGCCGTAGGGGCCGGGATCGCCGATCCGCTGGCTCGGATTGCCCCGCGCGCAGCTTCGCGGGCGGGCAGTCCGAGAGGTCGGGCAGGTGCCCTTCCCGCGTGTGGATCACCAGCAGGCCGGCCTCGCGGGCGGCGCCGAGCACGCGGGCGAGCGGCGGCACGACGCGCTGCAGCAGGCGAGACGTCGTTGCCGAGGCTCTCGCCGAAGCCCCCGGGCAGCAGGAAGTCCCGCTGCATGTCGATGACCAGCAGCGCCGACCTTGCCCCTTGGGAAGCGGGTAGGGGCCGGGTTCAGCGGGAACGGTGACGGGTTCATGACGGCCTCCGGAGGTCGGGGGATCAGCGGCGGGCAGGGAGAGCGGGGCCCGCGGTCGGGCGAGGTGCCGGCGCCATCCGCCGGTGTCGGTGATGTCGGTGACCGGCCGGCCGGCGCTCCAGAGAGCTGCGCCGTCGGCGACGAGACCGGGCACGGTGCGGCCGTCTGCCAGCTGCACCCGCCCGAGTGCCAGGACGTCGGAGAGGCCGGCGAGGAAGCCGGGGAGCTCGCCGGTCGGCAGCTCGCCAGAGTTCGACCTCGATCGGCGCACCGCTGCCCGGGCTGTGGAGCAGCGCCGGGACCGATACCTCGCCGGGGCGGACCGCGCCGAAGTCAGGAGACCGGTGATCGCGCTCCGGTCGTCGTGGTCTCGAGGAGGACGCCGCCCCGCCCGTGTCAGCTCGGTGATTGCGGGGCTGCCCGGACAGGTGCATGCCGACCACGACCAGTTCGGTTGTGGGCGCGGTCTCCGCCTATGTCCGCCAGTGGCTGGAGTCGCGCTCTCCGGTCAACCGGGCGGCCACGTCGAGCACCACGTCGTCGGCGAGCGCGGGCCCGAGCACCATCGAGACTGCACGGCCGGCCGTCGTCGGTGTTGCCGGCCGGGACGACGACGGCGCACAGGTCGAGCAGGTTGCCGCAGTGGGTGTAGAGACCGAGGGCGGTGTTGGTCGCGATCGGGTTCTCCAGCACCTCGGCCACGGTGAAGGTGGTCGCCACCGTCGGCAGCACGACGACGTCGACGTCGGCCCACAGGCCGGCCACCTCGGCGCGAAGTTCCTGCAGGCGGTACTGCGCCCGGAAGGCGTCCACGGCCGTGTACTGCCGGCCGCCCTCGAGGATCTCGGCGACGACGGGATGCACCGCATCGGGGTGTCGCGGCCAGGAAGTCGCCGAATTCGGCAATCCGCTCGGCCACCCAGGGGCCCTGGTACAGCAGATCGCCGGCACTGCAGGAACGGGTCCAGCGGCACCTCGACGACCGGGCCGACCCGCGACACCGCGACGCGAGCCAGCCGTGTGCGCCCGGCGCATCGGGCGTCGTCGAGGAACTGCAGGTCTTCCGCCGGCGGCAGGCCGATCCTCGGCCGCGCCACCGAACGGCGTTCGCGCGGCCGGGACCACGGGTCGCCGTCGTCGGGTGCGGCCACCACGTCGAACACGCGGCGGAGGTCCTCGACCGTCCTCGCCATCAGGCTCATGCAGTCCAGCGACCGGCAGGCGGGCACCGAGCCCGGCGGTGCTCAGCAGCCCTGGGAGGGCTTGAAGCCGAGGATGCGCGTTGAGGGCGGCGGGCACCCGGCCGGAGCCCGCGGTGTCGGTCGCCACCGCGAAGGGCACCTGCCCGGTGGCCACCGCCAGCGCCGAGCCGGAGCTGGATCCTCCGGCGATCAGCTCGCCGCCGTGGACGTTGCGGGGATCGTGTAGGGCGAGCGGGTGCCGTTCAGACCCGTGGCGAACTGGTCGAGGTTGGTCTTCCCGACCAGCACCGCGCCGGCCGCGAGCAGCAGCGACACCACCAGGGCGGTCGTGTCGGGTGACGTAGGCGTACTCCGGACAGCCGCACGTCGTCGGGAGTCCCGCGACGTCGATGTTGTCCTTCACGGCGAACGGGATGCCGAAGAGCGGGAGCTCGCGCAGCCCCGGGTCCGCCTCGAGTTCCGCGGCCCGCGCCCGAAGCTGCTCCCGGCCGACCGCCGTGATCCAGACGCCGTCGTCCCCGCGCCGGTCGACGACGTCCGCGACGCCGTCGACCAGCCGTCGTCGGTGTCGTGGTGCCCGCTCGGAACGCCTCGAGGAGCTCGGAGATCGTCGGGCCGGGAGGGGGCGCCGGAGCCGCGGGGGCATGCGGTCGATTGTCGACAGTTCCGTGTTTCGGCCCGACTCCCTCTCCGGTTACGGCTGTGTGATCCGCGGGGCTCTCCGGCGTCTACAGCGGCAGGTAGGCCAGTTCGCCGTGCCGGTCAAGAGCGCCGAGGACGGTGCCGGCGTCGTCGGACTCCAGTGCGGCGACGATCGCCGCGTGCCGGTCGAGCCCCTGGTCGGGGGAATGCAGCGCGGCCTCCCGCCGTAGGTTCACCGCCATCGGGAGCTGCAGCTTGAGCAGCACGGGCTCCAGCGCCAGCTCCAGCTGCCGGTTGCCGGCCAGCGCCGACCACCGCCGCATGGAACGCGCGATGAGCGTCGTCCTTGGCCAACTGGTCGCCGCGTGCCTCGGCCGCGCGCATGTCGTCCAACGGGCCCGGACCGGCGCGAGCGGGTCCCCTGCTCCTTGTCCAAGGGCATGCGCTGAGCACGGCGTGCCGCTCGAGGACGTGCCGGATATCGAAGAGCTGCCGGATGTCGGTGGGCGACCAGGTGCGCACGCGCATCCCTCGGCGCGGTAGGTGTTCGACGAGTCCCTGTTGGGCGAGCAGCCGGAGCGCCTCCCGCACGGGTGCCCGGCTGATGCCGTAACTCCGGCAGATCTGGTCCTCGACGATCCGGTCACCGGGTTCGAGTGCGCCGGAGAGGATCTCCGCGCGCAACCGCCCCGTGGCGAGGTCCACCAGGCTCGGCTGCTCGAGGTGCACGCGAGGCTCCTCTGTCGTCTCGGCTGCGCCGTGGGGCTGCGCGCGGGACCCGAGTCTAGGAACGGCTCAGTATCCGGGGCCGACCTGCCCGACCGCGCCCAGCAGCACCCGGAGCGCCGCGATCTGCTGGGTGCGGGCCGGCGGACCGGCCGTGGCCCACGCGTCGAGCGCGCACCCGGGGTCGTCCGCGGTGTGCCCGCAGCCCGGCGGGCACTCGGTGGCGGCCTCGGCGATCTCGTCGAACGCGGCCAGGACGTCGTCGGCGGTGACGTGCGCCAGCCCGAACGACCGGATGCCCGGGGTGTCGATGACCGTGCCGCCGGAGGGCAGGTCGAAGAGCACCGCCGACGACGACGTGTGCCGCCCCTTGCCGATCTTGCTGACGTCCCCGGTCGCGCGGAACGCGTCCGGCACGAGGCGGTTCACCAGGGTCGACTTGCCGACGCCGGACTGCCCGACGAACACGCTCATCCGCCAGGCCAGCAGGTCGATGAGCTCGTCCAGCGGCTTCTCGCGGCTGATCGACACCGCGTCCAGGCCGAGGCCGGCGTAGCGGGCCAGCAGGGCGTCGGGCGGGCCCAGGTCGGTCTTGGTCAGGCAGAGCAGCGGCTCCAGCCCGCCCGCGTAGGCCGCGACCAGGCAGCGGTCGATGAAGCCCAGGGCCGGTTCGGGGTCGGTGACCGACGTGACGATCACCAGCAGATCGGCGTTGGCGACGACGACCCGCTCGGTCGGGTCCGTGTCGTCCGCGGTCCGCCGCAGGGACGTCGTCCGCTCCTCGATGGCGACGATGCGGGCGAGGGTGTCGGTCCGGCCGCTGGTGTCGCCGACCACGCGCACCTGGTCCCCGACCACGACCCCGTGCTTGCCGAGTTCCCGCGCGCGCATCGCGGTGACGTCGACGGGACCACCGTCGGGCCCCTCCACGCGCACCGTCATCCGGCCGCGGTCGACGGCCACGACCAGGCCCGGGACGGCGTCGGCGTGCACGGGACGCGTGCGGGTGCGCGGACGGGACCCGCGACGGCTCGGCCGGACCCGGACGTCGTCCTCGTCCGAGCGGCTGTCGTGGCGCCGGCCGCTCAGCTGCCCACCCCGGCCGTTGCTCCCACCAGGTCGGCCCAGCGTTCGACGAAGTCGGGCAGCGTCTTGGCGACCGCACCCGGGTCGGTGACGGCGACGCCGTCGACGGCGAGCCCCAGCACGGCGGCCGCGTGCACCATGCGGTGGTCGGCGTAGGAGTCGACCTGCGCGGCGCGGCCGCGGCCGGGCTCGATGACCAGCCCGTCCGGGAGCTGCGTGACCGTCGCGCCGACCGCCGTGAGCACCTCGTCCAGGGCCTGCAGCCGGTCGGTCTCGTGGCCCCGCAGGTGGGCGATGCCGGTCAGCCGCGAGGGGCCGTCGGCCAGCGCGCAGAGGGCGGCGAGGACGGGGGTCAGCTCCCCGACCTCGCCGAGGTCGGCGACCAGCGGCGCGATCGTGCCCGCGCCGGTGACCTGCAGCCCGTCGGCGGTGCGCACGACCTCGGCGCCCATCGCGGTGAACAGCTCGTCGAGCTGGGCGCCGGGCTGGGTGGTGACCTCCGGCCAGTCGCGCACGGTGACCCGTCCGCCGGTGACCAGGGCGGCGGCGAGGAAGGGCGCGGCGTTGGACAGGTCGGGCTCGATGACCACCTCGCGGGCGGCGATCGGGCCCGGGGTCACGCGCCAGCCCCGTTCGGTGGCGGTGACCTCGACGCCGTGCGCGCGCAGCGTCGTCACGGTCATCTCGACGTGCGGCATCGACGGCAGGTCGCCGGCGACGGCGAGGTCGAGGCCCTCGTCGAAGCGGGCGGCCGCCAGCAGCAGCCCGGACACGATCTGCGAGGACTCGCTCGCGTCCACCTCGACGGCGCCGCCGCGGACCCGGCCCGCGCCGTGCACGGTGAACGGCGCCCGGCCGCGGCCGTCGTCGTCGATGCCGACCCCGAGTGCCCGGAGGGCCGCGATGAGCCCGGCGTTGGGCCGGTCGCGCAGCCGCGGGTCGCCGTCCACCCGCACCGGTCCGTCGGCGAGCGCCGCCACCGGCGGGAGGAACCGGAGCACCGTCCCGGCCAGCCCGGCGTCGACCTCGGCCGGTCCGCGCAGCGGCGCGGGCGTGACCTGCCAGTCGGCGCCGTCGTCGGCGATGCCCACGCCGAGGGCGCGCAGGCCGCCGGCCATGAGGTCGGTGTCCCTGGCGCGCAGCGGCCGCACGATCCGGCTCGGCCCGGCCGACGAGCGCGGCCAGGATCAGCGCCCGCGCGGTGATCGACTTGGAGCCGGGCAGCGCGACGACGGCGTCGACCGGTGCCGTGCGGTGCGGCGTCGCCCAGACAGATGTCACGCGACCATTCTGCCCGGTCGCTTTCGTCCGCACCGCCCACATCCGGATCAGCCGCCCGCCGGCTTCGACGCCTTCTTGGCCGGCAGCACCCGCACCAGCCGCCGGTTGGCGAACTCGAACATGCCCAGCTCGGAGAGCTCGCGGCCGTAGCCGGAGCGCTTCACGCCGCCGAACGGCAGCTCGGGCGAGGACCCGGACGGCTGGTTGATCCAGACCATGCCGGACTCCAGCCGGTCGGCCACACCCTTCGCGCGGTCGACGTCGCCGCTGTAGACGACGGCGGACAGGCCGTAGTCGCTGTCGTTGGCGAGCTGCACGGCCTCGTCCTCGCTGGAGACGCGGTAGACGACCGCTGCCGGGCCGAACAGCTCCTCCCGGTAGGCGCGCATCTCCGGGGTGACGTCGGCGAGCAGCGTCGGCTCGACGAAGGCCCCGGGGTGGTCGGGGCGGCCGCCGCCGGCCAGCACGGTCGCGCCCTTGTCGATCGCGTCCTGGATCTGGGCGTGCAGGTCCTGCGCCGCCCGCTCGGAGGACACCGGGCCCAGCGTCGTCGACGGGTCGGCCGGGTCGCCGGGGGAGAAGGAGGAGAACGCCTGCTGGAGGCCGGCGACGAAGTCGTCGTAGATGTCGTCCTTGACGATGATCCGCTTGGCGGCGATGCAGGCCTGGCCGGTGTTGGCCATGCGGCCCATGGTCGCGGCCTTGACCGTGCGGCCGAGGTCCTCGGCGTCGAGCACGATGAACGGGTCGCTGCCGCCGAGCTCGAGGACCGACTTCGTCAGGTGCCGCCCGGCGATCTCGGCCGACGCTGGCGCCGGCCCGCTCGCTGCCGGTCAGCGTCACGCCCTGCACGCGGCGGTCGGCGATGACCTGCTCGACGTCGGGGATCTTCAGGAAGACGTTGGTGTAGACGCCCTCGGGGGCGCCGGCGTCCCGGAACAGCTTCTCCAGGGCGAGCGCGCACTGCGGGTTCAGCTCGGCGTGCTTGAGCAGGATCGTGTTGCCCAGCACCAGGTTGGGGCCGGCCACCCGGACCACCTGGTACAGCGGGTAGTTCCAGGGCTCGATGGCCAGCAGGACGCCGACCGGCTCGTTGACGACGACGGCCTCGCCCTGCATGACGTCGATCGGCCGGGACTCGAGGAAGCGCGGGGCCCTTGGTCGCGTAGTACTCGAGGATCCCGGCGGCCAGCTGCACCTCACCGGCGGCCTCCTGGATGCGCTTGCCCATCTCCTTCGTCACCAGGGCGGCGAACTCGTCCTTGCGCTCGCGCATCAGCTCTGCGGCCCGCCCGACGATCGCGGCGCGCTCCTCGACGGGGCGGCGGCGCCACTCGAGGAAGGCGGCATGCGCCTGGGTCGATCACGCCGTCGACCTCGGCGGTCTCGAGGAAGGGGAACTCCTGCTCCGTCTCCCCGGTGAACGGGTTCACCGTCGCGTACGGGCGGGCGCCGGCGTCGCTGTCGGTCTTGGGGTCTCGGTCTGGGGGTTCTGTGTCGCTGTCACGGGTCGATCCTCGTCTCTCTGCTGCCGTCTGCTCCAGTCACCCCTACCCCCGCTCCCCGCGGCCACGCAAGCGTGCGCCCACTGTCGGTGCCCGCACCTAGAGTCGACGGGACAGCCCACCGCCGCCTGCCCCGGAGGACGCCCCATGTGCGGTCGCTACGCCGCCAGCAGCAACCCCGACGACCTCGTCATCGAGTTCGAGGCGGTCCGGGCCGAGGGCCAGAAGCCGCTGCCCGCCGACTACAACGTGGCTCCCGACCAAGGACGTCTACGTCGTCCGGCACAAGAAGGAGCGCGACGCCGAGGGCGCCCCGACCGGTGGCGGGCACCGGGAGCTGCGGGCGGTCCGGTGGGGGCTGGTGCCCTCCTGGGCCAAGGACGTCTCGGTCGGCAACCGCATGCTCAACGCCCGCGTGGAGTCGCTGACCGACAAGCCGGCGTTCAAGAAGGCCGCCGCCTCGCGCCGGTGCCTGGTGCCGGCCGACGGCTGGTACGAGTGGGCCAAGCGGCTGGACTCGCCGACGAAGCAGCCGTACTTCATCACCCCCGAGGACGGCTCGGTGCTGGCGATGGCCGGCCTCTGGGAGGTGTGGGGCCGCGGCGACGACCGGCTCTACACGTGCACGGTCGTGACGACGCCCGCCGTGGGTGCCCTGACCGAGATCCACGACCGCATGCCGCTGGTCCTGCCGCCGGACCGGTGGGCCGCCTGGCTCGACCCGGCCCGCGACGACGTCGCGGCGCTCAGCACCCCGACGCCGCTCGAGATCGTCGAGGCGCTGGAGCTGCGGCCGGTCAGCACCGCGGTCAACAACGTCGCGAACAACGGCCGGGAGCTCGTGGCGCGGGCGGAGACGGTGAGCGAGCCGGCCGACCAGCCCGCGCTCTTCTGACGGTGGCCGAACCGCCCGACCGGCCGACTGCCCGGACCCTGCCGCGCTGGGTCGCGGCCGCCGTCACCTTCCTCTGCTCCGGCGCCGTGCTGGTGCTGGAGATCGTCGGACTGCGGCTCATCGCGCCCTACGTCGGCGTCACGCTGCAGACCAGCACCGCCGTCATCGGCTTCGCGCTGGCCGCCATCGCCATCGGTGCCTGGACCGGCGGCGCCGCCGCCGACCGGACCGACCCGCGGCGGCTGCTCGCCCCGCTGATGGTCGGCGGGGGAGCGCTGGTGGTCGCCGTGCTGCCGCTGGTGCGGTTCACCGGGGCGCTGCTGACCGGCGCCGACGCCGGGGGCGTGCTGCTGCTGGCGGCCATCGCCGTCGTCGTCCCGGCGGCGCTGCTGTCGGCGGTGCCGCCGATGGTGGTCAAGCTGCAGCTGGCGAGCCTGTCCGAGACCGGGTCGGTGGTCGGCCGGCTGTCCGGCATCGGCACCCTCGGCGCGATCGCGGCCACCTTCGCCACCGGCTTCCTGCTGATCGCCGTCCTGCCGAGCAGCGTCATCCTGGTCGGTACCGGGGCGGTGACCGCGGCGGCGGGTGTCGCCGTCGGGCTGTTCCTCCGCCGTCGCACGTCCGCCGCCCGCATCCCGCCGGCGCTGCTGGGCCTCGTCGTCGCTGGCGCCGGCCTGGCCGCGGTCGCCCCCACGCCGTGCGAGGAGGAGACGGCCTACCACTGCGCCCGGGTGGCCGCCGACCCCGAGCGCGACGACGGGCGGGTGCTGCTGCTGGACACCCTCCGCCACTCCTACGTCGACCTCGCCGACCCGACCTACCTCCAGTTCGAGTACATCCGGGCGATCGCCGCGGTCACCGACGTCGTCGCGCCCGCCGGGGAGCCGCTCTCGGCGCTGCACATCGGGGGCGGGGGCCTGACGATGCCGCGGTACCTGGCCGCGGTGCGGCCGGGCACCGAGAGCCTGGTCGTCGAGGTCGACCCGGGGGTGGTCGCCATCGACCGCGAGCAGCTGGCCCTGGAGACCTCCGACGAGCTGCGGGTGCGGGTGGCCGACGGCCGGGTCGGGCTGACCGAGGAGGCGCCCGGCATCCGTGACCTCGTCGTCGGCGATGCCTTCGGCGGGCTGTCGGTGCCGTGGCAGCTGACCACCCGGGAGGCCCTCGAGCTCGTCGACGCCGCCCTGGCCGACGACGGCGTCTACGCGGTGAACCTCATCGACCACCCGCCGCTGGACTTCGTGCGGGCCGAGCTGGCCACGATGCGGGCGGTGTTCCCGCACGTGCTGCTGCTCGCCCGGGCTCCGGTGCTGGCGGGGGAGGACGGCGGCAACGTCGTCGCCGTGGCCTCCCGCCGGCCGCTGCCGGTCGACGCGATCACGGCGGCGCTCGCCGACCAGGACCTGGCCTGGCAGCTGGCCGAGGGGGCGGAACTGGCGGCGTTCGTCGGCGACGCCCCCGTGCTGACCGACGACTTCGCGCCGGTCGACCAGCTGCTCACGCCCTACGGCTGAGCGCCCCTTGCGACGTGTCGTGGGCGTGGCAGCGTGGCCGCGTGGATCGAGGCAGCGTGATGCGGTGGGTCGCTGAGTACGAGCGCGCGTGGCGGGACGGTGACGTCTCCGGGGTAGCTCGCCTGTTCACCGACGACGCGCGCTATCGGCCCTCGCCGTACGAGGAGTCGATGGTCGGTCACGCGGAGATCCAGGCGTTCTGGCTGGGCGACGAGGGCAGGACGTTCTCGGTGCGGGCGGAGCCGGTTGCGGTCGAGGGACGCGATGCGGTGTCCGACTGGAGGTGCGCTACGAGGATCCGGTGGCCCAGGAGTACCGGGACCTGTGGGTGCTGCGGTTCGCGTCGGACGGCCGGGTCGAGGACTTCGAGGAGTGGGCGTACTGGCCGGGCAAGCCGTACTCCGCGGCAGACCGAACGGCCGGGTGACGTGACCGGCCGGCTCAACGCTGGTCGAGCACCTCGCGCAGCCTGGCGGCAAAGGCCTCCGGCTCACCGCGCTGGCCGAACTCGCCGCCCAGGAACCCACCGTGGTCGCTGGGGAAGTCCGTGACCTTCTGGCCCAGTGACCTCGGCGGCCGCGACCGAGGTGCGCCCGGTGACCAGGCCCTGCGACTCGACACCGACCGCGATCACCACGCGGGTCGGCGCCGCCGCCAGCGCCGCGACGTCGGGCCGGTAGGCGGTGATGGCATTGGAGACGCCCGACAGCAGCGGGTCGTCGCGGGAGCCGTCGTCGTCGACCGGGAGGCCGAACATCGCCGGATCCGCGGCGGAACCTGGCGGACCAGTCGTCGGGGAACTCGCCCTGCCAGGACGTGAGGGCGATGAACGCGGCCATGCCGTACCCCCATCCCTTGTCGTGGTAGGCGGCCTGCACGTCGCGCTCGGCCGCGAAGGCCCGGTCGGCGTCCGGCAGCAGCCCGAGCATCGGCGGCTCGTGAGCGACCAGCGTGGTCACGTCTCCGGGGTGGGCGGCCACCAGGTCGAGCGCGCTCACGGCTCCACCGCTGCTGGCGAACATCTCCACCGGGCCACCGACGCGACTCGATGATGCGGTGCATGTCGTCGGCGTTCTGCTCTGGCGTGTGCTCCGGGCGGCCGTCGTGCCGGGTGCTGCGCCCCAGCCCGCGGGGGTCGTACGTGACGACCGTGCGGTCCGGGAAGTGCCCGGCGAGGCTGCCGAACCCGCTGGCGTCCATGGGTGCGGCCGACGAGGAACAGCGGTGGGCGCCCGTCCGCCGTCGGCAGCGGCCCGCGGACGTCGTAGGCGAGGGACGCCTCGGGCGTCTCGAGCGTGTGCGTGCTGGTCATGGGGGTGCAGACCGGTTCCACACCGGGAACTCATCGCTGCGTGCGCGATCAGCGGCCGATCGGGGCGGTGCGCGCCCGGGTGAGCCGGACCAGGTCGGCCGGCGCCAGCTCCACCTGCAGACCGCGGCGCCCGGCGCTCACCATGACGGTCGCGAAGTCGAGCGCGGACTCGTCGACGACGGTCGGCAAGGCCTTGCGCTGGCCCAGCGGACTGATGCCCCCGCGGACGTAGCCGGTCGTCCGCTCGGCGTCGGCGGGATCGGCCATCACCGCCTTGCGACCGCCGGTGGCCGCGGCCAGCGCCTTGAGGTCGAGCGTGCCGGCGACGGGGACCACCGCGACGGTCAGGTCGCCGTCGACGCGGGCCACCAGCGTCTTGAACACCTGCCGCGGATCGGAGCCGAGCGCGGCGACGGCCGCCTCCCCGTAGCCCTGGTCCGCCGGGTGGTCCGGGTCGTAGGGATGCAGGGTGTGCGCCACCCTGGCCTTCTCGAGGGCCCGCACCGCAGGAGTCGCCGCCACGGCGCGGGAGCGTAGTGGGGATCGCACCGCGGAATCTCAGCTGCGGGGAATCGGTGCCCCGGCCGCTCGGTTGGACTGCCCGTGAGCAGCACCCTCTCCAGCGCCCGCGCGCGGGTCACACACCGACGGCCCCCGGGCCGTCCGGATGCCGCGCGACTACCATCGACCGGTGCGGCGCCCCGTGCCCGGGGGCCCCAGAGAGGACGGTCGGTGCCTGAGCAGTCCGCGGACGAGACACCCCAGAGCACGCCTGAGCTCGCCCCGGTCGAGGTTCCCGAGGCGCGAGAAGGCGGCAGCCGCACGGAGGTCGCCGAGACCCGGGCCGAGCGCGACGCCCGTTTCGAGCGCGACGCCCTGCCGTTCCTCGACCAGCTCTACCCGGCAGCGCTGCGGATGACCCGCAACCCGGCCGACGCCGAGGACCTCGTCCAGGAGACGTTCGTGAAGGCCTACTCGGCCTTCCACCAGTTCGCCGAGGGCACGAACCTCAAGGCGTGGCTGTACCGGATCCTGACCAACACCTACATCAACAGCTACCGGAAGAAGCAGCGGCAGCCGCAGCAGTACCCGACCGACCAGGTCCAGGACTGGCAGCTCTACGCCGCTGAGGAGCACAGCTCCAGCGGGCTGCGGTCCGCCGAGATCGAGGCGCTGGACCACCTGCCGGACTCCGACATCAAGGAGGCCCTGCAGCAGCTGCCCGAGGACTTCCGGCTCGCGGTGTACCTGGCCGACGTCGAGGGGTTCGCCTACAAGGAGATCGCCGAGATCATGGGCACCCCCATCGGCACGGTGATGTCCCGGCTGCACCGCGGCCGACGCGGCCTGCAGCACCTGCTGGCCGACTACGCCCGTGAGCGCGGCTTCGTCCGCGCCGGAACCGGTGGGGAGGCAAGCGGCTCATGAGCAACGACGCTCCGGGGTCCGGCGAGCCGATCGAGATCAACTCCTGCGACGACGTCCTGTCCCATGTCTTCGAGTTCCTCGACCACGAGACCAACGACGCGCGGCGGGCCGTCATCGCCGAGCACCTCGAGGACTGCTCCTCGTGCCTGCGCGAGTTCGGCATCGAGCAGGAATTCAAGGCGCTCGTACGCCGCCGCTGCGGTGGCGACCCCACGCCGGCGGGCCTGCGCGATCGCATCAAGGTGCAGCTGACCACCGTCTCCTTCGAGGAGGACGGCACGCAGATCAGTGTCGAGCGCGTGACCACCGAGTCCTACATCGAGCGCCCCGGCACCGTCTGACGCAGTCAACGCAGAAGCGCCCCGCACCTGAACAGGTGCGGGGCGCTTCTGTTTAGCCGGGGCCTGATCAGGCGTTCGGCCGCTTGCCGTGGTTCGCGTTGCTCTTCTTGCGGGAGCGACGCTTGCGTCCGCGCTTGGACATATCGCTGCCCTCCTCTCACGCTGTCGGTGGGGTCGGAGTGCCCCGTGGTCCGTGCGGTCCGGGATGGGGCGCACAGTAGTGCGCGACGGGACCGGACCAGCCAAGCTGACAGGACAAGCCTCTCACGGGGCGGTCCGGCTGTGTTGCCGGACGGGGGATCGCAGGAGGGACGCCGTGGTTTCGATCGGGATCGAGAGCGCGCTCGTGGCCGGCCGCGGGCCGGCTGCCTGCGCGGTCATATCGGCGTGCGCCCGCCTGGGGGTGAAATCCGTCGCCGTCCACTCCGAGGCCGATCGGTCGGCCCGGCACGTGCGTCTCGCCGACGACCACGTGCTGCTCGGTCCCGCGCCGGCCGCGGAGTCCTACCTGGCGGTGGACCGCATCGTCGAGGCCGCCGCCCGCAGCGGGGTCGCCGCGGTCCTGCCCGTCCCGCCCGCGCTGGCCGGCAACGCGCGGCTGGCGGCCGCCGTCGTCGACGCCGGGCTGACCTGGGTGGGTCCCGACGCCGAGGTGCTGGAGCGGCTGGGTGGCGACGGTGTGGAACCGGCGAGCGAGCGCGGCTTCCTGGCCTGGGTGACCGCCGACGGGCTCCGCTTCACGACGCCGGTGTCGCGCGACCGGGCGGCGGGGATCGCGCGGGTCTCCTGGACCCCCGACGGCGCCTCCGAGCTGCCCGCGCGGGCCCGGCGGCTGGCCGACGTGGGCTGGCGCGGCCTGGTGACCGTCGGGCTCGACCCCGACGGTGAGCTGGCCGAGATCGCGGCCGGGTTCTCCCTCGACATGGCGGTGCTCGAGCGGGCGCACGGCGTCGACGCGGTCGAACTCGCGCTGCACAGCGCATCGCGCCGCCGCCGCCGGCGGGCCCGAGCCGGTGGCGGGCTTCCCGCGGTCGGCGGTCGCCGTCCAGCTGCGGTCCACCCTGCCGCCGGGGGAGGCCGGCCGCGTGACCGGGCGGCTGCCCGGCCTCGTTCCGACGACCGCCGGCGAGCCCGACGTCGAGGTGGTCGCCGTCAGCGGCTACGAGCCGGGGGACCGGCTCGACGGCTGGTACGACGCGCTGCTGGCCACGGTCAGCGTCGGGGCCCGGGACGGCGTGACGGCGGCGCGGGTTGCCTCGGAGGTGCTCTCCGGACTGCCCGAGGCCGGTGTCCCGCACGACGGCGACGAGGTCCGCGCGGTGCTGGGCCGGCTGGCGTCGAGCAGCTCCGTGCCCGGAGCATGATCGTCGTGCTTGGATGACAGCTCAGGACGGAACAGCAGGTGAGGGGGCCCGGTGGCGGTCGAGGAGATCCACGCGGAGATGGTCTCCAGTGTCTGGAAGGTCCTCGTCGAGCCGGGCGTCCAGGTCGCCGCGGGCGACACCCTGGTCATCCTCGAGTCGATGAAGATGGAGATCCCGGTGCTCACCGAGTACGCGGGCACCGTGCAGGAACTGCACGTCGTCGAGGGTGAGGTGCTCCAGGAAGGCGACCTCATCGCCACCGTCACTGCGAACTGATCGTCGCGCGCACCGCCATCCGAGCTCACATGACGTCGTGGGCTGAACGCGTGTCCCTTAAGGCGGCCTAAGGGACGCCCTTCATGTGTTTGACGTGTTTGACGCTTCAGTCGCCCCCGTCGTCGCAACCGCCGCCCTCGCCGTCGCTATCTCCGCCCTCGCCGCCCCACCCTCCGCCAGCGCCGCCGCGCCCTCGCCGAAGCGCCTTTGCG
Organism: uncultured Actinomycetota bacterium; assembly: GCA_963748305.1. Taxonomy (GTDB): domain Bacteria; phylum Actinomycetota; class Actinomycetes; order Mycobacteriales; family Geodermatophilaceae; genus Blastococcus_B. The sequence goes on along the minus strand of CAVVIN010000014.1, from coordinate 45,350 downwards.
ATGAGCATGATCAGCGCGCCCACGACCCACATTCCGATAAGCTCGCCAAAGTCCTTCGGCCCCCGATCTGCGCGCGATTTCAGGATCTCGTCGGCCCCTTCGACGCCGGCTATGGCGGCGACGACGATGGCAGCGGGACCCAACAGGAACAGCCAGGGCGCCCAGCGCATGAGGGTCTTGCGGAAGTACATACCGACCGGGACGACAGCTATCACGAGGGCTGTGAGCCCCACTGGCACGTACCAGGACCAGCTAGCCGTGCCCCCTCCCTGTGAGGACGCAACCGCCAGCATGTCGCGGGGCGCCATGCTCAGAAGCTAGGCGGTTTCGCAGGATCCGCTCACGTGAGGGCGATCGACGTCCCTCGATCAGGTGGCGAAAGCCCGTCCTCCGTAGGCTCGTCAGGTGTCCCCAAATGGGCCGCTCAGAGACGTACGGCGGTTCGGGTGACGGTCAGTCCTCGTGGCGGCGGAACAGCATCACCCAGCATGTCAACCCACCGACGATCCCAAGAACGAAGAGAAGATTGAGCCAGCTCGATCGTTCATCGCTCAGCGCCCTTCCGAGCCCAGCGATACCCACGGCGATCACGCACAGCGCCCAAGTCGCTGTGATGACTCGGTGGTGGTGCCAGCTCCAGCGGAGGAAGTCCAAGCCCTCCCGCATCGCCCTCCCGCCCTTGGCTAGAGGCAAACCCAGCCAGCCATCGTTCGTCGGCGTAAGGCTATGAATCGGCACGCGACCAACCCCACGCCAGGCGGCAAGGACCACCCAGACAGGGCGGCTTCAGACAAGGGGTGCCCGGGAACGTTGTGCGTGAAGGAGCAGTTTTCGGGCGGGCGAGAAACTGCTGTTCAGCGCACATTGTTCGACCGTGATCGGGGGCGTGAGGCGCTTCCGCGGAAGCGGCTGCGGGTCATCGCGTCAGAGGTCGAGCGCGTAGACGAGCAGGTCGACCCCGGGCAGCGGCGACCAGTCCCGCTCCGGCAGGCGGGTGAACCCGAGCCGCTCGTAGAGCCGGTGCGCGGCCGCCATCCGGACATCGGTCGACAGCACCATCCGGCGCTTGCCCGCGGTGCGCGCCCGCTCGAGGCACGCCCGCACGAGAAGCTCCCCGACGCCCCGTCCCCGGGTCGCCGGATCGACCACGAGCATCCGGAACGCCGACTCGTCGTCGGAGACGAGGACCTCGCCGAAGTCGCCGGACAGCACGAGCGCGACCGCCCCGACGATGTCGCCGTCGGGCTCCCGCGCCACGAGGATCTCGGCCAGCTGCGCCCGGCGGGCGACATCGGCGAGATGGGGGAGGTACTTCTCGGGCGCCAGGTCGTCGACGACATAGCCGTCGACGGTCATCTGGCCGATGCGGGAGTAGTCCGCGGGCGTGGCCGCCTCCACGGTCACGGCATCTCCGGTCGCCACTGGGCGGTCGGGGTCGGAGCTGTACTGCGACCAGGAGCCGGCGTAGAGCCGGCCGGGCGCGAAGCCGGCCACCTCCAGAGCCAGCAGGTTGTGGCACGCGTTCACGCCGGAGCCGCAGTAGGAGACGACGGGGCGGTCGCCGGTCACCCCCGCAGCCACGAACCGCTCCCGGAGGACGTCGGCGGGCAAGAACCGACCGGTCGCGTCGAGGTTGCCCGGCGCAGGCAGGCTGCGGGCTCCTGGGATGTGCCCGGCCCGCGGGTCCACCGGCTCGTGCTCGCCCCGGAACCGTTCGGCGGCGCGGGCATCGAGCACCACGTGGGCCGGGTCGAGCGCGTCGTCGGCGTCAGCCAGACGTTCGGCCGGCCACGGGCGCGCGGCGAAGGCGGCAGGTGGCCGGACGGGGGTCTCGGTCTCGAGCGGGCCCTCGTGGGCACCCAGGCCGCCGTCGAGGAGGGCGGCGTCGTGGCCGGTGGCCCGCAGCATCCAGACCAGCCGGGCCGCGGTGACCCCGCCGCCGTCGTCGTAGGCGAGCACCGTGTCGTCGTCGCCGATGCCGAGCGAGGCCATGCCCGCGGCGAAGACCTCCGGCGCGGGGAGCGGGTGGCGGCCGGCCGCGGGATTCGGTGCGGCGGCCAGCCACCGGTCCAGGTCGACGAACACGGCGCCCGGCAGGTGCCCGGCGTCGTACGCCGCCCGGCCGGAGCGGCCGTCGAGGTACCAGCGGACGTCGGCGAGGACGACGGACTCGCGGTGCGCCCGCCACCAGGACGGGTCGACGACGGGAGGGATCACGCCCGCGACCCTACGAGAGCGCGCCCCGGCCGCCGACCTACGCTCGGGGACACCATGAGCAGCCTCTCCGAGCGCCTGACCCGCGGTCCGGCGTCCCGGCCGGACCAGGTCGACCATGCACGCCGACTGGTGGCCGACTGGCAGCTCCTGGCCGACCTCTCTTTCGCCGACCTCACCCTGTGGGTGCCCCTGAGGACGGGGGCGTGGTGGTGCGTGGCCCAGGTGCGGCCGCTGACCGCTCCCACCAGCCGGCCGGAGGACCTCGTCGGCGCCGAGGTCGGGGGCGCCGACGCCGAGCCGTTCGTCGTCGCCCATCGGGAGGGCCGGCCGGTCACCGAGGGGGAGCCCGACTGGTCGGGCCTTGCACCGCGGCGGCGTGAGGTCATCCCCGTCCGCCATGACGGCGTCGTCGTCGCCGTCCTGGCCAAGGACACCAATCTCGCCGTCACCCGGTCGCCCTCCACGCTGGAACTGACCTATCTGGACATCGCCGCCGACCTCACGCTGATGGTGTCCGCCGGCACGTTCCCGCCGCAGAAGGTCCAGGACGCCGAGATGGGCCCGCGCGTGGGCGACGGGTTGGTCCGCCTCGACGCCTCGGGGCGGGCGGTCTACGCCAGCCCGAACGCGCTCTCGGCGTACCGGAGGGTCGGCGTCGCCGGTGACGTCGTCGGCGTGGACCTGGCGGAGGTGACCCGCGCGGCCGCGGCCGACCGGGTGGCGGGGGAGGCGGTGGCCGCCGGGATCCTCGCCGCGTTGGCCGGGCGCTTCCCGGACGCCATGGACGTCGAGGGCCGCAGCGCCACGATGTTCCTCCGGGCGCTGCCGCTGCACCCCCCGGGCGGCGAGGTCGGGGCGCTGGTGCTGGTCCGCGACGTCACCGACGTCCGACAGCGGGACCGGGCGCTGCTGACCAAGGACGCGACCATCCGCGAGATCCACCACCGCGTGAAGAACAACCTGCAGACCGTCGCGGCGCTGCTGCGGCTGCAGGCGCGGCGGATGACCGAGCCCGCAGCACGCGCGGCACTGGAGGAGTCGGTCCGCCGGGTGGCGTCGATCGCGGTGGTGCACGAGACGCTGGCCGGGAGCCGGGAGGACGTCGTCGACGTCGACGACGTGCTGGACCGGGTCATGCCGATGCTGGGCGATCTCACGTCGGTCGGTCCGGCTGCGCGGACCCGGCGCACCGGCTCCTTCGGCGAGCTGCCCGCCTCTACCGCGACGCCGCTGGTGCTGGCGGTGACGGAACTGCTGCACAACGCCGCCGAGCACGCCTTCCCGGACGGCGAGCCGGGCAACATCGAGCTGGTGGCCGAGCGGGACGGCGACGACCTCGTCGTCCGCGTCCGCGACAACGGCCGGGGGCTGCCGGAGGAGTTCGACCTGGTCGACAGCGACGGGCTCGGGCTGCAGATCGTGCGCACGCTCATCGTCAGCGAGCTGGGCGGTGCCCTGACGATGGGTACCCCCGACGACGAGCCGGGCACCGAGGCCGTCCTGACCCTGCCGGGAGCGGGGAAAGCCCGCCGCTGAGGCACACACCCACACACACGAAGGCCGGCCCGGGTTACCCCGGACCGGCCTCGTGGCGGTCAGTGCGGACGCTGGTGGCAGCGCCGTCGTGGCCGGGTCAGGCGGTGTGCACCCGAGTACGGGCCTGACGGCGCTTCAGCGCGCGTCGCTCGTCCTCGGACAACCCACCCCAGACGCCGGAGTCCTGGCCCGAGCGCAGTGCCCAGTCCAGGCACGACGACACGACCGGACAGCGCTGGCACACGGCTTTGGCCTGCTCGATCTGAGTGAGAGCCGGGCCGGTCGTCCCAATGGGGAAGAACAGCTCGGGGTCCTCGTCCCGGCAGAGCGCGCGGTGGCGCCAGTCCATGGCTTCGTACTCCTCGGTGTCGTCTTGGGTTCGTGCTCAGTCGCCGGCCTCGGACCGCAGTGCAGGGCCGACACCGGTTGCCCAGCGCTTTGGCTCAGCGACTGCTTGCTTTGTTACCAGCAAGTTGCGTACTACCGCGATGTTTTCACGTGAAGGACGCCTGTCAAGCAGATCGAGGTCGCCGTTCGACCCCTCGTGAGCAAGCTCACCACGCCCGTGCTAGGCCCGCCACTCGACGGAACCACACGCCGGGGCGCAGCGTTGACAAGCGGTCGGCCGCGTGCGTGAGGGAGCCGTCACCCCCGATCGTCCGCGCAGGTCAGGCCACGACGCGCAGCGCCGCGGGAACGTGCCGCACGCGCAGTCCCGTCGCCGCGCCGAGGTGGTCCCCGTCGACCTGCCAGCCCTGGGGGCGGGACGCGGTCAGCGACATCCCCTCGAGGTCGTGCCAGCGGTGCACACCCCGACCGCGGGCGTCGGGTTTCTGGGTCAGCGTCTGACGCAGCGTGTGGAGCATGCGCAGCGGACCCATGCGGCCCATCGCGAAGACGTCCAGGCCGGCGTCGAACGACGCCTCGGGGCTCGGATTGACCGCCCGGGCGCCCAGATAGGTCCACGGGCTGACGTTGGAGACCAGGCAGAGGAACAGGCCGGGCAGCGGATCCTCGCCCGGAATCTGCAGCGTCATCGCCGGACGGCGGCGCTCGCGGCCGAACAGGAAAGCCTTGGTGGCCTCGCGGACGTAGAGGGGGCCGGTCGAGCGGCGGCCCTTCGCCCGGTGGGCCTCGACGCGGGCGATCACCTCGGCGTCGAAGCCCAGCCCCGCGGCGAAGACGAACCATCGCTCCTCGGTCCACTCCGGCTCGTGCGCCGCGGCGTCCGCGGTCGCCTCCGCCGCCGCCCGCGCGGTGTCGGGCTCGACCAGCGGTGCGGTGCTGGTGCCGGTGGCCTGCACCGTCCCGAGCGAGATCAGGCGCGTGCGGCCGGCCCGCAGTGAGTCGATGATCTCCGCCGTCGCCTCCACGGGGTCGCGCGAGCGGCCGAGGGCCCGGGAGAAGACGTTGGTGGAACCCCCGGGGACCACGGCCAGCATGGGCAGCCCGGGGGTGGGCCCGTTCGTCAGCAGGCCGTTGACGACCTCGTTGACCGTTCCGTCGCCGCCGACGGCCACGACGACGTCCACATCGCCGGCGGCCGCCTCGGCGGCAGCTCACGGGCGTGCCCACGGTGACCGGTCTCGACGAGGTCGACCTTGAGCTCACTGCCGAGGGCGCCGACGAGGACGTCGCGCATCTTGGCGGTGGTGCTGGTCGCCGCCGGATTGACCACGACGAGGGCACGCATATGGCCAGGTTAACCAGCGGAGGCGCTCCTACACGCGAACGCAGGGGTCGGGTGGAACGGCCGGGACCAGCGGGGCGCCGCGTAATCTCGCGCCCGTGAGTGAGCAGAGGGGCGATCGGCCGCAGGAGCCCCGCCGGGCCGCGCGCCTGTTCGGCGAGGCCGCCCAGCCCTCCGCGCCGAAGCCCGCTCGTCCGGCGACCGAGGCACCGCGGTCCCTGCGCGGGGCGGCCGCTGTGGTCGGCGTCGAGGCCGCGCTGATCGCCATCGGTGCGCTGGTCCTGCTGTGGCTGACCCTCACCAGCACCCCCGACAGCCTGCCGCGCGCGATCGCGGAGGTCGTCGCGATCGGTGCCGGGGCCGCGGTGCTCGGGCTCGCCGCCCGCGGCCTGTGGCGGGTCGCCCGTGGGCCCGCGGGCCGGTGATCGTGCTCCAGCTGTTGCTGGCGGCGCTGGGCTACACCACGGCGTTCGAGGCCGAGCGGCCGCTGATCGGCCTGCCGGTGCTGGGTCTGGTGGCCGCCGTGCTCTACCTGCTGGCCACGCCCGAGTCGCGGCTGGCGTACCTGGAACGCGACACCGAGGCCTGAGCGCCCTTAGACGAGGTCGATCACGTCGGCGATCGAGTCGCAGATCCGGCTGGGCCGGAACGGGAACCGCCGCACGTCTTCGGCCGCCGTCGAGCCCGAGAGCACGAGCACCGTCTCCAGGCCCGCTTCGATACCGGCGACGACGTCGGTGTCCATGCGGTCACCGACCATGATCGTCGACTCCGAGTGCGCCTCGATGCGGTTCATCGCGCTGCGGAACATCATCGGGTTGGGCTTGCCCACGAAGTACGGCTCGGCGCCGGTGGCGCGGGTGATCATCGCCGCGACCGAGCCGGTGGCGGGGAGCGGCCCCTCCGGTGAGGGGCCGGTGACGTCGGGGTTGGTCGCGATGAACCGCGCCCCCCGGCCGATCAGCCGGATGGCCCGCGTGATGGCCTCGAACGAGTAGGTGCGGGTCTCCCCGAGGACGACGTAGTCGGGATCGGTGTCGGTGAGGGTGTAGCCGACCTCGTACAGCGCCGTCGTGAGGCCGGCCTCCCCGATGACGTAGGCCGAACCGCCGGGCAGCTGATTCCTGAGGAAGTCCGCCGTCGCGAGGGCCGACGTCCAGATCGACTCCTCGGGCACCTGCAGCCCGCTGCGGATGAGCCGCGCGGCGAGGTCCCGCGGGGTGAAGATCGAGTTGTTGGTCAGCACGAGGAAGCGGCGCTGCTTCTCGACCAGCCGGTCCAGGAACTCCGCGGCGCCCGGCAGCGCCTTCTCCTCGTGGACGAGCACGCCGTCCATGTCGGTCAGCCAGCACTCCGGGGGGACTCGCTCGGTCGTCATGCATTCCTCCGGTCGGCGGCGAAGCTGCCCAGGGCGTCGTCGGTCAGGCGGAAGACCGTCCACTCGTCCATCGGGACGGCGCCGGCGGCCTTGTAGAACTCGATCGACGGGGTGTTCCAGTCGAGGACGGACCACTCCAGGCGCGAGTAGCCGCGCTCGACGCACACCTCGGCGAGGGCGCGCAGGAGTTCCTTGCCCAGCCCCTGGCCGCGATGCCCCGGCTGCACGAACAGGTCCTCGAGGTAGATGCCGTGCGTGCCGCGCCAGGTGGAGAAGTTGAGGAACCACAGGGCGACGCCGACGACAGTCCCCTCGTGTTCGGCGACGTGGCCGAAGAGCGCGGGGGAGGGGCCGAACAGGCAGTCGGTGAGCTGCTCCTCGGTGAGGCGCACCTCGTGCAGCGCCCGCTCGTACTCCGCCAGTTCGCGGACCAGTCCGACGACCGCCGGGACGTCGTCCGGGCGGATCGGACGGACGCGTCACGACAGGGTCTCCTTGAGCCGGGCGGGCAGCAGCCGGGCCAGCGGCGCGACGACCGGCAGCAGCAGCGGCGCCAGCAGGTAGCCGTAGGCCAGCGCGATCCCGGTCCACACGGGCGTCAGCGCGAAGCCGATCACGAGCACCACGGCCAAGGCGATCAGACCGTAGGGCTTGCCGCTCTTCGGGCTGACCAGCGACCGGAACGACCGGAACCGGATGCTGCTGACCATGAGCAGCGCCGGGACGACGATGATGAGCAGCACCCACAGCCGGTCGCGGCCCTGCATCTGGTCGCCGAACGCGAACACCGAGGCCAGGACGACGCCGGCCGCTCCCGGGCTCGGCATGCCGATGAAGTACCGCTTGTCGGCGGTCGGGTCGATCGTGGTGTTGAAGCGGGCCAGCCGGATCGCGGCGCACGCCACCCAGATGAAGCAGGCAACCCACCCCAGCGGGTCCCACTCGTCGCGGCCCTCGGAGAAGAGGGTGAACGCCATCAGCGCCGGCGCCAGGCCGAACGACACGAGGTCGGCCAGCGAGTCGAACTGCAGCCCGAACGGGGTCACCGCGCCCACCAGCCGAGCGACCGCGCCGTCGGTGATGTCGAAGATGATCGACAGCCCGACAAGCATGGCGGCGAGCGGGTAGTCGCCCCGGATCGACACCAGGATCGCGGCGAAGCCGCACATCATGTTGGCGAGGGTGAAGAGGCTGGGCAGAGTCGCCAGCGCGCGTCGGCGGGAACCCCGGACGGAACCCCGGACGAACTCCCGGTGGCGGTGCGCCGCGTCGCCATCGGGCGCTGACTCAGGAGGCCGCGGGAAGCGGGCGATGACGGTCTCGCCGCCGCGTACCCGCTGACCCTTGCGCACCGTGATCGTGCACTCCGGCGGAAGAAAGACGTCCATTCGCGAGCCGAACTTCATCAGGCCCATCCGCTCGCCGGTGGCCAGTCGCTGGCCCGGACCGGTCCGCGTGACGATCCGACGGGCCAGCACTCCCACGATCTGCCGGAACACCACGGTCGGTCCCCGTCGCGCAGCCACAACTCGCTCCGCTCGTTCTTGTGCGCGGACTCCTTGCGGTAGGCGGCCAGGAAGCTGCCCTTCCGGTAGGAGCTCTCGACGACCTCGCCGGAGTACGGCGAGCGGTTGACGTGAACGTCGACGACCGACAGGAAGACGCTCACCTGCTGCCAGTCGCCCTCGGGGGCGACCCCCTCCTGCGGCTCGCCGGCGACCATCACCATGCCGTCGGCGGGGGAGAGGACCTCGTCCGGGTCCGGCTTCTCGGTGTCGCACCGCCGGTCCGGGTCGCGGAAGAACAGCGCCATGTAGGCCGAGAGCCCCACGAACGGCCATGCGGCCACCCGGGCCCAGCGGCGGTTCCGGGTCCGCCCCGCGGTGGCGAGGACGGCGGCGGGGGCCAGCGGCCCGGTGATGAAGGGCCACCCGGCCGGATCGATGCGCATCGTGGTCAAACCGTACCGGGAGGCGCCCGCGGGGGCCGAGCGTGCGGCCAGACGCGTCCGACGGGTCAGCGAGGCGAGACGGGCCCGAGGCGCGGTCGGGATCGGCGCCCTGCTCCGTGGTACGACGTCGCTGCGGCCCGCCGTACCAGTCGAGGCAGACCATCGTGGCGTCGTCGCGCAGGTCGCCACCGGTCGCGTGCAGCACCGCGTCACCCAGCGCGTGGACGACCTCCCGCGGGTGCAGGTCGGCCGTGGCCGCCAGCGCCGCCGCGACGTCCAGCGATGCGGCGTTGCGCTCCTGCATGCCGTCGGTCAGGAAGATGATCCGGTCACCGGGCTCCAGGGAGAACGGCTGCAGATGGAATTCCTTGCCCGGTGGGACGCCGAACGGGCCTCGACGGGCAGCTCGATCTCCTCCACTCGGCCGTCGCGCAGCCGCAGCGGGAAGGGGTGCCCCGCGTTGACGATCGACGCGGCGCCGGTGTTCAGGTCGACCCGCATCGAGCTGACCGGTGACGAACTGACCCGCCGCCGCGTTCTCGGCCAGCGCGTCGTTGGCGTTCCGGGCCTGCCCGGCGAGGTCGAGCCCCTTGCGCCGTCCGTTGCGCAGGCTGCCGACCAGGAGCGTGGCCAGCAGGGCGGCCTCCACCTGGTGGCCGACGGCGTCGGTGATCGACACCTGGAGGGCATCGCGGTCGAGGGTGTAGTCGAAGGTGTCGCCGCCCACCGAACTCGCCGGCTCCAGCCATCCGGCGAGGGTGAACTGCCCCGCCTCGCAGGTGTAGGACGCCGGCAGCAGTCGCCGCTGGATCTCCGCGGCCAGCGCGAACGGGGTGGAGCGCTGACCCCACTCGAAGACGTCGGTGTGCCGGCGGGCGGCGATGACGACGTAGGCGAGGGCGTGCGCGGCGCTGCGGATGTCGGCGACCTGCCCGCGGATCGGGTAGCGGGGGAGCACGAGCTCGATCAGACCGATCGCATCTCCCCGGTCGGTGACCGGGACGATCAGCCGGGCGCCGTCGTCGACCTGCGCGACGTCTGCGTGCTGCGTCCGCATCACCCGCTCGTAGATCGTGCCCCTCAGCGGCAACGTCTCGGCCTGCTCGACGCCCTGGCTCCGTGCGCCCGGGACCCGTCCGACAGAGGTGAGTCGGACGACGGCCCGGCCGCTGAAGTCGGCGATGAGGAACGAGACGGCCTTGGCCGCGACCATCTCGCCGAGGGAGGCAGCCACCGCCTCGACGGCGTCGATCGGGGCTGCGGCCTCGACATTCTCCAGTAGCGCGCCGATGTCGATCATGTAGTCCTCCGAGGCGCGCATGGTCAGACCCTAGGCGTGCGCGCCGGGAGTCTTCCGATCGGCGGAAGTCCTATCACGGGCCGACGGCGGCACCTGCGCGCCCGTCCGCGTGGCCGGCGACGAGCAGCGACGGCCGGCGAGCGGGTGCTCGCCGGCCGTCGCCGGTGGTACGGGAAGAGCTAGGCCGCGGCCTTGGTCTCCCAGAAGATCTTGTCGATCTCGGCGATGAGGTCGAGCAGCTTCTGGCCCTCGGCCGGGTCCATGCTGCCCTTGCCACCCGAGGCACCGGCCTGCTTGGTGGCCTTGTTGAACAGCTCGTGCAGCTCCGGGTACTTCTCGAAGTGCGGGGGCTTGAAGTAGTCGGTCCACAGCACCCACAGGTGGTGCTTGACCAGCTCCGCCCGTTGCTCCTTGATCAGGATCGCGCGAGAGCGGAAGACCGGGTCCTCGTTGCCCTGGTACTTCTCCTGGATGGCCTTGACGGACTCCGCCTCGATGCGGGCCTGGGCCGGGTCGTAGACGCCGCAGGGGAGGTCGCAGTGCGCGGTGACGTCCAGGACGGGCGGAGAACATGCTGGTGAGACGCATGAAGATGCCTCCGGATGTCGTGGGGTTGGGTCGTCTGGGACCCTACTCGCGGTGATCGACAGCGACAGCGCGAGCGGACCGCCCCCTGGCGCCGTCCCGCCGCTGGCCACGGCATGGGCGGTGGCCCGGGTCAGCGGCCCGTCGATGGCGCCGACCGTGCGCGCCGGCGACCGGTTGTTCGTCCGCCGGGTGTCCACACCGGAGGCAGTCCGGCCCGGGGACGTCGTCCTCGCGCGGTTCCCCGCCCGGCCCGACCTGCTGGTGGTCAAGCGGGTGCGGCGGGCGGTGCCCGGTGGCCATTGGGTGGAGGGTGACAACCCGTTCGTCACCGACGACAGCCGGGCGTTCGGCGTCGCCGTCGTCGTCGGCCGGGTGGTGGCCCGCGCCTGGCCGCACCCGGGACGCCTGCCGAGGTCAGCGCGGTAGCACCCGCCGTCCGGGACCCGATTACGCTCGCTGACCATGGGCGGCAACGAGAATCCCGGACCCGGCACCGACCGCTTCGCCGACGACCCCGCTTTTGCGGTGCACGAGGGCGGCAAGCTCAGCGTGACGCCGACCCGACGGATCACCTCGATCGCCGACCTCGCGCTCACCTACACGCCCGGCGTCGCGCGGGTGTCCAGTGCCATCGCCGCCGAGCCCGACCTCGCCCACCGCTTCACCTGGGCCCCCCGCGTCGTCGCCGTCGTCTCCGACGGTTCGGCCGTGCTGGGCCTGGGCGACATCGGCCCCGCGGCGTCCCTGCCGGTGATGGAGGGCAAGGCCTGCCTGTTCAGCGAGTTCTCCGGGCTGTCGGCGGTGCCGATCGTGCTGGCCACCAACGACGTCGACGAGATCGTCGACGCGGTCATCGCGATCGCGCCGTCGTTCGGGGGCATCAACCTCGAGGACATCAGCGCCCCACGGTGCTTCGAGATCGAGGCGCGGCTGCGCGATCGACTCGACATCCCGGTGATGCACGACGACCAGCACGGGACGGCGATCGTCGTGCTCGCCGCCCTGCGCAACGCCGCGAAGGTGGTCGGCCGGCCGATCTCCGACCTGCGCGTGGTCGTGGCCGGCGCCGGCGCCGCGGGCGTCGCCTGCACGAAGATCCTGCTCGAGGCGGGCATCGGCGACATCGCCGTCGCCGACTCCCAGGGCATCCTGCACGCCGGCCGGGACGCCCTGCACCCGGTCAAGCAGTGGCTGGTCACCCACACGAACAAGGCCGGCTACGCGGGCACGATGGTCGGCGCCCTCGAGGGCGCCGACGTCTACCTCGGTCTCTCCGGCGGCACGGTGCCGAGTCGGCGATCGCCTCGATGGCCCCGAACTGCATCGTGTTCTCGCTGGCCAACCCGACGCCGGAGGTCGATCCCGAGATGGCGGCCAGGTATGCCGCCGTCGTCGCCACCGGGCGCAGCGACCTGGCCAACCAGATCAACAACGTGCTGGCCTTCCCCGGCATCTTCCGCGGCGCCATCGACGCCGGCGCGCACTCGATCACCGAGGGGATGAAACTGGCCGCGGCCACCGCCATCGCCGACGTCGTGGGCGACGACGTGCGGCCGGACTACGTGGTGCCCAGCCCGCTGGACCGCCGCGTCGCCGAGGCGGTGGCAGCAGCGGTGGGCGACTGCGCGCGCCGGGAGGGCGTCACGCGCTAGGCCGGTAGACCTGGCCCAGCACCCCCGCCAGCAGCCGCTCGGCGACCGGCCGGGGCAGCGCGGACACCAGCGCGTGCACCGGCGCCATGCGCGCGGGGAGCCGACCGCCCCCGACGCCGGCGACCTCCAGCAGCGCATCGACCTCCGCGACCGTGAGCGTCGCCGGGTCGATGGTCGCGGCCGCCGCCACGAGGTCCGGGTCGGCCACGGGCGCGGGGAGGAGCGCCGCCGCACGGGCGGCGTCGGCGAGGTCGGCGAGCAGCGCGTCCATGCGGCCCGCGGTCGCCCCGGTGACCGTGAGGTGGAGCGTCGCCGGCAGGTCGCCGCCGACCTGCGCGAACGGTGGCTGCGGCTGCAGCATCCAGCCGCGTGCGGTCATCTCGTCGGCCAGGTTCAGTACGTCCACCCCGTCCGGGCCGTCCTGGGCCAGCGCCACCAGGGTGGCCACCGGCAGACCGACCACCCGAACGGTACTGCTCAGTCGCCCTTCACGTTGACCAGCTGGCGCAGGGTGTGCCGCACCTCGACCAGGTCGGCCGCGTCGGCCATGACTGTTCCGACGTCCTTGTAGGCAGCGGGGATCTCGTCGAGGAAGACGTCGCTGTGCCGCCACTCGATGCCGCGCATCGACTCCTCCAGCTGGGCCCGGGTGAAGGTCTTCCGCGCCTTGGTGCGCGAGTAGGCCCGCCCCGCGCCGTGCGGCGAGGAGTTCAGCGACAGCGGGTTGCCCAGGCCGGTGACCACGTAGCTCGCCGTCCCCATCGAGCCGGGAATCAGGCCGTCCTGGCCCAGCCGAGCCTCGATGGCGCCCTTGCGGGACACCCACAGGTCGACGCCGTCGTGGGTCTCCCGCTGGGTGAAGTTGTGGTGGGCGTTGATCCGCTCGAGCTCGGACGTCTCCTCGGCGCGCATGTGCCGGGCCAGGCAGCCGGCGACCCGGTCCATCATCTCCTCGCGGTTGAGCAGCGCGAAGTGCTGGGCCCACCGCAGCTCGGCGATGTACCGGTCGAACTCGCGGCGTCCCCTCGTCGAGCCAGGCGAGGTCGCGGTCGGGCAGGTCGAGCCGGTCCCGGCGGGCGCGTTCCTGCGCGATCGCGATGTGCCTCGAGGCGATCTTGTTGCCCACCCCGCGGCTGCCCGAGTGCAGGAACAGCCAGACGCGGTCCTCCTCGTCCGCGGTGACCTCGATGAAGTGGTTGCCCGAGCCGAGGCTGCCCAGCTGCAGCGGCCAGTTCGGCGGCGGTGGAGGTGACCGACCGCAGCACGTCGTCGCCGAGTTCGTCGGCCGTCGCCTCCAGCTCGGCGACCCGGCGCCTCGCCGACCCGGTGAGCGTCTTGTTGTTCTTCCCGGCCGAGAGCGGGACGGCCCGTTCGATGTCGCCGCGCAGCGGCGCCAGCGGCCCGCGGGCGCGCACCTCGGCGACGGTCCACGGCGTCCGGACGGCGATCATTCCGCAGCCGATGTCCACGCCGACCGCGGCCGGGACGATCGCGCCCCTCGTCGGCAGCACCGAGCCGACGGTCGCGCCCTTGCCGAGATGCGCATCGGGCATCAGCGCCACGTGCGGGTGCACGAAGGGGAGGGAGGCGGTCCGCTCGGCCTGCCGGCGCGTCTCGTCGTCGAGGATGCTGGCCCAGTTCAGCAGCCGGTCGGAGAGTCGCTCCACACCCTCGAGTATCAGCCGAGGCTGAGCAGCAGCCTCTCCACCAGCGGGTCGACGGCGTCGCGCACCTCGGTGTTGACGTAGATGAACCCGACCGTCGCCGCGAGGAACAGCGGCACGAGCACCGCCTTCTCCAGCGTCGCCCCGGTGCGCATCGGGAAGAACACCAGGCGGCCGCGGTTGACGATCCAGAGCAGCGGCATCGGCACCCCGGCCGTGGTGATCGCGTCACCGACGATGTGCGTCAGCACCCCGGCGGCCACCGCCCACGGCAGCCAGGCCGGATTCACCATGTGATCGAGCAGGTACCAGGCCCCGCCCCACGACAGGATCAGATTCCCGATCACCGTCGTCTCGGCGCGGCCGGGGATGACGAAGTGCAGGGCGCGCAGGGCCAGCCCGATCGCCAGCGCCATCAGGAGCAGGCTGGACCAGAAGGCGTCGGCGGCGAGCATGGCCAGTCCGCCGAACGCCAGGGGCGCCAGGACGGCGTCGTGCGTGCCCCACCGGTGGCCGCCGGCGAGCTTGCCGAGGAGGCCCGACGGGACGTCGGTGGCCGGACCCCACATGTCCGAGACGGTCGAGCAGTGCTGGTCGAGGTCGGGCAGCATCGCGAAGCCGCCGACCGCGGCGATCCAGGCGACCTGACTGACCGTGCCGTCGACGGGCGCCCAGGGCAGCGTCGCGGCACCGACGGCCAGGCCGGACAGGGCGTGGGAGTGACCGAGCACGAACAAAGGGTCCCGCTGGACGGCGTGTCGGCGGGGGAGGCGCGCGGCGCGCCTCAATCGGCGAGCAGGTGGTGCAGCAGCCGCCGCGGGTCGTCGAAGAACATCTGCCAGTCCCGGACCAGGTCCAGATCGGCCCACTGCTGCTGGGTGAAGCCGGTGTCGCCGAGTTCGTAGATGCGCGCGCCCGGCAGCGCGGCGAGGACGGGGGAGTGGGTGGCCAGCAGCACCTGCGAGCCAGCGGCCTGGATGCCGTCCAGCAGCGCCATCAGGCGGAGCGAGGACCGGAACGACAGCGCCGACTCCGGCTCGTCGAGGATCCACAGCCCGCGTTCCAGGGTCCGCGACTCGAGCAGGGCGAGGAAGCCCTCGCCGTGCGACCGCTGATTGAGCGGTACCCCGTCGAACGCGCGGAGTTCGACCGCTGCGCTGTCGATCCCGGCGAAGACACCGTGCATGGCCTCACCGCGCAGCCACACGCCGCCTTGCGGTCGGGGCCGCTGCCCGGTGAGCGCGAGCTCCCGCCACAGGTCGGCGTCCTCGGCCGAGGGCCTCGGCCCCCAGTGCTTGACCTGGGCGGTCAGGGACTCGTTCCAGGCGTGCGCGACCGCCTCGACCAGAGTCGACTTGCCGGACCCGTTCTCACCGACGAGGACGGTCACCGGCGCGAGGGACAGCCCCTCGTCGCGCAGCTGCGCCACGGCGGGCAGCTGCCAGTACCAGGCGTCAGGCTCGCGGGCGTCCGCCCGTACCCCGACGCGCGCCAGCGGTAGGTCCCCGCTCACTCCTCGTCGTCGGTACCGCCGCGGGCCAGCCAGGTGGCCAGCCGCTCGACCGGTACCTCGAAGTCGGGGAACTGGTCGACGAACGCCTGCATCTGGTCCGCCAGCCAGGCGAGCGTGACCTGCTCATCGCCCCGCCGGTCGGCCAGCTCCTCGAGCCCTCGGTCGGTGAAGTACACGGCCCACTCAGTCCGCGAACGCCTCGGCGACCAGCTGTCGCTGCTCGACCTCGTGCACCTTGGCCGAGCCGACCGCGGGGCTGGCCGACGCGCGCCGGCTGACCCGGCGGAACGTCCGGCCCTCCGGCAGGTCTCGGGCAGGTTGACGGCCATGAACTGCCAGGCGCCCATGTTCATCGGCTCTTCCTGCACCCAGACGATGTCGTTCGCGTTCGGGTACCGCTCGAGCTCGGCGCGGATCTGCTCGGCCGGCAGCGGGTAGAGCTGCTCGACCCGCAGGACCGCCACATCGGCGGTGCCGTCGGACTCCCGCTTCGCCATGAGGTCGTAGGCGACCTTGCCGCTGCAGAGGAGGACCCGCTTCACCGCGGCGTCGTCCAGCGGCTCGCCACCGACACCCGTGTCGGGCAGCACCGCGCGGAAGTTCTGCTCGGTGAAGTCCTCGACCGCGCTGACCGCCGCCTTGGCCCGCAGCAGCGACTTCGGCGTGAAGACGACCATCGGGCGGTGGTACTCCGACAGCGCCTGCCGGCGGAGCAGGTGGAAGTAGTTGGCCGGGGTGGTGCAGTTGGCGACGGTCATGTTGTTCTCCGCCGACAGCTGCAGGAACCGTTCGATCCGGCCGCTGGAGTGGTCGGGGCCCTGCCCCTCCAGCCCGTGCGGCAGCAGCATGACGACGCCGGAGCGTTGGCCCCACTTGGCCTCGCCGGAGCTGATGAACTCGTCGATGACCATCTGGGCGCCGTCGACGAAGTCGCCGAACTGCGCCTCCCAGAGCACCAGCGCCTGCTGGTTGGCCACCGAGTAGCCGTACTCGAAGCCCAGCGCCGCGTACTCCGAGAGCAGCGAGTCGTAGACGAAGAACTTCGCCTGGTCCTCGGTGAGGTTCGACAGCGGGGTGTGCTCCGCGCCGCTCTCCCGGTCGATGAGCACCGAATGCCGCTGGACGAAGGTGCCGCGACGGGAGTCCTGACCGGCCAGGCGCACCGGCACGCCCTGCATGAGCAGCGACCCGAAGGCGAGCAGCTCGCCCATCGCCCAGTCGACGCCGCCCTCGCTGGCCATGGCCGCGCGCCGCTCCAGCATCCGCTTCAGCTTCGGGTGCGGGTTGAAGTCCTGCGGGAGCGAGACGTGTGCGTCGCCGATGGCCTTGATGATCTCGGGCGTGATCGCCGTCTGGACCGTGGACTCCTGGGGCGCCCGCGGGTCCATGACCGGCTCGGGCTTGGAGGAGTCCTGCGCGTCGTGCGTCTCGGCGAACGCGCGCTCCAGCTGGCCGCGGTAGTCCTTGAGGGCCTCCTCGGCCTCCTGCAGCGTGATGTCCCCGCGGCCGACGAGCGCCTCGGTGTAGAGCTTCCGGACCGAGCGCTTGCGGTCGATGATGTCGTACATCAGCGGCTGCGTCATCGACGGGTCGTCGCCCTCGTTGTGCCCGCGGCGGCGGTAGCAGACCAGGTCGACGACGACGTCCTTCTTGAACGCCTGGCGGTACTCCACGGCCAGCCGCGCCACCCGCACGCAGGCCTCGGGGTCGTCGCCGTTCACGTGGAAGACGGGCGCGCCGATCATCCGGGCGACGTCGGTCGAGTACAGGCTCGAGCGGGCCGCCGCCGGGCTGGTGGTGAAGCCGACCTGGTTGTTGATGACGACGTGCACCGTGCCGCCGGTGCGGTAGCCCCGCAGCTGCGACAGGTTGAGGGTCTCGGCGACCACGCCCTGACCGGCGAACGCCGAGTCGCCGTGCAGCAGGACGGGCAGGACGGTGAAGCCCCCTTCGCCCTTGTCGATCATGTCCTGCTTGGCTCGGACGATGCCCTCGAGCACCGGGTTGACCGTCTCGAGGTGGCTCGGGTTGCTGGCGAGCGACACGGCGATCTCGGCGTCGTCGCGGAACGGGTTGCGGAACGTTCCGGTGGCGCCCAGGTGGTACTTGACGTCGCCGGAGCCCTGGACGGTGCCCGGGTCGATGTTGCCCTCGAACTCGCCGAAGATCTTGGCGTAGCTCTTGCCGAGGACGTTGGCGAGCACGTTGAGCCGGCCGCGGTGCGCCATGCCGATCGCGACCTCGTCGAGGCCGTGGTCGGTGCCCGCGATCAGCACCTCGTCCAGGATCGGGATGACGGACTCGCCGCCCTCGAGGCTGAACCGCTTCTGCCCCACGTACTTGGTCTGCAGGAAGGTCTCGAACGCCTCCGCGGCGTTGAGCCGGCCGAGGACGTGCTTCTGCTTCTCGCGGTCGGGCTGGGCGTGCTTGACCTCGATCCGCTGCTGGAGCCAGTCGCGCTCCTCGGGATCGGTGATGTGCATGTACTCCACGCCGACCGTGCGGCAGTAGGAGTTCCGCAGGACGCCGAGGATGTCGCGCAGCGGCATGACCCGCTCGCCGGCGAAGCCGCCGACCGGGAACTTCCGGTCGAGGTCCCACAGCGTCAGGTGGTGCTCGAGGATGTCGAGGTCCGGGTGGTTGCGCACCCGGTACTCGAGCGGGTCGGTGTCGGCCATGAGGTGGCCGTTGCGCCGGTAGGCCTCGATGACCTCGATGACCCGGGCTTCCTTGTCGATCTCGCCCTCGTGGCTGATCCGGACGTCGGGCATCCAGCGCACCGGCGTGTACGGGATCCGCAGCGAACCGAAGACCTCGTCGTAGAAGCCGTCGTCGCCGAGCAGCAGGCCGTGCAGCCGGCGCAGGAAGTCGCCCGACTCCGCACCCTGGATGATCCGGTGGTCGTACGTCGAGGTCAGCGTGATGATCTTCGAGACGGCCATCTCGGTGAGCGAGTCGGGGTTCATCCCCTGGAACTCGGCCGGGTACTCCATCGCCCCGACGCCGATGATGGCGCCCTGGCCGGCGGTCAGCCGGGGCACCGAGTGGTTGGTGCCGATCGTGCCGGGGTTGGTCAGGCTGATCGTGGTGCCGGAGAAGTCCTCGATCGTGAGCTTGCCCTGCCGGGCGCGCCGGATGATGTCCTCGTAGGCCGCCCAGAACCTCGCGAAGTCCATCTCCTCGGCGCCCTTGATGGACGCCACCACCAGCGACCGCGAGCCGTCGGACTTGGGCAGGTCGATGGCCAGGCCGAAGTTGACGTGCTCGGGCGCGACCAGCACCGGCTTGCCGTCGACCTCGGCGAAGGCGCTGTTCATGTTGGGGAAGGCGTCCAGCGCTCGCACCAGCGCGTAGCCGATCAGGTGCGTGAAGGAGACCTTGCCGCCGCGCGAGCGGGCGAGGTGGTTGTTGATGACGATGCGGTTGTCGGCCAGCAGCTTGGCCGGCACCGCGCGCACGCTCGTCGCCGTCGGCACGGTGAGCGAGACGTTCATGTTCTTGACGACGCTGGCCGCGGCGCCGCGCAGCGGGCTCTGCTTGCCGGCGGCGACCGGGGTGGCGGGCTTGGCGGCGGCGGGCTTCTCGGCGGGCTTCGCGGCCGCCGGCTTGGTCTCGGTGGCGGCTTCGGCGGCGGGCTCGGCCTTCGGCTTCGGCGTGGCGGCCGGCTTCGGCGCGGTCTCAGCGGCGGGCTCTGCGGCCGGCTCCGCGTCCTCGGAGGGGGCGGTCGCCGCCGGGCGGGCGCCGTTGTCCGCGGTGGTGGCCGCACGGTCGGCGGCGCCCACCGGGCTACCCGGCCGGTAGTCGGCGAAGAACTCGTGCCAGGCCTGGTCGACGCTGGAGGGGTCGGACAGGTACTGCTGGTACATCTCCTCGACCAGCCACTCGTTGGTGCCGAAACCCGCCACGGAGGAGGAGTTCGAGGAGGACGGCCGGGATGAGCTCACGCTTGACACGGGGTCGAGTGCCTTCTTCGTCTAAGGGCTGTGTCTGCCTAGCGAGATGTCTGTGCGCCACATGTCCGCTGGGCATGGCTGGACCGGGGGCCGAGTCTACCTCTGCGCCTGTCCGCGGACGTGGCATGACCGACCCGCCCGCCGGTGGCACCGTCGGCACCGGTGGGCAGGTCAGTCGGAGGCGCCGTGCGCCACGAGCAACTCGGCCAGGGCGTCGTTGCCCGTGGCCTGACCTGCGTCGCTGCGCCGGTGCCGGGCCGCCGCGACCCGGCTGATGTCGAGCGCGGTGGCACCGTCGTTCGTGGTGGCGTTGACGTCCGCGCCGGCCGCCAGGAGGACCGTGACGATCGCGGGTGAGTCGCCGTCGGGACCGGCGGCGACCGCGGCGTGCAGGGGGGTCCGGCCGGTGTCCGGATCGCGCCGGTCGACGTCGGCGCCCGCGTCGATGAGCAGCTTCACCAGCTTCAGCCGGGAGCCGCTGGCCGCCGCGTGGAGGGCACCGCCGTCGGCGTCGGCACCGCGTTCGAGGAGCAGCCGGGCGGCGGCGGCCGCACCGCCGAACGCCGCCCAGGACAGGAGGTCGATGCCCGACGCCCGGTCGTCGGCCCGGGTGCCGTCCTCGAGTGACGGGCCAGATGGTCGACGTCGTTGAGGTAGGCCGCGCTCGGCGCGTCGAGCACGGCGCCGAGCTCGAGCAGCAGCGGCACCAGGTCGGGGTGGTACTGCAGCGCGACGTGCAGCGGCGTCCGGTGGTGCTCGGTGCGTGCCGCCACGTCGGCGCCCGCGCCGACCAGCGCGCGGACGACCTCGGCCTGCCCCTCCACGACGGCGACGTGCAGCGGCGTCCAGCCGCCCTGGCCGTCCCGTTCGACGGTGCGCGCCAGCAGCCGGGGGGAGGCCTCGACGGCGCTCCGGACGGCGTCGACGTCGCCATCGGCGATCAGTCGGCCCAGGCGCTGGACGGTCATGCGGGTCGTCACGCGTGCTCCCCGTTCTCGGGTCGTCGGGACGGAGCGGCGGGATCGGGTTGGCCGGCTTCAGACGATGTCGCGCCGCACGGCCAGGAAAGTACCCAGGACCGCGGCGACCAGACCGTAGCCGAGCAGCAACAGGCCGCCCTGCCAGGCACTCCAGCAGCTCCGGCCCCTCGAACGTCGCGGTCATCGCCTGCACCGCGCCGCCGGGCATCCACTTGTAGGCACCCGAGGTCGCCGGGATCGAGCTGATGATCGGCTCGACGACGAAGAGGTAGACCAGCGCGCCGACGATCGGCACCCACCTGGTTGCGGAGCAGTGCCCCGATCCCGACGCCGATCACGGCATAGATGACCAGCGCCGGCCCGAGGTCGCCAGGACCCGCAGGTTGTCGGCGGTGAAGGACGGTGACCTCGCCGCGGGCCCCGGCGTACACCATCGCGACGAGGACGTTCACGGCCAGCACGGGCAGTGCGAACGGGATTGCGGCCAGTGCGTAGGCGACGAGCTTCGCCACGACGACGTGCCCGCGCCGCGGCTCGTGAGGAACGTCGGCGTGGCCGTCCGGTGCCGGTACTCCTGCGTCATCCCGATGATCCCGAGGATCAGCAGCATGACGTTGGCGCCGGTGGCGCTGACGGCGAAGGCGAGCTGCTCGAACTGGGCCGTCACCGACGGCAGGCCGGGCTGGCCGCTCTCCGCGTCGGCCGGCGAAGCCGGTCAACAGGGCGGCGAACCCGCCCACGAGCGCGCAGCCGCCGAGCAGCAGGCCGATCCACACCCGGGTGGTGAACAGCTTGGTCCACTCGGAGCGCACCAGGCGGATCATCGGGCGGCCTCCTGCGGAGTGGTCTCGTCGACGTGCGGAGCGGCGAACTGCTCCTGCCCGGCGGTGAGCTGGAAATAGATCTCCTCGAGGCCGCTGGACTGCGCGCGCAGCTCGTGCAGCTCGATGCCTGCGGCGAACGCGCGGCTGCCGACCTCGGCCGTGGTCCGGCCGGTCACCGTGAGCGCGTCGCCGTCCTGGCCGCTGACCGACGTGCCGGCCTGCCGCAGCACCTCGGCCAGCCGGGCCGCCTCCGGGCTGCGGACCAGCACGGTGCCGGCGCCGTCGGCCCCGGACCGGAGCTGGGCCATCGAGCCCTCGCGGACAAGGCGGCCCGCGCCGACGATCACCACGCGGTCGACGGTCTGCTCGACCTCGGACAGCAGGTGGCTGGAGACGAGGACCGTGCGCCCCTCGTCGTGCGCGAGGTGGCGGATGAAGCCGCGCAGCCACTGGATGCCCTCGGGGTCCAGGCCGTTGGCCGGCTCGTCGAGCACGAGGACGGCGGGGTCGCCGAGCAGGGCCGTCGCCAGGGCGAGCCGCTGGCGCATGCCGAGGGAGTAGCCCCCGGCTCGCCGGTTGCCGGCGTCGGCGAGACCGACCTGGACGAGCACCTCGTCGGCACGGCTGAGCGGCAGCCCGGCGGCGCGGCAGTAGACGCGCAGGTGGTTGCGGCCGGACCGGGCCGGGTGGAAGGCGGTCTCGAGGACGGCGCCGGCGGTGCGGACGGGCTCCGGCAGGCTCGCGTACGCGGCGCCGTTGAACGTGGCCGTGCCCGCGTCGGGCTTCTCCAGGCCGAGCAGCATCCGGAGCGTCGTGGTCTTGCCCGCTCCGTTGGGGCCGAGGAATCCCGTGACCGAACCCGGCTCGACCGTGAAGCTCAGGTCGACGACCGCCTGCACGGCGCCGAAGGACTTGGTGAGACCGCGGACGTCGACCTGAACCGGCTCGACCGCCGCGGTGCTGCCGCTGGGAATGAGGGACTCCTGACATCGGACGCGGGACGTCCTCATCCAAGCGCACGGGGGTGCGACGTCACGGTCGTCGCTGCGTTCCGGCGGACTGATCATCTCGGGGTGACCGTTGACACACGTCACATAGAGTGCGCGCCGTGAGCGAGAGCGCCTACCGGACTGTCGTCGTCGGCACCGACGGCTCGGAATCATCGCTGCGGGCGGTTGCCGTGCCGGTGCCCTGGCGGGTGCCTGCGGCGCGACGCTGGTCATCGCCTGCGCGTACCTGCCCGCCGAGGCCGACGACCGTGAGCTCGCCCAGGCGCAGGACGCCCTCCGGGACGACGCCTACCAGGTCGTGGGCTCGCACCCGGCCGAGGACACCGTCCGGACCGCGCACGAGCGGGCCAGCAAGGCGGGGGCGAAGGACGTGAAGACCCTCGCGGTGCAGGGCTCCCCGGTCGAGACCCTGCTGGACGTCGTGCGGCGCGAGGACGCGGACCTGCTCGTCGTCGGCAACCGCGGGCTGGCCGGGATCAAGGGACGGCTCCTCGGCTCGGTGCCGGCCGACGCCACCCGCCGCTCGTCGTGCGACGTCCTCGTCGTGCACACCACGGGCTGAGGCCCCGGCGGACGCGATGACCGATCCCGGGGAGGTCCCGGGCCCGGCGGCCCGCGAGGCCGTCGAGCGGCTGTTGCTCGACGGGCCGCGCCGCTACACCCGGCTGCAGGTCTCGCAGCTGTCCGGCATGGCGCCGGAGCGGACCCAGCGGTTGTGGCGGGCGCTCGGCTTCCCCGACGCCGCCGACGACGACCCCGCGTTCACCGACTCCGACCTCGCCGCCCTCGAGGTGCTGTCCTCGCTCATCCGGTCCGGCTTCGTGGACCCCGACACGGAGGCCTCGATCGCCCGAGCGATGGGCCAGTCGCTGTCCCGGCTGGCCGACTGGCAGACCGACATGCTCGCCGACGCGCTGTCGCGCGTCGCCGGGGGCGACGGACCCGACGCCACGGCCGAGCAGGTGGTCGAGGCGGCCCGGGCGTTGCTGCCGCAGCTGCGGAAGGTGCAGGAGTACGTGTGGCGGCGCCACCTGGCCGCCAACGCGGACCGTCTGCTGGCGGCCGCGGCGCCGGGGGACCGCCGCGAGCTCGCCGTCGGCTTCGCTGACCTCGTCGGCTACACCTCCCGCAGCCGGGGAATGGGCGGGCGGGAGCTCGGCCGGATGGTCGAGGACTTCGAGAGCACCGCGGCGGAGGTCATCGCCCGCCACTCCGGCCGGGTCGTCAAGACCGTCGGTGACGGGGTGCTCTTCACCGCGCACACCGCCCTCGCCGCCGTCGAGATCGGCCTGCAGCTGCCGGTCGCGTGGGACGCCGAGGACCGGCCGCCGCTGCGGGTCGGCGCCGCGTACGGGGCGGTGCTCACCCGGCTCGGCGACATCTACTCGCCGGTGGTCAACCTGGCCAGCCGGCTCACCTCGATCGCCCGGCCCGGGACCGTGCTGGTGGACCGGGAGCTCGCCCAGCGGCTGCGCGGGCAGTCGGCGTACCGGGTGCGGCCGCTGAAACGGGTGTCGGTGCGCGGGTACGACCATCTGCAGCCGTGGCTGGTCCGGCGTCGTCCGTCCGGCGATGACTACCGCCTTCGAGGGCTGGCTGGACGAGTTCGCCGACGACGTCCTCGGCCAGCCCGAGGAGTCCCCAGGACGACGACGGCCTGCACACCTCGGACTGAGGAAGATCTCAGGGCCCGAAAACTGTCATACCCCGTCCGTAGATTCGCTCATGTGTTCGAAGGTGGTGGTTTCGGAGTCGGGCTGACGGTGGCCCCGCTCGACGTCGAGCCCTGGCCGGTGGAGTCGCTGCCGGCGGGGGTACGGGCGCGGCCGTCCCGGCTGGGTGAGGTGATGCCGGTCGCCGGGCGCACCGACTCCGAGATCGCCGACGAGCTGCAGCGGGTCCAGCAGATCGAGGCGCGGCTGGCCGCCTACAAGGCCGAGCTGGTCGTGGGCCTGGCCCTGGATCGGCCGGCGAGCGCGGACCGGCAGCGGGGGCAGGTGGGGTCGGCGTCGGGGGAGTGGGCGGCGCAGCTGCTGGACGCCGATGTATGGAGTTCTTTCCCGACGAGCTCGCGCTGGTCTTGAACTGCTCGCGGGCTTCGGCGACGCAGTTGTGGGAGCGGTCGACAACGTTGCTGCGGCGGTTGCCGGCGACCTGGGCCGCACTGGCGGATGGCTGGTTGGACTGGCCGCGCGCGCGGGCGATCGCCCTGGAATTGGGCTGGCCGGCGAGTGAATCAACCGACGACGTGCTGGCAGCAGTCGAGGCCGTGGTGCTGCCCCAGGCCACGGGCCTGTCGATCACCCGGCTGCGGGCGCTGGTCCGGGCGGAGCTGATCAAGGCCGACCCGGATGCCGCCGACCGCCGTAGGCAGCGGGCCGAACGCGACGCCGACGTCACCCTCCGCGGGGCCGGGGACGGGATGGGCGAGCTGCGCGCCACCATGCCGTTCCCGGAGGCGGCCGCGACCCGGGCGAAGGTGCACGCCATCGCGCACCAGCTGAAGAAGGCCGGCGATCCGCGGCCGATCGGCCAGATCCGCGCCGCGGTGCTGCACGACCTGGTCACCCGCCGCGGGTCCGAGCAGCCGACGGTCAGCGCGCACCTGCAGGTGGTCGCCTCCCTGGACACCCTGGAATCGGGGGCGGCCGGGGCGCCCGGGCTGGGCCGGGAGCCGGTGCTCATCGACGACGAGCCGGTCACCGTGGCGCTGGCGCGGGAGCTGCTCGAGCGGCTGGACGCGCTGTGCCCGGGCGGGCTGCAGGCGCCCACCGACGGCACCCTGACGATCGCGGTCACCGACCGCGACGGGCGGCTGCTCGCCTCGGTCACCCGCCGCGAACTGGAGGCCGCGGTCCGCTGCGGCACGGGGCTGGGCCCGCCGCCCGCGGTGGACCGCTACGAGCCCACGCCGGCGCAGCAGCGGTTCGGTCGCACCCGCGACCGCTCCTGCCGGCAACCCGGCTGCGGCAACCGCGCCGGCTGGGCCGATCTGGACCACGTCCTCGCGCACGCCGACGGCGGGGACACCGACTGCGCCAACCTGACGCTCCTATGTCTCGTCAAGCCGCGTCGGGGGTCGGCGCGGAGGTTGGTTGGAAGGTTGTCGCGAGCTCGGGCTGGTCGGCCATCAGGGCGGCGTAGACCTCGCGGGCGACGTAGCGCTTGAGGGCTCGCATGACGTACTTCTTGTCCTTGCCCTGAGCGGTCCTGCGGGTGACGTACGCCTTCGTCCTGGGGTCGTGCTGCATGCGGGTCAAGACGATGCGCCAGAGGGCGTTGTTGGCGTCGCGGTTGCCGCCGGTGTTGAGCCGGTGCTTGCCGTCGGTCTTGCCGCTTCCCTCCGGCAGAGGGCTGACGCCGGCCATTGCCGCGAACGAGTTCTCGTTCTTCATGCGGGTGGGGTTGTCACCTGCGGCGACGAGCAGTGCGGCAGCGACATCGGTTCCGACGCCCTGACGAGTGAGCAGTTTCGGTGCCGCCTTCTTGATGATGTCAGCCATTTCGCTGTCCAGTTCCTTGATCTCGTCTTCAAGGGCGTGAATGCGACGGGCGAGGCTGCGCAGCGCGGTTTTGGCCGCGGCGTCGGGGGTGTGTCCCTTCGGGCGGAAGGACGCGCACTTGTCGGGCAGGGTGGCTTTGGTCAGGCTCGCCCAACTGCTCGCGCAGGTCATCGGGCGCGGTGACGATGAGGGCCTTCATCGAGTTGATCGCCTGGACGCGGGCCTTGACCGCCGTCTTGCGGGCAACCCGCAGCATGCGGATGCACTCCACGTCGCCGACGCGGGACTTGGGGCTGATCTTCAACTCCAGTCGGTGCAGCCGCTGAGCAGCGAGCAGGGCGTCGATCGCGTCGGACTTGCCCAGCGTGCGCCGAATCGCCTTGTCCTCCCGCTTGGGACGGGTCGCCTCGACCACGATCTGTCCCTTGGCCTGCAAGAACCGGGTGAGGCTGGCGCCGTAACTGCCGGTGCCCTCGACCGCGAAGGCGACGACGGTCTCGCCCAGGCCGCGCGCCCAGGCGAGCAGGTCGCTGTTGCCCTCCGGGGTGGTCGGGACGCTGACCGAGGCTGGTTGGTCGCCGCCGATCGTGCGGCCGGCTTCGTCGACCGCCGCTGCGACGTTCACGTCCTTGTGGGTGTCGACGCCGACCCAGACCTCCTTGGCCGATCCCGGCGCGGTGGCCTTGGACCTCTCCCGGAACAGGTTGGTTACCGGGTCGTTCACCACCTGCCGCGCCCTCGCATCGCTCACCGGTCAAGTTCTCCCATCTTTCCGTTTGTCTAGGGCTGCTCTAACCATTTGCCCGCTATGGACACCACTGCTATTGGCCATGCACGAAAGGCGTGGCACGCTCCTATTTGGTCACACAGGCACAGCGGTTAGAGCGACGGAACTCGTTTCCCTGCGGGCGACGAGTCCATTTCAAGACACGAAGGTCAGTGATCCAAAGAGTCAGTCCGCAGGGCGTTGATCCGTCATTACGGATAAGCACAGCAGATTGACTCCTTCCGATCAGTTATTTGTGCACACCGATCTCTGATGTGATTCAGCGATCGGCGGCCGAGCCGCACAAACCGCTGATGAAGCACTTCAGTTGGCTGTGCAGAACGCGATGGGAAGACTGCCGCCCCGTCGACAGGCCAGGTTGCGGGCAGCAAGCGCCCATGTGCTGCCTTCGGTCAGACGGGACGGCAGCCGGTCTGAAGGGACCCCTGGACGAAGCCTCCGGGGCGACAACTCCCGAGTGGACCAAGCCCGGTCCTGTGCCCCTTGCGGTCAGCCCCAGGAGGCCTCGTCAGAACCCCCTCAGTGGGGCCCGTCTAGATCTAGCAGTGCTGCCTGTGCCGGCGGCATCACCGGCTGAAGACCCACGCCCCCGGCTGGCACTACGTCATGACCTGCGACGGCATCCTCACGGTGATCACCCCTAGCGGCGTCGCCCGCGAGAGCCGACCACCCGGCATGCGCCCGCCGGAACCCGACCTGCTGCGCATCCCGGCCGAACGACAACCCCCGCCCAACGTGGACGATCCGCCGCCCTTCTGACCCGCGTGGTCAACGGGTGGGATATCCGGTCGACAGATCGACCGGTCGGCTTGGCACAGTGTCTCGTCGTGAGCGCCACCCTCGTCGCCCGCGGGCTCGCAGCCGGCCATGGCGCCCGTGTCCTGTTCTCCGACCTCGACCTCGTCGTCGCACCCGGCGACGTCGTCGGACTGGTCGGCGTCAACGGCGCGGGCAAGTCGACCCTGCTGCGCACGCTGGCGGGGGAGATCCCGGCCGAGGGAGGGGACGATCGCGGTCAGCCCACCGACGGCGAACCTCGGCTACCTGCCCCAGGAGCACGACCGCCGGGCGGGGGAGACGGTCCTCGCCGCGCTCGCCCGCCGGACGGGAGTGGCGGCGGCCCAGGCCGCGCTCGACTCCGCCGCGCACACGCTCGCCGAGGGGCGGGACGGCGGCGACCACGCCTACGGCGACGCCCTGGAGAAGTGGCTGGCCCTGGGGGGCGCCGACTTCGAGGAGCGCGCCGCCGAGGTGGTGGCCGAGGTCGCGCCGGGGGTGTCCCTCGACGCGCACACGACCGGGCTCTCGGGTGGGCAGGCCGCGCGGGTCGGGCTGGCGTCGCTGCTGCTGTCCCGCTACGACGTGCTGCTCCTCGACGAGCCGACCAACGACCTCGACCTGGCGGGGCTCGAGCAGCTCGAGCGGTTCGTGGCGGGCGCGCGCGCCGGCATCGTCCTGGTCAGTCACGACCGCGAGTTCCTCGCCCGCTCGGTCACCCGCGTCGTGGAACTCGACCTGGCGCAGCAGTTGGTCCGCGTGCACGACGGCGGCTACGACGCCTACCTGGTCGAGCGTGACGTCGCCCGCCGGCACGCCCGCGAGGAGTACGAGGAGTTCGCCGAGACCAAGGCGGGGCTCGAGGCGCGGGCCCGCATGCAGCGGAACTGGATGGCCAAGGGCGTGCGCGACTCGATCAAGAAGTCGAAGGACGGCGACAAGCACATCAAGGCGCACAACCGGGCGTCGGCGGAGAAGCAGGCGGCCAAGGCGAAGCAGACCGACCGCCGGATCGAGCGGCTCGACGTGGTCGAGGAGCCGCGCAAGGAGTGGGAGCTCCGGCTGGAGATCGCCGCCGCCCCGCGGGCGGGGGCCGTCGTCGCGACGCTGCGCGGCGCCGTGGTGGAGCGGGGCGAGTTCCGGCTCGGACCGGTCGACCTGCAGATCGACTGGGGCGACCGCGTGGCGATCATCGGCGCCAACGGCTCGGGCAAGTCCACCCTGCTGGCCGCGCTCCTGGGCCGGGCCGAGCTGACCGCGGGGACGTCGTCGCTCGGGCCGTCGGTCCGCATCGGCGAGATCGACCAGGCGCGCGGCCGCTTCCTCGGTACCGAGCAGCTGCTCGACGCGTTCTCGGCGGAGGTGCCGGACTGGCCCACCGCCGAGGTCCGCACCCTGCTCGCCAAGTTCGGGCTGACCGCCGAGCACGTCCTGCGGCCGGCGGAGACGCTGTCGCCCGGCGAGCGGACCCGTGCCGCCCTGGCGCTGCTGCAGGCCCGCGGGATCAACGTCCTGGTCCTCGACGAGCCGACCAACCACCTCGACCTCGCGGCGATCGAGCAGCTGGAGGAGGCGTTGGCTGCCTATGAGGGCACGCTGCTGCTGGTCACCCACGACCGCCGGATGCTCGATTCGGTCGCGACGAACCGCCGCCTCGAGGTGGTGGAGGGACGCGTCACCGAGCGCTGACCGCCGGGCTACGTTGCTGGGATGAGCGACCGGACGATCCTCGACATGTTCCGCCTCGACGGGAAGGTCGCGATCGTGACCGGGGCCTCCTCGGGGCTCGGCGCCGTCTTCGCCCGCACCCTCGCCGAGGCCGGTGCCGACGTCGCGCTCGGCGCGCGCCGGGCCGACCGGCTGGTCGACACCCAGAAGGCCGTCGAGGCGACCGGCCGGCGGGCGATCGCCGTCCCCACCGACGTCGCGAAGCCGGAGGACTGCCAGGCCCTGGTCGACGCCACGATGGCGGAGTTCGGGCGGGTCGACGTCCTGGTCAACAACGCCGGTGTGGGCACCGCGTACCCGGCCACCCGCGAGACCCCCGACCAGTTCCGGCAGGTCATCGACGTCAACCTCAACGGCTGCTACTGGATGGCGCAGGCCTGCGGGCGCGTGATGCAGCCGGGCAGTTCCATCGTGAACATCTCGAGCATCCTCGGGCTGACCACCGCCGGGCTCCCGCAGGCCGCGTACGCCGCGAGCAAGGCGGGGCTGATCGGCCTGACCCGCGACCTGGCGCAGCAGTGGACCGGCCGCCGCGGGATCCGGGTGAACGCGCTGGCCCCCGGGTTCTTCCGGTCGGAGATGACCGACAGCTACCAGCCGGGCTACCTGGACTCGCAGATGGGCCGGGTGCTGGTCGGCCGGGCGGGCGAGCCGGAGGAACTGGCCGCCGCGCTGGTGTTCCTGGTGAGCGATGCCGGCGGCTACGTGACCGGCACGACGATCCCGGTCGAGGGCGGCTTCCTCACCAGTTGACGGTCAGGCCCTCGATCGGCGGGCCCACGGGCGAGCACCGGACCACCCGGTCGGCGTCCGGATCGGGGACGGGCAGCTCCGCGCCCCCGCTGCGCAGGAGGGGCCGGGGCCGCCGGGGCTGGCGCATGCCGTCGCCGCCGCCGCGGTGCGGATAGACGAGGGCGCGGTCCGGCGCGTGGTCGAGGGCCGCGCGCAGGAGCACGGACTCGCGGAACCTGTCGCGGGCCTGCTCGTCGTCGAAGGTGAACTCGAGGACCACGCCCCACCGGTGTTCGTGGTCGTCCCAGAAGCGCGCGCCACCCGTCACCGCCGCCTCGACGAGTCGGTCCCGCCAGGCGTCGGCCCATGTGGCGGCGGAGATCTCGCCGTCGAACACCTCGACCGTGATCCAGTGCACAGTGAGGAGGACGCTACGCCGGAAGGAACCACGGCGGAACAGGCAGATCTGGGTGCCCCCGGCAGGATTCGAACCTGCGCCCCTGCCTCCGGAGGGCAGTGCTCTATCCCCTGAGCTACGGGGGCCATCCCGGTCGTACGACAGCCACGCTATCAGCCCGTGATCACCCTCCGGACGGCGGCTGTCAGGGCGCCGGGAGCGGGGTCCCGCCGCGGGCGGCGAGCATGTCGGTCATCGTGCGGGTCTCGGCCGTCTGCGTCTCGGCGATCGTCCGGGCCAGCCGCGCGACGACCTGCTGATCGGCGTGCTCCGCCGCGTACTGCGCCATCTCCAGACCACCCTGGTGGTGGCGGATCATCAGCCGCAGGAACTCGACGTCGAACTCGGTCCCCGACAGCGAGCGCAGCTCGGCCAGCTCGTCCTCGGTGGCCATGCCCGGCATCAGACCGTCCGCCGGCATCGTGTGCCCGTTGTGGCCGCCGTCGTCGCCGGCCATCCACGCCATCGCCTCGCCGCCGGTCGGCGGGATGCCCCACAGCGACAGCCAGCCCTGCATCCGGCCGACCTGGTTGGTCTGCGTCGAGGAGATGTCGAAGGCGAGCTGCCGGACCTCGGGGTCCTTGCTGCGCTCCAGCGCGAGATTGGCCATCTCCACGCCCTGCAGGTGGTGGATCGCCATGTCCCGGGAGAACCCGGCGTCGACCGAGTCCGCCGTCGGCACCGCCGTCCCGCCGTCCCGGCCGAGGCCGAGGGCCACGGCCAGCCCGCCGCCGAGCAGCACCAGGCCGACGGCGATCACCGCCAGCAGCGCGGTGCGGAGCGGGCCCGGCCGGGTGGGCGGGACGGAGCTGCCGGCCGGAGCGGTCACGGCTGGGTGGTCTCGGTGGCCCCCGGCGTCGTCGTGGTCGGCAGGTCGCTCGGACCGATCGGGGTGCTCTCGTCACCGGCGACCAGGGGGGCGGCCAGGAAGTCGGGGTTCTCGCAGCTGGCGCCGACCTCGGGGTGGAAGTCGGAGTTGCGGGTGAGGAAGTCGGCGAACTGGACGACCCGCTCGTCGTCGGCGCTGTCGACCTTCAGCTGGTGGTTCCACGACTGGAGGCTGATCGGCGAGTCCTGGCCCACGTACGGGGAGAGCATCCGGCCGGAGACGCCGTCGACCAGCTCGGCCAGCGTCGCGATGTCGGCGTCGGACACCTCGTCGGGGTTGTAGGTGATCCACACCGCCCCGTGCTCGAGGCTGTGCACCGCGTTCTCGTGCCGGATGTCGACGTCGTAGACCGTGCCGGTGCAGTCGGCCCAGTTGCCGTCGTGCGGCCCGCCGACCGGCGGGGACTCGGTGTACTCGACGGGCGTCTGCACGTGCTCCTGCCCGGCGGCGTAGTCGTAGGTCTCGATGCCGGCGATCTCGTCGACCGACTCGACCTTGCCCGCGTTGGCCTCGTTGACCTTCACGACCGCGTAGGTGATGACGGCCGCGGCGAAGAGGACGACGACGAGCGCGCCCGCGATCAGGCCCCACGGCCGCTGCGGCGCGACGACGTTCGTCACCGGCCGGGTGCGTCCGCCCTTGCCGCCCTTGCCTCGCGCCACCGGCGCGGGCCTTCTCGGGCGTGCGGTCCTTGGCCAATGCCTCTCCTCGATGCAGTCCTCGATGCAGTGCGCGGGGCACTGCGGCGACACGGTGCGCGGGACGCGGTGCGTCCCTCTCGTCCCGAGTCTAGGTCGGCGCTGGGGCATCCCGTGGCAGCCGGGCGGCCCCGCCGGGCGCGCCGGACGCGGTCAGTACGCTCGTGCGGTGACACCGGAGCAGCTGCAGGACGTCGTCCGGACCGCCGTCGCGGCGGTCGTGGAGCGAGGAGAGCTGCCCGTCGACGTCCCCGCCGAGGTCGTCCTGGAGCGGCCGAAGAACCCCGAGCACGGCGACTACGCGACCAACATCGCGCTGCGGCTGGCCAAGCCGGCCGGCCGGCCGCCCCGCGAGGTGGCCGAGTTGCTCGCCGGCGAGCTGCGCGCCCACCCCGGCATCGAGCGGGTCGACGTCGCCGGCCCCGGCTTCCTCAACCTCACCGTCGCCCAGGGTGCGCTCGGTCTGATCGCCGCGCAGGCCGTCACCGCCGGCCGCGCCTACGGGCACACCGACGTGCTGTCCGGCCAGCGGATCAACCTCGAGTTCGTCTCGGCCAACCCCACGGGCCCCGTGACGCTCGGATCGACCCGGTGGGCGGCCGTCGGGGACGCGATGGCCCGGCTGCTGGAGGCCAGCGGCGCCGCGGTCAGCCGCGAGTACTACGTCAACGACGCCGGGTCGCAGATCGAGCGGTTCGGCCGCAGCCTGCAGGCCGCGGCCCTGGGCCGCCCGATCCCCGAGGACGGGTATCAGGGCGACTACGTCGAGACGGTCGCCGCGGAGGTCGTGGCCGCCGTCCCCGGGCTGATCGAGCGGCCGGAGGACGAGCAGGTGCCGGTCTTCGCCGAGCAGGGTGTCGCGGCGATGGTCGCCGACATCCGCAGCACGCTCGAGGCCTTCGGCGTCGTGTTCGACACCTTCTTCTCCGAGCGGACGCTGCACGAGTCCGGAGCGTTGGAGAAGGCCGTGGCCCGCCTACGGGAGCAGGGGCACGTCTTCGAGGCCGACGGTGCCGTCTGGCTGCGGACGACGGACTTCGGCGACGACAAGGACCGGGTGCTGGTCAAGGCCGACGGCGAGCCGACGTACTTCGCGGCCGACTGCGCCTACTACCTGGACAAGCGGGCCCGCGGCTTCGACCGGGTCGTGATCATGCTCGGCGCCGACCACTCCGGCTATGTCGGCCGGTACAAGGCGCTGGTGGCCGCGGCCGGCGACGATCCGGCGACGCACCTCGACATCCTCATCGGCCAGCTGGTCAACCTCGTCAAGGACGGCGAGCCGGTCCGGATGAGCAAGCGCAAGGGCAACTTCGTGCTGCTCACCGACCTCGTCGACGCCGTCGGCATCGACGCCGCCCGGTACGCGCTGGCCCGGGCCTCGGTCGACCAGCAGATCGACATCGACGCGGATCTGTGGAGCCGGAAGTCCAACGACAACCCGGTCTTCTACGTGCAGTACGCGCACGCCCGGATCTCCTCGGTGCTGCGCAACGCCGGCGAGCTGGGGCTCACTCTCGGCGACGCCGCCGATGTCGACACCTCGCTGCTGGGCCACGAGCGGGAGAACGACCTGCTCCGGGCGATCGGGGAGTTCCCGCGTGTGCTCACCGCGGCCGCCGAGCTGCGGGCCCCGCACCGGGTCGCCCGCTACCTCGAGGAGCTGGCCGGCACCTACCACCGCTTCTACGACGTCTGCCGGGTCCTCCCGCGCGGGGACGAGGAGGTCACGCCGCTGACCACCGCCCGGCTGTGGCTGTGCGCGGCCACCGCCGTGGTCCTGCGCAACGGACTCCATGTGCTCGGCGTCCGCACCGAACGTCCCGCAGGACGGTGACCGAGGAGCGCCTGCACCGGAGCAGATGTGAGGGCGCACCCGGCAGGTCCGCTGCATGGGAACATCGCCCAGCCGACGGCGGCCGGAGCGCCGCCGGCCGACCTGGGCTCCCTCGACGCGCACGTCTGGCCCCGGTCGGCGCAGCGGATCGACGGCGAGCTGCAGCTCGGCGGTCGCCCGGTCACCGAATTGGCCCGCGAGCACGGCACCCCGCTGTTCATCCTCGACGAGGCGGATTTCCGCGGCCGGTCGGCCGAGTTCGCTTCCGCGTTCGACGGCGCCGACGTGCACTACGCCTCGAAGGCGTTCCTCTGCGGCCAGGTCGCCCGGTGGATCGCCGAGGACGGCCTGCACCTCGACGCCTGCAGCGGCAACGAGCTGTCCCTGGCGCTGGCCGCCGGGTTCCCGCCGGAGCGGATCGCGCTGCACGGCAACAACAAGTCGCTGATCGAGCTGCAGTTGGCGGTTGACGCCAGGATCGGCCACATCGTGGTCGACTCCTTCGACGAGATCGACCGGCTGCTGCCGCTCGCCGCCGCCCGTGTCGAGGCCGGCGGCTCCCCGGTGCCCGTGCTGATCCGCGCGACCGTGGGTATCGAGGCGCACACCCACGAGTTCATCGCGACCGCGCACGAGGACCAGAAGTTCGGCTTCTCGCTGGCCACCGGCGACGCGCTCACCGCCGCCGTCCGGGTCATCCGCGAACCGCACCTGGAGCTCACCGGGCTGCACAGCCACATCGGCTCGCAGATCTTCGACACCGCCGGGTTCGAGGCCGCCGCCCATCGGGTGGTCGGACTCCTCGGCCAGCTGCGGCAGGCCACCGGCGAGGTCCTCGCCGAGCTCAACCTCGGCGGCGGCTTCGGCATCGCCTACCTGTCCGAGGACGACCCGGTCAGCCCGGCCGACGTCGCCACCCGGTTGCGCGCCGTCGTCGCGGCCGAGTGTGCGGAGCTCGGCCTCCCCGTGCCGCGGCTGGCGGTCGAGCCCGGCCGGGCCATCGCCGGCCCCGGCACCGTCACCCTCTACGAGATCGGCACGATCAAGCCCGTCCGGCTGGGTGCCAGTGGCGCCCCGGGCACCCCGCTGGTGCGCAACTACGTCTCCGTCGACGGCGGGATGAGCGACAACATCCGCACCGCGCTCTACGACGCGAGCTACACCTGCGTCCTGGCCAACCGCGACTCCGACGGCCCCGCCGGCGCTGTGCCGGGTGGTCGGCAAGCACTGCGAGAGCGGCGACATCCTGGTCCGCGACCTGTGGCTGCCCTCGGACGTCGTCCCGGGCGACCTGCTCGCGGTCGCCGCCACCGGCGCCTACTGCTGGTCGATGGCGAGCAACTACAACTACCTGCTCAAGCCGCCGGTCGTCGCCGTCCGGGAGGGCGCGGCCACCGAGATCGTCCGCCGTCAGACACTGTCCGACGTGTTCGCCCTCGACGCCGTCCTCGCTGGAGCCATCCCCGCTGTGACCGCCCCGTTGAAGGTCGCCCTGCTCGGCTGCGGAACCGTCGGTAGTGCCGTGCTGCGCCTGATCCACGAGCAGGCCGACGACCTCACCGCCCGCATCGGCCGGCGCGTCGAGGTGGTGGGCATCGCGGTCCGCCGTCCCGACCACCACCGCGACGTCCCCGCGGACCTGCTCACCACCGACGCCGAGGCGCTCGTGCGGCGCGACGACGTCGACCTGGTGGTCGAGGTCATCGGCGGCATCGAGCCGGCCCGCACGCTGCTGCTGGCCGCGATCGAGACGGGCAAGTCGGTGGTCAGCGCCAACAAGGCGCTGCTGGCCGAGGACGGCGTGGCGCTGCACGCCGCCGCCGCGAAGGCCGGGGTGGACCTCTACTACGAGGCCGCGGTCGCCGGCGCGATCCCGCTGCTGCGCCCGCTGCGCGAGTCGCTGGCCGGTGACCAGTTGCGCCGCGTCGTCGGCATCGTCAACGGCACGACCAACTACATCCTGTCGCGCATGGCCGAGACCGGCGCCGGCTTCACCGAGGCGCTCGCCGAGGCCACCGATCTCGGCTACGCGGAGGCGGACCCGACCGCCGACGTCGACGGGTTCGACGCCGCCGCGAAGGCAGCCATCCTCGCGTCGCTGGCGTTCCACACGCCGGTCACCGCCTCCGACGTCTACCGCGAGGGCATCTCCGCGGTGACCGCGACCGACGTGGCGCGGGCCACCGAGATCGGCTGCACGGTCAAGCTGCTGGCGATCTGCGAGCGGGTGGGCAACGGCGACGGACCGGCGACTCCGTCGCCGTCCGCGTGCACCCCGCGATGATCCCGACGTCCCACCCGCTGGCCTCGGTCGGCGGCGCGTTCAACGCCGTGTTCGTCGAGGCGGAGGCGGCCGGACAGCTGATGTTCTACGGCCAGGGCGCGGGCGGGGAGCCGACCGCCAGCGCGGTGCTCGGCGACCTCGTCGCCGTCGCCCGGAACCGCGTCATCGGCGGGGCCGGGCAGGGCCCGACGGGCTACGCGGACCTGCCGATCCGGTCCATGGACGAGACGCCCACCCGGTACCACGTGAGCCTCGACGTCGCCGACAAGCCCGGCGTCCTCGCCACCGTCGCGCAGGAGTTCGCGCACCACGGCGTGAGCATCTCCACCGTCCGCCAGAACGGCCACGGCGACGCCGCCACGCTGGTGATCGTCACCCACAGCGCACCCGACGCCGCGCTGTCGGCCACCATCGCCGCGCTGCGGAACATGCCCACGGTCCGTGGGGTGACCAGCGTGCTGCGCGTGGAGGGGCTCTCATGACGGTGGCGTACGCCGTGTCGCCGGGCTGGCCGGGGCTCATCGAGGCCTACCGCTCGCGGCTGCCGGTCAGCGCCACGTACGCCGGTGGTGACCCTCCAGGAGGGCGCCACCCCGCTGCTGCCCGCGCCGGAGCTGTCGCGGCGCACCGGGTGCGAGGTCTACCTCAAGGTCGAGGGCGCGAACCCGACCGGCTCCTTCAAGGACCGCGGCATGACGATGGCCATCACGAAGGCCGTCGAGGAGGGCGCGAAGGCGGTCATCTGCGCCTCGACCGGCAACACCAGCGCGAGCGCCGCGGCCTACGCCGCCCGCGCCGGTCTGGTCTGCGCCGTCCTCGTGCCGCAGGGGAAGATCGCCACCGGGAAGATGGCCCAGGCGCTCGTGCACGGCGCGCAAGCTGCTGCAGGTCCAGGGCAACTTCGACGACTGCCTCGCGCTGGCCAGCAAGCTCGCCATCGACTACCCGGTGAGCCTGGTCAACAGCGTCAACCAGTTCCGCATCGAGGGGCAGAAGACCGCGTCGTTCGAGATCGTCGACGTGCTCGGCGACGCCCCCGACATCCACTGCCTGCCGGTCGGCAACGCCGGCAACATCACCGCCTACTGGCAGGGCTACCGCGAGTACTGCCACGACAGTCAGACCCCGGCCCCGCCTCGCGGACCCCGCGGATGTGGGGCTTCCAGGCCGCCGGGGCCGCGCCGATCGTCACGGGCAAGGTGGTCGAGAACCCGACCACGATCGCCACCGCGATCCGGATCGGTAACCCGGCGTCCTGGACGAAGGCCCTGGCCGCCCGCGACGAGTCCGGCGGCCGTATCGACGCCGTCACCGACCGGGCGATCCTGTCCGCCTACCGGCTGCTCGCCCGCACCGAGGCCGTCTTCGTGGAGCCGGCGTCGGCGGCCTCGGTCGCCGGTCTGCTGCAGGTGGCCGCGGCCGGCGAACTCGAGCCCGGCCAGCGGGTGGTCTGCACGGTCACCGGCAACGGCCTCAAGGACCCGGAGTGGGCGATCTCCGGCGCGCCGGCGCCCACGACCATCCCGGTGGACGCGGCCGCCGCCGCGGCGGAGCTCGGCCTGTGACGCTACGGCGCCGGTCCGCATCCAGGTCCCCGCGACCAGCGCCAACCTCGGGCCGGCCTTCGACTGCGCCGGGCTCGCACTCACCGCCACGACGTCCTCGACTTCTCCCTCGCGACGTCCGGACTCGACATCGAGATCACCGGCGTCGGCGCCGGCGAGCTGCCCACCGACGAGTCGCACCTGGTGGTGCGCGCCTTCCGAGCCGCCTGCGACGAGCTCGGCTGGACGCCGCCCGGCCTGCGGCTGGTCGCGCAGAACGCGATCCCGCAGGGGCGGGGGATGGGCAGCTCGGCCGCGGCGGTCGTCGCCGGCGTCGTCGGCGCCTGGGAGTTGTGCCCCGACGTCGAGGTGCGCGACGACGACGCCGTGCTGCGGCTGGTCTGCGCGATCGAGGGGCACCCGGACAACGTCGCCGCGTGCCTGCTCGGCGGGGCCACGCTGTCGTGGAGCGGACCCACCGGCGCCCGCGCGGTGCGCCTCGACGTCGACCCGCACGTGCAGCCGGTCGTCCTGGTGCCCGAGGCCACGCTCTCGACGGACGTCGCACGGGGCCTGCTGCCCGACCTGGTGCCGCACGCCGACGCCGCGCAGAACGCCGGGCGCAGCGCGCTGCTCGTGCACGCCCTCACCCGTGCGCCCGAGCTGCTGCTCGCCGCCACCGAGGACCGGCTGCACCAGCGGCAGCGCGCCGCGGCGATGCCCGAGTCCCTCGCGCTGATGGACCGGCTGCGCGACGCCGGCCATGCCGCCGTCGTCTCCGGTGCCGGGCCGAGCGTGCTGGTGATCGCGCGGCGCCCCGAGGAGGCCGCGGCGGTGGCCGATCTCACCCCCACGGGGTGGTCGGTCCTGCCGCTGGGGGTCGATTCCGACGGTGCCCGTGCGCTGAATGGGAACCCCCAGGTATCGTCTCGATAACGGGGAACACGCCGGTACCAACCGGTGTTGTCGACTCCGTGAGCTGCGTCTAGGCTCACGGCGTAGCCGCCCACTCGGGCGAGCCTCGCGCGGGGCCGAAGCAGAGCGAACCTTTCTTCGCCGCTGATCCGCCTCGCATTTTTTCCACCCGATCCTTGTGCGCGTCCGCCTCCGGGCCGAACCGACGGGGAGCGGGGACCTCCTGCGCTGGAACGCGCAGGCACCGCAGGGAAGGACCTGTACGTGAGCGAAACCACCGACCTCGGCGCGACCGGCACGCCAGACGCCGGCACGACCGAGGCACCTGCCGCTCCTGGGACGACGGGCAGCTCCCGTCGCCGCGGCAACGGCCTCTCCGGGATGCTGCTGCCCGAGCTGCAGCGCCTGGCGGCCGACCTGGGGATCTCCGGCACCGGCAAGATGCGCAAGGGCGACCTCGTCGCCGCCATCTCCGCGCGGCAGGTGGGCGGCTCCGCCCCGGCCGGCGCGAGCGAGACCCCCGCCGGTGGCAGTGCGTCCGAGAGCGCTGCCCCCACGACTTCCGCGCCCCTCGAGGCCCCCGTCACCGGCGGCGCCAACAGCGGCCCCCTGAACGGCGCGGCCCCCGCCCCCGCCGCGGAGACCGCCCCCGAGGGCCGCCCGTGCGCACCCGCCGGGGCGCGAGCCGCCCGGCCGGCGCCCCCGCCGTGGACGCCGCCCCCGTCGCGCCTGTCGTGGACGCGGCCCCCGCGGGCGAGCAGGCCGCGACGACCACCGACACCACCGCCCCGGCCGAGGGCGACCAGCGGACCGATGGCGACCGCACCGAGGGTGACCGCCCTCAGCGCAACCGCGAACGCGGCGGCCGCAATCGCAACGACCGCGACGGTGGCCAGAACCGCGATGGCGCCGAGCCCGCGACGGTGGCGACCGCGATGCCGGTGACCGCCCCGACCGCGAACGCGGCCAGGCCCGTGACGGCGGCCAGACCCGCGACGGCGGCCAGGCCCGCGACGGCGGCCAGAACCGGGACGGCAACCGTGGGCCCGACCGCAACGATCGCAACGACCGTGGCGGCCGGAACGACAACCGCAACGACAACCGGGCCGACGGCGGCAACCGCGGCTCGAACCCGAACGACGAGGACGACGACGACTTCGAGGGCGGCCGCGGCCGCCGCGGACGTCGCTACCGCGACCGCAACCGCCGCGGTGGCAACGCCCCGAGCGGCGGCGGACGCGAGCGCTTCGAGCAGAGCGAGCCGACCGTCAGCGACGACGACGTCCTCCTGCCCGTCGCCGGCATCCTCGACGTGCTCGACAACTACGCGTTCGTCCGCACCTCGGGCTACCTGACCGGCCCCAACGACGTCTACGTCTCGCTGTCGCAGGTGCGCCGCCACGGCCTGCGCCGCGGTGACGCCATCACCGGCGCCGTCCGCCAGCCCCGCGAGGGCGAGCGCAAGGACAAGTACAACGCGCTGGTGCGCCTCGACACGGTCAACGGCCTCGAGCCCGAGCAGGCCCGCAACCGGCCCGACTTCACCAAGCTGACCCCGCTCTACCCGCAGGACCGCCTGCGGCTGGAGACCGAGTCGCACCTGCTGACCACCCGCGTCATGGACCTGGTCATGCCGATCGGCAAGGGGCAGCGCGCGCTGATCGTCAGCCCGCCGAAGGCCGGCAAGACGATGGTGCTGCAGTCGATCGCCAACGCGATCACGACGAACAACCCCGAGTGCCACCTCATGGTCGTGCTGGTCGACGAGCGGCCCGAAGAGGTCACCGACATGCAGCGCTCGGTGAAGGGCGAGGTCATCGCCTCGACCTTCGACCGGCCGCCGTCGGACCACACCACGGTCGCCGAGCTCTCCATCGAGCGGGCCAAGCGCCTGGTCGAGATGGGCCACGACGTCGTCGTCCTGCTGGACTCGATCACCCGCCTGGGCCGCGCCTACAACCTGGCGGCCCCCGCCAGCGGGCGCATCCTCTCCGGAGGTGTCGACTCCACGGCGCTCTACCCGCCCAAGCGCTTCCTCGGCGCCGCCCGCAACATCGAGAACGGCGGCTCCCTGACGATCATCGCCTCGGCGCTGGTCGAGACCGGTTCCACCATGGACACGGTCATCTTCGAGGAGTTCAAGGGCACCGGTAACGCGGAGATCAAGCTGGACCGCCGCCTGGCGGACAAGCGGGTCTTCCCGGCCGTCGACGTCAACGCGTCGGGCACGCGCAAGGAGGAGATCCTCATGTCGCCCGACGAGCTGGCCATCGTCATCAAGCTCCGCCGGGTGCTCGCGGCCCTCGAACCGCAGCAGGCCCTCGAGCTGCTGCTGGACAAGCTGAAGAAGACCCGGAACAACATCGAGTTCCTGATGCAGATCCAGAAGACGACGCTGGGCCCGGGCAACGACTGATCACGGGCCCGCCTCCGGCCGGCGGTCTCCGCGCGTCGGGGATACTGACCGACCGAGCCCGCTGCGCGGCCGGAATACCTCGCCGGCCGCCGGCGTTCGACCCCCTGAACGAACAGACTTCCGCAGAAGAAGGCGATATGAAGCCCGACATCCACCCGGCCTACACCGTCACCACCGTGACCTGTGGCTGCGGCAACACCTTCACCACCCGCAGCACGTCCCCGACCGGTCAGCTGACCGTCGAGGTCTGCTCGGCGTGCCACCCCTTCTACACCGGCAAGCAGAAGATCCTCGACACCGGTGGCCGCGTCGCCCGCTTCGAGAAGCGGTTCGGCAAGCGCGCCACCGCCGGGGCCGCTGCCGGCGAGTCCTCGGACAAGTAGCACCCCCGACGGCGCCCGCCCTCACCTTTCCGGTGGGGCGGGCGCCGTCGTCATGTCCGGCCCTCCGCAGCAAAGGAGTCCTCGATGAGCAGCCCCGCCGGTCCCCGACCGGCTGTCCGCGCTGCTGGCCGAGCACGCCTCCCTCGAGAAGGAGCTCGCCGACCCCGCGGTGCACACCGACCAGACCCGCGCCCGCCGGCTGGGCCGGCGGTACGCGTCGCTGGCCCCGTTGGTCGAGACCGCCCGCGCGCTCGACGAGGCGCGCGGCAACCTCGCCGCCGCCCGTGAGCTGGCCGAGGAGGACGCGTCCTTCGCCGCCGAGGCCACCGGTCTCGAGACGCGGATCGAGGAGCTGACCGACCGCCTGCGCGAGCAGTTGCTCCCCAAGGACCCTGACGACGACAAGGACGTCATCCTCGAGATCAAGGCGGGGGAGGGCGGCGCGGAGTCCGCGCTGTTCGCCGGCGACCTGCTGCGCATGTACCTGCGTTACGCCGAGCGCCGCGGCTGGTCCACCGAGGTGCTCGACGCCGTCGACGCCGAGCTGGGCGGCTACAAGGACGTCGCGGTCGCGATCAAGTCGCGCACCGGACGAGGGCATCTGGTCCCGGATGAAGTTCGAGGGCGGGGTGCACCGCGTGCAGCGGGTGCCGGCCACCGAGAGCCAGGGACGCATCCACACCTCCGCGGCCGGCGTCCTGGTGCTGCCCGAGGCGGAGGAGGTCGACGTCACCGTCGACCCGAACGACCTGCGGATCGACGTCTTCCGGTCGTCCGGGCCCGGCGG
Organism: uncultured Actinomycetota bacterium; assembly: GCA_963748305.1. Classification (GTDB taxonomy): domain Bacteria; phylum Actinomycetota; class Actinomycetes; order Mycobacteriales; family Geodermatophilaceae; genus Blastococcus_B. The sequence continues at coordinate 3,357 of CAVVIN010000014.1, read as the reverse complement.
GCAGAGCGTGAACACCACCGACTCCGCCGTCCGGATCACCCACCTGCCCAGCGGCATCGTGGTCAGCTCGCAGAACGAGAAGAGCCAGCTGCAGAACCGCGAGTCCGCGCTGCGGGTGCTGCGCTCCCGGCTGCTCGCCGCCGCCCGCGACGAGGCCGCGGCCACCGCCAGCGACCAGCGCCGCAGCCAGGTGCGCACGGTCGACCGGAGCGAGCGGGTGCGGACGTACAACTACCCGGAGAACCGGATCTCCGACCACCGCGTCGGCTACAAGTCGCACAACCTCGACGCCGTCCTCGACGGCGACCTCGACGCGGTCATCGACGCGCTGACCAGCGCACACACCGCCGAGCTGCTGGCGGCGGGCTCCTAGGGGCGGGTCGGTCGGGATGAGATGCAGTACGCTGCTCGCCGAGGCGGCCCGCCGGCTCGCCGACGCCGGGGTCGACTCCCCGCGCGTGGACGCCGACCTGCTGCTCGGCCACGTGCTCGGGCTGTCCCGCGGCCGCGCTGATCACCGCCGGACGACGTCGACGAGGACGCGGCCCGGCGGTTCACCGCCCTGATCGACCAGCGCGCCGACCGGGTGCCGCTGCAGCACCTGACCGGGCGCGCGCCGTTCCGTCAGCTCGAGCTCGCCGTCGGTCCGGGCGTCTTCGTGCCGCGGCCGGAGACCGAGCTGCTGGCCGGCTGGGTGCTGGAGCAGCTCGACGGCCTCACCGAGCCGGTGGTCGTCGACCTCGGCGCGGGCTCGGGAGCGCTCGCGCTGTCCGTCGCGCACGAGCACCCCGGCGCCCGCGTCACGGCGGTCGAACACGATCCGGGCGCCATCGAATGGACCCGGCACAACGCCACGGCCCGTTGGCGGAGGGGGACACCCCGGTCGAGGTGCTGGCCGGCGACATGGCCGACCCCGGGCTGCTGCGCGAGCTCGACGGCACCGTCGACGTCGTCGTCTCCAATCCGCCCTACGTGCCCGACGGGGCCCGGGTGCCGCAGGAGGTGGCCGACCACGACCCGCCGCTGGCGCTGTGGGGCGGGCCCGACGGTCTCGACGTCGTCCGGGGGCTGCTGGTGACGGCCGCGCGGCTGCTGCGACCCGGGGGAGCGATCGGCATCGAGCACGCCGACCAGCAGGGTGCGGCGCTGCCGGCGCTGGTGCGGGCCTCGGGTGGCTGGACCGACGTCGCCGACCACCGCGACCTCGCGGGCCGGCCCCGCTTCACCACCGCCCGCCGCGCCGACTGAGGCCTGGGGGAGACTGCTGCCCCGTGGCCGACCTCTACGACTGCTCCGACCCCGACGCGCGCGCCGCCGGCATCGAGGCCGCCGCCGCGGCGATCGGCCGGGGCGAGCTGGTACTCCTGCCGACCGACACCGTCTACGGCGTCGCTGCCGACGCGTTCACGCCGTCGGCCGTCACCGGGCTGCTCGCCGCCAAGAACCGCGGCCGGACGATGCCGGTCCCGGTGCTCATCGCGGAGGCGTCGACCCTGGCCGGGCTCGTGACCAACCTGCCGGAGGTCGCCAACCGGCTGGCGCAGGAGTTCTGGCCGGGCGGGCTGACCCTGGTCCTCGAGCACGCGCCGTCCCTGGCCTGGGACCTGGGCGACGCCGAGGGGACGGTGGCCGTCCGGCTCCCGGACGACGAAGTCGCCCGCGACCTGCTGCGCCGCACCGGGCCGCTGGCGGTGTCCAGTGCCAACCGCTCCGGCCGCCCCGCCGCGACGACGGCGCAGCAGGCGGTCGAGCAGCTCGGCGCCCACGCCGCCGTCGCCCTCGACGGCGGCCCGCGCAGCGGCTCGGCGGCCAGCACGATCGTCGACTGCACCGCCCCGACCGCCCGGGTTCTCCGCATCGGCGCCATCCCGGTGGACAAGCTGCGCGAGGTCGCGCCCGAGATCACCGACTGAGTGGAGTGCCAGGCGCAGGTAACCGGCGCACTGGCACTCCATAGTCACCGCGATACCGTGGGGTGACCGCCGCGTCGCCCGAGCCCGGGCCCTGCGGGCGCCCGCACCGACTCATCAGGAGTGCACCCGCGATGAGCACCCCCTACTGGGGCCCGGACTTCGACGCCCTGGCCGCCTTCGACCCCGATATCGCCGACGTCGTCACCGACGAGCTGAACCGCCTGCGCAGCGGGCTCCAGCTGATCGCCAGCGAGAACTTCACCAGCCCCGCGGTGCTCGCCGCGCTCGGCAGCACGCTGTCGAACAAGTACGCCGAGGGGTATCCCGGACGGCGGTACTACGGCGGCTGCGAGGTCGTCGACCGTGCCGAGTCGATCGGCATCGAGCGCGCCAAGGAGCTGTTCGGCGCCGAGCACGCCAACCTCCAGCCGCACTCGGGCGCGAACGCCAACCTCGCCGCCTATGGCGCCTTCCTCAAGCCCGGCGACACGCTGCTCGGCATGGCGCTGCCGCACGGCGGCCACCTGACGCACGGCACCAAGGTGTCGTTCTCCGGCAAGTGGTTCAACGCCGTGCAGTACGGCGTCGACGAGAAGACCGAGCACATCGACTACGACCAGGTCCGCGACCTGGCCCGCGAGCACCGGCCGAAGCTCATCGTCTGCGGCGGCTCGGCCATCCCGCGGCTGATCGACTTCGCCGCGTTCCGCGAGATCGCCGACGAGGTCGGCGCGATCCTCATGGTCGACGCCGCGCACTTCATCGGCCTGGTAGCCGGCAAGGCGATCCCGAGCCCGGTGCCCTACGCCGACGTCGTCACGTTCACGACGCACAAGGTGCTGCGCGGTCCGCGCGGTGGCGCGATCGTCTGCAAGGAGGAGCACGCCAAGGCGATCGACAAGGCGGCGTTCCCGATGATGCAGGGCGGTCCGCTCATGCACGCCATCGCGGCCAAGGCGGTGAACCTCAAGGAGTGCCTGCAGCCGGAGTACCAGGCCTACGCCCGCCAGGTCATCGCCAACGCCCAGTCGCTCACCGAGGGTCTGGCCGCCGAAGGCCTGCGCCCGGTCGCGGGGGGTACCGACACCCACCTGGCACTCCTGGACCTCCGCGAGGTCCGTGACGACAGCGGCGAGGTGGTCACCGGCACGGTGGCCGAGGCCCGCTGCGACGCCGCCGGCATCGTGCTCAACAAGAACGCGATCCCCTTCGACCCGCAGCCGGCATCGATCGCCTCCGGCATCCGGGTCGGCAGCCCCGCCGTCACGACGCAGGGCATGACCGAGTCGGACATGAAGGAGATCGCCTCGCTCATCGGCACGGCGATCCGCGATGCTGCCGGCAGCCGGACGGCCGAGGTCGCCGCCGGCGTCCGCGACCTGGTCGGCGCTCACCCGGCATACCCCGAGCCGCAGCGCGCCGGCTGAAACAGCCGAGCCTGTGC
>CAVVIN010000013.1:0-336097 GCA_963748305.1 uncultured Actinomycetota bacterium | reverse complement strand
ACGTCCGAACCGCGGCCGACCGCCGTGTGACCGGAGCTTGCGGAGGCCACTGATGAGAGAGCCGCAGGAGGAGGAGCAGCCGCGCGTCGTCATCCGCGACAAACGGCGCATCGATCCGACCAGCGGCGCGGTGCGGGTGCCGGCCGGCGAACAGCCGGCCGGCACCCCGTCCGGCAGCATGCCGGGCGGGAGCACCCCCGGCACGGCCCGACACCAGGCCCGAGAGGAACAGATGAGCGAGCACGAGACGCCCGTCGCCGAGCACCCGGCCGCGCCCGCGGTCGGGGACGACCTCGCCCAACAGCTCGCCGAGCGGACCGAGGACCTGCAGCGGGTCTCCGCCGAGTACGCCAACTACCGGCGGCGGGTCGACCGTGACCGCTCGCTCGTCGTCGACCAGGCGGCCGAGCGGTTCGCGACCCAGCTGTTCCCGATCGTCGACGACATCGAGCGGGCCCGTGACCACGGGGACCTGACCGGTGCCTTCAAGCTGGTCGCCGACCGCGTCCTCGGCCTGCTCGACGGTCTCGGCGTGGAGGCGTTCGGCGCCGCGGGCGACGTGTTCGACCCGGCCCTGCACGAGGCGGTCATCCACGACACCTCGGCCGACGTCGCCGTCCCGACGGCGACCACCGTCCTCCGGCAGGGTTACCGCCGCGCCGACCGCGTCCTGCGGACGGCGATGGTCGCGGTGACCGATCCCGAGTCCCCCGCCCGAGACCCCGGCCCCCGAGACTCGGCCCCCGAGATCGCCCCCGACGAGGCCGCGCCCGCGGCAGGCCAGGAACCGACGAACGGCTGAGCCGTTCGTCCACACAGTGAGAGGGGGCGGCATGGGCACGTCGAAGACATCTGGTTCCCCTGCGGAGCAGCGTTGAGTACCCGGGACTTCATCGAGAAGGACTACTACGGCGCGCTCGGCGTCCCGCAGAACGCCGACGCGGCGGACATCAAGAAGGCGTACCGCAAGCTGGCGCGCGACCTCCACCCGGACAAGAACCCCGGCAACAGCGAGGCCGAGGGGAAGTTCAAGGAGATCTCCGAGGCCTACGACGTGCTCTCCGACCCCAAGCGGCGCGGCGAGTACGACGAGGCGAGGCGGCTGTTCGGCGCCGGCGGCGCCGGGGCCCGCGCCGGGTTCCCCGGCGGCTTCCCGGGCGCGGGCGGGCAGACGTTCGACTTCGGCGACATCTTCGGCGGGGCCGGCGACCACCGCGGGCGCGCCCGGCGGGGCCGGCGGCCTCGGCGACCTGCTCGGCGGTCTGTTCGGCGGCGGCGGGGGCACCGCCCGCGTCCCGCAGCCGGGCGGCGTCGGGTCCGGCCCGCGGTCAGGACGTCGAGACCGAGGCGACGCTCTCCTTCGAGGAGGCCGTCCTCGGCGTGACCGTCCCGCTGCGCATGCAGAGCCCGGGCACGTGCCCGACCTGCGCCGGCAGCGGCGCCAAGCCCGGGACGAGCCCGCACACCTGCCCGATCTGCCAGGGCGCCGGGGTCACCAGCCGCAGCCAGGGCGCGTTCGCGTTCTCCGAGCCGTGCCGCAACTGCCGCGGGACCGGCCAGGTCGTCGACGACCCCTGCGCCACCTGTGGCGGCAACGGCATCACGACGCAGACCCGCACGATCACGGTGCGGATCCCGGCGGGCGTCAAGGACGGCCAGCGCATCCGGTTGGCCGGCAAGGGCGCGCCGGGACGGCGGGGCGGTGCGGCGGGCGACCTGTTCGTCGTCGTCCACGTCAGCACCCACGAGCTGTTCGGCCGCAAGGGCGACGACCTGACGCTGACCGTGCCGATCACGTTCGCCGAGGCGTCCCTCGGGACGACGCTGACCGTGCCCACCCTTGACGGCAACGTCTCGCTCAAGGTGCCGCCGGGCACCTCCAGCGGGCGGACCCTGCGGGTGCGCGGGCGCGGCATCAAGGGCAAGGGGCGCAGCGGCGACCTGCTGGTCACGCTGGACGTGGCGGTGCCGGTCCGGCTCACGCCCGCCCAGCGCAAGGTGATCGAGACGCTCGCCGAGGAGATGGCCGAGGACCCGCGACCGCAGATCACCTCGGCGGTCCAGGCGGGAGGTGAGCGATGACGACGACGGGGGAGGCCACCCCGGGCGACGGCTTCCGGACCGTCGCCGAGGACGCGCCGGTCTTCGTGATCTCGGTGGCCGCGGAGCTGGCCGGGATGCACGCGCAGACCCTGCGCCAGTACGACCGGCTGGGTCTCGTCAGCCCCGGCCGGACGGCCGGCGGCGGCCGTCGGTACAGCCCGCGCGACGTCGCGCTGCTCCGCGAGGTGCAGCGGCTCTCGCAGGAGGACGGCGTCAACCTCGCCGGGATCAAGCGGATCATCGACCTCGAGTCGCGGGTCGAGGCACTGCAGGCGCGGGTGCACGAGCTGCTCGAGGAGCTCGAGATGTCCGAGAGCCGGCGGATCGCCGCCGAGGCCGCGGTCTCGGCCACCTACCGCCGCGACCTGGTCCCGCAGCGCCGGCCGAGCTCCGCGCTCGTCGTCTGGCGCCCCCGGACCGAGCGATGAGCCCGGTCGACCCCCATGAGGCGTTCGTCCGCCTCGAAAAGGAGATCGGCCTGCTGCTGCGCCGCTCACGCGCCATCTCCGCCCGGCTGGCCCGCGAGCTGCACCCCGACCTCGACGGCGCCGCCTACGGGCTGCTCGCCCTCCTGCAGGACGCCGGCCCGCTGCGGGCGAGCGACCTGGTCACCCGCCTCGGCCTGGACAAGAGCACGGTCAGCCGCCAGATCGCCAGCCTCGTCGAGCTCGGACTGGTGGACCGCGCACCGGACCCGGTCGACGGCCGCGCCCAGGTGCTGACGCCGTCCGCGGAGGGATCGTCCCGGTTGGCCCGCATCCGCGAGGCGCGCCGCGCCCGCTGGGAAGCCGACCTCGGCGACTGGCCGGCCGACGACATCGTCGTCCTCGGCGAGCTCCTCGGCCGCCTCAATCGCATCGGTGAAGCCCGCTACGCCGAGGTCCTCGGGGAGTCCTGAGCCCGGTTCGACCAGGCAGGACGACGGCCCCGCCCCCGAACCGGGGCGGGGCCGTCGTCGTCGGCTCAGGTTCCGGTCACCGAGCCGAGCTCGAGCGGTGACCTCGATGGCCCCCAGCGCCCTGCTCACCGGGCAGCCGGCCTTGGCCGCCTGCGCCGCCTGCTCCAAGCCGGCCTGGTCGAGCCCCTCGACCTCGCCGCTCACCGTCAGGTGAGACCGGTGATCGTCGGAGCGCCGCCCGTCCTGTCGGGCGGCCACGGCGGCCGTCACGTCGAGGGACTTCGGGGTGCCGCCCGCCTTGGCGATCTCGTTCGAGAAGGCCATGGAGAAGCACGACGCGTGTGCCGCGGCGATGAGTTCCTCGGGGCTGGTCTCGCCGTCGGCGGTCTCCGCCGTGCGCCTGGGCCACGAGACGTCGAAGGCTCCCGCTCCGGAGCTGGTCAGCTCGGTGCGGCCGGAGCCGTCCTGCAGGGTGCCGTTCCAGGTGGTGCGTGCGGTGCGGGTGGCCATGCCGCCTCTTCGCGGTCGGGGCCGCCCGCTGATGGGCGGCGTCGGTCGGCCCTACCCGCCTGGCGGCGGGCTACCGCGTCAGCAGATCGGCTTGTCCGCTGTTCACGCGCTCGATCAGCAGGCGCAGCCGGTCCTTGAGCTCGTCGAACTCGGACGTGTCGAACCCGATCGCACCGATCATGTCCTCGGAGATCCGGAAGGCCTTGTCCTGCAGGGCGCGGCCCTCATCGGTGAGCGCGATGGACACCGAGCGCTCGTCCTCGACCCGGCGGTGGCGGGTGACCAGGCCGGCGGCGGTGAGCCGCTTGAGGAGGGGGGAGAGGGTGCCGCTGTCCAGCGCCAGACGCGAGCCGAGCTGCCCCACGGTCTGGTGGTCGGTCTCCCACAGCAGCATCATGACCAGATACTGCGGATAGGTCAGCCCGATCTCCTCGAGCATCGGCCGGTACCGGGCGGTCACCGCCCGGGAGGCGGCATACAGCGCGAAGCACAGCTGGTCGTCGAGTGCCACGCTCGGTGCCGGCAGGGCAGTCATGAGTTGAGTCTAGGCCCGCGCGCGATATGCGTGACGTGCGCATTCGCACAGTTCGCCCGGGAGGGAGACTCGGCCCAGCATGCGGACTCGCTAAGGTTGAGCGGAACAGACTCAACCTCAGGGTCGTTGCAGGGGAGGACGCCGAGGGTCCGGTCCGCCGGACCCCGCGAACGACTCGATCACCCGTCGGCACGCCCACCACCCCTCGAAAGGACGCGGACCCATACCCATGGAGAGCAAGCTCACGACCCGTTCGCAGGAAGCGATCACCTCGGCCCAGCGCCTCGCGGTCAGCCGCGGCCAGGCCGCCCTGGAGCCCCTGCACCTGCTCGCCGCCCTGCTGGAGCAGACCGACGGGATCGCCGGCCCCCTGCTCAGGGCGGTCGGGGCCGACCCCGCCGACGTCCGCAGCAAGACCGACGCCGCCCTCCGCCGGCTGCCCAGCGTCAGCGGCGCCACCGTGCCGGCGCCGTCGCCGTCCCGGGATCTGCTCCGGGTGCTGAACGCCGCCGGGAGCAGGCGAGCGCCCTCGGCGACGAGTTCGTCTCCACCGAGCACCTGCTGGTGGGCCTCGCCGGTTCCGACGGCGAGGCGGGCACCGTGCTGACCAGCTCCGGCGCCACCCGCGACGCCCTGCTGGCCGCCTTCCGCACCGTCCGCGGAAGCCGCAAGGTCACCACGGCCGACCCGGAGAACACCTACCAGGCGCTGGAGAAGTACGCCGTCGACCTCACCGAGCGCGCCCGCGAGGGCAAGATCGACCCCGTCGTGGGCCGGGACACCGAGATCCGCCGCGTCGTCCAGGTGCTCTCGCGCCGGACCAAGAACAACCCGGTGCTGATCGGCGAGCCCGGCGTCGGCAAGACCGCGATCGTCGAGGGCCTCGCCCAGCGGATCGTCGCCGGTGACGTGCCCGAGAGCCTGAAGGGCAAGCGCCTCATGGCGCTGGACCTCAGCTCGCATGGTGGCCGGCGCCAAGTACCGCGGTGAGTTCGAGGAGCGGCTGAAGGCCGTCCTCCAGGAGATCACCGACGCCGAGGGCGAGATCGTCACGTTCATCGACGAGCTGCACACGATCGTCGGGGCCGGCGCCAGCGGCGACTCCGCGATGGACGCCGGCAACATGATCAAGCCGATGCTCGCGCGCGGTGAGCTGCGCATGGTCGGCGCGACCACGCTCGACGAGTACCGCGAGCACATCGAGAAGGACCCGGCCCTCGAGCGCCGCTTCCAGCAGGTCTACGTCGGCGAGCCCTCGGTCGAGGACACGATCGGCATCCTGCGCGGGCTCAAGGAGCGCTACGAGGTCCACCACGGCGTGCGCATCACCGACACCGCGATCGTGGCCGCCGCGACCTTGTCGGACCGGTACGTCACGGCCCGCTTCCTGCCGGACAAGGCCATCGACCTCGTCGACGAGGCCGCCAGCCGCCTCCGCATGGAGATCGACAGCCGGCCCGTGGAGGTCGACGAGGTGGAGCGCGCCGTCCGCCGGATGGAGATCGAGGAGATGGCGCTCTCCAAGGAGGACGACGAGTCGTCCATGCACCGGCTGGCGACCCTCCGGGAGGACCTGGCCAACCGCCGCGCAGGAGCTGGCCGAGCTGACCGCCCGCTGGCAGCAGGACAAGTCGCACATCGAGCGCATCCAGCGGATCAAGGAGGAGCTGGAGACCGCCCGCCTCGACGCCGAGCGCGCCGAGCGCGACGGCGACCTGGCCCGCGCCGCCGAGCTGCGCTACGGCCGGATGCCCGAGCTGGAGCGCTCGCTGAGCACGGCCGAGGCGTCGGTCGCGACCGGCGACTCGATGCTCAAGGAGGAGGTCGGCCCCGACGACATCGCCGAGGTCGTCCAGGCCTGGACCGGCATCCCGGCCGGCCGGCTGCTCGAGGGGGAGACCCAGAAGCTGCTGCGCATGGAGGACGGGCTCGCCTCCCGGGTCGTCGGCCAGCCCGACGCCGTCCGGGCCGTGGCCGACGCCGTCCGCCGGGCGCGGTCAGGCGTCGCCGACCCCGACCGGCCGACCGGGTCGTTCCTGTTCCTGGGCCCGACCGGCGTCGGCAAGACCGAGCTGGCCAAGGCGCTCGCGGAGTTCCTGTTCGACGACGAGCGGGCGATGGTCCGCGTCGACATGAGCGAGTACTCCGAGAAGCACTCGGTCGCCCGGCTGGTCGGCGCCCCGCCCGGCTACGTGGGCTACGAGGCCGGTGGCCAGCTCACCGAGGCGGTGCGCCGTCGGCCGTACACGGTCGTCCTGCTCGACGAGGTGGAGAAGGCGCACCCCGACGTCTTCGACGTGCTGCTGCAGGTGCTCGACGACGGCCGCCTGACCGACGGTCAAGGCCGCACGGTCGACTTCCGGAACACCATCCTGATCCTCACGTCGAACCTGGGCTCGCAGATCATCGCCGACCAGTCGGTGCCCGAGGAGCGGCGGCGCGAGGCCGTGATGGACGTCGTCCGGACGCACTTCAAGCCGGAGTTCCTCAACCGGCTCGACGACGTGGTGGTCTTCCGGTCCCTCGGCACCGAGGAGCTGGCGGGCATCGTCGACATCCAGGTCGGCGTGCTGGCCCGGCGGCTCGCCGCGCGCCGGCTGACGCTGACCGTCACCGACGCGGCCCGCGACTGGCTCGCGCTCAACGGCTTCGACCCGGTCTACGGGGCCCGGCCGCTGCGCCGGCTGGTGCAGTCGGCGATCGGCGACCAGTTGGCGAAGGCGCTGCTTGCCGGCGACATCCGGGACGGCGACGACGTCGTCGTCGACTGGTCGCCCGACGGCGACGCGGGACTGCGGGTCACCCGCGGCTGACGCGGCCTCGCGGGACACGCGGGCGCGACTGTCCGCCCGCGTGTCCGCGTCGTGAGCCATGATCGCCGTGGAGACGAACGGGGTGTGCAACAGGCGATGGAGCGGGAGGCGGGTCATGACCTCAGGTGAGGGCGGCTACCAGGGTGGCCGGCCCGGCGGCTATCAGGGCGGTCAGCCGGCGGGCCCGCGGACCCGGGCCAGGGCTGGAACGCGCCGCCGGCCCCGCCGGCGCAGTACCCGGGCTACGCGCCCGGACCGGCGGCGCCGACGGGCTACGGCGCGCCGCCGGCGCTCGAGCGCCCGTTCGCCGTGCGCGCCGGCATCGGCGCGTTCATGGCCAACCTGATCCTCGGGATCATCGCGTCGGTGATCGCGTTCGCGACGATCGACACCCTCGTGGCCGACGCGCTGCGCGCCGAGAACGTCGACGTGACCGTCAGCGACGACCTGCTCGCGCAGCGCCGTCATCGCCGGCTACGCCGTCGCGCTGGTCTTCGCCGCGCTGCAGGCCATGTTCATCTGGTTCGCCTGGCAGGGGCGCAACTGGGCTCGCATCGTGCTCTGGGTGCTGGGCGGGCTCGGCGTGGTCAGCGGTCTCGCGTCGCTCGGAATGAGCGCGGCGCCGGTGCCCGGCTACCTGAACGCGCTGAGCTGGTTCGGGTTCGCGCTCACCGTCGCCGGCATCGTGCTGCTCGCGCAGAAGCCGGCGAACGAGTGGTACCGCTATCGCGGATGGCAGCGCGCCACCGGCCAGGGCGGCTGACCCTCAGCCGCGGGAGCGCAGCGACGGCACCCACTTCGTCGTCGTCCGCGACGCGAGGCTGGTGATCGCCGCGATCGACAGGACGAACAGCAGCAGCGACAGGACGGTCACCCCGCCGGCCGAGAACGCCGAGAAGACCATGAAGGTCGCCACCATCGCCGAGGCGGCGAGGCCCAGCCACCGGGCCCACGGGTGCCGGCGGGGAAGGAACCAGGCCGCCAGTGCAAAGGTCAGCCCGAACACCAGGTACGGCGCGAGCAGCAGCAGCACGGTGCGCTGGGCCTCGCCCGAGGTCATCTCCGCCTCGGCGACGACCCGGTCGACGCGTTCCTCCAGCACGTACAGGTTCAGTGCCGTGACCAGCAGGAGCAGGCCGGCGAGCAGCGACATCACGATCACCGAGACGCGGACCGACGCCGGCATCGGCCCCGTGTCGTCCGTGGATGCGGGACCCTCGGCGGGTGCGGGAGAAGTGGGCACGGTCCAAGCGTGACAGATGCGCGGAGGACGGCGGGGAGGGCGCGTATGCCGACCGGATGTGGAGCACGCACTGGCCGTACGCATCCGGTTCCGGGTCCGCGTCCGAAGGTAGGACGTGACCACGATGGAGCAGCGTCCCGCTGCTGCGTCCGGCGCCCCGATCCCGGGCAACGACGACCGGCGCGGACGGCGTCGGTTCGGCGCGCTCGCCGGACTGCTGGCCGCTGCCGTGGCCCTCGGTGTCGCCGAGCTGGTCGCCGGCATCGTCGGTCCCGCGTCCTCCCCCGTGGTGGCGGTCGGCGACGCCGTCATCACGGTGACCCCGGAGCCGGTCAAGAACTTCGCGATCCGGACGTTCGGCGAGAACGACAAGATCGCGCTCGTCGTCGGCACCCTCGTGATCGTCGCCATCTACGCGCTGCTGATCGGGCTGCTCTCGCTGCGCAGCCGCCGGCTGGGTACCGCCGGGATCCTGCTGTTCGGAGTCATCGGCGCGGCCGCCGCGGCCACCCGCCCGGCCGGCGGCATGCTCGACGCCGTCCCCTCGCTGGTCGGCGCCGGCGCCGGCGTCGTCGCGCTCAGCGCGCTCCTCGTGCCGTTGATCGGTCCGCGCCCGGAACGGACCGACCGCCTGCCCCGCCGTGACGGCGACCGGCTGAACACCTGCCCCGCCGTGACGGCGACCAGGCGGTCATGGGCCGGGTCCGCGAGGCCCTCGCCGGCGGTGACCGCAAGGGCGGGACGCTCGACCGGCGTCGCTTCTTCCTCACCAGCGGTGTCGCCCTCGGGGTCGCCGCCGTCGCCGGAGCCGGCGGCAAGCTGCTCCAGACGCGCTTCGACGTCGCCGACGCCCGGGAGGACCTCGCGCTCCCGACGCCGGCCTCCCCCGCCCCCGCGCTGCCGGCCGGTGCGGACCTGGCCGGCGAGATCGACGGGATCACCCCGCTGTTCACCCCGAACCGCCAGTTCTACCGGGTGGACACCGCGATCTCGGTGCCGCAGGTCCGCCCCGCCGCATTCCGGCTGACGCTCGACGGGATGTTCGACTCGCCGCGCAGCTACACGCTGGCGGACCTCTTCAACCGGGACGACATCATCGAGCGCGACGTCACCCTGACCTGCGTGTCCAACGAGGTCGGCGGCCTCCTGGCCGGGAACGCGCGCTGGCTCGGCGTCCCGCTCGGCGCCCTCCTGCGGGAGAACGGCATCCGCGACAGCAGCACCCAACTGGTCTGCCGCTCGGTCGACGGCATGACCATCGGGACCCGACGCGCTCGGCGCTCGAGGTCGAGGACGCGATGCTGGCGTTCGGCATGAACGGCGAGCCGCTCCCGGTGGAGCACGGCTTCCCCCTGCGGATGGTGATCCCCGGGCTCTACGGCTACGTGTCCGCCTGCAAGTGGCTGACCCGCATCCAGGCCACGACGTTCGACGCCTTCGACGCCTACTGGGTCGAGCGCGGGTGGGCCGCCCAGGGCCCCATCAAGGTCGCCTCGCGGATCGACACCCCGGCCTCGCTGCGCACCTTCCCGCCCGGCCGGCGCGCGATCGCCGGCGTCGCCTGGGCCCAGGGGCGCGGCATCGAGCGGGTCGAGGTCAGGGTCGACGAGGAGGACTGGGTCGAGGCCGAGCTGTCCCCCGCCGACGAGGCCGACATGTGGCGCCAGTGGATGCTCCCCTACGACTTCCGGCGCGGATCACATCTGCTCATCGTCCGGGCGACCGCCGCGGACGGCGAGGTGCAGACCGACGACACGCGCGACCCGTTCCCGAACGGCGCCAGTGGCTGGCACACGATCCGGGTGATCACCGGCTGACCTCCCGCTCCGGCGCCGCGCCGGAGCCCGCCATCCGTCCCGCCCTTGCCGACTATCCGACGTCGCACGGACACCACCCCGACAGGAGCACGACAGACAGTGAGCCATCGTCCCCTTCTTGCGCCGCGGCGCACTCCTCACCGCCGTCGGCGCGCTGACCCTCACGCTGGGCGCCTGCGGCTCCGACGAGCCCGCCGACAGCGGCTCCGCCGGCACGACCCGTCGAGCTCCGCGGCGCGCGGAGAGCAGCCCATCCCCGGTGTCCGGGCAGCCGTTCGGCGCCGGCTGCGCCGCGGTCCCCGCCGACGGCGAGGGCAGCTTCGCCGGGATGACCGACGACCCGGTGGCGACGGCGGCCGCCAACAACCCGGCGCTGTCGACGCTGGTCCAGGCGGTCACCGCCGCCAAGCTCGGCGACAGCCTGAACAGCCAGCGAGGACATCACCGTCCTCGCCCCGGCCAATCCGGCGTTCGAGGCGGTCCCGGCCGACGCGCTGCAGGCCCTGCTGGCCGACAACGCGCAGCTGACCGCCGTGCTGACCCACCACGTCATCGCCGGGCGGCTGACGCCCGAGGAGCTGGCCGGGCACGCACATCACGCTCAACAACGACGAGGTCACCATCGAGGGCGAGGGGGAGACGTTCACCATCGCCGCCGAGGGCACCGTCACCGGGACGGCGGCCACGGTGATCTGCGGGAACGTGCAGACGGCGAACGCGACCGTCTACATCATCGACCAGGTGCTGGCCCCGCCGGCCTGAACAAGAGGGCTCAGTAGGGTCGCTCGGCATGAGAAAGGACCCCCTCGCGCCCCACCCCTCGTCCCTCGGGGCGGGCCCCTGGGACGGGGCCGCCCATCCCGACCGTGACCGGCTGCGCGAGCTCATCGTCGACCTCGCGGTGGTGCACGGGAAGGTCACGCTGTCCTCCGGGCGCGAGGCCGACTGGTACATCGACATGCGCCGGCTGACCCTCCACCACGAGGGCGCACCGCTGGTCGGGCGCGTGATGCGGCAGCTGACCGGCGACCTGCGCTACGACGTCGTCGGCGGCCTCACCCTGGGCGCGGACCCGGTCGCGACGGCGATGCTGCACGCGGCCGCCGCCGGCGAGGGGTACCTGGATGCCTGCGTCGTCCGGAAGGCGGGCAAGGCCCACGGCCTGCAGCGCCGGATCGAGGGCCCCGACGTCGAGGGCCGGACCGTGCTGGTGGTCGAGGACGTCTCGACCACCGGTGGCAGCCCGCTGACCGCCGCCGAGGCGCTGCGGGAGGCCGGCGCCGAGGTGATCGGGGTGGCGGTGATCGTCAACCGGGGCGCCCGCGAGGCCGTGGAGGCCGCCGGCTTCGAGTACCGCGCCGCGTTCGAGCTCGCCGACCTCGGCCTCAGCTGAGCGCACTGATGATCAGGTGACCTGATCGTTTGGGGTCCTGGCTCACCATCGACACTGAGCCAGGACCCCTTGTGATCAGGTGACCTGATCATCAGTGATCGCCGTACGGTGGTGCGGTGACCACGGCAACGGCGGCGTGGGTGACCGAGCTGCGGGATGCGCTCGGTGCCGACAGCGTCCTCACCGACCCCGACGTGACGGCGTCCTACGCCCGCGACCAGGCGATGCTCGCGCCCGCCGGCACGCCGGCCGCCGTCGTCCTGCCACGCACCACCGCCGACGTGGTCGCGGTCATGCGGACGGCGACGAAGCACGGCGTCCCCGTGGTCCCGCGCGGCGCGGGTTCGGGGCTGGCCGGCGCCAGCAACGCCGTCGACGGCGCGATCACGCTGGTCATGACCCGGATGGACGCGGTGCTCGAGGTCGCCCCGGGTGACCGGCTCGCCGTCGTCCAGCCCGGCGTCGTGAACAAGGCGCTGCGCGACGCCGTCGCCGGTTCCGGGCTGTTCTATCCACCGGACCCGTCCAGCTACGACTGGTGCACGATCGGCGGCAACCTCGCCACCAACTCCGGCGGGCTGTGCTGCGTCAAGTACGGCGTGACCACCGACTACGTGCTCGGGCTGGAGGTCGTTCTCGCCGACGGGCGCGTGCTGCGCACCGGACGGCGGACGGTCAAGGGTGTCGCCGGCTACGACCTGGCCCGCCTGTTCGTCGGCTCGGAGGGCACCCTCGGCGTCATCACCGAGGCCACCCTGGCGCTGCGCCCGGCGCCGCAGCGCCCGGTCACCCTGGTGGCCACCTTCGCGACGACGGCGCAGACCGGGCAGGTCGTCGAGCGGGTGGTGACCAGCGGGCGGGTGCCCAGCCTGCTCGAGGTCATGGACAACACCTGCATCTGCGCGGTGGACGACCTGCTGAAGGCCGACCTCGACCGGACCGCGCACGCGCTGCTGGTCGCCCAGTGCGACGCCGGGGGCGAGGCGTCTGCCGCCTTGATCGCGGCGCTGGCTGCCCTCTGCGAGGAGGCCGGGGCGGTCTTCGTGCACACCACCGAGGACCCTGCGGAGGGCGACCTGCTGCTCGCCGCCCGACGCATGGCCCTGCCGGCGCTGGAGAAGCTCGGCAGCACGCTGATCGACGACGTCGCCGTGCCCCGCTCGCGCATCGCGGCCTTCCTCGACGGCTGCGACGCCATCGCGGCCGAGCGCGCCCTGGTCATCGGCGTCGTCGGCCACGCCGGCGACGGCAACATGCACCCGACGATCGTCTTCGACCCCACGGACGCCGACCAGCGCGACCGGGCGTTCGCCGCGTTCGACGACATCCTGGAGCTCGGCCTCTCCCTCGGCGGCACGATCACCGGCGAGCACGGCGTGGGCGCCATCAAGGTCGACTGGCTCGAGCGCGAGATCGGCCCGGTCTCGCTCGACGTGCACCGGGCCATCAAGGACGCCCTCGATCCTGATGGGCTGCTCAATCCCGGCAAGGTGTTCCGCCCGGCGGTGACCCTCACCGCGGTGGACGACCTCGTCGAACAGGCCTGACCCGTGTCGCCCGGCCGGTGGGGGTCGTTCGTCGCCGAGGCCGAGGGCGCGCACCTCCTCCACGAGGTGGGCAATCCATCGCACCGCTGCCGCGTCGAGCACGACGGCGCGACCCTGCTGGTGCACCTCTCGGACGAGGACGGCGACGGCTGGACCGCGCTCGCCGTCGACCGGGCGAGCCGGCGCTGGGCGGTCGGCCAGGCCCGCACCCAGCTGGCCGCCGCCACCCAGGCGGTGGACAGCCTGCGGGCACGGGGCGCGGACGGTCCCGGGGGATGACACGCTGCCGTCCGTGACCAGAGACCGGCTCGTGGTGATCGGCGGGGACGCGGCCGGCATGTCCGCGGCGGCGCAGGCCCGGCGCCTGCGCGCGGCGGGTGAGCTCGAGATCGTCGTCCTCGAGCAGGGCCAGGACGTCTCCTACTCCGCCTGCGGCATCCCCTACTGGGTCGGCGGCCAGGTCGAGGACCGGGACGCGCTCATCGCCCGCACGCCGCCCGAGTTCGAGGCGCAGGACATCGAGGTGCGGACCGGCACCCGCGCCGAGGCGATCGACCTGGACGCGGGCACGGTCCGCACGAGCGGCGGGGCGACCCTCGGCTACGACAACCTCGTCGTCGCCACCGGCGGCCGGCCGCTGCGTCCCGACGTGCCGGGGCTCGACGCCGACGGGGTGCACGGGGTGCACCGGCTCGCCGACGGCGCCGCGATCCGTGCCGCGGTGGCGGCCGGTGCGCGGCGGGCGGTGGTCCTGGGCGGCGGCTACATCGGCCTGGAGATGGCCGACGTGCTGCTCGACCGGGGCCTGGCGTCACCGTCGTGCTGGCCGATCCGGAGCCGATGTCGCAGCTGGACGACGAGATGGGCGAGCTCGTCTGCAAGGGGATGGGCGACCTGGGCATCGCCGTGCAGACCGACCAGCCGGTGCGCGAGATCGAGGTCGACGGCGACGGCGTCGTCTCGCGCGGTGCGCACCGACGCGGGGAGCTATCCCGCCGACCTCGTCGTCCTCGGGCTCGGCATGGCCCCGGCGGTGGGGTTGGCGCGCGAGGCCGGGCTGCGACTGGGGAGACCGGCGCCATCGAGGTGGACCGGACCCAGCGCAGCCGCTCGCACCCGGAGGTCTTCGCCGCCGGGGACTGCTCGCAGACGTTCTCGCGGATCACCGGCGAGGCCCTGCACATCGCCCTGGGCACGCACGCCAACAAGCAGGGCCGGGTGGCGGGCTCGGTCATCGGCGGGCAGGCGGCCCGGTTCGCCGGCGTCCTGGGGACGGCGCTGACGAAGGTCGGCACCCTGGAGATCGCCCGCACCGGGCTGTGCACCACCCAGGCCGAGCGGGCCGGCTACGACTGCCGCAGCGAGACGATCGAGGGCACGACCCGCGCCGGCTACTACCCGGGGGCCGAGCCGATCACGGTCAAGCTGCTCAGCGACCGGGGTTCGGGTCGGCTGCTGGGCGCGCAGATCGTCGGCGGGCCGGGCAGCGGCAAGCGGATCGACGTGTTCGCGACCGCGATCTGGGCGGGGCTGACCGCCGAGGAGTTCGCCGGCTCGGACCTGTCGTACGCACCGCCGTTCGCGCCCGTCTACGACCCGGTGATCGTCGCGGCGCGGGTGGCGAGCCGGGTCGAGCAGGGCTGACCGGGATGGACGACGTCCGTGACGCCGACTGGTACGGGGACGACCTCTCCGGTCAGGAGCACACCGGGGTCGCCTTCAGCGGCGTCGACCTGTCCGAGACCACCGACGACGGCGCCGTCTTCACCGACTGCACGTTCCGCGACTGCCGGTTCAACCTGTCCCGGCACACCGACGCCGCGTTCCTGACCTGCACGTTCACCGGATGCTCGTTCTTCCAGGCGGAGTTCACCGACTGCAAGTTCACCGGGAGCCGCTTCGAGCGCTGCACGTTCGACCTGGTGACGGTCGACCCGCGGGGACTGGTCCTTCGTGAGTTTGCCGGGCGCCGACCTCCGGCGGGCGAGCTTCATCGGGACCCGGCTGCGGGAGGTCGACCTCACCGGCGTCCGGGCGTCGGGGGCGACCCTGACCCATTGGACCTCTCCGGCGCAGAGCTGCACCGGGCCGATCTCGGCGGCGCCGACCTGCGCGGTTCGGACCTCTCGACGGTCGACCCGCGCACGGTCGAGCTCACCGGCGCGCAGATCGACGTCTCCCAGGCAGTCGTCCTGGTGACCGCCCTCGGACTGAACGTCCGCCCCGACGCCCCGGCCTGACGGCCTCGGCGCGATACTGACCCCGAGCAGAGCCCCACGGCCGGACAGCGACGACAGGAGTGCCCCGCATGCCCATCGCGACCCCCGAGGTCTACGCCGACATGATCAGCCGGGCCAAGGAGGGCGGCTTCGCCTATCCGGCGATCAACTGCACCTCCTCGGAGACGGTGAACGCCGCGCTCCGCGGGTTCGCCGACGCCGGCAGCGACGGCATCATCCAGTTCTCGACCGGTGGGGCGGAGTTCGCGTCCGGCACCCGGGTGAAGGACATGGTCACCGGCGCCGTCGCGCTGGCCGAGTACGCGCACGTCGTCGCCGAGAAGTACCCGGTGAACGTCGCGCTGCACACCGACCACTGCCCCAAGGACAAGCTCGACTCCTACGTGCGCCCGCTGATCGCGATCTCCCAGGACCGGGTGAGCGCGGGGCAGGAGCCGCTGTTCCAGTCGCACATGTGGGACGGCTCCGCGATCGACCTCGAGGAGAACCTGCAGATCGCCGCCGAGCTGATCGAGAAGACGTCGGCGGCGAAGATCGTGCTCGAGGTCGAGATCGGCGTCGTCGGCGGCGAGGAGGACGGCGTCTCCGCCGACATCGACGAGAAGCTCTACACCGCCGAGGGCGACTTCGTGGCCACCGCGAAGGCGCTCGGGCTGGGGGAGAAGGGCATCTACCTGCTGGCCGCCACGTTCGGCAACGTGCACGGCGTCTACAAGCCCGGCAACGTCAAGCTGCGGCCGGAGATCCTCAAGCAGGGGCAGGACGTCGTCGCGCGCGAGTTCGGTCTCTCGGAGGACAAGCCGTTCAACCTGGTCTTCCACGGCGGCTCGGGCTCGGCGCAGTCGGAGATCCGTGAGGCGCTGTCCTACGGCGTCGTGAAGATGAACGTCGACACCGACACCCAGTACGCCTTCACCCGGCCCGATCGTGGGGCACATGTTCGCCAACTACGACGGCGTGCTGAAGATCGACGGCGAGGTCGGCAACAAGAAGGCCTACGACCCGCGCAGCTACCTCAAGGCCGCCGAGACCGGCATGGCCGCCCGCGTCGTCGAGGCGTGCGAGGACCTGCTGTCCGCCGGCCAGTCGACGGGCGCCTGATGAGCCACCCGCCGCACAACCTCCTCGGTGAGCCCCCGGCCACCCTGCTCCCGGCGAACCCGGAGGCCGACGCCGAGCTCACCGCCGGCAACCCGCCCGCCGAGGTCGCGGCCCACCACCCCACGGTGAGCGCGGCCTGGGCGGCGCTGGCCGAGGAGTCGCTGACCCGGCCCGAGCGGCAGCTCAGCGACACCATCGAGGCCTACGCCTACGCCCGCACCGGCTACCACCGCGGGCTGGACGCGCTGCGCCGCAACGGCTGGAAGGGCTTCGGTCCGGTGCCGTGGTCGCACGAGCCCAACCGGGGCTTCCTGCGCTGCGTCATCGCGCTGGCGAAGGCGGCCGAGGCGATCGAGGAGACCGACGAGCACGAGCGCTGCACGAAGCTGCTCCACGACTGCGACCCCACGCCCTCGCGGGCTGACGAGCAGGGACTGTCTGCTGTCACCGAAAGAGTGCCCTGCTACCTCTCCCGCCGAGTTCGGGGTGGAGGGCGGTCAGGGCGCGGTCAGGGCGGTGAACTCCTCGCCGCCGGCCATCAGCCGGGTGAGGTCGACGCGTCGACGTCGTCACGCGTGAGGCTGCCGGCCACCTGGCCGTGCGCCAACAGCAGGAACCGGTCGCCCACGAGGTGCGCGTAGCGCGGGGTGTTGGTCACCTGCAGCACGGCCAGGCCCTGCGCGCGGGCGTGATGATCGCCTGCAGCATCAGCGTCTGCTGGGGGACGGCGAGCGGTGCGGTCGGCTCGTCGAGGACGAGCGCCCGGGCGCCGAAGTGCAGGGCGCGGGCGATGGCCAGGCTCTGCCGTTCGCCGGCCCGCAGCGTGCTGGCCGGGGCGTCGGGGTCGAGGCCGCTGACACCGACCCGGGCCATCGCGGACATCGTGGTCTCGCGGGCCCGGTCGAGGTCGAGCCGGCGCAGCGGCCCGAACCCGCGGTGCGGCTCGGCGCCCAGGAAGAAGTTGCGCCAGATCGAGAGCAGCGGCGCGACGGCGAGGTCCTGCCACACGGTCGCGATGCCGGCGGCCCGGGCCTGGCGGGGGGAGCGGAAGCGCATCGGCTCGCCGTTGACCAGCAGCGTGCCCTCGGTGTGCCGGGTGAGCCCGGAGAGCAGCGCCACCAGCGTCGACTTGCCCGAGCCGTTCTCGCCGAGCACGCAGGTGACCTCGCCGGCCGGCAGTGCCGCGGTGACCCGGGACAGCGCGGCGACGGCGCCGAACCGCACGGTCACGCCGCGCAGGTCCAGGACCGGCAGGACGGGCTCCGCGGCGGTGCTCACGATCTCGGTGCCGCCTTCAGGCGACGGCGCACCACGCCGTTGGTCAACAGGGCCAGCAGCAGGAGGACGCCGAGCAGCGCCTCGAACCACAGCGGGTCCCAGCCGGCCATCACGATGCCCTGCTTGGCGACGGCGTAGACCAGCGCGCCGATCGCGGCTCCGATGGCCGAGCCGTAGCCGCCGGTGAGCAGGCAGCCGCCGATCACCGCGACGACGATGAAGTCGACCGCGCTGGTCAGCCCGGCGGAGCCGATCTGCACCGCGCTGACCTGCGCACCGCCGAGCCGGACCAGCCCGAGCGTGCCGATCAGCCAGCCCGCGGTGGCGGTGAGGCAGAACAGCGTGACCGTCGTCCGCGCCACCGGGACGCCGAGCTGGCGGGCCGCCCGGCGCGCGCCGCCGCCGGCGAAGATCCCGTTGCCGAAGCCGGTGCGCCACAACGTCCAGGTGGCGAGCGCGGTGACGACGAGGAACCACAGCAGGGAGATCCGGAACTGGCCGTCGCCCAGCTGCAGCGTGGACCCGAAGACGGCGGCGGCCGATGACCAGCCGTCCGTCTCGGCCAGCCCACTCACCCGGGAGAAGCTGCTGACGGCCTGCCCCCCGGCCCGTGCGGTGCCCTGCAGCACGAGGAACGTCGCCAGGGTGACCAGGAAACTGGGCAGACCGGTGTTGACCACGAGGAGCCCGTTGACCAGCCCGATGACCAGGGCGGCGCCGAGCGAGGCGAGCAGCGCGGGCCAGATGCCCCAGCCGGCCGGTCCGGCGAGCAGGGCGGTGCCCAGGGAACTGGCGACGGCGACGACGCCGATGGAGAGGTCGAAGTGGCCGGCGATCAACAGCAGGCCGACGGCGACGCCGCCGATCCCGATGATGGCTGCCGCGTTCAGCACGCTGGCGAGGCCGCCGGTCGAGAGCAGGCCGGGCGCGAGCGGCAGGAACACGGCGAGCACCGCGACCAGGCCGACGAGTGCCGGGAGGCTGGGACGGGCGAGCGCCCGGACCAGCCACCGCCGCGTGCGGGGTCCCTCGGCCGTGACGGGCCCGTACGCGGGCAGGCGCTCGGTGATCACCGGCACGTCCTGCGGGCAGTGCGGAGGCCGGACGGGGCGCGGGGCGTCGCCAGCGTGGCCTCCTCTGCGGACGGGGTTCCGACCAGTGTCCACGACGGCGCCCGGTCCGACGCGCCGAAGCATGTCAGGGCTGGAGGCGCCACCGCACGCGGTCGTCCGCGTACCAGGTCCACCGGGTCACCGGCCGGGGGTACGGCACGCCGTCCCGGACGATCCGGGCCGGGTCGCAGGCCACCTGCAGGGCCCGCCCGGTGGTCTGCTGGGTGGGGCGCAGCGGCAGGGTCATCACGGTGACGGCGATGGTGTCGACGGCCCGCCACTCCGGCCGGACGTCGATCCGGGTGATCTCGCCGTCGGCGACCTTGATGTCGTCGTGGTGCGCCTGCAGACCCAGGCGGCGGCTCAGCGAGCGCCGTCCGTCGCCGGCGGCCTCCAGCCGGCCGTGGTGCAGCAGCACGCCGCCGTGGTCGTCACGGACGAGGGTCAGGTCGCGGGGCTCGCCGGTGCCGATGCCCAGGGCGCGGGCCAGGCCCGCCGAGTCGCGGTCCGAGCCGGGCTCCCAGGCCACCGGCACCTGGGCGGTGCGGCCCGCCTTGAGCAGCCGGGCCAGCACCGCGGACAGCGCGTGCACCGGCCCGCGGACGACGAGCGCGTCGGCGTCCTCGGCCGGGGCGAGGGCGATGTCCCGGGGGGCCTCCCCCGGGTCCAGACGGCGGAGGTCCAGCTCGACAGACGCCATGCCGATACCCTTTCATTCGGCCCACCCCACCACCCACCGAATCCCGGGAACTGCCCGGTGCCGATCCACGAGGAGAACCAGGACCCGATGCCGGCTGTCGTGCTGATCGGTGCCCAGTGGGGCGACGAGGGCAAGGGCAAGGCCACCGACCTGCTCGGTGGCCGCGTGCCCTACGTCGTGCGCTACCAGGGCGGCAACAACGCCGGGCACACGGTGATCACGCCCGACGGGGAGAGGTACGCGCTGCACCTCATCCCGTCCGGGATCCTGACGCCGGGGTGCACGCCGGTCATCGGCAACGGGGTGGTCATCGACCCCGAGGTGCTGATCGGGGAGCTCGCGGGTCTCGAGGAGCGGGGCGTCGACACGTCGCGCCTGGTCATCTCCTCGGACGCGCACTTGATCATGCCCCACCACCGGGCCCTCGATAAGGTCACCGAGCGCTTCCTGGGCAAGCGCAAGATCGGCACCACCGGCCGTGGCATCGGCCCGGCCTACGGCGACAAGGTCGCCCGCGTGGGCATCCGGGTGCAGGACCTGCTCGACCTCTCGATCCTCCGGCAGAAGCTCGAGGGCACCCTCCAGGAGAAGAACCAGATCCTGGTCAAGGTCTACAACCGCAAGGCGATCGACGTCGACGAGGTGGTGGAGGAGTACGCGGAGTACGCCGCGGCCCTCAAGCACCGCATCGTCGACACCCGGCTGCTGCTGGGCAAGGCGCTCGACGCCGGCGAGTGGGTGCTGCTGGAGGGCTCGCAGGGCACGCTGCTCGACGTCGACCACGGCACCTATCCGTTCGTGACGTCGTCCAACCCGACGGCCGGCGGGGCGGCCACCGGCTCCGGCATCGGGCCCACGCGGATCGAGCGCGTGGTCGGGATCCTCAAGGCGTACACGACCCGCGTGGGCTCCGGCCCGTTCCCGACCGAGCTGTTCGACGCCAACGGCGAGTACCTGCGCAAGCAGGGCGGCGAGGTCGGCGTCACCACCGGCCGCGACCGCCGCTGCGGCTGGTTCGACGCCGTCGTCGCCCGGTACGCCAGCCGGGTCAACGGGATCACCGACTACTTCCTGACCAAGCTCGACGTCCTCTCCGGGCTGGAATCGGTGCCGATCTGCGTCGCCTACGACATCGATGGCGTCCGGCACGACGAGATGCCGATGACGCAGTCGGACTTCCACCACGCCAGGCCCGTGTACGAGGAGATGCCCGGCTGGTTCGAGGACATCCGGCACTGCCGGACCTTCGACGAGCTGCCGGCCAACGCCCAGGCCTACGTGCAGCGCCTCGAGGAGCTCTCCGGCGCCCGGATCAGCGTGATCGGCGTCGGCCCCGGCCGCGAGGAGAACGTGCTGATCCACGACCTCATCGACTAGGACTCCGCGGCGGGCGGCCGGTAGCGATCCGGGTCAGCGCACGGAGTGCGGCCAGCGCACCCACGGGCTCGACCGCTGACGGCGAGGCGCCGGGGTGGTGCGCGGCAATGCGCACACGGAGCACGGCCGGCCTGACGCGGAACAGCAGGGGCGCGTCCAGGACCGCCGCCTCCCCGTCGATGCCGACCGGCACCGGCCCGCTCGCGTCCACCCGGAACTCCGGCACCGGCCACTGCCGCCAGGGCCACCAGCCGCCGGGCCCCGACGAGGCCGAACTGGGTGGGTCCAGCACGGTGATGCCCAGGACGCCGCGGTCGACGGCGGGCCGGGTACCGGCGCCGGCCGCGCCGCCGAGCCGGTACTGGCCGTTGCCGACCAGGATGACCGCCGGCCCCGTCCGCTCCCGCCCCCCGGGTGTGACCCAGCGCAGCTCGGGGGAGTCGCCGCGGCGGGTGACGACCTCGGGCACGGTCTGGAGCAGGACCCGCATCTTGGCCGCCCGGTAGCCGGGATGCTGCACCGCAGCGGCGTAGACGCCCAGCGACACGTTGTTCACGAAGACGCGGCCGTTCACCTCGCCGAGGTCGACCCTCCGTTCACCGCCGTCCACGAAGGCATCCAGGGCGCCGACGACGTCGTCCCGGTCGACCCCCAGGTCGAGGGCGAAGTGGTTGCGGGTGCCCGACGGGATGCATGCGTAGGGCAGCCCCGTCTCGGCGGCGACGGCGGCCACGACCGCCTGCGAGCCGTCACCGCCGGCCATCGCCACCGCGTCGGCGCCGTCGGCGACGGCGGTGCGGACCAGCGTCTGGAGGTCGGCGCCGGGCGTCAGTTCCACCGACTGGATGCCGCGCGACCGGGCGGCCTCCGCCAGCCCGAACCGCGCCGCCTTCCCGTCGCCGGATCGTGGGTTCACGAACAGCACCGGGCGCTCCGGGCGCTCGGCGGGGGGATGCACGACCCGCGGCTCGAACGCGATCCGGGCGCCGACGTGCCAGACGAGGGCGCCGAGACCGAGGAGGAGCAGGGTCCGCAGGAACCCCTCGTCGGCCAGCAGGAGGGCGCCGAGCCCAGGGACAGGGCGGCGAGGGCGAGCGCGGCGACGCGGGCCCACCCCCGGCGGAGCACGCCCTCCCAGGAGCCGACGGCGGTGAGCAGGCCGAACACCAGGATCAGCAGGCCCCGGGGGAAGTCATCGACCGCGACCACGACGGCCGTGGTCAGCGTGAAGGCGGCCGCCGCGACCGCCAGCACGGCCGCGGTGCGGCGCCCCGTCGTCCGGCGGCGCATCACCACCCCCTTCCTCCGGGGCACGAGCGCGCGGTCACAGCGCGGGGCCGACGATGAGGGCGAACAGGTCCTCGTAGCCGAGGCCCGCGGCATACGCCGACTCGGCTGCGTTGCTGATGCGGGACAGGCCCGGCATCGTGTTGATCTCGAGGAACCACGGCTGTCCGTCGGCGACGACGAAGTCCGACCGGCTGATGTGCCGGGCCCCGATCAGGGTGTGGACGGCGGTCGCCATCGCCTCGCACTCGGCCAGCGCGGGCAGCAGCGGATCGGGCCGGGTGCAGCGCGCGCGGCCGCCGAGCTTGCCGTCGGCGTCGTAGACGTCCCCTGGGTGCTCCAGGACCACGGCGGCCAGGGATGTCGGCCGGCCGTCGTGCTCGACGACGGTGACGGTGACGTCGGGTCCCGGCACGTAGCGCTCCACCAGCCACGAACCGCGGGACGGCCACGGCCGGCCGGCCGTGAGGCGGGTCACGCCCAGCGAACTGCCGCCCCGCAGCGGCTTGGCGACGACCTCACCCGTCGGCAGCTCTCCCCAGCGTCCGGTCACCGCCCCGTCGACGAGGGCCACCGCGGCCGGGGTGCGGACACCCTCGCTCCCGGCGACCATCTTGCCGAGCATCTTGTTGAGCGCGATGACGCTGGCCTCGACCCCCGAGCCGACGAACCGGACGCCGAAGTGGCCCAGCTGGCCCTGGACCGCGCCGTCCTCACCGGGCTCGCCGTGCAGGTTCGCCACGACGAGATCCGCGCCGCGGACGGCAGCGGTCCAGTCATGGCCCGCGGTGACGTCGACGGGTTCGACCGTCCGGGCGCCGAGGTCCGCGAGCACGGCGCACACGTCGTGCCACGATCGCGCCGCGGGCGGCGTGCGCCGGTAGTAGGCGCGGTCCTCCTCCGACGCCGGGCCGTACAGGACGACGACGTGCGGCGCGGCGTCCTTGATCCGGCGTCGCTGCGCCTCGGCGGCTGCGAGGATCTGCGTCACGGTCTGCTCAGATCCTCGGCGGGCCGCCGTCGAAGTCCGTCGCGCACCGGTCCCGCCAGAGCGCGTACTCGCCGTTCGCCTGCGCCCACTCCGCCGCCCGGGGCGCCAGGTCGCGGAGCGCCTCGACCGCCTTCGGGGCGTGGATGTCCTTGAGCAGCGAGCCCCACCACCAGCAGTGGAAGCCGATCGACCGGTGCAGCACCTCGGGGTCGAGCAGGTCGAAGTGCAGGGCCGACTCGACGCGCTCGAAGTACCAGAGCACGCGGTAGAAGTTCTGGTAGACCACCTCCGCCTGGCCGTCGACGGCCGGGTCGAGCAGCCCACCGGGGTCGAACTCCTTGTCGCCCATGACGTACCAGGTGGTGACGCCGAATCGGCGCGCGCCCTCCTTGCGCAGCATGACCGAGACGCTCTCGAACGCCTTGGTGGTGTCGCCCTCGACGACCAGGTCCCGGTAGAGCTCCAGCGCTCGTTCCCGCCGCCGGTCCGCGTCCCGCGCGCGGGCGTCGGCACCCAGCCGATGGAGCTGGATCCCGACGTGACGAGCGCGACCAGGACGCCCGCCGCGCTGATGACGGTCCCCCAGAGCATCGAGATCCCCCTGACCGGCTACCGCACGTGTGCGAGCAACCCCTCGCCGAGCCGTCGCATGTCCCGGTCCACCGCTGCACGCAGGTCCACCCGGTCGGCGTCCCACTGGGCGAGCGCCGCGTAGGCCACCGCGGATCCGCCCGCGCGCAGCAGGCCGACGTCGGCCTTGGTGCCGGCGTCGGTGCCGGTCTTGTTGCGCAGCAGCAACCCCAGGTCGGGTTCGACGTGCGCCAGGGGGTCCAGGCCGAAGGCGGCGGCGACCATCGACAGGTCCGCGCAGGTGGCCAGCCAGTTCTCGAGCTGCTCGGACACCGCCTTGGACACGAGGTCGCGGGCTGCGGTCCGGGCCATGAGGTCGGAGAGCTCGTCGGCCGAGCCGACCGAGAGGTGCGCAGGGTGTGCCGCCGGGTCCCGCACCGGCCGGACGACGTCGAGCAACCGCGTGCGCTCGAACCCCAGGGAGCGGCCGAGCCGGTCCACCGCGTCGAGGCCGACGAGGTCGACGAGCACGTTGGTCGCGAGGTTGTCGCTGACGCTCGCGACCAGGACGGCGACGTCGAGCACCGGTAGCTCGTCGACCTGCAGGTGCTGCCAGAGACCCGCCTCGCCGACCGGCTCGACGGCCCGGCGGTCGAGCGTCCGCGTGGCCAGGTCCGGGTCGTCCTCCAGCCGGCGCCCGAGCTCGAGCAGCAGGAGCAGCTTGCCGATGCTGGCGGTCGGCAGCACGTCCGAGGGCGCGGCGGCGGCCAGCACCGCGCCGTCGCCGTCCCGCAGGCAGATCGACCACCGCACCTCGGGCGTGCCCTCGACCACCGCGTCGACGAGGGTCTGCAGCGAGCCGCTCACCGGACCGCCACCCGCACCGGCCGGCGCATCGACACGCGGGGCCAGGCGCCGAGCGGTCCCTCGGCGTTGCGCCGCGCGCGTTCCCGTTCCGCGGCCCGCAGCCGGGACTCCGGCACGCGGACGAACCCCAGCCGCTCGTAGTACGGCGCGTTCCACGGCACGTCGGCGAACGCGGTCAATGTCAGCTCGGCCAGACCGCGGTCGGCCGCCCACGCGGCCAGGTGCTCGATCAGGGCGGCGCCGATCCGGCGCCCGGCCCAGACCGGGTCGACCGACACCTGCTCGACGTGCGCGCACCCGGGCTCGACGGAGGCGAGCAGGAAGGCCCTCGGCCGGTCGCCGTCGTCGGTGTCCACCCACAGCAGCCCGGCCCGGGCCGCGTCGTCCAGGTGTTCGGCGGGGGCGGGGTCCAGCGCGGCGACGGTCGGCATGCCCGCGTCGCGGAACCGGGCGCCGGCGGCATGCTGGAGGGCACGCAGGGCCGGAACGTCGTCCGTGCGGGCCGCCCGGATCATGACGGCCGAGGGTAGCGGTCGGAACGCCGTCCCAGCGGCGCCCCGATCGCGGGTCAGACGAGCGCGCCGACCTCGTCCCGGACCCGGACGGCGATCTCCGGGGCGTCGGTGATCAGCCCGTCCACGCCGAGGTCGATCAGGGCCCGGACCTCCGCGGCGGCGTCCCCGTGGGCCACGGGATTCCGGCCGAGCCGGAACGGGGGGAGCAGGAGGGCGTTCTCCGGGTTCAGCCGCCACACGTGCACGCCCAGGGCGGCGGCGTGCGCCTGCTCGACCAGGTCCCCGGCGCGGACCCGGCCGGCCTCGTCCCGCAGCAGTACCCGGTCGCGGCTGGGCCCGACGGCCTGGGCGTAGGTCGACACCTCGCGCAGCCCGGCGGGGGTCGTCATCGCGTCGAACGACGGGAAGTCGTCGACCAGTTGGACCAGCGCGGGTCCGTCGTCGCCGAGGTCGGCCCGGAGCACGCGCAGCGCGGCCGGCTCGAACGACTGCAGCACCACCGGGCCGCCGGCGCGGGCCAGCCCCAGCCGGCGCAGCTCGGCCGCGACCAGGGCGGCCACCTCGGTGCCCCGCCCGGTCAGGCCCGGCGCCAGCTCCACGAGCACACCGACGGCCCGCTCCGGACCGGAACGCACGCGGGCCAGGTCGATCACCTCGGCCAGCGTGAGGATGCCGGAACGCCCGTCGTACGCGGTGTTGAGCGGCCGCAGCCCGGGCATCCGCTCGACCGCGCGCAGCGTGCGCAGCTCCGCGAGGTCGAAGTCGTCGACGAACCAGTCGAGCACCGAGCGGCCGTCCAGGCGGCCGAGGCGGCGGCGGCCGGCGAACTCCGGCCGCCGGGCGACGTCGGTGGTCAGCGACAGCGCGCTCTCGTGCCGGACGACGAGGGCTCCGTCGCGGCTGACCAGGACGTCGGGCTCGATCATGTCCGCGCCGAGATCGATGGCGAGCTCGTAGCTCTCGCGGGTGTGCTCCGGCCGGTAGGCGGGTGCGCCGCGATGGCCGACGACGAGCGGTCGGGCCGGGCCGACCGGCAGGGGAAGGCCTTCAGCGGCGCTCGCGTGCATGCCGGCAACAACACCCGCGCTGCCTGAACGGAAGCCGAACGCCGGCTGCACGCCGCCTCACAATTCGGACGACAGCTCGCTGACCTGCGGTGCACCATGCCTCGCGTGAGGGAACTCTCAGCGCTCGGCTGGACGCCTGACCGCGGCGCGGACCTCCCCGCCGGCACCGCGCCCGCGCGGGTGGCCCGGGTCGACCGCGGCCGGCTCCGGGTGCTGACCGTCGACGGCGAACAGGCGGCGGTACCCGGCGCGGCCCTGTACGACGGCAGCGGCACCGACGTCGGCGGACCGGCGGTCGGCGACTGGGTCGCCCTGCGCGGCGAGCTGGCCGTCGCGATCCTGCCCCGGCGCAGCGCGTTCGTCCGCACGATGGCCGGGCGCACGTCGGCGGCCCAGGTCGTGGCGGCCAACCTCGACGTCGTCCTCGTCGTCGACGCGCTCGTCGGCGAGGCCCGGCTCCGGCGGGTGGAGCGCTACCTCGCCGTTGCCTGGGGCAGCGGCGCGACACCCGTCGTCGTCCTGGCCAAGGCCGACCTGTGCGACGACGTGGCCGCCGCCGTCGAGCAGGTCGCCGAGGACGCCCTCGGCGTGGAGGTACTGGCCGTCAGCTCCGTGACCGGCGCCGGGCTCGACGCCGTCCGCGCGCTGCTCGGCGCCGGGCGGACCGCCGCGATGGTCGGCCCCTCCGGGGTCGGGAAGTCCAGCCTCGCCAACGCCCTGGCCGGGGAGACCCTGGCCGCGACCCGGGAGATCCGCGACGACGGCCGCGGCCGGCACACGACGACGGCCCGCGAACTGCACGTGCTCCCCGGCGGCGGGCTGCTCGTCGACACCCCCGGCATGCGGGAACTGGCGCTCTACGACGACGAGGAGGGCGTGGCCACCGCCTACTCCGACGTCACCGGGCTGGCCGACGAGTGCCGGTTCCGCGACTGCGCGCACCGCACGGAGCCCGGCTGCGCGGTCGCCGCCGCCATCGACGACGGCCGGCTCGATCCCGCGCGCCTCGTCGCCTGGCGCAAGCTGCAGTCCGAGGCCCGACCGGCAGCTGCTGCGGGTCGACGCGCGGGCCCGCGCCGAGGAGCGGGCGCGGCTGCGCAGCTTCCACCGGGCCATCCGGGACCAGCCCAACCGGCTGCGCTGAGCGGACGGCTCGGTAGCGTCGCCCTGTGCGCGTGCTCGTGATCGGCTCCGGTGCCCGGGAGCACGCCCTGTGCGTGGCTCTGCAGTCCGACCCCGCGGTGAGCGCGCTCGCCTGCGCGCCCGGCAACGCCGGCACCCGGGCGGTGGCCGAACCCCTCGCGGTCGACGCCGCGGATCCGGACCGCGTGGCGGCCGTCGCCCGGGAGTGGTCGGCCGACCTGGTGGTCATCGGCCCCGAGGTGCCCCTGGTCGCCGGCGCCGCCGACGCGGTGCGCGACGCCGGCATCGCCTGCTTCGGCCCGTCGGAGGAGGCCGCCCAGCTCGAGGGCAGCAAGTCCTTCGCCAAGCACGTGATGACCGCCGCGGGCGTACCGACGGCGCAGGCCTGGCCGGTCGGTGGCCGCGCCGAGCTGGAGACCGCCCTCGACGAGGTCGCCCAGGTGTCGCCCGGTCATGCCCTACGTCGTCAAGGACGACGGCCTCGCCGCCGGCAAGGGCGTGCTCGTCACCCTCGACCGGGCCGCCGCCGTCGCGCACGGCCACCGGGTGCTCGACGCCGGCGGTGCGGTGCTGATCGAGGAGTACCTCGACGGCCCGGAGGTCTCCCTGTTCGCCGTCACCGACGGGACGACGGTGGTGCCGCTCGTGCCGGCCCAGGACCACAAGCGCCGCGACGACGGCGACGCCGGGCCGAACACCGGCGGCATGGGCGCCTACGCACCGCTGCCCTGGGCGCCGCCCGGCCTGGTCGACGAGGTGCTGGCCACCGTGCTGCAGCCGACCGTCGACGAGATGGCCCGCCGGGGGGAGCCGTTCGCCGGCCTCCTCTACGCCGGGCTGGCGCTCACGTCGCGCGGGGTGCGGGTGGTGGAGTTCAACGCCCGGTTCGGCGACCCCGAGACGCAGGTGGTGCTCCCGCTGCTGGAGACCCCGCTGGCCGGGCTGCTGCACGCCGCCGCCACGGGCACCCTCGCCGACCACCCGCCCCTGCAGTGGCGCGACGGCGCCGCGGTCACCGTCGTCGTCGCCTCGGCGGGGTACCCCGAGTCGCCGCGCACCGGCGACGCAGTGACCGGGGCCTCCGGGGAGGGCGTGCTGCACGCCGGCACGGCGCTCGGCGCGGACGGCACGGTGGTCTCGGCCGGCGGGCGGGTGCTCGCGGTGACCGCCGTCGGCGCGGACCTCGCCGCCGCCCGGCAGACCGCCTACGAGCGGGTCGCGGGGGTGCGGCTGTCCGGCGCGCACTGGCGCACCGACATCGCGCTCGCCGCCGTCGAGGGCCGGATCGAGGTCCCGGCGGGCTGAGTCCGCGTCAGCGGGCGAGGAAGTGCACCCCCAGCCACGCCCAGGCAGTCAGCACGATGACCCGCCCCGGGGTGCCGCGCATGGCCGAGGCGACCGCCTGCGCCGCGGTGGCCCGCTCGTGTCCGCGGCGCGCGGACACCTCCAGGGCCAGACCCGTGATGACCAGGACAGCCAGTGCGATGACGCTCGCCGTCGTCCCACTCATGGTGGCTCGGGGTGGTGCCCGGGTCGGGTGAGCAGCCAGGCCCCGGCGATCAGCCAGGCCAGGGTGGCCGCCGCGCGCACCGGCGGGTGAGCGAGCACGAGATCTGCCAGGTCGCTGAGCGTCGGAAGGTCGTCATCGAGCAGGGTGAACAGCTCCCAGGCCACGCCCGCCGCGAGCCAGGCCAGCCACGGCAGACCTCGGCGGCCGACCGGCAGCGCGGCCTCACCGGCCCGACGGGCCAGTCCCACGACGGCGACCAGCACGCCGGTGCTGCCGACGGCGAGCAGTGCGCCGGTGGACAACTCCCCGAAAACGACGACGGCGGCCACGCAGGGCACGCCCACAGCCAGCGACGTCAGCCACCGGGTGCGAGCCGAGAACGTCACTCATCCATGCTCGCTGAGGACGGCGTCGAGCGGCCGGTCGAGCACGTCGCCGCCGTCGACCTGTTCGGGCAGGAACCGCCGCCGCAGGGCAGCGACCGTCTCCAGCGCCGCCGGGTCCACCGCGGCGTCGGGCAGCAGCCCCTCACGCGGGTCGCGCAGTCGGTCGACGTACCGGCGGGCCAGCGCGGGGGAGACGTCCAGCCGCGCCGCCGCCTCGGCCACGGCCACGTCGTCGGCCGAGCCCGACCGGATGTCCTCGATGGCGGCCGCCAGCGCTCCGCCCAGGGCCCGCGCCTCCGCCAGCCGCCCCTGCCCGGCCACCGCGGTGACCGTGCCGAGGTAGGGCCCGCACACGTCGGCGACCGACGCCAGCCGCACGCAGCCGGCCTCCTCGGCGACCAACTCGTTGCCGGCGTTGAGCATCGTGACGTCGCAGTCGCCGGCCAGCAGCGCGGTCAGCCGCCGGGGCGTGGACCCCAGGGCCACCAGGTCGTACTCGCCGCGGGGGACGCCGAGGGACGCGCTGAGCGCATACATCGCCAGGGCGAAGCCGGAGACCGGCACGTCGACGCCGACGCGGGCGCCGCGCAGCGCCTCCGGTCCGGCGAACCCGGGGCGGCCGTACAGGGCGAGGCCCAGGCCGCGGTCGATGCCGCTGACGATGCCCACGTCGAGCAGGCCGCCGAGCGGGTTGGTCGGGCTGAACCGGTAGGCGAGGACGTTGTCCGGACTGGTGAACGCGACGTCGATCTCGCCGTCGACCAGGGAGCGGAACTGCCCCGGCGAGGAGGCGACGGGCACCTCGGTGACCTCCAGCCCCGCGTCGGAGAGCCGGCCGGTGCGGCGGGCGACGTCCAGGAGCACCGACGGGCTGAAGGTCCCGGCGACGAGACGGGTGACCACGGGCGAAGTATGCCGTTTCATGCACTCGATTGCAGGTGAACGCCGTGAATCCATTGGTATGACCCTCGCGGCGGCGCCCTCGGCTCGGATGTGGTCCTTGACACCGCCGACTCCGGCAGGTCACGCTGCAACCCGAACAACAACCGTTTGCAGTCGGGACGAAGGGCGGGCCGTCGGATGGACGACCTCGTCGCCTCGGCGATCGCGCACTGGGGTCCCGCGGTTCACCACCAACGGCGTCACCGTGTCGGACTTCCAGCGCGTGACCGGTCGCGTCGAGCGCTGGGCCGACTGGTGCGCCGCGTGGTCGGACATGGGTGCGGAGCACGAGGCACTGGGCCGGCGCGCACTGGCCGAGGGCCGGCTGCTCTCGGCCGGTCAGCACCTGTCCCAGGCGGCCGTGTACTTCCACTTCGGCAAGTTCGTCTTCGTCGAGGACCTCGACCAGATGCGCGCCGCGCACG
Organism: uncultured Actinomycetota bacterium; assembly: GCA_963748305.1. Taxonomy (GTDB): domain Bacteria; phylum Actinomycetota; class Actinomycetes; order Mycobacteriales; family Geodermatophilaceae; genus Blastococcus_B. Next base: position 305,727 of record CAVVIN010000013.1, on the reverse strand, counting down.
AGCGGGCCGTGGCCTGCGCGACCGACGCGCTGCCGCACCTCCCGCGTCCGGGTCGCCGGGTCGAGATGCCCTTCGAGGGCGCCACGCTGGTCGGTGTCCTGCGGTGTCCCGACGGCGAGCGCCCGCACCCGGTCGTCGTCCTCCTGCCCGGCCTGGACTCGACCAAGGAGGAGCTGCGGACGACCGAGGACACCTTCCTCGACCGCGGCCTGGCCACCTTCGCCGTCGACGGCCCCGGGCAGGGCGAGGCCGAGTACGACCTGCCCATCCGCGGCGACTGGTCCGCGCCGGCCGAGACGATCATGGCCACGCTCGAGGGCCTCCCGGAGGTCGACGCGCGCCGGGTCGCCGTCTGGGGCGTGAGCCTCGGCGGCTACTACGCCCCCCGCGTGGCCGCGGCGCTCGGCGACCGCGTGCGTGCCTGCGTCGCGCTGGCCGGCCCCTACGACTTCGGCGACTGCTGGCCGCAGCTGCCCGAGCTCACCCGGAACACCTTCCAGGTCCGCTCCCGCACCGACAGCGACGACGCCGCCCGGGAGGTCGCCGCGACGCTGTCCCTCGAGGGCGTGGCCGAGAAGATCACCGCCCCGCTGCTCATCGTCTTCGGCCGGCAGGACCGGCTGATCCCGTGGCCGCACGCCGAGCGCCTGCGCGACACCGCCGGGGGCCCGACCGAGCTGCTGATGCTCGAGGACGGCAACCACGGCTGCGCGAACGTCGCGCCCTGGCACCGCCCGTACACCGCCGACTGGCTGGCCGCCCGGCTCACGTGAGCCGCCCGCCCGCCACCGCACGGCGGCCCGCGAACGACAGCATGCACACCCTGCGAGGAGCACTCATGAACGACAGCGCCACCCACGGCCCGATCACGTCGGTCGGCTGGATCGGTGCGGGCCGCATGGGTGCCGCCATGGCGCGCGCCTGGCCCGCGCCGGCGTCAAGGTCACGGTCTGGAACCGCACCCGGGCCAAGGCCGAGCCGCTGGCCGACCTGGGCTGCATCGTCGCCGACAGCATCGCCGAGCTCCGCGGCCTCGACGCCGTGTTCACGATGGTCTCCACGAACAAGGACCTCGCGCAGGTGCTGACCGGTGAGGGCGGCCTGCTGGCCGACCCGGACGACGTGCCGCGGATCGTCGTGGACTGCTCGACGGTCGACCAGGCCGCCTCGGAGGCCATGCGGGCGGCGTGCGACGAGCGCGGGGTGGCCTTCCTCGCCGCCCCGGTCAGCGGCAACGGCAAGGTCGTCCGCGCCGGCATGCTGACCCTCGTCGCGTCCGGTCCGGAGGAGACGTTCCGGCAGGTCCGGCCGCTGCTCGAGCACATCGGCAAGTCGGTCACCTACGTCGGCGAGGGCGACGTCGCCCGGCTGGTGAAGATCTGTCACAACCTGATGCTGGGCGTGGTCACCCAGACCATGGCCGAGATCACCGTGCTGGCGGAGAAGGGCGGCGTCTCCCGCGACGGCGTTCCTCTCCTTCCTCAACGACAGCGTCATGGGCTCGGTCTTCACCCGCTACAAGACGCCGGCGTTCGTGAACCTGGACTACACGCCGACGTTCACGCCGATCCTGCTGCGCAAGGACTTCGACCTCGGCCTGCAGGCCGCCCACGACCTCGACGTCCCGATGCCGCGTCGCCGCCGCGACGGCGCAGGCGGTGCAGGCCAGCGTCAGCAGCGGCCGGGTCGACGAGGACTTCGCGATCCTGCTCGACCTGCAGGCGCAGAACTCCGGGCTCGACGCTGGAGCCGGAGAACAAGCCGGTCGACGACGGTCTCGCGCGCGGCCGACCAGGAGGGGGCGCGATGACCGCTGGGCGGCCGCTGCCCGCACCGGGCCACATGGGCGTCGACTACGAGAGCGGGTCGACTTCGACCGGCTGCCGGCGCTACCGGCTCGAGCCGGGCGAAGGCGTCGCTGGAGGCCAGCGGCGTGCGGCGCCTTCCTGCTGTTCGACTTCTACAACATCCGCTACACCACGCAGACCTGGATCGGCGGTGCGCTCGGCGACAAGATGACCCGCTACGCGCTGCTCACCCGCGACGGCGAGCCGATGCTGTGGGACTTCGGCTCCGCGGCCCGCCACCACCGGCTGTACTCGCCGTGGCTGGACCCGGAGAACTGCCACGCCGGCATGCTCGGCCTGCGCGGGGCGATCGCCCCGACCGCCGGGCTGATGGAGTCCGCCGTCCGGCAGATCAAGGGCCTGCTGGAGCGACGCCGGTCGTGGCCGACCAGCCGGTCGGCGGTCGACATCGTCGAGCCGCCGTTCCTGTTCGAGATGCAGCGCCAGGGCCTGACCGTCGTCGACGCCCAGCAGTTCATGCTCGACGCCCGGCAGATCAAGTCGCCCGACGAGATCATGCTGCTGACCCAGGCGGCGGCCATGGTCGACGGCGTCTACCAGGACATCGTCGAGGTGCTCAAGCCCGGCATCCGCGAGAACGAGATCGTCGCGCTGGCCAACAAGCGCCTCTACGAGATGGGCTCGGACCAGGTCGAGGCGATCAACGCCGTCTCCGGCGAGCGGTGCAACCCGCACCCGCACAACTTCTCCGACCGGCTGATCCGCCCGGGCGACCAGGCGTTCTTCGACATCATCCACTCCTACAACGGCTACCGGACCTGCTACTACCGGACGTTCAGCGTCGGCAGCGCCACGCCCAGCCAGCGCGACGCCTACACGAAGGCGCGCGAGTGGATGGACGCCTCGATCGCCATGATCAAGCCCGGCGTCGGCACCGACGAGATGGCCGCCGTCTGGCCCAAGGCCGAGCGAGTTCGGGTTCGAGAACGAGATGGCCGCCTTCGGCCTCCAGTTCGGCCACGGCCTCGGGCTCGGGCTGCACGAGCGGCCGATCATCTAGCCGGCTCAACAGCATGACGGAGCCGGTCGAGCTGCAGGCCGGGCATGGTCTTCGCGCTGGAGACGTACTGTCCGGCCAGCGACGGTTTCTCGGCCGCGCGGATCGAGGAGGAGGTCGTCGTCACCGCCGACGGCCCGCAGATCCTCACGCTGTTCCCGGCCCAGGACCTCGTCGTCACCAACCCGTACTGAGCCGCCGCGCACGGCCGACGGAGTCCCGTGATGTCGCTCGACAGCCTCAGCAACTCCGACCTGCTCACCGACCTCTGGATCGGCGGCAAGGCCGTGCCGCCGCGGACGGCGGCCGGTTCGACGTGCTCGACCCGTCGACCGGCAAGGTCCTCGCCGACGGTCGCCGACGGCACCGTCGAGGACGCGCTCGCCGCGGTCGACGCCGCCGCCGGCGCCGCCGCGGGCTGGGCCGCGACCGCGCCGCGGGAGCGGGCGGAGATCCTGCGCCGCGCGTTGGAGCTGATGACCGAGCGGGCCGACGACCTCGCCAAGCTGATCACGCTGGAGAACGGCAAGGCGCTGGTCGACGCCAAGGGCGAGGTCACCTACGCGGCCGAGTTCTTCCGCTGGTACTCCGAGGAGGCGGTCCGCGCGGCCGGCCAGGTCATGACGGCGCCGTCGGGCGCGAACAAGATCATGGTGCTGCACCAGCCGGTCGGGGTCTGCGTGCTGGTGACGCCGTGGAACTTCCCGGCCGCCATGGCCACCCGCAAGATCGGGCCGGCGCTGGCCGCGGGCTGCACCGTCGTCCTGAAGCCGGCCAGCGACACCCCGCTGACCGCCCTGGCGATGGCGCGCATCCTCGACGAGGCGGGCGTGCCGGCGGGCGTCGTCAACGTGCTGCCGGCCCGCAGGTCCGGCGCCGTGGTCTCGGCGATGCTGCACGACCCGCGGGTGCGCAAGCTGTCGTTCACCGGCAGCACCGAGGTCGGCCGGGTGCTCCTCAAGGAGGCGGCCGACCAGGTCATCAACTGCTCGATGGAGCTCGGCGGCAACGCGCCGTTCCTGGTCTTCGCCGACGCCGACCTCGACGCCGCGATCGAGGGCGCGATGATCGCCAAGATGCGCAACGGCGGCGAGGCGTGCACCGCGGCCAACCGGTTCTACGTCGAGCGGTCGATCGCCGACGAGTTCGGCCGCCGGCTGGCCGAGAAGATGGCGGCCCTGCGGATGGGCCCGGGGCTCGACGAGGGCATCCAGGTCGGCCCGCTGGTCAACACCGACGCCGTCGAGAAGGTCGACGAGCTCGTCCGCGGCGCGGTCGACGCCGGCGCCGAGGCCGTCGTCGGCGGCCGCCGTCCCGAGGACGAGAAGTACTCGGCCGGCTTCTACTACGAGCCGACCGTGCTGCTCGGCGTCCCGCCGGGCTCGCACGATCCTGGACGAGGAGATCTTCGGCCCGGTGGCGCCGATCGTGACGTTCGACGACGAGGACGAGGCGGTCCGGCTGGCCAACGACACCGAGTTCGGCCTGGTGTCCTACGTCTACACCGGCGACCTCGCCCGCGGCCTCCGGGTCAGCGAGGCGCTGGACGCCGGCATGGTCGGGCTCAACCGCGGCCTGGTCAGCGACCCGGCCGCCCCGTTCGGCGGCACCAAGCAGAGCGGGATCGGCCGCGAGGGCGGCCACGACGGCATGCTCGACTACCTGGAGAGCAAGTACATCGCCGTCCAGTGGTGACGGGCCGGTCCGGCGATGATCCGCATCGGTGTCGTGCTGCTCGCGGGCGTCGTCGGCTCGCGGCGTGCGGGTCGTCCGGGCTCGGGTGAGCTGTCGGGCGACATCGCCCTGTACCGCCCCACCGGCGACGGCAGCGACATGGCCCTGCTCGACGGCTGGCTGCTGCGCGCCGATGGCTGCACCTATGTCGAGAACGCCGACGGCGAGCGGGTGCTGCCCGTGTTCCCCGACGACGCCGTCTGGAGCGACGACGTCCTGGAGGTCGGCGGGGTCGGCTACCGGCTCGGTGAGGAGGTCTCGCTCACCGGGGGTCTCGCGGCCGGCGACTTCGGCGACTACGTGCCGTCCGGCTGCGACGACGGCGTCGAGCGCTGGGCCGTCGGCCAGTAGGTCTCGCCGGGACCTCGCCGGTCGGTGCCGTCAGCGGGGTGTGCCGGCGAAGATCTCGGGGTGCTTGCCGAGCTCGATCCGCGTGCGGCGGATGTGCCCGGCCAGGCAGCGCTCGGCGTCGACGACGTCGCGCCGGCTGATCGCGTCGAGCAGCAGCCGGTGCTCGGCGTTGATGACCCAGCGCCGGCCGGGCCCGGTGAGGGTCACGAAGGTCCGCCGGTAGTGCGCGGTGGAGTTCCACAGCCGGGTGACCATGCTGGTCAGCTGGTCGATCTGGCAGCCGGTGTAGCTGCGCAGGTGGAACTCGCGGTCGAGCTCCAGGAACTCGGCGACGGCGGCGTCGTCCCCCGGGGGAGCGCCTCGATCCGGCCCTGCAGCTCGGCCAGCGCGCGCAGATCGGCGGAGGTCAGGTGGGGGATGCTCTCGCTGATGGCGAGCTGCTCGAGCTGCTCGCGCATCCGGTAGACGACGTCGACCTCGTGCATGGTCAGGCTCGGCACGCGGGCGCCCTTGTGCCGCTGGTGCTCGGTGAGGCCCTCGGCCTCCAGGATCCGCAGCGCCTCGCGGACGGGCAGCCGGCTGGCGCCGAACCGTTCGGCGATCTCCTCCTGTCGGATCCACTCCCCGGGCGCGATCTCGCCGCTGAGGATGGCCCGGCGCAGGTAGTCCGCGACCCGCGCGCTGGCCGCTCCGACGCCCGTGTCGCCCGCGTCTGTCACGAGATACGCCGCCGGGTCGCGGAACCAGGCCTTCCCGTTCGGGTAGCTGACCAGTTCGAACTGCATCCCCCAGGGGCTGAGGAAGTAGACCCACCGCTGGCCCTCGTGGGCTCCCGAGCTCGCGGTCGGCTCGCCGAGCACCCGGACGCCGTGGTCGCGCAGATGGGCGACGGCGGCGTCGAGGTCGTCGACGTAGAGCGCCACGTGATGGCCGCCGACGTCGCTGTTGCGCGGCGGGGCGGTGTCCTGGTCGGGCGCCTCGTAGTGGAAGACCTCGAAGATCACCTGGCCGCCGCAGCGGTAGAACTCGTTGCGCCGCATGACCGTGCGCGGGTGCACGTTCAGGTGCTCGGCCATCCAGTCGCTGTCCTCGTGCACGAAGGGGCCCAGCGAGTACAGGTACTCGCAGCCCAGCACGTCGACCAGGAACGCCCGGGCCTCCGCCAGGTCGGGCACCGTGAACCCGATGTGGTCGACCCGCGCCAGCCCCGGCAGTCCCATGCACGCCTCCCTTGCTTGGATCCAAACACTAGGCGAATGTGAAGCAGAGCACTAGTATTCGACCCGTTCGTCTCGAAATGGATCCAATCACGCTGCATTCGACACTGTTCCGACACCGCGCACCGACGGAGGAGACCCGCCATGGCGGTCCATCGCCGACTCGAACCGGCCGCTCCCTGGGTGGAGCTCGTCGTCACCCAGGACGACTGGGCCGCCGCCGAGCCCGAGCTGCTGCAGGCGATGTTCGGCCAGCTCGGTGATGATCCGGGTCTTCGAGGAGTACGTGCTCGAGCTCGCCGCGGCCGGCCTGATCCACGGTCCGGCGCACTCGAGCATCGGCCAGGAGGGTGGCGCCGTCGGCTCGGCGCTGGCGCTGACCAGCGCCGACCAGGTCAACGGCTCGCACCGCGGCCACCACCAGTTCCTCGCCAAGGCGCTGCACCACGTCGCGCCCAAGGGTCTCGACCTCGGCGCCCCGCTCGACGACGACGTCCGCGCGGTCCTGCTGCGCACGCTGGCCGAGATCTGCGGCCTGGACCGCGGCTGGAGCCACGGCCGCGGCGGCTCGATGCACCTGCAGTGGAAGGACGCCGGCGCGATGGGCACCAACGCCATCGTCGGCGGGGGCGTCCCGATGGCGGCCGGGTTCGCCTGGGCCGACCGGCAGGCGGGCACCGACGCCGTCTCGGTCACCTACTTCGGCGACGGCGCGGTGAACATCGGCTCCACGCTCGAGACGTTCAACCTCGCCGCCGCCTGGCAGCTGCCGATCTGCTTCTTCATCGAGAACAACCGCTACGCCGTCTCCACCAGCGTCGTTCGAGGCCACCTGCGAGGCGCGGCTGTCCGGCCGGGGCCCCGGCTTCGGCATCCCCAGCTGGAAGGTCGACGGGATGGACCCGCTGGCCGTCCACCTGGCGATGCAGGAGGCGGTCGCGCACATGCGCGCCGGTGGCGGGCCCGACGGTCGTCGAGGCCGACACCTACCGCTTCTTCCACCAGAACGGCGCCTTCCCGGGCAGCGCGTTCGGCTACCGCACCAAGGAGGAGGAGCAGGAGTGGCGGCGTGCGCGACCCGGTCGACCAGGTGTCGGCCGAGCTCGTCCGCCGCGGCCTGCTCACTCCGGACGACGTCGAGGCCGCCCTGGCCGATGCGCGCGGGGTGATGGCCGAGATCGGCGACGTGCTGCTCGAGCCGCTGCCCGGCGGTCGCCCCGGCCAGCGCCGCATCCGTGAGGCCGAGTGGCCCGACCCCGGCTACGTCGACGTCGGCGTGCGGGGCGACCTCAGCGAGTTCGACGGCGCCCCGATCGCCGACCGGGACACCTACACCGGCGAGCTGGCCGAGCAGAAGTTCATCGAGGCCGTCGCCGCCGTCATGAACCGCCGGATGGAGACGGACCCGTCCGTCGTCGTCATGGGCGAGGACGTGCACCGTCTCAACGGCGGCACGAACGGCGCGACCCGGGGGCTGAAGGACCGGTTCCCCGACCGGATCCTCGGGACGCCGATCAGCGAGAACGCGTTCGCCGGCCTCGGGGGCGGCATCGCGATCGACGGGCGGTTCCGGCCGGTCGTGGAGTTCATGTACGCCGACTTCATGTGGGTCGCGGCCGACCAGTTGTTCAACCAGATCGGCAAGGCCCGGCACATGTTCGGCGGCGACGGCGCCGTGCCGTTCGTGCTGCGCAGCAAGGTGGCCATGGGCACCGGCTACGGGTCGCAGCACTCGATGGACCCGGCGGGCGTCTTCGCCACGAACCCGGGCTGGCGGATCGTGGCGCCGTCCACGCCGTTCGACTACGTCGGGCTGATGAACAGCGCGCTGCGCTGCCAGGACCCCGTCGTCGTCCTCGAGCACGTGGACCTCTACAACTCCACCGGCGAGGGCCCGGTCGACGACCTCGACTACTGCCTGCCGGTGGGCAGGGCGGCCGTCCGTCGTCCGGGCGCGGAGGTCACCGTCCTCACCTACCTGGCCATGACGTCCTACGTGCTCGACGCGGTCGAGACCCTCGGCACCGTCGACGCCGAGGTGATCGACCTGCGGTGGCTGGACCGGGCCTCGATCGACTGGGACACCATCGGCGAGAGCATCCGCAAGACCAACAACGTGCTGATCGCCGAGCAGGGCGCCGTCGGGACGTCGTACGGCGGCTGGCTCGCCGACGAGATCCAGCGCCGCTTCTTCGACTGGCTCGACCAGCCGGTGCAGCGGGTCACCGGCGGCGAGGCGTCGCCGAGCATCAGCAAGGTGCTCGAGCGGGCCGCCATCGCGCAGAGCGCCGAGGTCGCCGCCGCCCTGACCGCGATGACGTCTCCCGAGGGGTCCTGACCGTGGCCCGGTTGATGCGCATGCCGGAGGTCGCCGCGGGCGGGACGTCGGCGGTCCTGCACGAGTGGTCGGTGGCCGAGCAGGCGGAGTTCGGGACGACGGACGTGCTGGTGACCGTCGAGACGGACAAGGCGGTCGTCGACGTCGAGGCCGACCAGCCCGGCGTCGTCGTCAAGCTGCTGGTGCACGCCGGAGCGACCGTCGAGGTGGGCGCGCCGATCGCCGTCCTCGCCGACCCGGGGGAGACGGTGGGCGACGTCGACGCGGTGCTGGGACCGGGCTCGGCGGCGCCGACGCCGCGAGCCCCGCCGGACCCCCAGGGCGCCCCCGACCAGCCCCTGTCCCCGCCGGTGCCGGCCGCGCTCGTGCCGGAGACCGTGGCGGCGGGCGGGCTCTCCCCGGCACCGCAGACCGCGTCCGGGAACGGAACGGGCACGGGCACGGGCGGATCTTCGCCAGCCCGCTGGCCCGCCGGCTGGCCCGCGACGCGCAGCTGCCGCTGGAGGACCTCACCGGCACGGGGCCCGGCGGCCGGATCGTGCGCCGCGACATCCAGGCGGCGGTGACCCGGCGTCCCGACGGCCGCGCCGGTCGACGACGGCGGCTTCACCGACGTCCCGCACACCCCCATGCGGCGGGCGATCGCGCGCCGGCTGACCGAGAGCAAGCAGACCGTCCCGCACTTCACCCTGCGCGCCACCATGCGGGTCGACGAGCTGCTGCAGCTGCGGGCGGACCTCGCCGCGATCGGCACGACGACCTCGGTCACCGACCTGCTGGTCAAGGCGGCGGCGCGGGCGCACACCGTCGTCCCGCGGATGAACGCCATCTGGACGCCGGAGGCCACCCGCACGTTCACGTCGGTCGACATCGCGGTCGCCGTCGCCACGGGCACCGGTCTGCGTGACGCCCGTCGTCCGCGGGGTGGAGCGCGCGTCGGTCGGCGCGATCGCCGGCACGGTCCGGGACCTCGTGGAGCGGGCGCGCGCGGGCCGGCTGCGGCAGGACGAGCTGGAGGGCGGCTCGCTGACCCTCACCAACCTCGGCATGTACGGCACCGAGGAGTTCGCCGCGATCATCAATCCGCCGCAGTCGGCGATCCTCGCCGTCGGCGCGGCCCGGCAGGAGCCGGTCGTCGTCGACGGGCAGCTGGCGGTGGCCACGGTGCTGCGGGCGACCGTCTCGGCCGACCACCGCGTGATCGACGGCGCCCTGGCCGCCGAGTGGATGGCGGCGTTCGTGGCCGCCGTGGAGCAGCCGCTGCAGCTGCTGGTCTGACCCCTTACCGGCCCCCGACCACCGGCCGCGCCCGTTCCGGGCGTGGTTCCGGTGGGCGGGGCCCCTCGTTGCGGCGGCTGAGGTAGGTGCCGGCGACGTTCGCGCAGGCCACCGTCGGGACGGCGATCAGCGCGCCGAAGATGCCGGCGATCAGCAGTCCCGCGGCGATGGCCAGCACCACCGCGAGCGGGTGCACCCGGACGGCGCGGCCGAGCAGCAGCGGCTGGAGGACGTGGCCCTCGAGCTGCATGACGGCGATGACGACGCCGAGCGTGATCAGCGCGGTGATCGGGCCGTTGGACACGAGCGCGACCAGCACGGCCACCGACCCGGCCAGGAAGCCACCGATGATCGGGATGAAGGCGCCGAGGAAGACCAGCGCGGCCAGCGGGATCACGAGCGGGACCCCCAGGATCGCCAGGCCGATCCCGATGCCGATCGCGTCGACCAGGGCGACGGCGACGGTCGCCCGCACGTAGGAGATGAGCGTGCGCCACGAGCGGCGGGCGGCCTCGTCGACGTAGGCGCGCGAGTCGGCGGGGAACAGGCCGACCAGCCACAGCCAGATCGACCGGCCGTCCTTGAGGAAGAAGAACAGCGTGAACAGCGCGAGCACGATGCCCGCGACGACCTCGCCGAGGGTGGCCGCCGTGGTGAGCGCCCCGGAGGCGATCGAGCCCTGGTTGTCGACCAGGAGCTGCTGGAACTGGGTGACGGCCTCCTCGAGCTGCCCCTTCGTGATCGGGAAGGTGCGGACGACGAACGTCTGGACCTGGCCGATGCCCGTGCTCACCTGGTCGGCCAGGTCGGAGAAGCCGGCGTTGAACCGCTCGACGACCAGCGTGATGATCCCCGCGACGACGGCCAGCCCGACCAGGAGCATCGCGAACGCGGCGAGCGACCGCGGCCACCCGCGGCGCACCAGCCCCGCGGCGCCCGGCTGGAGCAGCGCGGCCAGCATCAGCGCCACGATCACCGGCACGACGACGACGGCGATGAAGGCCATCGCGTACAGCAGGACGTACAGGCCGACGAGCACCACGATCAGCCGCCACGACCAGGCCGCGGCGATCCGCAGCCCGTTGGGGACCGAGGTCGCGGCGTTGCGCGGGTCGCCGGGGCTCGGCGTCAGCCGCCGCGAGCGCTCGGCCGGGCGGTGCGGCCGGCCGCCGTCGGGCGGGCCGCTGACCCCGCCCGGGGGCACGAGGTCCGGCGCTCCCGGTTCGGGGCTGCCGATCGGCGGGCGGGTGGATTGCGGACGCGGCATCGACCGGCGCGGGCGCCGGCGCCGCGGGCGTCGTCGGATCGTCGTCGTCCCGGTCGTCGTCCGGATCTCGTCGTCCTGGCCCTCGTGGCGCTCGTCGTCGCGCACGAGGATCGCGCGGTGGTCGTCGTGTTCGGGCCAGGCGTGGGGGTCGTGCTCGGCGGCGGCGCGGATGCGCTCACGGGCCCTGGCGACGAGGTCGTTGGCGCGACGCAGCATCACGCACCTCCGGCGGGCAGTAGGGGCCGTCCATGATCACGCTAGCCCTGCGGGAGGATGTCCTCGTGGTGCGACGAGCTGAGCTGTGGCAGGCGATACCCCGATGATCGAGCGCTACACGCTCCCCGAGATGGGCCGTGTCTGGAGCGAGCAGCACAAGTACGCGCTCTGGTGCCGGGTGGAGACGCTGGTGCTGGAGGCGCACGCGGCCGCGGGGCGGGTGCCGCCCGACGTCGTCGAGCCGGTGCGCAACGCGCCGCCGCCGACGCCGGAACGCGTGGCGGAGATCGAGGAGACGACGCAGCACGACGTCATCGCCTTCCTGACCGCGTGGGCCGACAACACCGAGCCCCGGTCGGCCGCGGCGTACGTGCACCACGGCATGACGTCGTCGGACCTGCTCGACACCGCGCTCGCCGTGCAGCTGACCGACGCCACCGACGTCCTGCTGGCCAAGGCCGACCGCCTGGTGGCGGCGCTGCGCGACCACGGGCTCGAGCACCGGTCGACGATCAAGGTGGGCCGCACGCACGGGGTGCACGCCGAGCCGGACGTGTGGGGGCACCGGGTGGCCGACCTGGCGTTCGCGATGGCCCGGTCGCGGGACCGGCTGCGCGAGGCCCGCGCGCGGGTCGGCGTCGTCGCCATCTCCGGCGCCGTCGGCACGTACTCGCTGATCGACCCGTCGGTGGAGGTGCACGTCGCCGACGCCCTGGAGTTGCGGGCCGCCGATGCCTCGACGCAGGTGGTGCTGCGCGACTCGATCAGCGAATGGGTGTCGGCGCTGGCGATCATCGCGACGGTCTGCGAGGCGATCGCCCTGGAGGTCCGGCACGGGCAGCGGACCGAGGTGCGGGAGCTGTCGGAGGCGTTCGGGTCGGGCCAGAAGGGCTCGAGCGCGATGCCGCACAAGAAGAACCCGATCCGGTCGGAGCGGATCGCCGGCCTCGCCCGGGTCGTGCGGGCGGCGATCGTGCCGGTGATGGAGGGCATCCCGCTCTGGCACGAGCGGGACATCTCGCACTCCTCGACCGAGCGGGTGTTCCTGCCCGATGCCGCGATCACCACCGACTACCTGCTGCACCTGACCGCCGGGCTGGTGGAGAACCTCGTCGTCGACGCCGACCGGATGCGGGCCAACCTGGAGTCGACCGGCGGGCTGATCTACACGTCGTCGGTGCTGCTGGAACTGGTCGAGGGCGGGCTGTCCCGCGAGGACGCCTACACGCTGGTGCAGTCGGCGGCGATGGAGACGTGGAACTCCGGTGTCCCGTTCCGGGAGACCCTGCGCTCGCGGGCGGCGGCCTCGGCCGTGGCCCTCGACGAGGCGCGGCTGGACGAGATCTGCCGGCCCGAGCGCTACGTGACCAACCTCGGGCCGCTGTTCGACCGGCTCGCGGCCCTCTCATGAGCTCGGACACGGGAATGGACCTGCCGCTGGTCGCGCGCGGCAAGGTGCGCGAGATCTACGACGCCGGATCGGACCGCCTGCTGCTGGTGGCCTCGGACCGGATCTCGGCCTACGACTACGTGCTGCCTACGCCGATCCCGGACAAGGGGCGGGTGCTGACGCAGCTCTCGGTCTGGTGGTTCGAGCAGCTCTCGCCGGTCCTGGCCTCCTTCGGGGCGACGCACCACCTGGTGTCGGCGGGCCCGGGCGTGGCGGAGTACGGCGTGCCGCCGTCCGTGGCCGGGCGGGCGATGCTCGTGCGGCGGCTGGAGATGCTGCCGGTCGAGTGCGTGGCCCGCGGCTACCTGTCGGGCTCGGGGACGAAGGAGTACGAGGCCACCGGCTCGATCCGCGACGTCCCGTTGCCGCCCGGCCTGGTCGAGGGCTCCCGCCTGCCGGCGCCGGTGTTCACGCCGTCGACCAAGGCCGAGCTCGGGGAGCACGACGAGGCGATCGACTTCGCGGCCGTCGTCGCCGCCGTGGGCGCCGATCGTGCCGAGCAGCTGCGGGACCTGACGCTGGCGCTGTACTCGCGGGCGACGGAGATCGCCGCCGGTGCGGGGCTGATCCTGGCCGACACGAAGTTCGAGTTCGGTCTCGACGCGTCCGGCGGCGCTCGTGCTGGGCGATGAGGTGCTGACCCCGGACTCGTCGCGCTTCTGGCCGGCGACGTCGTGGTCGCCCGGGGCGGCGCAGCCCTCCTTCGACAAGCAGTTCGTGCGCGACTGGCTGACCTCGCCGGCGTCCGGCTGGGACCGCGTCTCGCCCCCGCCGGAGATCCCGCCCGACGTCGTGGCCGCGACCCGCGAGCGCTACGTGACCGCCTACGAACTGCTGACCGGCCGGAGGTTCGACTGATGCGGCGCACCCGCGGCGGTATCGCCTATGCGACGGGCGGTACCGACGGGCCGCTGCTGCTCCTCCTGCACGGCCTCGGCGCGACCGGGGCGGTGTGGACGCGCCTGCTGTCGCAGTTCCAGGACGCCTGGCCGGGGCGGTGGGCGGCGCCGGACCTGCGGGGGCACGGGCTGTCGCTGACCGAGGCCCCGTACGGCTACGCGCGTCCACGCCGCCGACATGGCGGAGCTCGCGGCCGAGGTCGGGGCACCGTCGGTGACGGTGCTGGGCCACTCGTTCGGCGGCGTCGTCGGGGCGGTGCTGGGCAGTGGCTGGTACGGGGTGACCGTCGACCGCGTCGTCGCGCTCGGCGTGAAGATCGACTGGACCGACGACGAGGTGGCCCGGGCCCAGGCCATGGCCCGCCGCCCGCCGCAGGTGTTCGCGAGCGCGGGCGTGGCCGCGGACCGGCACCTGAAGCTGGCGGGGCTGCGCGAGCTCGTCGACCCCGCGGAGCCGGTCGCGCGGGCCGGGGTGCGGGTCGTCGGCGGGGGCTGGATCGCGGCGCTCGACCCGCGCGCGTTCGGCGCCGTCGGCCCGTCGGTGGAGACGGTGCTCGCCCGCTGCGCGGCACCGCTGCGGCTGGCCGCGGGCGCGACCGACCCGATGGTGGGCCTCGACGCGATGCGCCGGATCGACCCGGACGCGGTGCTCATCGACGGCGCCGGCCACAACGCCCACTACGAGACCCCCGAATCCGTCTGGCGCCTGCTCCCCACCTGACCGGCCCTTCCCCCGGCGAGATCGCCGAATCGTCGCCCACTTTGAGGCGTCTTAACGTGAACTACGTCGCCGATCTCGCTGCTGCCTGTGGACGACGCCAGCCGGCGCGGCCGCTTGGCGGCAGCCTGCTGCGATGCCTGGACGCCGCCCTCGCCTTCGCCTCACCGGACCCGCCACTCGCGCCATGGCCCATGCCGCCGGATCGGCGACCGCCACCTGCAGCATCCGGACGTGGTCCGAGCTCTCCCGCGACACGTACCTGCCCCGGGCTTGCGCCGGCGATCTCCGCCAGCGTCTCGCCGCCGTCCTGCTCACCGCTCCACCCGGGGCAGTCGCTGAGCCACAGGACTGCCGCCGCGGCTGTCGGGAGCTGGAAATTCCGCTCCAGCGGCCGGGGGACAGACGGTCGATCTCATCGTTCCGGCGTCCTCGCGCGCCGAGAGCCGGGCGGACCGCGCGCGTACACCGGACTGCCCTCGCACGAGGACGAAGTCGTCTCGGCACCTGTCCCTGCCGGTGACGATCCCGACCCGGACCTGGCGCGACCTCGCCGCCGTGCTGCAACCGCCGGCTCTCCTGGCGGCCACCGACCAGCTCGCTGGCCGGTGGGTGCCGGCGCAGCGCTGCAGGACCAGCTCGATCGTCGCCCGACTGGGCGCGGGTCCGCCAGAGCGCGAGCGGTTCTTCCGGTCGCCGACCCCCGGGCCGGCTCGCCGATGGAGTCGGTGCTCCGGTGGCTCCTGCACTCGGCCGGCGTTCCGGCGCCGGACCTGCAGCATGGCATCTGGACGCCTGTCGCCGAGTTCCATGCCGACCTCGCCTGGCCCGACCGAAAGGTGCTGGTCGAGTTCGACGGCGACGTGCACCGGGATCGGCGGGTCTTCGTCGACGACCTGCGCCGGCAGAACGCGCTCGTCGCGGCAGGTTGGACGGTCCTGCGTTTCAGCTCTGCGGACGTGCTGGGACGGCCGGCCGAGGTCGTGGCCGCCGATCCTGCGTGCGCTCCGCGGATGAGTTCGGCGATCTCGCACGCTTTGGGCTCTCATGGTGCGCGAGATCGCGCGATCTCGCCGGGGGAGGGGCGACTCGACGGGGGCGGCGGCCGCGATTTCGGCGGCCGGTACGGTGGGCGGCGTGCCACGGGTGGTCGTCGACGTCGTCCTCAAGCCGGAGATCTCCGACCCCCAGGGGCAGGCGGTACTGGGCGCACTGGGGCGCCTCGGCCACGACAGCATCTCGAGCGTCCGGCAGGGCAAGCACTTCGTGCTGGACGTCGACGGCACCCCGGACGAGGCCGAGCTGAAGCAGATCGCCGAGACCCTGCTGGCCAACCCCGTCATCGAGGACGTCGAGCTGCACCTCTCCACCGACTGAAGGACCGCACCTTGCGCATCGGTGTTCTCACCTTCCCGGGCTCCCTGGACGACGTCGACGCCGCACGCGCGCTGCGCCTGGCCGGGGCGGAGCCCGTCGCGCTGTGGCACGCCGACCACGACCTCAAGGACGTCGACGCCGTCGTCCTCCCCGGTGGCTTCTCCTACGGCGACTACCTGCGGGCCGGGGCGATCGCGGCCCGCGCGCCGCTGATGCAGGACGTCGTCGAGAAGGCCCGCAACGGGCATGCCGGTCCTGGGCATCTGCAACGGCTTCCAGGTGCTCTGCGAGGCGGGTCTGCTGCCCGGCGCGCTCACCCGCAACAGCCACCTGCACTTCCGCAACCGCGACCAGGCGCTGCGCATCGAGCGCGCCGACACCGCGTGGACGCACGACTACGCCGACGGCCAGCGCATCGTCATCCCGGTCAAGAACGGCGAGGGCCGCTACGTGGCCGCCGACGAGGACCTCGACCGGCTGGAGGGCGAGGGCCGCGTCGTGGCCCGCTACATCGAGGGCAACCCCAACGGCTCGCAGCCGGGACATCGCCGGCGTCACCAGCGAGAACGGTCGCGTCGTCGGCCTCATGCCGCACCCCGAGCACGCGGTCGAGGACCTGACGGGTCCCACCACCGACGGCCTGGGCTTCTTCACCAGCGTCCTGAAGGCAGTCGTGAACGCATGAACCTCGACACCGTCGAGCGGGCCGAGAAGCACCCCGGACGACGAGCAGCCCTACGCCGAGCTCGGCCTCAAGTCGGACGAGTACTTCCGGATCAAGAGCATCCTCGGCCGCCGGCCGACCACCGCCGAGCTGGCCATGTACTCGGTCATGTGGAGCGAGCACTGCTCCTACAAGTCCAGCAAGGTCCACCTCCGGCAGTTCGGCGACCTGCCGCACAGCGAGGCGCTGCTGGTCGGCATCGGCGAGAACGCCGGCGTCGTCGATGTCGGCGACGGCTACGCGGTCACCTTCAAGGTCGAGTCGCACAACCACCCGAGCTACGTCGAGCCCTACCAGGGCGCGGCCACCGGGGTCGGCGGCATCGTCCGCGACATCCTGACCATGGGCGCCCGGCCGATCGCGGTCATGGACTCGCTGCGGTTCGGCCGCGCCGACGCCCCCGACACCGCCCGGGTGCTGCCCGGCGTCGTCGCCGGCGTCGGCGGCTACGGCAACTGCCTGGGCCTGCCCAACATCGGCGGCGAGCTGCTCTTCGACGACTGCTACGCCGGCAACCCGCTGGTCAACGCGCTGTGCGTCGGCGTCATGAGGCACGAGGACGTCCGGCTGGCCAAGGCCGAGGGCGTCGGCAACAAGGTGATCCTGTTCGGCGCCCGCACCGGCGGCGACGGCATCGGCGGCGTCAGCGTGCTGGCTCGCGAGACCTTCGACGAGCACGGCCCGGCCAAGCGCCCCAGCGTGCAGGTCGGCGACCCGTTCACCGAGAAGCTGCTCATCGAGGCGTGCCTGGAGATCTTCGCCGCCGATCTGGTGACCGGCATCCAGGACCTCGGCGGCGCCGGCCTCTCCTGCGCGACGTCCGAGCTGGCCAGCGCCGGCACCGGCGGCATGCACGTCGACCTCGACGCCGTCCCGCTGCGCGACAGCACGCTCACCCCGGCCGAGATCCTGATGAGCGAGTCGCAGGAGCGCATGTGCGCGATCGTCGAGCCGGGCAAGGTCGAGCAGTTCCTCGCCGTCTGCCGGAAGTGGGACGTGCTGGCCACCGTCATCGGTGAGGTCACCGAGGGCGACCGGCTCGTCGTCGACTGGCACGGCGAGCGGATCGTCGACGTCCCGCCGCGCACCGTCGCCCACGAGGGCCCGGTCTACGACCGCCCGATGCGCCGCCCGGCCGACCTCGACGACCTGCAGGCCGACGACGCCGCGAACCTGCCGCGGCCGACCACCGCGGCAGAGCTGCACGCCCACTGGCTCGCCCTCCTCGCCAGCCCGGACGGCGCGGACAAGACCTGGGTGACCGAGCAGTACGACCGCTACGTCCGCGGCAACACCGTGCTCGCCCAGCCCGAGGACGCCGGCGTCGTCCGCATCGACGAGGAGACCCACCGCGGCATCGCCCTGGCGCTCGACGGCAACGCCCGCTTCGCCCGGCTCGACCCGTACGCCGGCGCCCAGCTCAACCTCGCCGAGGCCTACCGCAACGTGGCGGTGAGCGGCGCGACGCCGCTCGCCGTCACCAACTGCCTGAACTTCGGCTCCCCGGAGGAGCCCGAGGTCATGTGGCAGTTCGCCGAGGCCGTCCGCGGGCTGGCCGACGCCTGCCGCGAGCTCGGCCTGCCCGTCACCGGCGGCAACGTCAGCCTCTACAACCAGACCGGCGACGTCGCGATCAACCCGACGCCGGTCATCGGCGTCCTGGGCGTGCACGAGGACGTCCGCACGCGGGTCCCGGGCGGCTGGCGGACGGCGGGGGAGACGGTGCTCCTGCTCGGCGAGACGAGGCCGGAGTTCGGCGGCTCCGCGTGGGCGAGCGTCGTGCACGGGCACCTCGGCGGGCGCCCGCCGGCGGTGGACCTCCCCGCCGAGCGCGCCCTGGGCGAGGTGCTGGCCACGCTCGGCCGGGACGGCCTGGTCACCTCCGCGCACGACCTGGCCGACGGCGGACTTGCGCAGACCCTCGCCGAGTCGGCCCTGCGCCACGGCGTCGGGGCCCGGCTGCGCCTCGACACCGACCCCTTCACCGCGCTGTTCAGCGAGTCCAGTGCGCGCGCCGTGGTCACGACGTCGGACCCGGCCGCGGTCACGGCCGCGGCAGAAGCGGCGGGGGTCACCGTCACCGACCTGGGGACGACGGGCGGCAGCGGATCCGACGCAGCCCTGGTCATCGAGGACCTGCTCGAGCTGCGGCTCGCCGAACTGCGTGCCGCGTGGACCGCGACCCTGCCCGCGCTGTTCGGAACGCCGGAAGCCACGATCGGCGCCGTCCCGACCCAGCGGGTGAGGGCTGGCAGCTCCGATCCCTGCCGAAGCGCTGCGCGCCGCCGTCGACCCGGTGCGGGCCTGGCTCGCGGGTGACGCCGAGCAGCCGCCCCGCGCAGTCGTCGGCGCCGCCGTGAAGACGACGGCCCGCTGGCTGGCCCAGCAGGTCCCCGGCCGATCGGTCGAGCTGCGGGTGCCCCCGCACGTCGCCGTCCAGTGCGTGGAGGGGCCCCGGCACACCCGCGGCACCCCGCCCAACGTGATCGAGACCGACGCGCGGACCTGGCTGCGGCTGGCCACCGGGCGCGACGACCTGGGCCCAGGCCGTCGCGGACGGGAAGGTCAGCGCCAGCGGCAACCGCGCCGACCTGACCGCGCACCTGCCGTTGCCCCGCTCGTGACCGCTCAGGCGGTGACCAGCAGCCCG
The DNA here is from genome assembly GCA_963748305.1 of uncultured Actinomycetota bacterium. Classification (GTDB taxonomy): domain Bacteria; phylum Actinomycetota; class Actinomycetes; order Mycobacteriales; family Geodermatophilaceae; genus Blastococcus_B. The sequence continues at coordinate 286,643 of CAVVIN010000013.1, read as the reverse complement.
GTGGCGTACATGAGCAGGACGCCGCCGGCGATCCCGGCGAGCGCGGCCGGTGACACCGGCGCACCCGGCGAGCTCCGTAGCGACGGGACCAGGACGACGACCACCCGGACGATCGCGCCGACACCGAGGCCCAGCAGCAGGGCGGACAGCTCGGGGTTGGTCACGCTCGCGCCCAGCACCGCGCCGGGGATCGCCGGGGCGCCGGCGACCAGGGCCAGCGCGGCGAGGGACCGCAGCCGCGTCCGCTGCGTCGCCAGCGGGGTGACGATGGCGACGCCCTCGGTGACGTTGTGCAGCGCGAAGCCGATCACCAGGGCCGCGCCGAGGGCCAACTCACCGACCGCGTACGCGGTGCCGATGGCCAGTCCCTCCCCGAAGTTGTGCAGACCGATGCCGACCGCGACCAGGGTGGCCAGGTGCAGCCCGCTGCGCCGGACCGCCCTGCCGGGTCCCGACCAGGGCGTCGACGGCGGTCAGACCGAGGAACGCGAGCGCGGCACCGAGCACGACCAGGGCCGGTCCGCCGAAGGCGCCGCCCGACAGCGCCCCGACCTCCAGCGCGTCCAGGGTGCCGTCCAGGGCGAGGAAGCCGAGCAGGCCGACGGTCACCGCCAGGAGTACCCGCACGGTTCCCGGCCGGGCACGGCGCAGCAGCGGCAGCACGAGCATCCCGACGACGACGGGGACGACGCCGACGTAGAGGCCCAGCAGCGCCATCGACCCGAGGATGCCGGCGGCGAGGGCGTGGCCACCGCGGCCGGGACGACGTGCTCGATCACCACACCCGTCGAGGTGAGCAGCGCGATCGTGTACGGCTGGCCCTCCTGCCAGGGGTAGGACAGCGTCAGCGTCGCGGTGTCCAGCCGGTCGATCGGCTCGGGGGCACCGATGAATTCGACGAACGAGTCGTTGACCGCCACCTGCGCGACCTGCACCGGGTCGGGACCGACGTTGCGCACGGTCAGCTCGATCCGACCGAGGGACAGGTCGGTGCGCTCCACGACCAGCACCTCGATCGGCGGGCCGGTCCGCTCCGGGAGCGCCTGGACGCCGACCAGCACCAGCGTCGCGATCGCGGCGGCCGTGGCTGCGATCGCGGCCCACAGCCGCACCCGCCGGCGGCTCGTCTCCGGTGCAGCGCAGCGGCGGAGCGGGTGCGGGCTCCGGCGAGGAGCCGGTGCCGCGGGTGCCCAGCTCGGCGTCGGCGGACATCAGTCGCTGACCTCGAAGAAGCCCATCCAGCCGAGGTCGGCGAACTCGGTCTTGTGGGCGTGGAACATGTAGCGCCCGGGGTGGGGGAAGCGGACCTCGCAGATGCCGCGCTGCCCCTGGGCCTGGACGACCGTGTCGGTGTACTCGGCCGGCTCCAGGCGGGTGCCGGTCGGGTAGTAGTCGAAGAAGTTGCCGTGCAGGTGGAAGCTGTTGATCGGGTCGTACTCGAGGATGTTGACCAGGTAGATGCGCACCAGCTCGCCCCGGCGCACCTGCACCGGGTCGTGCACGTAGTGGAACGGGATGCCGTTGACCGCGTAGAGCTGGTTGCCCTCGCCGTCGAAGGTCGTGTTGTACCCGTGCATGACCATCACCAGCTCGTCGGCGGGCGGCCGGTCCTGCGGCGGGTCGATGATGAACGTGCCGTACATCCCGCGGGCGATGTGCTCGGCGAGCGGGCCGACGTGGCAGTGGTACAGGTGCAGGCCGAACGGCTCGGCGTCGAAGGTGTACGTGAAGCTCTCGCCGGGCTGGATGACGCCGCGGCCGACCATCGGCGCGCCGTCCATCTCCGCCGGGTGGACGCCGTGGAAGTGCATCGTGTGCGTGTGCACGGAGTCGTTGACGAAGCGGACCCGCAGCAGATCGCCCTGGCGGCAGCGGAACGTCGGCCCGGGGATCCGCGCGTTGAAGGTCCACGCCGGGAAGCGCACCCCCGGGGCGACCTCGATCTCCCGGTCGGAGGCCGACACGACCCACTCGCGGACCGTGCGGCCCTCGGCCGACACGGAGACCGAGCCGTAGTCGAAGTCGCGCAGGGTCTCCGTCGGGGAGAAGCCGTTGGCGACGTGGTCGACGACCCCGCCGGCGCGGAACGTCGCGCCCTGGACCCCCCGCCGTGCGCGGCATGGCCGGCCGGGGCGGCCGCCACGGGAGGGGAGCGCGTCAGCGCGCCGGCGCCGAGCGTCACGCCCACCGCGCCGAGCGCCGCACCGCCGGCCAGGAAGGCGCGGCGCGAGGTGCCCGGCACGTCCGGCCGGTCGGTCACGGCTCGACCGTTCCGTGCACGATCCGGGTCAGCGGCGGGCCGAGCGCGAGCCGCCGGCCGTCGACGCGGACCCACCGCGGGCCGCCGAACGGCGCCTGCTCCTGCACCTCGAGCAGCGCGCCCGGCACCACCCCGAGCGACCCGAGGTAGCGCAGCGAGGCGCTGTCCCGGTCCGACACCCGCTCGACCCGGAACCGGGCTCCGCTCCGAGCGCTGTCGAGGGGGGTGCCCCACTCCTCGCGGTGGGAGCCGTTGCGGGGCGGGATCGGGTCCCCGTGCGGGTCGTGCGTGGGATGGCCGAGGACGGCGTCGATCCGCTCCTCGAGCCGGTCGCTGACCGCGTGCTCGAGCAGGTCGGCCTCGACGTGCACCTCGTCCCAGGTCATCCCCAGGGCGCGGACGAGCAGCGTCTCCAGCAGGCGGTGCCGGCGAACCACGCGCAGGGCCTCCCGCTCGCCGGCGGGCGTCAGCTGCAGGCCGGCGCCCTCGCGGCGCAGAGCAGGCCCTCGCCCTCGAGCCGTTTGACCATCGCCGAGACCGAGGGGGAGGACACGCCGAGTCGGCGAGCCAGTTCCCCCGTGGTCACCGGCTCGCCGCTGCCGAGTTGACCGTGGATCACCCGGAGGCAGTCCTCGGCGGCGCGGGTGGGCACCACGAACAGAAACGGTAGAGCTGTCTATCGGTACCTGTCGAGATGTCTAAAGACCCGCCGCACGGCGCCGGCTGCGGGCGGTCGGCGGATCAGCCGGTGAACAGGCTCAGCGCGGTCTTCACCGTCTGGTACAGGCCGTAGGCGAGTGGCACGCCGACCAGGGTCCAGGCGAACGCGATCAGCCCCATGGGCGTGTGCGTAGGCGTCTGGTCCTCGGTGTGCGACGAGGTGCTCATCAGGCGGCGCTCCGTTCCCGGGTCGAGGTGTCGGTGGTCTTCTTCGGCTCGTGCCACTTGCTGTCGACCGGCTTGACCAGCAGGTTGGCGACGAACCCGACGGCCAGCAGGCCGACCATGATGAACAGCGCGGGGCGGTAGTCGCCGGCGACGAGCTCACCCGGCGTCCCGCGGGAGTCGAGGACGCTGTTGACGATCAGCGGGCCGGCGATGCCGGCGGCCGACCACGCGGTCAGCAGCCGGCCGTGGATGGCGCCCACCTGGAAGGTGCCGAACAGGTCGCGCAGGTACGCCGGGACGGTGGCGAACCCGCCGCCGTAGAAGCTGATGATGATCGCCGCGAGGATGACGAACAGCCAGGTCGCGGTGCTGCCGATGGTCGCCAGCGCCACGTAGAGCACCATGCCGCCGCCGAGGAAGACCATGTACATCGGCTTGCGGCCGATGTAGTCCGACGTCGTGGACCACCCGAACCGGCCGGCCATGTTGAACAGCGACAGGACGCCGACGAAACCGGCGGCCGCGGTGGCGGCGACCAGCGAGCCGTCCCCGGTGCGGAAGAAGTCCTGGATCATCGGGCTGGCCTGCTCCAGGATCCCGATGCCCGCGGTGACGTTGCAGAACAGCACGGTCCACAGCAGCCAGAACTGCGGCGTCTTGATCGCGTTGCCCGCGGACACGTTGTCCGTCGTCACCAGGGCCTTCTTCTTCACCGTCGAGGGGTCGAAGCCGTCGGGCAGCCACCCCTCGGCCGGCACCCGGACGATGAACGCGCCGAACAGCATGAAGACCAGGTAGACCAGGCCCAGGGTGAGGAACAGCAGGGCGACGGCGCTGCCGCTGGCCACCGACGTCGGATCGGCCGGGTCGTAGGCCGGGTCGTAGAAGCCCATCAGCTGGCGGGACAGCGGGGACGCGATCAGCGCACCGCCGCCGAAGCCCATGATGGCCATGCCGGTGGCCAGACCGGGGCGGTCCGGGAACCACTTGATCAGCGTCGAGACCGGCGAGATGTAGCCGATGCCCAGGCCGATGCCGCCGATGACGCCGTAGCCGAGGTAGACCAGCCACAGCTGCCCGGTCGAGATGCCCAGCGACCCGACCAGGAAGCCCGTGGCCCAGCACACGGCCGCGACGAACATCGCGGCCCGAGGACCGTTCCGGTCGACCCAGGTGCCGAACAGCGCCGCCGACAGCCCGAGCATGACGATGGCGATCGAGAAGATGATCCCGATGGCGGTCAGGCTGGTGTCGAAGTGCGTCACGAGCGCGGTCTTGTAGACGCTGGTCGCGTAGGCCTGGCCGATGCACAGGTGGACGGCGAGAGCGGCCGGCGGGATCAGCCACCGGTTGAACCCCGGCCGCGCGACGATGCGCTCGCGGGCCAGGAAGCTCGGAACTGCCACGGGACGAACCTCCGGGATGCGACGGACGGACGACGGACGCGGATCGGTCGGGACGCTACGACGCCGTACCGGATCTCGCTGGGTGGAATCGGGATCGAGACGTCGACGTGACCGCCGCTCCCGCCGGCGCCGGAGGCCGATCCGGAGGCCGATTCGGGTGCCGGCCACGCGGTGCCTAGGCTCGCGACATGGCCTACGAGGTGAAGGGCGTCGTCGCCCGCAGCAAGGGAGCACCCGTCAGCATCGAGACGATCGTCGTCCCCGACCCGGGGCCGGGTGAGGTGATCGTCGACGTGCAGGCCTGCGGGGTCTGCCACACCGACCTGCACTACCGCGAGGGCGGCATCAACGACGATTTCCCGTTCCTGCTCGGCCACGAGGCCGCCGGGGTCGTCTCGGTGCTCGGCGAGGGCGTCACCAACGTGGCGGTCGGCGACTACGTGATCCTCAACTGGCGGGCGGTCTGCGGGCAGTGCCGCGCCTGCGTCAAGGGCAAGCCCTGGTACTGCTTCGCCACCCACAACGCCACCCAGAAGATGACGCTGGCCGACGGCACCGAGCTGAGCCCCGCCCTGGGCATCGGCGCGTTCGCCGAGAAGACGCTGGTGCACTCCGGCCAGTGCACGAAGGTCGACCCGGCCGCCCCGCCGACCGCGGCGGGCCTGCTCGGCTGCGGCGTGATGGCCGGCGTCGGCGCGGCCATCAACACCGGCGGCGTCGGCCGCGGCGACACCGTCGCCGTCTTCGGCTGCGGCGGTGTGGGGGACGCCGCGATCGCGGGCTCCCGGCTGGCCGGCGCGAGCACGATCATCGCCGTCGACATCGACGACCGGAAGCTCGAGTGGGCGAAGGGCATGGGCGCCACCCACACGGTCAACTCGACGCAGACCGACCCGGTCGAGGCGATCAAGGGCCTCACCGGCGGCTTCGGCGTCGACGTCGCGATCGACGCCGTCGGGCACCCGGCCGTCTACGAGCAGGCGTTCCACGCCCGCGACCTCGCCGGCACCGTCGTCCTGGTCGGCGTCCCGAACCCGACCATGACGATCGAGCTGCCGCTGATCGAGGTCTTCGGCCGCGGCGGCGCGCTGAAGTCCTCGTGGTACGGCGACTGCCTGCCCAGCCGCGACTTCCCGATGCTCATCGACCTGTACCTGCAGGGTCGCTTCGACCTCGACGCCTTCGTCTCCGAGACGATCGCCCTCGAGGACGTCGAGGCGGCGTTCGAGAAGATGCACCACGGCGACGTGCTGCGCTCGGTCGTGGTGTTCGGCAATGACCGCCCGCATCGACAAGGTCGTCGTCCCCGGCGTCTTCTCCCTCGACGGGCAGGACTTCGACGTGGAGAACAACGTCTGGCTCGTCGGTGACGACGACGAGGTGCTGGTCATCGACGCCCCGCACGACGCCGCCCCCATCGTCGCGGCGGTCGGCGGCCGGCGGGTGACCGCGATCGTGCTCACCCACGGGCACAACGACCACATCACCGCCGCGACGGCGCTCCGCGAGGCGACCGGCGCCCCGATCTGGTTCCACGCCGACGACCGGATGCTCTGGGACGTCGTGCACCCGCACTCCGTCCCCGACCGGGCGCTGACCGAGGGGACGACGTTCGAGGTCGCGGGCACGACGCTGACGGCGTTGCACACGCCCGGTCACTCGCCGGGCAGCACCTGCCTGTACGCGCCCGACCTGAACACCGTCTTCACCGGCGACACGCTGTTCTGCGGTGGGCCGGGCGCCACCGGCCGCTCGTTCAGCGACAAGCCCACGATCGTGTCGTCGATCCGCACGAGGCTGCTCACCCTGCCCGGCGACACCGTCGTCCGCACGGGGCACGGCGACGACACGACGATCGCCGCGGAGACGTCGAACATCTCCTGAGCACGGGACCTCGCGGTCACTGCTCGGTCGCGTCGTCCCCGTCCGCGCCGGGGCCGTCGGCAGGGGGTTCCTCGGTGCGGGGGCTCGTGCGCTCGAGCCGCTGGCGGATCGCCGCGACGTTCAGGGCGAGGTCCTCGAGCGCCTCGACGGCGCGCGTCGCGAGCGCGAACGTGAGGTTCTCGCGCTGCCGCTCCGCGCTGGGACCGCGGGACTCGCGCGCGGAGCGCGTCGCCTCCGCCCAGGGATCCTCGTCGCCGCTGCGCGCGTCGCTGAACAACTCGCGCAACATCCGCTGGGCCAGTGCGAGGAAGTCGCTGGGGTCGGGTCGGTCGCTGGGCATCGGAATCTCCTCTCCGGCGACGTCCAGCATGGCGCACGAACGCGAAATCGGCGCCCACTGATCACAGACCGAACAGTGGCCACGGTCACCCCTCGGGTGGCGGGGCAGCGCCCGGACGCCGGTACTCTCGTGGCGTGCCTCGCGGTGATGGACGGCTGACGCACGATCTCGATCCCCAGAATCCCGGACCTCAGGACGCCTGTGGCGTCTTCGGTGTCTGGGCGCCGGGCGAAGAGGTCGCGAAGTTGACCTATTTCGGTCTGTACGCCCTCCAGCACCGCGGACAGGAGGCGGCCGGGATCGCGGTGTCCGACGGCGCGTCCGTGGTCGTCTACAAGGACCTCGGGCTGGTCAGCCAGGTCTTCGACGAGGCGACCCTCGGCAGCCTGCGCGGCCACCTCGCCGTCGGGCACACCCGGTACTCCACGACCGGCGCCTCGACCTGGGAGAACGCCCAGCCGACGTTCCGGACGACCGAGGCCGGCACCGGTCTGGCGCTCTGCCACAACGGCAACCTGGTGAACACCGCGGAGCTCGCCACCCAGGCCGCCGACGCCGGCGTGGCCGGGGCGTTCGTGGCCACGAACGACTCCGACCTGATCACGGCGCTGATCGCGGCGGACCCGGATCTCTCGGTCGAGGCCTCGGCCATGAGGGTCCTGCCCCAGCTGCGCGGCGCCTTCAGCCTGACGTTCATGGACGAGGACACCCTCTACGCCGCCCGCGACCCCCAGGGTGTCCGGCCGCTGGTGCTCGGCCGGCTGGAGCGCGGTTGGGTGGTCGCCAGCGAGACCGCCGCGCTCGACATCGTGGGCGCCTCCATCGTCCGTGAGGTCGAGCCCGGCGAGCTCATCGCGATCGACGAGAACGGGCTGCGCAGCCAGCACTTCGCGGTGGCCGACCCCAAGGGGTGCGTCTTCGAGTACGTCTATCTCGCCCGGCCCGACACCACGATCTCCGGCCGCGGGGTGCACGCCGCCCGCGTCGAGATCGGCCGCCGGCTCGCCAAGGAGCACCCGGTCGAGGCCGACCTGGTGATCCCGGTGCCCGAATCGGGGACGCCGGCTGCGGTCGGGTACGCCGAGGCGAGCGGTATCCCCTACGGCCTGGGCCTGGTCAAGAACTCCTACGTGGGCCGCACGTTCATCCAGCCCAGCCAGACCATCCGGCAGCTGGGCATCCGGCTGAAGCTCAACCCGCTGCGCGACGTCATCCGCGGCAAGCGGCTGGTCGTCGTCGACGACTCGATCGTGCGGGGCAACACCCAGCGCGCGCTGATCCGGATGCTGCGCGAGGCCGGCGCGGTCGAGGTGCACGTCCGGATCGCCTCGCCGCCGGTGAAGTGGCCCTGCTTCTACGGCATCGACTTCGCCAGCCGGGCCGAGCTGGTGGCCAACGGTCTGGACGTCGACGGCGTCCGCTCGTCGATCAACGCCGACTCGCTGGGTTACGTCTCCGAGCAGGGCCTGATCGCCGCGACCGAGCAGCCGGTGAACCGGCTCTGCACGGCGTGCTTCACCGGCCATTACCCGATCTCGCTGGGCGAATCGGAGGTGCTCGGCAAGTTCGTGCTCGAGGGCCGCGGTCAGCTGCCGCTCCCTGAGTTCGCCGAGGAGCGGGCGGTGACCGGCTGGATCGGCCAGCAGGCCGGCAGCGCGACGGTCCCGGGTGGCGCGGAAGAGGCGCTGACGCGGCCTTGAGCGAGTTCACGTACGCGGCGTCCGGAGTCGACATCGACGCCGGGGAGCGCGCCGTCACGCTGATGAAGGCCGCGGTCGAGAAGACCAACCGGCCCGAGGTCGTCGGCGGGCTCGGGGGCTTCGCCGGGCTGTTCGCCCTGGACACCGCGAAGTACTCCAGGCCCCTGCTGGCGTCGTCCACCGACGGCGTCGGCACGAAGATCGCCCTGGCCCGCCAGCTGGACCGGCACGACACCGTCGGCATCGACCTGGTCGCGATGGTCGTCGACGACCTGGTCGCCTGCGGCGCCGAGCCGCTGTTCCTCCAGGACTACGTGGCCTGCGGCAAGGTCGTGCCGGAGCGGATCGCCGCGATCGTCACCGGCATCGCCGCCGGGTGCACCCAGGCCGGCGCCGCCCTGGTCGGTGGCGAGACCGCCGAGCACGGCGACCTCATGGACGCCGACGAGTACGACCTCGCCGCGACGGCGGTCGGCGTGGTCGAGGCCGACGCCGTCCTCGGGCCGGAGCGGGTCCGCGCGGGCGACGTCGTCGTCGCGATGGCGTCGTCCGGGCTTCCACTCCAACGGCTACTCGCTGGTCCGCCGCGTGGTCTCCGCCGCCGGCCTGGACCTCACCGCCACCCCCGCGGGTCTGGACCGGCCGCTCGGCGAGGAACTGCTCGAGCCGACGCGGATCTACGCCAAGGCCTGCCTGGCGCTGGTCGAGGCGCTGGGGGTCGAGCGCGTGCACGCGTTCGCGCACATCACCGGCGGCGGGCTGGCCGGCAACACCGCGCGCGTCGTCCCTGCTGGGCTCGAGGCCGTGCTCGACCGGTCCACGTGGGCGCTGCCCAGGGCCGTCCGGCTGATGGAGGAGCACGGCGTCCCGCGGGCGGAGTCCGAGCGGGCCTTCAACTGCGGCGTCGGCATGGTCGCCGCCGTCGCTGAAGACGCCGCCGACGCCGCCGTCGCGCAGCTCACTGCGGCGGGCATCCCGGCCTGGGTGGCCGGCGAGGTCCGCGGTACCGACGGCGAGGGCGCGAGCGCCCGCCTGGAGAACTCCTACCGCTGAGCCCGGACGCGACTTTCGTACAGAAGGTCCCGCAGGGACGGCGCACGACACCGCAGTGCCCGGAGGCACTGCGGTGTCGGTTGCTCAGACCGCGCGGTTCAGCTGCGGATCACCGAGGGCTGGCTGCCCAGTCGTCGTCCGCGTCGTCGTCCGCCCAACGGTCGGCGTACTCGTCGTCCTCATCATCGTCGTCGGTCGCCCGCGCAGGCGGGGAGTACGACGACGACGAACCGGCCAGCTCGCGCTGGAGCGCGGTGAGGTCGGTGTTGGGTGAGCTGTACTTGAGCTCACGGGCCACGCGTGTCTGCTTGGCCTTCGCTCGGCCGCGCCCCATCGGCTCGACCCCCTCGTTACGGAGTACGGGAGTCCAGCTCCGGGCTGGACGGCCCGCGTGGCGACCCCGACTGAGTGACTACGTCACGGACAACCTTACGACACGGATCGACGTCGGGTACACGTCCCTCCCCCGCGAGTGGTGCCGCGAGTGATGCAGGGCCTGGAACGGAGTGGTGGAGCGCAGGGAACGCTCAGCGCGGCAGGCGGATGGCGGCCAGCCGGCCGACCGAACGCATGCGCTGCTCGGCGAGCCGATCGGCGGCCACCGACGGCGCCACCCCGGCCCGGTCGGCCTCCTCGAACACCCGCAGCGCGACGTCGAAGATGATGCTGGCCTTGGCCTTCGCGCGGTCGAACGAGAACCCGTGCCGCTCGTCCTCGACCTGGATGACGCCGCCGGCGTTCACCAGGTAGTCCGGCGCGTAGAGGATGCCGCGCTCGACCAGCTGCTCGGCCACGTCGGGCCCGGCCAGCTGGTTGTTGGCGCCGCCGCAGACGATGCGGGCCGGCAGCACCGCCACGGTGTCCTTGTCGAGGGCGCCACCGAGCGCGCAGGGCGCGTAGACGTCGTGCGGGGTGCCGATGAGCGCGGGGGTGTCGGCGACGGCGCGGACCTGCGGGTGGCGCGCCTGCAGCCGCGAGACCGCCGCAGGGTCCACGTCGGTGACGACGACGTCGGCGCCGTCGTCGACCAGGTGGCCGACCAGCCACGAGCCGACCTTGCCCACGCCGGCGACGGCGACCGTCCGGCCGGCCAGCGAGGGCGTGCCCCAGCCGTGCTGGGCGGCGGCGCGCATCCCCTGGAACACCCCGTACGCGGTGAGCACCGAGGAGTCGCCGCACCCGCCGTAGGCCTCCGACCGGCCGTGCGCGAACCGGGTCTCCCGCGCCACGACGTCGAGGTCGGCGTTGTAGGTGCCGACGTCGCAGGCGGTCAGGTACCGCCCGCCGAGCGACTCGACGAAGCGCCCGTACGCGCGCAGCAGCGCCTCGGTCTTGTCCGTGCGCGGGTCGCCGATGATCACGGCCTTGCCGCCGCCGAGGTCGAGCCCGGCCAGGCTGTTCTTGTAGGACATCGCCTTCGACAGGGCGAGCGCGTCGGCCACGGCCGCCTGCTCGTTCCCGTACGGGTAGAAGCGCGTGCCGCCCAGCGCCGGACCCAGCGCGGTGGAGTGGATGGCGATGATCGCGCGGAGCCCCGACTCGTCGTCGCTGCAGAAGACGACCTGCTCGTGCCCAGCTCCCAGTACGTCCACGACGCGAGCCTAGAACGGCATCGACGGGCGTCCCGCCCGCTCCGATCGGGCGCTCAAGCTTCCGGCCCGAGGTGTCGATTCGTTATCCGGGCCGGAGTGACGTCACGTTCCTGCCACAGCGTGTCGGTTGTGCCGCGTGTTGCCCGTGTGACTGGCGGTGACACTGCGACTCTTCCGCAGGTCGATCCGAGAACCACCGCCCCACTGCACGACCCCGCCCCACCCGCCCAGCCCTCTTCCCCAGGGAGCACCACATGTCGCAGCGCCGTCCATCCGGACCGGCGACCTCGCGCCCCGGCTCGCGCCGGACCTCCGCAGGCCGTCTCGTCGGCCGTTCGCTGCGGACGGCGCTGGTCGGCGTGCTGGCCGGCGCGGTGCTGGTCGGCGGGGCGCTCCCGGCTGGTGCCGCGCCGCGCAACCCGACCGACGGCGAGATCGGCGCCGCGCAGAGCGAGCAGGAGAAGGCGGCCGCCGAGGTCGGCCGGATCGCCGCACTGGTCGCCGGTGCCGAAGCCGAGCTCGAGCGGGTCGGCGTGCAGGCCGAGGCCGCGGGCACCGCGTACCTGGCCGCCGAGGAGGCGCTGCTGGCCGCGCAGGCCGCCGCCGAGCAGACCGCCGCCGAGCTCCGGGACGCCGCGGACAGCCGTCGCCGCCGCCCAGGCCCGCATCGCCGCGTTCTCGCGCGACAGCTACATGAACGGCAGCAACCTCAGCGAGTCCGCCGCATTGCTCGACTCCGAGGGCCCCGGCGAGCTGATCCAGCGGGCCGCCCTGCTCGACTACGTCGCCGACAACCAGCTCGACGTCCTCGGCCAGCTCGAGGTGGCCCGGGTGCACCAGGCCAACGCCGACTCCGCCGCCCGCCAGGCCCGCGACGAGATGGCCGCCGCCGAGGAGTCCGCGCGCTCGGCCAAGCAGGCCGCCGACGCCCAGCTGGCCGATCCAGCAGAGCGCCTACGAGCAGGTCGCGGCGCAGAAGGCGGATTACGACCGGCAGCTGCAGGCGGCCCAGATCCGGCTGCTCCAACTGCAGGGTGCGCGCAACGCCTACCAGCAGTGGGTCGCCGAGAAGCAGGCCGCGGAGGCCGCCGCCGCGGCGGAGGCCCAGCGCGCTGCCCGCGAGGCCGCCGCTGCCGCCGAGGCGGCCGCCGGGCGGGACAACGCCAACGGGGGTGGCGGGCGGGGCGCCGCCGTCCAACTCCAACTACGTCTTCCCGACCTCGGGCCACGTCAGCAGCTGCTACGGCTGGCGCTGGGGCGCCCTGCACGGCGGCGTGGACATCGCCGCCCCGATCGGAACCAACATCTACGCCGCCACGTCCGGGATCGTCGCCCGCAACCGGCTTCGCCAACGGTTTCGGCCTCGCGCTCTACATCCTCGGCGACGACGGCGCGGTGACCGTGTACGGGCACGTGAACCGGGAGTTCGTCTGCGCCGGCATGCGGGTGCACGCCGGCCAGCTGATCGCCGAGGTGGGCAACCGGGGCAACTCCACCGGCCCGCACCTGCACTTCGAGGTGCACTCCGAGCGGCGCGATGCACGGCGGCCAGGTCAACCCGGTGCCGTGGCTGCAACGCCCGGGGCGTCTACGTCGGCGGCTGCTGAGCCGCACACCACCGGCACCCGCAGGGTGCCGACACCGGACGAGCTGCGGCCCGCCACCTCGGGGATGAGTGGCGGGCCGCAGCTGACCGATGTCAGCCGATAGCGCTCAGCTGGTGGGGGCGGCCGACTCGGTCGCCTCGTCGTCCGGAGACCGCACTGCGTCGCCAGGTAGGTCTGCACGCTGGCGGGCCGCGCCGAACTCGGTCGGACCTCCCCGGCCTGCGCTGCCACTGGGCGTAGGCGGCCGGGTCCTCGAAGTCGATCTGCGAGATCTCGGCGAACTGCTCGATGCCGTCGGCGAACTGGCTCCAGTCGTCCGCGATCTCGGCCGGCGGCTCGATCGCCCGGATCTCCTCCGACGCCTGCAGGAAGATCTCGCCGAGGTTGCTCGGGTCGGGCCCGGTCAGGGCCGGCGGCGACCCGCTCCTGGATGGCCGCGGCCTCGGTGCAGAACTCCGAGTCGGCCTGCGGGGCGGAGTTCTCGGTGGTCTCGCTGGCGCTGGAGCTGGTCGTGGCTGAGGACTCGGAGGCGGAGTCGTCGCCGTCCGACCCGCCGCAGGCGGTGAGCAGGACGACGGCGGCGGCGGCAGCGAGTCCGCTGCGGCAGACGGAAAGGGTTCGGCGCATGGGCGCGAGGCTAGCCGCCCGATGCGCGCCGGCGAGCGCGCGCGGCTACCGTGCCGGGCGTGGATGTCCCGGCCGACCCGCGCACAACGTGGGATCTCCCGCGCCCCGGCGCGATGGCGCCCACCGTCGAACTCGAGCCGCTGGTCACGCCGCGTGCTCGCCCCCAACCCGTCCGGGATGACGCTGGACGGCACCAACACCTACGTCGTCGGGGAGCCGGGCAGCGGCCAGGCGGTGCTGGTCGACCCCGGCCCGGACGACGCCGCGCACCTGGCCGCCGTGGAGGCGGTGCTCGCCGCCCGGGACGCCCGGTGCGTCGCCGTCCTGGTCACCCACCACCACGGCGACCACGCCGAGGCCGCCCTGCCGTGGGGCGCGCGCTTCGGCGCCCAGGTGCCGCGGCCGCGGACGCCGCCGTCGCCGGCCCCGGCGGCCGGCGTGCTCGAGCCGGGGGAACGGCTCGCCCTGGCCGGCACGACGATCGGCGTCGTCCCCACACCCGGGCACACCCACGACCACCTGGCCTTCCGGCTGGAGTCCGGCGCGGTGCTGGTCGGCGACCACGTGCTGGGCCGCGGCACGTCCGTGGTCACCCATCCCGAGGGCGACGTCGTCGCCTACCTGGAGTCGCTGCGGCGGGTGCACGACCTCGGGCCCGAGCGCGCTGTACTGCGGGCACGGCCCCGAGCTCACCGAGGACCCCGGCGCGGTCCTCGAGTTCTACCTGGCCCACCGGGCCTTCCGGGAGCACCAGCTGCTGGCGGCCCTCGCCGACGGGGCGCGGCGACCGTCGACGAGCTGGTCGCCACCGTCTACGCCGAGGTCCCGCGGGCGCTGTGGCCGGCCGCCGCCCAGTCGACCCGCGCCACCCTGGCCAAGCTGCGCGCCGAGGGCCGCGTGCGAGCCGGGCGCCGGCGACTCGGTGCGCCTGGCGTGACCGACGTCCCGGTCGGTCACCGGCCGCCGCAGCGAGCGCGACCAGCGACGGGCGGCGGCGGCGCTGGCCGCCGCCGGGCTGCGTCGCGGGCGACCGGCTGCTCGTCTCCGCCGCGGCCTCCCCGGCGCTGCTGGCCGTCGTGCTCGGCGCGCTGCGCACCGGCGTCGTCCCGGTCGTCCTCGACCCCGGGCTGCCGGCCGCCGAGCGCGCGGCGCTGGCCGAGGACGCCGACCCCGCCCTCGACGTCGGCGACGACCCGGCACGGCTGCTGACCGGGACCGCCGAGGCCGACCTCGCCGACGTGCCGCTGGCCCGGCCGATGCACTACACGTCCGGGACGACGGGCCGGCGCAAGGGCGTGTGGTCCGGCGTCCTGGCCGACGACGACGCCCGGGCGCTCGCCGCCGAGGAGATCGACCTCTGGGGGTTCGGCCCGGACGACCGGCACCTGGTGCTCTCCCCGCTGCACCACAGCGCGCCGCTGCGGTTCGCGATCCACACCCTGCTGGCCGGCGGCGAGGTGCTGCTGCCCGGGCCGTTCGACGCCGCCCGCGCGGCCGCGGCGCATCTCGACGCTGCGCCCGACGACGACGTTCTGCGTGCCGACCCACCTGCAGCGGCTGCTCGCGCGCGGCGACGTCGACTGGTCCTCGTTCCGCCGGCTGGTGCACGCCGGCGCCCCCTGCCCGGAGCCGCTCAAGCGGGCCGTGCTCGACGCGCTGCCCGACGGCAGCGTCTGGGAGTTCTACGGATCGACCGAGGCCCAGTTCACCGTCTGCTCGCCGGAGGACTGGCTGGCGCACCCGGGCAGCGTCGGCCGCGCGCGACCGGGCCGGCGGCTGGAGACCGACGAGCGCGGCCAGCTGTGGTGCGCGGTCCCGCCGTGGGCCCGCTTCGAGTACTGGCGGGCGCCGGAGAAGACCGCGGCGGCCTGGCGCGGGGACCAGGTCACCGTCGGCGACCTCGGCCGGGTGGACGACGACGGCGTGGTCTGGCTCGACGGCCGCCGCGAGGACCTGGTCATCTCCGGCGGCGTGAACGTCTACCCGGCGGAGGTCGAGGCGGTCCTCGACGCGCATCCCGGACGTCGTCGAGAGCGCGGTGTTCGGCGTCCCCGACGACGAGTGGGGCCAGCGGGTGGTCGCCGCCTACGTCGGCACGGCCGACCCGGCCGAGCTCGCCGCCTGGGCGCGGGAGCGGCTCGCGCGCGGCCAAGCGGCCCAAGGCCTGCACCCGGCTCGGCGGAGCTGCCCCGCACCTCGACGGGCAAGGTGCGCCGGCTGGACCTGCCCGGAGGTGCTCGAGTCTCGACCGGATGCCTGAGCGAGTGGGACGTCGTCGTCGTGGGCGCCGGCACGGCCGGCTGCGCGCTGGCGGCGCGACTGGCCGACGCCGGCCGCCGGGTGCTCCTGCTCGAGGCCGGGGCCGACCACGCGCAGCCCGCGGACTTCCCGCCGGAGCTGCGCGACCCGGCCCCATGCGCGCCGCGGTGCCGGGCCACCCCGCCAACTGGGACCTCGAGGCCGAACTCACCGCCGGCCGGACCGTCCCGGTGCCGCGCGGCCGCGTGGTCGGCGGCTCCAGCGCCCTGAACGCGCGGCTCGTTCATCCGGGCACCCCGCGCGACTTCGACGGCTGGGCGGCCGCCGGCAACGACCTGTGGTCCTACGACGCCGTCCTGCCGGCCTTCCGCCGGCTGGAGGCCGACCGCGACTTCGGCGACCTGCCCGGGCACGGCGCGGACGGGCCGGTGCCGGTGCAGCGGTCCCGCGCCGGCCACCCGCTGGCCGACGGCGTTCGCGGCCGCGGTCGGGGAGCTGGGCTTCCCGGCCGAGCCGGACAAGAACGCCGGGCGGAGCGCCCGGCGTACGGGCCGGTGCCGCTCAACGTGGCCGGCGGCGTCCGGGTCAACACCGCGATGGCCTACCTCTCGCCGCGCGCGGGGCTGCCGGGGCTCACCGTGCGCGGCGGGGTGACCGTCCGGCGGGTGCTCGTCGAGGGCGGCCGGGCGGTCGGCGTGGAGACGGCGGACGGCGTCGTGCGGGCCGCCGAGGTGGTGCTCAGCGCCGGCGCCGTCGGGTCGCCGCACCTGCTGCTGCTCTCCGGCATCGGCCCGGCCGACGAGCTGCGCGCGCGCCGGGATCGCCGTCGTCGCCGACGTCCCCGGGCGTCGGGTGCCGGCGCCACCGACCACCCGCAGGTCTACGTCGGCTGCCGTCCCGCCCGACCCGCTGCCCGCCGGCGCGGCTGCCGCTGCACGGCGTCCTGCACGCGACTCGCGGGCCGGCTGCCCGGCGACCTGGAGGTCCTGCCCTGGCTCATGCCGTTCAGCCGGATCACCGGCGCGCCCTGACGGCGACGACTGGCCGTCGGCGTCGGCCTGCAGCGGGAGGACAGCCGCGGCCGGCTCACGCTGGCCGGCGGCGACCCGGACGGCCAGCCGCGGCTGGAGCTACCGGTACCTGACGCGCGGAGTCCGACCGGCGGCGGCTGCGGGAGGGCGTGCGGCTGGCCGGCGGAGCTGCTGCGCACGCCGGGCCGCTCGCGCCGCTGGTCGCCGCGCGGTCCGGCCTGCCCGACGGCGTGCTCGACGACGACGCGGCGCTCGACGGCTGGATCCGCGGCCACCTGACCACCGCGGTCCACCTGTCCGGCACGGCCCGGATGGGCCCGGACGGACGACCCGGGCGCCGTGGTCGACCAGCAGCTGCGGGTGCGCGGGGTGGCCGGGCTGCGGGTCGTGGACACCTCGGTCCTGCCGCGGCCCCCTCGCGCGGGCCCGCGGCGACCGCGGTGATGCTGGGCGAGCGGGCCGCGGAGCTGATGACGGCCGAGCCAGTCGCCGGCCGGAGTTCCTCGGCCGGCGCTCCTCGGGCGGGGCTGTCCGGCGGCGGTGGCGCCTCGGGTGCCGGGCCTCGGTGCGGGCCTCGGTCCGGCGCGTCGGGCGGCGGTGGGGCCGGCCGGGCCGGGGCGGCGGGGGACGGGGGCGGCGTCGGGTCGTTGAGCGGCATGCCCGGCGGGCGGGAAGCGCGCCGGCTCCTGGGCGGACAGGATCGGCAGCATCGCGTCGCGCCAGATGGGCGCGGCGACGCGGCCGCCGAAGCCGCCGAGGTCCTGGTTCTGCTTGGGGTTGAGCACCATGACGCTCGCGGCGTACTGCGGGGTGTAGCCGACGAAGGCGACCGAGAACCGGTCCTGGCTGGTCCCGGTCTTGCCCGCGATCTCGTGGCCCGGGATCGCCGCGCGGGTGCCCGTGCCGATCGGCAGGGCGGTGTCGCCGACCAGGATCTGGTTCAGCGTGGTCGCCACGGCCGGCGGCACGGCGTCCGGCGTGCAGTAGGTCGCCGGTGTGGCAGCGGGGCGCCGTCGGGCCGGTGAGCGGCGCGCCGTGCGCGTCGAGGATCTCGGCGACCGGGGTCGGGTCGCACTGCGTGCCGTTGGCGGCCAGCGTGGAGTAGGCGCTGGCCAGCGCGAGCGGGCTGGTCGCCTCGGCGCCGAGGGTGAACGAGCCCGCGGTTCTCGGCGACCACCTGGTCGGCGACCGGGTCGAGGGAGAACAGGCCCATCCGCTGGGCCATGCGCACCGGCCCCTCCACGCTGCCCAGCTGGTCCTCCAGCGCCACGAAGTAGGTGTTGGACGAGCGGACCAGCGCCTCGACCATGGTCAGGGTCGGCGGGTAGCTGCCCGCGTTCTGGACGGTGTACGGCGCGCGGCCGTTCCGTGTAGACCCGGGAGACGTACGGGATCGCTGGTCGTGATGACGTGTTCCAGGGCGGGATGCCCCGCTCCAGCGCCGCGGCGGCGACGAAGACCTTGTACGTCGACCCGGCGCCCTGGCTGGCCACCGAGGTTGAGGTTGACCGACTCCTGGGCGGGGTCGTTCACGTCGTAGCCGAACCGCCGGTTGACGCTCATCGCCAGGACCTTGCCGGTGCCCGGCTCGACCGCCGTGAACATGCTGGCCAGCGGGTCGCCCAGCGCCAGGTCGGCGAGCACCGCCCGGTCGCCGGACGCCTGCAGGTCCGGCCGCAGCGTCGTCCGGATCGTCAGGCCGCCGGTCTCCAGCTGCTCCTGGGTGATGCCCGAGCGTGCCGGTCAGGTGCCGCTGCAGGAAGTCGCAGAAGAAGCCCCCGACCGACGGCGTCGACGCAGCCGTTGGGCGGCGGCGGCGCGGGGCGACCTCGACCGGCTGGCCGGGGATCTCGGCGAGCTCCTCGTGCGGTGATGTGCCCGAGGGCGTGCATGCGCTGCAGCACCTGGTTGCGCCGCACGAGGGCGCCGCTCGGGGTTGGCGATCGGGTCGTCGTTGGCCGGCGTCTGCACGAGCCCGGCGAGCATCGCCGCCTGCGGCAGCGTCAGGTCCACCGCGTTGACGCGAAGTACCGCTGGGCCGCGGCCTGGACGCCGTAGGCGCCCCGGCCGAAGTAGACGATGTTGAGGTAGCGGGTGAGGATCTCGTCCTTGGCGTACTGCTCGCTCCAGGGCCAGGGCCAGCCGGGCCTCGCGGAGCTTGCGGCCGACGCTCTCCTCGGTCGCGGCCGCCCGCTCCTCGGGCGTGGTGGCCGTCTGCAGCAGGGTCTGCTTGACCAGCTGCTGGGTGATCGTCGAGCCGCCCTCCATGACGCCGCCGGCCGCGCACGTTGCGCAGCGAGGGCGCGCAGCGGTGCCCTCCACGTCCAGCCCCTGGTGCTCGTAGAAGCGGGAGTCCTCGATGTCGACGAGGGCCTGCTTCATGACGTCGGCGATCGGCCTCGGCCGCCACCGGTGTGCGGTTGTTCCGGTAGAAGAAGGTGATCAGCGACCCGTCGGCGGCCAGGACGATGGAGTTGCCGGCCGGCGTGCTGTCGGCCAGCCCGACCGGGAGCGGCGCGAGCAGGTCGACCGTTGAGCGGATGCGACCAGGCCCGGGCCGAGGATCCACGGCAGCAGCAGCGCCGCGACCAGGGCTCCGGCGAGCGGGACCGCGACGAGCAAGAGGATGCCGGGCTGCGCGCCACCGGGATGGGCGCGCCGCCCGGCCATGGACCACCTCGCCCGGTGCTCGCCGTGCGTCAGTGTCGGCCATCGTGACGCGCGGTCGCGTTCCGGAACGAGCCCGTCGCGCGCAACGGAACGGTCACGGACGGCGTGTCGGGGATCGGGACGCTCCGCTGCGGCGTACCCGCTCACCGAGGGCGCGATCGTCCCGGCGACACGGGCGTGACGGCGACCGGACTGTCCCGGCGGCGCGCTGTCGCAGCCGCCGGGACGCCGGGGCTCAGGGGGTCAACGGACGGCGGGGATCTCGTTGGTGGTGGTGGTCGACAGCGGCGACCAGGCGTCGGGGTGCGGCCGGCCGGCGTCGGCGACCCACGACGCGGTGCGGGCCGGGCCGGCGCTCCCGCGGGAGGTGCTCTGCGGCCGGGCGCTCAGGCTGACGATGAGGGCGAGCAGCACGAGCAGCCCGACGAGGACAGCCGCCGATGACCAGAAGCGTCGAGAGCATGGACAGAACGTATGTGCGCGGACCGGTCCGTGTCACCGGCCGAGCCGGGCAGATCTAGCCGAAGATACCGCGCGGGTTGCGCAGACTTCGCCGCTTGACGCGACGCTCCGGCCCTGACCTCTCAGCAGGAACCGCCAGAGCAAGGGTCAGCGACGGCCGGCTGGACGCCCGGGCCCTGCGCGCGGCGATACGGCCGGCTCAGCCGCCGCGGCTGATGGCGGCCAGCCCCTCGTCGAGCGTCGTCCAGGGGCCCGCCGCAGCGCCCGCCGCGCGTTCGCGCCGGTCGTCCTCGGCGCCGAGGGCCTTGGCGACCATCTGGTCGAGCTGTGCGGCCAGCGACTGCAGCAGCGGCCAGACCGTGACGCGGAGCGACGCGCGCGCCTCCTCGGCCGCCCCGGCCAACCGGCCGGCGACGTGCGGGTCGCCGAGGGCGAGGCAGAGTGCGGCCAGTCCGTCGAGGCAGTAGGCCAGCCCCTCCTGATCGCGGACCTCCCGGTGCAGGCCGGCCGACTCCACCAGCCGCTCCTTCGCGACCGGTACGTCGCCGGCGAGGAGTGCGTCGATGGCGAGCTGGTCGAGCAGCGTGGCGGTCAGGTGGTCGTCGCTGATCGAGCGCACCAGTTCCAGCGCCTCCTCGTGGGCCCGGATGGCACGCAGGGACGTCGCCGGCCAGCAGTGCGACGTCGCCGAGCGGGACCAGCGCGTAGGCGATCGACCAGGGATCGCCGCTGCGTCGCAGGGCCGCCACGCCCTCGGCGAAGAGGGTGGGCAGCTGCGGGTCCTCGGGCGGCCGGGTCATCGCCAGCCCGACGAGCCCGTGGCCCAGCATCCACGGGTCGTCCCGTTCCCGGGCGTCGGCGACGAGGTCGGCGAACAGCGGCGCGGCCTCGTCCGCGCGGCCCTGCATGATCCGGCAGGAGCCCCGGGCCCACCGCAGGAGCGCCGCGGCGCCCGGTTCGAGGGCCGCGGCCGACGGCAGCCGGGCGGTCGCGTCGGCGATCTCGCCCATCGGCACGACCTCGCCGCGCGCCCACCACCAGCGTGCGAGCGGGGCGGCCAACCCGATGGCGAGATCGGCGCGGTCGGTGGCCACGGCCCAGCGCAGCGCCTCGTGCAGGTCGGTCGCCTCCGCGTCGAGGCGGGCACGCCAGAGCCGCTGCTCGGGACCGTTGAGGGCCAGCGCCCGCCGCGGCGCTGACCGACGCCAGGTGCCGGGCCAGTCGCTCCCGGACCGCCTCCACCTCACCCCGGTCGCGCAGGCGTTCCGCGGCGAACGCGCGGACCAGTTCCAGCATGCGGAACCGGGGCTCGCCCTCCCCGGCGTCGGTGGAGGTGACGAGGCTGTGGCCCACCAGCGTGGACAGCGCCTCCAGGACGTCGACGTCGTCGTCGACCGCCCCGATCGCTTCGGCGGTATCCAGCGTGCAGCCGCCGGCGCAGACCGAGAGCCGGGCCAGCAACGCCCGTTCGGGCTCGGCCAGCAGGTCGTGGCTCCAGGCGATCGTGTCCCGCAGGGTCCGCTGGCGGTCCGGGGCGTCGACGTCGCCTCGCGAGGTCCAACGCCCGGTCCAGCCGGCGCAGCAGCACTGTGGGCGGCAGCGTGCGCACCCGGGCGGCGACCAGTTCGACGGCGAGCGGCAGGCCCTCCAGCCGCCGGACCACCTCGGCGAGCGCCGCGGCGTTCTCCTCGGTGACGGCGAAGGAAGGATCGGCGCGCTGGGCCCGCGAGGTGAACAGTTGGACGGCGGCGGCCGCGGTCACCTGCTCCACGCCATCGTCGCGCGGGATCCGGCACCGCGAGCGGTCCGAGCGGTACGTAGTGCTCCCCGCGCAGCCGCAGCAGGCTTCGGCTGGTCACCAGCAGCTGGGTGGCCGGGCACCGCGACAGCAGGACCCCCAGGTCTGGTGCGCCGCGAGCACGTGCTCGGCGTTGTCCAGCACCAGCAAGCACCCGCCGGCCGGCCAGCCGGTCGGCGACGAGCTCCAGCAGCGGGCGGTGCCCCTCGGCGGAGACGCCGACCACCGCTGCGATCGCCGCCGGCACGTCGTCCGGGTGCGCAACGGCGCGAGGTCGACCCACCAGACGGCGTCGCGATCGGGGACCAGCGACTCGGCCGCGGCGAGGGCCAGCCGCGTCTTGCCTATCCCGCCGGGGCCGGAGAGCGTCACCAGCCGCACCGTGGGGTCGCCCAGCAGCCGGGTCACCAGTCCGAGCGCCGACGCGACGGTCGACCAGCGGCGCGTCCGGCGTCGGCAGCCAGCCGGCGGCCAGGCCGGGCGGGGACGGCAGCGGGGCGGCGAACCGCTCGGTCAGCAGGACGGCGAGGTCGTCGGCCACGAGGTCGGCGAGTTGCTCGGGGCTGTCGTAGGGCGTCGTCGAGGCCCCGCTCTCCGCCTGCATCCGGCTGATCAACTCGGCCAGCCGTGGCTCCCGGCTCGGGCGCCGCGCGGCGCACGTACAGCAGTCGCGGTTTGCCGCCGGACAGCTCGTACTCGTCCTCGAGCCCGGAGATCGGCATGCCGGACGCCACCCAGCCGTACCGCTCGCCGTAGATGCCCACGAACACGTCGCTCTGGTCGAGGTAGGCGCGGTAGAGGTCGCGCGGCGGGTGGGTGCGCGCGCCCAACTCGAACAGCACGGGGGTGAGTCGCAGCCTCGTGATCACGTCCCGGACGGCACGCCGCTCGGCCGCCAGTTCCTCCAGCGTGGAGGAGACGAAGACGCGTAACCGCCGGTCGTGGGTGGGGATGGGTGGGCGGACGTCGGGCTCTGGACCTGCTCCGGGCACGGACCCTCCTGCCACCGGGTACGGCCGCGGAGTCTAGGGACACCCGCGGGGGCCGGAAAGGCGATGACAGCGCGGGCCCCCCGGTGGTTGCATGGCTGCGCTCGATTCGCGGCACGGGGGCCCATGAGCGGAGGACTCCGTGACCGCTGCCCCCACCACCGTCGCGGCACCCGTCCGCCGCACCCTGCCCGTGATGCGGGCCCTGCTGATGGTCTTCTGCGCGCTGACCGCGCTGGCCGTCGGTGCGCTGTTCGTGCTCTCCGACAACACCGCCGAGACCTTCGCCTGGACCATCAAGCCCTCGATCACGGCGGCCTTCCTCGGGGCGGGTTACGCCGCGGGGTTCGTGCTCGTCGCGTTGTCGCTGCGCGACCCGGTCTGGGCGCACAACCGCGTGCCGGTGCTGACGATCTTCATGTTCGTCGCCCTCACGCTGGTCGCGACGCTGGTGCACATCAACAAGATGCACTTCGACGACGACTTCGGCGGGCTGTCGTTCCTCGCCAAGGGGGCGGCCTGGTTCTGGCTGGCCGTGTACGTCTTCGTGCCCGTGGCGATGCTCCTGGCGCTGTTCCAGCAGGAGCGCGCGCCGGGCGACGACCCGGCGCCGGAGCACCCCGTGCCCCTGCCGCTGCGCGTGGCGCTGGGCCTGGAGTCGGCGGTGCTGCTCGTCGTCGGCCTGATGCTGTTCATCGACCCGACGACGGCGCCGCGGGTGTGGCCGTGGGAACTGACGCCGTTCACCGGCCGGGTGATCGCCGCGTGGCTGATCGCGTTCGGGTTGGCGACGGCGCTGGCCGCGGTCGCCGGTGACCTCGAGCGGCTGCGGACCGCGACCATCGCGTACACGACGTTCGGCGTCCTCGTCCTGGTCACGGTCGCCCGCTTCACGAGCAGCTTCGACTGGGACGACCCGCCCACCTGGACGTTCCTCGTCGTGACTGCCGCGATGACGGTGACCGGGGCGATCGGCTGGCGGCTGGCCCCGACGTCGGGCCGGCACCGTGCCTGAGCGGCTGAAGGCGGCGCTCGTCGTCCTGAGCCGCGACGAGGAGGTCCGGTCCTCGGTGGCCGCGAGAGCTCGAGCGGCGGTACGGGCGTGACTACACCGTGGTCGCTGTCGACGGACCGGCGGCGGCCACTGCACGGATCGCCGAGCTGGACGGGCTGCCGGTCGCCGCGCTGCTCGGCGGGATGGGCGGAGCCGACCCCGACGGGCTGGTCTGCCTGCGCGAGGTGCACCGCGCGCACGCGGGCGCCGTCGCCGTGGCGGTGGTCCGCTGGGGAGACTTCCAGACCGCGCGGCCGATCTTCGAGGCGATCACGCTCGGCCAGCTGGACCGCTGGCTCTACGCCCCCGGTGAGGTCGGCGACGAGGAGTTCCACGGGTTCGTCACGGAGATCCTGGAGGAGTGGTCCACCCGGAAGGGCGGCGGGTTCGAGGCCGTGCGGATGGTCGGACACCGGTGGGAGGAGCGATCCCAGCACCTGCGCGACTCCTTCACCCGCAACCGCATCCCGCTGGGCTTCTACGAGGCGGACTCCGACGAGGGGCGGGGGGTCCTCGACGGCCTCCACCTGGAGTCGCCGGAGCTGCCCGTCGTCCAGCTGCGGTTCCGGCCGGAGCGCACGGTGCTGCAGAACCCGAGCGACATCGACATCGCCGACCGCGTTCGGCCTGTTCGACGTGCCGGACCCCGCCGCGGTGCACGACGTGGTCGTCGTCGGGTCCGGTCCGGCCGGGCTGGGTGCGAGCGTCTACGCGGCGTCGGAGGGTCTCGCCACGCTCGTCCTGGAGCCCGAGGCGGTCGGTGGCCAGGCGGGCACCAGCTCGCTGATCCGCAACTACGCCGGGTTCCGCAACGGGATCAGCGGCAACCGGCTGGCCTTCAGCGCATTCCAGCAGGCCTGGGCGTTCGGCAGCACGTTCCACTTCATGCGGGCGGCCGCGGGGCTGACGACCGGCGAGGACGGCCTGCACCGGCTGGACCTCACCGACGGCACGTCGCTGCGGGCCCGGACGGTGGTCATCGCCACCGGGGCCGCGTGGCGGCGGATCGGTGTGCCGGAGCTGGAGGCGCTGACCGGCAAGGGCGTCTTCTACGGCGCCGCGGTCACCGAGGCGCCGGCGATGCGCGGGCGGCACGTCTTCGTCGTCGGCGGGGGCAACTCGGCGGGGCAGGCGGCGGTGTACCTCTCCCGCTACGCCGACCGCGTGACGGTGCTGATCCGGCGGCCGGACCTCACCGCGACCATGTCCGACTACCTGATCAAGGAGCTCGAGGCGCTGCCGAACGTCGACATCCGCGCCCCGCGTGCAGGTCGTCGGCGGCACCGGCAGCGACTTCCTGGAGACGTTCACCGTCCGCGACGTCGACACCGGGGCCGAGACCGTCGAGTCCGGCGTCCTGTTCCTGCTCATCGGCAGCGAGCCGCGCACCGATTGGCTGGCCGGCACCCTGGCCTGCGACCGCTGGGGGTTCCTGCTCACCGGCGGAGAGCTCACCGCGGACGACGTCTCGCCCCGCTGGCCGCTGGACCGGCCACCGGCGCTGCTGGAGACCAGCGTGCCGGGGGTCTTCGCCGCCGGGGACGTGCGGTCGGGCTCGGTCAAGCGGGTGGCGTCGGCGGTGGGCGAGGGTGCCCTGGCCGTGACGCTGGTGCACGCCCACCTGGCCGCGATGGCCGGCGCGAACGCCTGACCGCCGGCGGTCAGTCCGGCAGCAGCACCGTGCGCAGGTCGTGCCCGCCGTCGGCGCGCGTCGCCTCGTAGAACCAGCGCGCGCCGCCACCGGGGACGGCGACCACGTCGGCGTAGCGCAGCCCGTGCGGCGGGTGCGGGCTCTGCAGCAGCGGTCCGTCGGCCGCGGCGGTGAACCGGCCGTCCGCGTCCCCGACGGCGAGCCCGGTCCGCTCCTCCCAGTTCTCCTCCGCCGTGGCCCGGCCGTCGTACAGCGCCCAGGTGCGGGGGCCGTCGAGGACGACGGTGGCGAAGCGGACGCCGCGGGCGTCCCAGGTGCCGGGGGTGCCGGTGAGCGCGGTGCCCTGCCAGGTCCAGGCGACGCCGTCCGGGCTGGTCGCGTGCTCCGTGGTCATCCGGTCGGTGGCGTGCCGGGTCGTCGAGCGGGTGGACCGAGGCCCACAGGTGCCACTGCCGGCCGTCGTGCCGGATCACCGGGTCCTTCTCCGCGCGCGGTGTCGCTGCCGGGCAGGACGGTGCGCGGGACGGCCGAGCCGAGGCCCTCGACGGTGTCGGCCTCGAGCAGGTCCACCCGCCAGTGCTTGGTGCCCGGGGTGGCGCAGCTGACGTACAGCCGCCACCGGCCCTCCGGAGTGCGCACCAGGGCGGGGCGCTCCAGCGACTCGGCGCCGAAGGTGTCCTTGCCGACCTCCACCACCGGGGTGAAGGTGACGCCGTCGTCGGACCGGGCCACGACGTTGCCCACTCCGCGACCTTCCCCGACGGGCTCGCGCAGGCGGTAGGCCAGCCACCAGGTGCCCGTCGACCAGGAGTGCGGAGGGGCCGCCGACCCAGGCGCCCGGGCGCGGGTCGTCCGGGGCCAGGACGACCTCCGCGTCCGACCAGAAAGGGCCGGCCGCGGGCGGGCGGGGGGACAGGGGGCGTGCGGAGGGGGCCGTCACACGGTCCACTATTCCCCGCGGCGCCGGAGCGCCTGCGGGGGTGGACGTGCAGGGAGGTGGGCAGGGGCGGGGTCGAACCGCCGACCTCTCGCTTTTCAGGCGAGCGCTCGTACCGACTGAGCTACCTGCCCCTCCCGGTGTCTCCACCGGGAGCGACCCTGACGGGACTCGAACCCGCGACCTCCGCCGTGACAGGGCGGCGCGCTAACCAACTGCGCTACAGGGCCTTGCTGTGTTGCTCCGTGTCTGTCTTTCCTGCTGGTCGTGCTGCGTGCCCCCAACGGGGTTCGAACCCGTGCTACCGCCTTGAAAGGGCGGCGTCCTGGACCGCTAGACGATGGGGGCTCGTGTTCGCCGGGGGCGGGAGAAACAATACATGGCCGTCCGCGCGTCCCCCGGCAGGGGGCCGGTGCCTGCGAGGCTCGCGCCGTGACGCACCCGTTCCCGCACTGCGTCCCCGTGCTGGCCGCCGTCCTGGCCGGCTCCGCCGTGCTGGCCGGCTGCAGCGGCGGGGACGACGCCGGCACGGCGCGACATCGACGTCGTCGGTCGACGCACCTCCCCGCCCGGGGAGACGTCCTCGGCGCCGTCGACCGGCGGCGGGACACCGGCGAGGACGGCGCACCGACGCGCCGCCGTTCCCCGGCGAACGCCGAGCCGGACACGGCGGAGCCGTCCGCCGACGCGCTCGTGACCGTCACCGACATCCGCATCGGCCGGCACGACGGCTTCGACCGGGTCGTGTTCGAGGTCGACGGCGACCGGCACCCCGGGCTGGGACGTGCGCTACGTGGACGACGCCGCCTCGCAGGGCAGCGGGGACCCGGTCGACGTCGCCGGGGAGGCCGTCCTGCAGGTGACGCTCACCGGCGTCGGCTACCCCTACGACACCGGCGTGGAGGAGTTCGCCGGCGCCCGATCCGCTGTCGGTCCCGGACACCGGACGGTCACCGAGGTCGTCTTGGACGCCACGTTCGAGGGCACCTCGGTCGGCCTTCATCGGGACGACGGGCCGAGGCCCCGTTCCGCGTGTACCTGCTCGAGGGCCCGACGCGGGTCGTCGTCGAGGTCGCCGACGGGGCGTGACGCGGCGGCGTCAGCCCAGTGACGCGGTGAGCTCCACCGAGTCGTCGGTGACGCCGTGCAGTGAGCTGCAGCGGGCCGGCGGTGACGCTCTCGCCCTCGCCGCAGGACACGCTGGCGCCGCCGACGCTCGAGGGACGCCCGGCCGTCCTGGGTGCCGCCGAACGACAGCGTGGTGCCGAGGATCTCGGCCTCGGCGCCGTCGCCGGTCAGCGTGACCGTGCACGAGTTGCGCGGAGCAGGACACGTTGTTCGAGGTGAACGTGCAGCCGGCCAGGGGGACAGCAGTCAGCGCGCCGGCGAGCAGCCCCGCGGCGAGCCGGGCGGTCCGGGTCGTCGACGTGGAGGACATGCACGCGAGCCTAGGGCCGGCAGGGTCATTCCCGCCGGGGACGCTGGCGGCTGCCGCCGTCCCGGAGCCGGTCGGCCCCGTCCTCGGCGGCCTGCGGGACGACGAACGCGCTGGATGGTCACCTCGGTCTCGCCGAGCCCGCCGAGCGTGATCTCGTCGTAGGCGCGCAGCTCGCCGGTGTCGGGGTCGAGGTAGAGGACCGTGCAGGTCAGCGGCTCGGGGTACTCGCCCTGCAGCGCCGCGCAGCCCGGCGCCGCCGGTGGAGCCCTCCACCATGAGCAGGGTGCCGCCCTCGAGCGTGGAGACGTCGCGGTCGTGGGTGTGCCCGGCCAGCACCAGGGGGACGACGCCGTCCAGCGGCGGTGCCGCTTCGGGTCGTGGACCATGCGCGATGGCCGGCGCGCTCCGGCTGCTCCTCGGCGACCTCGGCGAGCGCCTCGCCGGAGTTCACGAGCACCTCGTCGCCGGCGTCGTCGTCCCCGGTGCTCTTGTCGGGCGTGAAGCGCGGGTCGGGGACGCCGACGATGTCGATCCCGGCGACCGTCGTGGCCGCCCCGTCGAGCACCGTCGCGTTGGGCTGCTCGCTGATCAGCCGGGCCGTCGCGGCGGAGTCGTGGTTGCCGCGGATGAAGACGTACGGCACGTCGAGCGTGCCGACCGAGGTGATCAGCCGGTTCTCCGGCTCGCTGCCCCAGTCGGTGATGTCGCCGGTGTCGAGGACGGCGTCGACCCCGAACTGGTCGACCACCTGCGCGCACGAGGTCGAACCCGGCGGGGTTGAGGTGCAGGTCGGACACGTGCAGCAGGGCGACGGTGTCGTCGGTGCCGCCCGGGTCCGGCAGCGCGGACAGCGCCGCGTAGAGGCTGCCGACGTTGGCGACGAGGTCCTCCAGCGAGGCCCGGTAGGCGTCGAAGCGGGCCGCGATGTCCTCGGCGTCGCCGATCAGGCTGCTCGCGTTCACCAGCAGGCCCGTGTACGTCGGCTGAGGACAGCGCCTCGGGCCGCCAGGTGGCGACGCCCAGGCCGGCCGTGCCCAGCGAGCAGCGCGGCGGTCAGGCCGCGCGGCGATCAGCGGTTCCCTCCGCCGCCGCAGCACGACCAGTGAGGTGACCGCGGCACCGAGCGACGGCGACCCCGGCCGTGGTCCAGACCAGGCGGACGACCGCGCTGCGCAGGTCGTCGCTGACCTGGTCGACGACGCCGGCCAGCCGGACCGGGTCGCTGGCCAGTGCCCGCGCGCGGTCCTGGTCGACCCGCTGGAGCTGGATGTCCAGCCGCAGCGGGCCCGTCGTAGACGTCGACGGCCAGCGAGCCGAGCGGGGGGACGGCGACCTGCGCCCCGCCGCCGGTCGGCTGGAACGACAGCGAGGCGTCGAACGGCCCGATCGGGGCGGAGATCCGCCCGAACAGGAGGACGGCGATGAGCGCACCGACGAGGGCGACCAGCACGCGCAGTGCCCACCGGCCGCCGATCCGCACGCGGCGGTGCCAGGGTGCGGGCCCCGGCGCGGTCGGTTCGGTCACCCCCACCACGCTACTGAGCGGAACCGCCGGTCGACGGATGGAAGCGGGCAGCCCCGCCCGGACGGGTCAGGCCTGCGCGGGCACCGGCCGCCGGAAGATCCAGCGCAGGGCCACGAAGCGCAGCATGCCGATGACCGCCGTCACCGTGGCGACGAGCGCGATCTGCAGGACGATCGGGGCGGTTCCGGCGGCGGAGTCCAACCAGCCGAGCGCGGCGCTGGTGCTCAGCAGGCCGACCACGGCCACGCCGCCGGCCTCCCACTGGGCCGTGAACCAGTGCACGCGGTCCTCGGCGCGGAACGTGAGCCGGCGGTGCGACTCGTTCGCCAGGATCGTCGAGATGACGGTCGAGATGAGGTGTGCGGTCAGGTAGTCCAGCCCCGCACCCGACAGCGAGATGTAGAGCGCCGCGTAGAGCGCGGTCGAGGCGGCGCCCACCAGGACGAACCGCAGGAACTGGGCGATCCCGTCGTCCCTGCGCACCCGCGCGGTCAGCTCGCCGAAGCGTTCGGCGGCCGCCGCTGGGGAGCGGAGCAGGGGCGGGCAGGTCACGGGGTGTCCTCTCGGTGCGGTAGGGCGGGTTCAGAGTCCTCTGCGGGTTGGTCCTTTGTCACGGGAAAACATGCTGGTCACCCCCTCTGTTCCCCCGTGTCCTTCCTCACGGTGGTCCGCTCGTCGCCACAGGGCACCGGGAGCGCCCCTCTCGCCCTACCCTCGGCGGCATGCGAGGGAGGTGGTCCGCGGCGGTCGCGTTGGTCGTGCTGACCGCCGGCTGCGCGACCTCATCGGGGTCGCAGACCAGCCGGGCGACGACGTCGCTGAGCGCCGGCCCCACCGTCCCTGCCGTGCCCGGGATCGAGGCGGAGGCGGTGCGGTTGCGCACCGATGAGGCGATCGGCGGCCAGGTGCAGGTACGCATCACCGACACCGGCGAGGAGCCGTTCACCGTCACGGCGGTCGCGCTGGACTCCCCGGGTTTCGTCGCGCTGCCGCTGCGGGAGGCGGCCACGGAGTTCGCGCCCGGGCAGACGATCGACCTGCCGGTGACGTACGGGGAGCCGCGGTGTGACGTCGCCGCCGAACCGGCCGCGGCGCGGGTGACCGTGGTCCGACCCGACGGCAGCAGCGAGGACCTCCGGGTGCCGCTGGCCGCGGAGATCATGACCCGGATCCACCAGGAGGAGTGCGCCGTCCTGGCGGTGGCGGACGTCGTCACGATCGAGGTCGCCGGCTTGGCGGATGACGGCGACGCCCTGACCGGGGAGATCCGCCTGACCCGACGTAGCGGCGAGGACCCGGTGACGGTCGCGCGGGTCGGCCGCAGCGTGATCATCGACGTCACGGCCGACGAGCTGCCGGTCGAGATGGCTGCGGGCGACGAGGCGTTCGCGACGCCGGTCGTGTTCACGTCGGCGACCTGCGATCCGCACGCGCTCGCCGAGACCAAGAAGCCCTACGTCTTCCCGCTGGAGGTGACCGTCGGTGACGGCGATCCGGTGGTGACGGACCTGCCGGTCGACGACGGGCTGCGGGCGCGGCTGGTGGCGTTGGTGGACCGGGTCTGCCTGCCGGACTGACCGGAGCGGGTGCGGCGCCGTTGTGCGCTCGTCGTGGCCTCACCGCCGCCGTGACCACGTCGAACGCGCAACGATCATGGTCTGGAGATGAGGCCGGCCCGGCCGCCCCGGGGGGAACGGGTCGGCCGGGCCGGGGTAGTACCCGTCCCCGTGACGTGCTCGTCGGACGGACGTTCTGCGATCGGGCGGGAGGCGACGCTGCCCGTGCCGCCCGACCGAAGCGCGATGACCGTATGTAATCGTCGGGCTGCAGGCCCATCCCCTGAACGGGTGGATCGACTCCCCCGAGGGTGACTCGGCGCACACGCGGGTCGCCGGACCGGATCGCTCGTCACCGGCCCGGGTCGCCGCCCGCCCCGTCAGGTTGCGACGGGGCGGGCGGCGGGTTGGAACAGTTCGATCAGGTTGCCGGCCGGGTCGGCGAGCAGGACCTGACGCCCGCCGGGCCCGGTGACCAGGTCGCTGCGGAAGGAAAGGTCCGCGTCGCGGAGCCGGGCGATCTCGGCGTCGAGGTCGTCGACGACGAGCTGGATGCGGTTGCGGCCCGGGGTGGCGGCATCGTCAGGGGTGGCGCGGGCGCCGGAGCTGGCGGGGCCGGAGAGCAGCAGCCGCAGCGGGCCGCGGATCACGTCGGCGAAGGCGGGGACGGCGCTGGTGTTCAGCGTGAAGCCGAGATGGGTGGTGTAGAAGTCGATCGCGGCCTGCACGTCGTCGACGAGGTAGCGGACACTGGCGTGCTGGTCAGGTGCGGTCACGGCTGGTCCTCTTCATCTGTTGTGGCGGTGAGGACGGGCAGCAGGTGCCTGATGCGGGTGTCGATGTCTGCTGCGGCGCGCTCGAAGGCCGGGTAGCTGTCGTGGTCGGTGCCTTCGGCCGTGGCCGGGTCGGGGATGCTCCAGTGCGCTCGCCGCGGGTGGTGGGGGAACTCCGGGCAGGCCTCGCGAGCCTTGTCGCACAGGGTGATCACGTGGTCGAACGTGCGCCCGGCCAGGGCGTCCAGGTGCTGGGGGCGCTGGCCGGAGATGTCGATGCCGAACATCTCGCGCAGCACGCGGACGGTGTTCGGGTGCAGGTCGGGCTTGGGTTGGCTCCCGGCGCTCGCCGCGGTCACGTGACCGGCGGTGCGGTGGCGCAGGAGGGCTTCGGCGATCGGGGAGCGGGCGCTGTTGCCGGTGCACACGAACAGCACGGCGATGCGTCGGGACCGAAGCTGGTCGACCGGCGGGGTCGGCGGTGTCGCGTGCCGGCGCAGCGCGGGGTGCAGCGCCGCCCCGCTGTCGGTCAGCGCATCCGCGCAGCGGTCGAGATCCAGGTGGTAGTAGCTGTCGCGACCATCGAAGCTGCTGCGCCTGGCGGTGACCAGTCCGCCGTCGCGCAGAGCCCGCAGGTGGTAGGAGACCAGGTTCTGTGACTCGTCGACCCGTGCCACCAGCTCACGGACCCGGTAGTCGCTGTCGGCGAGCTCGGTGAGCAGTCGCCAGCGCACTGGGTGGGCGGCCAGCCGGACGAACGTCGGTGGGACTGCGACGTGCCGCGTCGGGCGACATGACCGGAACCTACATCGAGCCATCCGATGTATCAAGCACGTTTGATGCATCGACGTGGCAGGGCATGTTCGCCCGAACCGCCCGGCGGTCCGTCTGCCGGGTCAGCGACCGGCTGGGGCGGTCGGCCGCTGACCCGTGGGGGCCTTCCTCGTTCTCTAGCCAGTGGGCTGAACCACCTGTAGGAACTCTCCGACCTCGGGCGCCTCGCGGATCTCCATCGCGAACTTGTCCAGGATGGGCTCGAGGTCGCGCATGAACGCCTGCTGTTGCTCCGGTGAGTCCCAGACGTCGACCACGTGGAGCACGTCGTCGACCGTCCAGGCGATGTGGAGCCGGCGTCCGTCGGGGTGCCGGAGGTGGCGCGCGTCGATCTCGCGCCACGCGTCGAGGTAGGCGTCGCGGACGCCGGGATGGGCTGTGTTCACGAGGTGAACGGTGAGCGGCATGGGGGAGTCCTCCTGTGATGAGTGCGGGTCAGATGTCGCGCGCGACGGCGTAGACGTCGACGCAGCGGAATGTCGCGGAGGCGTCAGGGGGCAGCCCGGCGTTCTCCGCCACGGTGCGGGCAGCCTGCTCCGAGTCGAAGAGAATGCAGCTCAGGCCGCGCTTGTCGTCGCCGAGCCACGTGCCGCGGACGAAGCCCGGGGTCGACCTCATCATCCCGGTGATGAAGTCGAGCTCCCCGTCCTGCTGCTGTTCACGCCCTGGGACGAAGTCCACCTGAAAGACAACTGCGTGCATTGCGGCCTCCTCGTGATCGTTCGGTGCTGCCATCACACGCGAGACGACCGCCGGAGACATCGACAGGACTACTCAGCCGGTACTCAACTGTTCCTTGCTCACCAAGCTCGCGATCTGGCTGCGGTTCGCGAGATCCAGCTTGTCCAGGATGTGCTGGACGTGGTTCGCGGCAGTCCGCTCGGACAGGTAGAGCCGTTGCGCGATGGCGCGGTTCGTCAGGCCGTCGGCGACGAGCCCCGCCACCTCCCGCTCCCGCGCGGTGAGTCCCGCGGCTGAGGGTGCTCCGACCGGCTCGAGGAGTGCACGGGCGGCCGCGGCCAGCGGCGGCATCCCCAGCAGGTCGGCGCGTCCGAGGACAGCGGTGGCGAGTGCGCGCGCCCGCGATGCGTCGCCGGGGCCGCTGCGCGCAGCGTGCACGCGTGCCAGCTCGAGCTGCGCCTGGGCATGGAATCCGGCCGCGCCGTTCGCGGCGCACAGGTCGATGACGTGCCCGAGATCGGTGATCGCCTCGTCGTGTTCGCCGAGGTACCCCGCCGCGACGCCCAGCCAGAGCTCGACCGGGCCGAAATAGGCGACGCAGCCCGCCCCGCTGGCGACGTGGCTGCCCCGGTAGGGGTCCAGCCGGCGCCGGAGCACGACGACGTCGTCGCGCTCACCGAGGCCGACCGCGGCGAGGATCCCGTAGGTCCAGCTGAACAGCTCGGCATGGGGCGTCGTCTGCCAGTCCGCGGCCGGCCCGAGCGACCGGTATGCCGCGCCCGCGTCCCGCCGCCGGTTCAGGGCCAACAGGACCAGGACCGTCGAGAGCGTCTGGATCCCACCGGCCAGCAGGACCGGCGGAACCCGTGCGCCGTCGCTGAGTCCGATTGCTGCGCCGAAGGCGGCGTCGAGGCCGACGTGATAGCGGATGTTCGCCTGCTGTCCCGCCCAGATCATCGATCCGAGCGGATTGCCGGTCGCGGTCAGCAGCGCTGCGGCGTCGTCGGCGAAGCGGCTGGCGTCGTCGTACCTGGCCTGTGCCTGCGCCAGCGTCGACTGCGCTCGGAGCAGCTGCCAGTGGGTGATGACGTCGGCGCTGTCCGCTCCGACGTGCAGTGCCGCGTCCAGCTCCTGTCCCGCCCGCGAGATGTCGCCGTGTTGGAGGGCGACGTCGACCAGCCACAGGTGGGCCGATGCCATCTCGGTCGGGTCGGACTGCTCGCGTGCGACGCACAACAGCTGCTCGGCCAGGTGCGCCCGCTCCTCGACGCCGTCCGGCCCCGAGACGTCGAGTTGCTGTGCGTGCAGCCCGATGACCACCGCGCGCGGGTCGCCGGACCGGCCGGCCACGTCGACGAGTTCGACGCAGGCGGCGTGCGCGGCCGAGAGGTCGCCGAGGTAGTGGCAGACGTCGGCCAGCCGAGCAGCGACCTGGAGACGCCGCCCCGTCTCCGTATCGGGCAGCGCCGCGAGCGCCGCTTCGCACAAGCGGCGGAGCTGCACGTTGACCTCGGGCACGAGCATGGGCTCGACGACGATCGCGGCGTCCGCCTGCAGATCCGCCCGACCGATTCGCGCCGCGAGGGCGGCCGCCTCACGGCAGGCCGCGAGTGCCGCGTCGACGTCGGAGGACCGGTACGACGCCGTCGCCAGGCCGATCAGTGTCGTGCAGCGGTCGTCGGTGCTCAGCGCGCCGCCGCCGATGTCGAGCGCCCGGCGGAACAGTCGAGCTGCCTCGTCGTAGGCGGATGTGTTCATTGCCGCTTCCGCCGCGCGCACGACCCATCGGGCCGCTGGCTGCCGGTGATCGCCGACCGCGGCCGCGGACCAGTGGGCGGCGAGTTCGAAGAGGTGGGCGTCGATGCGGTCGGCATGGATGCTGCCGATGGCTTCGGCGACACGCGCGTGCAGCTGCACGCGCTCGCTCGGCGCGAGGAGGTCGAGGGCGGCCTGGGTGTCCGCTCGTGTCGACGAAGCGGTGATGCTCGGGGCCTCCTTCGGCCTCGATCACGCCCAGCCGGCCAGCGTGGCCGAGAAGGTCGAGGCATTCGAGCGGCGGGCGTTCGACCACGGTCGCGAGGACGTGGAGGTCGAAGCTGCGCCCGATGACCGCCGCCGCGCGGAGGAGGTCGGTGCAGTCGGAGGGGAGCGTGGAGAGGCTGGTCATGGCAGGCTCCTCCGCGCCCGGCGGCGCGACGCACCAGTGCACCACACGACTCCCGCCGGGCGACCGCGCGTGAGCCCCGGTTGCCTCGACCGGCAGCCGGGTCATCACTCCGTTGCGACGACCTAGCCTGACTGGCGCCAGCCCCCGCGCACCATGCTCGTTGCGGAGGCGGGGACTGCCGGACGGTAGCCTCGCACCGGGCCGCAGGGCCGCCAGAAGGTCTCACGGGTGTCTCGTGCGTCGTCTGGGGCTTCTGCACTCACCGGGCCTCTAGCTCAATTGGCAGAGCAGCGGACTTTTAATCCGCGGGTTGAGGGTTCGATCCCCTCGGGGCCCACCGCGCTGACCTGCGCGTTTATCTCTTGTCGGCTCCTCAGGGGGCTCGGCGCCCGCCCGGCGCCCACACGAGCTTGCGCAGCAGCTCGAGCAGCAGCGTCTATCCGGTCGCCCGCCCGTTGCGGACCGCGAGGCCAGGGGCCGGCCTCTCACCCGCGGTGGCACTCCAGCTATGGCGCTGGCTCGTCAGTTGCTGCTGGCGCCGGAGAGACGCGTCCGCGCGTGGGTCGGATTGAGCCGCCAGAGCCGGTAGATCCACGGCAGGTCGTACATGAGGACGAAGGCGGTGTACGGGGCCAAGGCGCGTCGCGAGCGTTCATCCTCCGCCACCGACCGCTGCAGCGCCGCGAGGGGAACAAGGAAGGTGCAGAGACCGACGAAGCCGGCACGAGCGCTTCGGCGACCGAAAAAGGCCCCGTTCCATGCCTCGTTGCTGGCGAGGACCGCCAGGCTCCACGCGGTGCTCCTGGCGTCACGACGGTCGATGCTTCGTGCCAGCACGTAGCCGATGATTCCGTAGTAGAGGCCACCAACGACCAGGAACGTAGGCAGCGGCAACTGCCAGCGGGGAGCGGTGAGGCCTCGGAACCACTCCATTGCCCCCTTCCCGATGAAGGCGTTTCCCGCGACCGCCGCCCCGGCTGTGCAGGCGCTCGCCTGGACTATGGATCGCCGCTTCATGCCTCGAATGATGGCCCGCGTGCACCTGTCGTCAACCACGCCGGTAGTGCGCCCTGTGCGCCGCCTGCGGGCCGGGGCAACGGCCGTTCCGGTCTTTTGCGGCGGACGCTCCGGCACGCCAACCAGATCGCCCGGAAGCCATGGGGCATCGGACATATGGCACCCGGACCCGGCTGAGTAAGGATGAGGTCACGGCCATTGCTTCGTGCCTTCGCACAGTGGGCCGCGCAGAGGCACCGCCGTCAACGACGCGACAAGCGATGATTCCGGTCCGCCGTCGCAGTCGATCCTGCGTGCGCGACGCAGGAGGAGCGGACTCCGATGGACGGGACCAAACAGACCACGTCGTCGGTAATAGGCGGCGTGCGGACAGGCGCCTGCCGGCCGTGACGGCTGGGTTCTGACATGGCAGTGATCGAGGACGTTCGGGCGCTGGGCGCCGAATTGGAGCGCTCGTACCAGGTGTACGTACGCGGCAGATTGAAGTTCCGCGTCAAGCAGATCGTCTACGTGGCGTTCTCCCTGGATGAGCGCGTGATGGGCTTCGCGTTCCCCAAGGAGGAGCGGGAGGCGCTCGTCCTGGGGCAGCCGCATAAGTTCCAAATGCCGGCGGTGTCGGATATGCGCTTCAACTGGGTCCACGCCGACCTGGCTGCATTGGACCCGACCGAAGCCCGCGAGCTCGTCGTCGACGCGTGGCGCATGGTCGTCCCCAAGAAGCTCTCCGGCGCCTACGACTTGATCCATCCCACCGGCCCGGGCTGAAGCCCGGTCTCGGTGAAGAAACGGCAACGGCGTGAGGTGCTCAGTCAGCTCAGTGGGACCTTGCTGAGAGCCGCGCGCCAGTCAGGTGAACCGAGCTGTCCCGCGCCGCCCTACGCTGACGTGGTGTCTGCTGCCCCGGTCCCGCCTGCTGCGCTGCAGGAGCGCAGTCGCCGTACGCGGCGGGTGTTGCTCGACGCCGGGTTTGCCTTGCTCGAGGAAGAGGGTCCGGAGGCGCTGACGATCACGGCGGTGAGCGCGCGGGCGGGCGTGGCGTCCGGGACGGTGTACCGGCGGTTCGGAGACAAGGAGGGGTTGCTCGCGGGGCTGCAGGCCGAGTTCACCGCTGGCTTCCGCGAGGAGTTCGGCCGGCGGATGAGCGCGCCGACGCGGTCGGGTGACGTATCACCGCAGGCGGTCATCGACGTCGCTGTCCGCGCGCTGGCCGATACGTTCCGGGCGCACGAGAAGCTGCTGCGAGTCTTCGTCCTGCTGGGCATGCGCGACGAGCGCATGGCCGAGACCGGCGCTCGGGCCAGCTACGAGGGCGGCGCGCTCTTCCGTGACCTGCTGTGGCCGCACCGAGCTGAGTTCACCGCCTCCGAGTCCGAGCGCGCCATCGACGTGACCCATCGCCTGGTCTACGCCGCGTGCATGCACCGCGTCCTGCACGGCGCGAACATGGAGTCGCCCACGGCGTTGGGTTGGGACGAGCTGACCGAGGAGCTCAGCCGGACCGCGGCGCTGTACCTACTGGGATCCCTGCCTGCCGCCTGAGCGACTGCTGGGCCCTTCGACGCTCTCGACTTCGGGGGCGTCGGGCCCTTGACGGCTTTGGCATGTGAATGTAACAGTACATCCACATTCCTTGTGGCTCAGGACACGCACCTCTCCACCTGGCCGCAACCCCGCCCGTCTTTGCCGCCGACGCCCCGGAGACACCCGTGTCCGATCCAGTTGCCACCCCCGCACGCCCCGCTGAGGAGCCGCTCGTCGGCGAGGTCGCCGTCGATCCGGCCACCGGCCGCCCTGCTGGCCGCATCCAAGCGCTGGTCCTGCTGCTGTCCAGCTGCCTGTCCGTGCTCGGCGCCGTCCTGCTCGCCCCGGTGCTGCCGCGCATCCAGGATGCCTTCGTCGGCACCCCTGGCGTGGAGACCCTGACCCCGGTGGTGCTCACCGCGCCGGCGCTGGTCATCGGGCTCACCGCGATGATCGCCGGCCGGATCGTCGACCGCGTGGGCCGCAAGCGGCTGCTGGTCGGCGCCCTGGTCGTCTACGCGTTCGTCGGCACCGCGCCGCTGTGGCTGCCCTCGCTGCAGCTCATCCTCGTGTCCCGGGTCCTCGTCGGCCTTACCGAGGCGGCGATCATGACCTGCTGCACCACCCTGCTGGCCGACTACTTCCACGGTCACCAGCGCGAGCGCTACTTCGGCCTGCAGGTCGTCTACACCACGATCGCCGCCACCATCTTCTTCGCCGTCGGCGGCGCGCTCGGGGAGTCGAACTGGCGGGCGCCGTTCTGGCTGTACGCGGTCAGCCTGCCGCTGGCCGCCCTCGCCGCGAAGTTCATCTGGCAGCCCGCGCCCCAGGCCCAGGCTGCCGCGCACACCGGCAAGCTGCCCCCGCTGCCCTGGCGGCAGCTGGCCGCCCCGGTCGGCGTCACCCTGCTCGGCGGGCTGATCTTCTACGTCCTCATCGTCGAGCTGTCGTTCAAGCTCGACGCGATCGGCGTGGAGTCCACCGCCACCATCGGCGCGGTCAGCGCCATCGCATCGCTGGGCACCGCGGCCGGCGCCTTCTCTTTCGGCCGCCTGGCCCGGCGCGGCCCGGCGGTCACCGTGCCGCTGGCCTTCGCCCTCTCCGGGATCGGCCTGCTCGGCCTCGGGCTCGCCTCCGCCGTGCCGGTGATCGTCGCCTTCGCTGTCATCACCGGCTTCGGCAACGGCCTGCTGCTGCCCTCGCTGCTCACCTGGGCACTGGGCTCACTGACCTTCGAGCAGCGCGGCCGCGGCACCGGCGTGTGGACCTCCGCGGTGTTCATCGGCCAGTTCGTCTGCCCTCTGGTCGTGCTCGCCCTCAGCGGCGCGCTCAACGGCCTGGGCTCCGCGCTGCTGGTGCTCGGCGCCGTCGCCGTGGCCGCCGCCGTCGGCGTCCGTGCCATCCACCCGACCCAGGCTGCCGACCCCGCCCTCGCCGCCCACTGACCCACTGGCGCCCGGCCCCCGGGCTGCCAGTGGCCGGCGTCGCCCCGCACCACGTTCACGCACCAGGAGATCCCGCACCATGACCGCCGCCCCGACCACCGCCATCCCCACCGACAAGCTCGCCGCGGCCGTGGCGGAGTTCACCGCCGTCGTCGGGCCGAGCACGTGCTCACCGGCGACGCCGTCGGCGGCCATGTCGACCCGTTCTCCTTCTCCGGCGACGCCACGATCGCCCCGGCCGCGGTGCTGCTGCCCGGCTCGGTCGAGCAGGTGCAGGCCATCGTCCGAGCCGCCGCCGCGCACAACGTGCCGCTGTGGCCGGTCTCCCGCGGCAAGAACTACGGCTACGGCGGCGCCAGCCCCCGCGTGCCGGGCAGCGTCGTGGTCGACCTGCACCGCATGGACCGGGTCCTCGAGGTCAACGACGAGACCGGCTACGTCGATCGTCGAGCCCGGCGTCACCTTCCTCGCCCTCGCCCAGCACCTGCGCGACATCGGCTCGACCCTCATGCCATCGGTGCCCGACATCGGCTGGGGCAGCGTGCTCGGCAACACCCTCGAGCGCGGCTTCGGCTACACCGCCCACGGCGACCACTCCGCCTTCCAGTGCGGCATGGAGGTCGTCCTCGCCGATGGCACCGTGCTCCGCACCGGCATGGGCGCCCAGGCCGGGCAGCTCAGCCTTCGCCCTGTACAAGGGCGGCTACGGTCCCTCGGTCGACGGGCTGTTCTTCCAGTCCAACCTCGGCATCGTCACCAAGATGGGCATCTGGCTGATGCCTCGCCCGCAGACCTTCAGCGTCTGCATGCTCACCACATCGTCCGATGACGACCTCGCCCCGTTGGTCGACACGCTGCGACCGCTGCTGCTCGACGGCACCGTGCAGAGCAACGTCGTCATCGGAAACGCCCCAGTCGTCGCCTCGATGGTCACCCCCCGCGCCACGCTGGTGGGACGGCCCCGGCCTCCTGCCCGACGAGGCCATCGACCGCATCACCGCCGGCATGGGCATCGGCCGATGGAACGCCCGCTTCGCCCTCTACGGCCCCACCCCCCTGGTCGAGGCCCGCCTTGCCGTCGTTCGCGCCGCCGTCGCCGCCGCGCTGCCCGCCGCCGACCTACGCGTCACCACCTACCCCGGCGACGTCGACCCCGCCACCGTGCATCCCGCTGACCGCGCCCAGCTCGGCATCCCCAGCACCGACCTGATCCAGATGGCCGCCTGGCGCGGCGGCACCCCGGCGCACACCGACTTCTCCCTCGTCTGCCCGCCCACCGGCGCCGACGCCGTGCGGCAGATGCGTCTCATCCGCGCCCGCGTCGAGGCCCGCGGCTTCGACTACGCCGGCGGCTTCACCCTCAACCCCCGCCACGCCATCGCCCTCGCGCTGGTCAGCTTCGACCGCGACGACCCCAGCCAGACCGCCGACGTCGCCGCCCTCTTTCCCGAGCTCATCGCCGACGCCGCCGCCGCCGGCTACGCCCCCTACCGCAGCCACACCGCCTTCATGGACCTCATCGCCGACCAGTACGACGCCAACGACTCCGCACTGCGCCGGACCGTCGAACGCATCAAGGACGCCCTCGACCCGGCGGGCATCCTCGCCCCCGGCAAGCAGGGCATCTGGCCGGCTCGCCGCGGCTGACCGCGCCCACACGGCGCCCACAGAAGAGCCGTTTCCGGCCATCAACAGTCG
Organism: uncultured Actinomycetota bacterium; assembly: GCA_963748305.1. Classification (GTDB taxonomy): domain Bacteria; phylum Actinomycetota; class Actinomycetes; order Mycobacteriales; family Geodermatophilaceae; genus Blastococcus_B. Next base: position 245,780 of record CAVVIN010000013.1, on the reverse strand, counting down.
TTCTTCAGCTGCGCTGTCTGCGCTGGTCAGAGGCGTAACCAGGTCTGACGTCGGAGCGCAGAAGAGCGTGTCGGGGGAACTCTTGATCCGCGGGTTGTGGGTTCGATCCCCACGGAGCCCACCGCCCCGATGTGCGAGCTCGGCTGATCCTTGACAGAACGGTAAGCGTAAGAGAACGCTTACCGTTCATGGATGCTTACCGAGATGAGGACGGCTGGGCCGCGCTCGGTGATCCCACGCGGCGGGCGATCGTGGCGTCCCTGGCTGAGCGGCCGCGAGCGGTCGGTGAGCTCGCCGCCGAACTGCCGGTCAGCCGCCCTGCGGTGTCCCAGGCGCTGAAGGTGCTCAAGGACGCCGGCCTCGTCACCGAGCGGGCCGCCGGCACCCGCCGCATCTACCGGCTCAACCCCACCGCCGTGGCCGCCCTGCGGGACCAGCTGGACACCTTCTGGAACCACGCGCTGGCCAGCTACGGCGACGTCGTCGTCCAGCCACACGACGCAGCACCGTCAGTCGAGCAACCGGCAGAGGAGAGGTCATGACCCAAGCACCAGCTGCAGTGGTCCGTCGGCAGATCGTCGTCGACGTGCCACCCGAGCATGCCTTCGAGGTGTTCACGGCGAGGTTCGGCGACTTCAAGCCGCCGGAGCACAACATTCTCGCCGTCCCGATCGCCGAGACCGTGTTCGAGCCGCGTGTCGGCGGCCACATCTACGACCGCGGCACCGACGGCAGCGAGTGCCGCTGGGCCCGGGTGCTGGTGTACGAGCCGCCCACCCGGGTGGTGTTCAGCTGGGATATCGGCCCGACCTGGCAGGTGGAGACCGAGCCGGACAACACCAGCGAGGTCGAGGTCCGGTTCGTCGCCGAGGGCCCCGAGCGCACCCGGGTGGAGCTCGAGCACCGCAACCTCGACCGGCACGGCCCCGGCTGGGAGGCCGTCGCCGGCGGCGTCGGGCATGACGAGGGCTGGCCGCTGTACCTGGCTCGCTACGCCGCCCTGTTCACGTAGAGCGGCTGAGGGGGCGGCAACGGCCCCTGCCGGGGCTATCCCACCGCCGCGTTATGGCCGGAGTTGCGCGCCGGGCGTCGGTGCGTCTCGTACATCCGGACTGCGACGACGGCGGCGGAGCCGGCGCTGATGGCCGCGGCAACCCAGACGGCGGCGTGCAGGCTCACGAGGTCGGCCACGATCCCGCCGAGGACGGCGCCGACGGCGTAGCCGAGGTCCCGCCAGACCCGGTAGACGCCCACCGCCCGCCCGCGCCAGGCCGGGTGCGCCACGTCGCCGACCACCGCGAGCAGGGTGGGGTAGACCATCGCGGTGCCGGCCCCGAGCAGCACGGTGCCCGTGGCCCAGCCGGTGAGCCCATCGGAGGCGGCGATGAGCGCGAGTGCGGCGGCCTGCGTGGTCATGCCCGCGGTGATGAGGTGCTTGCGCCCGATCCGGTCGGACAGGGCGCCGGTGACCAGCTGCCCGGCGCCCCACACCCCCGGGTAGAGGGCGAACAGCAGGCCGATCTGGCCCACCGGCAGGTCTGCGCCGGCGAACAGCAGCGGGAACAGGCCCCAGGAGAGGCCGAAGTTGAGGTTGTTGACCAGTCCGGCCTGGCTGGCCGAGGACAACGCCGGCTCGGTCAGGCTGGTCTGGGCCCAGATCTGCCGGTCGGTCAGGCCGGCGTGCAGGTGGTCGTGGATGCCGTCGGCCCGGGCCTTGTGCTGTGCCGCCTCGAGCTCGGCATGGCCGCGGGTCTCCCGGACGAACACGCCGGACAGCAGCAAGGCCAGGGCGACGTAGCACAGCCCGAGCAGGAACGGGGCGGGTCGCAGGCCGAACTGCCCGGCCAGGTAGCCGGCGAGCAGGGAGGTGACCGCGACCGCACCGTAGCCGGCCGCCTCGTTCAGCCCCATCGCCAGGCCGCGCTGCCGCGGGCCGACCAGGTCGATCTTCATCACCACGGTGGTGGACCAGGTCAGCCCCTGGTTGATGCCGAGCAGCACGTTCGCGGCCACGACCCAGCCCCAGTTCGGCGCAAACGATCAGCATCAGCGGCACCGGAACGGCGAACAGCCAGCCCACCAGCAGCACGGGCTTGCGGCCGTAGCGGTCGGAGAACGTGCCGGCGAACCAGTTCGCGATCGCCTTCGTGATCCCGAACGCGGCCACGTACGTGAAGATGAATGTGTAGCCGGTCAGCCCGAACTCGTCCTCGGCGAGCAACGGCAGCACCGTCTGCTGCTGGCCGACCATTCCGCCGACCAGGGCGTTGACCGTGACGAGCAGCGCGAACTGGGCGGCGTTGGCGCGCAGACCGAGCTGGATCGGCGACGACGCGCCGCGGTCATGGCTCGACGGTCAACGTCCTGCCCGAGCGGCGGACCCAGTCGTCGGGTCCGCCGACGACCACGGCGAGGTCACGATGGCCGGAGCGCTCGAGCACGCTGGCGGCGGTGGTCGCGCGCTCGCCGTGCCCGCACATGGTCACCACCGGCCCGTGCGGCAGGTTCGCGGAGGGCAGCGCGCCGAGCTCCACGTGGCGGCGCCGGGCAGGTGCCCGCCGCCGTACTCGCGCTCCTGGCGGACGTCGAGCACCCGCGCCGGGTCCACCTGGTCGGGCTCCACCAGCGGCACGGTGGCGACCGGCTGCCCGGCGGCGACCCACGCGGCCATTCCGCCGGCCAGTTCGCCGGCGAGGCGGTCGTAGCCGATCTTGCGCGCCTGCCAGGCGATCTCCTCGGGGTCCTGATCGGCGTCGCGGACGAACACCAGCGGGGCGGCCGGGTCGGGTACCAGCCAGCCCAGCCAGGTGGCGAACACCGGCCGGAGGGTGTTGGCCAGGGCGCAGGGGATGTGCCCGGTGGCGTAGGCGGCCGGAGTGCGGACGTCGATGACCTCGGCGCCGGCGGCCCGCGCCGCGAGAACCTGATCCACGGTCAACGGCGTCAATGTCGTGTCGGCCGGCAGCGGCGCCGGGCCGCGGCGGTTGACCTCGGGCAGTCGCCGGAAGTACGCCGGGTACGTGCCCAAGCTGCCCAACAGTGCCGTGACGAACTCGTCCGCGTCGGCAGCGGCCAACAGCGGATTGGTCGCCAACTCCTGGCCGATGGTGCTGCTGCGCGCGGCGCCTGGCGGCGCGGAGCAGAACGAGCCCGCGCCGTGCGTGGGCCACACGTGGACGTCGTCGGGCAAGGTGGCCAGACGGCGCAGCGAGGCGAACTGGGCGCGGGCCAGGTCCTCGGTGCGGTCAGGGTCGACCAGGTCGGTGCGGGCGGCTGCGCCCACGATCAGCGAGCCGCCGGTGAACACGCCCACGGGCCGACTCCCGTCGGTCAGCAGGTAGGACAGGTGCTCATCGGTGTGCCCGGGCGTGCCGAGGGCGCGCAGGGTCAACCCGCCGAGGTCGACCTCGTCGCCGTCGTGCAGGCCACGGTGGCCGTAGACCCGTCCACCGGCCGCGGCGGCGAGCAGCTGCGCGCCGCCGCCCGCCAGGTCGACCGCGCCTGTGACGAAGTCGGCGTGCAGGTGGGTATCGGCGGCGTAGGCAACGGTGAGCCCATGCTTCTGCGCGGCGTCGCGGATCCCGCGCAGGTCGCGGCTGGCGTCGACGACCAAGGCCCGGCCGTCACCGAGGTCGACCATCCAGGCGGTGTTGCCCAGACCGTCGTCAACGACGGGGACCACGTCCGGCGTCATGACCACTCCTTGTTCAAGGAAACGCTTGAACGATGGCGCGATGCCGATACAGTGTCAAGAGATCGCTTGAATGAGGTGGTGGTGCATGGGTAGCCGCCAGGCAAAGGACGCGCTCTACGACGCTCTCGCGTCGGTGGCGAAGTCGCTGGGCAACGGCCGACGGGCCGAGCTGGTCGACGTGCTCGCGCAGGGCGAGCGCAGCGTGGAAGAGCTGGCCGGCGAGATCGGGCAGACGGTGGCGAACACGAGCCAGCACCTCCAGGTCCTGCTGCGCGCCGGCCTGGTCCGCACCCGCCGCGACGGGCCCCGGGTGTACTACTCGCTGGCCGGCGATGCCGTCGGCGGGCTGTGGCGGGCGATGCGCGAGGTTGCCGGCGCGCACGTGCACCGGATCGACGAGCTCGCCACGGCCTACCTCGGCGACCGCTCGCAGCTGGCCACCATTGGCCGCGAGGAACTGCTGGAGCGGATGCGCGCTGGGGAGGTCGTCGTCCTCGACGTCCGGCCGCCGGCCGAGTACGCCGCCGGCCACCTTCCCGACGCAGTCAACATCCCACCCGACGAGCTGGAGACCCGGCTGGCCGGCCTGCCCGCCGGCCAGCCCGTCGTCGCCTACTGCCGTGGCCCGCTGTGCGCCTACGCCGACACCGCTGTGCGCAGCCCTCACCGCGCAGGGCCGGCCGGCGCTGCGGCTGGTCGACGGGCTACCGGAGTGGGCGGCCGCAGGCCTGCCGGTCGTGCGGGCGTCGGCTTGACCGTCGCTCCGTTGCAGGAGTGCGGTCCCCCGGGGACCCTGCCGGTCAGGCAGGGGTGCGGGGGAGTGCGGTGGTGACGCTGAAGCCGGCGATGAACTCCGGGATGGGCCGGTAGTAGCGGTAGGTGATGTCGTACGGGCCGACGGTGGACAGCGCCGCGTAGGCGGCGATCCAGTTCCGGATCTCCTGCCCGGACTGCCCGCCGAGCTCCTTGATCGAGTCGTTGGTGTACTCGTCGATCGCATCCAGATCGTTGGCGGCCAGCTGGTCGAGGAAGGTGTTGTCCCAGTCGGGGTTCAGCGCCTTCAGGTTGCCCTCGCCGGCGGCGAACCGCTTCGCGGCATCGAGGACGTTGGCCCTCCGCTTCGCGGTCGCCTCCTCGGAGGGGTGCCGGCCGGCGATGAGTCCCTCGACGACCTGCGGCGGCGCGGTCTCCAGGGTCGGCACCGGCGGCTCGTGGGACAGCCCGCCGGACCCGATGAGCAGCACCCGCTTGTCCAGGCCGGCCAGATACCTGCCGAGGGCCTCGCCGAGGGCGCGGACCCGGCGCACCGGCGTGAACGGCGGAGCCACGGAGTTGATGAAGAACGGCACCGTCGGCACCGTGTCCAGGCCGCCGAAGAGGATCTCCAGGGGCTGCACCATGCCGTGGTCGACCTCCATCCGCAGCGACACCGCGAGGTCGACCCCGCCGTCGAGCGCGGCCTGCGCCAGCCCTTCGGCGATGTCCCGGGGAACGTCGAGCGGCCCCGGCATGGAGCCGAAATCGCCGATCGAGGTCGCGGCAAGGCCGACGCAGAACTGCGGCATCAGCTCGTAGAAGAAGCCGTTGTAGTGGTCCGGACCGAAGACGACGACCAGTTCCGGGTCGTACTCGGTGACGAACTTGCGGGCGGCCTCGAACGCCGTCTCGACGTCGGCGGCCAGTTCAGCCGGCGGCTGCGAGAGCTCCAACAGCGGCGTGTGCGACATGGAGCAGAGGGCGAGCGGCATCGGAATCTCCCGGGGTGAGGTGAAGGGCGGCGGCCAGGGCGGTGGTGACCGAGGGGGCGTGCTGGGACACGGCGGCGGCCGCGACGTACCGGTCGGGCCGGACGACGACGAAGCCGACCGGGTGGGTGTCGAACCAGGTCTTCAACCGGCCGGTGGCGTCGCCGATGACCGTGACGTCGAGGGCTTCCCGCGGGTCGCCGGTCGGTGCCGCGTCCCAGTGCAACTGGGTGGAGGGGCGGACGCTGATCAGCTTCACGCCGAGCCGCGTCAACGTGTCCAGGGAATCCTGGTCGAACACCTGGCGGGGGTCGTTGCCCCACACGAGCACCGAGAACCAGGGCCCGAGGACGTCGTCGAGGAGCACGTTCTGCTCGGTGCGGGTGTCGACGCGGGGCTGCGGGAACAGCTGACCGACGGGTTGGCCCTCCGCGGCGGGCCCGACGGCCTCGACGAGGGCGCCGACGTGGAACCGGGGCTTGGGCTTGTACCGGCCCTCGGCGATCCACCGCTTCGCGGCGGGGACCAGATTGAGGGCGGCCGCGAGCTTGTCCCGGGCGCCGGCGACGGCCTTGTTGGTCGGGGACAGGATGCGGCCCATCGCGACCGACACGTCGATCATCGCCTTGGCGTGGTCGCGACGTTCGGTGTCGTAGGTGTCCAGCAGGGCGTCGTCGGCGAGACCGCGGAGCACGGCGGTGAGCTTCCAGGCCAGGTTGGTGGCGTCCCGGACGCCGGAGTTGTAGCCCTGGCCCTGCCAGACCGGCATCAGGTGCGCGGCATCCCCGGCGATCAGCACGTGACCCTTGCGGAACGCCCCGGCGATCCGGGCGTGCAGGGTGTAGACGCGTTGCCGGATGAAGTCCAGGCCGGCCGGCTCCGGCACATGCCGGGCGAGCAGCTCGTGGACGAACCGGGGGTCGGCGACCTGCTCGTCGGTCTCGTGGTCGAAGATCATGAACTCGAAGCGGCGGACGCCGTGCGGCAGCCCGATGGACACGAACGGGCGGACCGGGTCGGCCCCGAGGTAGGCGTTCGGCGTGCCCAGCGGGTCGTTGCGGACGTCGATGACCAGGAACCGGGTCGGCGAGGACTGGCCCTCGAACGAGACGCCCATCGACTTGCGGGTGATGCTGCGGCCGCCGTCGCACCCCACGAGATACCTGGCACGGACGGTCGTCTGGCTGCCGTCCCCGAGCTCGACGGTCGCGGTGACCCCGTCGGCGTCGTCGACGTAGCCGAGCAGCGTGTGCGAGAACCGGACGTCGACGTGGTCGTACCGCGACAGTCCCGTCGAGGAGTTCGGCGTCCACCAGGGGCTGGATGAACCCGTTGCGCCTCGACCAGCCGAAGTCCTGGGCGCCGGGCGCGACGTTGGCCAGCACCTGTCCCTTGCCGTTGACCATCCGCATGATGTGTTGCGGCGTGGTGTGCGGGAGGACCTGCTCGACGACGCCGGCGGTCTGGAACGTCCGGAGCGACTCGTCGTCGAGGCCGACCCCGCGGGGGTAGTCGATCAGCTTCTCGCCGGCGTCAGCGACGAGAGTGCGGACGCCGTACCCACCGAGCAGGTTGGCGAGGGTGAGCCCGACCGGCCCGGCGCCCAGGATCAGCACGTCGGTGTCGAAGGGCCGTGCGGTGGAACCGTTCAGGGATGCAGCGGTGGAAGTCATGGGTGGTCCTCGGCGTCAGTGGCGGGCAGGGACGGCGGATGCGGTGCGGAGGCGGGGGGAGTACTAGCGGTCCAGCAGGAAGTCGAGGTGGATCTGGTTGAAGGTCTCGGTGTCCTCGTACTGGGGCCAGTGACCGCAGTTCTCCATCACCGCGAGCTGCGCGCCGGGGATCAGTGAGGCGATCCGCTCGTGCCTCGGTGACCGGCCCCGACGGGTCCTTGGTGGTCCACAGCACCAGGGCGGGGGCCCGGATCTGGCCCAGGGCCTCGTCGGTGAGCATGTTCCGCGTGCGGATCTCCAGGTTCTGCAGCGCCATGTTCGCCTCGCAGGCCTGCAACCAGCCCGGCTGCTGGAAGATGGCCTGCCGGGTCTTGATCAGGTCGTCGGTGACCATGCCGGGGTCGGCCATCAGCCACTCCAGGCGCGCCTTGACCCGCTCCCAGCTGGGGTCCTTCGCCGCCTCCATGGACAGCGTGTAGAGCCGCTCCATCACCTGCGGATTGGCCATGGTGCCGCCCATCGTGTTCAGCACGATCCGTTCCACCCGGTCGGGGTGGTCGATCGCGAGCTGTGCGGTCACCCAGCCGCCGAGGGACTCCCCGGTGAAGTAGGCCTTCTCGCACCCCGATCGCGTCCAGGAAGGCCAGCACCTGCTCGATGTAGTGCTTGACCTCGAGCGGGTGATCGGGCTTGTCGCTGTAGCCGTGACCGATGAAGTCGATCGCCCAGCAGGAGAAGTGCTCGGCGTGGTCACGCAGGTTCCGGACGTAGGCCTCCGCGTGCCCGGTGATGCCGTGCAGCATGACCAACGCGGGCTTGCTCGGATCGCCGGCGTGCAGGTAGCGGGTCCGGTACGGGCCGGCCTGGAGAAAGCCCTGGCTGAACTCCACCTCCCGCAGGTCGGACCAGACACTGGTGAACGGGCGGGGGCTGACAGACGTCTCGGGCACGATCCACTCCAGCGGTTGTGTGCTTTATTCGCAACGTGATGTGCGATAAGTGAACAACCATGAGGACGTGACTGTCAAGCCCCCCTCGACGTCGAAGGCTTCGCCGGACCGCTCGGCGGTCGTGACCCCGGCGCGGAGCGCGGCGCTGTCGCGGGGGTCAGCCGAGCAGTGCGCTGAGCCGGGCGGCGCCCTCGAGCATCACCGGCGCGGCCCGTGCCATGACGTCGTCCCGGTAGGTGATCAGGTTCAGGCACGCGCTGGGGACCTCGGTGCCCTGGTGGATCAGCACGGCCAGGCCGTGCGCACCGGGCTCGACCTCGCCCTTGCTGACCGTGAAGCCCTGGGCGCGGGCCCGCGTCACCTCCGGCCGCTCCCCCGGGCGAGGGGGAAGCGCCGACAACAGGGCGATGCCCGCGGAGCCGCGGCCCAGCGGGTGCCGGCTGCCGGTACGAAAGGCCAGGTGGTACGGCGCTTGTGTCGGGGTGGCCACCGCGATCCCGACCACCTCGTCGCCCTCCCTGACCAGCAGCGCGACGGTCGATTCCAGCTCCTCGGCCAGTTCGCGCATGATCGGCAGGGCGGTGTCCAGCAGGGTGCTCTGCAGTCCGCCGGCCAGCGCCGCCAACCCGCCGCCGGCCCGGAACCGGTTGTCCGGGCCGCGGGCGATCAGGTGGTGATCGGCCAGGGTCGCCAGCAGCCGGTGGGCGATCGTGCGGTGCACCTCGAGCCGGTCCGCCACCTCCTGCATGGTCATGCCGCCCGATGCGGCGGCGACCATCTCCAACGCCCGAAGACCCCGGTCCAGGGTCTGCGACCCGGCGTTCTTCGTCGGGGCCGGTGCGGCGGTGGGCTCGTCGGGGGCGGACTCGACGTCAGTCATGGGTGCTCATTTCGCTCGTCATGCGTGCATCTGGACCCCTCGGGCGCCGTCTGCAGCGGCGCGCAGCGGTCGGTCCTGCCGGTTCCAGCGTAGGTCGAGCCAAGAAAAGCTTGACAGGGCGACCGCTCGCCTGGACTGTATTGCAAATACCGCACTGCGGTGAGCGATGAACGCACGCTACCAAACGCCGCCGCAGGAGACCGCCACACCAACCAAGGAGTGTCCGTGTCCACGATCGCGACCAACGCCGCACAGCCGCCAGGCCTCGCAGACCCCCGGCAGATGCGCCGGGTGCTCTTCTCCAGCTTTCTGGGCAGCGCCGTCGAGTTCTATGACTTCCTCCTCTACGGCACCGCCGCCGCGCTGGTGTTCGGCCAGCTGTTCTTCTCCGACCTGAGCCCGGTGGTCGCGACGATCGCCTCGTTCGGCACTCTCGCCGTCGGCTACGTCGTCCGCCCCCTGGGCGGGGTGATCTTCGGCCACTTCGGCGACCGCATCGGCCGCAAATCCATGCTGGTGCTGACCATGAGCCTCATGGGTGTGGCCAGCTTCGCGATCGGCCTGCTCCCCACCTACGCCACGATCGGCGTGCTCGCCCCATCTTGCTGATCCTGCTGCGCCTCATCCAGGGCTTCGCCGTCGGCGGGGAGTGGGGCGGCGCCGCGCTGATGGCGCTGGAGCACTCCGACGAGAACAAGCGCGGTTTCTCCGCCAGCTTCGCCAACATGGGCGCCCCCGCCGGCGCGGTCCTCTCCACGGTCGTTCTGGCCGTCGTCACCCTGCTCCCCGACGATGCCTTCCTGACCTGGGGCTGGCGGATCCCGTTCCTGCTCAGCGCCGTCCTTGTCGGCATCGGCCTCTACGTCCGGCTCAAGGTCACCGAGTCACCCCTGTTCGAGCAGGAGGTCATCACCGCCGTCGCGTCGGAGAAGAAGCGCCTGCCCATCGTGTCCGTGCTCCGCGACAACCCGACGTCCGTGCTGCTGGGCATCGGCGCCGGCCTCGGCGGCTTCGCACTGCAGGCCCTGATGGCCACCTTCGCGCTCACCATCGGCGTGCAGGGCGGCCTGGACCGCTCCACCGTCCTGTGGCTGTTCGCGACGGGTTCCTTCGTGCAGATGTTCGCCCTGCCGGCCTACGCCGCCCTGTCCGACCGGATCGGCCGGCGCCCGGTCATGATCGCGCGGTTGCCTCGCCGCGATCGTCGCGGTCTATCCCATCCTGCTGCTCATCGCCTCCGGCTCGGTGCTCGGCGTCCTGCTCGGGTTCCTCGTCGCCATGCCCCTCGTGCAGGCCGCGATGTACGGGCCGCTGGCCGCGTTCACCACCGAGATCTTCGCGACGGGGAACCGCTACACGGGAGCATCGCTGGGCTATCAGCTGTCATCCACCCTCGGAGGCGGCTTCGCCCCACTCATCGCCGCCACCCTCGTCGCCGGCACCACCGCCGGAAACGGACTGTTCCGGGTGGCTCTCTTCGCCGCCTCGGCCGCCCTGATCAGCGGCATCACCGTCGCGATCGCCAAGGAATCGAGCAGGCGGAACCTGATCGTCGCCGCCTGACCGCCTTCCCACCCGTTGTGCCGGGGCCTCCGATCCAGGGGGCCTCGGCACACGCATGATGCGTCCGCGACGACGGCGTGGCGTGGCACGATCCGCCAGGTGATCAGCGGATCCGCTGTGGCGCAGCACCTGCGCGGGTGCCGTTCTGTGCGGCCGAACCGGGCGACCAGACCGGTCAGGAATCGAGAAGCACGGGCCGCCGAGCCGCACCTAGCGTGATCGCCATCGAGTTCACCACCACGACCTCAGGAGTGACCATGACCGGCTCGCCCACCCAGGGAGTCAAGACCGTGCTGCACCCGGTGTCCGACCTGGCGACCGCCAAGCCGGTGTACGCCGCCCTGCTCGGCGTGCAGCCGCAGGCCGACAGCCCCTACTACGTCGGCTTCGAGGCCGAGGGCCAGCACATCGGGCTCGTGCCGGGCGGCGGACCGCAGGGCATGACCTCGCCGGTGGCCTACTGGCACGTGCCGGACATCGAGGCGAAGCTGGCCGAGGTGACCGCCGCGGGTGCCACCGTGAAGGAGCCCGCGCACGACGTCGGTGGCGGCCGCCTGGTGGCCACCGTCACCGACCCCGACGGCAACGTGCTCGGGCTGCTCCAGGACCGGTGAGCTGCCGACCCCCGCTCCCGCGCTCAGCGTCGTCGCGACACCGAGCACCGGCTCACCCACGACATCGATCTGTGGGTGGCCAGTGCCTCGGCGGACGGTGCGCCCTATCTGGTGCCGCTGTCCTTCGACTGGGACGGCGAGACGCTGCTGATGTCCACGCCGACGGACAGCCCGACCGGCCGGAACCTTGCCGCGGGCCGAACCGTTCGGCTGGGGCTGGGCCACACCCGCGACGTGTCCATGATCGAGGGCGACGTCGACGTCCTGGAGATCGATGCGCTGCCACACGACCGGGGTGATCAGTTCGCCGCGCGCGCCGGGTTCGACCCGCGTGCGCAGGCCACGCCGTACCTCTGGTTCCGTATCTCCCCGCGCCGCATCCAGGCCTGGCGCGAGGTGAACGAGCTGTCCGACCGCGAGCTCATGCGCGACGGTCGCTGGCTGGCATGACGCCCGACAGAGCATGACGCCCGAGGAGATGGAGACACGATGAGCACGGCCACGAGGACGGATTCGCAGACGTCCGCGCTGCAGGTCGCCGACAGCCACGACCTGATCCGCGTGCAGGGCGCGCGCGTGAACAACCTCAAGGACGTCAGCGTCGAGATCCCGAAGCGCCGGCTGACGGTGTTCACCGGTGTCTCCGGCTCGGGCAAGAGCTCGCTGGTGTTCAGCACGATCGCCGCGGAGTCGCAGCGGCTGATCAACGAGACCTACAGCGCCTTCGTGCAGGGCTTCATGCCGACGCTGGCGCGGCCCGAGGTCGACCTGCTCGAGGGGCTGACCACGGCGATCATCGTCGACCAGGAGCGGATGGGCGCCAACCCCCGCTCCACCGTCGGCACCGCGACCGACGCCAACGCGATGCTCCGGATCCTCTTCAGCCGGCTGGGCACGCCGCACATCGGTCCCCCCACGGCGTTCTCGTTCAACGTCCCGACGCGGAAGGCGAGCGGGGTGATGAGCACGGAGAAGGCCGGCGGCCGGGTCGAGAAGAACGTCGTGCGCGACGTGGTCTACATGGGCGGCATGTGTCCGCGCTGCGAGGGCATGGGCTCGGTCTCCGACTTCGACCTCACGGCGTTGTACGACGAGAACAAGTCGCTGGGGGAGGGCGCGCTGACGATCCCCGGCTACAGCATGGACGGCTGGTACGGCCGGATCTTCAGCGGCGCCGGCTTCGACATGGACAAGCCGATCGCGAAGTACACCAAGAAGGAGATGCACGACCTGCTCTACAAGGAGCCGACCAAGATCAAGGTCGAGGGCATCAACCTCACCTACGAGGGCGTGATCCCGAAGATCCAGAAGTCGATGCTCTCCAAGGACGTCGACGCGATGCAGCCCCACATCCGCGCCTTCGTGGAGCGCGCGATCACGTTCCAGCCCTGCCCCGAGTGCGACGGCACCCGGCTCAGCACGGAGGCCCGGTCGTCGAGGATCGAGGGCAAGAACATCGCCGACCTCTGCGAGATGCAGATCAGCGACCTGGCCGACTGGGTCCGCGACGCTCGACGAGCCGTCCGTGGCCCCGCTGCTCACCGGTCTGCGGCACCTCCTCGACTCGTTCGCGGAGATCGGGCTGGGCTACCTCTCGCTCGACCGGCCGGCGGGCACCCTGTCCGGGGGCGAGGCGCAGCGCACCAAGATGATCCGCCACCTCGGCTCGTCCCTCACCGACGTCACCTACGTCTTCGACGAGCCCACGATCGGCCTGCACCCCCACGACATCGAGCGGATGAACGGCCTGCTGCTGCAGCTGCGGGACAAGGGCAACACCGTGCTCGTCGTCGAGCACAAGCCCGAGACGATCGCGATCGCCGACCACGTCGTCGACCTCGGCCCCGGCGCCGGCACGGGTGGCGGCGAGGTCTGCTTCGAGGGCACCGTGGAGGGGCTGCGGGCGAGTGACACCATCACCGGCCGTCATCTCGACGACCGGGCGACCCTCAAGGACTCGGTGCGTTCGTCGTCCGGCGCGCTGGAGGTCCGCGGCGCGTCGACGCACAACCTCCAGGACGTCGACGTCGACATCCCGCTCGGCGTGCTCTGCGTGCTCACGGGCGTCGCCGGCTCCGGCAAGAGCTCCCTGATCAACGGCTCGGTCGCCGGCCGCGACGGCGTGGTGGTGATCGACCAGGGTGCGATCCGCGGTTCGCGACGGAGCAACCCGGCGACGTACACCGGACTGCTGGAGCCGATCCGCAAGGCGTTCGCGAAGGCCAACGGCGTGAAGCCGGCGCTCTTCAGCTCCAACTCCGAGGGCGCCTGCCCCACGTGCAACGGCGCCGGCGTCATCTTCACCGAGCTGGGCGTCATGGCCACCGTCGAGTCCCCCTGCGAGGAGTGCGAGGGGAAGCGGTTCCAGGCGTCGGTGCTGGAGTACACGCTGGGCGGTCGGAACATCGCCGAGGTGCTCGCGATGTCGGTGACCGAGGCCGAGGAGTTCTTCGGCGACGGCGAGGCGCGCACGCCGGCCGCCCACACGATCCTCGACCGGCTCGCCGACGTCGGGCTCGGCTACCTCACGCTCGGCCAGCCGCTCACCACCCTGTCCGGCGGCGAGCGGCAGCGGGTCAAGCTGGCCACCCAGATGGCCGAGAAGGGTGACGTCTACATCCTCGACGAGCCGACCACGGGCCTGCACCTCGCCGACGTCGAGCAGCTGCTCGGCCTGCTCGACCGGCTCGTCGACTCCGGCAAGTCGGTCATCGTCATCGAGCACCACCAGGCGGTCATGGCGCACGCCGACTGGATCATCGACCTCGGCCCCGGCGCCGGCCACGACGGCGGCCGGATCGTCTTCGAGGGCACACCCGCCGACCTCGTCGCCGGCCGCTCCACCCTCACCGGCGAGCACCTCGCGGCCTACGTCGGCACCTGACCGATGCCCTCGACCTACGCTCCTCGACGGTCCACTCGACGCCTGACCAGCGGAAATCTCATGCAAAGGTCCTAGCCCACCTCAGACTTCTGCCGGACGGCTCGGCACGGGGATCTGCCTACGCTCGCGACAGGCGCAGTAGACGGGCCGAGGCTGCGCGGCGTTCCGCTATCGCGAGCGAGGTGCGGCATGAGCAGTACCCGGGGTGCACGCGTCAGGATCTGCAGGAAGGCAGCCGCATGCGTGCTGGGTGCGGTCGCGCTGGTCACCCTGAGCGCGCTGCCGGCGCACGCGTCGCTGTCCCAGCCTGCAGTGGTGTCCGCCAACCCGGCCGACGTCACCCCGCACATCGTCCTCGACAACACGTCGTACAGCGTCTACGACTTCGCGCAGTTCGGGAACACCGTCTACGCCGGCGGCCGCTTCCAGCAGGTACAGGACTGGGCAAGGACGACGACGTACAGCCGGCAGAACTTCGTCGCCTTCGACCGCGAGACCGGGGAGGTCTCCCCGCTCGCAGCTGCAGTTCGACGGCATGGTCACCTCGCTCGCGGCCACCGACACGGCGCTCTACGTCGGGGGCGCCTTCGCCAGCGTCAACGGGGTCACCCGCCGCGGGATCATGAAGTACGACCTGGTCAACAACCGGATCGACCCGACCTTCGCCCCGACGGGCATGCGCACGGTGTCCGACATCGTGATCGCCAACGGCGTCGTCATCGCGGCCGGGAACTTCACCAAGAAGATCATGGCTCTCGACCCGGTCACCGGCGCGGACACCGGCCGGATCAACATCACCGTCGCCGGAGTGGTCTGGACGGGCGACGAGACCAGAGTCCAGTACATCGCCGTCTCCCCGAATGGCACCCGGTTGGTGGCGACCGGCAACTTCGCCACGGTCAACGGCCAGAGCCGCAGGCAGGCGTTCATGCTGAACCTCGGCGCGACCGCGACGCTCAGCACCTGGCACGCGCCCCGCTTCGACGTGAACTGCGCGGCGGCCGGCGCCAGGGATGTCAGTGCCCAGGGCGTCGACTTCTCTCCCGACGGCAGCTACTTCGTGGTGGTCGCCACCGGTGGGCCGACCGGCACCAACGGGATCTGCGATGCCGCGGCCCGGTTCGAGACCGCGAATGTCAGCAGCACGGTCGCGCCCACCTGGATCAACTGGACCGGCGGTGACACGCTCTACAGCGTCGCGGTCACCGGGCCGGCGGTGTACGTCGGCGGACATCAACGCTGGCTGGACAATCCCTTGGGCCGCGACTCGGCCGGTGCGGGCGCGGTCGAGCGCCCCGGCATCGGTGCCATCGACCCGGTGACCGGCAAGGCTCTTCCGTGGAACCCCACGAAGTCCCGCTTCCACGGCACGATGGCGCTGTACGCCACCCCGCAGGGCCTCTGGGTGGGCAGCGACGGCACCGCGTTCGGGCGCGAAGACCACGCCGGGATCGGCTTCGCCCCGCTGGACCCCGGCCCCACGCCCGACACGACCCGGCCCGACACGGTCATCGACTCGGGGCCGTCGGGCTCGGTGACCGACACGTCGGCCACCTTCACCTTCTCGGCCAACGAGCCGTCGACGCTTCCAGTGCAGCCTCGACGGCGCCGCGTACGCCCCGTGCACCTCGCCGGTGAGCTACGCGGGCCTGACCGCCGCGGCGCACACCTTCCGGGTGGTCGCCGTCGACGGCTCCTCCAACGTCGACTTCAGCCCGGCGGAGCGGAGCTGGACCGTGGCCGCCCCGTCGAGCAACCTGGTCGGCAACCCGGGGTTCGAGGTGGACACCGTCCGGTTGGGCAGGGCGACGTGGCGGCCAACACGCTGAGCCGGGTCGCCGGCGGGCACTCGGGCGACTGGGCCGCCGAGGTCTCGAACACCGTGGCCGGTGGAGCCTGCGGGCTCGACGACAAGCCGAACTGGGTGAGCTTCACGCAGGCCGGGGCCTACACCGTGAGCATCTGGGTCCGTTCGGACACCCCCGGCCTCACGGTCAAGCTGCGCGTGCGCGAGTACGCGAGCGGCGTGCTGCAGGGGTCGATCACGTCGTCCCTGGCGCTGACCTCGTCGTGGCAACAGGTGACGGCGGTCTACACGCCGGTGACACCGGGGTCGAGCCTCGACGTCGAGACCTTCACGTCCGGCTCTCCTGTCGGCGTGTGCTTCCAGGCCGACGACGTCTCCATCACCCGCTGAGTCGCGTTCGACATCGCCCCGGCGTCCCCTTCGGGAAGGGAACGCCGGGCTCGGTCGTCAGGGCGTGTACGTGACCTGCTCGGCGATCTGCAGCACCTGCTCCTGCGTCAGGGCCTGCGGGGCCACGAGCAGGAACAGCGGCCCGTCGGGCAGCTGGCCCACCGCCCGCCAGTAGTCGGGGTCGTCTCCGCCGTCCAGGAGCGCCAGCCGACCTTCCTGCCCCTGGATCGTCACCGTCGCCACCGGGGCGGCCATCGGCTCCCCTTCGAGCACGGTGTCGAGCGTCGCGCCGCCCTCACGTCCGATCAGGCTGAGGACCAGCCGCTGGTTCGGGTCCTCGTCATTGCTGAGGTCGATGCTCCGGCTCTCCTCGTAGCCGTTGAGCGACCAGCCGGCCGGTGCCAGGCCGAACTGCAGGCCCACCGACTGGGGACGGTCGACGATCGACTCCGCGACCGCGACGACCGCAGCGGTCTCGCTGTACGCGCCGTCGCCGAGGATCTGCACCCACTGCCCGTCCGGCCGTTGCCAGACAAGGTTGGCCGACGACTGAGTGCGGACGAACTCCGCTGGGCTGCCGTCGATGCTGATCGTTCCGGTCTCGACGATGTCGGGCGCGTCCTGCGGCTGGAACTGGTCCGCCAGCCCCCGGGGATCGGACTGGAAGAGCCAGAGGGTGAATCCGTCGGCCCCATCGGCGGACCGGTAGTCGGCGGTGAACCTCAGCGGGTAGTCCGCGAACGGCGCGACTCCTCCGAACCGGCTGAAGGTGGGCGTCAGGCCCGCAGGCGCGGGATCCAGGGACAGCGGGAAGGTGATCTCCTCGGCGGCGACCAGCGTGATCCCGTTGGCCGGCGTCTCGATGGGGCCGGACGTCGGGGTCTCACTGGCCTGCGGCGGCGTCGTGGTGCGGTCGGACGGGGCGACGACGACGGCCGTCGTCCAGGCCGCGGCGACGGCGATCACCGCCAGGCCGGCGCGCAGGACGGCCTTCCGCCCGGGACGGCGGCGCGCGCCGCACCCGGGTGCGCGCATCGCGTGCGTCGGCGACGAGCTGGCGGGCGGCGATGACCGAGGCCGGTTCGCGCGCGTCCGTCGTCGCGGCGTCGGCCGTGACGAGTGCGAGGAAGTCATCGGGCAGGGCCGGCAGCTCGGCGTCGTCGACGCCGGCGGCACCGGCGAGCTGGGCATCCAGTTCTCGGTCAGTGATCACGGTCGGTCTCCTCGACGTGTGCGGGGGTGGACAGTGCGGCGCGCAGCCGGGTGCGGGCCCGGTGCAGCCGGACGCGAGCGGTGCCCGGCGACAGGCCGAGGGCGGTCGCCGCCTGGGCGGGGGTCAGGCCCTCCCACGCGATCAGCGTCACGAGTTCGCGGTCTTCGGGTGAGAGCTGTTCGAGCGCCGCGCGCACCAGTCGGCCCTCGGCGCGGTTCTCGTGGAGGGTCGACGGGTCGGGAACCGATGCTTGCGGCGAGCGAGTCGGCCAGCCGCTCACCGAGGCGACTGGCCCGATGGGTGCTGCGAACCGCGTTGGCCAGGCACCGTCGGGCGATGCCGAACAGCCACGGCCGGACCTCGTCGGCGTCCGCCGGCATGTCGGCCCGGCGCCGCCAGGCGACCGCGAAGGTCTCGGCGACCACGTCGAGGGCGTCCTCGCGGGACGCCGACCGCCTCAGGGCGTAACCCAGCACCGCGGTGCCGGAACTTCGATAGGCATCCTCGAAGACGTCGTCCGAGGACACGGATGGCGGGTCGGTCGTGGGCGGGGGCTGCCCCTGCATCGCGATCACACACCTACATGTCCGGGTCGGACTGATCGTTACAGGAACTCCCCCTCGCGCCTCATGCGCCACAGCGACCGGGTGGCCGGCGGGTCAACACGGCGCGTCGGGGTGCCGATGACTGATGCGTCCTCCGGGGGTTCTGGGACCTGATCGCCCCCGCGACATGCCGTGTCGCGCCTGCTCACCAGCATGACCGGCCGCCGTCCGGCGCGCTGCACGCTCAGGAACCGCGGAACTTGTCGACAAGGCGGCAGACGCTGCGACGGGTGACCGGCAGCCGCCACAACGATTCTGTGACGTGGCCGTCGGGGCCCCGCCGAACGCGTCGCTCGCGGTTCCGCGCGCCCTAGTTTTCGGCTTGTCCGCGGCACTTCCCCAGCCGCGGCGAACAGCCGAGGAGTCCCTCGCGTGATCGCGCACCTTGCATTTGCACGACCGGCACCCGCACGACCGTCGTCGTCCCCCGTCGAGCCGACCCCCGCGGACGACGAGTTGAGCTGGGCGGAGCTCATGGAACTGTTCACCCCCGAGGAATCCTCAGCAGGGGAACCGGTGGCGCGGCCAAGGTTCAGCGAACTGTGGACCGAGCTGCGCGCGTCGGCCCAGAAGTGGTCGCGGCGGGCGGCCGCGTGGAGCGCCGCTCGGCTGGGGGGTTCCCGCCGTGCCTGGTGACGCGATCGACGTGACGCTGCTCTGGCCGGTGATGACCCCGGTGGGCTTCGTGGTGCTGGCCGCGCTGATCATCGCGCTCGGTGCCAGCTCGACGGCGAAGTACGAGTTCGAGCGCAACGGCGTGCAGGCGCAACGGCAGCGGGAAGCCGTTCGGGCCGGAGCCTCCGGCGGTTCGACGGCCCCCTCGCGCGCACCCGCCGGGAACGGGAGCGCGGCTCTGGAGAACGAGATGCTGCAGGAGACCGAGCTGCCGCAGGTGACGGCGGTCGGCGTGGCCGCCCATCCGGCGGGCAAGCAGCTCCTCGACCCTGCCTCGGCAGCCGGCGTGGTGGCTGGTCGACGAGGCGAGTGGCCACCAAGGTGGGTCCGTCGTGGCCGGGCCGTTCGCCGACCAGATCGACGCGGACTGGGCTGCGCTGTCCGGCGGCCTCGACGAGTTCGTGCACGCGGTGCACGGCGTGCAGCGCGCCGACGGCGGCCTTGCCCGGCGGGCGGTGCCGCAGGACAAGGAGTGGCTGAGCGAGCTCGGCGCGCAGCTGGACCGCCTGCCCGAGGACTGGGACGAACTGCTGACCGACGACGACGCGCTCACCACTCTGGTCGTCGAGGTCGCCGCCGCGTTGGTCGAGGCGGGCCTGCCCGTGCACGACTGCGTCGGTGACAGCCCGGCCGGCGGGGTGTGCCTGACCCCCGGTCCGCACTACGCCGGCGTCGTGGTCAGCTGGCACCAGCACGACCGCATGAGTGCGCACCAGGTGCGCGGTGAGGCCATGGGTGGCGCGGTGCAGCGGACCATGAACGCCACCATCGCCGACCTCCTGGGCCAGTTGGGCTTCGAGGTCGAGCCCTTCGGGTCGAACGGCGGTTCGCTGGTCACCGACATCGTCGGGCGGGGGTGAGGGACCCCGGAGGGTGCATGGTCATGCATGGGAGTGCATACTCTTCCCCGTGTCCAAGGTGCTCACCTCTCTGCCCGTCGGCGAACGCGTCGGCATCGCCTTCTCCGGCGGTCTCGACACCTCCGTAGCGGTCGCGTGGATGCGCGACAAGGGCGCGGTGCCGTGCACCTACACGGCCGACATCGGGCAGGCCGACGAGCCCGACATCGGCTCGGTGCCCGGCCGCGCCCTGACGTACGGCGCCGAGATCGCCCGGCTGGTCGACTGCCGGGCAGCCCTCGTCGAGGAGGGGCTGGCGGCCCTGACCTGCGGCGCGTTCCACATCCGCTCCGGTGGCCGCAACTACTTCAACACCACCCCGCTCGGGCGCGCGGTCACGGGCACGCTGCTGGTGCGCGCGATGCTCGACGACGACGTCCAGATCTGGGGTGACGGCTCCACGTTCAAGGGCAACGACATCGAGCGGTTCTACCGCTACGGCCTGCTGGCCAACCCGTCGCTGCGGATCTACAAGCCCTGGCTGGACGCCGATTTCGTCACCGAGCTCGGCGGCCGCAAGGAGATGTCCGAGTGGCTGCTGGCGCACGGCCTGCCCTACCGGGACAGCACGGAGAAGGCGTACTCCACCGACGCCAACATCTGGGGCGCCACCCACGAGGCCAAGGCGCTCGAGCACCTCGACGCGGGCATCGAGATCGTCGACCCGATCATGGGTGTGCGGTTCTGGGACCCCGCCGTCGAGATCGCCCCGGAGAACGTGACGATCGGCTTCGCGCAGGGCCGTCCGGTGACGATCAACGGCAAGGAGTTCGCCTCCGCCGTCGACCTGGTGCTGGAGGCCAACGCCATCGGCGGCCGGCACGGCCTGGGCATGTCCGACCAGATCGAGAACCGCATCATCGAGGCGAAGAGCCGGGGCATCTACGAGGCGCCGGGAATGGCGCTGCTGCACGCGGCCTACGAGCGGCTGGTGAACGCGATCCACAACGAGGACACCGTCGCCAGCTACCACAGCGAGGGCCGGCGACTCGGCCGGCTGATGTACGAGGGCCGCTGGCTGGACCCGCAGGCGCTGATGCTGAGGGAGTCGCTGCAGCGCTGGGTCGGCATGGCCGTCACCGGTGAGGTGACCCTGCGGCTGCGTCGCGGCGAGGACTACTCGATCCTCGACACCTCCGGGCCGGCGTTCAGCTACCACCCGGACAAGCTCTCCATGGAGCGGACCGAGGACTCCGCCTTCGGCCCGGTCGACCGGATCGGCCAGCTGACCATGCGCAACCTCGACATCGCCGACTCGCGGGCCAAGCTCGAGCAGTACGCCGGACTCGGCATGGTCGGAGGATCGACCCCGGCGTCCATCGGGGCCGCGCAGGCGGCCTCGACCGGACTGATCGGCGCGATGCCCGCGGGCGGCGCCCAGGCGATCGCCTCGCGCGGCGCGGTGTCCGACGAGGACGAGTTGCTCGACCGCGCCGCGATGGAGTTCGGCACCGACTGACCGGATCGGACGACACGCCGCCGGTCACCGGGGAACCGGAGTCAGCAACGTCGGGCAGGCGGGTTTTCACGCTCAGCGCGGGCCCGCTTGTCGACAAGTGACTGCTCCCGGAGCCGGGTCACCGGCCCGTGTCCGGGGGCTGCGCAACGATTCGGGAACGCGCCGTCTCAGCCCGTCGCGGGAGCGTCGTCCGGACGGTCCCGGCGCATACCTTTCTGGCACCGCGCGCTACCCACGGATCGGACTGGCGCGCGAGGCCGACGCTCTTCCCCAGCGACGGCCAGTTCCATGGATGGAAAGCGGTGAGCGGTGTGAGTGGTGCTGTCGTGCTCGGCGGTGTCGTGTGCCAGGGCTGGTGGCTGGTCGTCGACGAGGGGAGTGGTCCCGGCACGGATCGTCGCGGGCCCCTTCGCGGACCGGGCGGAGGCGAGCTGGGCGGCGGGATCCCCGGAGCACGCCGGGAGCGCCCGGCCGGTGCACGGGGTGCGCCGCGCCGACGGCGGGTTGAACCGCCGGCCCTCGCCGCAGGAGTGGGCCTGGCTGGCCCACCTCGGTGAGCAGCTCGAGCGCCTGCCCGACGGCTGGGACGTCGACGTCACCGAGGATGACCCGCTCGTGACGCTGGTGGTCGAGGTCGCCGCGGCGCTCTGCGAGGCCGGCCTGCCGCTGTACGACGCCGACGGCGCCGGTTCCGAGGTCGGCGGGGCCTGCCTGACCCCCGAGCCGGTGCTCGGCGGGATCGTCGTCTCCTGGCGCCAGCACGACCGCATGAGCGTCGACCGGGTGCACGGCGCGGCGGCCGACACCGTGGTGCAGCAGGTGATGAACCGGGCGCTGGCCGACGTGCTCCTCGCGCGTGGCTTCGAGCCCGAAGCCCTCGGCGCGACCGGCGGACACGTGGTCCGGTCGGTCGCCTGGGTCAGCGGCTGAGAGTGAGCTGCGAGCCAGGCCGGCCTAACGGCTGAGACTTGCGTCCGGCTCGGCCGGCCTCGGACTCGGCCTCGAGGGCGGGGGCGTAGTAGACCGTCGTCCCCTTGCCGTTCCGCTTGGCGGTGTACATCGCCAGGTCGGCGCGGCGGATGAGGGTGTCGATGTCGGTGTCGGGCCCGCCGAAGGAGACGCCGATGCTGGCGCCGACCTTCGCGCTGCGGCCGGCGCCGAGCTCGATCGGCAGGTCCAGCTGGGTGCGGATGCGGGCCAGGACCTGCTCGACCCCGGCCTCGTCGATCGCGCCGTGCAGCAGGACCGCGAACTCGTCGCCGCCGAGCCGGGCCGCGGTGTCCGCGGTGCGCACGGCCTCGTGCAGCCGCTGGGCGAACACCTTGAGCAGCAGGTCGCCGGCCTGGTGGCCGTAGGTGTCGTTGACCGGCTTGAAGCCGTCGAGGTCCAGGTAGAGCACCGCGGGCCACTGGCCGTTCCGGCCGGCCAGGTTGAGGCCGTTCTCGGTGCGGTCGAGGAACAGGGTGCGGTTGGGCAGCTCGGTGAGCGGGTCGTGCATGGCGGCGTGCCGCAGCTCCTCCTGGAGCTCGATGACGCGCCGCAGGTCGGTCTCGAGGCGGCCGCGGTCCAGCGACGTCGCCACGTGGCGGGCGAAGGTCTCCAGCAGCGCGAGGTCGCTCGACGCGAACGTCCCGACCTCGCCCAGCCGGCCCGAGACGAGCAGCAGACCCTGGACCCGGCCCTCGGTGGCGAGCACCGAGACCATGGCGTCCTTGAGCCCGTGCCGGGCCGTGTACCGCTCCAGCTCCGCGCCGCCGGGGGCGCCGGTCCGCGTGGTGGGCACCCCGCTGGCCTCGGCCGCCGCGACGAGCAGGTCGGCGTCCTGCCGGTGCTCGAGCGGTCGCAGGGCCACGGGCTTCTCGCCGTCGCGGCTGCGGCTCAGCGTCGGGACGGTGTCGTCGTCCTCGCCGAACAGCACCAACTCGGCCACCTCGGCGCGGAAGGCGCCGCGGACGGCGGTCAGGAAGTCGGTCAGCGCGGTCGGGGCGTCGTCGCTGTTGTAGAGCAGCGAGGTGACCTCGTGCAGCAGCCGCAGGTTGTTCTGCTGCTCCCGCGCCCGGGTGTAGGCCCGGTAGGCGGCGATGAGCAGCACCGACGGCAGCGCGAGCAGGCCGAGGGCGGCCGGGCTGTGCGAGGCGATGTTCGCGGCGAGCAGGCCGACCGCCGCGACGCCGAGGGCGAACGGCAGGGCCAGGCCGATCATGCGGGGCAGCTCGGCGAGGCCGAGGGCCGCACCGGACAGCCGCATGACGCCGAAGATGCACAGGCAGCCGGTGATGGTGGCGACGGCGACCGCGGCCAGGGCGGCGACCCAGGTCCACTGACCGGTCAGGCCCTCGCCGAGCGCGGTGAACACGGTGGTGGCCAGGCCGCCGGCCAGCGCGTACTGGCCCAGGTTGAAGGCGAGCTTGAGCCCGAACTGCCGCCGGTGCAGCACGAGCGCCAGCGCGGCGCCCGCGACCTGCGCCGCGACGAGCGCGGTCGGGGAGATGAGGTAGAGGCCGGCGACGAAGACGAGGTCGGTGAGGGAGAAGGAGTGCGAGTCCCGCTGCAGCTGCACGTGGACGACGAAGACCTCGCTCGCGGCGAACGCGGCCACCCAGGCGAACCACGGCAGGCTCATCGACGCGTCGGGGGTGGGCAGCGCCAGGACGACGGTGGCGAACAGGGCCATGCCCGCGGCGGCGAGCAGCAGGATGAACAGCGCCACGCGGTGGCGGATGCCCAGCCGCGGTGTCGACGGCGTCGGAGACGCTGTGTCAGGAGACGCTGTGTCAGCAGTCATGTCCGGTCCCCTCCTCCACTCGTGCGGCCGGCTCGTACGTCTGTTGTCGGCACGCCTCGTCGGGAAGCTGTACGGCGTCAAGAGGACCCGAGCCCGATGTCACCCGACCGGGGGAACGCGCGATGAGAAAACGCAGCGCGCTCGGCCTGTACCGCGGCGGGACACAGCGACGCCGCGACCCGGTCCGGGGGGGATGAGGCCGGGCCGCGGCGCACAGCCGCTCCCGGGGGTCAGTCCGGAAGCCCACCCGTACCGAGCAGACCTCGCCGGGACGGGAGGTTCCGGCGAGGGACCTCCGGTGACGACGGGCGGGTGGCTGCTGCCCCATCGAGCCAACACCGCGGAGGTCGCACTCCGACAGTGGACGATCGGTCTACGACCCCGTCACGGCCCCTCGGTCAGGTTCTTCCGGGCCCAGAGGGCCGCCGACGTCCGGTCCCGCACCCCGATCTGCTGGTAGACGTGCGTCAGATGTGCCTTGACCGTGCCCTCGCGGATGCCCAGGCGCCGCGCGATCTGCTTGTTGGCCAGGCCGAGGCCGATGAGGGCCAGTACCTCGCGCTCCCGCTCGGTGAGGTCCACCGTCGTCGCCGGAGCGCGTCGGGCGGCGAGCAGGATGCGCGCGACCCGCGGGTCGAGCGGGGAGCGCCCGTCGGCGACCGCGCGGATCCCGGCGATCAGCTCGGCCGGCTCGGCGTCCTTGAGGATGTAGCCGGTGGCCCCGGCGTCGAGGGCGTCCAGCACCCGCTCCCCGTCGGAGAACGACGTCAGCACGAGCACCTGCACGCCCGGGTGCTCCTCCGTGATCCTCCGGGTGGCGGTCACGCCGTCCATCGTGGGCATCGACAGGTCCATCAGGACGACGTCCGGAGAGGTCGTCGCCACCAGATCGAGCGCCTGCCTGGCCGTCCGCGGCGGCACCGACCACCCGCAGGTCGGGGGTGGCGTCGACCAGCGTGCGCAGGCCTTCCCGCATGAGGGCGTGGTCGTCGACGAGGAGGACGTCGATCACGGCAGCGGCACCTCCAGCCGGAGTGCCGTCCCGCGGCCGGGTGCCGTCGCCAGGTCCAGGGTCGCACCGGCCGCGGCGGCGAGGTCGGTGAGGACCCGGAGGCCGAAGTGGCCTTCCGCCGCCCGCGCGGCCGGGTCGAACCCGACGCCGTCGTCGGTGACCTCGAGCAGCACGCGGCCGGGTTCCTCGCGCACGCGCAGCACCACCTCCCGGGCACGGGCGTGCCGGCCCACGTTGATCAGCGCCTCCTGCGCCACCCGGAACAGCAGTGACGCCGTCTCCTCGGGGACGTCGACCACGTCGGGGACGTCGACGCGCAGGTGCACGTCGCGGGGCTGCAGCCGGTCCGCCAGGCCGCGCAGCGCCGTGGGCAGCCCCGACTGGGCCAGGGAGTGCGGGTAGATCTCGATGAGCAGCGACCGCAGTGCGGCCACGGAGCCGCGCACGGCCCCCTCCGCCGCGCGGACACTCGCCGTCACCCCGGCCGCCTTCTCCTCGGGCAGCGGCCCGGCGGCGAGCTGGTCGGCGGCGCCGGCCAGCACGAACGACGCCGCTGCCAGGTCCTGCACGATCCCGTCGTGCAGGCTGCCGGCGATGCGTCGCCGTTCGTCGATCGACGCGTCCACGGCCCGGACCTGCAGCCCCAGCCGTTCGGTCTCGCCCTCGCGGAGCTTGCGGACCATCCGGTCGCCGAGGGGCAGCTGGACGAGCAGCAGCAGGAGCAGGACGGTGACCGAGATCGGCGCGAAGGTCAGCCAGACATCCCGCTGTCGCTCGGCGACGTCGTCGTAGCGCAGGTATGTCTCGAACAGCAGGGGTTGCCCGGACGGCGTCTGGACCCGCTGGTAGACCTCGAGCAGGACACCCATCGAGCGCTCGTACCGGTTCTCCGGCTCGTCCAGGTTGCTGATCCCGGCCAGCGTCGCCCCGGTGCGGAGCGACTCCTCCTCTTCCGCGCCCAGCGGGAAGGTGACGCCGGTGAGCCGCGACTCGTCGGAGTAGACGATCCGGCCGGACGGATCCCAGAGCTTGACGCGCACCAGCGACGGGTTCCGCATGGCAGTGCGGACCGCCGCGTCGAGCGCGGCCAGCGCGTCGGCGTCCCCGGTGAGCACGTCGTCGGTGAGCGCGGGCTCGACGAGCACCGTCGCCAGGACGTCGGCGGAGGTCCGTGCGTCCGCCAGCGACTCGGACTCCGCGGCCCGACCGCTGGCCCAGACGCTGGCGCCGAGCAGCAGCGTCACGGCCGCGAGGTTGGCGGCGACGAACTGGCCGAGTACCCGCCGCGCCGACGGCGGGGGCCGTCGCGCCTCCCGCCCGCGCTCCGTGCCGCCGTCGACCAGGCGCACCCAGCGCAGCGGCTCGACCGCCGAGCGCTCGGGGGAGTGCACCCCAGTCGGCTGCTCATTCATCTCCGGCCGCTCCCGCGTCGTCCACCACCGCCGGCGGAACCGGCGGGGTGCGGAGAGGGTACGGCCGCGTGCGGGCAGCGAACCGGCGTCCGGTTCCCCCTGCGCCACTCCCCACGCGTCCGCCGGCGCGGCCGGGGTCACCCGCCAGGGGCAGAGCCGGTCAAGTGGACAGCGGAGATGCCGATACGGAGACGTGCGAAACAGAGACCGACGAGAGCCGCGGCTGCGGCGTCGCGGCGTACCTCTGTGGCTGTATCTCACGGCTCTGGTGCTCGTGCCCATGCTGGGCGTCGTCGGCCTGACCACCTCGCTCGCCCTGTCCCGGCTGGCCGAGGCGACGAGCGCGGAACGCGCCGAGGACGGCGTGCGCACGCTGGCTCGACTCGACGAGGCCCGCAGCAGCGTGGAGCGCGAGATCATCCCGTTCCTCACCCTGACGCTCATCGACGACCCCGTGACCTCCGATCCCCTCGGGCTGCCCGCGGCGGTCCTGCTCGAGCAGCGCAACGACGCCGTGACGGCCGGGCACGAGGCGCGCACCCGCACCGACGAGGCGCTCGAGCGGATTCCCACGGGCTCGCCCGGCGCCGATGCCGCCGCCCGGGCCGTCGCCGTGCTCGCGGATCTGCGGACCCGCATCGATGCACATGAACTCGACGTCCAGCAGGTCTACCTCGGATACCTCGACGTCTCCACCGACCTGATGAATGCCCAGCAGCGGGCCGCGTCCACCGCGAGCGCCGAGCAGGTGGCCGCGGACGCGCTCCAGGCGACCGCGGACGTGCAGCTCGTCGCCGAGCTGGCCCAGGCGGCCAGCCGGCAGACGCCGCTGTTCCTGGGGGCGCACCTCGACGACGGGCAACCGTTGCAGGGGTCGCGGCTCGCCTGGGACACCGCGTGGGTGGCCTACACCGACGCCCAGGGCCGGATGGACGACCTGTCGCAGCAGTCGCTGCGGGAGGAGTGGTGGCGGGTCCGGGCGTCGTCGGTGGTGAGCCGGCTGGACCAGACGCTGGGCGCGCACGCCGACAGCACCGCCGACGAGCCGGTGTCGGTCGGGCAGCTGCTGTCGCTGCTCGTCCAGACGCCGCCGCGGGACCGGCTGCTGGCCGAGCTCGTGGACACCGCCGTCCACGACGCGGAGGCTCTGGTCGCCGCGGACCGCGACCGCGCGAACGACCGGCTCACCACGACCGTGCAGGTGGGCCTCGGACTGACCGTCCTCGCCCTGCTCGGGGCGGTCCTGCTGGGCCGCAGCGTCTCCCGTTCGCTCCGGCTGCTGGCCGGCCAGGCGCACCGGATCAGCGAGGGCGAGCTGGTCGAGGTCGAGGTGCACGGCCCCCGGGAGGTGCAGACCGTGTCCTCGGCCCTCGGCGAGGCGGTCGCCGGGCTTCGCCGCATCCAGGACCAGGCGCAGGCGGTGGCCCGGGGGGACCTCGACAACGCGGTGCTCGATCAGTCGCTGCCCGGCCCGCTCGGCGAGGTGGTGCACGCGTCGGTCCGCGAGATCGTGCACTCGGTGCGGCAGCGCGAGGAGCTGCAGTACGCCCTCGCCCACCAGGCCACGCACGACCCGCTCACCGAGCTGCCCAACCGGGCCCACGCGCTCACCCTGGTCACGGCCGCCCTGCACCGGGGGCAGCGCTCGGGGGAGATGACCGGCCTCCTCTTCGTCGACCTCGACGGCTTCAAGGCCGTCAACGACGGGCACGGGCACGCTGCGGGCGACGAGGTGCTCCAGGAGATCGCCCACCGCCTCCGCGCCGCCGTGCGCCCCGGCGACGTCGCCTGCCGGCTGGGCGGCGACGAGTTCGTCGTCCTGGTGGAGCCGGTGAAGGGTGAGGCCGACCTGCTCGAACTGGCCGAGCGGCTGATCGCCGCCGTCAGCGAGCCGATGACCGCGGACGGCGCCCTGGTCCGGGTCGGCGCCAGCGTGGGGGTCGCGGTGAGCCGCGACGGAGGGACCGACGCCGGCGTCCTGTTCGCCGAGGCCGACACCGCCGCCTACCGGGCCAAGCGGCACGGGCGTGGCCGGGCGGAGATCTTCGACGACGCACTCCGGGCGCAGCTCACCGCGCGCGCGGAGCTGGAGGCGGCCATCGCCCACGGCCTCGCGCACGGCGAGATGCAGCTCTACTACCAGCCGGTGATCGACGTCGGGTCCGACCGGATCACCGGCTACGAGGCCCTGGTGCGCTGGAACCGGCCCGGGCACGGCATGGTGGCGCCGGACCAGTTCATCCCGGTGGCCGAAGGCTCCCGCCTGATCTGCGACCTCGACCGCTGGGTCCTGCACGAGGCCACGCGGCAGCTTGGCCGAGTGGCGGGCGCCCTGGCCGGTACGCCCGAGCCGACCATCGCCGTCAACATCTCCGGCCGGCACCTCACCGCCCGCCGCGTGGTCACCGACGTCGCCGACGCGCTGGCCGCCTCCGGGCTGCCGGCGGAACTGCTGGTCCTCGAGGTCACCGAGACCGTGCTGATCGACGACCCGGTGGCCATCGACCACCTCGCGGCCCTGCGCGAGATGGGGGTCGGGATCGCGATCGACGACTTCGGCACCGGCTACACCTCGATCGGGCAGCTGCGGCACATGCCCGTGGACACGCTGAAGATCGACCGGAGTTTCGTCTCGTCGGTCGAGCCGGGGCACCGGGAGCTCGTGGCGCTGATCATCCGGGCGGCGCACACGTTCGGGATGACGGTCGTCGCCGAGGGCGTGGAGGAGCCCGACCAGCTGGCCCGCCTCAAGGCACAGGCCTGCGACCGGGCCCAGGGTTACCTGATGTACCGGCCGATGCCGGCCGCCGACGCCGGTGCGCTGCTGAGCGACCTGACGGGCGTGCTGTTCTAGGTTGCGCGGATGGACGACGCCGGGAGCAGTCGCCGCCCGACCCTGCACTTCACCCCGCGGTCGGGCTGGATCAACGACCCGCTGGGGCTCACCCACCGCGACGGCACCTACCACCTGTACTTCCAGCACGTGCCCGGGCAGGCCGAGTGGGCGCACACGTGCCACTGGGGCCACGCCACCAGCCCGGACCTGCTGCACTGGACCGAGCGGCCGGTCGCGCTCGCGCCCGGTGACGGCGACGCCGGCTGCTGGTCCGGCAGCATCGTCGCGTCCGACGACGGCACCCGGTTCTCTTCTACACATCGGTGAACGCCCCACCGGACTTCCACGTCGGCCGCATCCGCACCGCCCGGCCGGCCGGCCCCGCGCTCGACGTGTGGACCAAGGATCGCCAGGTGGCGGTGGAGCTGCCGGCGGACGTGCCGGCGCTGACCTTCCGCGACCCGTATGTGTTCGCCGAGGACGGTCGCTGGTGGATGCTCGTCGGGGCCGGCCTGGCCGACGGCACGGCCACTGCGCTGGCCTGGTCCTCCGACGACGTGATGACGTGGGAGTACGCCGGCCCCCTCGCGGCGCGGCACCGGGACGACCGGGACCCGCTGTGGACCGGCGCGATGTGGGAGTGCCCGCAGCTGCTGCGGATCGGCGACCGGCACGTCCTGGTGGTGTCGGTCTGGGAGGCCGACGCGCTGCACTACGTCGCCTGCGCCGTCGGCCGGTTCGCCGCCGGCCGCTTCGAGGCCGAGTCCTGGCATCGGCTCTCGTGGGGCGACAGCTACTACGCGGCGTCGGCCTTCCGGGACCGCGACGACCGTCCGGGGCTGGTGTTCTGGCTGCGCGGCGTCGACGACGGCCCGGCGGGCTGGTCCGGCGCGATCAGCCTTCCGTACCTGCTCACCCTTGAGGGCGGCCGGCCGGTCCTGGCACCGCACGGGTCCCTCGAGGCCGAGCGGCGCCCCCCACGGCCGGCCGCCGCCCTGGATGCCGTGTGGCGCCCGGCGTCACCGGCCGACGAGCTGCGGCTGGTCGACGGATCGGGCGCCGCCGTCGTCGTTCTCCGCCGGGACGGCGACCGGCTCACGGTGGACGCCGGGACGGCGTTGCCCGGGCAGCTGCCCTACGCGGGCGGCGAGCTGCGCGTCGTGCTCGACGGCCCGGTCCTCGAGGTCGCGGGGCTCGCCGGTGTGCTCGCCGTCCCGGTCCGACCGGGGTCTGGCGCCCCGGCCGGAGGCCCCGGGCGACGGCCTCGACTGGTGGGCGCTCGACGGCTGACCCGCCGGCTCGTCGAGGAACCCCTCGATGACGGGTGCCAGCTCGTGCGCCTCGGTGATCAGCGCGATGTGCCCGCCCCGGTAGAGGTGCAGCCGGGCGTCGGGCAGGAGCCGCGTCATGATCCGGGCGTTGATCACCGGGATGATCGGGTCGTCGTCACCGGCGACCACCAGCACCGGCTGCCGGATCAGCCGGAGGAACGGCAGGCTGCTCCAGCCCGTGCTGGCCGCCAGTTGGTAGTAGTAGCCGCGCCGGGGGCCGAGCCTCGTGTGCGCATGCAATGCCCGCGCGGCCCGGTCCGGGGCGGTACGCATCGTGCCGCCGTAGATCTCGCCGGCGATCGACCGCGCGTACTCGGGGTCGCGGTGCCGGCGCGGGGTCAGCATCTTGGCCAGCGTCCGCGGATGCGCGGGCACCATGAGCGAGCCGGTGCCGGTGGCCGCCAGCACCAACCGGCGCACCCGCCGGCGGTGCTGGACGGCGAAGTGCTGGGCCAGCCCCCCGCCCCAGGACAGCCCGAGGACGTCGACCGGCTCGTCGTGCCCGAGGCGGCTGAGCATCCCGGCGACGACGGGGGAGAAGGTGCTCAGGTGGTAGGGGACGACCGGCCGCGGTGACCCGCCCACGCCCGGGACGTCGAACCGGATCACCGTGCGGCGCGGGTGCAGCGCGTCGACGAAGGGCTGCAGCACCTCCAGGCTCGCGCCGATGCCGTTCATCAGCAGCAGCGGGGGGACGGAACCGTCCGTCCCCGGGCCGCACCGACACCCGCACCGTCCGGCCCGCCGCCGTGACGGTCCGGACGTACTCCCCGCCGGCGGGCCTACTTGTCGTAGACATAGGTGCCGGGCGCCTCGGCGAGCACCTCGAGCTCCCCGCCGAGCGACGTCGGCGCCGGGATCTCCTCGCCGCACCGCTCGCCGAGCCAGGCGACGTAGTCCGGCCACCAGGAGCCCTTCTCCGTCTCGGCCTTGGCCAGCCACTCCTCGGGGTCGGCGGGGGTCGAGTCCGCGACCTGGAACGTGGACTTCGGGTTGCCGGGCGGGTTCACCAGGGAGGCGATGTGACCGCTGGTCGACAGGATGAACCGGCTCTCCCCGCCGAGCAGTTGCGTCGTCCGGTAGCAGGCCTGCCACGGGCAGAGGTGGTCGGCGATTCCCGCTGTGACGTAGGTGTCGACGGTGACGGTGGACAGGTCGACCGGGGTCCCGAGCATCGTCGCCTTGCCCGGCTCGATCAACGAGTTGCCCAGCGCGATGTCGATGAAGTCCCGGTGCAGCGCCGCGCTCATCCGGGTGGCGTCGGCGTTCCAGTAGAGGATGTCGAAGTTCGGCGGCGGCTTGCCCTGCAGGTAGTTGTTGACCCAGTAGTTCCAGACGAGGTCGTTGGGCCGCAGCCAGGCGAAGATCGACGACAGCTGCGCGCCGTCCAGGTACCCCTTCTTCCGCGACTTCTCGGTCGAGGCCTTGACCGACTCCTCGTCCATCAGCGCCGACACCGTGCCGGCCCGGGACCAGTCCAGCACCGTGACGGCGAAGCTGGCGCCGCTCACCCGGTCCTGTCGCCCGGTCGCGGCCAGGTGCGCGAGCACCATCGAGGTGATGATCCCGCCGGAGCAGAACGCCTGGACGGCGACCTTCTCCTGGCCGCTGACCTGCTCCACGGCGTCCATGGCGTCGATGACGGCCTGGCCGTAGGTGTCGAGCCCCCATTCGGCGTGCCGCTCGTCCGGGTTGCGCCAGGACATCATGAAGACCTGCTGGCCGGCGTTCAGGTAGTGCTCGACGATGCTGCGGCCGGGCGGCGAGGTCGGCGACGTAGAACTTGTTGATCGTCGGCGGGACCATCAGCAGCGGGACGGCGCGGACGGTCTCGGTGGTCGGGGCGGTACTGGATCAGCTCGAAGACGTCGGTCCGGAAGACGACCGCGCCCGGGGTGGCGGCGAGGTCCTCGCCCACGGTGAAGGCGTCCGGCTCGATCATCGACGGCACCCGCGGCGGGGTGGCGAAGTCGCGGAGCAGCCGCTTCATCCCGGTGACGGCACTGGCGCCGCCGGTGTCGATCATCGCCTTCAGCGACAGCGGGTTGACCACCGGCAGGTTGCTGGGCGCCAGCGCGTCGACGATGTTGGTCGCGGTGAAGCGGATCCGCTCGTCGTCCTGCCAGTCGAGGTCGGCGTCCTCGATCAGCTCCCAGGCGGTGCGGGCGGACGCCAGGTGCGCCTGCATCGCGCGGTGCAGCAGCGGATTGCCCGTCCATGCCGGGTCGGCGAACCGCTTGTCCTTCTTCCCGGCCTCCAGTTCGGAGCGGCCGGCGGCGATCGCGGCCAGTTCACGCACCAGTTCGCCGGCCCGCCGCGCCACCGTGCCCGGCTGACGCGCCAGTGCCGAGCCGAACCGGAGCGTCGTCCCGGCCGGGGGGATCATCCGGCGCAGGGGCCGCGGGCCGCGTCGACCAGCAGCATGTCCAGGCCCATGACGGCCTCGGTCGCGTCCTCGGGCGGCTCGGGAGCGCGGCCGTCGGACGTGAGCGGGTTGGGGCCGGTTCGCGGGCGCAGCCATGACGGTCTCCTCCGATTGCGCTGGCGCGGCGACGGGACCGGAAACCCGCCGTCCCCGGCGCTCAGCTATGACCCCGATCACTCAACCACACGCTTCCGGAGTGAGCTCGGAAGTCGTCAGGACGTCGGGGCGGTGGGGACCCGGCCGTGCCGGATCGCCATGAGCAGTGCCGGCCAGCCCAGCGCCAGCCCAGCCCCCAGCAGGGCGCCGGCGACGGTGTCGGACAGCCAGTGCGCGCGGAGGTAGACCCGCGACAGCGCCATCACGGAGGTGAACACCACGGCGTAGACCTCCCACCGCCACCGCTTCTTCCCGGGTGGAGCGAGCACCAGCACCAGCCCGACAGCCGTCACCGCGGTGGCGATGGCGTGCCCCGACGGGAACGAAGCTCCCGTCGTCTCGATCAGGGACCCCGGCGGCCGCGGTCGGTCGATGGCCGCCTTCATCGACCCGATGAGCAGCTCGCTGGTGAGCACCGCCAGCGCGAACGATGCCAGTCGGAGCCAGTGCCGCCGCCAGGCCAGCAGCAGCAGCGCCGCCACCCGGAGCGGCCAGTTCACCAGCCCGCTCCCGAGCCAGGAGAGGGCGACGGCCACCGCTGTCGTCGGGTCGTTGTGGATCGCTCCCGCGAACCGCCACACCGCGTCGTCGACCGCCTGGACCCCCGGACGGGTCGCGGGGAGGACGTAGAGCAGCGTCACCAGGACGGCGCCGACCAGCAGGCACGCGCTCACCAGCAGCCCGCGGCGGGAGTCGACCAGCATCAGGCCGGGTGCCCCATGACGAGGCGGACGGCGCCGGCGACGGCCAGGCCCAGGGCGGCACCGCCCACGACGTCGAGCGGCAGGTGCGCGCCGACGTACACGCGGGTCAGACAGACGACCGTGACGAGCACGGCCACCACGATGCGGCCGCGGCGGCCCAGCCACGGCCAGGCCACCACGGCGAGGGCGGTGAGCGTCGCGGCGTGCCCGGAGACGAACCCGCGTCCCAGCGCCGCGGCGCCGCGGATCACGACCTCGGACGAGCAGGTCGTCCGGACGTCCGCGCGGCCAGATGCCCTTCACCACCTTGGCCAGCACGTAGGTCCCGAGGCCGGCGATCAGCAGCTCGACGGCCAGCCGCCACCGGCGGAACGCGGCGGCGAGCAGGGCGGCGGCCGGCACGACCACGACGTTGCCGAGCTGCATCACCGGCCAGACGACGACGAACGGCAGCACGGTCGTGCCGTTCAGCACCCGGAAGACGGCGGCCTCCGCATCGGACACCTCCGCCGGGTCAACGGGCAGCGCGGCGAGGACGAGGAGCCCGGCGCCGGCGGCGATCAGCGCCAGGTCGCTGCCAGCCTGCGCGTGATCGCCGGCGGAGGGGTGCGGGTCGCCGTCGTCACACCGACTCCGGCACCAGCTCGGTCCGGGGCGCGGTGTTGGGCGCGCGCCGCCACGACTTCTTCCGCTGCCAGATCACATAGGTCACCAGGCCGATCGGGATCGGCAGCACGTAGGTGAGCGCCCGGAAGATCAGGACGGCCGCCGCCACCTCCGCGCGCGCGCCGCCCGCGGCGGCGAGCCCGGTGATGAGCGCGAGCTCGACCACGCCCAGCCCGCCCGGGGTGAACGGGATCGCGGTGAGCAGCCGGGCGAAGGCGAAGACTGCGAGCGCCTCGGCCAGGCTGACCTGGTCGCTGTCCACGCCGACGAAGCGCAGGGCCAGCAGGAGTACGGCGAACAGCGACAGGTGGCTGACCAGGGTGGCCAGGGCGATCCAGTACCACCGGGCCTGCAGGAGCAGGGCGGTCCGGTCACGGAACTTGGTGGTGGCGAGGTCCCAGCCGTGGACCGGCCCGCGCCCGAAGGGTCGCAGCACCGCCGAGACGATCCAGCGCCCGTGACGATGCCCAGGCGCGCCGGCGCTCTCCCGGCTGCGCAACAGCAGCCAGAGGAGGACGACGGCGACGACCAGCCCGGCCACGCCGAGGCCGCCCGCCAGCAGTCGCCCGGCCGTGGGGGTCCCGGAGAACGCGAGCAGAGCCA
The DNA here is from genome assembly GCA_963748305.1 of uncultured Actinomycetota bacterium. Lineage (GTDB taxonomy): Bacteria > Actinomycetota > Actinomycetes > Mycobacteriales > Geodermatophilaceae > Blastococcus_B. Next base: position 210,799 of record CAVVIN010000013.1, on the reverse strand, counting down.
GGGCGAGCACCGGGAGCCCGAGCTTGGCGAAGTTGTTGAACACCCCCGACACCAGCAGCGACACCGAGGTCCGCGACCGCGAGAACCCCCACGAGCTGTTCATGGCGTAGGTCAGCCCGAGCGAGATGGCCGCCCCGCCCACCACCGTGTTCGACACCGCTGTGGTGGTCTCGGTCGAGACGGTCGCCTGCCCGAAGGTCATTCCCGGCATGGTGCTCACGACGACGAACTGATAGGTCGCGAGATTCCACACCGCCGCCAGCACCAGGATGGTGACCTCGGTCCACGTCATCGACTGCACCGACGACCAGACGTCGGCGATGCTGGTGAACTTCGGCAGGAACCAGAAGAAGACGCCGGCCAGCAGCGCGACCGAGAACAGCGGGCCGAGCACTCGGCGCCAGAGCGGCTTTCGCTGGCGTTCTGGAGCTGCAGGGGTCTCGGTGGCGGACATGGCTCACCCGCTTCCCTCCGTGGCCGGGTCCAGGGAGAGCCGGCCGTCGCTCTCGTCGTGCACCTGCGCGAGGAGGTCCTCCCGGCTGATCGCTCCGACGCTCTGGGTCGCCAGGGCCAGCGGTTCCCCGCGGCTGTCGCCCGTCAGCCGGAACGTGAAGGTGATGCACCCGCCGTCGAAGACGTAGTAGCGCTCGCCCTCGAAGCGCGGCGTGGTCAGCGTCACCCGCTCGAACCGACGCATGTCCTCCCGCTCGCTGGAGATCTCCGTCGTCCCCGTCGGTGTCGCAGGACGCGGTGAGCCGCACCTCGATGGCCTGCTGACCGTCGCGGTCGGAGTTCAGCCAGAAGCGGGCGACGTCGTTGCGGGCGTCGAGGTGGTGGAAGCCCCAGCCGAGCGGCAGCGCCGTCCGCAGGCACGGCACCCACGAGGCCGTGGGCACCGACTGCGCCATCAGGATGACGCCGTTGGCCGCCGTGCCCTCGTCGCCCTCGGCGCAGGTCGGCTGCTCGGTCGTGGCGGTCGTGTCGCTGGCGCACCCGGTGACCCCCGTGGCCGACGAGCACGGCCAGCAACGGACCGGCGACGGCGGCCCTCACAGCGGCGACCCGAGGAGGTTGCCGATGATCAGCGAGAGCGCGATCGCCCCGCCGACGAGGGTGGCCACGGTGAGCACGACCCGCCGCCAGGTCCAGCGCTGGATCCGGACCGGGGGCAGCCGGTAGGGCAGCAGCCGGAGGAAGTCCCCGTGCAGGTCCTTGCCCTGCTGGCGCAGCATCCGGCGCAGCTGGGACGGCATGGTGAGTCCGCGGGTGGCGGCGAAGGCCTCGGCGATCTCCTCGTCGGAGAACTGCAGCTTGGCCCGCCCGTACACCTGCTCGGCGCTCGTCCGCAGGCCGAGGACGAGCATCATGTTGGCGAGGTCGACCGCCTGCCGCCACGGGCTGGGCCGCACCTCGGCGAACGCCGTGTCGATGACGAACAGCGTCCCGTCGCGGACCATCAGGTTCGCCGGCTTGATGTCCCGGTGGGCGAGGCCGATCTCCCACATCCGGCGGACGACGGACAAGCCCTGGTCGATCACCGCGTCGTCGATGTCGGCCTCGCCGATCTCGCAGGCGCCGTCGAAGAACTCGTTGACCAGCAGGTACTCGCGCTCGGGGGTGATCTCGACGATCCCCATGGGATGGGCCACCGGCATGCCCGGCGTCGGAGAGCACGTCGCAGCACGTAGTCCTCGTACTGGACGAGCCGGCGGACGCTGTGGAAGGGCTGCTCGTCCTCCAGCCGACCGTAGAGCAGCGTCCGACCGAGCTTGTACCAGCGGTCGGAGCGCACGTGCGTGGCCGCGTAGAGCTTCCCGAACACGTAGGTGTCCGGATCTCCCTTGACGGTGATCTTCAACGGCGTCGAGCCGCCGGACCCGGCCAGCCCGAACGGCTTCACCTCGCTGGCGATCAGCCCGAGCTGATCCTGCAGGGCTCGGATGATGGCGCCCCCGCGGGTGCCGGTCACGTCCAGGTGCGCGGGCCGTCCGCGCGTGTAGCGGACGGGGTAGACGTCGTTGGGGGTGAGCAACCGGAAGGCCGCCAGGGGGACGGCGACGCCGAAGATGATCCCGGCCAGGATGTCGGTGGGATGGTCCTGCGCGAGGTAGAGCCGGGACAGCGCCGTGACGACGAGCAGCGCCCCGATCACCCATTTGGCGATGGTCCGGCGCCGGCCGGCCGGGACGAGGGAGTACGCCGTGCTCACGAGGAAGGCGCTGAGCACCGTCATCGGCAGCGACGGCATCGAGAACCCAGCCCAGGGCCCGAGGATCTCGACCTCGTAGGGCCGGGGCCGCTGCAGCGCGCTGGCCATCGTGGCGCCGATGTTGACCACGACGATGCCGACGCCGATCCAGACGAACAGGTGCCGCCACCGGCGGACACCGACCAGCACGATCCAGTTGGCCAGCCAGAGGATGTAGAGGGCCGTCCCGGTGGCGAGCACGCCGGTGACGTCCGCGACGCGGGTCAGCCAGGGGGTGCGGATGTCGGCGATCGCCTGCAGCACGCGGGTGTCGGCCACGTCGAAGAGGGTGACGCTCCCCGTGACGACCACGACGATCCAGATGACCACGACCAGTCCGCTGAGGGCCAGCCACCACTTGCCCGACGCGTTGAGGTGCCGGGGCAGCGGGGGAGGCTCCCCGGAGGGACGCCGACGCCTGCGGACGCGCTGGATCGCCGGAGGGGCCGGCCGCGGAGCCGGGATCGGGCGGGCCCCGATGCAGCGGGCGCCTGCGGCAGCGATGCCATGCCGGTTGATGTTCCCCCCGTCGCGGGCACGGGGACCATCCCCTTTCGGCCCTTCCCGGCGACTACCGTCGATCCACTCGCATCCCAGCCCGGGAGGAGTGCGTCGTGCGACAGTCGATTCCCGGGCCTCGCTGTGCGCGCTCCTGCTGCTGGTCGTGACGGCGTGCAGCGGGTCGGCGGAGCCCGTCGCCACCGATTCGGCGCCCACGATCCGGTTCGCCTCGTTCGACTTCCAGGAGAACCAGATCCTGGTCGAGCTCTACGCCGAGGGGGCCCGTCGCCGGGGCCTGCCGGTCTCCGTCCAGCAGGGTGTCGGCACCCGCGAGGTGGTGTCCCCGGCGCTCCAGCAGGGCGTCGTCGACGTGGTCATCGACTATCTCGGCACGGCGCTGACCTTCGCGCAGCCCTCCGCGCCGGATCTGCCACGCGAGCCGGCGGAGATGCACGCGCTGCTCGCCCGGACCCTGGCCGACCGCGACGTCGTGGTCCTGGACGTCGCCGAGGCGGAGGACCAGAACGGTTTCGCCGTCACCACCGCCTTCGCCGCGCGAGAACGGCGTCGGCAAGCTGTCGGAGCTGGTCGACCTCGCGCCGTCGCTCGACGTTCGGCGGGCCACCCGAGTGCCCGGACCGGCCGTTCTGCCTGCTGGGGCTTCGAGGACGTCTACGGGTTGGAGTTCGGTGAGGTTCTGACGATGCCGTCGCGCGCGGCGACCGTCGAGGCGCTGCATGTCGGGGCAGATCGACGTCGGCCTGCTGGAGACCACCGACGCCCGGCTGGCGGTGGCCCCGATCGCGCTGCTGATCGACGACAAGCGGGCTGCAGCCGCCGGAGAACGTCGTCCCGCTGGTCCGGACGGCGGTGCTCGACCGTTGGGGCGACGAGCTGCGGTCGGCGCTGGACGAGGTCAGCGCCCGGCTGACCACCAACGACCTGCGACAGCTCAACCGCGCCGTCGAGCTCGACGGGCTGACCCCCGCTGAAGCGGCCACTGGGTGGTGGGACAGCTTCGGAGAGTGAGCGCCACGCTCGTGCTCGTCGGCGGCCACGCTGGCGCTGTACTGATCGTTCTCGAAACGGCAGTGGAACCCCTGGCTCGGAGACTTCGCGGTTCCCTAAGCTCCCGCGCTCAACGGGGGGAGGCCCTCGTCTGTCGTGGGCAGGCAACAGTCGGCTCGACGACCTCGGTGATGGGGGAATCATGAGGTTTCGCCGGCTCGGCGCCACGCTGGTCGCCGTCCTTGCGCTCTTCGGGATCAGCGTGCTGGCCGCACCCGGCGGCCAGCGCCAACCACGATGGCTGTGGCGGTGCGCTACGACGAGCAAGTCTCCTTGCCCAGAATCTCGGCACCTGCCGCATGACGTTCATCGTCGACCCCGGGCGCGGGTCAAGTTCGTCAGTCAGCCAGTCAACTCGTCGAGAATGCCGGGCTGCTACGACCAGCTCGGCTACGACCGGAACTTCCTGTACTGGGCCGGCGAGCGCGTCGTCTCGGGACAGGGCCACCGCTGGACGCACTGCGACGACAACGGCGACGACAACAGCTGCGCCGACGACGTGGTGCTGGATCGGTCCGGTCTCCAACACCTTCGCCGACGACCGCGAGCCGAACCTGAGCGTCTTCGGCGACGCGGGCGGGTTCATCGCGAAGGTCTGCGGCAACAGCAAGTCCGGCGTCCGGATCAACGACCGGTATCACCCGACGCTGAACGGCGAGAAGTTCCACGACCGCAACCGGGACGGTGTCCGACAGGCCGGCGAGGAAGCGCTCGGCGGCTGGACGTTCCAGATCGAGCAGATCGGCGCCACCTTCGGTCCGGCGCTGGGCGTGGTCGGCCACGCCACCACGGGCGCCGACGGCCGGTGGTCCTTCGACCTCGTCCACTCGAGTCCCGGCACCTACCGCATCACGGAGATCCCGCAGGACGGCTGGCGGAGCAGCCCCGCCCCGGCTCATCACGATGTCGTGGTCGACCCCGGCGTGGAGAGCGCCTCGGTCTCCGCGGGGACCTGGGGCAACACCCCGACGCGCGCCGACGTGGCCAAGACCGAGTTCCGGCTGGTGGATCCGCCCGCGCGGATCGATGCGGACACGCCGACGGAGCTGACCGTGCGCGTGGGCCTGCTCAACAACGGGCCGGCCGACCACGTGGACGTCGTCGACACCGTGCTCGCGAGCTCGCCGAACGCGGACTGCAGCTTCAGCACGCCGGAGGTCGTTCTCCGTCGTCAGCTCGCCGTGGGCGTGCCGGACAGCAGCGACGTCACGTTCACGGTGACGTGCACCGAGCCGTCGAACCACTCGCTTGTGTTCGACGACCAATTGGTGATCGCCACCGAGAGCGTCAGCGATCCGGATCTCGCGGACAACTCCGCGCGGGTCACGCACGACGTGGAGGTCTTCGACAGCTCGGACCTGCGTGTGACGGACACGGAGCTCGTGTGTCCTCCGCGCACGGACATCGACGAGCCCATCACGTGCACGGCCGCCGCGACGGTGACCAACGACGGCCCGTACGGGGTGACGACCACGGACGCAGACTGGGTGCTCGCCACCCCCGGGGACTGCACCGCCGTCGTGGTCGAGGGCACCGAGCCGGGTGAGGTGGGACTCGACGTCGGGGAGAGCCGCGTCGTGGGGCAGTCGTGGGCCGTCGAGTGTGCGCAGCGGAGCTTCCACCCGATCCGTGCGACGGTGACGGCGCGCGTGGCGCACGTGCACGTGGAGGACCGGAATCCGGTCAACGACAGCGGGGCCGCGGACGACGTCCTGGAGGTGTTCGAACCGGCCGACCTGGCGGTCGTGATCGCCGAGCTCACCTGCACCGAGCGCGAGGCGAACACGCGCGCATCGGCGTGCACGGCCACCGTCACGGTGACGAATCACGGGCCGGCGACCGCGGTCGAATCGCTCGCGACGACCCTCGCCACACCGGCCGACGACTGCACGGTCGAACCCGTCACCGGCGTCGAGGAGCGGATGACGCTCGCGGTGGGCCAGACCGTCGTCCTGACGCGCGGCTACGACCTGGTGTGCAGCGAGTCGGTTCGGCACGACGTCATCGTCGACGCCTGGGTGCGCACCGATGAGCCGCACGCCGAGGACCGGGCCCCGGCCAACAACCACGATCGCCTGGTCTGGCTGCCGATGGACGTCAAGCCGCGCAGCCTCCCCAGCTCGGTCAACGTCGACAAGCAGGGTGCGCTGCCTTTCGCGTTCCTCTCCACCGATCGGGTCAACACCGTGGCGGAGATCGACCCGGGAACAGTCCGGTTCGGTGGCGCCGGCACCGAGAACAGCGTGCAGTCGTGCGCGACGGGCGGCGAGGACGTGAACGACGACGGGCGGGACGACCTGGTCTGCCGCGCCGACGGTGTGCGTACCGGGGTGACGTGCGGATCCACCGAGCTGATGGCGACCGGGAGGTTCCGGGACGGCACGAGGTTCGTCGCTCAGGACGCTGTCAACGTGGTGGGTTGCCCGAGGCGATAGGGCTCGGAGCGGGTGATCGGGATCAGACGATGGCGCTGGTCCCGGTCACCGCCCGCCCGACGATCAGGGTGTTCACCTCGCGGGTGCCCTCGTAGGAGTAGATCGCCTCGGCGTCGGCGACGTACCGGCCCACGTTGTTCTCCAGCAGGATCCCGTTGCCGCCCATGAGTTCGCGGGCCCAGCCGACGGTCTCCCGCATCCGCACCGTGCAGAAGGCCTTGGCGAGCGAGGCGTGCTCGTCGGTCATGTGCCCGGAGTCCTGCAGTTGAGAGAGCCGCGCGCACATCGCCGCCGAGGCGGTGATGTTGCCCAGCATCCGCACCAGCAGGTCCTGGACCAGCTGGAACTCCACGATCGGCTTGCCGAACTGCTTGCGTTCCATGGCGTAGCGCAGTGCGTGCTCGTAGGCGCCGCGGGCGCAGCCGACCGCCGACCAGGCGACGCTCGCCCGCGTCATCCGCAGCACGTTCGCCGTCTCGCGGAAGCTGTGCGCCTCCTGCAGCCGGTTCTCTTCGGGCACGCGGACGCCGTCGAGCGTGATCAGCGCGTTCTGCACGGCCCGCAGCGCGATCTTGTCCTCGAGGTCGACGGCGGAGAACCCGTCGGCGCCCTTCTCGACGACGAAGCCGAGGACCTTCTCGGTGTCGACGTCGCGCGCCCAGATGATGATCAGGTCGGCAAAGCTGCCGTTGCCGATCCACTTCTTCTGCCCGTCGAGCACCCAGGTGTCGCCGTCGCGGCGGGCCGTCGTCCGCAGGCCCCGGGCCACGTCGGAGCCGGCGTCGGGCTCGGTGAGACCGAACGCGCCGAGCAGCTCCATCCGCGCCATCGCCGGGAGCCAGCGCTCCTTCTGCTCCTCCGACCCGCAGAGGTAGATGGTGCCCATGGCCAGCCCGCCGTGGACACCCATGAAGGTGGCCATCGACGGGTCGCCGCGGGAGAGCTCCATGGCGATCATCCCGTCGAGCAACGAGGACTTCCCGGGGCAGCCGTAGCCCGAGTACTGCGCGCCGGCGATGCCGAGCTCGGCCATCTCGGGGACGAGGTGCAGCGGGGTCTGCGCCCGGGTCCAGTACTCGTTGATGATCGGCTGGACCTTCTCGTCCATGAACGCCCGGACGCGGTGCAGCAGCGCGCGGTCGTCGTCGTCGAGCAGGGCCTCGAGGTCGTAGAAGTCCGACGTGACGATCTTCGCCTCAGCGCTCATCGCTACGCTCTATCACATGGCGACCCTCCGGGTCGCACCGCGGCCACTGCTCGTCCCCCAGTGCCGCTGAGCCCGGCCGCGATCCCGACTACGTCGTCTGCTGGTCCTTGGGCTCGGCGCGGGCGTCGAGCTGGATCTCCTTCTCCGCCCGCGGCACGCCCTCCTTCAGCTCCTTGGTCCGCTCGATCTCGGCGTCGAGCTCGATGCCGAACAGCACGGCCACGTTGATCAGCCAGAACCAGACCAGGAAGACGACGACGCCGGCCAGCGCGCCGTAGGTCTTGTTGTAGCTCCCGAAGTTCGCGACGTAGAACGCGAACAGCGCCGACGCGACGATCGCGACCACGATGGCGACCGCGGCGCCGGGGCTCACCCACTTGAAGCCGCGCAGCTTGACGTTCGGCGTCGAGTAGTAGAGGACGGCGATCATCAGCGCCAGGACGACGAGGACGACCGGCCACTTGACGACGTTCCAGATGGTCTGGCCGGTCTCGCCGATCCCGATGGCCTGTCCGATCGCATCCACGACCGGGCCGCTGAGCACCAGCATCCCGACGATCACGGCGGCGAACAGGACGCCGATGAGCGTGATCAGCAGCTGCAGCGGCTTGAGCTTCCAGATCTTGCGGCCTTCCGGCGTCTCGTAGACGACGTTGGCGGCGCGCGTGAAGGCGCCGACGTAGCCGGACGCCGACCAGATGGCGAGGGCCAGGCCGACGACCAGGCCGAGGCCGACCGGAGCGGTGTTGCCGGCCAGGTCCTCGATCACCGGGTTGAGCGTGTCCGCGGCGCTCTCCGGGACGACGGCGGTCAGCGCGTCGGTGAGCGTCTTCGGGTCGGTGAGCAGGCCGATGATCGACAGCAGCGCGATCAGGGCCGGGAAGAGCGCCAGCACGCCGTAGTAGGTGAGGGCGGCGGCCCAGTCGGTGAGGTTGTCCTCGCTGAACTCCTTCAGGGTCCGCTTGAGGGTGCCGCCGGTCGAGGTGTTCGGGTCGGCGCCGGAGGGGGCGTAGTCGGCGCGGGTGCCGCTGATCTCGTCGGTCTCGGGGGCGGGGTCGCCGTCGGCTGCGCGGTTGCCCTGGAAGCGGGTTTCCGCTGCGCGGCTGGACGAGCCGGTCGGTCGGGCCATGGAGTCCTCCGTCGGACGGCCGTGCTGGGAAGGTCTCCGTTCTGACTTCCCCGGCCGATCCTGTTCCATGCCGGACACGCCCGAGCCGATGTCGATTCAGTCGGTGCTCATTCAGTCGTGGGTGACCGACGGCGACGGGGCCTCGGTCGCCGCCGTGACGTCATCCGCCGGCCGCCGTCGGTCGCCCCGCAGCCCCAGCGCGGCGACCAGGACGACGACGGCGCAGGCGCCCACCCCGATCAGCGCGACCTGCGTGTAGGCGACGTCGCGGGGGAAGCCGGTGAGCGGGTCGAGGCTGCCGGCGATGAGCGTGACGGTCAGCGTGCTGCCCAGCGCCTGCCCGGTCGAGCGGGCGATCGAGTTGACCGCGTTGGCCACGCCGGTCTCCGACGGCCGCACCGCCTGCACCACGAGTGCCGGCAGCGCGGCGAAGCAGACGGTGATCGCGAGCTGGGTCAGCACGCCGCTGAGGACGACCACCGCCGGCGTGCCGCGCAGGCCGGCCAGCAGGAGGAAGCCGGCGAAGCCGAACAGGCCCCCGGCCAGCAGCGTGGTCAGGGGGCCGACGGGGTGACCACCTTCCCGGCGAACGGCGAGGCGATGATCGAGAGGATGCCGCCCAGGAGCAGGTAGACGACCGACGCCTCGAGCACGCTCGCGCCGAACCCGTAGCCGGCGGGCCCGGGCGGCGTCTGGACGTACCCGAGGACGGCGAGGAAGGACGTGAACAGGGCGATCCCGACCATCACGCCCGCGATGTTGGGGACGACGGTGCGCCGGTCGGTCAGCATGGCCGGGCGTACCAGGGGCTCGGCGAGCCGGCGCTGCAGCACCACCCAGCCGGCCAGGACCACGGCGGCCGCGACCAGGCAGCCGATGACGGCGGGGGATCCCCACCCCCAGGTCGGGGCCTGCGAGATCGGCAGCAGGACGAGGACCAGCCCGGCCCCGAGGACCAGCGCTCCCCACCAGTCGACCCGCCCCGAACCGGTCGGCGGACGGTGCGGGAGCACGCGCGCGGCGAGGGCGAGCGCCGCGACCGCGACGGCGAGCCCCACCCAGAACGGCGTGCGGTAGTCGGCGCCGTCACCGCTGAGCAGCCCGGTCGTGACCAGACCGATCACGCCACCCACGGCGAGAGTGCTGCTGACCACCGACATGGCGACGCTCAACCGGTCGGCGGGCAGCTCGCGGCGCAGCACGCTGATCGACAGGGGGAACAGCCCGTAGGAGGCGCCCTGCAGCACCCGGGCGACCAGCAGCAGCGGGAGCGAGGTCGCCACGATCGCCAGCAGCGTGCCCACGCACACCACGGTCAGGATGCCGAGGATCACCGGCCGCTCGCCGCGCAGGTCCCCGAGCCGGCCCAGGACCGGGGTGAGCACCGCCGCGGCGAGCAGGTTCGCCGTGAGCACCCAGCCGGCCGCGCCGGGCGACACGTCGAGTTGCACGGCGATCGGCCCCAGCACCGGGACGACGAGGCTCTGCAGCAGCGACAGCGTCGTCACGCCGAGAGACAGCGTGAGGACCAGCAGAGCCGGTCGGGGACCGGCGGGGTCGGGCACGCCGCCGATCAGACCATGTCCTGGTGCGAGAGCCGCCGCGGCGCGTTCGCTCAAGGAACGGGCCGGAGCCGCCGATCAGAGGTGAGCCTGGTCACACACTGTCAGGTGAAGCACACGATTCGACGATTAGAACCGCAGTCGGTCGGGGATAGGACCTCTGACGACGTGCCGCCGCCCCTGAACCCGGCGACGGCACACCGACAGCATGGGGGAGAGATTCAGATGATGATGTGGCCGGCCGTGACCCTTCTCGGGTTCCTGGTGCTGACCACCCTGGTCATCGCGATGGGGACGCGTTCCACCGCCCGCTACGAGCGGGAGCAGCGGGCCGAGCAGCCCGTCGTGCGCGCCAGTCCGTCGCCGAGCCGGTGGGTGCGCTCGCCGCCTGAACCGACCGCCGACGCCCCGCCGCTCCCCCGGAGCGGCGGGGCGTTCGCTTCGCTTCCGGTGGCTCAGAGCCAGGTCGGCGGCGTGTCGAGCACCGTCCGGTCCAGCGACTCCAGCAGGTCGAACCGGTGGTGCACCCGCGGGAGCTCCCAGCGCCAGAAGTACCGGGCCGCCTGCCGCTTCCCCTCGTGGAAATCGCTGCGGCGACTCGCCCGCACGCCAGTGCCTGCTCGAGCCACATCCACGCCACCACGAGGTGCCCGGCCGCCTCGAGATAGACGTGCGCGTTGGCCAGCGTCACCTCCGGGTCGCCGGCGCCCCACAGCGTCGCCGTGACCGAGCCCATCCGCGCGACGGCGGCGTCGAGATCGGCGGCGAAGGCCGCCCACTCGGTGTCCGTCGCCCGTGCGGTGGTGGCGGCGATGGTCTCGCCGAGCAGGGCCAGCCCGGCGCCACCCTGCATGACCACCTTGCGGCCGAGCAGGTCCAGCGCCTGGATCCCGTTGGTGCCCTCGTGGATCGGGTTGAGCCGGTTGTCCCGGTAGAACTGCTCGACCGGGTAGTCGCGGGTGTAGCCGTAGCCGCCGTGCACCTGGATTGCGAGGTCGTCGGCCACCGGCCCCCACTGGGACGGCCAGGCCTTGGCGATCGGGGTGAGCATCTCCAGCAGCAGGTGGGCGCGGGCGCGTTCGTCCTCGGACTCGGCGGTCTGCTCCTCGTCGACGAGGCGCGCGCAGTAGAGGCCGAGCGCGAGACCGCCCTCGACGTAGGACTTGGCGGCCAGCAGCATCCGGCGCACGTCGGTGTGCTCGATGATCGGAACCGGTGGGCTCGGACCGGGTCCTTCGCCGGCCTGGCGCGCGGCCGGCCCTGCGTCCGCGTGCGGGCGTACTCCAGCGCGTGCAGGTACCCGGTGTAGCCGAGGACGGTCGCGCCCATGCCGACGCCGATCCGCGCCTCGTTCATCATGTGGAACATGTAGGTCAGGCCGCGGTGCTGCTCGCCGACGAGGTAGCCGACCGCGCCGGGCCTCCCGCCGGGGGTGTGCACGCCCTCGCCGAAGTTGAGCAGCGTGTTCGTCGTCCCGCGGTAGCCCATCTTGTGGTTGAGCCCGGCCAGGACGACGTCGTTGCGCTCGCCCAGGGTGCCGTCCTCGTTCACCAGGACCTTCGGGACGATGAACAGCGAGATGCCCTTCACCCCGGGCGGACCGCCGGGGATCTTGGCCAGCACCAGATGGACGATGTTCTCGGTCAGCTCGTGGTCGCCGCCGGAGATCCACATCTTGTTGCCGGTCAGCCGGTAGGTGCCGTCGTCCTGCGGGACCGGCCTTCGTCGTGATGTCGGCCAGCGAGGAGCCGGCCTGCGGCTCCGACAGCGCCATCGTGCCGAACCAGCGGCCCTCGATCTCCGGCCCGACGTACGTGTCGATCTGCTCCGGGCTGCCGTGGGCGAGCAGCAGCCGGGCGTTGCCCATCGTGAGGAACGGATAGGCCGACGTGCCGACGTTGGCCGCCTTGAACCACGCCATCGCCGCCTGGTCGACCGCGTGCGGCAGCTGCATGCCGCCGTACGCCTCGTCGAAGGTGCCGGCCATCAGCCCGGCGTCGCTGAAGACCTTCAGGGCCGCGGCCGACCTCCGGGATCAGCTCGACCCGGCCGTCGACCATCCGCGGCTCGTTCTCGTCGGCCGTCCGGTTGTGCGGGGCGAAGTGCTCGGTGGCGATCCGTTCGGCGAGGTCGAGGACGGCGTCGAACGTCTCCCGCGAGTGCTCGGCGAACCGCTTCCGCGTGGTCAGCGACTCGACGTCGAGCCACTCGTGCAGCAGGAAGTCCAGGTCGCGACGGGAGAGGATCAGCGAGGAGCCCACGCGCGCCAGAGTAGGCCGCGGCAGCACGCGTCGTCGGACCCGTGCAAGCGCTTCCGCCGATCTGTGGACAGGGCCTCTGACCTGGGGATTCGTGTGGTGGCGGGCGCCCGCTCGGCGGTAGACTTCGAACACCTGATCGAAGTGGTGTGGGAGGTGTCGTGGGCGAGCTGGCATCGGCGCTGGACGCCCTGGCCGCCGAGGACCTGTACGCGACTGCCGGCCGGCGACGCAGCTCGACCGGATCCGCGACCTGCTCGGCGTCCGGAACCGGCTGGACGCCGAGCTCGCCCGCAGCGTCCGGATCGCCGACGCCACCCAGGCCGCCGAGCACGACGGGCAGACGTCGATGGCGCTCCTGGCTGCGCGGGCACGGCCGGCTGTCGCCGGCGCGCCGCGTTCACCGCTCGTGCGCACCGGCCGGGCCCTGGAACACCTGCCCGCGGTCGCCGCCGGGTTCGCCGACGGGCAGGTGACCGCCGAGCAGGTGGCCGTGATCGCCCCGGTCGCCGCCCCGGAGAACCTGGGCCGGGCCGCCGCGCAGGGCGTGGACCTGGCCGAGGTGGACGCGGTGCTGGCCGAGCACCGCGGCCACCACCGCAGCACGAGCAGCTGCGCCGGGCGGTGCACTACTACCTGGCCCACCTCGACCCCGACGGCGCCGAACCCGACCCCACCGAGGGCCGGTCGCTGACCCTCACCAAGCACGCCGACGGCTCCGGGTCCGGCCGGTTCGAGCTGGACGCGGTCGGCTGCGAGAAGGTGCAGACGGTGCTGGAATCCTTCGTGCAGCCGGACCGGCCGGCCGGCGATACCCGCACCCGCGCCCAGCAGCTGGGCGACGCGATCGTGCAGTGGGCCGACGTCACCCTCGCCGCCGGGCAGGCGCCGATCCTGCGCACCGTCAAGCCGCACGTGGCGGTCCTGATCGGCATCGAGGACCTGGCCGACCCCGCCCCCGGCCCGGCCGCCGGCCGGATGGGCTTCGGGGCGCTGATCTCCGCCGCCCGCGCCCGCCTGCTGGCCTGCGACGGCATCCTCAACCGGGTGGTCATGGGCCCCGACGGGCAGATCCTGGACTTCGGCCGGGACAAGCGGATCGTCCCGCCGCACCTGCGCCGCGCCGTGGAGATCCAGGACCGGCACTGCATCTTCGCCGGCTGCGGCGCCCCCACCCACTGGTGCGACGTCCACCACGTCCTGGAATGGGTGCCGATGAGGGCCCGACCAGCCTGGAGAACTCCGCGCTGCTCTGCGAACGGCACCACACGAAGGTCCACCACGGCTTCCGGGTCGAACGCCAACCCGACGGCCGATGGCGCACCTGGCGCCCCGACGGCACCGAGATCCTCTCGACCGCCACCGCAGCTACGTCCGCCGGTCGACGCACTGAGGGCCGCCCTCCGGGGGAAGCGGCCGCCCTCAGTGGGTGGTGATCAGTGCCGGGTCAGCGGCGCGGGTCCTCCGCCGTGCCGGACGGCGGAGCCGTCGACGTCGGAGCCGCGGCGCCGACGCCTGCGTCGGCTGGTCGGCCTCGACGTCCGGCGTGACCGCGGTGCCCGGTGGCCTGCTCGCCGCGCTCCTGCTGGGCCTGGATGCCCGACTTGGTGCGCAGCTCGAGCTGCGGGCAGGAACAGCAGGACGAAGAAGCCCACGGCCACGACCGCCGGCGGCGACGAGGAACACCAGGTCGAGCGAGTTCGAGAAGCCGACCCTGAACGGCATGACCAGGCCGGCGGAGGCGTCGATCGCGCTGGTGTCGGCAGGACGTGTCGCCCGGCCTGCTGCAGCGCGGCCGCCTGCTGCGCCGGCGATCCGGGTCAGGCTGTGCCGCCGGGCGCGTCTGCCCGGGATCTCGGTGCGGAGCCGGGAGAACAGGATCGACAGGAACGCCGCGGCCCCGAGCGTGCCGCCCATCTGGCGGAAGAACGTGACCGACGACGTGGCGACGCCCGATCTCCCGCGGGGAGACGGCGTTCTGCACGGCCAGGATGACCGGCTGGAAGTTGAAGCCCAGGCCGACGCCCAGCAGGACCATGAACGGCACCAGCGTCCACACCGAGGTGTCGGCCTCGACGATGAACGACATCGAGACCAGCGCCGACGACCATGAACACGATGCCGACCAGCGGGAAGATCTTGTACTTGCCGGTCCGGGCGATCGCGATGCCCGGAGCCCATCGCGCCGGCCATGATGCCGGCGACCAGCGGGATCATCTGCAGGCCGGCGACCGTCGGGCTGGAGCCGTGCACGATCTGCAGGTACTGCGGGCAGCAGCAGGATGCCGCCGAACATGCCGGCGCCGAGCACGATGCTGCCGACGCTGCCGACCGCGAAGCGTGCGGTTCTTGAACAGCCGCAGGGGGAGCAGGCGCGTCGTCCTTGTAGGCCCGCTCGGCGAGGATGAAGGCGACCAGGCCCGACGACGCCGATCGCGTAGCAGAGCAGCGCCCGGCCGGAGTCCCAGCCCCAGGTGCGGCCCTGCTCGGCGACGATCAGCAGCGGCACGAGGGCGACGACCAGCGCCAGCGCGCCCGGCCAGTCGATGCGGTGGTCGCGGCGCGTGTGGGGCAGGTGCAGCACCCGCATACACGACGGCGAAGGCGAGCGATGCCCAGCGGCACGTTGATCGTAGAAGATCCAGCGCCAGCCGGTCGATGCCGAGGATCGAGTCCTGGCCGGCGAGGAAGCCGCCGATGACCGGGCCGAGCACGCTGGAGGTGCCGAAGACGGCCATGAAGTAGCCCTGGTACTTCGAGCGCTCCCGCGGCGGCACGATGTCGGCGATGATCGCCAGCGCCAGCGACATCAGGCCACCGGCGCCGATGCCCTGGAGGGCCCGGAACGCGGCCAGCTGGTACATCGAGTCGGCGAGGCCGCAGAGCACCGAGCCGACGACGAAGACCCCGATGGCGAACAGGTAGAACGGCCGCCGGCCGTAGATGTCGGAGAGCTTGCCGTAGAGCGGCGTGGCGATCGTCGAGGTGATGAGGAACGCCGTCGTCGCCCAGGCCTGCAGGTCGTAGCCCTGCAGGTCGTCGGCGATGGTGCGGATCGCCGTCGAGACCACGGTCTGGTCGAGCGCGGCGAGGAACATGCCGAGCATGCAGGCCGGCGAGGATCGTGAGGATCTGGCGGTGGGTGAAGACGCCGCTGGCGTCCGGCGCGGCGGCCGCCGCGCGGGCGTCCCTGCGGTCGGCCGCGGTGGTGCGGGTGGACTGGCTCATCGGTTCTCTCTCGGGGGGTCGGTCGGGGTGCGCCGGCGTCGGGGACGCCGGGCAGGCAGGCGGCGAGGTCGTCGAGGAAGCGGCCGAACAGCGTGGTCAAGGCGGCGAGGTCGGTCGTCGCCCCACTCGGCGGTGACCTGCTCGAGGTGGGCCTCGCGCTCCCGCCGCAGTGACTCGAGGGCCGCGTGGCCGGCGTCGGTGACGAGCAGCCGGCTGGCCCGGCCGTCGGACTCGTCGGCGACCCGCCGCACCAGCCCCTGCTCGACCAGGCTCGCGACGTGCCGGCTGACGGTCGAGGGGTCGGCGTGCACGAGGTCGGCCAGCGCGCCCTGGCGGAGCGGGCCGAGGCGCGCGAGCGGGAAGAGCAGGACGTGGGCGGCCCGGTCCCGGTCGCCTGGGTGGCGAACTGCGTCTTGAGCGCGTGCACCAGCCGCATGAAGCGCGGCATCTGCTCGGAGAGGCGTGCGCGACCTCCGTCGAGCCGGCCGGTCGGGGGTCGGCCGCGCCGGCGGCGGGCGTCGGGGAGGACATGGACGGCTCCGAGGACGGGCGGGAGAGTTGCACGGTACAACCCGTTGCACGGCGCAAGCAACTAGTTGCAGGCTACACGCAATGTGACGTCGGCGCAACGCGGCGGCCGCGCGCCGGGGAGTGGGATCCTGGTCCGGTCGCTCCCGACCCATGCCGCCCGAGAGGAACCCGAGCCCCACCGTGAGTGCGCCCGCCAGGACGACCTCCGGGCCCGGCTGCCCGGCGCTCACCCTCGCCGACGAGCACCGGCTGCGCCGGCGGCTCGACGGGCTGCGGCAGACCCGCGACCCGCAGGCGCGGGAGCGGCAGCGCGAGCGGATCGCCGCCGACGTCGCCGCCGCCGAGGCAGCGCATCGCCCGCCGCCGGGCCGCCGTCCCGGTGATCAGCTATCCCGACGAGCTGCCGGTCAGCCAGCGGCGGGACGACATCGCCGCGGCGCTCCGCGACCACCAGGTGGTCGTGGTCGCCGGCGAGACCGGGTCGGGCAAGACCACCCAGCTGCCCAAGATCGCGCTCGAGCTCGGCCGTGGCGTGCGGGGGCGGATCGGGCACACCCAGCCCCGCCGGATCGCCGCCCGCAGCGTGGCCGAGCGGATCGCCGAGGAGCTGGACACCCCGCTCGGCGAGGTCGTCGGCTTCAAGATGCGGTTCACCGACCAGGTGGGCGACTCGCACCCTGGTCAAGCTGATGACCGACGGCGTCCTGCTGGCCGAGATCGCGCACGACCGGCTGCTGCGCCAGTACGACACGATCATCCTCGACGAGGCGCACGAGCGGAGCCTCAACATCGACTTCCTGCTGGGCTACCTGGCCCAGCTGCTGCCGCGGCGGCCCGACCTCAAGCTCGTCATCACCTCGGCGACGATCGACGTCGAGCGGGTGGCCGCCCACTTCAGCGGCGCGCCCGATCGTCGAGGTCACCGGCCGGACGTACCCGGTCGAGGTCCGCTACCGCCCGGTCGTCGACCCCGACGACGAGGACGCCGACCCCGACCGCGACCAGGTCAGCGCGATCCTCGACGCCGTCGACGAGCTCGTCGCCGAGGGGCCGGGCGACATCCTGGTGTTCCTCGCCGGCGAGCGGGAGATCCGCGACACCGCAGGACGCGCTGGCCGAGCGGGCGCTGCCGCAGCACCGAGATCGTGCCGCTCTACTCGCCGGCTCTCGGCCGCCGACCAGCACAAGGTCTTCGCCCCGCACACCGGACGGCGGATCGTGCTGGCCACCAACGTCGCCGAGACGTCGCTGACCGTGCCGGGCATCCGGTACGTGATCGACCCGGGGACGGCGCGGATCTCCCGCTACAGCCATCGCACGAAGGTGCAGCGGCTGCCGATCGAGCCGGTCAGCCAGGCGTCGGCCCGCCAGCGGTCGGGCCGGTGCGGGCGGCTCGGACCGGGCATCGCGATCCGGCTCTACACGCGAGGCCGACTTCGAGAGCCGGCCCGAGTTCACCGACCCGGAGATCCTGCGCACCAACCTGGCCTCGGTGCTGCTGCAGATGGCCGCGCTCGACCTCGGCGACGTCGCGGACTTCCCGTTCGTCGACCCGCCGGACCGCCGCGCGGTCGCCGACGGCCTCGCCCTGCTCGAGGAGCTGCACGCGCTCGACGAGCGACGGGAAGCTCACCGAGACCGGCCGGGCGCTGGCCGCTCTCCCGCTGGACCCGCGGCATGGCCCGGATGGTGGTCGAGGCCGACCGGCGCGGCGTGCTCGACGAGGTGCTGGTCATCGCCGCCGGGCTGACCATCCAGGACCCGCGCGAGCGCCCGACCGAGCACCAGCAGGCCGCCGACCAGCTGCACGCCCGGTTCGCCGACGAGAACTCCGACTTCCTCGCGCTGCTGAACCTCTGGCGGTACCTGGGCGAGCAGCAGGACGCGCTGAGCGGCAACCAGTTCCGCCGCACCGTGAAGCGCGAGTTCCTGCACTACCTGCGGATCCGGGAGTGGCAGGACCTGCACGGCCAGCTGCGCGGCACCGCCCGACGCCTCGGGATGACGGTCGGTGAGCCGGCCGCCGAGCCCGACGAGAAGGGCATCCACGCGGCGCTGCTGGCCGGACTGCTCTCCCACGTCGGGCTGCAGGGCGAGCAGGCCAAGGGCCGGGGCGGCAAGCAGCGCGGCCGAGCCGGGAGTACCTCGGCACCCGCAACACCCGCTTCGTCATCGCCCCCGGCACGCCGCTGGCGAAGAAGCCCCCGCGCTGGGTGGTCGCCGCCGAACTGGTCGAGACCAGCCGGCTGTTCGCCCGCACGGTGGCCCGGATCGACCCCGAGACGGTCGAGAAGCTGGCCGACCACCTGGTCAAGCGGCAGTACTCCGAGCCGCGGTGGGACGCCAAGCGCGGCTCCGTCGTCGCCACCGAGCGGGTCACGCTCTACGGCCTGCCGCTGGTCGTCGGCCGGCGGGTGCAGTACGGCTCGATCGACCCCGTCGTCTCCCGGGAGCTGTTCATCCGGCACGCCCTCGTCGAGGGCGAGTGGACGACGCACCACCGGTTCTGGGCCGACAACCAGCGCGCGATCGAGCAGGTCGCGGCGCTGGAGGAACGTGCCCGCCGGCGCGACATCCGGGTCGACGACGAGACGGTGTTCGAGCTCTACGACGCCCGCATCCCCGCCGACGTCGTCTCGACCCGGCACTTCGACCGCTGGTGGAAGGCGGCCCGCCGGCGACCGCCCGGACCTGCTCACCTTCACCCCGGAGATGCTCACCAACGCCGCGGCGGCCGGGCAGGTGCGCGTCGAGGACTATCCCGGACGAGGTCCGCCTCTCGCAGGGGCTGACGCTCCCGCTGTCCTACGCGTTCGCCCCCGGCACGGCCGAGGACGGCGTCACCGTCGACGTCCCGCTCGCCGTCCTCGACGGCGTCGCGCGGGCGACCTCCGGGGAGTCGCTGGCCTTCACCGTCCCCGGCCTGCGCGAGGAGCTGGTGACGGCGCTGCTGCGCAGCCTGCCCAAGCAGCTGCGCCGCGGCCTGGTGCCCATCCCCGACCGGGTCCGCGAGGTGCTGCCGCACATCGACCCGGGCGAGCCGCTGCTGCCCGCCCTGGAGCGCGAGCTCCGCCGGGCGGCCGCGGTGCACGATCCCGCCCGGACGCCTGGGCGCCGGACCAGGTGCCCGACCACCTGCGGGCGACCTTCCGCGTGCTCGACGACCAGGCAGCGGCCGCTGGCCATCGGCAAGGACCTCGAGGCGCTGCGCCGCAGGTCGCGCCGAAGGCGCGGGCGGGCCTGGCGCGGGCCGCCGTCGACGTCGAGCGGACCGGGCTCACCGACCTGGGCGTTCGGCACCCTGCCGCGCACCGTGGAGGTCCAGCGCGGCGCCCACGTCGTCACCGCCTACCCGGCGCTGGTCGACGAGGGGCAGACCGTCGGCGTCCGCGTCGTCCCGACCGAGGCCGAGGCCGGCCGGCTGACCTGGCTCGGCGCGCGCCGGCTGCTCGTGCTGGTCGCCGGCTCGCCGGCGCGGCAGGTGGTCAAGGCGCTGTCCCCGTCGGCACGGCTCGCGCTGCAGTTCAACCCCGACGGCGAGATCCCCGACCTGGTGGCCGACTGCGTCGACGCCGCCGCGGACGAGCTGATCGCCGCGGCCGGCGGCCCGCCCCGCGACGAGGCCGCGTTCACCGCCCTGGTGGCGACGGCGAAGGAGCAGCTGCTGCCGCTCACGGCCGATGCCGTGCGCAGGGTGGAGGCCGTGCTCGACCCAGGCCCGGGAGGTCGCCGATCGCGATCGGTGCGGCGCCGGGTCGCCGGGTACCCGAGGAGGCGGTCGCCGACCTGCGCCGCCAGATGGGCGGGCTGCTGCACCGCGGCTTCGTGCGCGACCGCCGGCCGCCGCCGGCTGCCCGACGTCGTCCGCTACCTCCGGGCGATGGCGCACCGGCTGGAGAAGCTGCCGGCGAACGCGGTGCGCGACGAGCTGTGGATGGCGCAGGTCGCGGCGGTGACCGCGGAGTACGAGCAGCTGCGCGCGCAGGTGCCCGCGCAGCGGCGGCCCCGACGACCCGGTGCCCGGGTGCGCTGGATGATCGAGGAGCTGCGGGTCGGCCTGTTCGCGCAGGCCGTCGGCACCCCGCGCCCGGTGTCCGAACAGCGCGTCTACAAGGCGATCGACCAGCTCATCGCCTGAAGCCTGGCCCGTCGCTGGTTTGCCGCGTCGCGTGTCCGGGGAGGGCTCGGACCGGAGCACCGACGAAGGGGACTGCGCGATGAGCGAGCCGAACCAGGGCACGGAGGCAGCGGGGGAGGGCCTGTCCGACGAGGACATGGTCGAGACCGTCGCCGAGCAGACCGACAGCGCGTCGGAGAACGCCGACGTCGCGGGCAAGGACTGGGACGGCGACCCGTCGTTGGCTCCGGCCCCCGAGGGCTAGGACCGACGCGGGGGGCCGCGCTGCGAGACTGCCATCGTGCAGACGAGCGTCGAGGCCCCCCGCGCGACCCGTTGCGTCAGCCGCGGGCGCGTCGCGGCCGTGGCCCTGCGGCCGGCGCGGACCCTGGTCCGCTGGGGCGTGCGACATGCCCTGCCGGCGACGTTCCTGGACCGGGGTGCCCGGCGCGGCGAGCTGATCGGCCCGGCTGCTCCGCGACCCGGCGGTGCGCGACCACCCCTACGCCGTGCACGAACAGCTGCGCGCGCCGGGGCCGCTGGTCCCCGGCAGCCTCGGACTGGTGACGACGTCGCACGCGGTCGCCCAGGAGGTCCTCCGCTCGGAGTCCTTCGGCGTGGGCTGGGACCGGTCGGCGGCGCCCGGCTGGATCCGCTGGGCGCTGGAGTTCGGGGACGAGCTCGACGCGACCGGGGTCGCCGAGCCGCCGTCGATGCTGGTCGTCGACCCGCCCGACCACACCCGCTTCCGGCGCCTGGTCAGCCGCGCGTTCACCCCACGGGCGACCGCCGCGTCCGAGCCGATGATCCGGCGGACCGCCGACGAGCTGCTCGACGCGCTCGACCCGGCCCGGCGGCCCGGTCGACCTGGTCACCACCTACGCCGCCCAGCTCCCGGTGCTGGTCATCGCCGACCTGCTCGGCGTGCCCCGCGAGCGCCGGCAGGACTTCCTGCACTGGGGCGAGGCCGCGGCCGCCACCCTGGACCCGGGGCTCCCCTTCCGGCGCTACGTCGCGGCCGAGCGGGCGCTGCGGGCCATGCACGCATTCCTGCGGGGGCACTTCGAGCGACTGCGGCGCGAGCCCGGCGACGATCTCGTCAGCCGGTTGGTGACCCTGCCCGAGGAGGAGGCGCTGACCGAGCGCGAGCTGCACTCGACCGTGATGCTGCTGCTCGGCGCCGGTTTCGAGACCACGGTCAACCTGCTCGGGAACGCCGTCGTGCTGCTCGACGCCCATCGCGACCAGTGGGACGCGCTCTGCGCCGAGCCCTCGGGGTGGCCGAACGCGGTCGAGGAGGTGCTGCGGCTGGACAGCCCCGTGCAGATCACCGGCCGGACCGCGCGCGCCGACGTACGGCTGGCCGGGCGCGCGGTCCCCGCCGGCACCCGCGTGACGGTGCTGCTGGGTGCGGCGAACCGGGATCCGGACGTGTTCGCCGACCCGGCACGCTTCGACATCCGGCGGTCGAATGCGCGCGAGCACCTGGCCTTCTCCGGCGGCATCCACTACTGCGTCGGCGCCGGCCTGGCCCGGCTGGAGGCGGTCGTCGGCCTCGCAGGCCTTGGCCGAGCGCTTCCCCGACCTGCGGGTGGCCGGCACCCCGGTGCGGCGTGACCTGCAGACCCTCCGCGGCTTCGAGCACCTGCCGTGTCGAAGTAGGGGCCAAAATGGCCATTTTGGCCCCTACTCGGGAGCGTTAACCGCCGGCGGGCGTCAGCATCCCCGCACCGACGGTGGCGTTGGTCGCCTCGTCGATGAGGATGAAGCGACCGGTCACCCGGTTGCGCGCGTAGTCGTCGACGAACAGCGGCTGCGTGGTCCGCAGGCGGACCCGGCCGATGTCGTTGAGCCCCAGCTCCCCGGCACCGAGGTCGCGGTGCAGCGTGTTCACGTCGAGCCGGTACTGCAGCTCCTTGACCACGGCGCGGACCGTGCGGGTCGTGTGCTTCACGGCGATCCGCTGGCGCGGGCGCAGCGGCTCGTCGGTCATCCAGCAGATCATCGCGTCGAGGTCCTGCGTGACCTGCGGCGCGTTGGCCGGCCGGCAGATGGTGTCGCCGCGGGAGACGTCGAGGTCGTCGGTCAGCCGGATGGTGACCGACATCGGCGCGAAGGCCTCGTCGACCGGGCCGCGCGGGCCGTCGATCGACGGCGATCGTCGTCGTCAGGCCGCTCGGCAGCACCTGCACCTCGTCGCCCGGGCGCAGCACGCCGCTGGCCACGCTGCCCGCGTAGCCGCGGTAGTCGTGGTACGCGTCGGACTGCGGCCGGATGACGAACTGCACCGGGAACCGGGTGTCGACCAGGTTCCGGTCGCTGGCCACGTGCACGTGCTCGAGGTGGTGCAGCAGCGACGAGCCGTCGTACCAGGGCGAGTTCGCCGAGCGGGTGACGACGTTGTCGCCGTGCAGCGCGGAGATCGGGATGACGGTCAGGTCGGGCACGTTGAGCTTCGCCGCGAAGGCGGTGAACTCGTCCCGGATCGACTCGTAGATCTCCTCCGACCAGTCGACGAGGTCCATCTTGTTGACCGCGACGACGAGGTGCGGCACCCGCAGCAGCGACGCGAGGAACGCGTGCCGGCGGCTCTGCTCGAGCATGCCCTTGCGGGCGTCGACGAGCACGATCGCCAGGTCGGCGGTCGATGCGCCGGTGACCATGTTCCGCGTGTACTGAACGTGGCCCGGGGTGTCGGCCATGATGAAGGTGCGCCGCGGCGTCGCGAAGTACCGGTAGGCCACGTCGATGGTGATGCCCTGCTCGCGCTCGGCGCGCAGGCCGTCGGTCAGCAGCGCCAGGTTGACGTAGTCGCCGCCCGCGCTGGCCCGCTCCACCGCCTCGTACTGGTCCTCGAAGATGGCCTTGCTGTCGTACAGCAGCCGGCCGATGAGGGTGCTCTTGCCGTCGTCCACCGAGCCGGCGGTCGCGATGCGCAGGATGTCCTTGCGCGCGGTGGCGAGCTCGGCGGCCGCCTCGGCGACGGCGGAGCTGATGTCGATCGGCGTTCGGTGCCGGAGCGGGAGCCATCAGAAGTAGCCCTCCTTCTTCCGGTCTTCCATGGCGGCGTCGCTGACCTTGTCGTCGCCACGGGTGGCGCCGCGCTCGGTCATGCGGGTCACCGCGATCTCGGCGATGACCTCCTCGACCGTGGTGGCCGAGGAGAGGACGGCGGCGGTGAGGTTCGCGTCGCCGACGGTGCGGTAGCGCACCGCTCCCGGCGGATCTCCTCGCCGTCGCGCGGCTCGATGAACTCGTTGACCGCGTAGAGCATCCCCTGGCGCTCCACCACGTCGCGCTCGGCGGCGAGGTACAGCGGCGGGGATCGCGATCTTCTCGCGGGCGATGTACTGCCAGATGTCGAGCTCGGTCCAGTTCGACAGCGGGAAGATCCGGATCGACTCGCCCAGGTGGATCCGGCCGTTGTAGAGGTCCCACAGCTCGGGGCGCTGGTTCTTCGGGTCCCACTGACCGAACTCGTCGCGGAAGGAGAACATCCGCTCCTTGGCCCGCGCCTTGTCCTCGTCGCGCCGGGCACCGCCGAAGAGCGCGGTGAAGCCGTGCTTCTCGACCGCGTCGAGCAGCACCGGCGTCTGGATCCGGTTGCGGGAGCCGTTGGGCTCCTCCTTCACCGTGCCCTGGGCGATCGCCTCGGGCACCGAGGCGACGATCAGGTGCACGCCGAGCTCGGCGACGCGGCGGTCGCGGAACTCGAGCACGTCGGGGAAGTTGAGCCCGGTGTCCACGTGCATGACCGGGAACGGGATGCGGGCCGGCGCGAACGCCTTGCGGGCCAGCTCCAGCATCACGATCGAGTCCTTGCCGCCGGAGAAGAGCAGCACCGGCCGCTCGAGCTCGGCGACGACCTCGCGGATGACGTGGATGGACTCGGCCTCCAGCGTCTCCAGCTGGCTGAGCCGGTAGTCGGGAGTGGTCACGCGATGCTCTCCGTCATTTCGGGGACTGCGGGCGGTGTCGGCGGCGGATGGCGTCGAGGATGCGGTCGGCGAGCTCCGGCCGGCATACGACCAGGTCGGGCAGCCAGGGGTCGGGGTCGTTGTAGACCAGCGGTGAGCCGTCCAGCCGGCACGTGGTCAGGCCGGCGGCGCGGGCGACGGCCACCGGCGCGGCGGAGTCCCACTGGTACTGGCCGCCGGAGTGCACGTAGGCGTCGACCTCGCCGCGCGCGACCGCGACGGTCTTGTAGCCGGCCGAGCCGAGCGGCACGAGCTCGGCGTCGAGCATCTCGGCCACCGCGGCGGCCTCGGCCGGCGGGCGGCTGCGGCTCACGGCGACCCGCACGGCGCCGTCGGCGCGGGCCGGCAGCTGCGGGGCGGGGTCGGTCAGCAGGATCTCGTCCAGGCCGGGCAGCGCGACGGCGGCCGCGGTGAGGTCCCCGCCCTCCCAGAGCGCCACGTGCACCGCCCAGTCGTGGCGGCCGGGCTCGCCGTACTCGCGGGTGCCGTCGAGCGGGTCGACGATCCAGACGCGGTCGGCGCGCAGCCGGCGCGGGTCGTCGACGGCCTCCTCGCTGAAGACGACGTCGCCGGGGCGGTCGGCCGAGCAGCGACGCCACGATGGCCCGCTGCGCGGCCGCGTCACCGGCGTCGCCGAGCGCGCGGCCGGTGAACTCCCCGCCGGCCCGCAGCTCGAGGAGGACCTCGGCGGCGGCGTGCGCCGCCCGTCGGGCCACCTCGACATCGTCGAACGTCACAAGGCGGCTCCTGGGTCCAGTCTGCGGTGCCCGCGAGGGGTCAGCGTCGGTCGGCGGCGTCGCGGCAGGGCGACGGCGCCCGCACAGCTTCCCACCGCTCGTCCCCCGCGAGGCGGTTCGTCCGGTCGAGCATCCCCGCTCGGGGGTGCCGGTCCATGCCTCTCGCCACGGTGAAAGAGGTATCCCTCACACGAACCGACGTCCGGACGGTGGCTATTCCCGGTCGACGGCGGTGGCGTCGGTCGTCACGGCCGGATCGTGGCAGGGCGCTCACGCGCCGCCGTCGTCACCCTCCGTCCATCTGGGCCGCCGGCGGGCCCGACCGCGGCAGCCGGACCGTCACGGTGGTGCCCTGCCCCGGGGCGGTGTCCAGCTGCACCGTGCCGCCGTGCGCGGCCACCAGCGAGTCGACGATCGACAGGCCGAGGCCGGTGCCGCCGGCGGCCCGGTTCCGGGAGGCGTCCGCGCGGTAGAAGCGCTCGAAGGCGCGGGCGGCGTCGGCCGGGTCCATGCCCGGCCCCTCGTCGGCCACCCGCAGGTCGAGCAGCCCGCCGTCGGCGGCGTCCTCGGCCAGCGTGACGGTGATCCGGGTCCCGTCCGGCGTGTGCACCAGGGCGTTGGCCACGAGGTTGCCGACGATCTGCCGCAGCCGGCCCTCGTCGCCGAGGACCACCGGGACGTCGGTCAGGGACTCGTCCAGGTGCAGCGCGATCGGCCGGTCGGGCTGCACGGCGCGCGCGTCGTGGACGGCGTCCCCGGCCACCGCCGCGAGGTCCACCGGTTTCAACGACCATCGGACGCTGCTGATCCATCCGGGCGAGCAGCAGGAGGTCCTCGACGAGCAGGCCCATGCGGCCGCCCTCGCCCTCGATCCGCTCCATCAGCCGCCGGACGTCGTCGTCGCCGCGCACCGCACCCTGCCGGTAGAGCTCGGCGAACCCCCGGATCGAGGTGAGCGGCGTGCGCAGCTCGTGGCTGGCGTCGGCGACGAACCGGCGCATCCGCTCCTCGGACCCGCGGGCCTGCGCCTCGGACTCCTGCTGTGCGCGGAACGCGCGCTCGATGCGGGAGAGCATCCGGTTGAGGGCGGTGGTCAGCCGGCCGACCTCGGTGCGGTCATCGCCCTCGGGCACGCGCTGGGACAGGTCGCCGTCGGCGATGGCCCGCGCGGTCCGCTCCACCTCGGCCAGTGGCCGCAGGCTGTTGCGCACCAGCACGTAGCCGGCGGCCCCGAGCACCGACAGCACGATCAGCCCGACGATCGACCTCGATCGCGACCAGCCGGCCGATCGCATCCTTGTCCCGCCGCAGGTCGGTACCGATCGACGATCGTCCAGCCGTCCGGGCAGCTCGACCCGCCAGCCACCCGCCAGTCGTCGCGGCCGTCCGACGGAGCTCACCGTCGTCGGGGCGTCGCCGCGGCCGACGTCGTCGATGATCTCCTCGGGTCCGGTAGTCGTCGTCCGGTCCTGGCGGGCCGAGGACGACGGTCACCGCGTCCGCCCCGGTTCGATGCAGGCGACGTATTCCGAGCGGGCGGCCGCCGGTAGTCGGCGGCGCAGGCAGGCCTCGAAGAGTCGGGGTTGGCCGCGGCCGCGCGCACGGCGTCCGCAGTTCCGCGTCCTGCTGCTCCTTCCAGGTAGTCGCGCAGCAGCGACGTGGCGGCGAACCCGTCGGCAGCAGCGCAAGGCCGACCAGCCCCACCAGCATCGCGACCAGTGTGATCCGGAGCGGGATCCGGGACCGCGCGGCGTCCGTACGCCGTTCCTCGGCGTGTCACGTCCTGTCCGCTCACGTACCGCGGGGCAGCCGCAGCGTGTAGCCGACCCCGCGGATGGTGTGCAGCAGCCGCGGCTCGGTGGTGTCGATCTTGCGGCGCAGGTAGGAGATGTAGGACTCGACGACGTTGGCCTCGCCGTTGAAGTCGTAGTTCCACACGTGGTCGAGGATCTGCGCCTTCGACAGCACCCGGCCGGCGTTGGCCATCAGGTAGCGCAGCAGCTTGAACTCGGTCGGCGACAGGCTGATCAGCGTCGCCCGCCTTGAGCACCTCGTGGCTCTCCTCGTCGAGCTCGATGTCGGCGAAGGTCGAGCCGCGGCGCCTCGGCCGGCCCGCGGGCGCCGGCGCTGCGGCGCAGCACCGCCCGGATGCGGGCCAGGACCTCGTCGAGGCTGAACGGCTTGGTCACGTAGTCGTCGCCGCCGAGGGTCAGCCCGGAGACCTTGTCCTCCGCGGCGTCGCGCGCGGTCAGGAAGAGGACCGGCGTGTGCCGGCCGGACTGACGCAGCCGGCGGACGACGCCGAAGCCGTCCAGGCCCGGCATCATCACGTCGAGCACCAGCAGGTCGGGGCGGAACGACTCGGCCAGGGCGAGCGCCTGCTGCCCGTCGGCGGCGGTGGCCACCTCGAAGCCGGCGTACCGCAGGCTGGCCGAGAGCAGCTCGCGGATGTTGGGCTCGTCGTCCACGACCAGGAGCCGGGCCTCGGGGGTGCTGCGGCGTCTGGCGGACTGCCGGACACGGATCCTCCGGTCGGGCGTGCGGGTGCCGTCGTCATGCGTCGAGAGTGGCCGCGCCGACTGCGGTCGCTCTGGACGCTACCTGTGAACTCCCTGGGAGCCGCGTCAGCCCGACGGGCGACATGGCCCGGCCCCGGCGCCAGTAGCCGATCGCGTGGTGCTGCGCCCGGCCCAGCCCCCAGCGGCCGCGCAGGTCGGCCCGGATGGTGCGCACCGCGGCGGACTCGGCGCCGACCCAGGCGAAGACGTCGTCGCCGTCGAACGGTCCAGCGCGGCGACGGCGTCGGCGAGCAGGGTGCTCTCGCCCGGTGGCGTGCCGCCGCGGTGCAGCCAGCGCACGTCGACGCCGTCCGGTGCCGGCAGCGGCTGCTCCTCCGCGGCGCCGGCCACCTCGATGCAGCGCGACGCCGCGCGTCGCGGGCGGCGGCGGCGCCGAGGATCCGGCTGATCGCCGGCAGGGCGGTCTCGTCGCCGGCGAGCAGCAGCTGGCTGGCCGGCCGCTCGCCGAGCGAGCCGCCGCCGGCCACGCCCAGCAGCGCGCCGGGCGCGGCCGCCGCGGCCCAGGCGGCGGCCGGACCGTCGCCGTGCAGCACGAAGTCGATCTCCACCTCGCCGGCGGCCGGGTCCTGCCGGCGGGCGGTGTAGCTGCGCAGGCTCACCCCGTGGGCGCCGTCGGGCCAGACGATCCGCCCGTCCTTGGCGATCCGTGGCCACCGCGGATCGGCGTCGCCCACCCGCGGGACCAGCAGGTAGACGGTCGGGTCCGGCGGCCGCGACGGCGGCCGGCGGTGCCGGTGAGGACCACCCGGCGCACCGACGGCGTCACGTCCGCCACGGCGACGACGGTCAGCACGTCGATCGGCCGGAGACCGTCGTCGAGGGGGGTGGCGGCAGGGTCACGTCCCCGCAGCGTAGAGGGCCGGCCCGGCCGACCCCGGGGAATGGAGTCGACCGGGACGGCGATCGCGGGACGGGAGCAGATCTCACACTGGGTAGTCGTCGTCCCCCGCTCAACCAGCGTGCATGCGATTCGAGCCCCCGTCGCGATGAACGCTACGTGACGAATCCGCTCCTGCCACTGCCCGCACGGGTGAGGGTGGGTCCCGATCGGGTGATCCGTCGCGCCATGTGTGTGCGGCCGTACTACCGGGCACGGGATCGGGACGATCGACAGCAGAGGAGGCGACGTGACCGAGACCGGAGACGAGTTCGCCGGGACGTCCGAGCGGAGCACCAAGCACAGCCCGCGGGTGGACGAGGAACTCGAGCACGAGATCCAGGGAATGGTGCGCAGCGGTCACAGCGACCCGCGCCGAGGAGTGGCGGGACCCCGAGCCGGTCGCGGAGGGGAGCCCGACATCGACGCCGATCCGTCCGGGACGCTCGTCGGCGGGACGCCGGCCGGCATGGACGCCGACGCCGTGAACGCCCGCACCGAACTGGCCCGCTGGCTCGACCGGGCGGACTTCCCGAGCACGGGTGCCGACCTCGTCGAGGCCGCCCGCGACCACCGGGCGCCGGACGCGATCGTCGCCGAGCTGGAGCGGCTGCCCGGAGGCGGCACGTTCGACCGGGTCGGGGACGTCGTCCGCGCGCTGGGCTTCCCGACCGAGTAAGAGGACCCCGTCCTCCTCACCCCTCGCAAGCTCGCGCGAGCCTCGGGACGGGGCCGGGTCAGTTCCCGGCGGCCTCCTCCTCGGCGATCTCCTCGGCGCCCCGGCGGCGGAACAGCCGGGAGCCGGGGAATCCCTTCACGATCTGGCGGAGGTCCTGCACGGTGTCGACCAGGTCGTGGACGTCGGTGCCCACGTTCCCGAGGGACTCCAGCACCGGGAGGATGTCCTCGTCGAGGTGGGTGACCAGCTGGGGCAGCCGGTCGATCAGCGTCACCATCGCCTCGACCTCGTGCGGCTCGAGGGTGGTCGGCCAGCCGGCGCACCGACGGCGCCAGCGCCGTCAGGGCCGGCTCGTAGTCGCCGATCAGCGGCTCGACGCGGCCGACCAGCGCCGCGGCCTGACGAGCCGTCGGCGCGGGCCGTCGTCCGGCCGACCGCGCTCGATGGCCTCGTCGGCCTTGGTCTGCGTCCGGGCGACGCCCTCGATGGCGGCGTCGGCCTTCGCCTGGGTGCTGGCCGACCGCCGCGATGGCTTCGTCGGCCTTGGCGTGGGTGGCGACGACGCCCTCGATCGCCGCGTCCGCCTTCGCCTGGGTCGCGGCGACCCCGTCGATGGCCTCGTCCGCCCGGGCGCGGGTCGTCCTCGACGGCTCGATGGCGGCGTCGGCGCGGTCGACGATGCGCGTCGACGCGGTCCAGCAGTCGACCGACCCGGCCGAGGCAGCTCCTCCATCCGGCCGACGGCGGTCGCCACGCGCGGGACCAGGGCCAGCGCCTCGGCGACCCCGTCCCGCACGCCGGTCACGGCGGCCAGCACATCGGAGGGTCCGGGGACCGACGGCAGTCTCATCGCACGCCACGCTACGCACGTGTCCGGTGGCCCACTATCCGGTTGCGCCCGGCTGCGGTCGGGCGCGGCCGCTCTGCCGCGCGTCCGCGCGCTGCGGCCCGCGTTGCGCCCGTATCGTGGGTGTCACGAGTCGTGCGCGCAGGAGTACGGACGGCGCGGGACGACCGCGACACGCACCGGCGGGGTGCGGCGGGCACGGACGACGACGAGAAGGTGTCGACACCGGTGGGGGATCAGCCGACGCGGGGCGGCGCGGGCGACCGCGACGTCCCCGGACGCACCCGCCGGTCCCGACGCCGAGCAGCCCCTGACGCGCCGCGTGACCGTCGAGCAGCTGCTCGCCCGGCAGGGCAGCGCCGTCGGCCGCCGCCGCGCCGCCCGCCGCGCGAGGAGACGCCGCAGGTCACCGCCCGGACGACCCGCCGCCCGCCGTCCGGGACCGGCCTGCCGCCCGGTGCCCGGTGCCGCCCGCCAGGCCGGCCGCCCGCCCCGGTGCCCGGCCGCGCCGTCCGCCGCCCGGTCCCCCGCCGGTGCCCGGTGCCCGGCGCGCCGCCGGCCGACTGGGAGCCCGACAGCCGGCCGTCCCGCCGCAGCGGCCCGATCCCCCCGCTGCCGGGCCGGGCGCCCGCCGCCGGCGACCCGCGGCCGGCCGCGGCAACGTCGCCGCACCCGCGCGCCCGAGCGGCCGCCCGTCGAGCCCGGGCCGCCGCCGGCTGCGTCCGCGTCGCGTGGCCGTGCTGGCCGCCGTCGTCGGCGTCGTGGTGCTCTACCACCTCGGGCTGTACTTCTACGTCGACCAGAAGATCGACCGGGTCGACGCGCTGGCCACCGACGGCCCCGAGGTGCTGGCGCCCGCGCTCCAGGCGGGCGCGAGAACTACCTCGTCGTCGGCACCGGCATCCCCGGGCAGGACGGCGCCCGCCTCGGTGGCCACGCTGCTGGCGTCGGTCTCCGCCGACGGGGAGCGGGCGGTCCTGGTCAGCTTGCCGCCGACCGCGCTGGTCGACACCCCCGCGTGCCGCACGCCGGACGGCGCGCTGCGCGCCCCGACCACCGAGGCCTTCGCGGCGTCCCTGCTCGAGGGCGGGCCGTCCTGCATGGTCCGCGCCGTCCAGCAGCTCTCCGGGCTCCGCGATCGACCACTACCTCGGCGTCGACCTGACCCGGCTGCCCGGGCATGGTCGACGCCCTCGGCGGCGTGCCGGTCTGCGTCGTCCCGTCGGCGGCCACCGCGGCCGCCGCCGTGCCGCTGCCCGCCGGCCTCTCGACGCTCTCCGGCGACGCGGCCACCGGCTTCCTGCAGCCCGGCGACACCGGCTCCGACGTCACCGGCGCCGCCGTCGCCGAGCGCGCCCAGCGGCTGCTGACCTCGACGCTCCGCGCCGCGATGTCGATGGGCACGCTGACCGACCCGCTGACGCTGACCCGCTTCCTCAACCGCGCCGCCGACGCGCTGACCGTCGACGAGCAGACCACGCTGGGCGACCTCCGGGTGCTGGCCACGTCGCTGGGCGACCTCACCGGCGACGCCGTGCAGCGCGCGGCCTGCCGGTCGCGCAGGTCGGCTACGTCCCGGCCGGCACCGACCAGGCCGTACGTGCTGCTCGACCGCGCGGCCACCCGCACGCTCTTCGACGCCATGATCGAGCGACGACCCAGGTGCCGGAGGAGCTCGCCACGGGTGGACGAGCCGCCGCCGCCGACCGCCGAGGACCCCGCGCCGCAGGCGGCACCCGAGGCGCCGCGCCGCCCGGGCCCGCGGCCACCGGGCTCACCGTGCCGCCGGCCGCGATCACCCTCGACGTCCTCAACGGCACCGGGACGACGGGTCTCGCGGGCACCGTCGCCGACCTGCTGCGGGCCAGGGCTTCACCGTCGGCGCGGTCGGCAACGAGGCGGGGACGGTCAACGAGACCGTCGTCCGCCACGGCCCGAACGTCCTCGAGCAGGCCCGCACCGTCGCCGCCGCGGTGCCCGGTTCCGTGCTGCAGCCGAGCGACGCGATCGGGGACACGGTCCAGCTGGTCATCGGCCCCGGCTACGCGACCGTCGTCCCGGTGGAGCTGCGGTGCTCCCGCGGCGCCCGAGACGGCGGCCGCCGAGCCGGCGGCCGCAGCCGAGCCCAGCGCGACGGCACCGGCGCCCGTCAGCTGCTGAGCGGATCGGCGGCTCAGCCGAAGCGGCCGGAGATGTAGTCCTCGGTCGCCTTCTCGTCGGGGTTGCTGAAGATCTTCTCGGTCGGGTTGAACTCGATCAGCCGGCCGGGCTGGCCCGACCCCGTTGAGGTTGAAGAAGCCGGTCTGCTCGCTGACGCGGGCGGCCTGCTGCATGTTGTGCGTGACGATGACGATGGTGAAGCGCTCCTTCAGCTCGGTCATCAGGTCCTCGATCGCCAGCGTGGAGATCGGGTCCAGCGCCGAGCAGGGCTCGTCCATCAGCAGCACGTCGGGCTCCACGGCGATCGCCCGGGCGATGCACAGCCGCTGCTGCTGCCCGCCGGACAGGCCCGAGCCCGGACGGGTCGAGCCGGTCCTTGACCTCGTTCCAGAGGTTCGCGCCGCGCAGCGACCGCTCGACGAGGTCGTCCAGGTCGGTCTTCTTCATCTCTGGGCTGTTCAGCCGGATGCCGGCCGCGACGTTGTCGTAGATCGACATCGTCGGGAACGGGTTGGGCCGCTGGAACACCATGCCGATCTGCCGGCGGACGTTGACCGGGTCGACGTCGGGGCCGTAGAGGTCCTGGCCGTCGATGACGACCTTGCCCTCGACGCGGGCACCGGGGATGACCTCGTGCATGCGGTTGAGGGAGCGGAGGAACGTCGACTTCCCGCAGCCGGACGGCCCGATCAGCGCGGTCACGCTGCGCGGCTCGATGGAGAGGTTGACGCCCTCGACGGCCAGGAAGTTGCCGTAGTAGATGTCGAGGTCTGACACGTCGATGCGCTTGGCCACGGAGGGTCCTCCACTCTCGGACCGGTCAGCGACCGGTCTTGGGGGCGAAGAAGCGGCTGATCAGGCGAGCGACGATGTTCAGACCCATCACGATGATGATGAGGACCAGCGCTGCCGTCCAGGCGCGGTCGATCGCGAACTCCGGCGGGACGCCCGGCTGGGTGAGCTGGTAGTAGGCTGAACACCGGCAGCGTGGCCATGCGCCCGTCGAACGGATTGAAGTTCGTGCCGTTGGTGATGCCGACGGTCACCAGGAGCGGTGCGGTCTCGCCGATGACGCGGGCGATGGCCAGGGTCACCCCGGTGCCGAGCCCGGCGAGCGGCGGTCGGGAGCACGACCTTGACGATCGTCCGCCAGCTTGCGGCACGCCGAGGGCCAGGAGGCCTCGCGCAGTTCGTTCGGGACCAGCTTGAGGATCTCCTCGCCGGCGCGCACGACCACCGGGATCATGAGCACCGACAGCGCCACCGCCCCGCCGATGCCCAGCCGGACGCCGGGCCCGAAGAAGAGCGCGAACAGCGCGTAGGCGAACAGGCCCGCGACGATCGAGGGGATGCCGGTCATGACGTCGACGAGGAAGGTGATCGCCCTCTTCAGCCGGCCGGTGCCGTACTCGACCAGGTAGATCGCGGTCATCAGGCCGATCGGCACCGAGATCAGGGCGGCCAGGCCGGTGATGATCAGCGTGCCGATGATCGCGTGGTAGGCGCCACCGCCCTCGCCGACGATCCCGGACATCGAGTAGGTGAAGAAGGTGACGTCGAGCCGCTCGATCCCGCGGCTGCACCACCTCGATGAGCAGCGACACCAGCGGCACCATCGCGAGCCCGAACGCGCTCGCGACGACGCACGTGACGAGCCGGTCCAGGCGCCTTGCGCCGGCCTTCCACCCGGCGGGCCGTGACGTACACGGCCACGGTGCCCAGGACGACCGTGTAGACGACGAACAGCGCGATGTTGAGCGCGACGACCAGGCCGAGGAGTCCGACCACCGCGGCCGCGCCGGCGAACAGCGCCACGGGCGCCCAGCGGGGCAGCCGACCCTGGACGGCGAGCCGCGGCCGCGCTCCTCGGCGGCGGTCCGGGTCGGCCGGGGCCTCGTGGGGGCGGTGCTCATCAGTTCGCTCCCGAGAAGTCGGCACGCCGGTTGACGATGTAGCGCGCGAGCATGTTGACCGCGAAGGTGATGACGAACAGCGCCAGACCGCTGGCGATGAGGACGTTGACGTCCAGCCCGCTCGACTCCGGGAACTGCAGCGCGATGTTCGCCGCGATCGTCGAGGGGTTCTCGCTCGAGATCAGGTTGAACGTGACGACGCCGCCGGTGGCCGACAGCACCAGGGTCGACCGCGAGGGTCTCGCCGAGGGCCCGCCCGAGGCCGAGCATGGCGCCGCCGATGATGCTCGACCGGCCGTACGGGATCACCGCCATCCGGATCATCTCCCAGCGCGTCGCGCCGAGCGCGAGCGCGGCCTCCTCGTGCAGTGTCGGGGCCTGGCCGGAAGCCTCCCGCGCGATGGCCGAGATGATCGGCAGGATCATCACGGCGAGCACCAGCCCGGCGGTGAACATCGTCCGGCCGGTGGCCGACGGCGGTCCCGCGAACAGCGGGATGAAGCTGAGGTTCGCCTCGAGCCAGTCGTAGAACGGCACCAGTCGGGGCGCCAGCCAGACGATGCCCCAGAAGCCGAAGACGATGCTGGGGATCGCCGCCAGGAGGTCGACGATGTAGCCCAGCGGCTGGGCCAGTCGACGAGGCGCGTAGTGCGTGATGAACAGGGCGATCGCCCACCGCCAGGGGCGTGGCGACGACCAGCGCGATCACGGCCGCCAGCAGCGTGCCGAAGATCAGCGGGCCGATGTAGGCCGGCGAGGCCCTCGCCGTCGGGCATGTCCTCGGCCGGCGCGGTGATCGCGGGGATCGCCTCGATGACGAGGAAGAGCGGCGACCCCGGCGAGGATCACCAGGATCGGCGATGCCGGCGCCTCGGGCGGTGCCGGCGAAGATCCGGTCGCCGGGACGCTGCGGGACGCGCACCCGCGGCGTGGCCGGCGGCCGGGTCGGGTGCGCTCGTGCGTCGGTCACGGAGCTCCGTCTGTCCTCGTGCTGTGGCTTGCCGTGGTGAGAGTCCGGCGCGGCGGCCCGGGGCGTCCGAGGACGCCCCGGGCCGCCGCCTCGAGCAACTGCCGATCAGGCAGTCGCCGGTGATCGCGTCGACGGCGCCCTGCGCCTGCTCGCGGAGGCTGTCCGAGATCGGCGCGGAACCGGCCGCCTCCGAGGCGGCCTGCTGGCCCTCCTCGCTGATCACGTACTCCATGAACGCCTTGACCAGGTCGGCGGTCTCCTGGTCCTCGTACTCGACGCAACCGACGTGGTAGCTGACGAGCACGATCGGGTACTCGCCGGACTCCGTCGTCTCGCGGTTGATGTCGATGGCGAAGTCGTACTCGCCGCGGCCCGGAGACCAGCTCGGAGCCCTCGACGACCGCAGCCGCGGCCTCCGGGCTGGGGGCGACGAACTCCTCGCCCACGCCGATGTTGGCGACACCGAGGTCGCCGGCCTGGCTCAGGTCGGCGTAGCCGATCGCGCCCGCGCCGGCGCTCGACCGCCGCGACGACGCCGGAGGTGCCCTGGGCGGCCTCGCCGCCCTCGAGCGGCCACTCGCCGTCTGGCCTCGTGCGGTCCAGACGTCGCCGGCCGCCGGCGACCAGGTACTCGGTGAAGTTCTCCGTGGTCCCGGACTCGTCGCTGCGGTGACGGGGGTGATGGCGGTGTCCGGCAGGTCGGCGTCGGGGTTGTCCGCGGCGATCGCCGGGTCGTTCCAGGTGGTGATCTGCTGGCTGAAGATGCCGGCCACCGTCGCGGGGGAGAGGTTGAGCTCGTCGACGCCCTCGAGGTTGTAGATCGACGGCGATCGGGGAGATGTAGTTCGGCAGCTCGAAGACCCCGGACGCGCCGCAGCGCTCCTCGGCGAGCGGCGAGTTCCTCGTCGTCGAGAGCGGCGTCCGAGCCGGCGAAGTCGGTGCCGCCGGCGAGGAACTGCTCGCGGCCGCCGCCGGAGCCCACCGGGTCGTAGTTGAAGTTCACGTCGGGCTGGACGCCGCTGAAGCCGGCCCGCCAGCCCTGCATCGCGGCCTGCTGGCTGCTCGCGCCGGCGCCGACGAGGTCACCGCTCAACTGCTCGGCGCCGTCGGCGCTGTCGCCCGCCGAGCGTCGTCCGTCTCGTTCGCGGCGCCACACGCCGAGAGCGCGAGCGTGCCGGCCAGCGCCACGGACAGGGTGGTGGCGCGCGTCTTCCTACGAAGCATCATGCGGCCGAAGCTAGGGAGCCGAAGTGGCCAGCTCCGGGTTGCTCGGTGAACGGGGGGTGAACGCCTGCGAAGCTCTGGCTGCACGGGTGAGAGACAGCTCACGTCTGAGGGATGAACGCCCCGCATCGGGCAGGGGAAACCGGCGCGGCGCCGGGGATCAGCGGGGTCCGGCAGCGCCCGGTTCGCGGTGCCACGCCACGTCGACGGAGAAGCGTCGGAACCCGCGGCCCTCGTACAGCCGCAGCGCGGTGGCGTTGGCCTCCTCGACGTAGAGGAGGACCTCCGCCGGCCCGCGGGCCTTCAGGTGGGCCAGCCCGAGATCGGTGAGCGCCGAACCGAGTCGCATGCCCTGCGCGTCCGGGTCGATGCCGAGCACGTAGACCTCGCCCATCGGCTCGTCGCCGACGTCGCCCGCGGGGTGGACTTTTGTCCAGTGCGACCCGAGCAGCACGCCGTCGCCGTCCGGGTCCCCGCGCCAGGCCATGAGGAAGCCGGCCGGGTCGAACCACGGCTCGGCCTCGCGCAGGCGCAGGTCCTCCGGCGTCCAGCTGCCCTGTTCCGGATGGGTGGCGAACGCCCGGGCGTTCACCCGCAGCCAGGCGTCCTCGTCGCGTCCGGGGCGGAACGGCCGCACGGTGACGTCGTCGGGCAGGTCGGGGTGCGGGTCGGCGTCGACCCCGGCGAGGTCCCGGCGCATCTGCACCAGCACCCGGGCGCGGGTGAAGCCGTGCGAGGCGGCCAGTTCCGCGGACCCGGGCAGGTCCCCGTGCGCCCAGACCGACAGCGGGCCGGGCGCGAGCTCCTCGAGCCGGGCGAGCAGGGCGGTGCCCACCCCCTGCTTCCGGTACGAGGGGTGCACCACCAGCTCCGCGGCGCCGCCGTCGAGGCGCGCGTACCCGGCCAGATCGCCGTCGACCGCGGCGAGGAGGTCCCGCCCGCCGGGCGGCCCGCCGTGCTGCAGCCGCAGCTCGGCCTCCTCGGAGACCGGTCGCACGCCGTCGGCGGCGGACGCCGCATGCAGCAGCGCGAGGACCTCGGCGATCTCGTCCCGGTCGAGGCGTGCGACGTCGCGGACTGTCAGCGGGACCTCAGACCAGTTCGGCGTCGGTGACGTCGGCGTCGGCCTCGGCCCGCGCGGCGGCGGCGGTCGCGTCGGCCACCTGCTGGTCGAGCTTGTAGCCCACGTTGCGGACGGTGCCGATCAGCGCCTCGTGCTCGGTGCCGAGCTTCGCGCGGAGCCGGCGCACGTGGACGTCGACCGTGCGGGTGCCGCCGAAGTAGTCGTAGCCCCAGATCTCCTGCAGCAGCTGCGCGCGGGAGAAGACCCGGCCCGGGTGCTGGGCCAGGTACTTGAGCAGCTCGAACTCCTTGTACGTGAGGTCGAGCGGGCGGCCGCGGAGCTTGGCGGAGTAGCTGTGCTCGTCGATGACGAGCTCGCCGGCCTGGGTGACGCCGCCGTCGGCGCCGTCGGCCGGGGTCGTCGCGGCCATGCGGCGGGCGGTCGCCCACTTGAGCCGGGCATCGACCTCGGCCGGGCCGGCGGTGTCGAGCAGGACGTCGTCGACGCCCCAGTCGGCCGACAGTGCGACGAGGCCGCCCTCGGACAGCACGGCCACGAGCGATGCGGCGACACCGGTCGAGGACAGCAGGCCGCACAGCGTGCGGGCCTGGATGAGGTCGTGGCGGGCGTCGACGAGGACGACGTCCCCGGAGTCGCCGTCGAGCAGGCTGGAGAGCTCGGGGGCCACCACGCGCACCTGGTGGGCGAGCAGCCCCAGGGCAGGCAGGACCTCTGTCGTGGCCTGTCGAGCCGCGGTCATGAGCACGAGTCGCATGTGGTCTCCTCGAGAACTCATCGACGGCGCTGTCGAGGTGAGAGGGCAGGATAGCTGATGTGCCCGTCAGCAGCCCGGTATCGGCCGGAACCCGCCCCGTGACGGTGGTCTCCTCCGACGGTGTGCGGCTGTCCGGGATCGCCGTCCCGGCGGCGACGCCGCGCCCGCCCGGGCGGCCGATCACCTTCGTGGTGGCGCACGGATTCACCAACTCGGTGGCCCGGCCGTCGTTCCTCCGCCTGGCGGGCTGGCTGTCGCCGATTCGGGGACGTGCGCGCGGTCGACTTCCGGGGTCACGGCGCGTCCGGGGGCGGGTCGACGGCGGGTGGCGACCCGGAGATGCGCGACCTCGACGCGGCCGTCGGTGCGGCCCGCGACGACGGCGCCGACGCCGTCGTCACGTTCGGGCTCTCGATGGGCGGGGGCGCGGCGCTGCGGCAGGCGGCGCTGGGCCGCCACCGCCCGGACGCGGTGGTCAGCCTGAGCGCGGTGAGCCGCTGGTACGTCCGGGACACCCGGCCGATGCAGCGGGTCCACTGGCTGCTGGAGACCACGCCCGGCCGGCGGCTGGGCGCGCGGCTGCTGGGGCTGCGGCTGGACGCACCGTGGCTGGTCCCGCCGCCCCCACCGCTGCAGGTCGTCAGCGGCATCGCGCCGACGCCGCTGCTGCTCGTGCACGGCGACCGCGACGAGTACTTCCCGCTCGAGCACTTCCGCTCGCTCGCCCAGGCGGCCGGTCCGACGGCCACCGCGTGGGTCGTCCCCGCGCTTCGGACACGCCGAGAGTGGCGCGACCACTCCGCTCGTCGAGCGGATCGGACGCTGGGTGTCTGCCACGATCGGCCCGTGAGCTCCGAGGTCCCCGTGCAGTCCGTCCTCCCGGCCCGGGGACACCACCTCCCGGCTGCCGTGCTGACGGTGGTCGCGGCCGGTCTCCTCGTCGGGCTGCCCGAGGTCCTCGGCGACCTCGGCCGGCTGGCCGCGGTGCTCGTCCTGCAGTTGGGCCTCGTGCTGTCCTGGGTGCTGGTCACCGGCATCCAGGGTTTCGCGGGCTCGCTCGCGGTGGGTGCGGCGGCGGCGGTCGCCGCGGACCTGATCCTGGTGCTGCCCGAGCGCCCCTCGCTGGGTGGCCTGCTGGCGGTGTTCGGCGTCGGCTTCCTCGCGATCGTGCTGCAGCAGATGCTGCGCCGGCCGCGGCACGACCTGGTCGCCTCGCTGTCCGGCGGCGTGCTGCTCTTCTGCGTCGTCGGCGCCCTGGGCGCACTGCTGCTGCTCGGCACGACCCCCGGGGGCGACGGCCGCGCCGCGCTGGCCGTTGCCGCCGTCGGGACGGCGTTGTTCGTCGGCCATCTCGTGGATCTCGTGTTCCCGCGGCCGCAGCTCGCCTTCGACGTGCCGCGCGGGGTCGTCGGGCTGGTGCTCGCGGTGCTGGCTGCCGGCGCCGTCACCTGGTACCTGCGCGACATGGGCGACCTGGCCGGGGACCTGGCCGCCGCGGGCTTCGGCGCCGCGCTCGGTGGCGTGGCCGCGCTGACGGCCGTGGCCGCGAGCTACGTCGTGGTCGAGGCGACCGCGATGGACGACGACGGGGAGGAGCTCGGCCCGCACGTCTCGCTGTGGTCGCTCCCGGTGGTCCAGGTCGTGCTCCCGTTCGCGGCGGCCGCGCCGGTCGCCCTCGCATTGCAGTCCGTCCTGTGAAAGCCCTCGTGGTGCTCGGCGTGATCGTCGCCGTCCTGCTCGGGATCGGCTTCCTCGCCGACCGGGCCGTGGAGAAGTGGGCGGAGGGATATGTCGCCGACCAGCTGACCGAGCAGGCCGGGCTGGCCGGCACCCCGGACGTCGACGTCCGCGGCTTCCCCTTCCTCACCCAGGCGCTCGCGGGCCGCTACGACGACGTGCGCATCTCCCTGACCGCCGACGAGCTGGGCCAGCCGGAGGGCACCCGCGCCGACATCCAGCTCACCGGGGTGCAGATCCCGTTGTCGGCCGTGATGTCCGGTGACGTGCAGGAGGTGCCCGTCGACCGCATCGACGGGACGGCGACCTTGTCCTACGAGCTGCTGTCCGACCAGCTCGGCGGCGACAGCACGCTGACCCCCGAGGGCGACGGGCTCCGGGTGACCAAGACCGTCGAGCTCATGGGCTACACGCTGCCCCTCACCGCCAGCGGCACGGTCAGCCTCGACGGCGACCAGCTCGTCGTCGACGTCGAGCGCGCGTCCGGGGCGGGGGTGGAGCTGCCCGGGTTCCTCGTCGAGCAGGCCAGCGACCTGCTCGACCTCCGCTACCAGGTGCCGGCCCTGCCCTTCGGCCTGCAGCTGACCAGCGTGACCCCGTCTGCGGACGGCGTGGTCGTGGTGGTCGAGGCCACCGACACGGTGCTCGCCGCCCTGGAGTAGCCGGAACAATCGGCCCCTGGACCGGGTTGGTGTCGAGGATGAGCGGGATCGGAGCGGTCGCCCTCGGTGTGGCCCTCGTGCTGACGGCGCTGGCCGCCTGGTGGCTGCGCGCCCGCAACGGTGCCGTCCGGCCCGCCGAGGCGGCGGCCGTGGGAGGCCGGGTGGACCCCGTCTTCGACCGGCTCGGCGTCCGGTCCGGCGCGGCCGACCTGACCGTCGTCCAGTTCTCGACCGCGTTCTGCGCCCCCTGCCGGACGACGAAGGCCCGGCTGGAGCAACTGCGCGCCACCCGCCCGGGCCTGGCTGTCATCCATGTGGACGCGGAAAGTCACCTCGACGAGGTGCGCGCTCTCGACGTCCGGCGGACGCCGACGCTGTTCTATCTCGACCGTTCCGGCGCGGTGATCGGACGCAGCAGCGGGGCGCCCCGGCCGGAGGAGCTGACCGCTCTCGTGGACGCCAGGGTTGGCGGATCCGCGTGATCCGCTACCCTCGCGCCGTGGGCATCCTGCTGACCTCGCGCCGCACAGTCGATCTGTGCCGCGTCGGCAGCTGCCTCTGTCCGACCTCCTGAGGACGAGCCCCGCTCGTCCAGACGTGCCCTGACCGCCGTCCGGAGAGTCTGTTTGACCATGAGTTCTGCACAGCCCAGTTCGGTACAGCCCGGTTCTGTACGGCCCCGTGAGATCGATGTCCGCGGCCCACGCTTCGCTGCGGCACTCACCAGCGCCGTGCTCGCCGTCGCCCTGCTCACCGGTAGCGGTGTGCTGGTCGCCGTCCAGGCCGTCGTCTTCGCCGTCGGTGCGTTCGCCGGGATGCGGTGGGCGCCGTACGGACTGCTCTTCCGGACGGTCGTGGGACCGCGACTGGGTCCCGTGCGCGAGCGG
Organism: uncultured Actinomycetota bacterium; assembly: GCA_963748305.1. GTDB lineage: Bacteria > Actinomycetota > Actinomycetes > Mycobacteriales > Geodermatophilaceae > Blastococcus_B. The sequence continues at coordinate 169,428 of CAVVIN010000013.1, read as the reverse complement.
GAGCCCGAGCCGCCGCTGCGGTTCGCCCAGCTCGTGGGCCTGATCTTCGCCGTCGTCGGTGCCGCCGGCTACCTGCTCGGGGCGCCGGTGCTCGGCGCCGTCGCCACGGGGTTCGCCCTCGTGGCGGCACTGCTCAACGCGGTCACCGGCTTCTGCCTCGGCTGCGAGATCTACCTGACCGTCCGGCGGGCCCTTCCCGCCCGAACCTGACCACGCTGTCACTCCCCCCACCGCCCACCCCCGTCTCCCCCCGCACACCGACCACCCGGAGGAATCACCCATGAGCCGCAACGACGTGCTCGTCACCGCAGACTGGGCCCAGGAGAACCTGAGCACGCCCGGTCTGGTCTTCGTCGAGGTCGACGAGGACACCAGCGCCTACGACGGCGGCCACATCGAGGGCGCCGTCAAGCTGGACTGGAAGAAGGACCTGCAGGACCCGGTGCGCCGTGACTTCGTGGACAAGGAGGGCTTCGAGAAGCTGCTCTCCGCGCGCGGCATCGCCAACGACGACACCGTCGTCCTCTACGGCGGCAACAACAACTGGTTCGCCGCCTACGCCTACTGGTACCTCAAGCTCTACGGCCACGACAGCGTCAAGCTGATCGACGGCGGCCGCAAGAAGTGGGAGCTCGACAGCCGTCCGCTGTCGAAGGACACCGTCGAGCGCCCGGCCACCCAGTACACGGCCAAGGACCCCGACCTCTCGATCCGCGCGTTCCGCGACGAGGTCATCGCCTCGATCGGCTCGAAGAACCTCATCGACGTCCGCTCGCCCGACGAGTTCTCCGGCAAGATCCTCGCCCCGGCCCACCTGCCGCAGGAGATGGCGCAGAAGGGCGGCCACGTGCCGACCGCCAAGAACATCCCGTGGAGCAAGGCGGCCAACGAGGACGGCACCTTCAAGTCCGACGCGGACCTCGCCGCCCTCTACGACGCCGAGGGGTACGACGACGACAAGGCGACCATCGCCTACTGCCGGATCGGCGAGCGCTCGAGCCACACCTGGTTCGTGCTGCGCGAGCTGCTCGGCAAGACCGACGTCAAGAACTACGACGGCAGCTGGGTCGAGTACGGCTCCCTCGTCGGCGTCCCGATCGAGAAGTGAGCTGACATGTGCGGAGCTCCGAAGCAGGGCAGCGGTCTCGAGGGGATCGACCTCACCACGCAGACGGTGATCCAGGGTCAGGTCTGGCACGAGGGCGCTCCGGTCGCCGGTGCCTACGTCCGGCTCCTGGACACGACCGACGAGTTCACCGCCGAGGTGGTGACCAGTCCGGAGGGTGAGTTCCGGTTCTTCGCCGCCCCCGGTCAGTGGAAGCTGCGCACGCTCTCGCCGGTCGGCCGGGGCGAGCAGGTGCTCGCCGCCGACATCGGCCTCAACGAGACGAGCGTCGCGATCGACTGAGCGCGATAACGATCAGGTCACCTGATCACTAGGGGTCCTGGCTCACTGTCGATGGTGAGCCAGGACCCCTTGTCGCTGAGCCAGGACGGTGGTCAGGCCCGACGCGCCGCCGCAGTGCCAGTCGAACGCCAGGACGACGGCGACGGCAGGGCGCGCCACCGCCCCACGTCGCTCCGTCGTAGCCGGCCGCAAGCGTCGGGGGCACTGACGGCGGCGGCACCTCCCACGCCGACGCCCACGACGACGAGCACGACCCAGGGCCACCACTGCGCCTGGCGGGCGGCTCGGAGTGGCGGGCTACGGCGCCACCAGCGCGCGAGCCAGCCGAGCAGGACCGAGCGCCGACGAGGCTGCTGACGCACTGCAGCCACCGGTAGCCGGCATCAGCCCCCACGTCTCGTCGAGGACTGCCGGTGCTCGGGCCCCACCGCCGGGCGTGGGTGAACTCGTCCCACAGCACGTGGGTGGCGGAGCCGAGCCAGCGCGACGACGACGAGCACCACCGCCCGACGTCGGGCAGGCGGACCGCACGAACGGAGACGGTGGCCATGCTGCCGATCCCGCGCCACGCGGGCAGCGGCGTCCGCACGAACGGCAGGACGGCGGCCACGTGACTCGGGGAATCGGCACTCAGAACCCGATCAGCCGGGCCAGCTCACCCATGGCGCGGTCGAAGTAGCGGTCGCCGTCGGCCACCGATCCGACGAAGTGGCCGAACAGCTCGAAGCTGATCGTCCCGTAATGGCGCTCCAGGCCAGCAGGGCGCGCAGCCGGACGGCGTCGTCGAGCGAGGGGTGCTCGCCGCCCAGGACGGCGACGGCGTCGTCGCTCACCAGGTCGGCGTCGCGCTCCCCGCCGGCCGGGGGGAGAGCGCCGTCCCGCGCGGCGTCGCCCAGGATGCGACCCAGGACGACGCCGACGCGCGAGGCGGCCGGCACCGTGTCGCGCGGCGCCTGGTAGCCGGGCACGGGGGAGCCGTAGAGCAGCGCGTACTCGTGCGGATGGGCCCGCGCCCACGCGCGCACCGCCCGGCAGACCGCCAGCCACCGCTCGAGCGGGGCCGCGTCGGGATCGTCGGCCGCCTCGGCCGCGGCCCCGAGATCGTCGTAGCCGTCGATGATCAGGCGGGTCAGCAGCTCGTCCCGGCTCGGGAAGTAGCGGTAGACCGCCGAGGACGCCATGCCGAGCTCCCGCGCCACCGCGCGGAGCGAGAGGGCCGCGGCGCCCACGTCGGCCAGCTGCCGTCGGGCGGCATCGGTGATCTCCTCGGTGAGCTCCGCGCGGACACGTTCTCGGGCGGTCGGCACGGCGACAGGGTCGCAGACGGAGAGCAGTGTTCGCAAGATGGAGCGCCGCTCTTGACAATGCAGGACACGCGGTGGAGCATCGATCTCGAACGAGAGCACCGCTCTCGCAGCATTCCCCGAGGAGATCCCATGGCACTGCACGTCGTCGTCGGCAAGGGCCCGGTCGGTAGCACCACCGCCGAGACGCTCGCCGCCCGTGGACACCAGGTCCGCGTGCTCTCCCGCAGCGGAGGCCGCTCCACCGACACCATCGAGCACCGGCAGGTCGACGCCACCGACGGCGCGGCCGTGGCGGCCGCTGCCCGCGGCGCGGCGGCGCTCTACAACGCGGTCAACCCGGCCTACCACCGCTGGCCCACGGACTGGCCGCCGGTGGCCGCCGCCCTGCTGGGCGCGGCCGAGCGCACCGGCGCCGTGCTGGTCACCATGGGCAACCTCTACGTCTACGGTCGCCCCGCCGGGCCCATGACGCCCGACTCACCGCTCGCGGCGACCGACACCAAGGGCCGCGTCCGCCTGGCCATGTGGACCGACGCGCTGGCCGCGCACCGGGCCGGCCGGGTGCGGGTGACCGAGGCCCGGGCCGCCGACTTCGTCGGGCCGCAGGTGCCCGCCGACCACTCGCACCTCGTGCGGCAGCTCCCGACCCTGCGGGCCGGCCGCCGGGCGTGGGTCGTCGGCGACCCGGACGCGCCGCGCAGCTGGGCCTACCTGCCCGACGTGGCCGCGACGCTGGCGACCCTGGGCACCGACGAGCGGGCCTGGGGCCGGGCCTGGCACGTCCCCAGCGAGCCGCCCCGCTCCCAGCGTCAGGCGCTCGGCGACCTCGCGGCGGCGATGAACGTGCCCGCCGTCCCGGTGAGCGCCGTTCCCTGGTCCGTGCTGCGGGCCATGGGCCTGGCCATGCCGATGATGCGCGAGGTCGTCGACGTCCGGCACCAGTTCGACCAGCCGTTCGTCATCGACGCCGCCGAGACCACGGCGACCTTCGGGCTGACCGCGACGCCCTGGGACGAGGTCGTCGCGACGACGGTCTCGGGTGCGGCCGTGCCCGTCTGAGCGGTTGTGCCGGTCTGATCAGGCGAGCAGGAGATAGCCGGCGGTGCCGATGGCCGGCACGAGCCCGACGAGCCACAGGCGCACGGGCATCCGCCGGTCGAGGGCCATGCTCGCGCAACCCACCGCACCGATCCCCGTGAGCGAGACGACGAGCAGGGCGGGGATCGAGTCGCCGAGACGGGCCCAGCCGGAGGCCCCGTCCGCCCAGCCGGTCAGGAGCACGAAGGCGAAGCAGGCGATGGCCAGCACACTTCCGTAGACGAGGGCGAGCACCCGGCCCGACCGCGTCAGATGACGTCGCTCCCACGCAGCCATGTCAGCAGCCGCCCACGGACACCGGGTCCTCGCTCTCGTCGGGTGCTCATCATGGCGTGACCGGGGGTGCGGGGGCCGACCGGGACGGCCTGATTACGGTGGGGCCCATGCTGTCTGCCTGGGCCCTGGTCACCCTGGCCGCGCTCGCCTCGCTCGGGAGCGCGTACGCCGCTCTCCGCCTGGCCCGCCGGCCGCGGGGGTCGCGTCGATGACCGGACCGACCGAGCTGCCGGTCCCGGACACCGCCGACGTGCGCAGCGGGCCGGAGGTCGACGGGGCGCTGCTGTCGGTGCTGCCGCTGCTCGGTGAGTGGCACGGCCAGGGGCAGGCCGCCGGGGCCGCCGGCGACCACCGGTTCGGGCAGTGGATCCGATTCAGCCACGACGGCCGCGGCTTTCTCGCCTACGAGTCGCGCACCTGGCGGCTGACCGACGACGGCGAGATCGTCGGTCCCGACGTCCGGGAGTCCGGCTTCTGGCGGCCACGCGGGCAGGACGACGTCGAGCTGCTCGTCGCCAGCCCGGACGGGCTCGTCGAGCTCTACGTCGGCCAGGCCCGGACGACGACGAGCTGGGAGCTGACCAGCGACGTGCTGGCCCGGACGCCGGACGCTCCGGAGGTCACGCGTGCCGTCCGGCTCTACGGCATCGTCGACGGCGCCCTCATGTACGCGATCGACCGCGCCGGCGCCGACGAGCCGCTGCGCCCGACGATGTCCGCCCGACTGGAAAGGATCCGATGAGCACTGGCTCGTCCTCCTCCGTCCCCGCCACCCCGCGAGAGGTCGCTGACCGCTACGTCGACGCGTTGTGCGACCTCGACCCGCTCGTCGCGACAGCGCTCGGGACGCGCCCGGGGGACGACCGGCTGCCCGACCTGAGCCCCGCCGGGCTGGCGGCGGAGGAGGCGCTGGAGCGGGAGACGCTCGCCGACCTCGACCGCGTGCTCGCGGCCGATCCCTCCCTCGACGACGACCCGGTCGAGCGCCGCTGCGCCCGGCTGCTGCGGGAGCGGATCGGCGCGGAACTCGCCGCCCACGAGGCCGGCGAGGGCTTCCAGTCCCTGAACAACCTCTTCAGCCCGGTCCATGCGATCCGGCAGGTCTTCTCGATGATGCCGGCCGCCTCGCATGACGACTGGGCCGTCATCGCCCGCCGCATGGCCCGTGTCCCCGACGCCTACCGCGGCTTCCGCGAGACCCTCGAGGAGGGCTGCCGTCGCGGGCACGTGGTGGCGCCGCGCCAGGCCGAGACCGTCGTCGTCCAACTCGACGAATGGCTCGCCGGGCCCTACTTCGCCGGCTTCGTCGCCGGGGGGCCGGAGAGCCTGCTCCCGGACCTCACGGCCGCCGCCCGCGCCGCCGACGAGGCCGTCGCCGAGATGCGCGACTACCTCCACGACGTCTACGCCCCGCACACCGCGGGGACGCCGGACGCCGTCGGCCGGGAGCGTTACGCCCTGGCCGTGCGCCGGTGGACCGGATCGGACCTCGGCACCGGGCAGGGCCTCGAGGACGCCTACGCCTGGGGCTGGGGCGAACACCGGCGGATCCTGGCGGAGCAGCGCACCGAGGCGGAGAGGGTCCTGCCGGGTGCGACCCCCATGGAGGCCATGCGCTGGCTGGGGGTCAACGGCCCGTCCGTCGACGGCGTCGAGGCGATCCGCGAACGGCTGCAGGCGATGATGGACGGCGCGATGACCGCGCTGGACGGCACGCACTTCGATCTCGCCGAGCCGGTGCGCCGGGTCGAGGCCATGATCGCGCCCCCCGGCAGTGCCGCCGCCCCCTACTACACGCGCCCGTCGCAGGACTTCTCCCGACCGGGCCGCACCTGGCTGCCGACGCTCGGCCGGACCCGCTTCCCGCTGTGGGATCTCGTGTCGATCTGGTACCACGAGGGCGTCCCCGGGCATCACCTGCAGCTCGCCCAGTGGGCCTACGTCTCCTCCCAGCTGTCGACCTACCAGACGTCGCTCGGCTCGGTCGGCGCCAACGTCGAGGGCTGGGCGCTGTACGCCGAGCGGCTGATGGACGAGCTCGGCTACTTCACCGACCCCGGCGAGCGCCTGGGTTTCCTCGACGCGCAGCAGCTGCGGTCGGTGCGCGTGGTCATCGACATCGGCATGCACCTCGGGCTCCCCGTCCCGGACGATGCAGAGGGCACGCTGGCCGAGCACCGCGGGCAGCCGTGGACGCCGGATCTGGCGCGGGCCTTCCTCGGGGAGAACTCCGGCGCCGACATCGCCTTCCTCGACAGCGAGCTGGTCCGCTACCTCGGCATCCCCGGCCAGGCGATCAGCTACAAGCTCGGTGAGCGGGCGTGGCTGGCCGGCCGGGCGGCGGCGCAGGAGGCGCGGGGCGCCGACTTCGACCTCAAGGCATGGCACATGGCCGCGCTGTCGCAGGGTTCGCTGGGTCTCGACGACCTCGCTGCGGAGCTGGCCGAGCTGTAGCGGCGACCAGTGCCAGCACCGCGACCGCGGCGGCCCAGGTGAGGCACAGCCACGACCAGGCTGGGGTGAACCCGGCGAACGCGCCGGGGAAGGCGACCGACACCAGCCCGAGGTAGCCCGCGCAGAGGCCGACGCCGATGCCGAGCAGGCGCCGGCCGCGCGGCCACACCGCGGCCAGCAGGGCCAGCGTCGGCATTGCCAGCGCGAGCGCGCCCTGGACGGCGTAGTGGTCGACCCCGTTCGTGACGTCACCGATCAGGACGCCGGCATCGCGGCGGCTGCTCGCGAACATCCGCTCGGCGTGCAGCGCCCACGGGACGACGCCGAGCGCCGCGACGACGAGCAACGGGCGCGACACCGACCACGTGACCGGCCGGAGCCGTTCCCGTGCCGGCAGCAGCGCCCCGACCGCCACGATCTGCACGGCGAGCAGCGCGACGTAGCCGAGCAGCGGCCACTCCAGCCCTGCCGCGGCCGCGACCAGCCAGGTCGCCAGGGTGACCAGCAGGGTCACCTGCGCGGGCGCCGTCCGCCTCGGGGTGACGGTGACGACGAGGAACGAACCGCCGACGAGTACGGACATGAACACGCCCCAGCTCGCCTCGAGGACGACGGGCCATTCCGGGTCCCAGGTGACGGTGAGGTCGATCAGCCCGAACCCGGGGAACACCAGCCAGGTCAGGGCGACGAAGCCCGCGAGGGCGCGGGCGGCGAACAGGCGCACCGGCGAAGGATGCCCTACTCCCGCGGTGGGACCGGGTTGATCGGGTCGCTGTCGAGGCTCATGAGGTCATCCGGTGACGCGGGGTGGGTCTCCAGGTCGGGGGTCGCGAGCATTTCCTGGATGCACGCCGCGCTGCCCCCGACGTAGGTCGACATCGCGTCGAGTTCGGTCGCCACGCACCAGGCACGATCGGCCGGCCACCACAGGTTGGCGCTCTGCTCGGACGGCTCATCGGCCATGTTGGCGGTCGCAAGCTCGAGAGGGCCGCGGATCAACCAATGTTCGCGGTCCGGCAGGGCGAGCGTGGGCGCGGGGAGCTGGAACGTGCTGTCGTAGCCGTGCCAGAGGCCGAACCAGCAGTCATCCGGGGTCGTGGTGTGCCGCCGCAGGACTGCGGTCAACCTCGCCGCGACCGTCGTCGGCAGATGGCCCTCATCCGGAGCGCGGTCCCAGACCGGAGGTTGGCTGTCCTGGTCCCAGTACTCCCAGCCGCCCGTGATCCCCACCCAGGTCATCCGTGGGTGTGCGACGGACCCGTTGTGCGCCGCGACGTCCGACCACGACACCTCGAGGTCGTCGTCGCCGTCATAACGCCAGGCGGGATGGACTACACGGCAGTAGGCGGCGAACCCCCGGGGAAGGAAGGACGCGACGCTCGCCCAGACGCGGGCGTCTGTGCGCTCGACGACCCAGGAACCGATGCTGACGTCCTGCTCGACAGGTCTCCCGGCGAACCGCACGCGGTGAACCTACCCAGGAAACGGACAACCCCCGGGCTGCTCCGCGGCGCTGGACCCTGGAGACCAGGGGAGCGGCTCGCGGGCCGACTGGACAACGGTCGGCGGCCCGGGGGTCGGGTGACTGTCCGGTTCTCGCTCGCCGCCGTACGACGGACGGGCGATCTGCCGTCGCTCAGAACGGAGTCTGAACGGGCGGCCCATCTGGACGGCGGCTAGCGGACAGCCACCTCACGAGTCCTGTAGCTCAGCAAGTTACGGACCACCTCCTCTCTCGTGTGCGACGACGGTACGTCCGCTCAAGAAGGCCGGGCAACCGTAATTCTCAGCTGTCCGCGAACGGGCCGGTCGGCGGCTCGTAGACGTCCGGGATCCCGTCCTGGTCGAGGTCGACCTGTTCCTCCTCGTGGATCCGCCGGTAGCGGCGGTTGCGCAGCCGGAGGACGACGGCGGCGAGCAGGGCCGCGGCGACCGTGCCGGCGAGGATGCCGACCTTCGCATGGTCGTAGCTCGGGCTGTCGGCGCCGTAGGCGAGCTCGGTGATGAGCAGCGAGACGGTGAACCCGATGCCGCCCAGCAGGGACAACCCCAGGACGTCGGGCCAGCCCAGGTTCTCGTCGAGCTGGGCGCGCGTGAACCGGGCGACCAGCCAGGTGGCGGCGGTGATGCCGATCGCCTTCCCGGCGACCAGGCCGACCATGATCCCGAGGGCGATGCTGTCGCCGAGCGAGGCGCCGAGGCCGGACAGCCCCCCGACGGCGACACCGGCCGAGAAGAACGCGAAGACGGGCACCGCGACCCCGGCCGACAGGGGCCGCAGCCGGTGCTCGAAGCGCTCGGCGACCCCGGGAGCGACCGGCACCGTGAACGCGAGCAGCACCCCGGCCACCGTCGCGTGCACACCCGAGGCGTGCATCAGCCCCCAGGTGAGGACGGCGAGCGGCAGCAGCACCCAGATCGAGCGCACCCGCCGCTGCACGAGGAACCCGAACAGTGCCAGCGGCACCAGCGTCAGCGCGAGGAACGCAGGCGAGAGCTCCGCGGTGTAGAAGATCGCGATCACCACGATCGCCAGCAGGTCGTCGACCACGGCGAGCGTGAGCAGGAAGGTGCGCAGCGCACTCGGCAGGTGGGTGCTGATCACCGCGAGGACGGCGAGGGCGAACGCGATGTCGGTCGCCGACGGGATGGCCCAGCCGCGCAGCGCACCCTCCTCCCCGCCCAGGGTGAACAGGACGAAGAAGAGCGCGGGCACCGCCATCCCGCCGACCGCCGCCGCGACCGGCAGCGCGGCCCGGCGCGGCTCGCGGAGGTCGCCGGCGACGAACTCGCGCTTGAGCTCGAGGCCGGCCACGAAGAAGAAGATCGCGAGCAGGCCGTCGGCGGCCCACGTGCCCAATGTCAGGTCCAGGTGCAGCGATGCCGGGCCGACCCGTGTGTCGCGCAGGGTCTCGTAGGCCTCGCTCCAGGGGGAGTTGGCCCAGACCAGGGCGATCGCGGCGGCACCGAGCAGCAGCGCCCCGCCCACCGTCTCCTTGCGCAGCACCGACGCGATGCGCTGCGCCTCGGTCCACGAGCCTCGACCGAAGAGTCGGGTCGGGGTGGTGGTCACGGGGGCGGCTCCAGGGGAAGGGTCGGCTGAGACGTTGCCGACCAGACTTCCCGGCGCACCGCGGCCCAGGTTAGCGGGCGAGTAGCTCGCGCACCCCCGCGGACAGCCCGCCGTCGCCCCGGGCTACGCCGTCGAGGGTGTGCACCGTGGCGGCCGCGCGCACGCCGGACACCAGCCATACGGCGTCGGCCGTGCGCAGGTCCTCGACCGTGCCCGGGGTGACCGCCGTGGGACGGTCGGCGTCGGCGGCACGGGCGAACAGCCGGGCCACGGTCGTGCCGGGCAGGATGCCGGTCTCCAGCGGCGGGGTGTGCAGCACGCCGCCGGCCGACCAGACGACGGTCGACGTCGGCCCCTCGAGCACCTGCCCGTCGAGCGACAGGAAGATGACGTCGTCGGCCCCGCGGGCGGCGGCGTGCCGCAGTGCAGCCATGTTGACCGCGTACGAGAGCGTCTTCGCCCCGCCGAGCAGCCAGGGGGCGTGCAACCGGAAGTCGGCGGGGACGCCCAGCCCCAGCGTGACGACGGAGATGCCCTGGGTCCGCTGGCGCACGGTCTCGGCCGGGACGGCGGAGAGCAGCGCGAGCGCGGTGGGCGGCAGGCCCTGGCCGAGGCCGCGGGTGAGGAAGAGCCGGATGACGCCGTCGGTGCCCGGGTCCCAGCCGGCGAGCACGTCGTCGACCAGGGCCTCCCAGGCGGCCGGCCCGACGTCGACCAACTCCAGCAGCCCGGCCGACCGCCCCAGCCGGGACAGGTGGGCGGCCAGGTGCGGGGCGCCGCACCCGATGACGGCGACCGACTCGAAGACGCCGTCACCGCGGCCAAGCCCGAGGTCGAACGCCGTCACCACCGGTTCGTCGGCCGGCACGCGGACCGCGGCGCCGTCCCGCCAGACCGCCACCACTCGTTCGTCGGTCACGGGGGACAGCCTGCCCCACGCCGGGCATAGGCTCCCCGCATGGGTTCGGAGGACGCCGGTGCGCCGCTTGCCGAGCGGCTGCGCGCCCGTGGCCTGCGGTTGACCCCTCAGCGGGCGCGGGTGCTGGCGGCGGTGACGGCGCTGGAGCACGCCACCCCGGAGACGATCGGCGCGCGGCTGCGCGACGAGGCCGGGCCGGACGGCGCCGCGCCGGACACCTCGACGGTCTACCGCAACCTGGAACTGCTCGAGCGGCTCGGCCTGGTCTGGCACACCCACCTCGGCAAGGGCGCGCCGATCTACCACGCCGCCGAGCACCCGCACCTGCACGTCGTGTGCGCCTCCTGCGGGGCGGTGGAGTCCGCCGACCCCGACCTGCTCGACAGTGCCGCGGAACGTCTGGCGGCCGAACTCGGTTTCATCGTGGACGTGGGGCACGTTGCCCTGTCCGGGACGTGCCGTGCGTGCCGCGAACGAGCCGGAGAAGAGAAACCATGAGCGCGTCACCCCTCCTGGGACTGCCGGGGGCCGTCGCCGTCGAGGGCGGTCTGATCGCCGCGCATTACGGCGATCCGCTGCGCGAACAGCGCTCCCTCGCCGAGGGCGCGGGGCTGGTCGACCGCAGCGACCGCGACGTCCTCGCGATCCCGGGCGCCGACCGCCTCTCGTGGCTGCACAGCCTGACCAGCCAGCACCTCGACCGGCTGGCCGACGGCGCCGGCACCGAGGCGCTGATCCTGTCGCCGCAGGGCCATGTCGAGCACCACCTGGTCCTGGCCGACCTCGACGGCACGACCTGGGCCGACGTCGAGCCCGGCACCGGCGAGGCGCTGCACACGTTCCTCGACCGGATGCGCTTTCTGCTGCGGGTCGACCCGACGCTCGTGACCGACGAATGGGCCGTGCTGAGCGTCGTCGGCCCGACTGGTCCCGCCGTTCTTGCCGCAGCGCAGCTGCCGGCCCCGGGCGCGTCCTACGAGGTGCAGAAGACCGACGCCGGCTTCGTCCGCCGCATGCCGTCGATCGGCGACGGCGGCGCGACCGTGTTCGACCTCCTGGTCCGGCGCACCGACCTGCGCGCGACGGTTGACCGCCTCCTCGCCGCCGGCGCCACGCCGGCCGGCTGCCACGCCTACGACGCGCTGCGCGTCGAGGCCCGCCGCCCGCGACTGGGCGTGGACACCGACCACCGCACGATCCCCAACGAGCTGAGCTGGCTCACCACCGCCGTCCACCTCGACAAGGGCTGCTACCGCGGCCAGGAGACCGTCGCCCGCGTGCACAACCTGGGCCGGCCGCCGCGGCGGCTCGTGCTGCTGCACCTGGACGGCGTCAGCGAGGTCTTGGCCGAGCCCGGGACGGCGGTGACCGCGGGCAGCCGGGACGTCGGCCGGGTCGGCACGGTCGTGCGCCACTACGAGCTGGGCGTGATCGCGCTGGCGATGGTGAAGCGCTCGATCGGCGGGGACGCGGCGCTCACCGTTGCCGGCTCCACGGCCTCGATCGATCCCGACGACCTGGTCGAGGAGACCGACGACACGGTGCGGGAGCGCATCCGCGCCGTGCGGTCTGCCACGATCGGCCGGTGACCCCCGCCAGCACGCTCATCACGGTCGCCCCGACCGGAGCCGAGTCCGCGAAGGCCGACGTCCCTGCCCTGCCGGTCACGGTCGAGGAGGTCGTGGCCGCCGCGCGGGACTGCCAGGCGGTCGGGGCGGCGGTCGCGCACCTGCACATCCGCGACACCGAGACCCGGCCGACGCTGGACCTGGCGCGGGTGAACGAGGTCGTCGCGGCCGTCCGCGAGAACACCGACCTGATCGTCCAGCTGTCCACCGGCGGTGCGGTGACCGACCCGTTCGACGCACGCCTCGCCGTCCTCGACGCGCAGCCCGACGCGGCCTCGCTGTCGCTGGGCACGGTGAACTTCGGCCGGGACATCTTCAGCAATCCGTGGGACCTGATCGTCGAGCTGCACACGCAGATGCAGCAGCGCGGGATCGTCCCCGAGTACGAGGTGTTCGACCTCGGTCACCTGGCGACGCTGACCCGCCTCCTCGACAAGTACGGGCCGCCGCACGGGGGGCACGTGCACGTCGACCTGGTGATGGGCGTGCCCGGCGGCATGCCCGGCACGACGCAGGCGCTGGCCGCGTGCCTGCCGCACGTCCCGCCCGGGGCCACGTTCGCCGCGACCGGCGTCGGCCGCACCTCGCTGCCGGTGATGCTGGCCGCGCTGTCGGCCGGCGGCCACCTCCGAGTGGGCATGGAGGACACGCTCACCTACGCTCCGGGCGAGCCGGTGCGTGACAACGCCCAGCTGGTCGCGCGCGCCGCCGGTCTCGCCCGCATCGCCCAGCGACCGCCGATGAGTACCGACGACGCCCGCAGCCTGCTGGGCATCAAGCCGATGGAGGCAGCCCTGTGACCCCGAAGCCTTCCCCCGCCGGTGGCGCCACCGTCGACGAGCTGCTCGAACCGACGTTCCTCGAGAGCGCGGTCCGGCAGTCGATGACGGAGGTGCGGCAGCTGCGCCGCAAGGCGGAGCAGGAGGAGGTCAACCTCTCCTACACGCGGCGGCTGCTGCAGGGGCGGCTGGACATCGTCCGGCGCGAGCTGCAGCGCCGGTCCGAGGACGACGGCCGGTCGCTGGTCGACCTGCTGCCGGAGATCCTCTCGGAGAAGGGCCGCGGGCCGGCGCACGGGCTCGGCCGGCACCAGACGGTGCAGCCGGCCGCGCCCGACGAGTACGAGTCCTGGGTCAACTCGCTGACCAGGGGCGTGGACATGTCGGGGATCGCCGAGCTGTCCGACGCGAAGCTGGAGAGGGCCGCGCGGGCCCTGGCCGAGGCCGAGAGCGGGCTCTCCGAGCGCCGCCGGGGCGTGCAGCAGGTGATGGACGCGCTGGCCGCCGAGCTCGGCCGCCGGTACCGCGACGGCGAGGCCGACGTCGCCGCGCTGCTCGCCGACGAAGGCCGCCATTGAACGAAGGCGCGTGGCCAGACAACCCCGTCCTCGCCGAGGTCTGGCGGTCGGGCTTCCTGGAGTCGGTGCACCGCGGTGCGCTCGTCGTGCTGGCGGCCGACGGGTCGGTGACCTTCGCCGCCGGGGACGTCGACCGGCCGGTGCTGCCACGGTCGTCCAACAAGCCGGTGCAGGCCACCGCCCTGCTGGCCGCCGGCTGGTCGCCCCGCTCGGCCGAGGAACTGGCCATCGGGGCGGGCTCGCACAACGGCGAGGACCGACACCGCGAGGTGGTCGCGGACATGTTGTCGGCCGTGGGGCTCGGGCCCGACGACCTCGGGTGCCCACCCGCACTCCCGCAGTACGAGCCGACGAAGGCCGCCTGGCTGGTCGACGGCCGGACACCGGACCGGCTGGCCATGAACTGCTCGGGCAAGCACGCCGCGATGCTGTCGGCCTGCGTCGCGGCGGGGTGGCCGACGGAGACCTATCTGGAGCGCGACCACCCGCTGCAGCAGGCGATCGAGGCCCGACTCGGCGAGGCGGCGGGCGAGCCGGTCCGCGCGGTCGTCGTCGACGGCTGCGGAGCGCCGCAGCACGCGCTGTCGCTGACCGGGCTGGCCCGGGGCGTCCTCTCCCTGGTCGAGGCGTCGGAGGGCAGCCGGGACCGCTCGGTCGCCGACGCCATGCGCGCGCACCCCTGGCTCGTGGCCGGAACCGGCCGGGAGGACACCGACCTGATGTCGGCGGTCCCCGGGCTGCTCACGAAGGTGGGTGCCGACGGCGTGCACGTCGCCGCGCTCCCCGGCGCCGGGGCGGTGGCCTACAAGCTCGACGACGGGGGCGACCGCGGGCGTCTGCCGGTGCTCAGTGCGGGCCTGCGCCGTCTCGGGATCGCGGCCGAGGTGCTTGCACCGTGGTCGCTCACGCCGCTGTCCGGTGGGGACGCTGTGGTGGGTGAGGTCCGCGCTGCACCGTCGATAGCCGTCTGACCTGCGGGTTTCGCTGTGACGGCGTTCACTGCCATCTGCTAGCTGCTCCGCTTGCAACTGCTAGCACCCCGGGATATGGTCGTACCCATGCAGACACCGGGTGAGTTCGTCCGTGAGCAGGTGACAACGGTCCGCGAGAAGGTGGACCGGGTCGCCGGCAGCGTGGCGGGATCGGTCGCTGGGTCTCTCAACGAGGCGCCCAGCGTCGCGACGGTCAGCTCGCAGGTGGGGAACTTCATCCGCGAGCAGCGCAACGCCGCCCGCGTCTCCGCTGCGCGAGTTGGCTCGCACCGCCGGGGTCAGCAACCCGTACCTGTCCCAGGTGGAGCGGGGCCTGCGCAAGCCGTCCGCGGAGATCCTCGCGGCGATCGCCCGGGGCCTGAAGATCTCGGCCGAGTCGCTCTACGAGCAGGCGGGGATCCTCGACCGGCGGTCCGGCAGTCCGGACACCGTGGCGGCGATCAGATCCGACGAGGCCCTCTCCGAGCGGCACAAGGCCGTTCTGCTGGAGCTCTACGAGACCTACGTCCGAGAGCACCGAAGCTGCATCCCAGACCTCTTCCCCCGTCCCCGCCCGCACCACCCCCCGCACCACAGCCCAGACCCCGACATCGAAGGAGTCAGCATGAGCACCACGCAGACCGTCAAGCACTACGGCGAGTTCGCCGTCAGTCACGCCAAGACCCCCGTCCTCGCCGTGATCGGCGCCAGTGACCTGGCCGTCGAGCGCGCGAAGATCGTCATCAACGAGTTCCGCACCAAGGCCACCTCCACGGTCAAGGCGCTCCCGGGCGAGGCCCAGGTGCAGGCCGACCTGGCCGTCAAGGAGGCCCGCACCCGGGCCACCGAGGCCGCCGGTACCGCTCGGACCACGGCGCACCAGTTCGCCGTCGCCACCCGCCCCGAGGCGCTGCGCAGCACCGTCGCCGGCCTGGTCGAGACCGCCCGCACGCAGGCGGTCAGCACCGTGGAGACCCTGGCCGCCCACGGCGCCGAGGTCGTCGAGGAGCTGCGCCGCCAGCCCGGCTTCCGCCGGGTCGTGCGCCGCGCCGAGCGCGCTGTCGACGCCGTCGAGGACGCCCTCGAGGACGTGCTCGAGGACACGCAGGAGGTCGTCGTCGACGCCTCCAACGAGGTGACCTCGATCGCGCAGAAGACCGCCGCCCGCGCCACCAAGGTGACGGCCAAGGCCGAGACCAAGGTCGAGGACGCCGCCGAGAGCACCAAGGCGACCGCGGCCTCCACGACCAAGCCGGCCGCCAAGAAGTCCAGCCCCGCTGCCAAGCGGAGCCCGGCCAAGGCGACCACGTCGGCTCGCGTCCCGCGCGCCCGCACCGCCAAGCGCGCCAACCCGACCGCCGTTCCCGCGAAGCGCAACGGCTGACGCACGGCACACGCCATCAGGGCCCCGGAGCTGCTCACGCGCTCCGGGGCCCTGTGCTGTCCCCGCCCGGGGGAGTGAGCCGGACCGTCGCGGTCCCTGGTCCAGGCGCCGGCGGCGGGTACGCTGACCGGCATGTGGGGCTTCGACGGACTGGTGTTCGACGTCCTCCGGTACGGCACCCTGGCGCTCGGACTGTGGGCGTTCATCGACGCCCTGGTCCGCCCCGCGGCCGGCTACGTCGCCGCCGGCAAGCTGACCAAGCCAGGCTGGGCCGCGATCACCGGCCTCGCGGTGCTGGTCATCTTCTGGATGGGGCCGATGAGTTTCCTCGGCCTGCCCGCCGTCATCGCCGCAGTGGTCTACCTTGTCGACGTCCGGCCGGCCGTGCGCGGCCTCCGGCGCGACAACAGCTGGTGACCGACCGGCTCTGACCGTCCTGCACCCCAGCGCCCGAGACACCGCGGCCCGCGCCTACGCGCGGGCCGCTGTCGTTGACGCCGCACCCCTGTGGTCTTATGGTCCTACCAACGGGCTGGTGACCTCCCGCACAACAGGCGTGCCGCGCCGCCCGTACCTGCCACCCAGGAGGCCCCCGTATGGCCAAGGACGCTCTCGTCACCGAGTCGCTGGCGGCGAAGTTCGCCACCGAGAAGGACTCCCCGTACACGCGCTGGGTCGCGGCGGAGGGTCTCGACATCATCGCCGCCCACTACGTGCCCGACCTCAACACCGTCGAGCTCAAGCCGTGGGAGCGCCGCGGCGGCCGGGGCGTGTTCATCAACCACGAGGCCACCCGCACGTCCAACGACTGCTACGTGTGCGAGATCCCGGCCGGCGGCGCGCTCGCACCCCAGCGCCAGCTGTTCGAGGAGCAGGTCCTCGTCCTCTCCGGGCACGGCTCCACCAAGGTGTGGAACGACGCCGGTGCGGAGGTCACCTTCGAGTGGGGCCCCGGCGCGCTGTTCGCCATCCCGCTCAACGCCAACCACCAGTTCTTCAACGGCTCGGGCACCGAGGTCGCGCGGTTCGTCTCCTCGACCAACGCCCCGCCGGTCATCAACCTCTACGACGACATCGACTTCGTGTTCGGCACGGCGCACGACTTCCCGAAGCGCTTCAACGGCGAGCCGGACTACTTCTCGCCCAACGGTGAGCAGAAGGGGCTGCTCCTCGACACCAACTTCGTCGCGGACGCGATCAACCTGCCGCTGATCGAGGCCAAGGAGCGCGGCGCCGGCGGCGGGCACATCCGCTTCTCGATGGCCAAGGGCTCGATGAACAGCCACATCTCGCAGTTCCCCACGGCCACGTACAAGAAGGGCCACCGGCACGGTCCCGGTGCGCACGTGATCATCCTGTCCGGCGAGGGCTACAGCCTCATGTGGCCGGAGGGTGAGGAGCCGCGGCGCTACGAGTGGGGCGCCGGCTCGATGATCGTGCCGCCGAACATGTGGTTCCACCAGCACTTCAACACCGGCACGGAGCCGGCCCGCTACCTCGCCTTCAAGCACGAGGTCGTGTCCATCCGCAACGCCCAGGGTGTGCCGAAGGCCTGGATCAGCCAGCGGGTCGGCGGCGACCAGATCGACTACGCCGACGAGTCGTCGTTCGTGCGGGAGACCTTCCGCGACGCGCTGTCCAAGCACGGCATGGAGCCGAAGATGGACGCCGCCTACGAGTCGGAGCTCGAGTCGCTCCCGCCGAAGCCGGCCGAGGCCGTCTCGGTCTGAGGTGTCGCACAGCCACGCGCACGCGCACACGCACGGCGGGGTGGACGAGCCGGTCGTCGTCCACTCCGCCTACGTGCCCGACCACGACCACGAGCACGACGACGACGCCGTCCTGCCGCTCGAGGACAACCCGATCTGGCAGCAGGACAACGTCACGCTGCACAGCGTCGGCATGGACATCGGCTCCTCGGGCACCCAGGTCGTCTTCTCCCGGCTGCACCTGCGCCGCATCGGCGAGGAGCTGACCAGCCGCTACGTCGTCGTCCGGCGGGACACGCTGTACCGCTCACCGGTGGCACTGACGCCGTACGCCAGCAGCGAGCACATCGACGCCGAGGAACTCGGCGCGATCATCGACCGGGCGTACGGCGAGGCCGCCGTGGGACCGGAGACGATCGACACCGGCGTCGTGATCCTCACCGGGGAGGCGCTGCGCCGGCGCAACGCCGAGGCCATCGCCGGCGTGCTGGCCGAGCGCGGCGGCGAACTGGTGACGGCGACCGCCGGGCACAACATGGAGGCGATGCTCGCCGCCTACGGCTCGGGCGCCGCGCGGGTCTCCTACGAGCAGGGACTGCGGATCCTCAACGTGGACATCGGGGGCGGGACGACGAAGCTCGCCGTCCTCGACCACGGTCGGGTGGAGGCCACCGCCGCGGTGCACGTGGGGGGCCGGCTGCAGGTCGTCGACGACGGCGGCCGGATCACCCGGCTGGACCCGGCGGGCGCGGAGCACGCCGAGCGCGCCGGCTTCCGCTGGGCGCTCGACGACACGGCGTCGACCGTCGAGATCGAGGCCGTGGCCGTCCGGATGGCCGAGACACTGGTCGCCGCGATCACGGCCGACCCCCTGCCCGACGACGTCGAGCGGCTGTACCTCACCGATCCGCTCGGCCCGCTCGGGACGATCGACGGCGTGATGTTCTCCGGCGGCGTCGCCGAGTACGTCTACGGGCGCGAGGAGCGGGTGTTCGGTGACCTCGGCGCGCCGCTGGGCCGGGCGCTGCGCCGGCGGGTGGACGACGGCGCGTTCCCCTTCCCGCTGCTGCCGGCGGGGGAGTGCATCCGCGCCACCGCCCTGGGGGCGTCGGAGTACAGCGTGCAGCTGTCCGGGAACACCGGCTGGATCTCCGACCCCGACGCGCTGCTGCCGCGCCGCAACCTGCAGGTCGTCAAGCCCGTACTCGAACTCGGCGACGACGTCTCCCCGGCGGCCGTCGCCGAGGCGATCCGGCAAGCACCTGGTCGCGCTGGACGCCGAGCACTCGGGGGACGACGTCGCGCTGGCGCTCTCCTGGACCGGGCTGCCCGCCTACGGCCGGCTGCACGCGTTCGCGCTGGGTGTCCGCGACGGCCTGGCCGAGCGGATCGCCGACGGTCGGCCGATCTACCTGATGCTCGACGGCGACGTCGCGATGACGCTGGGCCGGTTGCTGCGCGACGAGGTCGGCGTCGTGAACCCGTTGCTGGTGGTCGACGGCCTGTACCTGCGGGACTTCGACTACATCGACATCGGCCGGGTGCGCCACCCGTCGAGGACGGTGCCCGTGACCATCAAGTCGCTGCTGTTCAGCGAGGACCCGCGCGACAAGGTCTGACCAGCGAGCGGGCTGGCCAGGAGGGGTCAGTCCCGGGGATGAGCACCCAGAGCAGCAGGTAGGCCACGAACTGCGGGCCCGGCAGCACGCAGGAGATCACGAAGGCCCATCGGAGCCCGGTGCGGTTCAGGCCGTAGCGGCGGGCGATTCCGGCGCACACTCCGCCGATCACTTTGTTGCGGGTGTCCCGCCGGAGCCGGTAGGGCGTGGGGTAGCTCATGCCCGAAGAGCCTACGGTCGCCGGTGAGGCCGTGGAGTCATGCGGACTGGCCGTGCGCGGTGACATCACGCGGGTCGATGCCGACGTGATCGTCAACGCGGCCAACCCCGGGCTGCTGGGCGGCGGTGGGGTCGACGGCGCCATCCACCGGGCGGGCGGGCCCGCGATCCTCGAGGAGTGCCGCGCGGTCACGCGCGGGCTCCCGGAGGGCCGGCTCCCGCGCGGGCAGGCGGTGGCCACCACGGCCGGCCGGCTGCCGGCGCGCTGGGTGGTGCACACGGCCGGCCCGATCTGGTCGGCGTCGGAGGACCGGTCGGCGGTGCTGCGGTCCTGCTACAGCGAGAGCCTGCGGGTGGCCGACGGGCTGGGTGCCCGCTCGGTGGCGTTCCCCGCGGTCTCGGCCGGCATCTACGGCTGGCCGATCGACGACGCCGCGCGGCAGGCCGTCGCCGGCGTCCGAGAGGTCGTCAGCCCAGCATGTGCGTCAGCGTGCAGTTCGTGCTGTTCGACGAGGCGGCGCTGGCCGCATTCGAGGCGGCGCTGCGGCAGTGAGGCTGCGTCAGTGAGCGACGCGGCTCGCGGTCCGGTCGATGTGGGTCCGCATGATCGACTCGGCTGCGGCGACGTCCCGCCGGCGCACGGCGTGCACGAAGTCCAGGTGCTCGTGCGCGCCCCGGTGGCCCATCAGCGGCTCGGCGATCTGCGCCTTCTTCAGCGACATGAGCAGCGGGCCGTGGAAGCTCTGGACGAGCATCTCGATCGCGGCGTTGTGGGTGGAGGCGGCCACGCGGACGTGGAACTCCGCGGACATCTCCATCGTGTAGCGCTGGTCGTCGAGGGCGGCCTGCTGCTCCTCGCAGAGCCGTTCGAGTGCGACCAGGTCCTCCTCGGTGGCCCGCTCCACGACCAGCGGCACGATGCCGAGTTCGAAGACCATCCGCGCCTCGGTGACCTCGGCCGCGGTCAGCGGGCTCAGCTGCAGCAGGTCGGCCAGGCCCTCGCCCAGACGGGCGCGGGTGGGCAGGGTGACGAAGGCGCCACCACGGGCGCCGACGCGGACGTCGATCAGGCCACCGGCCTCCAGTACCCGGAGCGCCTCACGCACGGTCACCCGGCTGACGCCGAACCGCTCGCAGAGGTCGCGCTCGGGAGGCAGCCGGTCGCCCGGCCGCAGGCGCCCCTCCCGGATCAGGGCCCGGATCTGCTCGACGATCACCTGGGACACGCGTCCCACGCTGACCGCACTGAACAGGTCGGCACCGTCCGCCGCCGCACCGGTCGGGCGGACGGGGGGCTGGTCCAGAATCGGCTCCACGGCTGGAGTCTCCCACGCGGAACCCCCCGGAGGGCGCATAGGACCCCCTTTAGGGTCTGACCAATGAGCCTCAGGTCTCCGGAAGGCCGTTCCGCCGATCGCCTGCTCGTCGCCCACGCCTGCCGGATCCTGGGCGCCCGCGGGCTGGCCGAGGACGTCCTCGGCCACGTCAGCCTCCGCACCGGGCCGGACCGCCTGCTCGTGCGCTGTCGTGGACCGCAGGAGGAGGGGCTGATGTTCACCCGGACCGCCGACGTCCACGAGGTGGACCTCGACGGTGGTGGTGACCTCGACGGCTGGGCGGTGCCCAACGAGCTGCCGATCCACGCCGAGGTGCTGCGGGCACGGCCGGACGTCGACGCCGTCGTCCACTGCCACCCGCCGTCGGTGCTGCTCGCCGGGCTGGAGGGTGTGCCGCTCCGGCCGGTCTTCGGGGCGTACCACATCCCGGCCGCGCGCCTGGCGCTCGACGGGATACCGGTCTACCCGCGCTCGGTGCTGGTCCGCCGTCCGGAGCTGGGCCGGGAGGTCGCCGCCGCGCTGGGGGACAAGAGCGTGCTGGTCATGCGTGGCCACGGCATCACCACCGTCGGATCCGGCGAACATGCCGTCGAGCAGGCCGTCGGCCGTGCCCTGGCGCTCGACGCCCTGGCCCGCGTGTCGGTGGAGTCCGCGCGCCTCGGCGGCCGCGCCGCCGAGCTGACGCCGGAGGACGTGGCCGAGCTGCCCGACCTCGGCGGCTCCTTCAACGACGTGATGCTCTTCCGCCACCACCTCGCGCGGCTGCGGCACGAGGGGCTACTGCTCGACGGCCCCGCCCGCCCCACCCCTGAGGAGTGACCCGCCCCGCCTCCAGCTCGTCGATCATCGCCACCCGGCGGGCGTGCTCGCCGCCCTTGAACGGCGTGGTCAGCCACGTGCCGACCACCTGCTCGGCCAGGTCGGGGTCGATGACCTTCGCGCCCAGGACCAACACGTTCGCGTCGTTGTTGCCGCGCGAGATCTCGGCGTGCCACACGTCGGGGCACAGACCGGCGCGGATGCCGGCGATCTTGTTGCAGGCGATGACCTCGCCCAGGCCGCTGCCGCCGACGACGATCCCGCGGTCGGCCGTGCCGGCGACCACCCGACGGCAGACGTCCTCGCACAGCGGCGGGTAGTCGACCGTGCCGTCCGAGGCGTCGCAGCCGCGGTCGTCGACGGAGTGACCCGCGGCCCGCAGCGACTCGATCAGCCGAACCTTCAGCGCGACCCCGTTGTGGTCGGCGGCGACAGCGATGCGCATGGGTCAGGCCGTGAGGTCGCGCGTACCCGCGGCGAAGACGTCCTCGAGGACGGGCGGGGTGTCGAGGATCTTCTGGTCGACCGCGTGCCGCAACAGCTCCTCGAGCACCGCCCGGTTGGGCTCGATGCCGTAGGGCAGCGGGTCGGCGCCGGTCAGCTCCATCACCCGGGCGTACATCCGGTCGTTCGTCGTCGGCGCCTCGAGGGCGCCGGTGCGCAGCCGGTCGACGTAGATCTGCTTGGACCGGGCGAAGGCGTCGAACACCTGGGCGCCGAGCTCGGGCCGTTCCGCGAGGAGTTCGTCGCGGATCACCACCAGGTGGTTGATCGGGTAGAGGCCGCGCTGCTGCAGCGCCGCGAAGCCGGCCTCGGCGGGGTCGGGGATGAGTGGCGCGGCGTCGGGGGAGTCGATCTCCACCCCGACGACGGCGGCGAGCTCGCCGCTCGCGAGCATCTCGTCGAGCTCCCGGCCGGGCGGGATCGACTCGACGTTGCCCGGCGGCCGGTAGCTCGCGACGTGCTCGTCACCGGAGAGCACCCAGGTGATCGAATTGAGGTCCACGCCGTACTCCGACGCGAGAATGGCGCGGGCCCAGACGCCGGTGGTGACCGTGTAGCCGCGGCTGACCCCGACCTTCTTCCTCTCGAGGTCTTTCGGCGTGGTGATGCCGTGCCGGGTGTCCACCGTGATCGCGGCATGGTGGAACCCGCGGACGAGGAAGGCCGGGACGGCGGTGAACGCCACCCCGTGCGCCTTCGCGACCAGGTAGGTCGTCAGCGCCATCTCGCAGACGTCGAACTCGAGGCCGCGGACCATCCGGCGGAACGCCTGGACGAGGACCGGGACCTCCTCGAAGTCGAGGCTGAAGCCCTCGGGGACGACGGTCCCGTCCTTCAGCGCCTGGTTGTTCCCCTGGGTCCGCGTCACCGCGCGCAGGTGCAGGTCCGACATGCGTCGGACGCTAACACGCTAGTGGTCAGACCATAAGACCTTGGATTAGGGTGGTCCCGGACACACGACGGAGGAGAGCCATGGCAGAGCAGGTACTGGCGGCGGTCCGCACGGCGCCCGGGACGACCGAACTGCGCGAGTTCCCGATGCCCGACATCGCGGACGACGCCGCGCTGCTGAAGATCGAGGTGGCCGGGATCTGCGGCACCGACGTCAAGCTGTACCGCAAGCCGACGATCGACGAGCCGGTGATCATGGGCCACGAGAACGTCGGCATCATCGCCCGGGCGGGGTCCAGGTTCACCGAGATCCACGGCCTGCGCGAGGGCGACCGCGTCTTCGTGGAGCACTACGTCGGCTGCATGCACTGCGAGTGGTGCCGGCTCGGCGAGTACCGGCACTGCGAGCTCACCGACTGGCGCACCAACCCCGACGCCCGCCGGTACGGCTACACGTCCTCGAACAACCCCGGGCGCCTCTGGGGCGGCTTCTCCCAGTACATGTACCTGCCGTGGAACGCGGTCACCCACAAGGTGCCCGACGGCGTCTCCGCCGAGCTCGCCGGCCTGGTCACCCCGCTGTCCAACGGCATCGAGTGGGCGCTCAACGCGGGCGAGGTCGGCAACGCATCCACCGTGCTCATCCAGGGCCCCGGCCAGCAGGGGCTCTCGCAGGTCGTCGCCTCCAAGCAGGCCGGCGCCTCGCTGATCGTCGTCAGCGGCACCACCCGGGACGCCACCCGGCTGGAGCTGGCGAAGACCCTGGGCGCCGATGCCGTCATCGACGTCCAGCAGGAGGACGCGCTGGCCGACGGTCATGGCGCTGACCGGCGGGAAGGGCGTCGACGTCGTCCTCGACTGCACCTCGGGTGCCGGTACCGCGCCGGTCCTGCTGGGCATCGATGCGCTCAAGCGCCGCGAGGGGATCATGGTCACCCAGGGCGAGGAGGCCGCGTTCCCCGACTTCCCGCTCAAGAAGATGACCGAGAAGTGCATCACGCTGGCCAGCGCCCGCGGGCACAGCTACCGGTCCGTCGAGCTGGCGCTCGAGCAGCTGGCCTCGCACCGCTTCCCCCTGGAGCGGCTGGCCACGCACAGCTTCGGTCTCGAGGACGTCGACCACGCCATTCGCACGCTCGCCGGCGAGACCGGCGAGGACGCCATCCACATCTCGCTCAAGCCGTGGGGGGACGCGTGAGCGCCGTGCGGGGAACGTCGTCGTCACGGACGTCGCGCGCGCCGAGCGGTCCGTCGTCGACGGTCTGGCCGAGTGCGGCGTCGCGACCGTGCACGAGGCGCAGGGGCGCACCCACCTGCTGGACCCGGCCCTGCGGCCGATCTGGTCCGGCGCGCGCGTGGCCGGCACCGCGGTCACGGTCAGCGTGCCGCCGGGTGACAACTGGATGATCCACGTCGCCATCGAGCAGTGCCAGGAGGGCGACCTGCTGGTCGTCGCCCCGACCACGCCGTCGTCGGCGGGCTACATCGGCGACCTGATCGCGACGGCGCTGGCCACCCGCGGCGTGCGTGGCGTGGTCCTGGACGCCGGGTGTCGCGACGTCGCGGACCTGACCGCGATGCGGTTCCCGATCTGGTCGCGCCACGTGTGCGCGTTCGGCTGCATCAAGGAGACCCTCGGCAGCGTCAACGTCGGCCTGGTGTGCGCCGGGCAGTGGATCGAGCCCGGTGACGTCGTCGTCGCCGATGACGACGGCGTCGTGGTGGTCCCGCGCGGCCGGGCCCCCGAGGTGCTCGCGGCCGCCCGCGCCCGCGAGCAGCGGGAGGCCGGCATCCGCGAGCGGTACCGCAACGGTGAGCTCGGGCTGGACATGAACGACATGCGCCCCCGGCTGGCCTCCCTGGGCCTGACCTACGTCGAGCAGGAGCCCGATCGGTGATCATCGACTGCCACGGTCACTACACGACCGCCCCGAAGCAGCTCCAGGACTTCCGCGACGCGCAGCTGGCCGGGTCGTCGGCGCAGCTGGGCCCGATCAGCGACGACGAGCTGCGCGCGAGCGTCGAGGCGAACCAGCTGCGGATCCTGCGCGAGCGCGGCGGGGATCTGATGATCTTCTCGCCGAAGGCGTCGGGCATGGAGCACCACGTGCCCGACCCGGCGACGGCCGTCGCCTGGGCGCGGGCGAGCAACGACCTCGTCGCCCGGGTGGCCGAGCTCTACCCGGACAAATTCGCCGCGGTCTGCCAGCTGCCGCAGACCCCGGGCGGATCGCAGGACGACGTCGTCGCGGAACTGCGTCGCTGCGTCGAGGAGCGCGGCTTCATCGGCGCCAACCTCAATCCCGACCCCTCAGGCGGGTTCTGGACCTCCCCACCGCTCACCGACCCGTACTGGTTCCCGGTGTACGAGGCGCTGGTGGAGCTCGACGTGCCGGCGATGGTGCACGTCTCGAGCTCGTGCAACCCCACCTTCCACGCGCTGGGCGCGCACTACCTCAACGCCGACACCTCGGCGTTCATGCAGTTCCTCGAGGGCGACCTGTTCGAGCGGTTCCCGACCCTGCGCCTGGTGATCCCGCACGGCGGTGGCGCCGTCCCCTACCACTGGGGCCGCTACCGGGGCCTGGCGATGCGGATGGGCCGTCCGGACCCGTCGACGCTGCTGCGCAACGTCTTCTTCGACACCTGCGTCTACCACCAGCCGGGCATCGACCTGCTGACCCGCGTGATCCCGACCGAGAACATCCTGTTCGCCTCCGAGATGCTCGGCGCCGTCCGCGGTGCGGACCCGGACACCGGCATCGAATGGGACGACACCGAAGACCTACCTCGACGCAGCCGGCCTGGACGAGAAGCAGCAGCGGGCCGTGTTCGAGGAGAACGCGAGACGCGTCTATCC
Organism: uncultured Actinomycetota bacterium; assembly: GCA_963748305.1. GTDB lineage: Bacteria > Actinomycetota > Actinomycetes > Mycobacteriales > Geodermatophilaceae > Blastococcus_B. Next base: position 143,595 of record CAVVIN010000013.1, on the reverse strand, counting down.
CCGGCTCGATGCCCGGTTGAGAGGGAACTGATGTCCCGGTTACAGCTGACCTTCGCCTGCGGCGACTACGACCGCACCCGCGCCCTGGAGGAGGGGACGGTCCGCCCCGACGGCATCGACCTCACCTACCTGCGGCTGCCGGTCGAGGAGACGTTCTTCCGGATGCTGCGGCACCGGGAGTTCGAGGTCGCCGAGATGTCGATGTCGTCCTACGTGAAGTCCCTCGACCTGGACGACCCGCCGTTCGTGGCGCTGCCGGTCTACACCTCCCGGCAGTTCCGGCACGCCGGCATCTTCGTCCACGACGACGCCGGCATCGAGAAGCCCGAGGACCTCCGCGGCAAGGTCGTGGGCACGCCGGAGTGGCAGCTCACCGCCAACGTCTGGATCCGCGGCTTCCTGGCCGACCACTACGACGTGCCGGTCGACTCGGTCGAGTACCGCACCGGCGGGCAGGAGACGCCGGGCCGGGTGGAGAAGGCCGCCGTCGACCTCGGCGAGCGCATCCGGATCCAGCCCATCCCGGAGGGGAAGACGCTCTCGGCGATGCTCGCCGCCGGGGAGATCGACGCGTTCCAGGGGCCGCGGGTGCCGTCGTCCTTCGTGCCCGGCGGCACCGTGCGCCGCCTGTTCACCGACCCCGTCGCGGCGGAGAAGGAGTACTTCGCGCGGACCGGGATCTTCCCGATCATGCATGTCGTCGTCGTCCGCCGGGACGTCTACGAGCAGCACCCGTGGGTCGCGCAGACCCTGACCAAGGCGCTGGGGCTGGCCAAGCGGAAGGCCATGACCGAGCTGTACGACGCCTCCGCGCTGCGGTTCATGCTCCCGTGGCTGATCCCCGGCCTGGAGGAGGCGCGGTCACTGATGGGCGAGGACTACTGGTCCTACGGCCTGCAGGGCAACGAGCACGTGCTGAGCACGTTCCTCCGCTACCACCACGAGCAGGGGCTGTCCCGGCGTCAGTACGAACCGGCGGAGCTGTTCGCGAAGGAGTCGACCGAGACCTTCGTCATCTGAGGGCGGGGGCGGTCGCAGACAGCAGCGAGCGAGCGAAGCGAGGCGAGCTGCCAGGGTCGCCACCGGACCGGTCGACATCCTCCGGGCGGCGCTCCGCCCAGCGGACGTCGCAGCGGTCCGTCGATAGACCTCCGCGATCGCCCGGTAGATCGCCGGGTCCAGCCCCGCGGAGGCCTGGGTCTCGGCGACCGCCTCCATCTCGGGGGCGAAGCGCCACGCCTTGCTCGCCGCGAGCTCCACCTCGAGCACGGGATCGCGCCCCAGCGCCCGGCGCAGCTCGGCCTCCACCGGTTCGAGCACCCCGTACTCGGCCGCGGTGAGCAGGGCGTTGATGAGCAGCGCCGTCGTGCCCTTGCGCACGCCGCCGGTGCACATCTTGGCCGCCGAGGCGGCCCCGATCCGGTCCCCGACGACGGTCACGTCCACGCCGGTCCACGGCAGCCGGGCGGCGTCCGCGGCGGCGGCGCCGGCGAACAGCACCCGGGTGCGCCCGTGACCGACGCCCGGCGGTGCGCCGGAGATCGCACCGTCGACGAACGACAGGCCCGCACCGGCGGCCCGTTCGTGCAGCCCGACCACCTCGGCCGGCGGGACGGCGTTGAGATCGACGAGGAGCGGGCGGGTCCCGAGCCGGCGCGCACGCTCGACGAGGTCCGCGCCGACGCCACCGGCGTCCTGCGGAGGCACCACCGACAGCAGCACCGAGGCGCGCCGGACGACGTCGTCGAGGTCGTCGACGAGTTCCAGGCCGGCCTGCTCGGCGAGGCGCCGGGTCCGCTCGCTGCGCCCGCCGACCGCGGTGACGACGGCGGCGCCGCCTTCCCGGAGCACGGCGCCGAGCGCGCTGCCCATCTCCCCGGCCGACACGATCCCGATCACGAGCGGGGCGAGGTCGGCGAGGAGGTCACGGATCAACCTTGGCACGAGGTCTGAGAGTCTGACCATATGACCGGAAACGGGCGAAGAGTCGGTGTCGTCGGCCTGGGCCGGATGGGCGGTCCGATGGCCGGGCATCTCGCCGCCGCGGGCTACGACGTCCTGGGCTACGACCCCGATCCGAATGTGGACGTCCCGGGGCCGGGCGCCGGGTGGCGGACCTGGACGCGCTCGGGGAGTGCGACGTCGTCCTGGTGACGGCCGGTGGCCGGGCGGTCGGCGACATCCTGGTGGTCGACGGCCGGCTGCGGCCCGTCTGGCGCGACCGCGACGTGCTGGTGTGCTCGACGGTCGACCCGGAGGAGATGCGCCGGCTGCACGACATCGCGGCGGACGACGGCGGGCGTCTGCTGGACACCCCGCTGTGCCGCGGTGACCACGCCGCCCGCCAGGGGACCCTGCTCGCCCTCGTCGGCGGCGACGCCGCGGTGCTGGAACGGACCGCCGACGTGCTGCGGGTGTTCTGCTCCGACGTCGTGCACATCGGCGGGCCCGGGGCGGGGCAGACGGCGAAGCTGGTCAACAACATGCTGCTGTGGTCGACCATCGCCTCGGTGGTCGAGGGCCTGCGCCTGGCCGAGCGGCTCGGGGTGCAGCGCGGCCCGCTCGTCGAGGGGCTCCTCCTGAGCAGCGCCAACTCGTGGGTGCTGGAGACCTGGGCGCGGCCGCGGGAGATCCCCTGGGCGGACGAGGACATGCGCCTGGTGCTGGCGGCGGCCGAGCGGGCCGGACTGCCGGCGCCGATGTCGCGGGTCGTCCAGGAGGCGATCGCCGAGGTGCGCAGCTCGGGTGCCGTGGCCGACGGGGGCTTCGGCGCGACCGGCTGGGCGCAGCCGGCCTACCCGACGGCGGACGGGGCGACCTCGACCGGTTGAGCGGTCGGGTCCCCGACCCGCCACATGGGCCGGGCGACGGCGGCGGCGACCGCCAGCGCGGTCACGCCCGCGACGACCCACGCCCACTGCGACCCCACGGCCACGCACACCCAGCCCAGCAGCGGGCCGCCGATCGGCGTGGTCCCCAGGAACAGGAGGCCGTGCAGCGCCATCACGCGGCCCTGCATCGCCGGGTCGCTGTGCAACTGCAGCAGCGTCCGGGCCAGGGTGTTGAACAGGATGTTGGTGATCCCGACCGCGACCAGCGCGGCGAGGGCCACGACCAGCCCGCCGACCAGCGCGGTGACCAGGTTGACCACGCCGAACGCGACGGTCCAGAGCAGCAGCCCGCGGCCGGTCACGGTGCGCCGCGACGCCGCCCCGAGCGCCCCCATGACCGCGCCGAGCCCGAGCGCGGCGGTCAGGTAGCCGTAGGTGGCCGCGTTGCCGCCGAGCACCTCGGTCGCGGTGATCGGCAGCACCACGCGGAAGTTCTGCCCGAACAGGCCGACGACGGCGACCAGCAGGAGGGTGGCGCGCAGCTGCCGGTGGCTCCAGGCGTAGCGCAGGCCGGCGCGCACCTGGCCCTTGCCGCGGGGGAGGCGTTCGGCCGGGTAGAGGGCGGACCGGTCGATGCGGGCCAGCCCGGCCAGCACCGCCACGAAGGAGAGCGCGTTCACGGCGAAGGCGGGGCCGGCCCCGGTCGCCGCGATGAGCAGGCCGGCGACGGCCGGGCCGACCAGGCGGCCGGCGTTGTGGATAGTGGAGTTGATCGCCTGGGCGTTGACGTAGTCCGACGGCGGGACGAGGTCGGTCACGAACGCCTGCCGCGCGGGGGAGTCCACGACGGTCACCAGGCCCAGCAGCGCGGCCATGACGTAGACCAGGGCGAGGGTCGTCTGGCCGAGCAGCGTCGTCGCGGCCAGGACGGCGGCCAGCACCAGGCTGACCGACTGCGTGATGACGATCAGCTTCCAGCGGTCGAACCGGTCGGCGAGGACGCCGCCCCAGGCGCCGAAGAGGAGCATCGGGAGGAACTGCAGGGCGGTGGCGGTGCCGATGGCGACGGCGCTGCCGGTGAGCTCGAGGACGAGCCAGTCCTGGGCGACCCGCTGCATCCAGGTGCCGACGACGCTGATCGAGTGGCCGGTGATGAAGCGCCGGTAGTTCGGCCGGCGCAACGACCGGCCGGTGCGGGCGAGCAGACCCTCACCGGGGGGCTGGGGCGGCTGCGATCGTCGTCGCCACCCCATAGGGCTAACAGTAGTCCATTCACCCTCTACTGTGGGGCAACCCACACCCGTCCCAGGAGGCCTCCTCGTGAGCGTGCCCGGAAGCGAACCGTCGATCCCGACCCAGCGGCCTCCGGTGCCCGACGGCGTGGGGGTGATCGGGCTCGGGGCCATGGGTGGCCCCATCGCCCGGCACCTCGCCGTCGCCGGCCGGCCCACGACGGTGGTCGACCCCGACGTGGCCGCCGTCGCCGCCGCCGCGGCGCACGGCGCCCGCTCGGCCGAGGATCCGGCGGCCCTGGCCGACGCGGCCGGCGTCGTCGTCGTGGTGGTCGCCACCGACGAGCAGGTGCGCGAGGTGCTGCAGGGCCCCCGCGGACTCTTCGCGGGCGCCCGCCCGGGCACGGTCGTGCTGCTGAGCAGCTCCGCACTGCCGGAGACCTGCCGGGAGCTGGCCGCTGCGGCACCGCCCGGCGTCGCCGTCCTCGACGCGGCGCTCACCGGCGGGGTGCGGGCCGCGGAGTCCGGTCGGCTGACCGTCCTCGTCGGTGGGGACGGTGCGGCGCTCGAGGCCGCCCGGTCCGCGATCGAACCCTGGGCGGGTGCGGTGCACCTGCTGGGCGACGTCGGGGCGGGTCAGGTCGGCAAGACCGTGAACAATCTCGTGCACTGGGCCCAGATCTCCGCCATCGCGCAGGCGCTGGAGCTGGGACGCCGGCTCGGCGGTGACGTGCCGCGGATCCGGCGGGCGCTGCAGGACAGCCCCACCGACAGCCGCACGCTGCGCGAGATGGACCAGATGCGCTTCACCTGGTTCGAGAAGGACATCGCGAACGCCGAGGAGATGGCCGCCGGGACCGACGCGGACCTGTCGATGACGCGGACCGCGCTGCGCTTCATGCGGTCCTTCGACATCGCCGCGGCGCGTCGGTTGCTGAGTGGTGAGAACCCGGCACTGGACGAACCCCTGTGATAACGGTTACGTTACAAGTCGACAATGGTTAGTCCGTTAGGCCGGTCCGTGGCCTTGACTACCCGCACAGCTGAATCGCACTACCCGGAGGCTGGCCCCAGCCGACGGCTCCCCGTTCATTCATGCCTGGAGATCTCATGTCACGACGATCGACGTTGATCGGCTTCGGCTCCGCCGCACTCCTCCTGGTGTCCGCCTGCGGTGGCTCCCCCACGGCCAGCAACACGGACGAGCCGACCGAGGCCGACTCGGTCTTCGAAGAGGTCGGCGCCCTCACCGGCGACGAGCGCCGCGATCGCCTCGTCGAGCTCGCGGAGGAGGAGGGCAACACCCTCTCGATCTACACGTCCCTGAACGCCGACATCGCCGACATCGTGGTGCCGGCCTTCGAGGAGGAGTTCGGCATCGACGTCGAGCTCTACCGGGCCGACTCCGAGACGATCCTGCAGCGCATCCTGCAGGAGAGCGAGGCGAGCTTCGCCGGCGCCGACGTCGTCGAGACCAACGCGACCGAGATGGCGATCATCGCCGACGAGGGCCTCACCGCGCCGTACGAGGGCGAGCAGCGCGACAAGGTCAACGAGGACTTCCGGTACGACGGCTGGACCCCCACCCGGTTCAACATCTTCGCGCCGGCCTGGAACACCGACCAGGTCAGCGGTGACCTCATCCCGACCAGCTGGGAGGACTTCGCCGACCCGAAGTACGACGGCATCCTCTCGGTCGAGGTCAGCGACTTCGACTGGTACATGGCCCTCTACGGCTACTTCCAGGACCAGGGCATGGAGGACGCCGAGATCGACCAGCTCTGGACCGACATCATCACCGGCTCCAAGGTCGCCAAGGGTCACTCCGGCCAGGTCGAGCTGCTCTCGGCCGGTGAGTTCGGCGTCGTCGCCGCGTCCTACAGCTACCTGACCGAGAAGGCCCGGGCCTCCGGCGCCCCCGTCGACGACCAGCCCTTCATCGAGCCGGTCGTGGCCCGCGCCAACGGTGGTGGTCCGCTCCGGGCCGCCGAGCACCCGGCCGCGGCGATGCTGTTCATGGACTGGTACCTCGAGGACGGCCAGGCGCTGATCCTGGACAACGGCCTGACCCCCTCGGTCATGCCGGACGGCAGCGACCCGCTCGAGGGCCTGGAGGTCGTCCCCGTGGACGTCGACCAGCTGCTCGCCGAGGGCCAGGAGTGGTCCGACCGGTACGACGAGCTGGTCCAGAACGGCGAGATTCTCCCGGAGAACTGATCGCCTGACCCCTTCCTCCGCGCCCCGGTCGACCATGTGCACCGGGGCGCGGAGGGCACCACCACCCACCGGCCGTAGAGACGACGAAGGAACTCGAGGAGCCAACGATGGCGACGACCGTTTTACCGCCGGTGGAGACTGGGCCGGCCGACCGAGCAACACCGACCGGACCGATCCGGGACAGCCGCTCGCGGACCGCGCGGGCCATGGAAATCCTGAAGCGGCCGCGCACCCTGGTCGCGATCGCGGTGACCGTGGTGGTCGGGTACCTGGCCCTGGTCCCCCTGATCTACCTGCTCTGGGGCACCGTCACCGACCAGAACGGCTCGTTCAGCCTCGACGGCTTCGCCCGTGCGTACGGCAACGACCGCATCAGCGAGCTGATCGCCAACTCGCTGTGGTTCTCGATCGGCGCCGCGCTGCTCTCCCTCGTCGTCGGCACCTCGCTGGCCTACTTCAACGTGCGCACCGACGTGCCGTTCAAGGGCCTGTTCTTCGCGGCCTCGATCATCCCGCTGATCATCCCGGGGATCCTCTACACGATCGCCTGGATCTTCCTGGCCAGCCCGGAGATCGGCCTGGTCAACGGCGTGCTGGAGCCGATCTTCGGCCCCGGCGCCGTCGACATCTTCACGATCTGGGGAATGATCTGGGTCGAGGGCCTGCACCTCTCGCCGATCGTCTTCCTCTTCATGGTGGCCGCGTTCCGGTCGACCGACCCCTCGCTCGAGGAGTCGTCGCTGATGAGCGGGGCGACCCGGGTGCAGACCTTCCGGCGCGTCACGATGCCGCTGGTCCGCCCGGCTCTCCTCGCCGCGACGCTGATCATGCTGGTGCGCAGCCTGGAGAGCTTCGAGGTCCCGGCCCTGCTGGGGCTGCAGAACGGCACGTACGTCTTCACCAGCCGCATCTACCAGGTGCTGCGCACCTATCCGACCGACTTCGCCGGTGCCGGCGCGCTGGCCTGCGGTCTGCTCACCATCGCCGCCCTGGGCATCTGGTTCTCCAACCGGATGAGCAAGGGCCACGGCGGCGGGACGATCACCGGCAAGGGGTTCCGGCCGCGGCCGATCGACCTCGGCAGGTGGAAGCCCGTCGTCGGCGCCGGGATCCTCGTCTACTTCTTCCTGACCGTGCTGCTGCCGCTGCTGATCCTGCTCTACATGTCGCTGCTGCCCTACTACCAGACCCCGTCGGCCGACGCGTTCGCGTCGATGAGCTTCGACAACTACACGTCGCTCTTCGACATCCCCTCGGTGCCCCGCGCCCTGCAGAACTCGCTGCTGCTGGGTGCCGGTGCCGCCACGATCGTGATGGCGATGATGGCGATCGCCGCGTGGGTCGTGGTGCGGTCGGGCATCCCGGGCCGGCAGTTCCTCGACCAGGTCGCGTTCTCCCCGCTGGCCATCCCCGGCCTGGTGCTGGGCGTCGCCATCGCGTTCGTCTACCTGCGCAGCCCGCTGCCGATCTACGGAACGATCTTCATCCTGCTGATCGCCTACTGCACCCGTTACCTGCCCTACGGGATGCGGTACTCCGTCAGCGGCATGCAGACCATCGGCGCCGAGCTGGAGGAGTCCGCACAGGTCAGCGGGGCCGGCTGGTGGGCGACCTTCCGCCGGGTCCTGCTGCCCCTGATCGCTCCCGCGCTGCTGGCCGGCTGGGTCTACATCTTCGTGGTCTCGTTCCGCGAGCTGTCCTCCTCGATCCTGCTGTACAGCCCGGGCAACGAGGTCCTGTCCATCACCATCTGGGAGCTCTACGCCAACGCGCGGTTCCCCGAGCTCGCCGCGCTGGGCGTGGTGATGGTGCTCGTCCTCGCCGTCCTGGTCGGCATCGCCTACAAGGTCGGCGCCCGAGTCGGGCTGAAGTCCGAGTGACCGCTCCCCTTCCCCCCTCGACACCCGAAACCCTCCGCGGAGGCCGTGCCATGACCGCCATGACGACCGTTCCCACGACCAGCACCTCGCGCGATCGCACCAGCGGCACGCCCAAGCTGACGGTCGAGCACCTCGTCAAGAGCTTCGCGGGCGAGGCGCGCAGCAAGCGCGGCCGCAAGGCGGCCGAGGACGGCGGGAAGACCGCCCCGCGCGTGTTCGCCGTCAACGACGTCAGCTTCACCGTCGGCGAGGGCGAGATGTTCACGCTCCTCGGCCCCTCGGGCTGCGGCAAGACGACGACGCTGCGTGCCGTCGCCGGCCTGGAGCGCCCGGACTCGGGCCGGATCGTCGTCGGCGACCGCCCGCTGTTCGAGGGCGACGGGCATCGCTACCTCAACGTGCCGGCCAACCAGCGGGGCCTGGGCATGGTCTTCCAGTCCTACGCGATCTGGCCGCACATGACGGTGTTCGACAACGTCGCCTTCCCCCTGCAGGTGCGCAAGCGCAGCGAGCGCCCCGGCAAGAAGGAGATCACCGACCGCGTCAGCAAGGTGCTCGAGACCATGGAGCTCGGCCACCTCGCCGACCGCCAGGCCACCAAGCTCTCCGGTGGCCAGCAGCAGCGCCTGGCGCTGGCCCGGGCGATCGTCATCGAGCCGCCGCTGATGCTGCTCGACGAGCCGCTGTCCAACCTCGACGCCAAGCTGCGCGAGTCGCTGCGCTACGAGCTCAAGCGGCTCCAGCGCGAGCTCGGCATCACCTCCATCTACGTCACCCACGACCAGATCGAGGCGCTGGCGCTCTCGACCTCGATCGCGGTGATGAAGGAGGGCAGCGTGCTGCAGCTCGGCCGCCCGCGGGAGGTCTACGAGTCGCCCAACAACAAGTTCGTCGCGGAGTTCATCGGCACGTCGAACTTCCTGCCCGGCTCCGTCGTCGGCCGCGACGGCGAGTGCGTCGACGTCGAGACCGAGGCCGGCCGGGTGCGGCTCGAGTCGGCCGCGCAGGTGCCGGCGGGCGAGAAGATCATCGCGGCGATCCGCCCCGAGTGCCTGACGATCACCACGGTGCCCTCGGGCAACCAGGTCAACGAATGGCGGGGCGTGGTGACCAACCGCGCCTTCCTCGGCGACGCCGTCGACCACATCCTGCAGGTCGGCCAGGCCGAGCTGCGGGTGCGCGGCAACCCGGCGCTGTCGATCGAGCCGGGGACCGAGGTCTTCGTGACGGTGCACCCGAGCAAGGTCACCCTCGTTCCGGTCGGCTGACCGAAGGACGTGTCTCGCGCGGACAAGCCTCGGGAGAGCCTGCCCTGGGGGCGACTGGTCCGTAACCGCGACTTCGTGCTGTTCTGGACGGGCGTCGTCCTGTCGCAGATCGGCACGCGGGCGACGGTCGCGGCGAGCCTGTACCAGGTCTACGACCTGACCGGTTCGATCGCGGCCACCGGCCTGGTCGGGGGTGCGCAGGCGGTCGCCCTGGTGACGCTCAGCCCGCTCGGCGGGGTGTTCGCCGACCGGTGGGACCGGCGCCGGCTGCTGCAGGCCACCCAGGCCCTGGCGATGGTCGTGGCGTTCGGCATCGCGGCGCTGTCCCTGACCGGCGCGGTGCAGGCCTGGCAGGTGATCGTCAGCGTGCTGATCACCACGGCCGCGGCAACCTTCGACCAGCCCTGCCGGCAGGCGCTCATCCCGGCGCTGGTCCCGCGGGACGTGCTCCCGGCGGCCATCGCGATGCTGACGCCGTCGCGGGAGGTCGCGGTCCTGGTCGGGCCGGCGCTGGGCGGCCTGCTCATCGCGATCGACGGGCCCGGCCTGGTCTACCTCCTGGACGGGTTCACCTACGCCGTCCTGGTGGTGGCGCTCGCGGTGCTGCGGATCCCGGCCGCCGGGCGGAAGGGGTCGGCGGCCGTCGCCACCGTCTGGGTGGCGATGGCCGAGGGCGCCCGCTACGTGCGTCGCCGGCCGATCATCTGGTCCCTGTGCGGGCTGGACCTGGTCCTCACCGTCTTCGGCGCCTACCGGGTGCTGCTGCCGGCGTTCGCCGACCGGCTGGACATCGGGCCGACGGGATACGGCCTGCTGTCGGCAGCGCCGTCCCTCGGCGCGCTGCTGGCGACGTACGGCATCGTCCGGCTGGTCACGAAGTCCCGGCGGCTGGGCCGGGTGCTGCTGGTCACGACCGCCGCCTACGGCCTCACCGCGATGCTCTTCGCCCAGGTCTCGGTGCTCGCCGCGGTCCTGGTGCTCGCCCTGCTGCTGGGCGCGTTCGACGCGACGGCGACGACGATCCGCCACACCGCCGTCCAGTTGGAGACACCCGACGAGCTGCGCGGCCGGGTGCAGTCGCTCTACCAGATCACCTCGCGCGGCGGCCCGGCGCTCGGCGACGTCGTCATCGGCGCGGCGGCGAGCGTGCTCGGCCCGGTCACCGCGCTGACGGCGGGCGCCGCCCTGCCGATCATGGCGCGGGCTGGCGCTGCTCACCCGCCGAACGTCGTCCGCGACTACGCAGGGATCGAGCGGACAACCCGAGGAGTCGACAGTCTGAACGAGAACGGCCCCCGAGCAACGGTGCTCGGGGGCCGTTCTCGCTCACTACCTCACTTGAACTGGCAGACCACGTCCACCAGGGCCGGCCCGCCGGTCTCGAGGACGTGGGCCGCGGCGCGGCGAACCGCCTCGGCGACGTCGGCCGGATCGGTGACCGGGCCCTCGGCCCACCAGCCGAAGCCCTTCGCGATGGTGGCGAAGTCGGGCTCCGGGGTGGCGATCGCCATGCCGATGTGGGCGCGCTCCACCGGCGTCCCGCGCTGCTCGGCCAGCTTCTCCTGGTGCTCCCAGTCGTTGTAGTACGCCCGGTTGTTGAACATGACCGTCAGCATCGGCAGCTGGTAGCGGCTGGCCACCCACAGGGCGCCGACGTCGAACATCAGGTCGCCGTCGGGCTGCAGGTCCACCACGAGCCGGCCGGTGCCCTTGTGGGCGAGGGCGACCCCGAGGGAGATGCCGATCTGCGTCGCCGTGCCCAGCTGCTTGCCGGGGTGCCGGTAGGGGGCGTCGAAGTCCCACAGCCGCAGGGCCCACTCCGCCGCCGTCCCCGCGGTGAGCACCCAGTCGTGCTCCTGGACGACCTCCCAGACCGCGGAGGCCAGCTGCGCGGTGGCCACCGGGGTCTCCGTGGCCTTGGCCGCGGCCTGCTCCGCCCAGCCGGCGAAGGTGCGGTCGTGCAGGTCGCTCAGCTCGGTCTTCCACGCCTCGCGCTCGGCGGCGCGGCTGCCGGCCCTCGCCGGCGAGGATCCGCCGGCACTCCTCCAGCAGCAGCGGCAGGCCGACCGCGGTGTCGGCGGCGACGGTGTGGTGCGCCGGGATGATCTGCGCGTAGTCCTCGCTCCAGGACGAGATGCCCATGTCGGCGAAGCCGAGCGAGAGCACCCGGCAGTCCGCGTCGAGGCGCGAGACGTTGCGGCGGGCCAGCCGGTCGGTGCGGTGGCTCGGCTTGACCATGTCCTTGACGTCGACGAACAGGACGCAGTCGGCGTCGTCGACGACGTCGGTGTCGCTGACGCACAGCGGGTGCTTGTTCGGGAAGTTCAACCGCCAGTGGGTGTCCACCGCGCCGATCCCGACCAGCTCGGCCAGCTCCACCAGGGTGTGGAAGGACTGCGGGTCGCGACCCGGGTAGCCGAGCACCATCACCGGACGGCGGGCCTCGCACAGCTCCTGGGCCAGCGCGCGCAGCGCCTCGGGGTCGGGGGCGACCGGCGACGGCGCGACGGCCAGCGCCGCCACGTGGTCCACGGACACCGGCTCGTCGAGCTTGTCCTCCTGCAGCCCGGCGTCCAGGGCGACGTACGTGGGCCCCTGCGGGCCGGTGGTCGCGACCCGGTAGGCGCGGGCGAGCACGTCGGGCACCGACTCGATGGAGCGGGGCTCGTGGTCCCACTTGGTGAACTCGCGGACCGCCTGGCCCTGGACGTTCGCCGAGTGGATCCAGTCGATGTAGGGCCGACGGCGGCTCTGGTCGGCCGGCCCGGACCCGCCGAGGATCAGCACCGGGGACGCGGTCGATGTAGGCGTAGTAGACGCCCATCGTCCCCTGCAGCAGCCCGACCAGGTCGTGCAGGATCACGCCCATCGGCTTCCCGCTGGCCTTGGCGTAACCGTGCGCCAGCGCGACGGCGATCTTCTCGTGCGGGCACTCGATCATCTGCATCTCGTCGCCGGCGTAGTTCACCAGCGAGTCGTGCAGGCCGCGGAACGAGGAGCCGGGGTTCAGCGCGATGTAGGGCAGGTCGAGTTGGCGCAGGGCGTCGACCATGACGTCGGAGCCCCAGACGGGCTTGTCGTAGGGGGCGTGATTGCGAACGGTGTCATCCGGCGTCGTCATTGATCACCTCGGGGTCGAAGGGTGTCATCGGGGCGGCGGGGCGGGGCTCAGAGCTCAGCGGGCCCAGTCCGGGGCGTCGGCGGGCAGCGTGACGGTGATCGTCTTCTCCTGCGTGTAGGAGAGGAGCTCGTCCTGGGAGTTCTCCTTGCCGAGCCCGCTCTGCTTCCAGCCGCCGAACGGGGAGCCCGGGGGCCGCCGTCCGGTGCCGTTGACGTAGACGTAGCCGGCCTGCAGCTGCCCGGCCAGGCGGTGGGCGACGCCCAGATCGCGGGTGAAGATGTTGGCCGTCAGGCCCAGGACGGAGTCGTTGGCCCGGGCGACGACGTCGTCGAGGTCCGACCAGGTCAGCATCGCCATGACCGGACCGAAGACCTCGTCACGCGCGATCGGCATGTCGTCGGTGACGTCGGTGAACAGCGTCGGCTCGACGAACCAGCCGCGGTCCAGCCCGGCGGGCCGCCCACCGCCGTAGGCCAGCGTGGCGCCGGACTCCTGGGCGCGGGCGATGTGGCCGAGCACCCGCTCGTAGTGCGCCCGGAAGGCGACCGGCCCGATGTCGTTGACCTCGTCGTACGGGTCGCCGATCCGCAGCTCGGCCAGCCGCTCGAGCATCGCCGCCTCGAAGGCGCCGCGGATGCTCTCGTGGACGTAGATCCGCGAGGTCGAGCCGCAGGACTGGCCGTTGCTGCGGGCGATGTTCATGCTCGCCACGGCCATGCGGGCGGCCTGCCGCACGTCGACGTCCGGGCAGACGATGAGCGGGTTCTTGCCGCCGAGCTCCAGCGTGACGTGACTGATGTTCTCCGCAGCGGCGCGCAGGATCGCCCGCCCGGTGGGGACCGAGCCGGTGAAGGCCACCCGGGGCACGCCCGGGTGCGAGACCAGGGCGTCGCCCAGGTCGGCGCCGGTGCCGGTGACCACGTTGAGCACGCCGGGCGGCAGGACCGCGGCCGCGATCTCGGCCAGCGCGATCGCCGACAGGGACGTCTGCTCGCCCGGCTTGACGATCACCGCGTTGCCCGCGACCAGCGGGGCGGCGGACTTGCTGCAGGCGAACTTGAAGGGGTGGTTGAACGGGACGATGCGCAGGACGACGCCGTAGGGCTCGCGCTGCGTGAAGGACACCCGGTCGGGGTCGGTCGGCGTGCTGACGCCGTGCGTCTGGCCGGCCAGCCCGGCGAAGTAGTTCAGCTCGCGGACGGTCGACTCGACGTCGCCGCGCATGCCCGCGATCGGGTTCCCGCTGTCGAGGACGTCGAGCTGCGCCAGCGGCTCGGCCACCTCGGCGACGGCTGCGGCGAGATCGCGGAGCAGCCCGGCGCGCTTGGTCCAGCCCAGCGCCCGCCAGGCTCCGGACGCCTCCCGTGCGGCGGCGACGGCGAGGTCGGCGTCCGCGGGGCCGCCGGCCGGCACGGTGCCGAGAAGGTCCTCGGTGGTCGGGTCGATGCAGTCCAGCCGCGCGCCCGAGGCCGCCTCGCGCCACTCCCCGCCGATGAACATGCGGGCGTCGACGGGCCGGCGGCCACGCCCGACCTGTCCCAGCACCTGGTGGTCGCTCATTTCGGCTCCGTCCGGACGTGCACGACGGCGACGGCGCCACCCTGGGCGGCGGCGAGTGCCTTGGCGAAGGCCCCGGCCAGATCGGCCGGGTCGGTCACGGTGCCGGCGGTCCAGCAGCCGTAGGAGCGCCGCGAGCCCGTCGATGTCGATGGCCGGGTCGGCGATGCGCATCCCGATCCAGCTGTTCGCCGGCTCCCGGCCGCGCTCGCGGGCGACGGCGGCCTGGTGCGGCTCGTCGTTGTAGAACGACCCGTTGTCGTTGACCACGAGCAGGGCGGGGATCTTGTAGTGGACCGCGGTCCACAGCGCGCCCGCGGCCATGAGCAGGTCGCCGTCGCCGATGATGCCGACCCCGAGCAGGCCGCGGTCGCGGGCCGCCAGGGCCCCACCCACGAAGGCGCCGGGCCCGTAGCCGACGCCGCCGCCGCCGGAGTGGCCGAGGTAGCTGCCGGCACCGGCGAGGTCCCAGACCCCCTCGGGCCAGCTGCGGGTGTTGCGCAGGCAGAGCAGGTGCGGAACCTCGCGGACGGTCTCCCACAGCTCGCTGACGAGACGTGCAGGCGAAATGGGAACCGAGTCCCACCCCTCGCGAAGCGCGGCGGCGTCGCGCGGCCCGCTGCGCAGCAACGCGCTCGACGACGCGGAGGCGGCGCTCAGCGGCTCCGGCAGGCTCGGACAACGCAGCCAGCAGCTGCCGGGCGCCGGTGAGCGGATCCGCGAGCAGCTGGGCGGCCCGGGGGAGCGGCGTCTCGAAGACGTTGCTCCAGGACTTGAGGCCCAGGTGGCCGGTGGAGACGTCGACGACCTGGGGAAACGCCCCGCCGTCCGTGGCGCGGGAGCGGCCCCTGCGGCGCAGCAGCCCGGGCACATCAGGGACGCCGATCGCGAGGACGACGTCGGCCTCGGCGAGCCAGTCGGCGTCGCCGGTGCCGTTCTGCGGGTGCGCGCTCGGGAAGGAGACCGCGTTGCGGTCGTCGTGGTAGGCCGCGCCGAGGAGTTCCACGAGCTCGACGAGCACCGGGGTCGCGGCGGCGTCCCAGTTCAGGTTGCCCGCGACGACGGTCGGCCGTTCGGCTGCGAGCAGCACGTCGACCGCCCGCGCGATGCTGGCCTCGTCGGCGGCGGGCGGCGGTGCGGCGGCGTGCAGGGCGAGGTCGGGCAGCGCGACCGGCACCTCGAGCGCGGCCTCCTGGATGCCGGCGTCGAGCGAGACGTAGGCCGGACCGCGGGGGGCGCTGGCGGCGCGCCGGTGGGCGCGCAGGGTGTCGCTGACGAACGCGGCGGCGGTGGCCGGCTCGGCGTCCCAGCTGACGAAGTCGCGGACGAGTTGGGCCTGCGTCGTCGCGGAGTGGGTCCAGTCGACCGGCCGTCGCTGGGCCGGGTCCACCGGTCCGCTGCCGCCGAGGACCAGCAGGGGCACCCGGTCGCAGAAGGCGTCGTACACGGCCATCGAGGCGTGCATCAGGCCGACGAGGTCGTGGATGGCGGCGACGCCGACCTCTCCGGAGCCCTTCGCGTAGCCGTGCGCCAGGGAGACGGCGATCTCCTCGTGCAGGCAGAGCAGGATCTGCGGGTCGACGTTCCCGCCGTGGTTGACCAGCGAGTCGTGCAGGCCGCGGAACGAGGAGCCCGGGTTCAGCGGCACGTACTTGGTGCCCAGCGCCCGGAGCAGATCCACCACCAGGTCGCTGCCGTAGGCCGCCGGTCCGGGGCTCACCCCGACCGGCTGTTCGACGTCGTCCGTGCGCGTGTCGTCCATCGGCACCTCTCGTCCTGGGAACGGCTGCGGATGGCAGCCGGAACGGGGGCGGTCCCTGCGGAAGGGACCGCCCACCGGCGGAGCAGCTCAGTCGTTGACCGCGGCCAGCGTCAGATCGGTCGTGGTGTCGATCCGGCTGCCGGCACCGCTCTCCCCGGACGCCGTGACGATCGAGGCGGGCTCGAAGACCTTCACGTTGTCGTAGCCGAGGTGCTTGAAGAGCCGGTTCTGGAAGCTCAGCAGGCGCACCGGCGTCCCGTCGGCGGCGAAGTGCTGCACCACCGTGTTCTGCGGGACGTAGACGGTGTCGCCCTTCGCGAAGTCGAACCGCTTCGGCTCGAGGGAGATGTGCGCGTAGTAGCGCTCGGCGATCTCGGCCTGCACCTCCCAGTGCAGGGAGTAGCCGTCGCCGTCGAGGGCGTAGAGCACCTCGTCGGCCATCTTCCAGTGGCGGCCGGTGTGCCCGCCGGGCTCGATCTCGAACTCGAAGGCGTCGACGCTGAACAGGCGGGCGTGGTCGGTCTGCGGGCTGGTCATCACCCGGATCCGGCCGAGGTCGGTGTCCTCCCAGACGGTGTCCTCGGGGCTGACCTTCTTCGTGCGGTCGAGGACGCCGGGGGTCCAGATCGCCGACCAGTCCTCGCGCGGGCCGAACTCCGGCTCGCGGTCGATCGGTCCGCCGCGGCCCTGCTGGAGCAGGCCGAGGAACATCCACGTGCACTTGGCCTTGACGACGAGGGCGACGGCCTTCTCGTCGTAGGGGTTGAAGTGCCGGTGCACCGAGTCGGTGTGGACGAAGACGAAGTCGTCCTTCTTCCAGTCGTAGCGCAGGTCGTCGTGGACCTCGTAGCCGGCGCCCTCGAGGATGTAGAAGGCCGCCTCGTTCTGGTGGCCGTGTCCCTTGTTGCTGCCGTGGCCGTCGATCTCGATGAAGTGGACCTGCAGCGTCTGCGTCAGGAACTCGTCGTCGCCGGGGCCGATCCGCCAGGAGACGCGGGACTGCTTGCTCGCGCCCGAGTGCCCGACCGACTCGCCGGTGTCGGTCACGATCGTCTCGTCCCGGACCCGGGGGTGGGAGAGCTGGTGCTGCCGGAACTTCTCGAGCTCGTAGTTGTCCGACTCGAGTCCGCGCACGAACGTGCGGCTGTCTTCACCCATGGGGTTGTCTCCTCCTGTTGTGCGGCACCTGGTGGTCATGGTCTATGGCCAGACCAATGGACGTCAAGCTCATGTGCTGTGGCACCGTCCTACGCCGGGGCCAGAGCGGGCAGCGGGGCGAGGGAGTGCTTGAGCGGGGTGTCCAGGTCGCGGGCCCGGTCGACCGGGATGGTCGTTCCCTGGGTCAGCGCCTTGCGCACCACCATGTAGTCCGGCGGGGTGTTGACGGCGTCCACCGCGAGCAGCCGGCCCTCGCGGTAGTAGAGGACGGAGAACTTCTCCGTCTCCGGCTCGCCGCGCACGACGTACTCGTCGAAACCGGTGGAGAGGCCGGCGATCTGCAGGCGGAGATCGCCCTGGTTGGACCAGAACCACGGGACGTTGGGGGCGGGTGCGGGCGCACCGACGACGGTCGCGGCCGCCGCGGCGGCCTGGCTGACCGCGTTGTTCACCGACTCGAGCCGCACCCGCCCCTCCCCGGTGAGGGGGTGCGGCAGGACCGTGCAGTCGCCCGCGGCGACCACGGTGGGGTCGCTGGTGCGGGCGCGCGCGTCGACGACGATGCCGCCGTCGCAGGCCAGGCCGAGCTTCTCGGCCAACTCGGTGCGCGGCACGACGCCGACGCCGACCACGACCAGATCGGCCGGCAGATCCGTCCCGTCGGCCAGGAGCACCCCGCCGACCCGCCCGCCCGCGTCGCGGAAGCCCGTCACGGCCGTGTGGGTGAGGACCGTCGTCCCGCGGCGCTCGTGCGCCGCGCGGTAGAAGGCGGACACGACCGGGGCGACGGCGCGGCCGATCAGCCGGTCGGTCGCCTCCACCACGGTGACGGTGGCGCCGAAGGACCGGGCGACCGCGGCCGCCTCCAGGCCGATGAAGCCACCGCCGACGACGACGACCCGCGAGGCGCCGACCAGTCGCGGGCGCAGCTGCGTCGCGTCGTCGAGACCGCGCAGGTAGCAGATGCCGGGGAGGTCGGCGCCGGGCACGGTGAGTCGGCGGGCGGCGGCCCCGACCGTGAGCGCCAGCCGCTCGAAGGGCAGCTCGCGCCCGGCGTCCGTGCCGGCGATGCCGGTGCCGGACGCGCCCGCGGGCAGGGTCGCGTCGGTGACCTGCTCGCCGCACACCAGCTCGATGCCGGCGTCCTGGTAGAAGGCCGGCGTGCGGAAGGCCAGGGTCTCCGGTCCCGCGGTGCCGGTGAGGAACTCCTTGGACAGCGGGGGGCGCTGGTACGGGGCGTACGGCTCCTCGCCGACCAGCGTGATCGGCGCGCTGTACCCGAGGTCGCGCAGCGAGACGGCCAGTTGCAGGCCGGCCTGGCTGGCGCCGACGACGAGGATGCCGGCGCTCACTGCGACGTCCCGAGGCTCTGCGGCATCTCGCGCCCCTCTCGATCGTGGAGAATGGTCTGACCATTCTACGATAGCGTGACGACGTCGTCCGGCCAATGCCCGAACCGGATCGATTTGAGTCCCGTCTTCGCCGGACCGTAGCGAGACGCGGTCGACCGTGGTCTAATGGCCAGACCAAACCAGCGGCCGATGAGAGGACCCACCGTGCCGAAGGTCATCTACGTGAGTACCGCGGGTGTCGAGCAGCCATTCGACGCGGTGGACGGCGAGTCCGTCATGGCCACCGCGGTCAAGAACGGCGTGCCCGGGATCATCGGCGAGTGCGGCGGCAACGCCTCCTGCGCGACGTGCCACGTCTGGGTGCGCGACGAGTTCCTCGCGCTCGTGGGTGAGCCCAACGAGGTGGAGGACGACCTCCTCGACCTCGGTGTCGCCGACCGCCGGGCGGGTAGCCGGCTGTCCTGCCAGATCACCTGCTCTCCGGAACTCGACGGGCTCACCGTCGACATCCCGCCCCCGGACCAGCCCTGACGGCGGTTGACACTCCGCACCAAAGGTATGACAGTTAGCCCTCAGGTCCTGACAGGGTCGGCAGGGCGGTAGACACAGGGAGAGACACGCATGCTGCGCAGGGAGATCAACGAGCTGCTGACCGAGACGGGCCCCGGCACGCCCATGGGTGAGCTGTTCCGGCAGTACTGGTTCCCCGCCTGTCTCGCTGAAGAACTCCCGGAGGACGGCGCCCCGCCGGTCCGCCTCAAACTGCTGTCCGAGCGCCTGGTCGCCTTCCGCGACAGCTACGGCCGCTACGGGCTGATCGACGAGTTCTGCGCCCACCGCGGCGCGTCCCTGTGGTTCGGACGCAACGAGGAGGGCGGGCTGCGCTGCCCGTACCACGGGTGGAAGTACGACACGACCGGTCAGTGCCTCGAGGTGCCGTCCGAGGCCGACAACTCCAGCTTCGCCGAGAACGTGAAGCTCACGTCGTACCCGCTGGTGAAGATCGGCGACATCCTCTGGACCTACATGGGCGACCCGGACAAGCAGCCGCCGCTGCCCGAGTACGAGTTCGCCCTGGTCCCGGAGGAGCAGACGTACTCGTCCAAGCGCTGGCAGCAGTGCAACTGGCTGCAGGCCTTCGAGGGCGGCATCGACTCCAGCCACGTCACGTTCCTGCACTCGGGCGGTCTCAAGACCGATCCGCTGTTCAAGGGCGCGAAGGGCAACCAGTACAACCTCAACGACACCAAGCCGTTCTTCGAGGTGGCCGACAGCGAGGGCGGGCTGTTCGTCGGCGCCCGCCGCAACGCTGAGGACGGCAAGTACTACTGGCGGATCACGCCGTGGGTCATGCCGAACTTCACGATGGTCCCGCCGCGCGGCGACCACCCGATCCACGGGCACTTCTGGGTGCCGATCGACGACGAGAACTGCTGGGCGTACAGCTTCGACTACCACCCGGTCCGGGCGCTGACGGGCGACGAGCGGCAGGCGATGATCGACGGCCACGGGGTGCACAGCAAGAACATCCCCGGCACCTACCGGCCGGTCGCGAACATGGACAACGACTACCTGATGAACCGCGAGAAGCAGAAGACCGGCGAGTGGTACTCCGGCATCGAGGGCATCGCGATCCAGGACTCGTCGCTGCAGGAGAGCATGGGGCCGATCGTCGATCGCACGAAGGAGCGCCTGGTGCCGGCCGACAGCGGGATCATCAAGGCCCGCCAGAAGCTGCGGAAGGCCGCTCTCGCGCTCCGGGACCAGGGCGTCACGCCGCCCGGCGTCGACCCGGCGCACCACCACGTGCGCTCGGCCGCCGTCGTCCTGCCGCAGGCCGAGGCGTTCCTCGACGCCGCGCGCGAGGACGTCAAGGTGCGTCCGGGCATGCCGGTGAGTTCGGTCTGATCATGGTCGTGGACACCAGCCTGCTCAGCAGTTGCGCCCGCGCGGCGACGGCCGAGGAGGCGCGCTTCCGCATCGACCGGCCGATCGCTCCGTCGCGGGCCGGCCGCGTCATCGCACTGGACGACGGGGCCGCCGAGGTCCTCGCCCGGACGGCGCAGCTGGAGTGGGCCCACGCCCGCTTCTACGTCTGCGATTCCGCCGACGGCGAGAGCGTGCTGCTGCGCACCATCGACGGCGTCCCGGCCACGCTGGCCGACGAACTGGCCAGCGCGTCGGTCGTCGTCATGATCGCCACCGGGGACGCGGGCGCCGACTGTGCGTACGCGCTGGGCAAGGCGTGCTGGGAGCGCGGCATCCAGACGGCGGGTCTGATCCTGGGTGACGGCACGAGTTCCGGGACCGCGGCCTCGGCCGCGGTGGCCGCCCTGCGTCCGCACGCCCGCGTCCTGCTGCCGTCGGCGGACGAGACGGACGTGGTCGACCTGTTGAGCGCGCTCCGTGTCTAAGGGGGCGGCTGACCGCGTGAGCCTGCGCGACCTGCAGACGATGAAGGACGAGGGTCGCAAGATCGTCGGCGTCGTGGCCTGGGACTACCAGATCGCGCGGATCGTCGACCGCGCCGGCGTGGACCTCGTGTCCGTCGGCGACACGGTCGGCGTCAACCTCTGGGGGCACTCGAACCCCTTCGAGGTGACGATGGAGGAGATGCTCGTCGTCGCCAAGGCGGTCCGCCGCGGCGTGCAGCGGGCCCTGGTCAGCGTCGACTTCCCGTTCGGCCCCCTCCAGGAGGGCACCGACAGCGCCGTGCGGGCCGCGATCCGGTTCGTGAAGGAAGCCGGCGTCGACATGGTGAAGCTCGATGCGGCCTCGGACTACCTCGACGCCGTCGAGGCCGTGACCCGCGCCGGGATCCCGGTGTTCGCCCAGTTCGGCATCACGCCGCAGACCGCGCTGCGCTACGGCGTCGAGTACAAGTCGATCCCGTCTGCTGCGGACGCGGTGCCGGTGGAGCTGAAGGACGAGCTCATCACCGAGGCCAAGCGGCTGGAGGACGCGGGCGCCGCCCTGCTCAACTTCACCAACTCCGGGCCGGTGGTGGGCAAGGCGGTCGCCGACGCCGTCACCATCCCGGTCGTCGGCGGATTCGGTGGCGGGCCGTGGCTCGACGGCCGGATGCGCATGGTGAACGCGGCCATCGGCTACGCGGCGTCGGCCATCGACGGCGCGCCCGACACCTACGTCAACGTCGCGCAGCTGACGCTCGAGGCCATGACGACCTACGCCGACGACGTCCGTAACGCCCGGCAGTTGCCCGGGGGCATCCCGGTGCCGAAGGGATCCTGACCGTGCCCACCGCCGTCGCCGACGGGATCCGTACCCGCTACGAGGTGACCGGGGACGGTCCGCCGCTGCTGATGTTCTCGCCCGGCGGGTTCGACTCGACGCTGGAGAGCTGGCGGACCGTCGGCGTCTACCAGCGGTTGAACCTGCTCGCCCACCTGGAGCGGCGGTACACCTGCATTCGGTTCGACCGGCGCGAGTCGGGGCAGTCGGGCGGTCGGCTCGAGCGCATCGCCTGGTCGGACTACGTCCGGCAGGGGCTGGGTCTGCTCGATGAGCTCGGCGTCGAGTCGGCGCACCTCATGGGCGGCTGCGTCGGCTGCTCGGCGGTGGCCGCGATCGCTGTCGCGCACCCGGAGCGGGTGCGCTCGATGGTGCTGTACTCACCGGCCGGCGGCGTGAAGTACCGGATGAAGCAGCACTCCCGGTTCGAGCAGCACCTGGCCTTCGTCGACGAGCAGGGCTTGGCGCCGTCGTGGACCTGGCGCGGGGCTCGGGTGCGACGTTCACCAAGGACCCGCGCGTCGGCCCGTGGAACAGCGTGCTGCGCAGCGACGAGTCGTTCGCCGCCGCGTACGCGAAGGCCGATCCGGCCTGGTACCGGGTGACGGTGGCCGGCATGGTGCGGCTGATGTTCGACCGGGACACGGTGCCCGGGGCGGAGCCGGAGGACCTGCTGCGCCTCGACGTCCCGGCGCTCGTCGTCCCCGGGCAGGACGAGTCGCACGCCCCGTCGGCCGCGCGGTACCTGCAGGAGTGCCTGCCCCGCGTGCAGTACTGGGACGTCCCCGTCGTCGAGCAGACGGAGGAGACGGCCCCGGCGCGGATCCTCGACTTCCTCGACGGCGTGGAGTCCGGGCGCTAGCGGACGCCCGGCAGCCAGCGCGGGACCCGCGCGCGGTACTCCTCGTACTCGCTGCCGAACGCCCTCGTCAGGCGCGCCTCGTCGGCGGCCACCCGGCGACCGAACCACGGGCCGGTGAGCGCGAGTGCGCCGATCGCCAGGGGTGAGCGGGTGACCAGGGCCGCGCCGGTCATGAACGTGAGATGCCCGAGGTACATCGGGTTGCGGGTCCAGCCGTAGATACCGCTGGTGACCAGCCGCTCGGGCATGCCCTGGGACATGCCGGGCGGCCCGCCCGCCCGGCCGATCCGGTAGCTGCCGGCGAGCTTGTAGGCGGCGTACCCGGCCGCGAGGAACGGGAGCCCCGCCGGGTGCAGGGGCGCGCGTCGCACGGCCTGCTCGGCCAGCAGGGTCAGCGGGAGAGCGACGAAGGTGCGGGTCGAGGTCGAGCGCAGGGACGGTCTCACGGGGCGGTTTCGGCTTCCTGTTCGCGCGTCCGCCGGACGAGACGCAGGGATGAGTAGGCGGGCGCGGCGATGAGCGCGCCGCCGAGGGCGAGGGCGGCGGCGACGGGCGCGAACGCGACGACGGCGGCGGCGCCGAGGGGGGCGACGAGCAGGGCGGCGGCGCGGAACGTGCCGGTCACGGCCATCACCTCGCCGCGCTCCTCGGGGTGCACCGCCTCGGCCGCGACGGCCGGTCCGACGGTCTGCAGGGCGCCGGCGCCGAGCCCCGAGACGACGAGGGCGAGGCCGACGAGGATCGCGGAGCCGGCGACCGGGCCGACCGCGGCGGTGCCCGCGCCGGCGGCGAGGGAGCCCACGACCAGGGAGAACGCCATACCTCGGGCCCGCAGCCGGGCCACGGCGGCCGCGCCGGCGAGTTGGGCCGCGTTGGCGATGGTGATCAGCACGCCGATCAGCGCCGTCGTCTGGCCGGCCCCCTGCAGGGCGACGGGGACGTACGAGCCCAGCAGCCCCCGCCAGGCACCGGACGACACGGCGGCCCAGCAGCCGACGTCGACGCCGGGACGGCGCCAGATGCGGCCCGGTGGGCGGTCGGCGGGCGGAGAGAACGGGGGGAGCCGGTCGAGGAGGAGCGTGGGCACGCAGGCTGCGGCGCAGAGCGCGGCCGCCACCCCGAGGGCGGCGGACAGGGAGCGCTCCCCGATCCAGCCCGCGAGGAGCGGACCGATGAGCAGCCCGGCCGCCGAGACGAGGTTGATCATCGCGAGCCCGGCGACGGCGGGGCGGTCGCCGCGGACGACGTGGGTCTGGCTACCCGTCCAGAAGAACGCCCGCGCCACGCCCTGCACGAGATGGGCCGCCACGAACGGCACCCATGCGGTGCTCAGGGCGGCGGCTCCGCAGGAGACGCCGAGCAGGAGGGCCGACGCGAGGATGAACGTCCAGTCCGGGAAGCGGTTCATCCAGGCGCCCATGCCGATGCGCGCGAGCATCTGGGTGAGAGCGCTGAGCGCGACCAGGACGCCGACCTGCACGCCGCTGTACCCCGCATCGAGGGCGAGGAGCGGGAGGGCGACGCTCGCCATGCCCAGGGCGATCGAGAAGACCACGGCTGCGGAGGCGCACGCGGCGGTGTCCCGACGGGTTCGAAGAATGGTATGACCTTACCGGTTGAAGACGCCCTCCGGCGGTTCGGGTGAGTCGACCGCTTCGGCGTCGTGGATCGGCTGCGCCTTGCCCATGAAGCGGCCGAGATCGGCGCCGTCGACGACGCGGGAGGGCATCGGGTCGCTCGCGCAGCGCCGGGTGAGGGCGGCCAACGGCAGTACGCCGTCCGTGGCGACGGCGACCAGGTTGCCGAAGCGCCGGCCGCGGAGGGTGCCCGGTTCGGCGAGCAGGCAGACGGTGCGGAAGACCGCGCGGAGGGTGGCGACCTGGGCGCGGGCGAAGCGCAGCGGCGGCCCGTCGGCGACGTTGGCCGCGAGGATCCCGCCCGGCCGGAGCACGCGGTGTACCTCGGCCGCGTACTCGACGCTGGTCAGGTGCGCCGGGGTGCGGGCGCCGGCGAACACGTCGCTCAGGACGACGTCGGCGCTGGACGGTCGGGAGGGCGGCGAGACCGGCGCGGGCGTCGGCGGCGCGGACGCGGATCCGCGCGCGCCGGGCGAGCGGGAGGTATTCGCGGACGAGTCCGGTCAGCGGCTCGTCGATCTCCATGACCCGCTGCCGGGAGCCGGGCCGGGTCGCGTCGACGTAGCGGGGGAGCGTGAGCGCGCCGCCGCCGAGATGCACGACGTCGAGGGGCGCGCCGGGTTCGGCCGCCAGGTCGAGGACGTGGCCCATGCGCCGGACGTACTCGAACTCGAGGTGGGTGGGGTCCTCGAGGTCGACGTGCGACTGCGGTGTGCCGTTCACGAGCAGCATCCAGGAGCCGTCGCGGTCGGCGTCGGCCAGGAGTTCGGCGGTCCCGCCGGCGACGGGTGTCGGTCCGGGCGGGATCCGCATCGGTGTGGGCACTCGGGTGGTCACCGACCCCTGAGCAGGGCCTCGGCGGCGGGGTCGCCGTCGACGGTGACGTCGGCCGGGCGTCCCCAGAGCCGGAGGAGGAGTTGGGTGGCCGGGCCGGAGAGGCAGGCGTCCGCCGTGTCGGACCGGTCCGGCGTGATCGATGACCTGGCCGTGGTCGACCCGGACCGACCAGCTGCGACCGGTGTCGGTCGCGGTGACGGCGACGGTGCTGTCGGCGCTGGTCAGCGGTTCGGTGTGTGCCCAGCGCGGAACGATGATGCCGAGCAGTTCGTCGACGCCGTCCTCGGCGAGGTCCACCGGGACCGGCGCGTGCGCGACCCCTGCCGCGGCCTCGAGGTCCATCCGGTGGACGGTCAGTTCGTGTGCCTGCCGACGGGCCCAGGATGCGGCGACCTTCTCCGCCGCTGGGCTCATGTGCCAGGCGGGGCTCGTCGGCGGTGTGGTGCGAAGGGCGGTCACCAAATCGGCGAGGCCGGCGCCGTACCAGTCGAGCAGGCCGTCCACCGGGGCCTGGCCGTTCGCCGGTGCGGGCGGTTCGGTCGTGCCGGCGCGGACGATGGCCGTCGCCCACCGGTGCACGGTGCCGAGGTGGCCGACCAGGTCACGGGCGCGCCACTCCTGGACCCACGGCACCTGGACGTCGAGACCGGCACCCGAGGGGAGGGAGCCGAGGGCCAGTTCCTGAGCGAGGACGCCGAACCGCTCGCCCTCCTCGACGACGGCCTCGATGCACCGCTGGCGCAGCGCCTCACCGGACAGGGGACTCACGTCGCCATCGTGCCGGACTGCACCGAGCGCGTGCCCTGCTCGCTCACCATCGGCTCTGTCGGGATCCGTCAGAACGGCGGCGGGTCGTCGTCCACGACACCGGGCGGCAGCGGACGTCCGATGACGCGTTCAACCGCGGTGAGGGGCGGCACCAGTGGCAGCGGGTCTCGGTTCCCGTTCGGGCCGGATGGACTTCCCGGTGACGGGAGGTCGTCGGTGCCGTAGGGGATCGGGTGGGTGACGAGTCGATCCCCGCCGGGAGTGGTCCATTCGATGCCACCGTCCGGCAGGCGGCGCATGGTCCAGCCCGGCGCCTGATGGCTGAGTCGGTGGTGATGGCGGCACAGGCAGCAGAGGTTGGCCTCGGAGGTCGGCCCGGCCGGCCACGGCATGTTGTGGTCGAGGTCGCAGCGCCGGGGCCGGGCGCGACAGCCCGGGAATCGGCACCGCCGGTCGCGGGCGCGGACGAACCGGTCGAGTGGCGCCGAGGGCGTGTACCCGTCGGTGGGCGGTGGCGGTCCGAGCCCTGGGCCGCTCGGCGGGTGGGTGCAGGGGCGGCGGCCTCGGCGGCAGGCGCGCCGATCGCAGGTGGCAACCCGGCGGATCCCCCAGGCGTCGGTGAGCGAGAGCAGTTGTCCGGAGATCTCGCTGACGATCGCGATGATCGGCGGGTGCCGCCAGTGCCGTGCCGGCGGTGGTCCGGATGCCCAGCAGCGCGGCCAGATCGGCCGCCGCTGTGCCCGCCTGCCCGCCGGCTTCCGCCGCGGCCTCGGACTCGGCGTCTCGGTCGCCGTCTCGGGTCGTCGTCTCCGACGCGGTCTCGCGTCGCGGACCCGGTCGCGGCTCGGGTCGGTCGTCCGCGTGTGACGTCGGTCTCGGTAGCGGTCTCGGCCGTCGGTGGTCTCGGCGCCGCTGCCTCCGCGGGCCTCGGGGCAGCAGACCCAAGGCATACGCCATCTCGCGGACCACCAGCGCCGGGACCGGGTGGCCGTCGATCTCGCCGGGCTCGTCGCCGCCGGTCAGAGTGCCGGCCGTCGCGACGACGGTCAGCGTCACCTGCACCGGCGGGTGGTCGGTCGCGCCCGAGCCGAGGAGCAGGTCCGCGAGGCAGTCGGCCATCCGCTGGTCCTTGGTCCGCTCGTCGCCGGGAACCCGGCAGGCCTCCGCGTAGGGCCTCCAGCTTCCGGTAGCAGGCCCGCGATCACCGGGGCGGCCATCGACGCGGTCAGGGTCGCCATCCCGTCCCCGCCGGGGAACACCCGCACCGGCCGGTCCCTGATCGCCCGTGCCATGCCGTCTGACGGCCGCGGACGCGTCGGCCCGCAGCACCGCCCGCCGTGCCGCTTCACGCAGCTGCGCCACCGTCCGACCGGCTGCCCTGGCCAGCAGTTCGGCCTCCACCTTGCCCGCGTAGTTCGTCGCGTCAGGGGACCGAGCGACCTCCGCCATCATCTGCGCGTGCGCCCAGGAGATGTGACCCGCCTCCAGCGCTGCCAGCGTGGCGGGCAGCTTCTCCACCAGGGTCACCGACTCGCCCAGCAGCCGCGTCGCCGCCGCGAGAGGACAGCCCGAGCGTGGCCATCACCTCGTCGACGGCCCACTCGCTGACCTCGGTGAGCACCGCCGGCCGCGCCGCGCGCGACGCCGCAGCGGCGGCACCCACCTCGTCGTCGGGCCGGTCGAGCACCTGCGCCGGGCGATGCGCGGCGAACGCCGCCAATTCCCTTGCCTGCGCTGCCTGCCTGGCGGCTCTGCTCCACGAAGGCTGCCTTGGCCGCCGCCAGATGACTCGCGCCGGTCTCGAGCAGCCGTGCGAAGTCGTCGGGCACCTCGATACCTGGGCCGCCGCTCGACGGCTCGCCGGAACCGGCTGCCTCGCCGGAACCGGCTGCCGGCGCGGACGCGGCCGGTCCGTCCGCGCCATCGCTGTCGCCAGCGTCGATGGGACCAACCGCGGACGGTCCATGGCGGATGTAGTCGTCGGCCAGCTCGTAGACCGTTTCCGGAAGCCCCAACCACAGGCGCAGCGCGCGCTCGATGACCGACGACTGGCCGTAGGCCCACACTTCGCGGTCATCGAACATGTGTTCGAGAATACTCGACGAACGGGCCTCTGACCAGGCGAAAGAGGCCCTGTGGATGAATCAGGTCAGCTGTGGATGACGGCAGGCATCACGTCGGTGCGACGGCCGACCATCGCACGGTGACCTCTCCGTGCCGCCACCGCCGCGACGACCCGACCATCGGCCAGCCCTGGGCCGCCAGCCCCTCGACTGCCGCCACCCACCGCTGCCGCGGTCCGAACGTCGACAGGCCGGCCGCGGCCGCCCAGCGTCGCGTCGAAGGCGGTCAGGAACTCGTGGATGGGCTGCCCCGGCACGTTGTGGTGGATCAGCGCCTTCGGCAGCCGCTCGGCGAGGTCGGATGGCGTCGCGATGTCGGAGACCCGCGTCGAGAGGGTCAGCGTCAGCGGACCGTCGGCGTCGAGCGCCACCCAGGCCGAGCGCCGGCCCCACTCGTCGCACGTGCCCTCGACGATGACGCCGCCGGGCCCGAGCGCCGCCCGCATCGTGTCCCACGCCCGCGCCGCGGACTCCTCGTCGTACTGCCGCAGCACGTTGAACGCCCGCACCAGGGCCGGCTGCAGCCCGGCGAGCTCGAAACCGCCGAGGCGGAAGTCGACGCGCGGCGGGTCGCGGTCGGCCTCGACCGCGGCCACCCGCGCCGGGTCGATCTCCAGCCCGACGACCTCCAGCCGGTCCACCTCCGGCCCGAGCCGCTCGACGAGCTCCAGGGTGGTGACCGCGGATGAGCCGTAGCCGAGGTCCACGACGAGGGGCCGGGCGGAGTCGCGCAGCCGTGGGATCTGGGTGGCCAGCAGCCAGCGGTCCACCCGCCGCAGGCGGTTGGCGTTGGTGGTGCCCCGGGTCGGCAGACCCAACGCGCGGGCTCGCCCGGCGGCCAGCCGCGGCGCCTTCTTGGTCGACCGGGACGACAGCGACGCCCGCGCCTTGTGGTCGCTCCCTGCCTCGCTCACCGGTCCGGAGGGTAGTCCCGGCTAGCGTGGAGCCGTGCAGGTTCGATCCGACGTCCGGCTGGCGGACCTCACCACCCTCGCCGTCGGCGGGCCGATCGAGCGGCTCATCGAGGTGCAGGACGCCGCCGAGTTGGTCGCCGCCGTCCGCGACGCGGACGAGGCCGGCCGGCCGCTGCTGGTGCTGGGCGGCGGCTCCAACGTCGTCGCGCCCGACGAGGGCTGGCCCGGCGACGTCGTCGCCGTCCGGAGCCGGGGGATCGAGCGCTCCGGCGCGGTCGTCACCGTGCAGGCGGGCGAGGACTGGGACGACCTGGTCGCGCACACCGTGGCGAACGGGCTGGCCGGCATCGAGGCGCTGTCCGGCATCCCCGGCTCGACGGGCGCGACGCCGGTGCAGAACGTCGGCGCGTACGGCCAGGAGGTCGCCCAGACGATCACTGCCGTGCGCGTGTACGACCGCGCCGAGAAGTCCGAGCGGACGCTGGCCCCGGAGGAGTGCGGGTTCGCCTACCGCGACAGCTGGCTCAAGCAGCGACCCCGGGCGATTCGTCGTCCTCGACGTCACCTTCGCGCTGGAGGAGAGCTCCGAATCCGGCCCCGTCGGTTACGCCGAGCTGGCCCGCCGGCTCGGCGTGGAACTCGGCGCGACGGCGCCGCTGGCCGACGTCCGCGAGGCGGTTCTCGAGCTCCGCCGCGGCAAGGGCATGGTGCTCGACCCGGCCGATCCCGACAGCCGGAGCGCGGGCTCGTTCTTCACCAACCCGGTCGTCCCCGCTGCGCAGGCCGCCGACGGCTGCCCGAGCTGGCCCGCCGCCGACGGGATGGTGAAGCTGAGCGCCGCCTGGCTGGTGCAGAACGCCGGCTTCGGCCGCGGCACGCGGGACGGGCCACGTCGGGACGTCGTCGCGACACAGCCTCGCGCTGACGACCGAGCCCGGGGCGACGGCGACCGAGTTGCTCGCCTTCGCCGACCGCATCACCGCCGCCGTGCAGGAGCAGTACGGCATCACGCTGCACCGCGAACCCACGGCCGTCCGGCCCTAGCTCTCCCGCGCGACCTTGTGCTGGGCGGCCTGGGCCAGCGGGCGGACCACCATCAGGTCGATGTTCACGTGGTGCGGCCGGGTGACCGCCCACGCGATGCAGTCGGCGATGTCGTCGGCCACCAGCGGTTCGCGCACCCCGCGGTACACGGCGTCGGCGGCATCCGATGACCCCAGCCGGTTCCGGGAGAACTCCTCGGTCCGCACCATCCCCGGAGCGATCTCCATCACCCGCACCGGCTCGCCGTTGAGCTCCAGCCGCAGCGTCTCGGCCAGCGTGTGCACCCCGTGCTTCGCCGCGGTGTACGACCCCCCGCCCTCGTAGGAGACGAGCCCCGCGGTCGACCCGACGAACAGCACGTCCCCGGCGCCCGACGCGCGCAGGGCCGGCAGCAGCGCCTTCGTCAGCCGCACCGTCCCGAGCACGTTCACGTCGTAGGTCCGCGCCCACGAGTCCAGGTCCGCGTCGGCCACCGGCGCCGCGTCGAACGCGCCCCCGGCGTTGTTCACCAGCACGTCGACCCGGTCGAGCTCGGCGGCGAACGCGGTCACCGACGACGGCGTCGGTCACGTCCAGCGGGAGCGCCCGCGCCCCGATCGACGCCGCCAGCGGCTCGAGCCGCTCCATCCGCCGCGCACCCATGACGACGTCGAAACCCTCGGTCGCCAATCGCCGCGCGGTGGCCGCCCCGATCCCGCTCGATGCCCCGGTCACGACGGCGACGCGACGGCGGAGCGGGAAGTCGGGGAATGGCTGGCTTCGGTACCGGGCATGAACACCATCCTGGCGCTGTTGCAGGATGCAGAGTCGACAGGGGGCCGGTCCCGGCCCCGAAGCAGCGGAGAATCGAGCGGGAGGTCGTACGTGCCCGCTCGCCGTCCGTCCCGCCCCGGCACGCCCCGGCGGGTGGCGACGCTCTCGGTGCACACGAGTCCGCTCGACCAGCCCGGCGCCGGCGACGCCGGCGGCATGAACGTCTACATCGTCGAGGTCTCGCGTCGCCTCGCCGAGCGCGGCATCGCCGTCGACATCTTCACCCGCGCCACCTCCAGCGAGATCCCGCCCGTCGTCGAGATGGCGCCCGGGCGTCACGGTCCGCAACGTCAGCGCCGGCCCGTTCGAGGGCCTGGGCAAGGAGGAACTCCCCGCCCAGCTGTGCGCCTTCACCGCGGCCGTCCTGCGCGAGGAGGCCCAGCACGAGCCCGGCCACTACGACGTCATCCACTCGCACTACTGGCTCTCCGGCCAGGTCGGCTGGCTGGCCCGCGACCGGTGGAGCGTCCCGCTGATCCACACGGCGCACACCCTCGCCAAGGTCAAGAACGAGGCGCTGGCCGACGGCGACCGTCCCGAGCCCCGCTCCCGCGTGATCGGCGAGGAGCAGGTGGTCGACGAGGCCGACCGGCTCGTCGCCAACACCCACGAAGAGGCGCGCCAGCTCGTCCACCACTACGGCGCCGACCCCGCCCGCACCCTCGTCATCCCGCCGGGCGTCGACCTCGACCGGTTCTCCCCGGGTGACCGCGCCGCCGCCCGGCGCGCGGTCGGCATGCCCGAGGACGCCCTCGTGCTGCTCTTCGTCGGCCGCATCCAGCCCCTCAAGGCGCCCGACGTCCTCCTGCACGCCGCCGCCCGCCTGCTCGCCGACGACCCGTGGCTGCGCAGCCGCCTCCGCGTCCACGTCGTGGGCGCCCCCAGCGGCTCCGGCCTCGAGGCCCCCGAGCAGCTCCAGAAGCTCGCCGGGTCCCTCGGCATCGCCGACGTCGTCACGTTCTTCCCGCCCCAGCCGCCCGACCGTCTCGCCGAGCACTACCGCGCCGCCGACGTCACCGTCGTCCCCAGCCACAACGAGTCCTTCGGCCTCGTCGCACTGGAGGCGCAGGCCTGCGGCACGCCCGTCGTCGCGGCCGCCGTCGGTGGCCTCCGGACGGCGGTCCGCGACGGCGTCTCCGGCGTGCTCGTCCCCGGCCACGACCCCGCCGACTACGCGGCGGCGGTGCGCACCGTCCTCGCCCGCCGCGAACTGCTCTCGGTCGGCGCCCGCCGGCACGCCGGCCCAGTTCTCCTGGGACCGCACGGCCGACGCCCTGGTCGCCGCGTACGCCTCGGCCGCGGAGGAGATGGCCGGCGTCCCGCACCGCCCCGCGCACGAGTGGTCCGTCGGCCCGCTGCGCGCCCTGGCCGGTGTCCAGGTCGGCCCGATGAGCGACCCGCGGAGCATCGCCGAACTCGACGACGTCATCGAGCAGGCCCTGCGCGACAGCGACCTGGTCCACGAGCACCCCGCGCCGGGGAAGTGGCTCGTCGACCTCCCCGGTACCAAGAAGCTGAAGACGGTGTGCGGGCTGATCGTCGGCGAGCACGCGTTGCGGGTGGAGGCGTTCGTCTGCCGCCAGCCCGACGAGAACCGCGAGCAGCTCTGGACGTACCTGCTGCAGCACAACGCGCGCATGTACGGCGTCGCGTACTCGATCGACGGCGTCGGCGACGTCTACCTCACCGGGCGGCTACCGCACGCCGCGATCACGCCGGACGAGATCGACCGGATCCTCGGCGCCGTCCTCAGCTACTCCGACGACCACTTCAACGCGATGCTGGAGATCGGCTTCGGCTCCTCGATCCGCCGCGAGTGGGACTGGCGGGTCAAGCGCGGGGAGTCGCTGCGCAACCTCGAGGCATTCGCGGCGTTCGCCGACCCCAAGCGCCGGCCCGCACCGACGAGAAGTGACGGCCACCGACCGAGCGAGAACGCCGGACGGGGAGATTCGTCCCGGCTACGAGAAGCGCTGGTGGGTCCTCGCCACCATGACCGTGTGCCTGCTCGTGGTGATCATGGGCAACACGATCCTCAACGTCGCCCTCCCCACCCTGCAGCGCGAACTCGGCGCCACCCAGGGCGAGCTGCAGTGGGCGGTCGACGCCTACATCGTGGTCTTCGCGGGTCTGCTGTTCTCGTGGGGCATCGTCGGCGACCGCATCGGCCGGCGGAAGGTCCTGCTCATCGGGCTGGGCATCTTCGCGGTCGGCTCGGTGTTCGCCGCCTTCAGCGCCAGCCCCCTCGAGCTGATCGTCTGGCGCGCGGTCATGGGCGTCGGCGGTGCCGCCGTCCAGCCGACGACGCTCGCCGTCATCACCAACGTGTTCCCGCCGGGCGAGCGGGGCCGGGCCATCGGCATCTGGGCCGGCACCGCGGGGATCGCCGTCGCCGGCGGGCCGCTGGCCGGTGGCGCGGTGCTCGCGCACTTCTGGTGGGGCGCGGTCTTCCTGATCGGCGTCCCGGTCGCCGTCCTCGGCATCGCCGCCGTGCTGGCCTTCGTCCCCGAGTCGCGCGACCCGAACCCCGGCCGGCTCGACATCCCGGGCGTCCTGCTGTCCATCGCTCGCCCTGGCCGGGATCGTCTACGGGCTCATCCGCGGCGGCTCCGGCGAGGGCTGGACGACGCCGGGCGTGCTCGTCCCGCTCGTCGGCGGGCTCGTGCTGCTGGCCGTCTTCGTCTGGCTGCAGCGGCGCTCGTCGCACCCGGCGCTGGACGTCTCCCTCTTCCGCAACCCCGCCTTCTCGGCCGCCGCCGCCGCCCTCGGCCTGAACTTCTTCGCCCTGCTCGGCGCGACGTTCTACCTCGTCTACTACCTGCAGGGCGTGCGCGGCTACACCCCGCTGCAGAGCGGCGCCGCGCTCATCCCCATCGCCCTGGGCATGGCGCTCATGGCCCCGCGCAGCTCCGGTCTGGCCGACCGGTACGGCGCCAAGGCGGTGTGCGCGACCGGGTTCGCTGCTGATCGCGCTGTCCTTCCTCGGTGTGCAGCTGCTCGACCTCACCTCATCGGTGTGGCTCCTGCTCGTCGTCCTCGCCGTGCAGGGGCTCGGCATGGGCGCGGTGATGGCGCCGGCGACCGAGTCGATCATGTCCGTGGTTCCGCGCGAGAAGGCCGGCGCCGGGGCGGCGGTGAACAACTCGGTGCGTCAGGTCGGCGGTGCCCTGGGGGTCGCCATCCTCGGCTCCGATCCTGACCGCCTCGTACTCGGCCTACCTCGGGACGGCGGCCGACGCGCTGCCCGCCGAGTCGCGGCAGGAGGCGCAGATGTCCATCGTCGCGACCCTGCAGGCGGTGGAGGCAGGCCGAGGCCGGGGACGACGAGGAAGCCGCCCAGGCCGCGGCCACTGTCGTCGCGCCGGCCCGCGACGCGTTCGTCTCCGCCATGCACGTGACCGCGATCGGCACGGCCGCCGCCAGCCTCGTCGCCGGCGTCGTCGTCCTGGTCTGGCTTCCGGGACGACGAGACCGGGTGTCCTCGGTCACACGCTGACCCGGTGGTGCCAACTCGGTTGACGTCCGAACCTCCCGCGCCCAGGCTGATCATGAGCGCAGCCGGGGCTCCCCGCGCCGTGAGAGGGGAGTCCCCGTGCCAGACCGCCGCCATGCCCCGGTTCCGGGGCGGCGCGATCCCTTCGCACCCCTGCTCGAGAACGGTCTCGCCGCGCTCCTGCGCGAGCACGACCGCCTCGGCGCGGGTACCCACGCCGTCCCGACCGACGGCGCACCCCACGCCGATCACGCTCTACGGCGACGGACGGCAGCGGATCAACCTGGGCAGCAACAACTACCTGGGCCTGGCCGGCGACCCGCGGGTGATCGAGGCGGCCGCGGCGGCGCTGCGCCAGTTCGGCGCGAGCACGTCGGGCAGTCGGGTCCTCAACGGCACCACGCGCCTGCACCTCGCGCTCGAGGACGAGCTCGCCGACCACTACGGCACGGAGGCGGCCGTCCTCACCTCGTCGGGGATCAACGCCAACGTCGCGCTGCTGTCCACCATCGGCAGCCCCGGCGACGTGCTGCTCGTCGACGGCCACGCGCACGCCAGCGTGCACGCCGGTGCCGCCGCCAGCCGGGCCACGGTGAGCCGCTTCCGGCACAACGACATGGTCTCGCTGACCCAGCGCCTCGAGCGGCTCGACGACCGGGCCGGTGCGGTGATCGTGGTCGACGGCGTCTACTCGATGACCGGCGCGCTGGCGCCGCTGGCCGACATCGTCGCCCTCTGCGACCGCTTCGGCGCCCGGCTCGTCGTCGACGAGGCGCACGGGCTCGGCGTGCTCGGCGACGGCGGCCGCGGCGCCGCCGAGAAGGCCGGCGTCCTGCACCGCGTCGACGCCGTCACCGTCGCGTTCAGCAAGTCGCTGGCCAGCGTCGGCGGCGCGGTGATGACCTCGCGCGCGGCCGCCGACGGCATCCGGGCCTCGGCCCTGCCCTACGTGTTCAGCGCCGCCAACGACCCGGCGTCGGTGGGCGCCGCGCTCGCCGCGCTCCGGATCCTGCGCAGCGAGCCCGAGCGGATGATCCGCACCCGCGAGAACGGCGACCTGCTCCGGCGGTGCCTCGCCGAGGCCGGGACCACGCCGCTGCCGGGTCGGGGCGCGGTCATCGCCATCCCGACCGGGGACGAGGAGGTCACCGCGACCGCATGGCGCGCCGCCTTCGACGCCGGCGTCTACGTCAACGCCGTCGCCTATCCCGCGGTCGCGCGCGGGCAGGGAGTGCTGCGGCTGTCGGTCATGGCGACGCACACCGACGAGCAGCTGCGCCGGGCCGCCGAGATCGTCGCCGTGGCCGTCGCGAGCCACCCGTGCGGAGGACCGCGCCGTCGCCTGATCGCGGTTAGCGTGGACGGCGATGTCGGACAGCCAGCCCGCGGCCGAGCGCCGCGGCCGCGCCCTCATGGGCGTGGTGGCCGCCTCGGCGCTGGTCTATCCGCTGCTCGTCTGCGCCGTGCAGCTCGTCGTCGCCCAGCTGCTCCGCGCCGACGCCACCGCGGTCGTGGTGTGGCTGGTGCTGTCCGTCGTCTGCTGCGTCGCGCTGGTGGCCGCCGTCCGCTGGGGTGCCGTCGCGGCGGGTCGTCAGTCGGTGGTTGCTCGTGGGCCTCGTGCCGCCGGCGCTGTTCGAGCTGTGGCTGGTCTGGCCCCAACTCGCGCCCTGAACGGCGTCCGGCAGGATGACGGCGTGACTTCTCCGGGAACCCTGGTGCTGCTCCGCCACGGCGAGAGCGAGTGGAACAAGGCCAACCTCTTCACCGGCTGGGTGGACGTGCCGCTGTCGGAGACCGGCCGCGTCGAGGCCGCCCGCGGCGGGGAACTGCTCGCCGAGCACGGCCTGCTGCCCGACGTCGTGCACACCTCGGTCCTCCAGCGGGCGATCACCACCGCGGAGCTGGCGCTGGCCGCCGCCGAGCGCCAGTGGATCCCGGTCAAGCGCTCCTGGCGGCTCAACGAGCGCCACTACGGCGCGCTGCAGGGCAAGGACAAGGCCGCCACCCTCGCCGAGTACGGCGAGGAGCAGTTCATGGAGTGGCGCCGCTCCTACAGCACGCCGCCGCCGCCGATCGAGGTCGGCAGCGAGTACTCCCAGGACGCCGACCCGCGCTACGCGATGCTGCCGCCGGAGGTGCGCCCGGCGACCGAGTGCCTGGCCGACGTCGTCGTCCGGATGCTGCCGTACTGGTACGACGCGATCGTCCCGGACCTGCGGGCCGGCCTGACCGTGCTCGTCGCCGCCCACGGCAACAGCCTGCGGGCGCTCGTGAAGCATCTCGACGGCATGGGTGAGGACGAGGTCGTCGGCCTCAACATCCCGACCGGCGTCCCGCTGCGCTACGACCTCGACGACGACCTGAAGCCGGTCAAGACGGGCGGGCAGTACCTCGACCCCGAGGCCGCCGCAGCCGCGATCGAGGCCGTCAAGAACCAGGGGAAGAAGTAGACACACCTCCGGTGGGGAACCGGAGCCTGCGGCGCTCCCGAGTCACTCCGCGGTGACGGCCGAGTGCCGCTCGCCGGTCACGAGGTAGACGACGCGGCGGGCCACGGTGACGGCGTGGTCGGCGAACCGCTCGTAGTAGCGGCCCAGCAGGGTGATGTCGATGGCGGTCTCGACGCCGTAGGGCCAGTCGTCGGACAGCAGCTGGCGGAACAGCCCGCGGTGCAGGCGGTCCATCGCGTCGTCGTCGGTCTCGAGCTCCTGGGCCTCCTGCACGTCGCGCGTGGCGATCACGTTGCCGGCCTTCGCGACCAGCATCTCGGCGACGTGCCCGGCCTCCAGGAACGCCGCCCGCACCTCCTGCGGGACCGCGTGGTCCGGGAAGCGCATCCGCGCGACCTTGGCGATGTGCTCGGCGAGGTCGCCCATCCGCTCGAGGTCGCTGGCGATCCGGGTCGCGGTGACGATCGTCCGCAGGTCGGTGGCGACCGGCTGCTGGCGCGCCAGCAGGGTGAAGCAGCGCTGGTCGAGGCTCTCCCGGGTGGCGTCGATCTGCTCGTCCCCGGCGATCACCAGGTCGGCGAGGGTGACGTCCGCATCGAGCAGCGAGGTCGTGGCCGTGCTCATCTGCGAACCCACCGCGTTGGCCATCTCGACCAGGCAGGTGCGGATGTCGTCCAGTTCCTCGCGGTAGCTCTCGCGCATCGATCGTCTCCCTCGTGGTCGCCCCGCCGTGATGGACCTCGCTGTCCCGGGTCTCCCTGCGAGATTAGGCCGGGCCGACCCGCGGACAGCGGCGATGCGGTGAACGGGCCCCCACCGGCAGGTGAACAGTGACCCGAAGGGGCGGTGAACCGGTCGGAGCCGGGCCGTTCCGGCAGTTTCCCGACCTAGCATCGAGCCGTGAGTCCAACGGTCGCCCTCGTGGTCGGCCTCGTCCTGGGCGCGGTGGTGGCCGCCACGGTCATCCTCCGCTTCCGCAGCGACCCCGCAAGCCCGCCCGCCGATCCCCAGGTTCTCGCCCTGCCCGAGGCCGCGTTCGCCCGCCGACTGCTCGACCTCATGGACCCTGCCGTCGTGTTCGTCGACGTCGACGACGCGGTGCTGCTCGCCAATCCCGCCGCCCGGGCACTCGGCGTCGTGCGGGGCACCCGGCTGGTCGTCCCCGACACTGCTCGAGCTCAGCCGGGAGGTGCGCGCCCGCGGCAGCCGGCGCTCCGACGTCCGGCTGCCCGGCGACCTCGTCGGCGCGGGACCGCGGCTGCTCGGCGTGCACGGCGTCCGGCTCGGGAGCGGCACGACCCCGCCGCCCGGGCCCGGTCGCGCTCGTGCTGCTCGACGTCACCGAGATCCGGCGGGCCGAGGCGGTCCGCCGTGACTTCGTCGCCAACGTCGGCCACGAGCTGAAGACGCCGGTCGGCGCGCTCGCCCTGCTGGCCGAGGCGATCGAGGGCGCCGCCGACGACCCGGAGGCGGTGCAGCGCTTCGCCGGCCGCATGGCGCACGAGGCCGACCGGCTCGGCCGTCTGGTGCGCGAACTGATCGACCTGTCCCGGCTGCAGGGCGGCGAACCGCTGCCCGAGCTCATGCCGGTCGACGTCGACACGGTGCTGGCCGAAGCGGTCGACCGCACCCGGACCGCCGCCGTGGCCAAGCAGCTCGACATCGCCGTCGGCGGGGAGGTCGGCCTGGTCGTGCGCGGGGTCGAGAGTCAGCTCGCGACCGCCGTCACCAACCTGCTCGCCAATGCCGTCGCCTACAGCACGGGGGAGAACCGCATCGCGGTCGCGGCCCGCGCGCGGTCCGGGTTCGCCGAGATCACCGTGACCGACAGCGGGATCGGGATCCCGCGCAAGGACCGGCTGCGGGTGTTCGAGCGCTTCTACCGGGTCGACCAGTCCCGGGCCAGCAGCACCGGAGGCACCGGCCTCGGACTGGCGATCGTCAAGCACGTGGCCAACAACCACGGGGGCTCGGTGAGCGTCTGGAGCGAGGAGGGTCTCGGTTCGACCTTCACGCTGCGGATCCCCCTGGACGCGGCGGCGTCCGTCCCCCGCAACGCTCCTGTCAATGCTTCGAAGGGACCTTCATGACGCGGGTGCTCGTGGTCGAGGACGAGGAGTCCTTCTCCGATGCGCTGTCCTACATGCTGCGACGGGAAGGCTTCGACGCGGTGGTGGCCGGTACCGGCCCCGACGCGCTGGCCGAGTTCGACCGTGGCGGCGCCGACATCGTGCTGCTCGACCTGATGCTTCCCGGGCCTGTCCGGTACCGAGGTCTGCCGCGCCCTGCGGTCCCGGAGCGCCGTGCCGATCATCATGCTCACCGCGAAGGACTCCGAGGTCGACAAGGTCGTGGGCCTGGAGCTCGGTGCCGACGACTACGTGACCAAGCCGTACTCGGCGCGTGAGCTGGTGGCCCGCATCCGGGCGGTGCTGCGCCGCCGCGGCGAGGCCGCAGATCCACCGGGCGATGGCGTGCTCGAGGCCGGCCCGGTCCGGATGGACGTCGAGCGGCACGTCGTCGCGGTGGACGGCGAGACCGTCGCGCTGCCGCTCAAGGAGTTCGACCTGCTCGAGTTCCTGCTGCGCAACGCCGGCCGGGTGCTCACCCGGGGGCAGCTCATCGACCGGGTCTGGGGCTCGGACTACGTCGGCGACACCAAGACGCTCGACGTCCACGTCAAGCGGCTGCGCGCCAAGCTCGAGCCCGACCCCGCCAACCCGAAGTACCTGCTGACGGTGCGGGGTCTGGGCTACAAGCTCGAAGCCTGACGACAGCCCCGGGAGCATCGCAGCGAGGAACGAGCGAGGAGCGGACCGGGGCGCGGATCAGGCCCATGGGCAGGGCCTGAGTCTCAGCAGCGACGAGCTCGCGGTTCTCCCAGCGGCGACCCGTCCGGTAGGTGTGCACCTCGCCGCAGGCGGGGCAGTCGACGTGCATCGCGATGTGCGTCGCGTGGTTGGTGACCGATCGGATCCGGTGATCCGCGACCAGCTCGTCGGTCTCCGTCACGGGGCAGGTGATCAGCAACATGGGAGAAGCGTGCTCCCGGTCGGGGCAGTCGCACGAGTGGCAGAAGTGACCGCTACCGCAGTTTTTCTGCCATAGTGTCTGCATGGCAGAGAACGGTCGCCCGCTGGTCGTGAGCGTGGTCGTCGCCGACGGTCTGATCGGCACGTTCGGTCTCGGCGTCTGCTCCGAGGTGTTCGGCTACGACCGCCGGCACATGGGTCTCCCGGAGTTCGACTTCGCCCTGGTCAGCGACGCGCCGGGCGTGCTCCGGACCGACACCGGCATCCCGATCACCGTCGAGCACGGCCTGGATCGGCTGGCTCGCTCCGACATCGTGTCGATCACCGCGTGGGAGCTGATCGACCGCGTGCCCTCGCCGAGTTGCTCGACGCCCTGCGCGCCGCCCACGCCCGCGGCGCGACGATCATCAGCCACTGCACGGGGGCCTTCGTCCTGGCCGAGGCCGGCCTGCTCGACGGCATGCGCGTCACCACGCACTGGAAGTGGGCCGGCGAACTGGCCGCCCGCTACCCGGCCGTCACGGTCGACCCCTCGGTCCTCTACGTCGACAACGGTCAGGTCATCACCGGCGCCGGGACGGCGGCCGGCGTGGACACCCTGCTGCACCTGGTGCGCCGCGAATGGGGTGCCGGCGCGGCCAACGCGCTGGCGCGGGAGATGGTCGTGCCACCGCACCGCGACGGCGGTCAGGCCCAGTTCATCGACGCGCCCGTGCCCGCCTGCGAGGACGACCTGCTCGGCGCCGTCCTCGAGTGGGCCTCGAGCGCACCTCGCCACGGACATCAGCGTGGAGACGCTGGCTCGCCGGGCCCTGATGAGCCCGCGCAGCTTCGCCCGCCGGTTCAAGTCGACCACCGGCACGACGCCGCACGCCTGGCTCCTCGGCCAGCGGCTCGCCGCGGCCGAGACGCTGCTCGAGAAGAGCGACGCCTCGGTGGAGGAGGTCGCCCGGCTGGTCGGTTTCGGGACGGCGGCCGGATTGCGCGAGCAGTTCACCCGCCGCCGCGGGGTCTCGCCGCGGGCCTACCGGCAGACGTTCCGGGCCGGCGCGCGCTCAGGCCCGGGGGCGGCGCCGGTGCAGCTCGACGGGTCGGGCGGGGGGGAACATCGGGCTGGCGGGGTGCGGGGCGACCATTCCCTGGTCGAGGCGCAGTTCGGTCAGCCGGCGTAGCTCGTCGTAGGCCGGCTGACCGATCAGCGCGACCAGTTCGGCCGCGTAGGTCACCACCAGCGGCTCCGGGCTGACGTGCGCCACGGGCGAGCCGGTGCACCACCAGTGCAGGTCGTGACCGCCGGAGCCCCAGCCACGCCGGTCGAACTCGCCGATGCTGGTCACCAGCACCGTCGTCCCGTCCGGGCGCTCGACGTTCTCCTGCTCACGGCGGACCGGCAGCTGCCAGCAGACGTCGGGCTTCGTGGTGAGCGGGTGGACGCCGGTGCGCAGGGCCATCCGGTGCAGGGCGCAGCCGCTGCCACCGGGGAAACCGGGCCGGTTGAGGAAGACGCATGCCCCGTCGACCAGGCGCGTGCGGTGCGAGCGGACGCCCTCCTCGCCGTCCTCCCCGTCCTGCTCGGTCCACGCGGCGCGCCCGACCGGGGCCAGTTGCCAGTCCTCGTCGGTCAGCTGTTCGACCGCGCCGGTCACCCGCGACAGGTCGTCCTCGTCGGTGAAGAAGGCGCCATGGCTGCAGCAGCCGTCGTCGGGCCGGCCCTCGACGACGCCGGCGCAGCCCCGGCCGTAGATGCACGTCCAGGCCGAGGTCAGCCAGGTGAGGTCGCCGCGGATCACGTGCGCCGGGTCGGCTGGATCGGTGAACTCGATCCATTCACGCGAGAAGTCCAGCGCGACCTCTTCGGGCGGGTCGGCGAGCACGCACCCCAGCCTAGGTGTGCCACCGTTGTGCCATGCCGATCCTCGAGCACGACGGCGGCCACTCGTGGGCCGATCTGTTGAGCGCGGCAGACTGAGCGCCATGCGACTCGGTGTGCTGGACGTCGGATCGAACACCGTCCACATGTTGGTGGTCGATGCGCACCGCGGTGCGCACCCGACCCCGACGCACGACGAGCGCTCCGTCCTGCGCCTGTCCGAGCACGTCGACGACGACGACGTGCTGTCCAAGGACGGGGAGAAGGCGCTCCTCAAAGCCGTGCAGTCGGCGTGTGATCGCGCCGAGAAGCTGGACTGCGACGAGTTCATGGCCCTGGTGACGTCGGCCATCAGAGAGGCCCAGAACGGCCTGGAGGTGCTCGACCGGATCCGCGATCGCACCGAGGTCGACCTCCAGGTGCTGACCGGTGAGGACGAGGCCCGGCTGACCTTCCTCGCCGTCCGCCGGTGGTTCGGCTGGAGCGCCGGGCAGTTGCTCGTGCTCGACATCGGCGGCGGATCCCTGGAGATGGCCAGCGGCATGGACGAGGACCCCGACGTCGCGCTGTCCCTCCCGTTGGGCGCCGGGCGGATGACCCGGCGGTTCCTGCCCGCGGCCCGCGACGGCGGCCGACCCGATCTGGCCGCGCTCGAGGAGCTCGACGAGTACGCGAGCGACCTGCTGCGGCCGGCGGCGGAGAAGCTGCGCTCGGCCGGGCGGCCCGACCTGGTGGCCGCCACGAGCAAGACGTTCCGCACCCTGGCCCGCCTCACCGGCGCAGCGCCGTACTCGGCCGGACTGCGGGTGCCGCGGAGGCTCCGGATGGAGTCGCTGGACCAGTTGATCGGCTTCGTGTCGCGCATCGAGTCCGGCGCACTGTCGGAGTTGCAGGGCGTGTCCCCGGCGCGTGCGCACCAGGTTCCAGCCGGAGCGGTCGTCGCTGCCGCGGCGATGCGTGCCGTCGACGTGCCGTACGTCCGCATATGCCCATGGGCGCTGCGGGAAGGTGTCATCCTGCGCAGGCTGGACTCGATGGGAGGAGTGTGAGATGCCCGAACCGGACTGGAACCCCGACACCGGTGGGCGCTCGCTCGCCGAGATCCTCCGGGAGGCCGGCATCGAGCGGGCCGACCGCGCGAACCGCAGACGGAGCTGGGACGACCCCGACGAGACCGCGATCCGGCAGCGCCGCGCCGAGGCGGCCGCCGACCGGTCCAACACCGGCGGCTTCGGACGGCGCAAGAGCGACTTCGCCGACAAGATCGAGGCACAGGCGGCCGGAGCGCCCGTGGCCGAGCGGCGGCCGTCGCGGCGGCCCGTGCCCGAGCCCTCGACGGCGGCGATCCCGGGGCTGCGTCCCGACCGCAAGCCCGGCGTGCCGCACCCATCGGGCCCGCTCCCGTCCGGCCCCATTCCGCCGATGCGCGAGCGGGGTGCCTCCGAGCGGAGTGCTCCCGAGCGGGGTGCTCCCGAGCGGGGTGCCTCCGAGCGGGGTGCCCCCGAGCGGGGTGCCTCCGAACGTCGGGCGTCCGAACGCCGCGCGCCCGATCGCCGTGCGTCCGAGCGGGTGCCCCCGGCCCGCGAGCGGGCGGCGTCCCGCCCCTCCACGACGCGTGCACCCGAGACGGATTCGCACCCCTCCACCGGGCCGATCCCGGTCGTGCGGCCCGAGGACATCGAGAACGATCTCGACTCGACGCCGAAGGAGAGCGCGCTCGCGTGGCTGCGGTTCGCCGGTGAGCTGGTCATCGCCCTGGCTGCCGGTGTCGGCGTCTACTTCGCGGCGACGCTGCTCTGGGAGCAATTACCCCACCTCGCGGTGTTCCTGGCGCCACTCGCGGTCGCCTCCCTGGTCGCCGGCGTCGGCTT
Source organism: uncultured Actinomycetota bacterium (assembly GCA_963748305.1). GTDB lineage: Bacteria > Actinomycetota > Actinomycetes > Mycobacteriales > Geodermatophilaceae > Blastococcus_B. Next base: position 100,251 of record CAVVIN010000013.1, on the reverse strand, counting down.
CTGGCGGCAGCGGCAGGGCCGGGAACCGATCGGTCCCCGGCTGCTCGCCCTGCTGGTGTTCGCGGGGACGCTGCTGACGATCGCCCCCGCCGCGGGCCTGCTGGCGACCGGCGGCTCGTAGCCGGCGGACGGGCCGCGCATCGTCGCACTACGGTTTCTGACGTGCCCGTTCCCGCCCTGCGCCACTACGTGGCCGGCTCCCGAGACGTCGACGCGCTGCGCGTGGCCGCCGAGATCGTCGCGGACGGCCGGCTGGTCGCCCTCGAGCCCGTGCCCGGACGCGGTGACGACGTCGCCGCGGACTTCGCCGCCCTGATCGGGCTGGTGCGGACGGCCGGGCTGGCCGACTCCTGCGAGCTGACCGTCCCGGTCGACCGGCTCGGGCGCGCAGGCGCCCGCGAGATCGCCGAGGCGGGGCTCGCCGTCGTCCTGGCCGGTCCGTCCACCGACGTCGCCGCCCTCGCCGCCGAACTGCCGTCGGCCGGCGTCGTCGTCCCGGCGGGGGAGCCGGACGCCGAGGCCCGCTGCCGGGCGCTCGCCGAGCGGCACGTGCGGCTCGTCGCCGGGCGGGGTTCCGCCGCCGCGCTGGCGTTCGTGCGCTGCCTCAACGTCCTCATGGCGGCGGGTGGGCGGCCCGCCGTCGCGACCACCGACCTCCGCCTGATCGCCATCGCCGGGGAGCGCGCAGCCTGGAACGGCCGCACGCCCGACAGCTGGGAGCACGTCATGCCCTACGGGGTCCGCACCGCCGAGCAGCGCCGCCTGGCCGCCGCCGGCCTCACCGTCCGTGTCACGGTGCCGTCGGGCCGCGGCGCGGCGGTGGCCGTCGCACGTTCCCTGGTCGGCCTGTCGTGACCACCGCCGGGCGCCGCGGGCTGGCCATCATCGGCGGCGGGAAGATCGGCGAGGCGCTGCTCTCCGGCCTGATCCGTCGGGGCGGCGCCGACGGCATCCTGGTCTGCGAGCGGAGTCCCGCCCGGGCCGCGGAGCTGGCCGAGCGCTACGGCATCCCCGCCGTCGACCTCGGCGAGGCGGCCGTGCGCGCCCGCGTGCTGCTGGTGGCGGTCAAGCCGCAGGACATCGATGCCCTGCTCGCCCTGCTGGCCGAGCACGTCGACGAGAAGCATCTCGTGGTGTCGGTGGCCGCCGGGGTGCCGACCGCCCGGATCGAGGCGGCGCTCCCGGCGGGGACGCCGGTCGTGCGCGTGATGCCCAATACGCCCGCCCTCGTCGACGAGGGGATGAGCGTGCTCTCCCCGGGTGCCCACGCGGCCGAGGAGGACCTCGACGAGGCCGAGGCGCTGCTGGCGGCCGTCGGGCAGGTGCGCCGGGTCCCCGAGTCGCAGCAGGACGCCGTCACGGCGCTCTCGGGCAGCGGGCCGGCCTACTTCTTCTACCTCGTCGAGGCGATGGTGGACGCCGGCATCCTGCTGGGCCTCCCGCGATCGCTGGCGGCGGATCTCGTCGTCCAGACGGCCCTGGGAGCCGCGGTGATGATGCGGGACTCGGGGGAGCACCCCGTCCAGCTGCGCGAGGCGGTGTCGCAGTCCGGGCGGGACGACGGTGGCGGCGATCCGGGAGCTGGAGCGGCACGGGGTGCGCGCGGCGCTCATGGCCGCGATCGAGGCGGCGAACGCCCGATCGGTGGAGTTGGGTCGGCCGCAGCGACGAAAGCCGCTGACCCTAACCCACATCCGACCGGGACATGTCGACTTAGCGTCACCGATTCTTCTCGTGTTGCGATGACGCGCCGAACCACATGTCGACGGAGCGACTTATATGTATATCTGCCGAGGACGGATCGGTTCGTCTGTTCGATTCATCCATCGCTCCTGTCCCATGTGTCCCCTTACGCTCTGTTGCAGCACGTGCGTGTTCAGTTGCCGGTGGGGAAGCCGGCGCCACGACGCGAGCTAGGCCCGGAGACGAAGACATGACCATGCCCCAGCGTTCAGCCGCTCCCGCTCTCGCCCGTCCGGGTGTGCCCGGCCCGCGGCCGATCGGTCGCCCGATGGCTCACACCATGGCCCGCCCGATCCCCGCCGCCCACCCCGCTGCCATGCCCGTCGGCCGCCCGAGCGTCCCCGCCCCCCGTCAGGCAGTGACCTTCCTGACCGTGGCCGAGGTCGCCGCGATGATGCGGGTCTCCAAGATGACCGTCTACCGCCTCGTCCACGCCGGCGAGCTCTCCGCCGTCCGCGTCGGCCGGTCGTTCCGCGTGCCGGAGCGGGCTGTCCAGGACTACCTGCGCGACGCGTACACCGACATCGCCTGAGAGCGGGACGGCGCCACAGTCGTCGCCTGATCGCTGTGTCACGCCGAGTGGGCCCTGAAGGGGTTCGCGCAGGCGTGACAGGCCGGCTCCGCCCGACGGGAGCCGGCACGATGGCCGCGGTGTCGCCCAGAGGGTGACCGTGTCATCGCCGCGGGGCGGCCGGTACGCTCGGTTGCCGGGTGATGCCGGGCCGGCGGCCCGGGAGTCACGATCGAGCTGATCAATTTCGTCACGACGTCGGGAGCACCACGTGGGTTCGGTCATCAAGAAGCGGCGCAAGCGGATGGCGAAGAAGAAGCACCGCAAGCTGCTGAAGAAGACGCGCGTTCAGCGACGCAACAAGAAGTGAGCTGATGCTCGTGCCGCCTGCCGTCGTCCTGGTCACCGGCGTCAGCCGTTGGCTCGGTGGTGCGCTGGCGGCCGAGCTCGCAGCTGACCCGGCCATCGGCAGGGTCATCGGCGTGGACACCGTCCCGCCGTCGCCGGCGATGCTGCGCCGGCTGGGGCGTACCGAGTTCGTGCGCGCCGACATCCGCAACCCGTTGATCGGCAAGGTCATCGCGGCGGCGTCGGTGGACACGGTCGTGCACATGAACATCAGCTCGACACCCGCCGGTTCGGGCGGTCGGGCGCCGATGAAGGAACTCAACGTCATCGGCACGATGCAGCTGCTCGCGGCCTGCCAGCGGGCTCCGTCGGTGAAGCGGTTCGTGCTGAAGTCCACCAGCGCGGTCTACGGCGCCTCGTCCCGCGACCCCGCGGTGTTCACCGAGGCCATGCAGGCCCGGCGTGTGCCGTCCGGCGGTTTCGCCAAGGACAGTCTCGACATCGAGGGCTACCTGCGCGCGTTCGCGCGACGGCGACCCGAGGTCGAGGTCGCTGTGCTGCGGTTCACCAACTTCATCGGTCCGCGGATCGACTCCCTGCTCACCGGGTTCTTCCGGATGCCCGTGGTCCCCACGGCCCTCGGCTACGACGCCCGGGTGCAACTGCTGCACGAGGACGACGCCCTGGCGGTCCTCACCCGCGCCACCACCGGGAACTTCGTCGGCACGGTCAACGTCGGAGGGGAGGGCACGCTGCTGCTGTCCCAGGCGATCCGGCGGCTGGGGCGTGTCGAGCTGCCGATCCCGACGCCCGCGCTGAGCTCGGTCGGCCGGCTGTCCCGCCGGTTCGGCTTCGTGGACTACTCGCCGGAGCAGATGCGCTTCCTGAACTTCGGTCGCGTCGTCGACACGTCCGTGCTGCGCGGCACGTTCGGGTACACGCCGAGGTACACGACTGAGGCCGCGCTCGACGACTACGCCCGTACGCTCGACTCCGTGATCTCCCCGCGACTCGTGGAGACGGCGACCGCCCAGGTGCGTTCCGTGCTCGCGCGGGTCGGGGACGTCGCCACGGCGGTGGGTGAGCGATTGAACCCGGCTCCTCCGGCACCCGGCCTGCGGGCGGTGCGCGATGCCTGAGGCACGCGTCATCCCGCTGCGGCCCGACGACGACGAGCCCTACGTCCCCCCGTCGACCCCGCCCGGCTGGGAGGACCAGCTCGCGGGCGGCCTGGAGTTCCTGCGCCGCCGGCTGACCGGTGAGTACGAGACCGACGAGTTCGGCTTCGACCCCGATCTGGCCGACCATGTGCTCCTGCCCTTGCTGCGGCCGCTCTTCCACCGCTGGTTCCGGGTCGAGAGCCAGGGCATGGAGAACGTGCCGGCCGGCACCGGGGCGCTCGTCGTCGCCAACCACTCCGGCACGTTGCCCGTCGACGCCCTGATGACGATGGTGGCGCTGCACGACCAGCACCCGGCCGAGCGCCGGCTGCGGCTGCTGGGTGCCGACCTCGTCTTCGACATGCCGGTCCTCGGGTCGATGTCGCGCAAGATGGGCTCGACCCTCGCCTGCAACGAGGACGCCGAGCGGCTGCTGACCGAGGGCGAACTCGTCGGCGTCTTCCCCGAGGGGTTCAAGGGCATCGGCAAGCCGTTCCGCGAGCGGTACACCCTGCAGCGTTTCGGTCGCGGGGGTTTCGTCACAGCGGCCCTGCGCACCGGGGCGCCGATCATCCCCACCGCGATCGTCGGTGCCGAGGAGATCTACCCGATGATCGGCAACGCGAAGACGGCCGCCCGGCTGATGGGGCTGCCGTACTTCCCGATCACGCCGACGTTCCCGCTGCTCGGTCCGCTCGGGCTGGTGCCCCTGCCGTCGAAGTGGCTGATCGCCTTCGGTGAGCCGATCGAGACCGCGTCCTACGGGCCCGGCGCCGCCGAGGACCCGATGCTCGTCTTCAACCTCACCGACCAGGTGCGCGAGACCATCCAGCACTCGCTCTACCAGCTGCTGCTGCAGCGCAAGTAGCTGTCTTCGGGCTAGACGTCCCTCACCAGGGGAACTTCTCGCGCCTCCGGAGGGCGAGCGCGCCGCCGACGGCCGCACCCGACAGTGCGGCGGCGCCGACCGCCGGCACGCCGAACTTCGCCGCCTTGCGGCCGGTCCGGAAATCACGGACCTGCCACCCGCGGCTGCGCGCGATGGCCCGCAGTTCGGTGTCCGGATTGACCGCGACGGCGGTGCCGGTGAGGGAGAGCATCGGCAGGTCGTTGGCCGAGTCGCTGTAGGCCGCGCACCGGGACAGGTCGAGGCCCTCGCGCTCGGCCAGCGCCAGCACCGCCTCGGCCTTCGCCGGGCCGTGCATCAGCTCGCCGACCAGCCGCCCGGTGTACTTGCCGTCGACGACCTCGGCGACCGTGCCCAGCGCCCCGGTCAGCCCCAGTCGGTGGGCGATGATCGAGGCCAGCTCCACCGGCGTCGCCGTGACCAGCCACACCCGCTGGCCGGCGTCGAGGTGCTGCTGGGCGAGTGACCGGGTGCCGTTCCAGATCCGGTCGGCCATGAGTTCGTCGTAGATCTCCTCGCCGGCCTGCACGATCTCGGACACCGGCCGCCCGGCGACGAACGCCAGCCCGTTCTCGCGCATGGTGTGGATGTCCTCGGCGCTGCTCTCGGTTCCGGCGATGCGGAACTTGGCCTGCTGCCAGACGAACCCGGCCATGTCGCGGGTCGTGAAGTACTTGCGGGCGGCCAGGCCACGGGCGAACCAGAACAGCGAGGCGCCCATCATCATCGTGTTGTCCACGTCGAAGAACGCGGCAGCGGTCGGGTCCGGCTCGGCGGCGGGCGGAGGCGCGACCTCCGCGGCGGCGGCCGACGCGGCGCCGGCGACGTGGGCGCGCGTCTCCTCCGGGACCTCGGGGCGCGCGGAGCGGCGGCCGCGGAACGGCAGTCGCGGCACAGCGACCTCCCCTGTCTGCTCGATCCGTGTACGCCGTCGTGACCCTAGCCCGGCGCCGGTCGGGGCCTCAGGGGGCGTCAGTCGGTGCAGTCGCCCAGGACGATCGGGCCGAGGCAGACCTCGAGCGTCGGCGTCGAGGGCGCACGTGGAGCTGGACGACGTGCCGCCCGCGGAGCTGCCGGGCAGGCCCGGCACGCTCACGCTCGGCACCGGGATCGTCGGCACCGGAACGCTCGGCAGCCGCCGCCGCTGGGCACCTCGGTGCCGGGCAGTCCGCCACCCTCGCCCGATCCCTCGGTCCCCGGGACGCCGCCGTCGGTACCGCCGGGACTCCCGGTGCTCCGGGCGCTGCCGACGGCCCGGCCGTCGTCGGATCGCCGGACGCCGATCCCGAGCCGGGCGCGGGAACGGTGGCCGGGGTCGGTCTCGCCGCCGGCCACCGGAGGAGTCGGCTGCTCGGGCAGGCAGAGACCGGGGACCGGGCCGAGCGCGTCGGTGGACTCGATCGGCACGCCCGCGGCGCAGCCCAGGACGTCCTCGAGCGCGACGGTGCGCGTGGCGACCTCGGCGAGCAGGGCCAGAGAGCTGTCCAGCTCGTCCACGGTCGAGGCGGGCAGCGCCGCGCGGAGCTCGGTCAGGCCGGCCGCCTGGACGCTCGCTCCAGGCGCTGAGGTCGTCCAGCGGGGCGGCGTCCCCGCCGTCGACGGCGTGGTCGGTCAGCCAGGCGGCGCCCTCGGTGGTCTGCTCGTCCATCGTCTCCAGGGTGTCGAGCACCAGCTGCGGGTCGACGTCGGCGGCCAGCGCCACGGTCTCGTCCGACGTCGCGGCCCCCGCGGCCGGCAGCGCGGAGACGCCGCTGCCGGTCAGGTCCTCGAGCTCGTGCAGGCGGGTGCGGGCGAAGTCGAGCAAGGTCTGCCCACGGGCGTCGCCGGCCAGGGCGAGCTGGGTCTGCTCGGTGCCGCGCTTCAGGCCGTAGAGGACGTCACCCGGACGGGCGTCGGTCGACACCGCGACGAGGGTCGCCAGCGCGGTCACCGTCAGCGCCGCGCCGGCCAGCCCGGCCGTCGCGCGGGTCCGCCAGCGGGCGGGGGCGGCGTCCTCGGTGCGGGCGAACAGCCGCTTCCACGCCGACACCGGCTCCGGAGCGGGCGACCGGACGGCGGCCATCGCGACGAGCCGGGCGCGGGTCGTGGCCTGCCAGACCGGGTCGGGCTCGCCGTCGAGGTGGGGCGCCAGGGTGTGCAGGCGCGCGACGACCGCGTCTTCTCGGGCCTCGCCCGAGCGGTCTCGCACGTTCATGTCCTGCCTCCGGTCCCCGTGTGCGCCGGGCGGTCCATGATCGGCGCACCCCGCTGCACCCGATCCAACGAGGGCACACGGTATTCGGTTACGCCTCCAACGATCTTCTTTCTCGTCATCGGAGACCGTCCGGGAGCAGCCCCGCCAGGCGGCGGACCGCGCGGTGTTGCAGCGCCTTGATCGCGCCGTCCTTCTTGCCCATGATCTCGGCCGTCTCCGACACCGACAGCCCGTGGAGGAAGCGCAGCACGATGCACTCCTGCTGCTCGCTGCCCAGCTGCTGCACGCACGCCAGCAGCTGCTTGTTCGTCAGGTGCGCGACCACCGCATCCTCCGGCCCGTCGGTGGCCTGGTCGGCGTCGCGCATGTCCGCCGTCGTGACCTCCAGCCGGTAGCGGCTGCTCTTCACCTGGTCGCGGATGATGTTCCGCGCGATCGTGACCAGCCAGGCCCCGACGTCGCGGCCCTGGAAGGACAGCGAGTCGATCCGGCGCAGCGCGCGGACGAACGTCTCGCTGGTGACGTCCTCGGCCGTCGCCCGGTCGCCGACGCGGTGATAGGCGTACCGGTGGACGAGCAACGACGTAGTGGTCGTACAGCTCCCCGAACGCCTCGGCGTCGCCCTCCTGAGCGCGGCGCACCATGCCCCAGACGTCGGGGCCGGTCGCGGGCGCGACCTCGGCGAGGCCGGCCTCGGCCAGGTCGACGATTTCGTCGTCGATCGGCGAGGCCTCGGCCACGACGTTCGGTTCGTCGAGCACCTCGGCACTGGCGCGGGGCCTCGGTGTCGGCCGCGGCCGTGCCCCGTTCGGCGACGAGCCATCGGTCGCCCGCGGGAACGGCGTCGGCCGGGGACGGGGCGTGGGCCGGACCTCCGGAGGGCACGGCGGCGACCCGGCGGTCGGTCGCTCGGCGTCCAGGGGCTGGGCCATGCGGGCGATCGACCTCCTCCTCGGCCCGCCGTACCTGGACCGTCTCCTCCCCGGCGCGACCGCCGGGTGACGGACCGCGCAGGCTGCGGGGCTGGCCCCATGGTGACAACATCGCCCCAGCCCGTCCACGCGAGCCGTGAACCAGGAGCGTCCGAACGCACCCGTTCGGGCGTGCATCAGCAGCTCCAATGGAGGAGATGTCCAGTGTCCGAGGCAGGCACGTCGCTGGCCGCGCTGGTACGCGCGGCCGCCCGTCGGCGGCCCGAGGCCCCGGCCGTGGTCGCCGGCGAGCAACGGCTGACCTGGGCGGAGCTCGACGGCGCGGTCGACCGGGCCGCCGCGGGCTACGCCGGGCAGGGACTCGAGCCGGGCAGCCGGGTCGCCGTCCAGCTGCCCAACGGCCTGGACTGGCTGCGGGCGGCCCTCGGGGCGCTGCGCGCCGGGCTGGTCGTCGTCCCGGTCAACACCGCCTACACCGACCCCGAGCTCGAGTACGTGCTCACCGACTCCTGCGCCGCCCTGTTCGTGGCGGCCGCCGAGCGCGCGCCCGTGGCCGGCGTCCCGGTCTGCGCCGGGCCGCCGAAGGCCGACGGGCCGCCGCCGGAGGTCGCCGACGACCCGCGGCGCTGTCCTTCCTCTGCTACACGAGCGGCACCACCGGCCGCCCGCGCGGCGCGATGCTCACCGCGGCGGCGCTGCGGGCCAACCAGGAGCAGTGCCTGGCGATGGACCCGCCGGTGGTCCGCGAGGACGACCGGGTCCTGCTCGTCCTGCCGCTCTTCCACGTCTACGGCCTCAACGCCGGCTTCGGCCTGGTCGCCGCCACCGGCGCCTGCGCCGTCCTGAAGGCGACGTTCGACCCGCGCGCGTCCCTGACGCTGATGGCCGAGGAGCACGTCACCGCCGTCCCCGGGGCGCCGCCGATGTACCAGGCCTGGCTGGCCGCGGCCGACGCCGCGTCGGCGACGCACCCCGACGCCGAGCTGCGTCGGGGCTTCGCCGCCATGCGGATGGCCTCCTCGGGCGCCGCGCCGCTGCCCGAGGAGATCTGGACGGCGATGCGCGACCGCGCCGCCGTCACCGTCTGGGAGGGCTACGGCCTGACCGAGGCCTCGCCGGTGGTGGCCAGCACCCTGGCCACCGGCCGCGCCAAGCCCAACTGCATCGGCGGCCCGCTGCCCGGCGTCGAGCTGCAGCTGCGCGACACCGCCGCCACCGAGGAGCACGGCAGCTCCGGTGACGACGGCGACGACGACCACCTGGAGGGCCCGGGCGAGATCTGGGTCCGCGGCCCCAACCTCTTCGCCGGCTACTGGCCCGACGGCGCCGACGGCCCGGACGCCGACGGCTGGCTCGGCACCGGCGACCTCGCCTACCGCGACGCCGACGGCGACCTGCACCTGGTCGACCGGCGCAGCGACCTGATCCTGGTCAGCGGCTTCAACGTCTACCCGGCCGAGGTGGAGCGGGTGCTCGACGCCCACCCCGCCGTCGCCGAGAGCGCCGTCATCGGCGTCCCGGACCCGCGGACCGGCTCCGCGGTCCGCGCGGTCGTCGTCGTGTCGCCGGGGGAGCGGCTCACCTTCGAGGCGCTGCAGGCGCACGCCGCGGACATCGCTGGCCCGGTACAAGGTGCCGACGTCGGTGCAACTTCCTCTCGTCGCTGCCGCACTCGCTGACCGGCAAGGTCAGCCGCGCCCGGCTGCGGGAGCTCGGCCTGCCCGGTGACGACGATGGAGCCGGTGAGTGCCGACGCGCCGCGGCTGCAGCTGCTCACCCGCGCCGGCTGCCACCTGTGCGCGACCGCCGGCGAGACGCTCGACCCGATCGGCGCGGAGGCCGGGCTGGTGCCGCGAGGAGGTCGACGTCGACGCCGATCCGGAGCTGCAGGCCGAGTACGGCGACCGGGTGCCCGTCGTGCTGCTCGACGGGCGCGAGCACTCCTACTTCACCGTCGACGTCGACCGGCTGCGGCGGGACCTGCAGGCCTAGACCCGACCGGTCGAGGTGGTGTCCGCCACAGCCCCACCCGTTCGGGCCGGTCAGCGCGCTGCCGCGCCGTCAGCGACTTTGTTCCTGCGTTCACAAGCGGTTACCGTGGCGCCGAGGACGTTCCGCGTCCCGTGTCGTGCCCGTATCGTTCCCGATGTCATTCCGATGTCAGTTCCGATGTCACGCCCTCTCCCGGCACCCGCCGGGCGGACCGGCGTGACCGCTGTGGAGAGCCCGTGATCCAGCCACGGCCCCGGACCATCCCGGAGGCCACCGTCGCCCGCCTGGCCGTGTACCTCCGGGTGCTGCACGACCCTGGCCGACGGCGGTCGGAGCACCGTCGCCTCCGGCGAGCTGGCCGAGGCGGCCGGGGTCAACCCCGCCGGGCTGCGCAAGGACCTCTCCCACCTCGGCCCCTGCGGCGTCCGCGGCGTCGGCTACGAGGTCCGCACCCTGCGCGACCGCATCGCCCGCGTCCTGGGCGTCGAGCGGTCCCGCGCCTGCGTGCTGGTCGGCATCGGCAACCTCGGCTCGGCGCTGGCCGACTACGCCGGCTTCGGCACGCGGGGCTTCGAGTTCGTCGGCCTCTTCGACGCCGCCCCCGCCCGCATCGGGCAGCGGATCGGCGGCCTGACCGTGCCGCCCCATCGACGAGCTGGAGGACGTCGTCTCGGCGACCCGCGCCTCCATCGGCGTCATCACGACACCGGCCGAGGTGGCCCAGTCGGTGTGCGACCGGCTCGCCGCGGCCGGGGTGAGGAGCATCTTGAACTTCGCGCCGGTGACCCTGACCGTCCCCGCGGGGTCGACGTCCGCAAGGTCGACCTGTCCGTGGAGCTGCAGGTGCTGGCCTTCCTCGGCCAGCAGCGGCTCGTCGAGGAGCCGGCATGAGTCTGCTCGCGGTGGGCATCAGCCACCGGACCGCGCCCGTCGCGCTGCTCGAGCAGTTCGCGATGGCCGCCGACGACCGGATCAAGGCGCTGCACGAGCTGGTCGGCAGCGACCACGTCAGCGAGGCGCTGGTCCTGGCCACCTGCAACCGGGTCGAGGTCTTCGCCGAGGTCGAGAAGTTCCACGGCGGCGTGACCGACGTCAGCCGGGTGCTCGCCCGCCAGGCCGGCGCCACGGTCGAGGAGCTCTCGCCCTACGTCACCGTCCACTACGAGGACCAGGCCGTCGCGCACCTGTTCACCGTCGCCGCCGGCCTGGACTCGATGGTGGTCGGCGAGACCCAGGTGCTCGGCCAGCTGCGCGCCGCCTACGCCCTGGCCCGCGAGGAGGGCACCGTCGGCCGCGCGCTGCACCCGGTCGCCCAGCGCGCGCTGCGGGTCGGCAAGCGGGTGCACACCGAGACCGGCATCGACCGCGCCGGCGCCTCGCTGGTGTCGGTCGCCCTCGACCGCGCCGAGGCGCAGATCGGCAGCCTCACCGGCCGCCGCGCCCTCGTCGTCGGCGCCGGCTCGATGGGCGCCCTCGCGGCGACCACGCTCGCCCGCCGCGGCGCCGACGTCGTCGTCAGCAGCCGCACCGAGGCGCACGCCGACCGGCTGGCCGCCAGCGTCGGCGGCCGTGCCGCCGCCATGGCCGACCTCCCGACCGAGCTGGCCGACCGCCGACGTGCTGGTCACCTGCACCGGCGCGACCGGCCTCGTGATCGCCACCGACGTCGTCGCCGCCGCCATGCGCGAGCGCGGCGGCCGGCCCCTGGTCGTCGTCGACCTGGCCCTGCCCCGCGACGTCGACCCCGGCGTCGCCGCGCTGCCCGGCGTGCACGTCGTCGACCTCGCGCTCCTGCAGGGCGAGCGGTGGCGGGGGACCGCCGCCGGTCGCGGCCGACGACATCGCCGCGGCGCACGCCCTCGTCGAGGCCGAGACCGCCCTGCTGCGCGCCGAGCGGCAGGCCGCCGAGGTCGCCCCGACGGTGTCCGCGCTGCGCAGCCAGGCCGCCGAGGTCGTCGACGCCGAGCTGCTGCGGCTGTCCACCCGGCTGCCCGACCTCGACGCCCGCGCCCGCGCCGAGATCGCCCGCACCGTGCGCCGCGTCGTCGACAAGCTGCTGCACGAGCCGACCGTGCGGGTGAAGGAGCTGGCCGCCGACCCCGGCGACACCGACTACGCCGGCGCGCTGCGCGCGCTGTTCGGCCTCGGCATCGACGCGCAGGTGGACGACGGCGCCCTCGCCGAGGCCGTCGCCGTCGACCCCGACGCTGCGGTCGGGTGAGGCCTCGTGACCGCCGGAACCGTTCCCCACGCCGCCACGGCGACCCTGCGGCTGGGCACGCGGGCCAGCGCGCTGGCCCGCACCCAGTCGCAGACCGTCGCCGACGCGATCACCGCGGCCACCGGCGCGCCCGTCGAGCTGGTGCCCATCGTCACCGAGGGCGACCGCTCGTCGGCGGCGATCCAGCAGCTCGGCGGCACCGGCGTCTTCGTCGCCGCGATCCGCGCAGGCCCTGCTCGACCGGGCAGCGTCGACCTCGCGGTGCACAGCTACAAGGACCTCCCGACCGCTCCGGAGCCGGGCCTGATCCTGGCCGCCGTCCCGGTCCGCGAGGACCCGCGCGACGCGCTCGTCGCCCGCGACGGGCTCACCCTCGGCGAGCTGCCCCACGGCGCGACCATCGGCACCGGCGCGCCCCGCCGCGCCGCGCAGCTGCGCGCCCTCGGTCTCGGGCTGGACATCGTCCCGATCCGCGGCAACGTCGACACCCGGCTCGGCCGGGTCGCCGGCAGCGGCGGCGCCGGCGATCTCGACGCCGTCGTCCTCGCCCGCGCGGGGCTGTCCCGGCTCGGCCGGCTCGACGTCGTCACCGAGACCCTCGACCCGCTGCAGGTGCTGCCCGCACCCGCGCAGGGCGCCCTCGCCGTCGAGTGCCGCACCAGCGACGCCCGCACCCGCGAGCTGCTCGGCCGGCTCGAGGACCCGGCGACCCGCGCCTGCGTCGTCGCCGAGCGCAGCACGCTCGCCGCGCTCGAGGCCGGCTGCAGCGCGCCCGTCGCCGCCTACGCCGAGGTGGCCGAGGGCGACGACCGGCCCCGAACTGTTCCTCCGCGCCTCGGTGACCGCGATCGACGGCAGCGACGCCGTCCGCGGCTCGGTCAGCGGCCCGCTGCCGACGCCGCCGCGCTCGGCCGGGCCCTGGCGACCGAACTGCTCGACCGCGGCGCGGCCGAGCTCATGGCGGTCAGCCGACCGTGACCACCCAGACCCCCGCAGACCGACAGCCCGCTCTCGGGCCAGGATCAGGAGCACGCGATGACGCGCTTCCGCAAGACCTCCGGCCCGGCCGGCCGGGTCGTCTTCGTCGGCGCAGGACCGGGTGACCCCGGCATGCTCACCGCCCGTGCGGCCGCGGCGCTGGCCGAGGCCGGCCTCGTCCTCGTCGACCCCGACGTCTCCGTCGCCGTCCAGGACGCCGTCCGCGACGCGCACCCGGGCCTCGAGCTGACCACGGCGGACGGTGAGCCGGCCGAGGTGGCCAAGGCCGCCGTCACCGCGGCGAAGAACGGCACGGTCGTCGTCCGGCTGGTCGCCGGCGACCCCTACACCGCCGACGCCGTGGTCAAGGAGGTGCTCGCCGTCGGCCGCACCTCGGTCGCCTTCGACGTCGTCCCGGGTGTCGCCATCGCGACCGCCGTGCCCGCCTTCGCCGGCGTGGCCCTCGGCGGCACCGCGGTCACCGCCGACCTGCGCAGCGGCGTCGACCTCGTCGCGCTCGCCGGTGCGGTCACCGCCACCGGCGGCACGCTGGTGCTGCAGGGCAACGCCGAGGAGCTCCCCGACGCCGCGGCCCGGCCTGATCGAGGGCGGGCTGTCCGGCAACACGCCCGGTCGTCGTCACCACCGGCGGCTCGGGGACGGCGCAGAAGAGCGTCGTCGCCAAGCTCTCCGCCGTCGCCGAGAAGACCGCCGGCCTCGACGCGTTCACCGGCCCGGTCGTGGCCACCGTCGGCACCGCCGTCGACAAGCGCGCCCGCCTGTCCTGGTGGGAGAGCCGGCCGCTGTTCGGCTGGCGGGTGCTGGTGCCGCGCACCAAGGACCAGGCCGGCGAGATGAGCGACCGGCTGCGCGCCTACGGCGCCGTGCCGGTCGAGGTGCCGACCATCGCCGTCGAGCCGCCGCGCAGCCCCGCGCAGATGGACCGCGCGATCAAGGGCCTGGTCACCGGCCGCTACGGCTGGATCGTCTTCACGTCGGTGAACGCGGTGAAGGCCGTGCGCGAGAAGTTCGCCGAGCTCGGCCTCGACGCCCGCGCGTTCGCCGGCGTCAAGGTCGCCTGCGTGGGCGAGCAGACCGCCGACGCCGTCCGGGCGTTCGGCATCCAGCCGGAGCTGGTGCCCACCGGCGCAGCAGTCCAGCGAGGGCCTGCTCGCCGACTTCCCGCCCTACGACGACGTCTTCGACCCGATCGACCGGGTGCTGCTGCCCCGCGCCGACATCGCGACCGAGACCCTCGCCGCCGGCCTCAAGGAGCGCGGCTGGGAGATCGACGACGTCACCGCCTACCGCACCGTCCGGGCGGCCCCGCCGGCCGCGTCGGTGCGCGAGGCGATCAAGGGCGGCGGCTTCGACGCCGTCTGCTTCACCTCGTCGAGCACGGTGCGCAACCTGGTCGGCATCGCCGGCAAGCCGCACGCCAAGACCGTCGTCGCGGTGATCGGCCCGGCCACCGCCGCCAGCGCCCAGGAGTTCGGCCTGCGCGTGGACGTGCAGCCCGAGACGGCGGCCGTCGGTCCGCTGGTCGACGCCCTGGCCGAGTACGCCGAGTCCGCTGCGCGAGCTGCGGAGGACGGGGCGGACAAGTGAGCTGTCCGGCTCCCGCCCGCCCTCGCGCGCGGGCGTCGGCTCCGGTCGACGCCCGCGCTGCGGCGGCTGACGGCGCAGACCCGGCTGGCGCCGGCGGACTTCGTGCTGCCGGTGTTCGTCAAGCAGGGCATCGACGCCCCGGTGGCGATCTCGTCGATGCCCGGCGTCGTCCAGCACACCCTGGACTCGCTGCGGAAGGCCGCGCACGAGGCGGCCGAGGCCGGGATCGGCGGGCTGATGCTGTTCGGCATCCCGGCGAGAAGGACCCGGTCGGCTCGCAGGCCGACGCCGCCGACGGGATCGTCAACGTCGCGCTGCAGCAGCTGCGGGCCGACCTCGGCGACGAGCTCGTGCTCATGGCCGACCTGTGCCTGTGCGAGTACACCGACCACGGGCACTGCGGCGTCGTCACCCCGGCCGGCGTCGTCGACAACGACCCGACCCTCGACCGCTACGCGGCCGTCGCGATCGCGCAGGCGCAGGCCGGGGCCCACGTCATCGCCCCCAGCGGGATGATGGACGGCCAGGTCGCCGCCATCCGGCCGGCGCCCTGGACGGCGCCGCGTACACCGAGACGCCGATCCTGGCCTACGCCGCCAAGTACGCCTCGGGCTTCTACGGCCCGTTCCGCGAGGCGGCCGAGGGCGCCCCGCAGTTCGGCGACCGCTCGACGTACCAGATGGACCCGCCCAACGCCGACGAGGCGCTGCGCGAGGTGGCCCAGGACCTCGCCGAGGGCGCCGACGCCGTCATGGTCAAGCCGGCCCTGCCCTACCTCGACATCGTCGCGCCGGGTCGCCGACGCGGTGCGACGTGCCGGTCGCGCGCCTACCAGGTCAGCGGCGAGTACGCGATGGTCGAGGCGGCCGCCGCCAACGGCTGGGTCGACCGCGAGCGGGCGATCCTCGAGACCCTCACCGCCATCCGCCGCGCCGGCGCCGGCACGGTGCTGACCTACTGGGCGGTCGAAGCGGCGCGCTGCTCCGCTGATCCGGTGACGGCCGCTACGTCGAGCCGGGCGGTTCCTGGCGGCCGTTCTGGCTCGTCGCGGGCGCGCTCGCCGTCTTCGTCGTGCTCGACCTGGTGCTGCCCGGGCGGCGACATCCCGCCGCTGCTCTGGCTCGTGGCGCTCGTCGCCGTGCTCGGCATCGTGGCCGGCGGCACGCTGTCCGCCCGGCGGATCTGGACGGTGCGGGTGGACGACGACGGGCTCGCCGTCGGCCGCGAGCGGGTCGCCGCTCTCCGACATCGACGCCGCCCACCTGCGCGAGGTGGACTCGGGCGTCGACGCCGGGGCGCCGGTGCTCGGCGGCGGCTGGTCGCTGCCCAAGCGGGCGGACCGGGCTGCCGCTGAAGCTCGCCGACGGCCGCACCGTGCTCGTGCCCACCCGCGACCCGGCCGCCCTGTACGGGCGGCGCTGCTCGACTCGCAAGGGACACCGGAGCCGTGACCTCGCAGGACACTGCTCGTGACCTCGCTGGACCGGCCCTACACCTACGAGGCCCCGGTCGTCGGCCGACCTGTTCGCCCGCGGCCAGGAGATCACCCCCGGCGGCGTGAACAGCCCGGTCCGCGCCTTCCGCGCCGTCGGCGGCACGCCGCGGTTCATGGTCGAGGGCTCCGGCCCCTGGATCACCGACGCCGACGGCCGCCGCTACGTCGACCTGGTCAGCTCGTGGGGCCCGATGATCCTCGGCCACGCCCACCCCGCCGTCGTCGAGGCCGTCACCGCCGCCGCGCGCCGCGGCCTGTCCTTCGGCGCGCCCACCGAGGGCGAGCTGGACCTGGCCGAGGAGATCCGCGACCGGGTGCCCCCGGTCGAGCGGGTGCGGCTGGTCAACTCCGGCACCGAGGCGGTGCTGTCGGCCGTCCGGCTGGCCCGCGGGGCCACCGGCCGCCCGCTGGTCGTCAAGTTCGCCGGCTGCTACCACGGGCACGTCGACGCGCTGCTCGCCTCGGCCGGCTCCGGCGTCGCGACCCTCGGGCTGCCCGACACCCCCGGCGTCACCACGGGCGCCGCCGCCGACACCGTCGTCCTGCCCTACAACGACGTCGCCGCCGTCGAGGCGGTGTTCGCCGAGCGCGGCGGCCGAGATCGCCTGCGTCATCACCGAGGCCGCCGCCGGCAACATGGGCGTCGTCCCGCCGCTGGACGGCTTCAACGCGGCGCTGCGCCGGATCACCGCCGCGCACGGCGCGCTGCTGATCCTCGACGAGGTCATGACCGGCTTCCGGGTCTCGCGGTCCGGCTGGTACGGCCTCGACCCGGTCGACGCCGACCTGTTCACCTTCGGCAAGGTCATGGGCGGCGGGCTGCCCGCCGCGGCCTTCGGCGGGCGCGCGGACCTCATGGACCAGCTGGCCCCGATCGGCCCGGTCTACCAGGCGGGCACCCTCTCCGGGAACCCGGTCGCGGTCGCCGCCGGGCCTGGCCACGCTGCGGCACTGCACCGACGAGGTCTACGCCCGCTGCGACGAGGTCGCCGCCGTCCTCCGCGGCGCCGCCAGCGCGGCGCTGTTCGCCGCCGGCGTGCCGCACCGCGTGCAGCAGGCCGGCACCATGTTCTCGTCTTCTTCGTGCCCGACGAGCGCCAGGTGCGCGACTACGACGACGCCCGCACCCAGGACGTCGCCCGCTACACCGCGTTCTTCCACGCGATGCTGGCCCGCGGCGTCTACCTCCCGCCGTCGGCGTTCGAGGCGTGGTTCGTCAACGCGCAGCTCTCCGGCGAGGCGCTCGACCGGGTGCTCGAGGCGCTGCCCGGCCGCGGCCCGGGCGGCCGCCGAGGTGGGCGCGGCGATGAGCGAGACAGACGGTCGTCCACCTGCTGCGCCACGGCGAGGTGCACAACCCGGAGAAGATCCTCTACGGCCGGCTGCCCGGCTACCGCCTGTCCGACGGCGGGCGAGGGGATGGCCGACGCCGCCGCGAAGTGGTTCCTCGGCAAGGACGTCACCCATCTCGTGTCCAGCCCGCTGGAGCGGGCGCAGCAGACCGCGGCGCCGATCGCCGAGGCGCTCTCCCTCCCGGTCACCACCGACGACCGGCTGATCGAGGCCGGCAACGCCTTCGAGGGCCTGCGGGTCGGCGTCGGCGACGGCGTCCTGCGCGCGCCCCGGCACTGGTGGAAGCTGCGCAACCCGTTCCGGCCGTCCTGGGGCGAGCCGTACGTGGAGATCGCCGCCCGGATGCTCGGCGCGGTCGAGGCCGCCCGCGACGCCGCCCGCGGCCACGAGGCCGTCCTGGTCAGCCACCAGCTGCCCATCTGGACCGTGCGGCTGCACGTCGAGGGACGCCGCTACGCGCACGACCCCCGCCGCCGGCAGTGCGGCCTGGCCAGCGTCACGTCGCTGACCTACGACGGCGACCGGTTCGTCGGCCGTCGCCTACGCCGAGCCCGCCGGCGCGACCGACCCCGACGCGGTGCCCGGCGCATGAGGGTGCCCTGCTCGCGCTGCTCGCCGTCCTGCTGCTCGCCGGCTGCTCGACCGGCGCCAACGCCGTCGACGTCAACAACGGCGGCGAGTTCCGCTTCGTCGCGGGCACCCCGGCCGGCGAGGTGATCCCGCAGGACGAGCGCGCGACGGCGCCGGAGTTCTCCGGCACGCTGCTCGGCGGCGGACGAGTTCGACTCCGGCCGAGCTGGCCGGCGAGGTCGCCGTCCTCAACTTCTGGGGATCCTGGTGCGCGCCCTGCCGGGTGGAGACGCCGGAGTTCAGCGAGGTCGGCCGACGACCTGGCCGACGACGGCGTGCAGTTCCTCGGCATCAACGTGAAGGAGACCAGCGAGCAGTTCGCGCTGGCCTTCGTCGACCGCTTCGGGATCTCGTTCCCGTCGCTCTACGACCCGCGCGGCGAGGTGGCGCTGGCGTTCCGGGACTACCCGGCCAACGCGATCCCGTCGACGATCGTGCTGGACCGCCGAGTGCCGCGTGGCCGCGGTGTACACCGGCGAGGTGCCCAGGACGACCTGCGGCGGGTGCTCGACCGGGTGCTGGAGGAGGGCTGAGGCGTGGGTGAGACCTTCAGCGCCCTGGTCACCGACGGCCCCCTCCTGGT
Organism: uncultured Actinomycetota bacterium; assembly: GCA_963748305.1. Classification (GTDB taxonomy): domain Bacteria; phylum Actinomycetota; class Actinomycetes; order Mycobacteriales; family Geodermatophilaceae; genus Blastococcus_B. Next base: position 81,596 of record CAVVIN010000013.1, on the reverse strand, counting down.
CGCCGCGGGCGTCGCCGCGCTGGTCGGGCTGATCAGCTTCGCGTCGCCCTGCGTGCTGCCGCTGGTGCCCGGCTACCTCTCCTACGTCGCCGGGCTCGTGGGCACCGGGACCCCGGACGACGTCCGCCGCCGCCGGCCCCGGCGGGACGACGACCGCCGTCCGGACCGCGGTGTCCCCGCGCACGCGCATGGTGCTCGGGGCGGTGCTGTTCGTCCTCGGCTTCACCGCGGTGTTCGTCGCCTTCGGGACGGCCTTCGGCGGGCTGGGCCGGCTGCTGCTCGAGCACGCCGACGTCCTCAACCGCATCTTCGGCGTCATCACGATCCTCGTGGGCCTGGGCTTCCTCGGCTGGTTGCCGCTGCTGCAGCGCACGAAGCGGATCTCGGCCCGCCCGGCCGCCGGCCTGGCCGGGGCCCCGCTGCTCGGGATCGTCTTCGGCCTGGGCTGGACGCCGTGCCTCGGCCCCACCCTCTCGGCGGTCTACTCGCTGGCCTTCTCCGAGGCCACCGCGACCCGCGGGGCGGTGCTCGGGCTGGCCTACTGCCTGGGCCTGGGCATCCCGTTCGTCCTCGTCGCCCTCGGCGCACGCTGGGCGATGGGCGCCACCGCCTTCCTGCGCCGGCACGCCCGCACCGTGACCCGGGTCGGCGGCGCCGTCCTCGTCCTCGTCGGGCTGCTGCTGGTGACCGGCGCCTGGACCGAGATCATGGGGTGGCTGCGCTCGTGGCTCGCCGCGACCGGCTTCGGGGAGTCGGCCCTGTGACGATCACCGCCCCGCCGCGTTCCGGCGCGGCTCCCTCGCCCGCCCGCGCCCTCGGGCGGGCAACGCGTCCTCGGCACGTTGCTGCTCTGGTGGCGGCGGCTGACCGCGATGCGGACGGCGATCGTCCTGCTGTTCCTGCTCGCGCTGTGCGCGGTCCCCGGCTCGCTGCTGCCCCAGCGCTCGCTGTCGCAGAACCGGGTCGACGGGTACTTCGCCGACCACCCGACGCTGGCGCCGATCCTCGACCGGCTCTACCTGTTCGACGTCTTCAGCTCCCCGTGGTTCGCCGCCGTCTACCTGCTGCTGTTCATCTCGCTCATCGGGTGCGTGCTGCCCCGCGCCCGGGAGCACGCCCGGGGTCTGCGGGCCGCGCCGCCGCCGGCGCCGCGCCGGCTGCTGCGGCTGCCGGACTCCGGTGAGCTCACGACCCCGCTCGCGCCCGCGGACGCGCTGGACGCGGTGGAGGAGGAACTGCGGGTCCGCCGCTACCGCGTCGTCCGTCGGTCGAGCCAGGCGGCCCTGCCGATTCCGCCGGGTCCAGCGGCATCGGCCGAGAAGGGCTACCTCAAGGAGACCGGCAACCTGCTCTTCCACCTCTCCCTGGTGGCGCTGTTGCTGGGCCTCGCCGGGGGGAAGCTCTGGGGGTACGAGGGCAGCATCCTGGTCACCGAGGGCCAGGGCTTCTGCAACTCCTTCCAGCAGTACGACACGTACTCCGCCGGTCCCCTGGTCGACAGCGGCGATCTCAGCCCGACGTGCATCGACCTCGAGGACTTCCGCGCGGAGTACGAGCCCGATCTCACCGCGTCGTCGTTCACCGCCGACATCCGGTACGGCGGACCGGGGGAGGAGGGCCGCCCGACGACGATCGGCGTCAACGACCCGTTGCGCTCCGGCGGCGACCGCGTCTACGTCACCGGTCACGGCTTCAGCCCGACGTTCGAGGTGACGCTGCCCGACGGCGAGACGACCTTCACCGATCTCTCGGTGCCGTTCCTGCCGTCGGACCAGACCACGATGGCCAGCCAGGGCGCGCTCAAGCTGCCCGACCTGGGCGCCGGCACCGACGACCAGCTCGCCCTGGAGGGCTTCTTCGCCCCGACCGGCGTGGTGTCGGGCGGCATCCTCACCTCGGCCGACCCCCGGCCGCTGGACCCGCAGGTCGCGATCGTCGTCTACCAGGGCTACCTCGGCCTGGACTCCGGGATCCCGCAGTCGGTGTACGCGCTCGACGCCGCGCAGATCGACCGCGGCAGCCTGGAGCGCGTGGCGGCGGCCAACCTGAAGGTCGGCGAGTCGGTCGAGCTGCCCGACGGCACGACGATCGCGTTCACCGGCTATCGCGAGTTCGCCGCGCTGCAGTACTCGCACGACCCGGGCCAGGCGTGGGTCCTGGGTTCGGCGATCGCGCTGCTCCTCGGTCTGCTCGGGATGCTCCTGGTCCGACGCGAGCGCGTCTTCGCCCGGGCCACTGAGGACGACGGTGACGGCGGTACCGTGCTCGCGGTCGCCTCGCTGCTACGCGGCGGCGGCGACAGTGGGCCGCGGTTCGCCGCGCTGTCCGACGACCTGGACGCCGTGCTCCGTGCTCGTCCCCGTTCGGCCCGCACCAGCCCGTCTGCACCTGGAGGTACCCCGGCGTGAGTCCTGACCAGTCACTGGCCGATCTGTCGGACACCTTCTTCGCGATCACCGTCGCGGTGTACTCGGTGGCTCTCATCGCCTTCTGCGCCCAGCTGGCGTTCGGCCGCCGGCCGGTGTTGGTGGGCGCCGGCGGCCCCGCGGAGAACGAGCCGGGGCCGGAGACGCGGACCCCCGGGGCGACCCGCTGGGGCGCCATCGGCATCGTGCTCACCGCGCTCGGTGCCCTGACGCACCTGGCGGTCATGGTCACCCGCGGCCTGGCCACCGACCGGCTGCCCTGGGGCAACATGTACGAGTTCGCGACCGCGGTCGTGCTCGTCGCCGTCGTCGCCTACCTGGTCCTGGCGCTGCGTGCTCCGGCGCTGCGGCACATGGGCGCGTTCGTCCTCGCCCCGGTCGTGCTCGCCCTCGTCGCGACCGGCCTGTTCCTCTACGCCCCGGCCGCCCCGCTGGTGGCCGCGCTGCGGTCGAGCTGGCTGGCCATCCACGTCACCTCGGCGATCCTGGGCTTCGGCATCTTCTTCGTGAGCGGGATCGCGAGCCTCCTGTACCTGCTCCGCGTCCGGCACGACGCCCGCGCCGCCGACACCGACTCCGCCACCCCCTCGCTGATCTCCCGGTTGCCGTCGGCGGCGAGCCTCGACCGCGTTGCCCACCGGACCGTGGTCTTCGGCTTCCCGATCTGGACCTTCGCCGTCATCGCCGGCGCCATCTGGGCGGAGAGCGCCTGGGGTCGGTTCTGGGGCTGGGACCCGAAGGAGACCTGGGCATTCATCGCCTGGGTCGTCTACGCCGCCTACCTGCACGCCCGCACGACCGCCGGCTGGCGCGGCCGCCCGGCTGCCTGGGTGAACGTGGCCGGGCTGGTCGTGATGATCTTCAACCTGCTGTTCGTCAACCTCGTCTCGACCGGGCTGCACAGCTACGGCGGCGTCTGACCCCCGCCTGCCTCCTCACGGAGCGTGACCTCGTGGCGTCGTTCCCGACGGTGCCACACGGCCAGCAGGTGACGGCCAGCCGCTCCGGCGTGCTTCCATGCCTGTCGCGTCGCCGGAACCGGCGCCGGCCGGAGAACGTCGGAGGTCACCGTGGGTAAGCACGCGGCGTCGGGATCGTCCTCGCACCCTCTGGTGGCCGCAGCGCTGGCACAGCGCACGGTCGAGGGCGGCGCGCACCGCGACGGCCGCGCGCCGGCGAGCGAGGGCCCGCTGGGCTGGCCGGGGCAGTCTCCGTCGCCGGGGAGCGGTGGGCTCGGCTGGCCGGCCGACGTGGCGCCCACCGGGACGGGCTCATCCGGGACCGGGAGTGCCGGCGGCCGGCTCGCTCGGCGCGAGGACCCCGCTCCGCCGGCGTGCGGCGTGGCCTCGGTCAGCCTGCCTCAGGTTCGGTGCCGTCGTCGCGGCGGGCCCGCCGCCCCAGCTCGCGCAGGAACTCCGGGTCGTCGTCCGGTGCGAGCGGACGGGTCGGGCGTTGCGGCCGGGGGCGGCGCGCCGGGCGCGGGCCACCCGGGCCACCTCCGGGGGCCGATGCCGCGCGCATGACCAGCACCACGACGACGACCGCGACCACGAGCACCACCAGGAAGACCACGCTTCCACCCCCTCGTCCGCACTCAGCGTACGTCCGCGGCGATACTCGGTGCCGGGAATGCCTCCCGGCATCGCAACGCCAGTGGATCGGAGACACGACATCGACGCCGTCGACCAGCAGCTCATCGACCTGCTGCGCGCCAACGGCCGGGCCAGCTACGCCGAACTCGCCCGCCAGGTGGGGCTCTCGTCCCCGGCGGTCACCGAGCGGGTGGCCAAGCTGGAGGCGTCGGGCGTCATCACCGGCTACCGCGCCGTCGTCGACCCGCAGAAGGTCGGCCTCGATGTCACCGCACTGATCGGGGTCATCGAGAGCGACTCGGTCGACGACGTGGGGGTCGAGGAGGCCATGCGGGCGATGCCGGAGGTCGAGGACTGCCTGCGGGTCGCGGGCAGCGAGGGCTACGTGCTCAAGGTGCGGGTGACCGACATCCCGGCACTCGAGGCCACCATCGGGGCGTTGAACCGGATCAGGGGCGTCGCGCGCACCAACACGACTGTCGTGCTATCGACAAAATGGGAGGGCCGTCATGGCTGAGACCCCCGCAGTTCCGCCCGGTCCGACCGGCGACCCGGCAACCCCGCCGAAGGTCCTGCCGTGGCTGGTCATGTACACCGTCGGCCGGCTGGGGATCTTCGCCCTCCTCACGCTGGTCCTCTGGATGTTCGGCCTCGATCTCTGGTCCGGCCTGATGTTCGGCCTGCTGCTGTCGCTGCCGGTGTCGTACTTCGCGCTCCGCTTTGCCCGCGACCGGCTGACCGAGGCCCTGGCCGCCCGGAGCGTCGCCCGGCGCGCGGCCAAGGAGGACCTGCGCAGCCGGCTCAGCGGGGAGTGACGCGCCGTCACGTCGCGTGCATCCCGGCCGCCAGGCGGCTGAGCACGTCGGCGTTGTAGGTCTCGGTCGCCTGGACGTAGGCCCACCGTTTCTGCCGGCGGGCGCCGAAGCGGGCCTTCTGGAGATCGGCGCCCATGCCGTACCGCACGCGCCGTGCGCCGCGTCGTCGCGCCGACCGCAGCGCCTGCAGCAGGAGCTGCTGGTAGCTGTGATGGCTCGCGACGTAGGCGTAATCCAGTCCGACGAAGAGCGGCGCCACGGAGTCCGTGCCGACGTGCTGGACGGCGAACGCCACCGGCTCGTTCCCCGCGCACGGCAGGCGCAGCAGGACGACCTCCCAGCCGGAATGGTCGAGGACCGCGTCGATCAGCCGCCGGGGCAGCGGGAACACGTTGAGCTCGAACCCGCGGGCGTGCACGGCCCGGTACAACCGGTACAGGTGGTCACGCAGCAGCGCCGGCACCGCCGCGGCGGCGGAGCTGCCGCCGTGCAGGATCTCGACCTCGAACTCCGGCTCCCACGCGAGGACGACGGTCCGCTGGTGGTAGCGCTGCTTGCGGGAAAGCCCGCCGAGGAACTCCTCGTCGTCGGCGAAGTCCATCGTGCGCACCCACGAGTCGGGCACGGGAATGCGCACCAGGCCCTCCCCGAGCAGGAAGTCGCGCACCTCGTCGTCGCCGTCCGGCAGGTCGCGCAGGATCACCGACGCGGCGCCGGCCGCGTCCTCGCGTGCCCGTGCCGCCGCGAGCACCAGCCGCAGCGCCGCACGCCAGTTCCGCGAGCGGTCCAGGAACAGGTGATCGCCCTCGGTGAGCAGGCAGCCGGTGGCCACCACCGGTGAGGTCAGGAAGTAGGGGTCGGCCTCCTCGGTCCGGCGGCGCTCGACCTCGCGGGACACCTCCGGTGGCGACAGCGTGTCGTCCTTCCAGAGCGCCGTCGTCGCGAAAGTGGCCAGGACCGGAGCCCCCGCGGTGTCACGGACGATCCAGTACGAGAAGTCCCAGACGTCCTCGGGTCGCGCGCCCGGACGCGACGCGAAGACCGACTCGTAGGTGCGCAACGCCGCGACGTCGAAGCTCCCGCGGGAGCCGACCAGCTCATCCCACTCCGCCCCGTCGAGCTCGTCGACCGACCGGACCTGCTCCAGTCGCAGCGGCGGCGGTGCGGCGCGCAGCTCGGGCAGCACCTCCGGACGGCCGCGCAGCTGCCGGGCGAACGACCGGCGCAGGTCGATCACGGTCGCGCCCTCCTCGACGAGCGCGTCGGGCAGATGCCGGGCCAGCGCCTCGACCACGCCGAGCACGTCGTCCTCGGTGTGGTGGGCGGTGAGCGCGAGCCGAACCCCGCAGCGCTTGGCCGGGACCGCCGGGAACGTCGCCGGGTTCACGAAGAACCCGGCCTCCCGCAGGCGCTCGGTCAGCCGGTAGGCCACCGACGCCACGCCGGCCCCGACGAAGCGGATGGGCGACTCGGACTCGGTGACCAGCGGCAGGCGGGCGGCGCCCGCCCGCCGGTTGAACAGCCGGATCCGGGACCGCAGCAGCTCCTGGCGGGCCACGATCTCCGGCGCGCGGTGCAGAGCGGTCGACGCCAGGATCGCGCCCAGCATCGGCGGCTGTACCGGCCCGGAGAAGATCAGTGGTCCGCCCACGGTCATCACCAGCCGCCGGAGCTCCTCGTCCGGGAGGGTGATCGCCCCTCCGGCCGCTGCGAACGATTTGTTCAGCGAGAGCGCGACCACCGTCCGGGTGAGGGTCGCCGGGGCCAGGTGCTCCAGCGCGTACCCCCGACCGTTCCGGCCGGTCCAGGAGGCGGCGTGGGCGTCGTCCACGTACAGCCGGAGGTGGCCGTGCCGCGCGGCCAGGGCGTCGAGGCCGGCGGTCGGGAGGAAGTCCGCGTACATGGAGTAGAGCCCGTCCGCGGCGTACCAGACGTGTGGGTGGGAGGGCTCGAGGGCCCGGAGGCGTCGATCGAGCGTCCGCAGGTCGCTGTGCGGGACGAGCTCGACGTGGGTCCCGCGCGATGCGGCCAACGTCGCGGCGGTCTGCACCGAGTGGTGCACCTGGTGGTCGAGCAGGAGGGCGTCGGCGCTGCCGACGAGGGTCGGGAGCGCGGCGAGATGCCCGAGCGACGTCGACGGCGTGACGATCGTCGGCCGGCCGAACAGGTCGGACAGCGCCGACTCGGCGGCCCGGTAGAGCGGTGCGGAGGCGTAGGCGCGGGACGACGAGAACTGGGTCCCCAGCCGGTCCACCGCGTCGCACACGGCCGCCTTCAGGCGCGGATCGGTCTCCAGGCCGAGATAGGAGCAGGAGCCGAAGTTGATCAGCCGGCGGCCGTGGACGGTGATGTGCCGGCCGTCCAGCCGGTCGTCCTCCACGTCGTTGTGCAGCAGTCCGCGCACGACGCCCGCGGAGATCACCTCGTCGACAGCGGTCTGGAGGTCGTCGGGAGTGGCCACGCAGCGGACTCTCTCGCAGCGCAGGGCGGAAAGGTCAGCCGCTGAGCGCGAGCCCGCCGGCCAGCAGGACGCCGGTGGCCAGGGTGAGCTGGCCGGTGCCCTGCAGCGCCCCGATCAGGGCCGGTCCACGGCCGCCGGTGAGCACGGTGCGCGCGGGCGGCACGGCCAGGGGGGCGGCGAGCAGCCCGATCAGCGCCCACGGCCGCACGATGCCGATCCCGGCGACGACGGCGAACGCGACGACGAACAGGCCGACGAACAGCAGCCGGGTCGCGCGGTCGCCGAGCAGCACCGCCAGCGTCCGCTTGCCCACCGCGGCGTCACCGGCGAGGTCCCGCAGGTTGTTGACCACGAGGATCGCCACGATCAGCAGCCCGACCGGGACCGACGCCGCGACCGCGAGGCCCTCGACCGAGAGGGTCTGCGCGAACGTCGTGCCGACGACCGCGACCAGCCCGAAGAACACGAAGACGAACACCTCGCCCAGCGCCCGGTAGCCGTAGGGCAGCGGCCCGCCGGTGTACGTCCAGGCGGCGAGGATGCACACGGCTCCGACCGCGACCAGCCACCAGCTCGACAGCGCGGCCAGCGCGAGGCCGGCCACCGCGGCGACGCCGAAGGCCACCCCGGCCGCGAGCAGCACCTGTCGGGGCGTGGCCGCCCCGGAGCCGACCAGCCGCATCGGACCGACCCGCTCGGCGTCGGTGCCACGCCTGCCGTCGGAGTAGTCGTTGGCGTAGTTGACGGCCACCTGCAGGGCGAGCGCGACCACCAGCGCCAGCAGCGCGGGGACCGGCCGGAAACCGTCGAGGGCGGCGGCGACGCCGGTGCCCACGAGCACCGGCGCCAGGGCGGCGGGAAGCGTGCGGGGCCGTGCGCCGGCCAGCCACTGGGCGGGCGTGACCACTAGCCGCGTACCGCCTGCGCGACGGCCCGCCGGTCGGGCTTGCCCGTGTGCAGGGTCGGCACCGTCTCGATCAGGTGCAGCTCGCGCGGCGCGGCGGGCGCACCGAGACGCTCGGCCACCCAGCTCCGCAGGTCGGGCAGGGCCGGCGAGGTCCCCGGCACCGGGACGACGGCGGCCACGACGCGCGAACCCCACTCGTCGTCGGGGCGGCCGAACACCACCGCGTCGACGACGTCCGGGTGCCCGCGCAGCACCGCCTCGACCGCCTGCGGGGCCACGTTGACGCCACCGGTGACGACCACCTCGTCGAGCCGCCCGGTCACGGTGAGCCGGCCGTCCTCGAGCCGCCCGGCGTCGCGGGTGCGGAACCAGCCCCCGGCGAACGCCTCGGCGGTCGCCTCCGGGTCGAGCCGGTACCCCAGCGCCAGCACCGGGCCGGAGAGCTCCACGCCGCCGTCGCGCACCTGCGCCGCCACGCCCTCGAGCGGGACGCCGTCGTACACACAGCCGCCGGCGGTCTCGGTCATCCCGTACGTGGTGACGACGCAGACGCCGCGGTCGCGGGCCCGGGTCAGCAGATCCGGGTCGGTCGCCGCCCCGCCGACGACGATGGCGTCGAAGGCGCGGAGGGCGTCGGGCTCGGCGTCGAGGGCGCGGCGCAGCTGGGTCGGGACCATGGAGGTGTACCGGCGGTCGTCGGGCATCCGCGCGGCCGCGGCGGCGAGCGATTCGCCCCGCTCGAGCACGGTGAGTGCCCGCCCGGCCAGCACCGAGCGGCACAGCACCTGCAGTCCGGCGATCGCCGAGACCGGCAGGGTCAGCAGCCAGCTGCCGGGACCACCGAGCCGGACGTGGGTGGCCGCCGCCGAGGCCTGCAGCGCGGTCGCCGACAGCAGGGCCGCCCGACCGCCGCCGGTCGAGCCCGGAGGTGAGGACCACGACGTCGGCGCCGTCCTCCAGCGGTTCGTCGGGTCGCAGCGCGACGCGGGCGGCCTCGAGGACGGCGACCGGTGCATCCGGGAGGACGGCGAGCGGCTGGGTGCCGTCGAGCGCGGCCTCGACCATGGCGGGGGTGACCTCGGGCGCGGGCACGAGAGTCAGGTGCCTGGCCACGAGAGAGAAGCCTACGGTCCCTTCTCCTAGGCTGTCCGGCGTGATCACGGCCGTCTACCGGGTGCCCCTGCGCACCCGCTTCCGCGGCATCGACGTGCGCGACGGCCTTCTCGTCCGTGGACCGGCGGGCTGGGGCGAGTTCTCGCCCGTTCTGGGACTACGACGTGACGGAGAGCCGGCGCTGGTGGGCCGCCGCCGAAGAGGCCGCCGTCGACGGCTGGCCGGCGCCCGTCCGCGACACGGTGCCGGTGAACGTCACGGTGCCGGCGGTCTGCCCCGAGCAGGCGCACGCCCTTGTGACGGCGTCGGGCTGCCGGACGGCGAAGGTGAAGGTGGCCGAGCCCGGGCAGACGCACCACGACGACCTCGCCCGCGTGGAGGCGGTCCGCGACGCGCTGGGCCCGGCGGGGGCGATCCGGGTCGACGCCAACGCCGCCTGGGACGTCGACACCGCCGCCGTCCGGATCGCGGAGCTGGACCGGGTCGGGCTGGAGTACGTGGAGCAGCCGTGCGCCTCGCTCGCCGACCTGGCCGCGCTGCGCCGGCGGATCGACGTGCGGATCGCCGTCGACGAGGGCGTCCGGAGGTCGCCGGACCCGCTCCGCGTCGACCTGCGCGAGGCGGCCGACGTCGTCGTCCTCAAGGTGCAGCCGCTGGGTGGCGTGCGGGCGGCACTCCGGGTGGCCGAGGCGCACGGCCTGCCCTGCGTCGTCTCCTCGGCGCTGGAGAGTTCCGTCGGGATCGCGGCCGGTGTCGCGCTCGCCGCGGCGCTGCCGGACCTGCCGTTCGCCTGCGGGTTGGCGACGGTCGCGCTGTTCACCGACGACGTCACCAGCACGCCGCTGCTGCCGGTGGACGGGGCGCTGCGGGTCGTGCGCCCCGAGCCGGACCGCCTCGACGACGTGGCGGCGGACCCGGAGACCGCGGCACGCTGGCGGGCGCGCCTGGCCGCGGTGCGGTCGGCATGAATCCGTCCACCGCCTTCGCGCGGGTGCTGGTCGACGAACTGGTCCGCGCCGGTGTCACCGACGCCGTGCTCGCCCCCGGCTCCCGGTCCGCGCCGGTGTCGCTGGCACTGGCCGCGGCCGAGCGGGACGGGCGGCTCCGCCTGCACGTCCGGATCGACGAGCGGACAGCCGGGTTCCTCGCCCTCGGCCTGGCCAAGGCCGCCGGCCGGCCGGTGCCGGTGCTGACCACCTCGGGAACGGCCGCCGCGCACCTGCACGCGGCCGTGCTGGAGGCCGACGCGAGCGGGATCCCGCTCCTGGCGCTGACCGCGGACCGCCCGCCGGAGCTCCGCGCCGTCGGCGCCAACCAGACCATCGACCAGCCGGGCCTCTACGGCGGGGCGGTGCGCTGGGCGGCCGACGTCGCCGCGCCCGAGGCCGGGCGCGAGGAGGCGCAGAACCGGTACTGGCGGTCGGTCGTCGCCCGGGCCCTGCTCGTCGCCCGAGGCGGGCTGTCGGGCGACCCCGGCCCAGTGCACCTGAACCTGGCGTTCCGGGAGCCGTTGCTGCCCGACGACGAGGAGGTCGGACTCGCGGCCCCCTGGAGCGGCCGGGATGACGGCGCGCCGTGGACCCGTGCCGCCGCACCGGCCCGGATCGAGCGTCCGGCGGCGTCCGGCCCCTTCCGGACGATCGTCGTCATGGGGGACGCCCCGCCCGCGCTCGGTCGTGCCGCCGCGGCGCTCGCCGACACCTGCCGGTGGCCGGTGATCGCCGAGCCCAGCAGTGGCGGGTGGGCCGCCGCCGAGGCGCTGCGGGGCGGGGCGCTGCTGCTCGGCGCGCGCTCGTGGTTGTCGACGCACCGCCCCGAGCGGGTCCTCGTGGTGGGGCGCCCGACGCTCTCCCGCACCGTGTCGACCCTGCTCGCCGACCCGGACCTCCGCGTGGAGATCGCGGCCGGCAGCCCACGCTGGGCCGACGCCGCCCGCGGCGGAACCGTCGTGTCCCTGGGGGCGCCGGCGGATCTCCCTGGAGAGCCGGTCGCCACCGGCTGGCTGGGCGTCTGGCGCTCCGCCGCCACCGCGATCGGGTCCGTCGTCGACGGCCTGCTCGACGCCGCTCCCGGCCTTCCCGCGGCGCGGCTGGCGCGCGACGTCGTCGCGGCGCTGCCCCCCGGCGCGCTGCTGTTCCTCGGTTCGTCCACGCCGGTCCGGGACGTCGACCGGCTGGCCGTGCCGCGGCCGGACGTCACCGTGCTGGCCAATCGCGGGGTCGCCGGCATCGACGGCACCGTCTCGACGGCGGTCGGCGCCGCGCTGGTGCACCAGCGGGCCGGCGGCGGACCGGCGGTGGCACTGCTGGGCGACCTGACCTTCCTGCACGACCTCACCGGCCTGCTCCTGGGCGACGGCGAGCAGGCGCCCGATCTGACCGTCGTCGTGCCGGACAACGACGGCGGCGGGATCTTCGCGCAGCTGGAGCCGGGGGAGAGCCGGTATGCCCGCGACTACCGCCGGGTGTTCGGGACGCCGCACGGCCGCGATCTGGTCGCCGTCGCGGAATCCCTGGGCTGGGCCGCCTCGGCGGTGACCACCCCGGACGCGCTGCGGCAGGCCCTCGCCCTGGGCGGGCCGCGGGTCGTCGTCGTGCGGAGCGACCTGCGCGCCGAGGCGGAACTCGCCCGGCACGCTGCGCGACGCGGCGGTGCGGGCGCTCTCCTGAGGGCTGATCACCGGGGCAGCCCCGGGGCTCGAGCTTCTTGCGGGTCCCTTGCGGTTTCCTCGACGGGGGCCTGCGGTTGCCCCCTCATCGTCGTTCCTGTCACCGGGACCACCAGGACTCCGGCCGGTCGAGGAGAACGACGATGTCCAGCATCATCAGCCCCATCCGCCGTTTCGCGGTGACCGCGGCGATGATCGGTGCCGCGGTGTTCGGTTCGGTGGCGCTCGCTCCCGCCGCATCCGCCGACGAGTCGGTTCCCGTCGTCGAGCAGGCCCCGGTCACGGAGTCCGCCCCGGTGACCGAGTCCGCCCCGGCCCCCGCGCCGGAGTTCGTTCCGGCGCCCGCACCGGCTCCGGTCGTCGAGCAGCCGGCCCCTGCCCCGGCCCCTGCTCCCGCTCCGGTCGCCGAGGCGCCGGCACCGCAGGCGGCCCCCGCACCACCGCCGGTCATCTACGACAAGCACGGCAAGCCGATCAAGCCGCCGAAGGCGTGCTCGGCCAAGGAGCTCGAGAAGGCCGCGAAGGACGCGGCCGCGAACCTGCGTCTGGCCGACTCGCTGTCCGCGGCCGCCGTCAAGCTGCACGAGGCGGCCGGCAAGCTCCGCGCCCAGGCGGCCAGGTCGTCCGCGTCCACGGCCCGCGTGCTCAACGCGCTGGCCACCGGCTCGGACGTCGCGGCCCGGCTGCTCGAGGACCGCGCGGAGCTGCTCATCGAGCAGGCCAGCGTGTCGCCCTGCATCCCCGAGGGTGGTGGCCGCTTCTGATCCCGGGCTCCTGAACCCGAGCCTACCGCCCCACCCCACCGCCATCAGCACCCCACGACGACAGGAGATCCGGAGATGAGCACCACCCCGAGCGCCCGCATCATCGCCTCGCTCCGCCTCCTGGGCGTCTCCGTCGTTCTCGCGGCCGGCATCGCCGGCTTCGCCGCGACCGACAGCGGCACCGCCCCCGCCGTCCAGCTCGACCTCGCCGTCGTCACCACCCTCGACGCCGGCTGACGGAGCGGCCGCCCGGCCGCCGTCCGGTCTTGCGCTGTTCTTGCGGTTTCCTCGAGGGATCCCTGCGGTCGGTCCCGGATCGTCATCTGTGAGAGGGGCCGGACCGGCCCCGCGCCGTAGGAGGAACTGCCATGAACAGCACGCTCGCTCGCCCCGCCCGACGCCTGGCCCTGACCCTCGCTGCTGCCGGCATCGCCGCCATGGGCTCCGTGGCTCTCGCCCCGGCCGCGTCCGCCGCGCCGGCGGAGGACGGCCCCAGCTACGTCATCGACGGCCCGGACAACGGCAACGGACCGGATGCCTTCATCGTGCGGGACCACGGCCGCGTCGCCGTGTTCTTCTGCGACCTGGACAAGCCGAACCAGCACCAGAACAACGTGCATCACGCTCGTCGAGGACGGCGGCACGCGCTTCTGACGGCACGTTCCGTGTCCTCCGCACCGGCCTCCCGGCGGTGTCCCCGATCTCGGGGGCACCGCCGGAGCCGTTGGAGTGGGCCGGCCCTCCAGGGCCGCCTGGAACGAGGTGAATCAGCCCTCCAGGCTGCCTGGAACGAGGTGAATCAGCCCTCCGTTTGGCCGCCTGGAACGAGGTGAGCCACCGCTCGAGAGCCGCTCAGCCCTCGAGAGCCGCCTGGAACGCGGCGAACTTCGACTGGGTCTCGGCCAGCTCCGCGACCGGGTCGGACCCGGCGACGATGCCGCAGCCGGCGAACAGCCGGGCGCCGTTCGTGCCGCTGAGCTCCGCGCACCGCAGCGCGAGACCGAACTCGCCGTTCCCGTGGGCGTCGAGCCAGCCCACCGGACCCGCGTAGCGCCCCCGGTCCATGCCCTCGAGCTGCGCCGATCAGGGCCGCCGCGTCCTCGGTCGGCGTCCCGCACACGGCCGCCGTCGGGTGCACCGCGCCGATCAGCTCCAGCAGCTCCGCCCGGCCCCGCGCGCCGCTGCGCCGCTGGGTGCCGCCGACGTCGCTGGCGAGGTGCCGCACGTTGGCGAGCGTCAGCAGCGACGGCTCGGCCGGCACGGTCAGCCGCGTGCAGTAGGGGTCCAGCGCCCGGACCAGGGAGTCGACCGCCAGCTCGTGCTCGGCGCGGTCCTTCGCCGACCCGATCAGCTCGGCGGCCAGCCGCTCGTCCTCGGCGCCCGCCCCCCGCGGTGCGGTGCCGGCCAGCACGCGCGCGGAGAGCTCCCGGCCGGTCTTGCGGAGCAGCAGCTCGGGGGTCGCGCCCAGCAGTCCGTCGACGGCGAACGTCCAGCAGTCGGGGAAGCGTGCGGCGAGCCGGCGCAGCAGCCGGCGCGGGTCGAGCGGGGCGTCGGCGGAGACGAGCAGATCGCGGGCGAGCACCACCTTCGCCAGGTCCCCGGCGGTGATCCGTTGCACGGCGGCCGTGACGGCGGCACACCAGCTGGCCGGGTCGAGGGCGCCGTCGGCGTACCGCAGCCGGGGGGCAGGGCCGTCGTCGACCAGGTCCACGGCGGTCAGGTCCACGGCGGTCAGCGAGCGCACGTCGACATCGCCCGCCGTCGTCACCCAGCCGACGCCGTCGCGGCGGCCCGACGACCACCTCGGGGACGACGAAGACCGACGTCCCCGCGGCCGGGTCGAACGCGATGCTGGCGAACACGACCGGACCGGACCCGGGGACGCCGAGGTCGTCGTCGACGGCGAGCCCGGCGGTGTACTCGTCCCACCACGCGGCGGCCTCGGCCAGCGCGTCCGGGCCCGTGACCTCCAGCCGGGCGGCCTCGCCCCAGCCGACCAGCCCCTCCCCGTGGCGGACCCAGGAGAGCGCGCCCTCGGCGGGCAGCAGCCCGAGCAGCGCCCCGGCGGCCTCGGTGCGCACGGTCGTGACGGTGCGCGCGGCAGCGGCCGTAGAGGTCAGAGCCGCGGCAGTCACGGTCCCAGCGTAAGAGGCTCTGTAGCGTTCGCGCCGTGGGAGACCGGCGAGAGGATGCGCACAGTGCGGGCTTGCGGGCCGGCCTGGACAAGCGACCGGCCGACGTCGCGGCCATGTTCGACGGGGTCGCGCGTCGCTACGACCTCACCAACACGGTGCTGTCGGGCGGCCGTGACGCGTCGTGGCGCCGCGCCACGCGCGACGCTCTCGACCCCCGCCCGGGGCAGACCGTGCTCGACGTCGCGGCCGGGACGGCGGTGTCGACGGTGGAGCTGGCCAACAGCGGTGCCTACGCGATCGCCTGCGACTTCTCCCAGGGGATGTTGCGCGCCGGTGCCTCCCGGCGGGTGCCGAAGGTGGCCGGTGATGCGATGGCGTTGCCCCTGGCGGACGAGAGCGTCGACGGCGTCGTGATCTCCTTCGGACTGCGCAACGTCGCCGACCCCGACGCGGCGCTGGAGGAGTTCCGCCGGGTCACCCGCCCCGGCGGCACGCTCGTCGTCTGCGAGTTCTCCAGCCCCACCTGGACGCCGTTCCGGACCGTCTACACCGAGTACCTGATGCAGGCGCTGCCGCGGATCGCGCGCGCCGTCAGCAGCAACCCCGACGCCTACGTCTACCTGGCGGAGTCGATCCGCGCCTGGCCCGACCAGGCCGCCCTCGCCGGGCGCATCCAGGACGCCGGCTGGACCGACGTCGCCTGGCGGAACCTCACCGGTGGGGTCGTCGCGCTGCACCGCGCCCGCCGGGACTGAGCACGTGACCGCGGTCCTGCCCACGGGCGAGCCGTTGGTCGGGCGGGCGGTCCGGCTCGATCCGCTGACCGAGGCCGATCTGCCCGAACTGTTCCCCGCTGCTGTCCGACCCGGAGGTCTACGCCTCCGGGTACGTGATGCACCGCCGGCCGGGGTCGGTCGAGGACGCGGTCGCGCTGGCCCGGGAGCGGTTCCTGGCCGGGCAGGGCGCAGCGGACGGCCTCGGCGGCGGGCGCACCGCCTACGCGCGTCCGTCTCGTCGGCGACGGCGACCTGGGCCCGGGCGGCACGCTCGTCGGGACGTCGTCGCTGGCCGAGGCCCACCTGGTCAACGAGAGCATCCACCTGGGCTCGACGCTCTACGGTCGGCGCTGGTGGGGCACCCGGGTGAACCCCGAGGCCAAGCTGCTCCTGCTCACGCACTGCTTCGAGGACTGCGGGTACGGCCGGGTCAAGATCCAGACCGACGCCCTGAACACCCGCTCGCAGGCCGCCATCGCCCGGCTCGGCGCCCGGCGCGAAGGCGTCGCTCCGCCGGCGACATGAGGCGCGAGGACGGCACCTTCCGCGACTCCGTCGTCTTCAGCGTCCTGATCGACGAATGGCCCGAGGTGAAGGCCGGTCTCCAGGCCCGGCTGCGGGACTAGCGTCGGTCCATGACGACCCCGCCACCTCCGCCGCAGCCGCCGGGTCCCTCGCCGACGGATCCGATCCCGCCGCCGGCACCCGAGCCCGTCGACCCCATCGCCGCCGCCGGACCCCGCCCCGACGCCGGTGCCGCCACCGGACCGCCGCCCGATCCGCCGGAACCGCTCTAGTCCGGGAGTACCGGTGCGCGGACGGGACCTACGCCGCTTCGCCGACCGCCGCGACGCCGGTCGCGCGCTGGCCGAGGCGCTGGGCCCGCACGTCGGCGAGCGCCCCGGCGCCACTCTCGTTCTCGGCCTCCCCCGCGGCGGTGTCGTCGTCGCGGCCGAGGTCGCGGCCGCGCTGGGCGCGCCGCTGGACGTGCTCGTCGTCCGCAAGCTCGGCCTGCCCGTGGCAGCCGGAACTGGCCATGGGCGCGATCGCCGCGGTCGGCGACGCGGTGGAGACGGTGCGCACCGACGGCGGTCATCGTCGCGGCGCAGGTGGCGCCGGAGACCTTCGACGGCGTGCGCTCGGAGGAACTCGCCGAACTGCGCCGCCGGGAGGCCGCCTACCGCGGCGGCCGACCCGCCGTGGCCGTGCCCGGCCGGGAGGTCGTCCTGGTCGACGACGGACTGGCCACCGGTTCGACGATGCGCGCGGCCGTGCTCGCCGTCCGGCGCCAGGAACCCGCCCGGATCGTCGTCGCCGTCCCCGTCGGCTCGCCGACGGCGTGCGCCGCACTGGCCGCCGAGGTCGACGATCTCGTGTGCCTGTCGGCACCGGGGGGCTTCCGTGCCGTCGGTCAGGCGTACGCCGACTTCGCCCCGACCAGCGACGACGAGGTGCGCGAGGCGCTGGTCCGCGCCGGCCGCCGCGACTGACCCGAGCAGAGTTCCCGGGGGCTGCTGTTCCGTAGCTCACATGCGCCCGTAGACTCGGACGCGAGAACCTTGTGAATCTATTCACAAGCTCTGTCGGGACGCTGTCGGGGAGGGGGACGTCGCCGTGCCGGGTGCCGACCGTCTCCGCCGACGTCCTGGTCGTGGGCGCCGGTCCGGCGGGCTCGAGTGCCGCCTTCTGGCTCGCCCGTGCCGGCCTCGATGTCGCCGTCCTCGAGAAGGCCGCGTTCCCCCGCGAGAAGGTCTGCGGCGACGGGCTGACCCCGCGCGGCGTCCAGGCGCTCGAGGACATGGGCATCGACACGTCGCCGGCAGCCGGGTGGGTCCGGCACAAGGGCCTGCGGGTGACCGGCGGCGGTCAGGTCGTCGAGGTCGACTGGCCGCAGCTGACCCGGCTGGCCCGACTACAGCCTCGTGCGCCCGCGCAGCGAACTCGACGCGATGCTCGCCCGGCACGCCGCAGGACGCCGGCGCCCGGCTGCACACCGAGGTCACCGTCACCGACCCGCTGCTCGACGACGCCGGCCGGGTCGTCGGCGTGCGCGCCCAGGCCGGACCGGACAAGCGAGCCGGTGCACCTGGCGGGCCCCGCTCGTGGTCTCCGCCGAGGGCCTCTCCGGCCGGCTGGCCAAGTCGCTCGGCCTCGTCCGCCGGGAGGACCGCCCGCTGGGCGATCGCCGTCCGCCGCTACGTCCGCACGACGCACGACCGACGACGACTACCTCGACATCTCCTTCGACCTCTCCGCCGACGGGCCGACCGCGCGACTCGATGCCCGGCTACGGCTGGATCTTCGGCATGGGCGACGGCACGGCGAACGTCGGCTTCGGCCTGCTCGACACCCGGCGCGGCAGCGGCGCCGACCACCGCGAGACCCTGCGCCGCTGGCTGGACACGTTCCCCGCCGAGGACCAGCTCGGCGAGGAGCACGCGGTCACGCCGATGCGCGGAGCGGGCCTGCCGATGGCCCTGCACCGCCAGCCGGCCTACAGCCGCGGCCTGCTGCTGGCCGGCGACGCCGCCGGGACGGTCAACCCGTTCAACGGCGAGGGCATCAGCTACGCCATGGAGACCGGCCGGATGGCCGCCGAGACCGCCGTCGACGCGCTCGCCCAGCCCGACGGTCTCGCCGCGCGAGACGGTGCTGCGCGCGCTACCCCGACCGGCTGCGCGCCGAGTACGGACGGCACCACCGGCTGGGCATGGGCTTCCTCGCGCTGCTCGCCCGCCCGGACGTCGTCCGGTTCGCCACCGCCCACGGGCTCAAGCGGCCCGCTCTGGTCAACGCCGCGCTGCGGCTGATGGGCAACCTGACCGACGGCCGCGACGGCGACGGCGTGGACCGCGTCGTCGCCGCGCTGACCCGCCTGGCACCGGCGGTCTGACCGTGACCGCTGGCACGGACAGGACGAACAGTGCTCGACATCACACACCGGAAACATGTCGACACGCTGCGTGAGCTGACCTCGCCTGCGCGGACCGTGATCGGCCTCACCGTAGGGTGCCGCTGATGCTCTCGATCTACGTCCCGATCATCGGGCTGTTCGCTCTGGCCGCGGCGTTCGCGCTGTTCTCGGTCACCGCCGCACCGTTCGTCGGGCCGCGCCGGTACAACCGCGCGAAGCTCGACGCCTACGAGTGCGGGATCGAGCCGGTCGACCAGCCGCTCACCGGCGGCCGCTTCCCGGTCAAGTACTACCTGACGGCGATGCTCTTCATCGTCTTCGACATCGAGATCGTCTTCCTCTACCCGTGGGCGGTCGCACAACGACGCGCTCGGCGTCTTCGGGCTGGTCGAGATGGTCGTCTTCATCGCCACGGTCTTCATCGCGTACGCCTACGTCTGGCGCCGCGGCGGGCTCGAGTGGGACTGACGGCAGGACGAGGGTGGAGACTGACATGGGACTCGAGGAGAAGCTGCCCAGCGGGGTCCTGCTGACCACGGTGGAGAAGCTGGTCAACTGGACGCGCAAGTCGTCGCTGTGGCCGGCGACGTTCGGCCTGGCCTGCTGCGCCATCGAGATGATGGCCTCCGGCGCCGGCCGCTACGACCTGGCCCGCTTCGGCATGGAGGTCTTCCGCGCCTCGCCGCGCCAGGCCGACCTGATGATCGTGGCCGGGCGGGTGAGCCAGAAGATGGCCCCGGTCCTGCGGCAGATCTACGACCAGATGCCCGAGCCGCGCTGGGTGCTCTCGATGGGCGTCTGCGCCAGCTCCGGCGGCATGTTCAACAACTACGCGATCGTCCAGGGCGTCGACCACATCGTCCCGGTGGACATGTACCTGCCCGGCTGCCCGCCGCGGCCGGAGATGCTGATGGACGCGATCCTCAAGCTGCACCACAAGATCCAGAACGAGCCGCTCGGCCCCAAGCGCGCCCGCGCGCTCGCCCGGGCCGAGGCCGACGGCACGGCGAAGAACCTGCACGTCGAGATGCCCTCGACCGTGCGCGCCGACAAGAAGCTCCGCCGCGCCTACGAGGAGGCCGCGGCCGAGGGCCGCACCGGCCAGTTCCTCATCGAGCAGCGCGACGGCAACGCGGTGCTGCTGCCGAGGACCGTCCGGCCGGGCTGGACAGGCATGGCGATGACGGGCCCCGGTGACCGCAGTGGCGCCGACCCCGCGGTCGGCGTGGACGCCCCGTCGGGCGGGTTCCGCAAGGGCGCCTTCGGTGTCAGCGGCAGCGGCGACACCTCCGGCTTCGGCGGCCTCGTCCGGGTCGAGCCCGGCGGCGCGGTGGCGCTGCACTCGACCGAGCGCCCGTACGGCGGGTACTTCGACGAGGTCACCGACGCGCTGATCGAGGCCGTGGGGAGGCAAGGTCTACGCCGCCGCCGTCATCCGCGTGCTGGTCGACCGCGGGGAGATCACCTACTTCGTCACCCGCGAGCACCTGCTCGACCTCGTGCAGGCCCTGCGCGACGACGAGGCGCTGCGCTTCGAGCTGTGCAGCAGCGTCTCCGGGGTCGACTACCTCGACAGCGGCGGACCGGTCACCGGCCCCGGTCGCCCGCGGCTGCACGTCGTCTACCACCTGACGTCGATGACCTACCGGCGCCGGATCCGGCTCGAGGTCGCCGTCACCGCCGAGGACCCGCACGTCCCGTCGGTCGTCGGCAGCTACCCGACGGCGGACTGGCACGAGCGCGAGACCTGGGACATGTTCGGGATCGTCTTCGACGGCCACCCGGCGCTCACCCGGATCCTGATGCCCGACGACTGGGACGGGCACCCGCAGCGCAAGGACTACCCGCTCGGCGGAATCCCGGTCGAGTACCACGACGCGACGATTCCTCCGCCGGACACCCGGAGGGCCTACCGATGAGCACCGACATGACTCGATCCCGACCCGTACGCCGGCTCGCGCGAGACCACCGAGGGCCGCGTCTACACCGTCACCGGCGGCGACTGGGACATGACGTTCGGGGCCGACCCGCACGGCGAGGAGCGCCTCGTCGTCAACATGGGGCCGCAGCACCCCTCGACGCACGGCGTCCTCCGCCTGGTCCTCGACCTCGAGGGCGAGACGGTGACCAAGGCGCGGGTGGTCATCGGCTACCTGCACACCGGCATCGAGAAGAACACCGAGTACCGCAACTGGACGCAGGGCACGACGTTCGTGACCCGGATGGACTACCTGGCCCCGCTGTTCAACGAGGCCGGCTACTGCATGGCGGTCGAGAAGCTGCTCGGCGTCGAGGTGCCGCAGCGCGCGCAGACCATCCGCGTGCTGGTCATGGAGCTCAACCGGATCGCCTCGCACCTGGTCGGCGCTGGCCACGTTCGGCATGGAGATGGGCGCCCTCACGGGCATGACCAACGGCTTCCGCGAGCGGGAGATGATCCTCGACCTGCTCGAGGAGATCACCGGCCTGCGGATGAACCACGCCTACATCCGTCCCGGCGGTCTGGCACAGGACCTGCCGGAGGGCTCGGTCGCGCACATCCGCGAGTTCCTCGAGGTCATGCCCAAGCGGGTGGCCGACTTCCACAAGCTGCTCACCGGCAATCCGATCTGGCAGGCCCGGCTCAAGGACGCCGGCTACCTCGACGTGACCGGCTGCGTGGCGCTCGGCGTCACCGGGCCGATCCTGCGCGCCGCCGGCCTGCCCTGGGACCTGCGGAAGGTCGAGCCCTACCTGGGCTACGAGACCTACGACTTCGAGGTGCCGACCGCCGACACCTGCGACGCGTGGGGCCGCTACCTGGTCCGCATGGCCGAGGTGAACGAGTCCCTCAAGCTGATCGCGCAGGCGCTGGACCGGCTCGAGCCCGGCCCGGTCATGGTCGAGGACAAGAAGATCGCCTGGCCCGCGCAGCTGTCGCTCGGCGCCGACGGCATGGGCAACTCCCTCGAGCACGTCCGCAACATCATGGGCCAGTCGATGGAGGCCCTGATCCACCACTTCAAGCTGGTCACCGAGGGCTTCCGCGTCCCGGCCGGCCAGGTCTACGTGCCGATCGAGTCGCCCGCGCGGCGAGCTCGGCTACCACGTGGTCAGCGACGGCAGCACGCGCCCGTGGCGCGTCCACGTCCGCGACCCAAGTTTCGTGAACCTGCAGGCGACGGCAGCGATGAGCGAGGGCGGCATGATCGCCGACGTCATCGCCGCGATCGCCTCGATCGACCCCGTGATGGGGGAGTGGATCGACCGATGAGCGCCCTTCCTGGAAGCGCTGAGGGGACCGCCGTCACCGGCCTGGACTCCTGCTCGTGGAGCCCGCCCGAGCGCTGGCGGAACTCTCGCCGCTGACCGAGCAGACGCGGCTGGAGGCGCGGGAGATCATCGCCCGCTACCCGGTCGCCCGTTCGGCGCTGCTGCCGATGCTGCACCTGGTCCAGTCGGTGCAGGGCTACGTCTCGCCGGAGGGCGTGACCTTCTGCAGCGAGGAACTCGGCCTGACCAAGGCCGAGGTCGGCGCGGTCGCGACGTTCTACACGATGTACAAGCGCCGTCCGACGGGTCGCCACCTGGTGAGCGTCTGCACCAACACGCTGTGCAACGTCCTCGGTGGCCAGCGGATCATGGACGCGCTGAGCGAGGACCTCGGCGTCCACCACGACGAGACGACGGCCGACGGCTCCATCACGCTCGAGCACGCCGAGTGCCTCGCCGCCTGCGACTACGCCCCGGTCGTCACCGTCGACTACGAGTTCTACGACCAGCAGGACGTCGACAGCGCCCGCGAACTGGTCGCGGCCCTGCGCCGCGGTGACAAGCCGCTGCCCACCCGCGGTGCCCCGCTCACCGACTTCAAGGGCATCTCCCGCCAGCTGGCCGGCTTCTCCCAGCACCCGGACGCCGCCACCGCGCGGGCCGCCGTCGACAACGCCGGCGACTACGGCCCGACGCTGATCGGCCTGCACCTGGCCGAGGAGCGCGGGGAGTCGGCGCCGGCCATGCCGCGGTCGAAGTCGTCCTCCTCCGGCGCCTCCTCCTCCGACGCCAAGGCGGCCGAGGCTGCCGGCGTCGAGTCCGCGAAGCGCGGCGCCCCCGAGCCCGCCCGTCGCCGCCCGCCTGCCCGCCGCCGTACGCCCGACGGCCGCACAGGCACCGATACCCCCGCGGGGACCGAGCCTGGCACCACCAGCCAGGGCCCCGGAAAGGTCTGACATGCCTCTCACCCCCGTGCTCACCACCCGCTGGGGAGCCGAACAGTCGTGGCGGCTGGCCACCTACGAGCGGCTCGAGGGCTACTCGGCCCTGCGCACCGCCCTGCGGATGGCGCCCGACGAGCTCGTCGGGCTGGTCAAGGACTCCGGGCTGCGCGGCCGCGGCGGCGCGGGCTTCCCGACCGGCATGAAGTGGAGCTTCATCCCGCAGCCGAAGCCGGGGGAGACGCCGACCGGTCCGGCGGCGATGCCCAAGTACCTCGTGGTCAACGCCGACGAGGGCGAGCCGGGCACCTGCAAGGACCTCCCGCTGATGATGGCCGACCCGCACTCGCTCATCGAGGGCGTGATCATCTCCGCGTTCGCGATCCGCTCGCACTTCGCCGTCATCTACGTCCGCGGGGAGGCCGTGCACGCGCACCGCCGGCTGGTGGCCGCCGTCGAGGAGGCCTACGCCGCCGGGTACCTGGGCACCGACATCCTCGGCACCGGCTACGACCTCGAGCTCGTCGTCCACGCCGGTGCGGGTGCCTACATCTGCGGCGAGGAGACCGCGCTGCTGGACTCGCTCGAGGGCTACCGCGGCCAGCCGCGCCTCAAGCCGCCGTTCCCGGCCGTCGCCGGCCTCTACGGCGCCCCGACCGTGATCAACAACGTCGAGACGCTGGCCAGCGTGCCGTTCGTCGTCCGCGGTGGCGCCGACTGGTTCAAGGACTTCGGCCCGGAGAAGTCGCCCGGCCCGAAGATCTACTCGCTGTCGGGCCGAGTCGTCCGCCCTGGCCAGTACGAGGCCCCGATGGGGACGACGATGCGCGAGCTGCTCGAGATGGCCGGCGGCATCCGCCCCGGCCACGAGCTGAAGTTCTGGACGCCGGGCGGATCGTCGACGCCGTACTTCACCGCGGAACACCTCGACGTCCCGCTGGACTTCGACTCGGTCGCCGCCGCGGGCTCGATGCTCGGGACGACCGCGCTCATGGTGTTCGACGAGACCGACTCGATCGTCGAGGCCACCCTGCGGTTCACCGAGTTCTACGCGCACGAGAGCTGCGGCAAGTGCACCCCGTGCCGGGAGGGCACCTACTGGCTGGTGCAGATCCTCGAGCGGATCGCGCACGGCCGGGGCACCGCCCGCGACCTCGACATCCTGCTCGACACCTGCGACAACATCCTGGGCCGCTCGTTCTGCGCCCTCGGTGACGGCGCGACGAGCTGCATCACCAGCTCGCTCCAGTACTTCAAGGACGACTACGTCGCCCTGCTGCCCCCGGAGGAGCAGGCCCGGCTGGGCCGCACCCTCCGGCTCGAGCCCGTCGGAGCCGCCTCGTGACTGCCTCCACACCCGCCCTCCCGACCCCTACCGCGCCGCAGCCGGCCGCGGCTGTCCCCCCGGGCGCCCCGGCCCCGCACACGCCGCCGGACGCCGTCCACTGCACGATCGACGGCTTCGACGTCGCCGTGCCCAAGGGGACGCTGATCATCCGCGCGGCCGAGCAGGTCGGCATCCAGATCCCGCGGTTCTGCGACCACCCCCTGCTCGAGCCGGTCGGCGCGTGCCGCCAGTGCCTGGTCGAGGTGGAGGGCCAGCGCAAGCCGGCCGCCTCGTGCACCATGCCGGTGACCGAGGGCATGCAGATCAGGACGCAGCTCACCAGCCCGACCGCCGACAAGGCGCAGCAGGGCACCATGGAGCTGCTGCTGATCAACCACCCGCTGGACTGCCCCGTCTGCGACAAGGGCGGCGAATGTCCGCTGCAGAACCAGGCGATGAGCAACGGCCGCGCCGAGAGCCGGTTCGTCGACGTCAAGCGGACCTATCCCAAGCCGCTGCCGATCAGCAGCGAGATCCTGCTCGACCGCGAGCGCTGCGTTCTCTGCGCCCGCTGCACGCGCTTCTCCCAGCAGGTGGCCGGCGACCCGTTCATCGAGCTGTTCGAGCGCGGCGCCCTCGAGCAGGTCGCCATCTACGAGGACGAGCCGTTCGAGTCCTACTTCTCGGGCAACACCACGCAGATCTGCCCGGTCGGCGCGCTCACCAGCGCCCAGTACCGGTTCCGTGCCCGCCCGTTCGACCTGCGCAGCGAGCCCAGCGTCTGCGAGCACTGCGCGTCCGGCTGCGCCCAGCGCACCGACTACCGCCGCGGCAAGGTCACCCGGCGGCTCGCCGGTGAGGACCCCGCGGTCAACGAGGAGTGGAACTGCGACAAGGGCCGCTTCGCCTTCCGCTACGCCACGTCCAACGCCCGGCTGACGACGCCGCTGGTGCGCGGGAACGACGGCGAGCTGCACCCGGCCTCGTGGCCCGAGGCCTGGGCCGCCGCCGCGGCCGGCCTGCTCACCGCCCGTGAGGAGGGCGGCGTCGGCGTGCTGCCCGGTGGCCGGCTGACCGTCGAGGACGCCTACGCCTACGCGAAGTTCGCCCGCGTGGCTCTCGGCACCAACGACGTCGACGCCCGTGCCCGCGCACACTCCGGCGAGGAACTGGCGTTCCTCGAGGCGCGGGTCGCCGGCACCGGTCCGGGTCGCGGCGCCGTCACCTACGAGCACCTCGACTCCGCCTCCGCCGTGCTGCTCGCCGGCTTCGAGCCGGAGGAGGAGTCGCCGATCGTCTTCCTGCGGCTCCGGCGCAACGTCCGCACGCGGTCGCTGCCCGTCTTCGACCTCGCCCCGTTCGCCACGCGCGCGGCGGAGAAGCTGAAGGCGACGGTGCTCGCCACGCTGCCGGGTGCCGAGGCGCAGTCCCTGCGCGCGCTGACCGACGGTTCGTGGGGCGGTCCGGCGATCGAGGCCCTCCGCCAGCCGGGCGCCGTCGTGCTGGCCGGCGAGCGGCTGGCCGAGGTCCCCGGTGCCTTCACCGCCCTCGACGCCCTGGCCCGCGCCACGGGCGCCCGCGTCGCCTGGGTGCCGCGCCGGGCGGGGGAGCGCGGCGCGGTCGAGGCCGGCGCACTGCCGAGGCTGCTGCCCGGCGGCCGGAGCGTCGCCGACGCCGCGGCCCGTGCCGACGTCGCTGCGCGCTGGGGCATCGACCTCTCCGAGGTGCCGAGCGCTCCCGGGCGCGACATGACCGGCATCCTCAGCGCCGTCCGCGACGGTGAGCTCGGCGGCCTGCTGGTCGGCGGCGTCGACATCGCCGACCTGCCCGACCCGGAGTTGGCCGAGGCGGCCCTCGAGGCGGCGGGCTTCGTGGTGAGCCTCGAGATGTTCCCGAGCGCCGTCACCGAGCACGCCGACGTCGTCCTGCCGGTGGCGGCCGCCGCCGAGAAGGCCGGGAGCTACCTCGACTGGGAGGGACGGGTCCGCTCGTTCGACGCCACGCTGCACGGCACCGGGCAGCTGCCCGACGGCCGGATCCTGCAGGGGCTGGCCGACGAGATGGACGCCGACCTGCGGCTGCCCACGCCGGAGTCGGCACGTGCCGAGCTCGCGGCGCTGGGCACCTCGCGCCGTCTCGGTGAGGGGGTCGGTCTCGACGTCCAGCCGGTGGCCGCGCCCTCGCTCGGGAAGGACGACGCGGTGCTCGCCACCTGGCGGCAGCTGCTCGACCTCGGCACGCTGCAGGCCGACGAGCCCGAGCTGGCCGGCACCGCCCGTCCCGCCGTCGCCCGGATCGGGGCCGAGGCCGCCGCACGGCTCGGCCTGGCCGACGGCGACCGGCTGACGGTGAGCGGAGCGCTCGGCTCGATCACTCTGCCGGTGCGGGTCACCCCGATGCCCGATCAGGTGGTCTGGCTGCCGATGAGGTCACCGGGCAGCGAGGTCCGAACCGGACTCGGCACCGGACCCGGTGGCGTCGTCGCGCTGATGAAGGCGGGAAAGCTGTGATGGACCTGCTCGCGACACGCGACCAGCCGACGCTCGAGGACTTCGGGTCCGACGTCTGGTGGATCGTGCTGATCAAGGTCGTCGGCATCTTCGCGGTGCTGGTGCTCCTGACGCTGTTCGCGATCGTGTTCGAGCGCAAGGTGGTCGCCCGGATGCAGCAGCGGATCGGCCCCAACCGGGTCGGCCCCCGCGGTTACCTGCAGAGCCTGGCCGACGGCCTGAAGCTGGCGTTCAAGGAAGACATCATGCCGGCGCTGGCCGACAAGCCGGTGTACTTCCTGGCCCCGGTCATCGCCACGATCCCCGCGTTCGTCGCGTTCTCCGTCATCCCGCTCGGCCCGACGGTGAGCATGTTCGGCGAGCGCACGCCGCTGCAGCTGACCGACGCCCCGATCGGCGTCCTGATCGTGCTGGCCTGCTCCGCGATGGGTGTCTACGGCATCGTGCTGGGCGGCTGGGCGTCGGGCTCCACGTACCCGCTGCTGGGCAGCCTGCGGAGCGCCGCCCAGATGGTCAGCTACGAGATCGCGATGGGCCTGTCGATCGTCGCGGTGTTCCTCTACGCCGGGACGGCGTCGACCTCGGAGATCGTCGCCGCCCAGGCCGACGGCAACCAGCTGTCGTTCTTCGGCTGGGAGTTCACCGGGCCGAGCTGGTACGCGGTCCTGCTGCCGGTCTCCTTCGTCATCTATGCGATCGCCGTGGTGGGCGAGACCAACCGCGCGCCCTTCGACCTCGCCGAGGCCGAGAGCGAACTCGTGGGTGGCTTCCACACCGAGTACTCGTCGCTGAAGTTCGCGCTGTTCTTCCTCGCCGAGTACATCAACATGGTCACCGTCTCGGCGCTGGCCGCGACCCTCTTCCTCGGCGGCTGGCGGGCCCCGTGGCCGATCTCGATCTGGGACGGCGCGAACACCGGCTGGTGGCCGCTGCTCTGGTTCTTCCTCAAGGTCGTCGTCGCGCTGTTCGTGTTCATCTGGCTCCGCGGCACGCTGCCCCGGCTGCGCTACGACCAGTTCATGCACTTCGGGTGGAAGGTGCTGGTCCCCACCGCGCTGGTGTGGATCCTCGCCGTCGCCACCATGCGCACCGTCTCCCGCGAGGCCGACCTCTCCACCGGTGAGGTCGCCCTCTTCGTCGGCGTGCCGATCGCGCTGCTGGTCCTCGGCGGGCTGTGGCTCGCCGGACGGTCGGCCCAGCGCGACACCCGGTTGGCCGCCGTCGAAGCGGCCGCCGGCTCCAACCACCCCACCGTCGCCGAACCGGAGGTGCTGCCCCCGGCCGGGGCGCGGCACCGGCGGACCGGTGGCCCGAGCCGGTCCGCAGGCGGATTCCCGATCCCGCCGATGGACCTGAAGGTGCCGCCGTCGCCGCGGCTGCGCCGGCGCGAGCCGGTCACTCCCGACGGCGCGCCGGTGACCGGCGCCGTCGTCGGCACCGGACGGCGCGGTGCCTTCATCCCCGCCCACCACCGCGAGTACGAAGAAGGAGGACGGCGATGTCTGACCGAACCCCGGCCACACGGTCGGGTGGAGAGGTCGAGCGCCCGTCGCAGCCGACCGGGTCGACGCCGGCGTCGCCGCGCAGCTTCCTGCCCGCGCCGGCGCAGGGCTTCGGCGTCACCTTCGCCCAGATCTTCCGCAAGGTGACCACCGAGCAGTACCCGTTCGAGCCCAAGGTGACCAAGCCGCGCTACCACGGGCGGCACGTGCTCAACCGGCACCCGGACGGGCTGGAGAAGTGCGTCGGCTGCGAGCTGTGCGCCTGGGCCTGCCCCGCCGACGCGATCTACGTCGAGGGCGGCGACAACACCGAGGACGCGCGCTACTCACCCGGTGAGCGCTACGGCCGCATCTACCAGATCAACTACCTGCGCTGCATCTTCTGCGGGCTGTGCATCGAGGCGTGCCCCACCCGCTCGCTGACGATGAGCAACGACTTCGAGCTCGCCGACGACAACCGGCAGGACCTGATCTACACCAAGGAGCAGCTCATGGCGCCGCTGCTGCCCGGCATGGAGGCACCGCCGCACCCGATGCGCCTGGGTGACGACGAGAAGGACTACTACCTGCGGGTGCCGGGTTCGTCGCCCGCCGAGCCGGTCATCGAGGAGAAGGTATGAGTCTCCTCGCCGCAGCCGCGGAATCCACGGTCGTCATCGGTGACGCCGAGGCGGTCATCTTCTGGATCCTCGGGCCGGTCGCGCTGGCCGGTGCGCTGGGCATGGTGTTCAGCAAGAACGCCGTGCACTCGGCGCTGTGGCTGGTGCTGACGATGCTGTCGTTTGGCGTCTTCTACGTCGTCCAGGAGGCGCCGTTCCTGGGCGCGGTGCAGATCATCGTCTACACCGGCGCGATCATGATCCTCTTCCTGTTCGTCCTGATGATGGTCGGCCGGGACTCCTCGGACTCCGTCGTCGAGACGCTGCGCGGGCAGCGGATCGCCGCCACGGTGCTCGGCGTCGGCTTCGCCGGCCTGGTCGGCGCCGGCATCGCCCGCGCGACCCAGGACCTCCCGGTCACCGGCCTGGACGCGGCGCAGGGCGAGGGCGGCAACATCCCGGCCATCTCCGAGCTGCTGTTCACCCGCTACCTGCTCGCCTTCGAGGTGACCAGCGCGCTGCTGATCACCGCCGCCGTCGGCGCCATGGTCCTCGCGCACATCGAGCGCGAGCCCGGCACCCGGCGCACCCAGCGGGAGCTGTCGAAGGCGCGCTTCCTCACCGACCGGCCGCAGACCCTGCCCGGTCCCGGCGTCTACGCCCGGGCCAACTCCGTGGGGGCGCCCGCCCGGCTGCCCGACGGCCGCGTGACCGAGGACAGCTTCGCCACCGGCGTCGAGCCGCAGGCGATCGACGAGATGCCCCGGCCGACCGGCCGCGCCCAGCTCGGCTCCCCGGACGACGCGCTCGGCACCCTCGACCCGGCACCCCTGGACGGAGGTCGTCAGCCATGACGCTCACCCACTACCTGGTGCTCGCGGCGATCCTCTTCACCATCGGCGCCGTCGGCGTCCTGGTGCGGCGCAACGCGATCGTCGTGTTCATGTGCGTCGAGCTGATGCTCAACTCGGTGAACCTGACCCTGGTGACCTTCGCCCGGTCCACCGGCACGGTCGACGGCCAGATCATGGCCTTCTTCGTGATGGTGGTCGCCGCCGCCGAGGTGGTCGTCGGCCTGGCCATCATCATGTCGATCTACCGGACCCGCCGGTCCGCGTCCGTCGACGACGCCAACCTGCTGAAGTACTGACGGGGATCCGGACCCATGGACAGTCGCTTGCCCGCCGAGGGCCTGCTCGCCTTCTCCTGGCTGCTGATCGCACTGCCGCTCGCCGGTGCCGCGATCCTGCTGCTGGGCGGCCGGCGCACCGACCGCTGGGGCCACCTGCTGGGGACGGCGACCGTCGTCGCCTCGTTCGTGATCGGCCTGCTGTGCACGATCCAGCTGGCCGGGCTCGACGAGCAGTCGGTGTCGGTCGACCTGTTCACCTTCATCGCCTCCGGCGACCTCGACGTCCGGGCCGGGCTGCTCTACGACCCGCTCGCGGCCGCCTTCGTCCTGCTGATCACCGGTGTGGGCTCGCTGATCCACATCTACTCGATCGGCTACATGGCGCACGACCCCGGACGTCGCCGGTTCTTCGCCTACCTGAACCTCTTCGTGGCGGCGATGCTGCTGCTCGTCCTGGGCAACAGCTTCGTGGCCCTCTACGTCGGCTGGGAGGGCGTCGGTCTCGCGTCCTACCTGCTGATCGCGTTCTGGTACACCCGCCCGGCGGCCGCCACCGCGGCCAAGAAGGCGTTCATCATGAACCGGGTCGGCGACGTCGGCCTGGCGCTGGCGATCTTCCTGATGTTCGCCCAGCTGGGGACGACGGACTACGACGGCGTCTTCGCCGGGGTCGGCACCCTGGCCGGCGGCACCGTCACCGCGATGGGCCTTCTCCTCCTGCTCGGCGCGTGCGGCAAGTCGGGTCAGTTCCCGCTGCAGGCGTGGCTGCCCGACGCCATGGAGGGCCCCACCCCGGTCTCGGCGCTGATCCACGCCGCGACCATGGTCACCGCCGGCGTCTACCTGATCGCCCGCTGCGCGCCGATCTACGACGAGACGCCGACCGCGCGCACCGCCGTCCTGGCCGTCGGCGCGATCACCCTGCTGATCGGGGCGATCGCCGGCTGTGCGTTCGACGACATCAAGAAGGTGCTGGCCTACTCGACGGTCAGCCAGATCGGCTACATGTTCCTCGCCGTCGGCCTCGGCCCCGCCGGGTACGTCGCGGGCCTCGCGCACCTGTACGCGCACGGCTTCTTCAAGGCCGGCCTCTTCCTCGGTGCCGGGTCGGTCATGCACGCCATGAACGACCAGGTGGACATGCGCCGGTACGGCGGGCTCTGGAAGAAGATGCCGATCACCTTCGCCACGTTCGGCCTCGGCTACCTCGCGCTGATCGGCATCTTCCCGCTGGCCGGCTACTGGACCAAGGACGCGATCATCGAGGCGGCGCTCGATCTCGGCGACGCCTGGGGCTGGGTGCTGGGCGGCGCGGGCATCCTCGGCGCCGGCCTGACCGCCTTCTACATGACCCGGCTGATGCTGATGACCTTCTTCGGCCGACCGCGGTGGGAGGAGGGCGTGCACCCGCACGAGTCGCCGACGATCATGACGGCGCCGATGATCGTGCTCGCGGTCGGGTCGGTCGCCTCCGGTTTCCTGCTGGTCTCGCTCTTCCCGCTCACCGGCTGGATGGAGCCGGTGTTCGGCGAGCCGGAGGAGCCCGCGCACGTCATCGCGCCGCTCACCGTCGCGCTGATCGTCACCGTGGTGTCGCTCGTCGGCATCCTGCTCGCCTGGCTGTTCGTCGGCCGCCGCGAGGTGCCGGTGACGGCGCCCGTCCGGGTCTCCCCGGTGACCCGGGCCGCCCGGAACGCGCTCTACGCCGACGCGGTCAACGAGGCGGTCCTCATGCGACCCGGTCAATGGCTGACCCGGGCGCTGGTGTTCGTCGACAACCGCGGGGTCGACGGCGCGGTCAACGGCCTGGCCGCGACCCTCGGCGGGTCGTCGTCGCGGCTGGGCCGCACGCAGACCGGCTTCGTGCGCACGTACGCCCTGGGCATGCTCGGTGGCGCGGTGCTCGTCGCCGGGGCACTGCTGGCGGTGACGGCGGGATGACCTCCCTGCAGACTTCTCCCCGAAAGGCCATCTCGTGAGCGACCTGCCGTTCCTGCTGCTGATGATCGCCGTCCCGGCGATCGGGGCGGCCGTCGTCGCGGGGCTGCCCAAGGGCCGCGACGAGCTCGCCCGGCAGATCTCGCTGGCCCTCAGCCTGGTCGTGCTGCTGCTCGGCGTCCTCGCCGCCGTTGCCTTCGACGTCGGCGGGGAGCGGTTCCAGCTGACGTCGTCGGTCGAGTGGATCCCCGAGTTCGGTGTGTCCTTCGCGCTCGGCGTCGACGGCATCGCGCTGGTCATGCTGCTGCTCATCGGCGTTCTCATGCCCGTGGTCATCGCTGCCTCGTGGAAGGACACCGCGGCCGGCACCGGGGAACGCCTGGGTGATGTGGCCACCGACAAGCGGTCGATGAAGGCGTACTTCGCCTGGCTCCTGCTGCTCGAGGGGCTGTTGGTCGGCGTCTTCGCCGCCACCGACGTCTTCCTGTTCTACGTCTTCTTCGAGGCGATGCTCGTCCCGATGTACTTCATCATCGGCAGCTTCGGCGGGCCCCGCCGCCAGTACGCCGCGGTGAAGTTCTTCCTGTACAGCCTGGTGGGCGGCCTGATCATGCTGGCCGCCGTCATCGGCCTGTACGTGGTGAGCGCCAGCCAGCTGGGTGAGGGCACGTTCGCCTTCGACGCGCTGCGCCAGCTGGAGATCGACCCGGGCGTCCAGAAGCTGCTGTTCCTCGGATTCTTCATCGCCTTCGCGATCAAGGCGCCGCTGGTGCCGTTCCACACCTGGCTGCCCGACTCCGGTTCCGAGGCCCCGATCGGCGGCGGCGTGCTGCTGGTCGGCGTCCTCGACAAGGTGGGCACCTTCGGCTTCCTGCGCTACTGCCTCCCGCTGTTCCCCGACGCCTCGCGCTACTTCGCGCCCTTCGTGCTGGTGCTCTCGGTGATCGGCATCCTCTACGCGGCGCTGCTGGCGATGGGGCAGAGCGACATGAAGCGCCTGGTGGCCTACACGTCGATCTCGCACTTCGGCTTCATCGGGCTCGGGATCTTCGCCTTCACCACCGAGGCGGCTACGGGTGCGGTGCTCTACATGGTCAACCACGGGATCGCGACCGGCCTGCTGTTCCTGGTGGTCGGCATGGTCATCGCCCGTGGTGGCTCGCGGCAGATCAACGACTACGGGGGCATCGCGGCCAAGGCGCCACTGCTGGCCGGCGCCTTCCTCATCGCCGGCCTGGCCTCGCTGGCACTGCCGGGCACCAACAGCTTCGTCAGCGAGTTCCTCGTGCTGATCGGCGCGTTCCAGACCCGACCGGTCTTCACGATCATCGCGACGGTCGGCATCATCCTGGCCGCGTTGTACGTGCTGCTGCTGTTCCAGCGGACGATGCACGGCCCACCGCGCGGGCGTCCTGCTGCAGGAGGACCCGGCCCGGCCGGTCGTCTCCCGGGGTGGGGGCACCGCGGTCGCCACCGCCCCGGCGACGGCGACCCTGCGGGTGCGCGACCTCGACCGCCGTGAGCTCGCCGTCGTCACGCCGCTGATCGCCCTGATCATCGCGCTGGGCGTCTACCCGCAGCCCCTGCTCAACCTGATCGAGCCGGCCGTCGCGGCCACCATGAGCGACCTCGGAGGGTCCGACCGATGATCGAGGCCCCTGACCTGTCCCTCGCAGCGCTGGCCCCGCTGCTGTTCGTCTTCGGCGCGGCCTGCGTCGGCGTGCTCGTCGAGGCCTTCGGGCCCCGCGACGCCCGGCACCCCGATCCAGGTCGCCGTCGCCCTCGTCGGCACCCTCGGCGCCCTGGTCACCACCC
This sequence comes from uncultured Actinomycetota bacterium, assembly GCA_963748305.1. Classification (GTDB taxonomy): domain Bacteria; phylum Actinomycetota; class Actinomycetes; order Mycobacteriales; family Geodermatophilaceae; genus Blastococcus_B. The sequence goes on along the minus strand of CAVVIN010000013.1, from coordinate 48,009 downwards.
TGCTGCTGGCCGGGACCCGTGAGGTGACCGCGGCCGGGGCGCTCGCCGTCGACGGCGCGGCCCTGTTCCTCCAGGCCACCATCGCCGGCCTGGGCGCGCTGTCGCTCCTGCTGTTCGCCGAGCGTGCGCTGGACCCGGCCCGGTCGGCGTTCGTGACGTCGGCGGCCGTGCCGGCCGGCAGCCCGCGCGACCGCGAGCAGCTGACGTCCGAGCGGGTGCAGACCGAGGTCTACCCGCTGGCCACGTTCGCCATCGGCGGCATGATGCTCTTCGTCTCCGCGAACGACCTGCTGGTCATGTTCGTGGCCCTCGAGGTGCTCAGCCTGCCGCTGTACCTGCTCTGCGGGCTGGCCCGGCGCCGTCGGCTGCTGTCCCAGGAGGCGGCGGTCAAGTACTTCCTCCTCGGGGCTTTCGCCTCGGCGTTCTTCCTGTACGGGCTCGCGCTGGTCTACGGCGCCACCGGCAGCGTCCGGCTGTCCGCGATCCGGGAGGCCGCCGGTGCCGACGGCGGCAACATCCTGCTGGTCCTCGGCCTGGCGCTGCTCGTCGTCGGGCTGCTGTTCAAGGCCAGCGTCGCGCCGTTCCACACCTGGACGCCGGACGTCTACGAGGGCGCCCCGACGCCGGTCACCGCGTTCATGGCCGCCTGCACGAAGGTCGCCGCGTTCGGGGCGATCCTGCGGCTGCTCTACGTCGCCTTCGGCACCAGCGAGTGGACCTGGCGGCCGCTGATCTACGGCGTCGCGATCGTCTCGATGATCGTGGGCTCGGTCCTCGCCCTGACCCAGACCGACCTCAAGCGGATGCTCGCCTACTCGTCGATCGCGCACGCGGGCTTCCTGCTCACCGGCGTCATCGGGCTGGGCGCCGGCGGCGAGGGCTCCGGGCTGGCCGCCACGATGTTCTACCTGCTGACCTACGGATTGACCACGCTGGGCGCGTTCGGTGTCATCACGCTGGTCCGCGACGGCGACGGCGAGGCCACGCACCTGTCGCAGTGGGCGGGGCTGGCCTCCCGGTCACCGCTCACCGCCGCCGTCATGAGCATCGACCTGCTGGCGCTGGCCGGGATCCCGCTGACCTCGGGCTTCATCGGGAAGTTCGCGGTGTTCCGGGCGGCCATCGAATCCGGCGCCTGGCCGCTCGCCGTGGTGGCCGTGCTGGCGAGCGCGGTGGCCGCGTTCTTCTACCTGCGGGTCATCGTGCTCATGTACTTCTCGCCCCCGGCGGCCGACGGTCCCACCGTCGGCGTGCCCGGCCTGCCGACGACGATCGTGCTGGCGGTGACCACCGCCGCGACGCTGGCCCTGGGCATCGTGCCCGGGTCGGTGCTCGAGCTGGCCGAACGGGCGGCTATCTTCGTCGGTTGATGACCGGAGCCCGCGCCGAGCTGCAGCGCACCCCCAACGATTTCCGGCCCCGGATCTCCACTCCGGCGTCGACGATCGGTCCCTGGCTGCCCGCGGGTGCCCTCGGCGAGTCGCTCGCCGAGGGCCTGACCGCCGTCGAGTCGGCGCTGATCGAGTCGGTCGGCAGCGAGCACACGTTCATCCGCGAGGCGGCCGGCCACCTGATGGCCGCGGGCGGCAAGCGCTTCCGGCCGATGCTGGCCCTGCTGGCCGCCCAGCTCGGCGACGCCCGCGCGCCCGAGGTGACCCGGGCGGCCGTGGTGTGCGAGCTGACCCACCTCGCGACGCTCTACCACGACGACGTCATGGACGAGGCCGTCGTCCGGCGGGGTGCCCCCAGCGCCAACAGCCGGTGGACCAACAGCATCGCGATCCTGACCGGCGACCTGCTGTTCGCCCGCGCCTCGGACCTCCTCGCCGACCTCGGGCCCGACGCCGTCCGGATCCAGGCCCGCACCTTCGAGCGGCTGGTCACCGGCCAGATCCGGGAGACCGTCGGCGCCGCGCCGGACGAGGACCCGGTCGACCACTACCTGGCCGTCCTCGCCGACAAGACCGGCTCGCTGGTGGCCACCTCCGCCCGCTTCGGCGCCATGTTCGCCGGCGTCGACGAGGCGCTCGTCACCGCCCTGACCGCGTTCGGCGAGGAGGTCGGCGTCGCGTTCCAGATCTCCGACGACCTGCTCGACATCGTCAGCCGGGGCGGCGAGTTCGGGAAGTCTCCCGGGCACCGACCTGCGCGAGGGCATCGCCACGCTGCCCGCGCTGTTCGTCCTCGCCGGCGACGACCCCGCCGATGCGCGCCTCCGTGCGCTGGTGGCCGCCCCGGTCACCGACGACACCGAGCACGCCGAGGCGCTGGAGCTGCTGCGGGCCTCCGCCGGGCTGGTGCGGGCCACCGAGGTGCTGCGCGAGTACGCCGACCGCGCCCGCGCCCGGCTCGACGCCGTCCCGGCCGGCGACGTGCGCGATGCCCTGTCGGCGCTGTGCGACTACGTGGTGACGCGCACCAGCTGAGTTCCCCTCGTCCGCGGGTGGTCTATGGTCAGACCAATCGTGCGGAGAGGCGGGTTCATGGCGGATCGACACCAGGTGGTCATCGTCGGCGGAGGGCCGGTCGGTGTCGGCCTCGCCGTCGACCTCGGCCTGCGCGGCGTCTCGTGCATCGTCGTCGAGCGGCGCACCGCGCTCTCCAGCATCCCGAAGGGGCAGGGCCTCGCCCAGCGCACGCTCGAACACTGCTGGTTCTGGGGTGTCGAGCCGGAGATCCGCGCCGCGCGGGTCATGCCAGCGGACCACGCGATCGGCCAGGTCACCGTCTACGGCGATCTGACGGGCGAGTTCTGGCACGCCCCGCCGGCCCGCGAGCTGGTCGCGCCCTATTACTTCCAGACCAACGAGCGGCTCCCGCAGTACCGGACGGAGGAGGTCCTGCGGAATCGCATGGCCGACCCTGCCCTCCGTCGACTCCCGGTGGGGCTGGACGGCGACGGCGGTCGAGCAGGACGACGCCGCCGTCCGGGTGGTCGTCGAACGGGACGGCGCGCGGGAGGTCCTCGAGGCCGACTTCGTGGTCGGCTGCGACGGCGGGCACTCGCTGGTCCGCGAGCAGGCCGACATCGAGCGCAGCGGCACCGACTTCGACGAGCTCGTGGCGCTCGTGGTCTTCCGCTCGAAGGAGCTGCACTCCTTCCTCGAGCGGTTCCCCGACCGGTCGACCTACCGCGTGATGCACCCCGACCTCGAGGGCTACTGGATGTTCTTCGGCCGGGTCGACGTGGGGGAGGAGTTCTTCTTCCACGCCCCCGTGCCGCGCGGCGCCACGGTCGACACCTTCGACTTCACCGGCCTGCTGCACCGCGCCGCCGGGTTCGCCTTCGAGTGCGAGATCGACCACGTCGGCTTCTGGGACCTGCGGGTCCAGGTCGCCGACCCGGTACCGGGCGGGGCGGGCCTTCATCGCCGGCGACGCGGCGCACACCCACCCGCCCTATGGCGGCTTCGGACTCAACAACGGCCTCGAGGACGCGGCCAACCTCGGCTGGAAGCTGGCCGCGGTGCTGCAGGGCTGGGGCGGCGACGCGCTGCTGGAGTCCTACGGCCTGGAACGGCAGCCGGTGTTCCGGGACGTGGGGGAGGACATCATCGGCGGCTGGATCCGGGACGACCGGTCGTTCCTGGCGACGTACAGCCCGGAGCGCGACCGCGGAGGAGTTCGCGCGCGCCTTCGAGGAGCAGACGAAGGGGTTCGGCCGGCGGCTCCGGGACTTCGAGCCGCACTACGAGGGATCCCCCGTGGTGCTCGGGCCGCCCGGGCGCCGTCGTCAGCGCCCATGGCAGCCACACCTTCGAGGCCCGCATCGGGCACCACCTGCCGCCGCAGTCGCTCTCCTCGGGCCGGAACGTCTTCGAGGAACTCGGCGACGGCTTCACGCTGCTGGCCTTCGACGCCGACGAGGAGACCGTCGCGTCGTTCGCGGCGGCGGCCGAGGCCCGCAGCGTGCCGCTCACCGTCGTCCGGGACACCCGTGCCGGCGGGCGGGAGGCCTACGGGTGCGGTCTGGTCCTCGTCCGGCCCGACCAGTACGTCGCATGGGCGGGGGACGACCGTCCCGACATCGACCCCGTGCTGCGGACGGTCACCGGACACCCTGACTCCCGCCGGTCCTCCGGACGGCGATGCTGGGGGCGTGTGGAGCCTCCCCAGCGCGCCGGCCCGCCTGGGCCTGGTCGGCCTCTGCGCCGTCGTGTTGGCGGGCTGCACGACGGCGCGACCGGGTCCGGTGCCGCGTCGACGACGGCCCCTGCGGTCACGGCGCCCGTCGAGCCTCCGGTGGGCGCGCCGGCCCTCGACGTCGACTGTGGTCGCCGACGGCCTGGATCACGCCTGGGACGTCGTCCAGGCGCCCGACGGGACGTTGCTCGTGGACGAGCGCCCCGGTGGCTTCACCGCCGTCCTGCCGGACGGCGACGGTCCGCGAGGTCGACGCCGACTTCGGTGACCTCTTCGCGCAGGGCGAGACCGGCCTGATGGGGCTGGCCCTCGACCCCGACTTCGAGCAGAACCACCGGCTCTACAGCTGCCAGGGCGAGACCGGGGAGGCGGCGCCTCGATCTCGGTCATCGCCTGGACGGTGGCCGACGACTGGCGCCGGGCGACCCGGACCGACGATCCCCTCGTCGGCGACATCCCGGTCAACGAGGGCTCCGGCCGGCACGGCGGCTGCCGGTTGCGCTTCGCCCCCGACGGGGCCTTGCTGATCGGCACCGGGGACAACGCGGTCGGCACCAACCCGCAGGACCCCGACTCGCTGGCCGGCAAGGTGCTGCGCGCCGATGCCCGGACCGGCGACGTCGCCGTCTGGACGCTCGGGCACCGCAACGTGCAGGGCCTGGCAGTGCGGCCCGGTACGGGGCAGATCTTCTCTGTGGAGCACGGACCCGACCGGGACGACGAGGTGAACCTGCTGCAGGCGGGCGCCAACTACGGCTGGGACCCGGACGGGGCGGGGAGCTACGACGAGAGCGTCCCGATGACCGACCCCGACATCCCCGGCGCCGTCCCGGCGGTGTGGTCCTCCGGCGTGCCCACCCTGGCCACCAGCGGGGCGACCTTCCTCGAGGGGGCGCAGTGGGGCGACTACGAGGGGCTGCTCCTGCTCGGTCTGCTCAAGGCGCAGGGCGTGCTCGCGCTGCGCCTCGACGACGCCGGAGCGCTCGTCGAGCAGTTCCGGCTGCCCGAACTCGACGGCACCCAGGGGCGGATCCGGACCGTCCAGCAGGGCGGCGACGGCGCGCTGTACGTGACGACGGACAACGGCAACGGCGCAGACAGGCTTCTGAAGGTCACGCCCAGGTGAACCCGTTCGCGCTCCTGGCCGAGGGTCACGCCGGCGGACGAGCAGCACTGACTGCACCGTCCAGGTGTCGTTGCCGACGAGCAGGGCGTCGAGGTCGGGTGCCCGTTCGGCGCGGGCGGCGTCGAGCTGCTCGGCCATCATCGCGTCGTAGGTGGGCTTCTGGATCGACCGGAAGACGCCCATCGGCGTGTAGCGCAGGTCCTGGCTGGACAGCCGGGACAGCGCGAAGGCGTAGGACGGGTCCTGGCGGTCGCGTCGTGGACGACGATCTCGCCGCCTCGACCTGGTTGGTCTCGGCGATCTTCAGCCCGCCGACCTCGTCGCGGACCACGCACGAGCCGCCGTCCGGGCCGAACACCAGCGGCTTGCCGTGGATCGAGCGGGATCGTCCACATCGGCCCGGTCGACGGCGTCCTTGAGCAGGTCGAAGGCGCCGTCGTTGAAGATGTTGCAGTTCTGGTAGATCTCCACCAGCGCCGTGCCCTGGTGCTCGGCGGCCTGGCGCAGCACGTCGGTGAGGCCCTTGCGGTCGGAGTCCATGGCCCGCCCGACGAACGTCGCCTCGGCGCCCAGCGCCAGCGAGACCGGGTTGAACGGGTGGTCCAGGGAGCCCATCGGGGTGGACTTGGTGACCTTCCCGACCTCCGAGGTCGGCGAGTACTGGCCCTTGGTGAGCCCGTAGATCCGGTTGTTGAACAGCAGGATGGTCAGGTTCACGTTGCGCCGCAGGGCGTGGATGAGGTGGTTGCCGCCGATCGACAGCGCGTCGCCGTCCCCGGTGACCACCCACACCGACAGGTCCGGGCGGGAGGCGGCCAGGCCGGTCGCGATCGCCGGCGCCCGGCCGTGGATGGAGTGCATCCCGTAGGTGTTCATGTAGTACGGGAAGCGCGAGGAGCAGCCGATGCCGGAGACGATGACCATGTCCTCGCGGGCGATGCCCAGGCTGGGCAGGAAGCTCTGGACCGCGTTGAGGATGACGTAGTCACCGCATCCGGGGCACCAGCGCACCTCCTGGTCGGTCTTGAAGTCCTTCGCCTTGAGCTCCGACTGCTTCGCGCCCTGGGTCTCGACCGAGGCCGCGATCGCGTCGGCGATCGGGCCATCAGTGGGCATGCCCAAGTCGTGCACGTGCTCGGTGGTGCTCATTCCGCGCCTCCGGTGGGGTCGGCGCCCAGCGGGGCGCCGTGGGTCGCGTCGATCGCGTCCTGCAGGATCGCCGCGAGTTCGGCGGCCCGGAAGGGCAGCCCGCGCACCTGCGTATGGCTCTCGACGTCGATGAGGTACTTCGCCCGCAGGAGCAGGGAGAGCTGGCCGAGGTTCATCTCGGGGCAGACCACGCGGTCGTAGCGGGCGAGGATGTCGCCCAGGTCGGCCGGCATCGGGTTGATGTGCCGCAGGTGGATCTGCGCCACGGAGCGGCCCGAGCGTCGGATCCGGCGGCAGCCCGCGCCGATCGGCCCGTAGGTGGAGCCCCAGCCGATGACGGCGACCCTCGCGTCGCCGTCCGGGTCGTCGACCTCGGTCGGCGGCAGGTCGGCGGCGATCCCGTCGACCTTGGCCTGCCGGGTGCGGGTCATGAAGTCGTGGTTGGCCGGGTCGTAGGAGATGTTGCCGGTCCGGTCGGCCTTCTCCAGCCCGCCGATCCGGTGCTGCATCCCCGCGGTGCCCGGGATCGCCCACGGCCGGGCGAGCGTCTGCGGGTCCCGCAGGTACGGGAGGAACTCGCCCTCGGTTCCTCGTCCGCGCTGCCGTTGGGCTCGGTCGCGAAGTCGACCGCGCCGCGCAGGTCGGGCAGCTCGTCGACGTCCGGGATCGCCCACGGCTCGGCGCCGTTGGCCAGGTAGCCGTCGGACAGCAGGATCACCGGGGTGCGGTAGGTGATCGCGATCCGGGCCGCCTCCAGCGCCGCGTCGAAGCAGTCGCCCGGGGAGCGGGGCGCGATCACCGGGACCGGGGCCTCGCCGTTGCGGCCGAACATCGCCTGCAGCAGGTCCGACTGCTCGGTCTTGGTCGGCAGGCCGGTCGACGGCCCGCCGCGCTGCACGTCGACGACGAGCAGCGGCAGCTCGGTCATCACCGCCAGCCCGAGGGCCTCGGACTTCAGCGAGACGCCCGGCCCGGACGTCGTCGTCACGGCGAGCGCGCCGCCGAACGCGGCGCCGATGGCCGCGCTGATGCCGGCGATCTCGTCCTCGGCCTGGAAGGTGCGCACGCCGAACGCCTTGTGCTTGGACAGCTCGTGGAGGATGTCCGACGCCGGCGTGATCGGGTAGGCGCCGAGGAACAGCGGCAGGCCCGAGCGCTGGCCGGCCGCGACGAGGCCCAGCGACAGCGCCTGGTTGCCGGAGATGTTGCGGTACCGGCCCGGCGCCATCGGGGCCGGCTTGATCTCGTAGGAGACGGCGAAGGCCTCGGTGGTCTCGCCGTAGTTGAAGCCGGCGCGGAACGCGGCGATGTTGGCCGCGGCGATCTCGGGCTTGCGGCGGAACTGCCGCTCCAGGAAGCGGACCGTGCCCTCGGTCGGCCGGTGGTACATCCAGGAGAGCAGGCCGAGCGTGAACATGTTCTTGCTGCGCTCGGCCTCCTTCTTGCCGAGGCCGGAGCCGGAGAGCGCGTCGAGCGTCATGCTGGTGAGCGGCACGCTGACCGTCTGCCAGCCCTCCAGGGAGCCGTCCTCGAGCGGGTTGGTCGGCGTAGCCGACCTTCGCGAGGTTGCGCGCGCTGAACTCGTCGGAGTCGACGATCAGCAGCCCGCCGCCGGGCAGGTCGTCGATGTTGGCCTTCAGCGCGGCCGGGTTCATCGCCACGAGCACGTCGGGGGCGTCGCCCGGCGTCATGATGTCGTGGTCGGCGAAGTGCAGCTGGAAGGAGCTGACGCCCGGCAGGGTGCCCGTCGGCGCGCGGATCTCGGCGGGGAAGTTGGGCAACGTCGAGAGGTCGTTGCCGAAGGACGCCGTCTCGCTGGTGAACCGGTTGCCGGTGAGCTGCATGCCGTCGCCGGAGTCGCCGGCGAGCCGGATGACGACCCGGTCGAGTTCGACGACACTCTTGACGAGTCCGCCGGGCGCCGAGCTGGGGGCCGTGTCGGGCCGGTCGATCGCAGTCATGAGTGGTGCTACCTCCACCCGCCGACATTACGTGCGTGTGTCCGCAGGCGGGATGTGCAACGGGACACGATTCCTCCCGAACGGCCACCGGCGAGTGCACGAGGTCATTCCGACGGGGGAACGGGCGGGACGTCGCCGGGGAACGAGCACCCCCGGAGCGCCGTTGGAACGCACGTGCAGCGCTGGAACAACGGACTCAAGACGGCCCTGCTCCTGGGGCTGATGGGCGGGCTCATCCTCGCCGCCGGCGCACTCATCGGGGGCCGCGGCGGACTGCTCATCGCCCTGGTGATCGCGCTGGGCGTCAACGGCTTCGCGTACTTCAACTCCGACAAGCTGGCGCTGCGGGCCATGCGGGCCTTCCCGGTGACCCAGACCCAGGCGCCGCAGTTGTACGCGATCGTCCGTGAACTGGCGACCGAGGCGCGGCAGCCCATGCCGCGGCTGTTCGTGAGCCCGACCCACCAGCCCAATGCCTTCGCCACCGGCCGCAATCCGCGCAATGCCGCCGTCTGCGTCACGCAGGGGATCCTGGAGCTGCTCGACCGGCGGCAGCTGCGCGGCGTGCTCGCCCACGAGCTGTCCCACGTCTACAACCGGGACATCCTGATCAGCTCGGTCGCCGGGGCGATGGCCACGGTCATCACCTACCTGGCGCACATGGCGATGTTCGCGACGCTGTTCGGCGGCCGCTCCGACGACCGGGGCGGCGGCAACGCCCTCGGCGGGCTGCTGCTGATCATCCTGGGGCCGCTGGCCGCCGGGCTGGTGCAGATGGCCGTCAGCCGCAGCCGCGAGTACCAGGCCGACGCGTCGGGCGCCCTGCTCTCGCAGGACCCGCTCGCCCTGGCGAGCGCCCTGCGCAAGATCGACCGGGGTACGAGCCGCGCTGCCGCTGCCCCAGGAGGACCGGCTGGTCACCCAGAGCCACCTGATGATCGCCAACCCGTTCCGCGGGCAGGGCATGGCGACGATGTTCGCCAGCCACCCGCCGATGCCCGAGCGCATCGCCCGGCTCGAGCAGATGGCGCGGGAGATCGACCCCCGCTGACGCGGGGCGCGTCCGGCGGCCGGGACATCCGGGATGAGGGGAACTTTCGAAGCCCGGGGGACGACTAGTTCGGCAGACCGGTTCGGCTCGTGCCCGACCGACCCAGCCCTGAGGAGTGCCCCTGTGACCACCCGACTGCGCCGCGCCGCGCTGACGGTCCTTGCTGTCGTCGCTGCTGTCCTCGCCATCGGCGTCGGGACCGCGTCGGCGCACGTGTCCGTCAGCTCGCCCGACGCCGCACCCGGCGGCTTCGGGGAGCTCACCTTCCGGGTGCCCAGCGAGAGCGACACCGCCAAGACCACGTCCCTGCGGGTGCAGCTGCCCACCGACACCCCGTTCGCGTTCGTCAGCGTGAAGCCGGTGCCCGGCTGGACCGCCGAGACGACCACGACCACGCTGGATACGCCGGTCGAGGCCGAGGGCACGACGATCACCGAGGCGGTCACCGAGGTGACCTGGACCGCAGACCCGGGCGGCGGCCTCGAGCCCGGCCAGTACCAGACCTTCTCGATCAGCGCCGGCCCGCTGCCGGACGCGCGACTCGGTGACGTTCCCGGCCCTGCAGGGCTACGACGACGGCTCGACCGTGTCGTGGATCGACCCGACCGTCGAGGGCCAGGCCGAGCCGGAGCACCCTGCCCCCACGCTGAGCCTCGCGCGCCGCCGTCCGGCGACACCGCCGCGGACTCGTCCGGCACCTCGTCGGCGAGCTCCGCCGACACCGGTAGCTCGGGCCTGGCGGTCACCGCCCTGATCGTCGGCATCGTCGGCCTGCTGGTCGGTGCCGTCGGCGTCGTGCTGGCGCTGGGCGCCCGACGCCGTGCGGCCGCGCCCGTCGCCCCGGCGGCAGCGGAGCGTGACCCCGCCGGCGTCTGACGCGACCCGGCGGCCGCGTGCTCAGCGGTAGTTGTCGAACTGCAGGGCGACGTCGAGGTCCTTGCCGCGCAGCAGCTGCTGCACCGCCTGCAGGTCGTCCCGCTTCTTGCTGCTGACCCGGAGCTGGTCGCCCTGGATCTGCGCCTGGACGCCCTTCGGGCCCTCGTCGCGGATGATCTTCGCGATCTTCTTGGCGGTGTCGGATTCGATGCCCTGCTTGATCTTCGCGGAGATCTTGTAGCTCTTGCCCGAGGCCTGCGGTTCGCCCGCGTCGAGCACCTTCAGCGAGATGCTGCGCTTGATCAGCTTCTCCTTGAAGACGTCGAGAGCGGCGGCGACCCGCTCCTCGGTGTCGGCCTGCAGCGTCACCCCCTCCTCACCGGCCCAGGCGATGGTGGCGTTGGTGCCGCGGAAGTCGAAGCGCTGCGAGAGTTCCTTGCCCGCCTGGTTGAGGGCGTTGTCGACCTCCTGGCGGTCGACCTTGCTGACGACGTCGAAGGACGAATCGGCCATGGCTTTCTCTCCCTTCTGCTCGCGGACGCGGGCCCGGGTGGTCCGGGAACGCCGTCCGGGGTTCTTGTACGCTGCTCCGGTACCACCGCACGGCGGGTTGCCCGAGTGGCCGATGGGAGCGGACTGTAAATCCGTCGGCTTAGCCTACGAAGGTTCGAATCCTTCACCCGCCACGCCTCGGTACGACGGCCCCCGACCTCTCCAGGTCGGGGGCCGTCTGCACGTTCAGGGCACGGTCGGGGCGCGGGCGCTGGCGGTCGCGGTGCGCTCCAGCGGCTGCCCGCCCAGGAAGAGCCAGCCGAAGGCGATCTCCACGTGCCGCGTGCACCGCACGGTCACCTCGGCGCCGTCGGTCTCGGCCGACCAGGCGTCCAGCGCGGTCCCGCCGTCGGCGAGTTGGTCGGCGACCGCCGCCTGCGCGCCGGCGCGGGTCAGCGGCAGCTCCGTGCCGATGCCGGAGGTGTAGAGGACGGCCTCGTCCGCCTGGTTCGCCGCGGCCAGGGCGGCGCCGTCGCAGACCGCCTGCACCTCCTGCTGCTCGAGGAAGGCATCGGACGCGGCAATCGCCCCGAAGGCCATCAGCGCGGCGACCAGCCAGCAGACCAGGACGAACGGCAGCGTCGAGCCGCGCTCGCCGTCCCGCTGCTGCTCCCCGTCCCCGTGCACGCGGGGAGCGTAGAGGTTGTCCACCACCTGTGGACAGCGGCTGTGGACAGTGTGGACGAGCGGGTGCGTGCCTGCGGGCCGCGGCCGGGCCTGTGGACGACGCCCGCGCCGACCGCCCCCGGGCCGCCAACTCCCGCCATGAGCATCGAGATGCCGGCCGCGGAGGTGTACGCGCTGGCGCAGACCCTGCCGGCGCAGGCCGAGACCGCGGACGAGGCCCGCACCCGTCTCGCCGGTGCCGACGGCACCGGCCCGAGCCTCGCGGCGGCGGTCGAGGAGTTCCTCGACTGCCACCGGATCGGCGCCGGCGCCCTCGCCGGTGAACTCCGCCTGCTCGGCGCCACCGTCGCCGGGGTGGCCGATTCCTGGCTCGGCCTCGACGAGGTCCTGCTGGCCGCGCGTGGCCGGATGCCCCGGCGGTGACGGTGGTGATGCCGGAGCGGATCCCGCTCGATCCGCCCCCGGGTGACCCCGACGCGCTCGACGACCTCGTGCGGCAGGTGTCGGGGGCGGTCTTCTGCCTCGGCGTGCTCGAGTCCTCGTTGTGCGGCCCGGCCGGGTCGGTGCCCGGCTGGGTGGGCCGCGACGCCACCGCGGCCGCCGTCCGCGTGGACGCCGTCACCGCGGTGGCCCGGGACGGCGCCGGCGCGCTCTGGACCGCTGCCGGGCGACTGGCGGCCCACCGTGACCGTCTGCTGGAGGCCCGTGACCGGATCCGCGCCCTCGCGCCGAGCAGGACGAGGACTACCGCGCCGCCTGGGGCCGGCTCGCCGTCCTGCCCGACGTCGTCGACGGCGTTGCGCATCGCATCCCCGGCGGCTGTCGCCGTCGTCGAGGACTTCGCGGCCGCCGAGGCGATGCGCGCGCCGGGAGCACGCCGCGCTCCTGGAGGAGGTGGCCGCCGACGCGACGGCGACCGGCCGCGTGCTCGCCGAGTGCAGCGCCGTCGTCGGCGGGACCGGTCGCCGGGGGACGCCGGCCGGGCCGTCGCGTACCTGGCGGTCGCGCTGCCGGAGTGGGGTGCGGTGGAGCTGGCGGCCCGGGGGAGCAGCTCGCCCGCGGACTGCTCGGCGAGGCGACGGCGGAGGAGCGCGACGCTCTGGCCGCCGGCGCCGGGAGCTACGCGGGAGACAGTGCTTTCGCTCGCGCCTTCCTCACGGAGTTGGGTGAGGACGGCGTCGAGCTCCTGCTCCTGACGCTGGGATCGGGGCAGTACGACCAGGCACCCCGATCGCCACCGTGCTCGCGGCGGCGTTGGGAGCGGCAGATCCGACCGGGACAACCCATGACCCGGTTCGCGACGTGCTGCAGGCCACCTACGTGCCGACCGGCGACCGGTACGGCAGTGCGGACCTGATCGCAGCCGGCATGGCGGTCGTCCTCGCCGCGGGCGCGGTGCTGCCCACGCGCGGCCCGCAGGCGGAGACGGTGGCGCGGTGGGCCGGTCAGCTGTTGCGCCGGGAGCACGAGCAGGGGCTGTCGGCCGGCGCCGGAGCTGTGCCCCACCAGTGGGTCCGGCACTGTCGGACCCTGCGGCGCTCGCGGTCGGTCTGCTCGTGGAGGCGGGCCGGCCGGAGCCCGCTGCCGCGCTCCTCTCGGAGGCCGCCGTCTGGCAGACGATGCTCTCGAGGTTCTGGGCGGACGGTGGTGCTGCGCTCGGGGACCTGATCACCGTCGCCTCCCAGGCAGTGGGCGCGTCCGGTGACGAGGCGGTGCGCACCGGCCTGGCGGTCATCGGTGCCGGCCTGTTCGAGGGCGATCCCAGCGACTGGACGGTCAGCCGGCGCACGGTGGCGACGGTGGCGCCCGCCCTGGGCGAGGCGGTCGCCGCGCACATCGATGTCGCGGTCGAGGCGCTGTGGGTCGGCGTCGACGACTCCCGGCGCCTCGGTGCGTCGGACGCCCTGCGCGGGTTGGGCTACCTCACCGTCGACCGAGCCGCTGCCGGGGCGGTGGACGGGGCGCTGGGCGAGTGGGCCGACCGCGAGCGGGCCACCGGCGCCGGGTCCGGACCGACGTCCCCCGCCCCCGTGGTCACCAGCGCGTACCTGGCGACGCAGGAGTACGGCCAGCGGATGGCCTACGCCCTCGACACCTACGAGGCGCAGGAAGCGGCCGCGCTCCGGGAGGCGGGCTGGGACTGGACCGGAGGCCTCGGTCCTGGCTCTGTTGCCGGGGCTCGCGGGATCGCTGGGGGTATCGCTGGCGGAGCACTTCCCCGAGGTCCTGGACCCGGACGGGACGTGGGTCAACGAGCCTGACCGAGGCCTGGTCTTCGACGCCGGCATGGCCTTCGAGGAGGCCCTCGCCCATTTCGAACCGGAGCCGACGGCGGAGCCCGAGGAGGTCGCGCGACAGACGAGGGACCTCGCAGCGCGGGTGACGGCTGCCTTCCACGGGACTCTCGACGCCCTCGGCCATCCGCAGCCGGTGCATACGCCGGAGCGCGATTGACCCGCTCCGTTCCGAGAGGCCGTGATCGACGAGGCGACAGGCCGCAGCCGACCCGGCGGCCGGGGAGTGACGGCGCAGCCGACCGGGTAGCGCCCCGTCGTGCAGTCGTACTCGGGAAGGAGCGGGCGAGAACTGCGGGCCGCCGTTCACCCGTTCGGTGACATCTCGTTCATTCTTGATTACGGATAGTGACGACGCGAGCAACCGTCACCCTGTCGTGATCGTCGATGCTTGTCCGGATGGGTGACGGCAAGCAATGTCTCCAGCGCGGTCCGTACTGAACGACGCTCTGCCCCCGCGCGTAAGCGGCTGCCGCATCACCGCAGTCGGCGCATGCCTTGGAGGGCATCATGGGGAGCAACGTGCAGTCAGTTCAGAACGCAGCCCGCGGGGCCCGTTGGGGTCGTGGAGCACGGTGGGGTCGCGGCGCCCGTTGGGGTCGCGCCTGAGTTCCACCTCGGACGTTCGTCAGGGCAGCCGGTCTTTCGACCGGCTGCCCTGACGCGTTTCCGGCCGAGTGTCAGCGGGACGCGGACCCCCTTCGGGGGTGATGAGCAGTATCCGAGCGTCTGCGCTGTTAGCCTCGGCGCCGCCCATCTCCCCGGGGGAAACAGGTACGAGTGGCCGAGCAGCTGGACCGAGCGCGGCGTCGAACGCTGTCCTCCGGTCCCTGGACCGTCGCCTGGGCGGGGCTGGCGCTCGCCGTCCCGATCTCCCTGTGGGTCCTCGTCCCGGGCTCCGAGCCGCCGGACGTGCCCGTCCTGATCGCGGTGTTCCTCGGCCTGCTGGCTGCCGAGTCGTTCAGCGTCCAGTTCGAGTTCCGCAAGCAGAGCTTCTCCTGGTCGCCCAGCGAACTGGCGTTCGTCATGGCGCTCGTCGCCGTCGGTGGGGCGTGGACGGCGGTGGCGCGCGCCGTCGCCGTCGGCATCGCCGTCGCCGTGCAGGGCTACCCGCGGCCGAAGGTGGCCTTCAACGTCTGCGTCGTCGTGCTCGAGGTCTGCGCGGCCGTCGGCGTCCTGCGGCTGCTGCCGCCGGGGCCCATCTCCGAGCCCGCCACGTGGCTGGCCTATCTCCTCGCCGTCCTCGTGGGCAGCTCGCTGGGCGCCGCCCTCATCGCCGCTGCCATCTGCGCGACGCAGGGATACCCCGGCCGCACTCTGTGGGCCTCGCTGTTCGTGCCCGTGCTGCTCGTCGGCCCGGTGTCGGTGCTCGTCGGCCTGGCGGTCCTGCTGCTGGTCAGTGTCACCCCGTGGGCATGGCTGCTCATCACCCCGCTGCTCGTCGCGCTCGCGCTGCTCTATCGCCGTTTCGGGGCGGTGACCCGCGAGGGGCACAGCGTCGAACGGGTCTACGACTTCGCCCGGCGGGTCGAGCAGGTGCCACCGGACGAGGCCGGCACGCGTCAGATCGTGCAGGCGGTCCGCGAACTGCTGAACGCCGAACGGGTCGCCCTGTGGCTGCCCCCCTATCTCGACGAGGAGCCGCGCCTCGTCGTCGACGCCGAGAACGGGGCGGTCTGGTACGACGGCCCCGGCGATCCCGACGACGTCTTCCGACGGCGCGCGGTGCCGGGTCCGACGGGCCGATCCTCGTGTCGCTGGCGCGAGCGGACGAGGAGGAGGCGGCCGCCCTGGCCCGGCGCGGTGTCTCCGACCTGCTCGGCGCCGCCGTCATCACCGCAGCCGGCGAGCCGGGGTACCTCGAGGTCTGCGACCGCCGCAGCGACATCGTCTCCTTCGCCGACAGCGACCGCGCCGCGCTGGACTCGATGCTCACCCACGTCAACGCGGCCATCCGCCAGCAGCAGCTGCTCACCCAGATCCGCTACGACGCCGATCACGACCGGCTGACCGGGCTGCCCAACCGGACACGGCTGGCCGCCGAGATCGATGCGCTGCTGGCCGCTGACCCGGTCGGTGCCCGGGCCGGGCTGATCCTCGCCGCGCTCGGCAACTTCACCGAGGTCACCGACACCCTCGGGCACGCCGCCAGCGACGAGCTCCTGCTGGTCACGGCGGGCCTGCTGCGCGAGCACGCGCCGCCGCAGGCGCTGCTCGCCCGCATGGAGGGCGAGCAGTTCGCCGTCCTGCTGCCGGGGCTGTCCCTGGCCGCCACGGAGCGGGCCGCCCGCCGGTTGCGCGAGGCGGCGTCGACCCGGGCACGCGTGGCCGGCCTGGACCTGGAGGTCACGCTCACCATCGGCGTCGCCGCTGCCCCGGTGCACGGCACCGATGCCGGCATGCTCATGCAGCGCGCCGACGTCGCCCTGCTCGCGGCTGCCGACTCCGGCGGCGTCGCGAGCTACCACCCGGTGCTGGACCAGCAGAGCCTCCGCCGGCTGCAGTTGGGCACCGAGCTCGAGACGGCCATGGCCGACGGGCAGATCAGCGTCGTCTTCCAGCCGATCATCGACGCCCAGACCTCCGACATCGTCTCGGTCGAGACGCTCGTCCGCTGGGCGCACCCGCGCTACGGGTCGATCCCGCCCGACGACTTCATCCACCTCGCGGAGCAGATCGGCCGGATCGGGCATCTCACCGATCACGTGCTCAACCTCGCGCTGGCCCGCTGCCGCCGGTGGCTGGACCAGGACATCGCCCTGTCGGTCGCGGTGAACCTCTCCGCGCACTGCCTGACCGAGCCCGACCTGGTCGCCCGCGTGCGCCGCGCCCTGCAGCGACACGGCGTCCCGGGGGAGCTGCTGACCCTGGAGCTGACCGAGGGCAGCGTCATCGACGACTCGGTGCGCGACAGCACGGTGCTCGCCGACCTGCACGCGCTCGGCCTGCGCCTGTCCATGGACGACTTCGGAACCGGCTACTCCTCGCTCTCCCAGCTCCGGCAGCTGCCGATCGACGAGGTGAAGATCGACAAGTCCTTCGTCCTCGGGATGTCCACCAGCCAGGGGGAGTCCTTCATCGCCCGGTCGATCATCGAGCTGGCGCACAACCTGGGCCTGCGCGTGGTGGCCGAGGGTGTCGAGGACGAGCTCACCCGCAAGCTGTTGGCCGAGATGGGCTGCGACAAGCTGCAGGGCTTCCTGGTCAGCCGGCCGCTGCCCGACGACCGGCTGGAGAGCTGGCTGCTGGCTCGCACCGGCGTGCGGAGCGCGGCTCCCGGCGCGACGCACCGGCGGTTCTTCGTCCGCACCTGAAAGGCGCGGACGCTCACTGCCCCCACCGCTCGCAAGCTCGCGGCGGGCCCCTGCAGGGTGGCCGACGTGGTCAGGTACAGTTTCAGCGGCTCTTCGGCAGCGCCCCTTTAGCTCAGTCGGCAGAGCGTCTCCATGGTAAGGAGAAGGTCTACGGTTCGATTCCGTAAAGGGGCTCGAGCAGTGAAGACTGGCAACCACCGGTCCAGTCGTGAGACCGGGCCGGAACGGTCGTCCTGGCGGTGTAGCTCAGCCTGGTAGAGCAAGCGGCTCATAATCGCTGTGTCACCGGTTCAAGTCCGGTCACCGCTACTCCCGACGGACCCCCGCGAGGGGTCCGTTTGCACGACAGCACCACGAACGCCAGCACCACGCACGGCCGCCCGGCATCCCCGCCGGGCGGCGGGGCTCGGAACCGGAGCTCTGACCGACAAGGCTAGGAGCGCTCCATGGCAGCCACCGATATCCGTCCGAAGATCACCCTGGCCTGCCAGGAGTGCAAGAACCGCAACTACATCACCCGCAAGAACCGGCGGAACGACCCCGACCGGCTCGAGCTGAAGAAGTACTGCCCGCGCGAGCGCAAGCACACGCTGCACCGCGAGACCCGCTGACGCAGGTCCGCACCCACGGCTGAGTCTTCTGATCGGAGGGCGGGGAGCATGGCGCTGGACCGGGAACTGGTCGGGCGCAGCTACCCGCCCTCTGCCGTCTACGAGGTCGGGCGGGCCAAGATCGCCGAGTTCGCCACCGCGATCGGCGACGACTCCCCGCTGTATCGCGACGCCGCGGCCGCGCGCGCGGCCGGTCACCCCGACGTGATCGCGCCGCCCACGTTCGCCATCGCCGTGAGCCTGGAGGCGGCGATGGTCGTGCTCGACGACCCCGACGTCGCCCTCGACTACAGCCGCGTCGTCCACGGTGAGCAGCGGTTCACCCATCACCGCCCGATCCGGGCCGGAGACCGGCTGATCGCGACGACGACGATCGACGCGGCCCGCACCGTGGCCGGCAACGACCTGCTGACGGCACGGGTGGACCTCGCGACCGAGGACGGCGAGGCGGTCTGCACGGCGACGTCGATGCTCGTGGCGCGTGGGGCATGAGCGTTTCCTCCGCCGACATCGAGGTCGGCACCGAGCTGCCCGAGCAGGTCTACCGCGTCACCCGCGCCGACCTCGTCCGCTACGCCGGCGCCTCGGGTGACTTCAACCCGATCCACTGGAACGAACGGGTCGCCACCGAGGTCGGTCTGCCCGGGCGTCATCGCCCACGGCATGTTCACGATGGCGCTGGCCGGTCGCGCCGTCACCGACTGGACCGGCGACCCCGGCGCGCTGGTCGAGTACCAGGTGCGCTTCGGCCGGCCGGTCCTCGTACCCGACGACGGAACGGGCGCCGAGGTGACCGTCCGCGGCACCGTCGCCGCGCTGCTCGAGGACTCCCGGGCGCGCGTCGACCTCACGGTCACCAGCGGTGGGGAGAAGGTCCTCTCCCTGGCTCGCGCGATCGTCCGCCTTCCGTGACCCGACCGCTCCGCGCGGTCGTCGTCGTCACCGCGGTGCTCCTGCTGCCCGCGCTGCACCTCCTTCGCCGAGACGACCGCCGTCGGTCCCGGTACGGCGGAGGGCACCGCCGCGCCGTCGGACCCCGAGCCGGTTCCCGAACCGGCC
This sequence comes from uncultured Actinomycetota bacterium, assembly GCA_963748305.1. Taxonomy (GTDB): domain Bacteria; phylum Actinomycetota; class Actinomycetes; order Mycobacteriales; family Geodermatophilaceae; genus Blastococcus_B. Next base: position 29,246 of record CAVVIN010000013.1, on the reverse strand, counting down.
GGTGCGGCAGCCTGCCCCGCCGAGCGGGCCGAGCCCGACCCCGACCGTCCGCGGATCAGCCTGGACATGCGTCTCGAGGACGACCTCGAGACGGTCACGGGCACCGAGACCGTCGAGTTCACTCCGGACGTGGCCACCGACGAGCTGGTCTTCCGGCTCGTCCCCAACGCGCCGGACTCGGCCGCGGCCGGCAACCGGCTCGACGGTCGACGACGTCACCGGCGACGACGTGACCGGCGGCGCCTACGAGGACGCCGGGGGCGGCGACCCGGGCGGGCTGTACGTCGTCGACCTCGACGGCGAGCTCGCGGCGGGGGAGTCCACCGAGGTCGAGCTGGCCTTCACGCTCACCCTCGGCGGCGGCACCTTCGACCGCGTCGGCACCGACGACGGCGTCACCTGGTGGGCGAGCGGCGCCCCGCTGCTGGCCTGGGAGCCGGGCGCGGGCTGGGCGCGGGACCCGTTCGTCGGGATCCTCGGCGAGACCGCCACCAGCCCGGCGGCCGACCGTGCAGATCACCGTGTCGGCGCCCGAGCAGCTGACCGTCCTCATGACCGGTGACCAGGCCGAGCCGTCGGCCGCCCAGGACGGCCGGCGGACCTGGACGTCGGTCGAGCCGGTCGCGCGCGACGTCAGCGTCGCCGCCGGCGAGTTCACCACCGACGAGCGGACGACGCCCGGCGGCACCCGCGTCACGGTCGGGGTGCTGCCCGACCCGGAGCTCCCGGCCGCCCGCCTGGCCGACTGGACCGTCGAGGCCATCGGCGACCTCGAGGGGCGGTTCGGCGCCTTCCCGTACGGCACCCTGAGCGTCGCCCTGCTGCCCGACTACGGCGGCGGGATCGAGTACCCGAGCATGATCCTCGAGGCCACCCCGAGCCGTTCGGTGCTCGTGCACGAGATCGCGCACCAATGGTTCTACGGGATGATCGGCAACTCGCAGTTCCGGGACCCGTGGCTGGACGAGGCCTTCGCGACCTACGCCGAGGCCACGCTCGATCCCCGGTCGGCGGAGTTCCTGTCGGGCGCGCTGGGGCTGTCCGGCGAGGTCGGGCGGCAGCATGGCCGACTTCGACGGGTCGACCGGCACGTACTTCGACGTCGTCTACGGCAAGGGCGGGGCCGCGCTGCTGGCCGCGCGCGAGGCCGCGGGCCCGGAGGCGTTCGACGAGGCGCTGCGCTGCTACGTCGACGCCAACGCCTGGTCGATCGCGACCCCGGCCGACGTCGCCGTCGCCCTGGCCGACCTGCCCGCGGCCCTGGTCGTCCTCGGGCAGGCGCAGGCCGTCTCGAAGGACGACCTGCCGGCGCGCACCGGCTGAGCTACTCCGCCGAACCCAGGAGCCGCTGCAGGCGGGTCACGCCCTCGACCAGGTCGTCGTCGCCGAGGGCGTAGGACATCCGGAGGTAGCCCGGGGTGCCGAAGGCCTCGCCGGGCACCACGGCGACCTCCGCCTCCTCCAGGATCAGCTCGGCCAGCTGCACGCTGTCCTCCGCCGTCCGGCCGGCGATCGGCCGGCCCAGCAGACCCTTCACCGACGGGTAGACGTAGAACGCGCCCTGCGGCTCGGGGCAGGCGACGCCGGGGATCTCCCGCAGCATCGAGACGATCGTCTGCCGCCGCCGGTCGAACGCCTCGCGCATGGTGGCCACCGCCGACAGGTCGCCGGTCAGGGCCGCGAGCGCCGCCACCTGGGAGACGTTGGCGACGTTCGAGGTCGCGTGCGACTGCAGGTTGGTCGCCGCCTTCACGACGTCCGCCGGGCCGAGGACCCAGCCCACCCGCCAGCCGGTCATCGCGTAGGTCTTCGCGACCCCGTTGACGACGACGCAGCGCTCGGCGAGCTCGGGCACGACGACGGGCATCGAGGGGGCGGTGACCCCGCCGTAGGTGAGGTGCTCGTAGATCTCGTCGGTGAGCACCCACAGGCCCGCTTCCAGCGCCCAGCGGCCGATCTCCTCGACCTGCTCGGCCGGGTAGACCGCGCCGGTGGGGTTGGACGGCGAGCAGAACAGCAGGACCTTCGTGCGCGGGGTGCGCGCCGCCTCGAGCTGGGCGGCCGAGACCAGGTAGCCGCTCTGCTCGTCGGCGACCACCGGGACCGGGACGCCGCCGGCCAGCCGGATGGCCTCCGGGTAGGTGGTCCAGTACGGGGCGGGCAGCAGCACCTCGTCGCCCGGGTCGAGCAGCGTCGCGAAGGCCTCGTAGACGGCCTGCTTGCCGCCGTTGGTGACCAGGACGTTGGCCGGGCGTGGCCTGCAGCCCGGAGTCGCGCAGCGGTCTTCGCGACGATCGCCTCCTTGAGGGCCGGCAGGCCGCCCGCGGGGGTGTACCGGTGCATCGCCGGCTGGCGGCAGGCGGCGATCGCGGCCTCGACGATGTAGTCCGGCGTCGGGAAGTCCGGTTCCCCGGCACCGAACCCGATCACCGGCTTGCCCGCGGCCTTGAGCGCCTTGGCCTTCGCGTCGACCGCGAGGGTCGCCGACTCGGTGATGGCGGCGATCCGGCGGGAGATGCGGCCCCGCTCGGGGGAGAGGACGGCGGCAGGGGCGGCGGACTCCGGAGGAGGCGGCGGTCATGGGGTCGGCGGGCATGAGGCCATCGTGTCAAAGCCGGGCGCGCGGCGACGCCGGAGTACGACGGAGCACCACGTGGGTGACCGACTCCGACGGCGCGAACTCGACGCACCCCCATCCGTCCAGGGCGTTCCCGAGGCCGTCGAACAACCGCTCGCCGCCGCCGAGCAGTACCGGGACGACGACCAGGTGCAGTTCGTCCAGCAGCCCCGCGCGCAGGTACTGCTGGACGGTGGAGGCGCCGCCGCCGAGCCGGATGTCCCGGTCGCCCGCCGCGGCCCGCGCCCGCTCGAGGGCCGCCTCGATGCCGTCGGTGACGAAGTGGAACGTCGTCCCGCCGGCCATGGGCACCGGGTCCCGCGCGTGATGGGTCAGCACGAAGACGTCGTGGTGGTAGGGCGGGTCCTCGCCCCACCAGCCGGTCCACTCGTCGTCGGGCCACTCGCCGCGGATCGGGCCGAACATGTTCCGGCCCATGATCGTGGCGCCCATCCGGTCGTCTGCCCGGGCCGCGAACCGCTCGTCCACGGCCGCCCGCGGCCCGCTGTCCGGAAACATCCACTTGTGCAGCAGTTCCCCGCCGATGCCGAGCGGCTCCTCGAGCGCCCTGGTGCGGTCCGGCGGCGTAGCCGTCGAGGGAGAGGGAGAACTTGTGCACGCGGAGTTCGGTCATGCCGCGTGGACCGGTCGCGCGAGGGGAACTCCGTGCAGGGGAACTCATCGGGCCGGGACGGAACGATCGGGACGTTGGCTGCGCCCGGGCGCGGTCCCGTACACTGGCCGCCTGGGGCAGCTGACCCCGCCACCGGCGTGCCCCGGAACCTCCCCTGAGGCTCGGTGCTGCCGTGGTGAGGCGGGCGGTCCCGGGCCCTCCCCAGGGCATTAGGGGTGTAGCTCAATTGGCAGAGCAGCGGTCTCCAAAACCGCAGGCTGCAGGTTCAAGTCCTGTCACCCCTGCCACCCGTACGACATGCAGGCAACCCACGGTCGCTCTCCGGAGCGGCCACCACCACGAGGCGAGCGAGGCGCAGTGAGCGACGAGAAGCCGGGACGCGAGGACGACACTCGCGACGCCGAGCTGACCGACGAGCAGCTCGACCGTGAGGCGCCGGGTGTCGACGACGCCGCCGAGCTCGAGGCAGCCGAGGACGAGGTCGCCGCGGAGGCCGCCGACGACGAGGACAAGGTCGTCGCGACGCCGGCCCGCCGTCGCCGTGGCCGGATCACCGCCGACGACGAGGACGAGGACGACGACGACGAGGAGCTGGCTCCGGTCGGCTCCCGGCGCGCGGCGCGCACGGCCTCCCGCCCCGCCGCCCGCGAGGGGGCGGGCACCCGCTCCCGCGCCGCTGCCGAGCGGGCGCGGGCTGCCGAGAGCCGCCAGAAGCGGTCCCTGGCCCGCTTCCTCCGCGAGGTCGTCGCCGAGCTGCGCAAGGTCATCTGGCCCGGCCGCCGGGAGCTGATCACCTACACGACCGTGGTGATCATCTTCGTGGCGTTCATGGTCGCGCTGGTCGCCGGCCTGGACCTGCTCTTCGCCAAGGGCGTGATCGCCGTCTTCGGCTGATCCCCCGCCCCGCCTGAACGCTCCATGACAAGGAAGAGATCCCTGTGACCGACCCCCGCGAGCCCTTCGAGACCGACAACCCGGTCGAAGGCGGCACCGCCACCGACCTCGACGACGCCCGCCTCGACGACCGTGGCGCAGTCGACCTCGAGACCGGCGCCGGTGAGACCGGTGCTGCCGAGGGCTCCAGCGACACCGCCGACCTCGCTGCCGGCGACCCCATCTCCGACGGCGAGGTCGCCGACGCCGCACCCGAGATCGAGGGCGGTGACCCGCAGAGCCTGGTCGCCGACCCCCTGGTCGAGCCCGCGCCGGACGAGGACGAGGACCCGGCCGAGGCGATGAAGAAGGCGCTGCGGATCGCTCCCGGCGACTGGTACGTCGTGCACTCCTACGCCGGCTACGAGAACAAGGTGAAGACCAACCTCGAGGCGCGGATCCAGTCGCTGGACGTCGAGGACTACATCTATCAGATCGAGGTGCCCACCGAGGAGGTCACCGAGATCAAGAACGGCAAGCGCGCGCAGGTCAACCGCAAGGTCCTGCCGGGCTACCTGCTGGTCCGCATGGAGCTCAACGACGAGTCGTGGGGCGCGGTCCGCAACACCCCCGGCGTCACCGGCTTCGTCGGCGCCACGTCCAAGCCCTCGCCGCTGACCCTCGACGAGGTCGTCAAGATCCTCGTCCCCGCGACGGTGCCGCAGGCTGCGCGCGCGGCCGGTGGCGAGGCGGCGTCGGGCGCGGCTGCCGCGCCGACCGCCGTCGTCGACTTCGAGGTCGGCGAGTCGGTCACCGTCATGGACGGGCCGTTCGCGACCCTGCCCGCCACGATCAACGAGATCAACGCAGAGCAGCAGAAGCTGCAGGTGCTGGTCTCGATCTTCGGCCGCGAGACGCCTGTCGAGCTGTCGTTCAGCCAGGTCCAGAAAATCTGAAAGAGGACCCCGTCGCCCCCCACCGCTCGCACGCTCGCGGCGGGACCCTGCGACGGGGCCGTTCCATCCCGTCACGAAGAAGGAAGTCATGCCCCCCAGGAAGCGGTTGACCGCGGTCATCAAGCTCCAGATCAACGCCGGTGCGGCGACCCCCGCGCCGCCCGTGGGTCCGGCGCTCGGCCAGCACGGCGTCAACATCATGGAGTTCTGCAAGGCCTACAACGCCGCGACCGAGTCGCAGCGCGGCAATGTGATCCCGGTCGAGATCTCGGTCTACGAGGACCGGTCGTTCACGTTCGTCACCAAGACCCCGCCGGCCGCGCGCATGCTGCTCAAGGCCGCCGGTGTCGAGAAGGGCTCGGGCGAGCCGCACAAGACCAAGGTCGCCACGGTCACCCGTGACCAGGTCCGCGAGATCGCCCAGACCAAGATGGCCGACCTCAACGCCAACGACCTCGACCAGGCCGAGAAGATCATCGCCGGCACCGCCCGGTCGATGGGCATCACCGTCAAGTAACGGCCTCGTTCCGAGGCTGCCCCGAGCGTGCGAGGGGTCCAGATTCAACTGTGGGAGGGCCACGCCAGGCCCGTTCACCACGCGATCGGGGCACGCGCCCCGCGAGAGGAAATCACCATGGCGAAGCACGGCAAGAAGTTCCGCGCCGCGGCCGAGAAGGTCGACCGCGCCAACCTGTACTCCCCGCTCCAGGCCACTGCGCTGGCCAAGGAGACGTCGACGACCTCCTACGACGCCACCGTCGAGGTGGCCATGCGCCTGGGCGTCGACCCGCGCAAGGCCGACCAGATGGTCCGCGGCACGGTCAACCTGCCCCACGGCACCGGCAAGACCGCCCGCGTGATCGTCTTCGCGACCGGTGACAAGGCCGCCGAGGCCGAGGCCGCCGGCGCCGACGTCGTCGGTTCCGACGACCTGATCGAGAAGATCCAGGGCGGCTTCCTGGACTTCGACGCCGCCATCGCGACGCCGGACCAGATGGCCAAGGTCGGCCGGATCGCCCGCATCCTCGGCCCCCGTGGCCTGATGCCGAACCCGAAGACGGGCACCGTGACCCCCGACGTCACCAAGGCCGTCAACGACATCAAGGGCGGGAAGATCAACTTCCGCGTCGACAAGCAGGCCAACCTGCACCTGGTCATCGGCAAGACGTCCTTCGACGACGCCAAGCTGGTGGAGAACTACGCCGCGGCCCTCGATGAGGTCCTGCGGGCCAAGCCGGCCGCCGCCAAGGGCCGGTACCTCAAGAAGGTCACCATCTCCACGACGATGGGCCCGGGCATCCCGGTCGACCCGAACCGCACGCGCAACCTCCTGGTGGACGAGCCCTCCGCCTGATAACGACTCAGGTGACCCTGATCGCTACCCGCGCGGTCCTGGCTCACTGTCGTTCGGCGCCCAGGACCCGGCCACTCGAGCGGATCTGGCCCCGCAGCGCAGTTGGCGCCGCGATCGGCCGCTTGGCGCGACCGGGGCGGCCGCCGCGCCTCGTCCCGCACATCGCGTACTCTTGCCGCTGTTCCCCCCAAGACCGCTGGTCGTCGCACGTCCGCGTGCGATCGAAGTCCCGGAGTTCCGGGCGCCCGCGCAGGAGGACGGTTCGATCGGCGGGCCCCCGTGCCTGCCCCTCGCCCCGTGCGCCCTGCGCCGGGGCGTTCCTCGTCTCCGGGGTCGCTGTGATCGCACGAGGTCGTGCAACCGGCCGGTGGTCGCCCGACAGACGAGAGGAGGCCCATGCCCACGCAGGCGAAGGCCGCGGTGATCGACGAGATCACCGAGCGGTTCCAGAACTCGAGTGCGGCGGTGCTCACCGAGTACCGCGGGCTGACCGTGGCGCAGCTGACCCAGCTGCGCCGTTCCCTCGGTGAGGGCAGCAGCTACGCCGTCGTCAAGAACACCCTGACGAAGCGGGCCGCGGACTCGGTCGGTTACGCCGACCTCACCCCGCTGCTCACCGGCCCGACCGCGATCGCCTTCATCCAGGGTGACCCGGTCAACGCGGCCAAGGCCATCCGTGACTTCGCCAAGGCCAACCCGGCCCTGATCGTCAAGGGCGGCGTGGTCGAGGGCCGCACGGTCGACGCGCGCGAGGTCACCCGCCTCGCCGACGTCGAGAGCCGTGAGGTCCTCCTGGCCAAGCTGGCCGGCGCGATGAAGGGCAACCTGACCAAGGCTGCCGGGCTGTTCCAGGCCCCGCTGTCCCAGATGGCCCGCCTGGCTGCCGCGCTGCAGGAGAAGAAGGCTGCCGAGGCCCCCGAGGCCCCGGCCGCCGAGGCTCCCGCGGAGGCCGCACCGGCCGACGAGGCTCCCGCGGAGGCCGCACCGGCCGCCGACGACGCTGCTGCTGACACCACCGACACGGCCGCCCAGGCCACCGCTGCCGCCGACGCGGCCAGCGACGACTGACCCAGAAGGAGACAGACATGGCCAAGATTTCCAGCACGGACCTGCTCGACGCGTTCAAGGAGATGACCCTCCTCGAGCTGTCCGACTTCGTGAAGCAGTTCGAGGAGACGTTCGACGTCACCGCTGCTGCCCCCGTGGCCGTCGCGGCCGCCCCTGCCGCCGGTGGCGGCGGCGGTGGCGACGAGGCCGCTGCCGAGCAGGATGAGTTCGACGTCATCCTCGAGGCTGCCGGCGACAAGAAGATCCAGGTCATCAAGGAGGTGCGCACGCTGACCTCGCTCGGCCTCAAGGAGGCCAAGGACCTGGTCGACAACGCGCCGAAGCCGGTCCTGGAGAAGGTCGCCAAGGACGCCGCCGAGAAGGCCAAGGCCGCTCTCGAGGGCGCCGGCGCCACCGTCACCGTCAAGTGACCCCTTCCCCGGCCTGAGCCGGGGAACGCACCACCCCTCAGGGGCCGTCCTTCCTTCGGGAAGGGCGGCCCCTGCTGCTGTCGAGGTGACTCCGGGCGGGGTGGCGCCCGGGTCCGCGGATCACCGATGGCGACTGGCTCGGCGGTACTGTCCGTCGTCGGATGGCGGCGCAGGCCGGGGTCTCGAGACGTGGAGGACCAGTCCGTGCGTCGGCGTATGACCCGGCTCGTGCCTCACTCGGTGGTCCTGGCCTCGGTCCTCCTCTTCCTGGCCTCGCTCATCTGGTCCGCCGTCACCCCCGGGTTCCGGGCAGCCGACGAGCTGCAGCACACCAACAGCGTCGCCCGGGTCGCCGAGGGGGGCGGTTGGCCGGCCCCCGGCGACGTGCTCGTCGAGGACGAGTTGCTGGACGCGCGGGCCCTGGCCGGCGCGTTCGTGGACGGGCGCAGCACGATCCTCCCCGGCGAGACCAGGCCCCTCCAGCCTGGAGTGCAGTACTTCGCGAACCTGCAGCCGACCGGCGTCGACGAGCGGTTGTCCTTCCGAGAGCTCGACTCCGGTCCCGTCGACGAGGCCCCGATCGACCAGATGACCCAGCACCCGCCCGGCTACTACGGGGTCGCCGCAGTGGCCTACGACCTGCTGGGTGCCGGGAACTGGCGCTACGACCGGGCCATGTTCCTGATCCGCGCGCTGACCGCGCTGATGGTCGCGAGCACCGTGCCGGTGTGCTGCTACGTCGCGGCCCGTGAACTGACCGGCCGATCGTTCGTGGGTCAGGTGGCCGCCTTCGTCCCGCTCCTCATCCCGCAGCTCGCTTTCATCAGCGGCGCCGTGACGAACGACGGTGCCGCCATCGCCACCACGGCGGTGATGTGGGCCGCGCTGTTCCGCGTCACGTGCTCCGGTCCGACGCGAAAGCGCCTCCTGTTCCTGGCCGTCGTCGTGGCCGCGGCCTGCTGGACGAAGGGCACGGCGGTGGCGCTGCTGCCCACCGTGCCCCTCGCCATCGCGGTCGCCTACCGACGGCACGTCGGCGGGACGCTCCGCACGTGGGGGCGTCCGGCGCTGCTGGCCATCGTCGGCACGTCGGGCCTGGCCTTCGTGCTCGGCGGGTGGTGGTGGGGCCTCAACCTGCTGCGCTACGGACGCATCCAGCCGGCCGCCCAGGAGTTCCCGCTGAACGGCCCCGTCGAGATCCTGTCGCTGCCCGACTTCGCGCTCACGTTCGTCGCGCGGATGCGGTGGACGTTCTTTGCCGAGATCGGCGTGCGGGAGCACGCGTCCCTGCGCGTACTCACGCTCGTGCTGGCCCTCGTGTTCGCCGTCCTGGTGGCGGTCGGGCTGTGCTCCCGCCGCCGCATCGGGGACCGGCTGGTGATGCTGCTCGGTGCCGGCGTCAGCATCGGCGTGCTGTTCGCCACGACGTACGCGGCGCACCTGCAGTACAACCGGCTACCTGGCATCCAGGGCCGCTATCTGCTCGTGCTGCTCGTGCCCATCGCCGCCCTCCTCGCCATCGGACTGACCCGGATCGCGCGGGGGGCCGGGGTCCCCGAGGCGTGGCTGGTGCGGGGTTCGGCGCTGGCCGGCTTCGGCGTCGCCGCTCTCACGATCTTTCTGGGGTTCCGCATCTTCTATGCCGTCCCCGGCCGGTCCCTCGCGGAGGGGCTCGACCGGTTCCTTGCGTGGGCGCCGTGGTCACCGGCCGTCCTGCTGACCGTGGCGAGCGCGTACGTCGTGACCGGGCTCCTCCTCGTCTGGACCCTGGTGCGCCGAACCCCCCGCCGCGCCCTCGACGGGGGAGCAGCTACGGAGCCAGGGCCCTCCCCTGCCTCGGCACCGTCCGATACCCCGACCGGGCGGATGGTGGAGTTCCAAGTCACACAAACTTCGTGACACACGTAACCTGTGCCCGGCGCGTTCGTTACTGACCAGTAGAGAGCGGTACCACCTCGTCCGGATGCGGGCGGTGGACAGGTGCCGCACACTTCCGGGGCTCGCCGATGCGGCGATGCGGGGACCGGCAGTGCAGCCGGAGCGGGAGGCGAGACACAGGTGGGCGTCGCGGTCGAGGTCGAGGGCCTGTCGAAGTCTTTCGGCAGCCAGAACATCTGGAGCGATGTCACCCTCACGCTGCCGCCGGGGGAGATCTCTGTGCTGCTGGGCCCGTCGGGGACCGGCAAGTCCGTCTTCCTCAAGTCCCTCGTCGGACTGCTCAAGCCCGAAGAGGGCTCGATCGTCATCCACGACACCGACATCGTCCGGACCAGCGAGCACAAGCTCTACGAGATCCGGAAGCTCTTCGGGGTGCTCTTCCAGGACGGCGCGCTGTTCGGCTCGATGAACCTGTACGACAACATCGCCTTCCCGCTGCGCGAGCACACCAAGAAGAGCGAATCGGACATCAAGAAGATCGTCCTCGAGAAGATGGACATGGTCGGCCTCGCAGGGCGCCGAGGGGAAGCTCCCGGGTGAGATCTCCGGCGGTATGCGCAAGCGCGCCGGCCTGGCCCGGGCCCTGGTGCTCGATCCCGAGATCATCCTGTTCGACGAGCCGGACTCCGGCCTCGACCCGGTCCGCGTGGCCTACCTCAACCAGTTGATCGTCGACCTCAACGCCCAGATCGACGCGACCTTCCTGATCGTCACGCACGACATCGGCACGGCCCGCACGGTGCCCGACAACCTCGGTCTGCTGTTCCGCCGCAACCTGGTCATGTTCGGCCCCCGCGAGCAGCTGCTCACCTCGCAGGAGCCCGTCGTCCGGCAGTTCCTCAACGGCCGCCGCGAGGGTCCGATCGGCATGAGCGAGGAGAAGGACGTCGCCCAGGTCGAGGCCGAGATGGCGGCCCTGGAGGCGCGCGGCGGCGACTCGCACAACGGCGTCGGCCCCAAGGGCGCCTCCGGTGGGGACGCCGTCCCGCCGCAGCTGACGCCCACCGAGGGCCTGCCCGAGCGCAAGGCGGAGCGCCGCCGGCAGGAGCGGGTCGCCCGCATGCTGCACGAGTTCGACGACGAGACCGCCGAGGCGATCCGCGCCTCGCTGCCCGAGGACCTGCTCGCCCAGGCCGACTCCGGCGCGTACAGCTCGACGCCGGGTCCCGGTGGCCGGCACTGGGCGCCCGAGCCCGACGCCGTCGGCCAGCCCGGCCGGTCCTCCACCGCCACGCTGCCCCGGCAGGGGGGCGACGGGTGACGGCGGCGGACAAGAAGAAGGCTCCGGGCCTGCTCGACGGGAAGTTCTCCCCGACCCGCCCGCTCGCCGCCAGCGGGAACCTCTTCGCGTTCTTCCTCGACGTGGTGCGCTCGCTGCCCAAGCGCCCCTTCCAGATCCGCGAGTTCCTGCAGCAGGCGTGGTTCATCGCCAGCGTCACGATCATCCCGACAGCGCTGGTCGCCATCCCCTTCGGTGCGGTGATCGCGCTGCAGCTGGGCTCGCTGACCCGCCAGCTGGGCGCGCAGTCGTTCACCGGATCGGCGTCGGTGCTCGCCGTCCTCCGCGAGGCCGCCCCGATCGTGACCGCGCTGCTGATCGCGGGCGCCGGCGGCTCGGCCATCTGCGCCGACCTCGGTGCGCGGAAGATCCGCGACGAGATCGACGCCATGGAGGTGCTGGGGATCAGCCCCATCCAGCGGCTGGTCGTGCCCCGCGTGCTCGCCACCATGCTCGTCGCCGTCCTGCTCAACGGGCTGGTCAGCGTTGTCGGCGTCGCCGGTGGCTACTTCTTCAACGTCATCCTGCAAGGCGGCACACCCGGTGCCTATCTGGCGTCCTTCAGCGCGCTCGCCCAGGTAGCGGACTTCTGGTCCGGGGAGATCAAGGCACTGATCTTCGGGCTGATCGCGGCCATCGTCGCCTCCTACAAGGGGCTGCGGGCCGGTGGCGGACCCAAGGGGGTCGGCGACGCGGTGAACCAGGCCGTCGTCATCACGTTCCTGCTGCTGTTCGCGGTGAACTTCGTGATCACGGCGATCTACTTCCAGCTCGTTCCGCCGAAGGGGCAGTGATGGCACTGCACTCAACCGCCACTGATCGCGTCAAAGTCCGCCTGCGCAAGCTCAAGAAGGTCTACCGCCAGCCGCTGGGCACTCTCGACGACCTCGGTGACCAGATCAGCTTCTACGCGCGGGCGCTCGCCTGGACCCCGCGCACGCTGCGGCGCTACAAGAAGGAGACGTTCCGGCTGCTGGCCGAGGTCACCTTCGGCACCGGCGCGCTGGCGGTCATCGGCGGCACGGTCGGTGTGATCGCGTTCCTCTCCTTCTTCACCGGCACCGAGGTCGGTCTGCAGGGCTACGCGGCCCTCGACCAGCTCGGCACGTCGGCGTTCACCGGCTTCCTCTCGGCGTACTTCAACACCCGCGAGATCGCGCCGCTGGTGGCCGGCCTGGCGTTGTCGGCCACCGTCGGTTGCGGCTTCACCGCGCAGATCGGCGCCATGCGGATCAACGAGGAGATCGACGCCCTCGAGGTCATGGGCGTGCCGTCGCTGCCGTTCCTGGTGACGACGCGGATCATCGCCGGCTTCATCGCCGTCATCCCGCTGTACGTGCTGGGGCTGCTGACCAGCTATTTCGCGACGCGGCTGATCGCCACCCAGGCGTACGGCCAGTCGGCGGGCACCTACGACCACTACTTCAACCTGTTCCTGCCGCCGCAGGACGTGCTCTGGTCGTTCCTCAAAGTGCTCGTGTTCGCGGTCGTGATCATCCTGACCCACTGCTACTACGGCTACCGGGCCAGCGGCGGCCCCGCGGGCGTCGGCCTGGCGGTCGGCCGCGCGGTCCGGTTCTCGATCGTGGCGGTCAACATCATCGACCTGTTCCTGTCCCTGGCCATCTGGGGCTCCACGACGACCGTCCGGATCGCGGGGTGAACTGACATGAGCGCACGGGGGAGACGCTTGACCGTCAAGCGACGCATCCAGGGGCTGGCGTTCCTCGTCGTCCTGGCGATGCTGCTCGGGCTGTCGGTGGCCATGTACAAGAAGGCGTTCACCGAGGTGGCGATGGTGACGCTCGAGACCGACACCGCCGGCAGCCAGCTGCAAGAGGCCTCCGACGTGAAGGTGCGCGGAGTGATCGTCGGCGACGTTCGCGAGGTGGCGGCCGACGCCGACGGCGCGACCATCCAGCTGGCGATCAACCCGGACTACCTCGACCAGATCCCGGCCGACGTCAGTCGCCCGGCTGCTGCCGAAGACGCTGTTCGGCGAGCGGTTCGTCTCGCTCGAGATCCCGGAGCAGCCGTCGCAGGAGCGCCTCGGCGACGGCGACGTCATCGGCCAGGACCGCTCGGAGAACGCGATCGAGCTGCAGCGGGTCATCGACGACACGCTGCCGTTGCTGCAGGCCGTCCAGCCGCAGGACCTCGCCTACACCCTGGGTGCGATCGCCGACGCCGTCCGTGGCCGGGGCGAGTCCCTCGGCGACAACCTGGTGAGCACCGGCGAGTACTTCGGGGAGATCAACACCGTCCTCCCCGAGCTGCAGGCCGACATCGCCCAGTTGTCCGACTTCGCCGACACCTACGACTCGGCCGCCGACGACCTGCTGGCGGTCCTGGACAACCTGTCCGTCACCAACGCGACGATCGTCGACCAGGCCGAACAGCTGCGCCGGACGTTCACGGTCGGCACCAGCGCGTCGAACGTGACGGCCGGCTTCCTGGAGACCAACGAGCGCAACCTGATCTCACTCGCCGAGACCTCTCGCCCCGTCCTGGGTCTCTTCGCGGAGTACTCGCCGATCTACACCTGCCTGCTCAACGGGCTCACGCGGGCGGACCCGATGATCTCCGAGTCCTTCGGCGCGGACGGCGACCCGGCGCTGAACCTCAACATCGTCGTCAGCCTGCCGCCGCGGAACCCCTACGTGCCCGGTGACCAGCCGGCGTACGCCGACAGTTCCGGCCCCGACTGTCTCGGTCTCACCAACATCGACGCGATGATCGCGGCCGCCCAGAACGGTGAGTACTACTGCCCGGACGCGCCGCGCGACGGCGTCAACTCGCCCGACAGCCCCTACTACGGCAACCCGAACTGCCTGGGTGGCCGGGGACCGGACGACGTCCCCGAGGGGAGCGGCGACCCCAACGCCGGCCAGTCCTTGCCGTTCAACCTGCCCGGATCGACAGCGGAATTGGACTTCGTGCGCAGCATCCTCGGCTACCAGACCGACACCGACCCATCGGAGGTCTCCGACCTGTCTGCCTCGACGATGGCGCCCTTGCTGCGGGGGACGCAGGTGATGTTCCGATGACCCGAACTGCTTCGGCGCATGAGGGGACCAGCGGGGAGTCGCGGGGGTGGAATCGTGAAGGGGCAGATGCGCGGCATGGCCGGCCCCCTGGTCAAGCTCATCGTCTTCGCGCTCGTGACGATCCTGGCCAGCTACGTCCTGGTCAGCACGATCACCAACGCCGGTTACGGGGAGCAGACCGTCTACCGGGCCCAGTTCACCGACGTGGCCGGCCTGGTCGAGGGCGACGAGGTCCGGATCGCCGGCGTCCGCGTCGGCCAGGTGGTCACCATCGGCCTGGCACCCGACCAGACCGACCGGCCGGTGGCCGAGATCGAACTCGAGGTGGACGCGGACATCCCGGTGCCCTCGGGCGTCCAGGCGACCATCCGCTACCGCAACCTGGTCGGCCAGCGCTACATCGCGCTGTCGGAGGGGGAGGGCGCGGGCGGGCAGACGCTCGAGGAGAACGGGGTCATCCCGCTGGCGCAGACGACGCCGGCCCTGGACCTCACCACGCTGTTCGGCGGCTTCCAGCCCCTCCTCACGGCGCTGTCCCCGGAGGACATGAACCGGCTGTCCTACGAGATCATCCAGGTCTTCCAGGGCGAGGGCGGCACGGTCGAGAGCCTGCTGTCCCACGTGGCGTCGCTGACCAGTTCGCTGGCCGACAAGGACGCCGTGATCGGCAGCATGATCGACAACCTGACGACGGTGCTCAGCAGCGTCGCCCAGCGCGACCAGCAGCTGTCCGGCCTGATCGTGAGCCTGCAGCAGTTCGTCACCGGTCTGGCCGGGGACCGGGACGCGATCTTCGACTCGCTGCAGACCATCGACACCCTGGCGATGACCACCAGCGACTTCCTGGCCGATGCCCGCGCCCCGCTCCAGGCCGACATCGAGGCGCTCGGTGACCTCTCCACCAACCTGGCCGAGGACGGCGAGTTGGTCGAGGACTTCCTGCAGCTCGCCCCCACCAAGCTCGACCTGATCACGAGGACGGCGATCAACGGCAGCTGGTTCAACTTCTTCATGTGCAGCTCGGATGCCACGGTCACCCTCCCGGCGACCGGCCCCACCGGGGAGACCGCCGTCACGAGTACCCAGATCGAGAGCGGCGCGGAGGGGTGCGGCTGATGGCCCGGGAATCCAAGCCCTTCCGGGACCGCAACCCGGTCACCATCGGCGCGATCAGCCTCGGCGTCATCGCGCTGCTGGTGTTCGTGGCCTTCAACGCGCAGAGCCTGCCGCTCATCGGCGGCGGCACCGTCTACAAGGCGCAGTTCTCCGAGGCGGCCGGCCTGCAGCCCGACGACCCGGTGCGCGTCGCCGGCGTGAAGGTCGGCAAGGTCGAGAGCCTCGCCCTGGAAGACGGCGCGGTCATGGTCGAGTTCCGGGTCCAGGACGCCTTCGTCGGCGACCGCTCCGAGGCGGCGATCAAGATCGAGACGGTGCTCGGCGCCAAGTACGTGGCGCTGGTGCCGCGGGGGTCCGGCGAACTGGACCCCGACCAGCCGATCCCGCTGGACCGGACCGCCTCGCCCTACGACGTCGTCGAGGCGTTCGCCGACCTCTCGTCGACGATCGACGACATCGACACCGGGCAGCTGGCCACCTCCTTCGAGGTGATGGCCGAGACCTTCGCCGAGACCCCCGACGAGGTGCGCACGTCGCTGCAGGGCCTGGCCCGGCTGTCGGACACCATCGCCTCCCGGGACGCCAGCTGGGGCAGCTGCTCTCGGCGACCCGGCAGGTCACCCAGGTGCTCGCCGACCGGAACGGGGAGTTCACCCAACTGATCATCGACTCGAACACGCTGCTCACCGAGGTGCAGGAACGGCGCGAGCTGATCGACTCGATCCTCACCAGCACCCAGGAGCTGTCGCGGCAGCTCTCGGTCTGGTCGCGGACAACCGCGAGGCCCTCACCCCGGCCCTCCAGCAACTGAACACCGTCACCGACATCCTGTCGCGCAACCGCGCGGCGCTGGCCCAGACGGTGAACAACCTGGCGCCGTTCGTCCGGGTGTTCACCAACACCCTCGGCAACGGCCGCTGGTTCGACAGCTTCGTCAACGACCTGCTGCCCACGATCCTCGGGTCGGCCGTCTGCACCGGCGCCGGCACGGCACCCCTGCCGGTGTCCTGTTCGGAGGGAACCGGATGAGCGGCACCCTGCAGCGCGGCGTCGCGTTCGCCGCCGCGATCGTCCTCCTGGCGGCGCTGGGCTGGACGATCCTCAAGCCCGTCGGCCAGTACCGGGTGACGGCGTTCTTCACCGGCACGGTCGGCCTCTACCCGGGCTCGGACGTCCGGATCCTGGGCATCGACGTCGGCGAGATCGAGGACATCGTCGCCCTGGGCGACAAGGTCCGCGTCGAGATGCTCATCGACGACGAGTACGACATCCCGGCCGACGCACAGGCCGTCGTCCTCGCCCCGTCACTGGTGTCCGACCGCTACGTGCAGTTCGCCCCGGTCTACGACGGCGGACCCGACGATGGAGGACGGCGCCGAGGTGCCGCTGGACCGCACCGGCACGCCGGTCGAGCTCGACCAGGTCTACGGCGCGCTCGACGAGCTGTCCTCGGCGCTCGGCCCGACCGGAGCCAACGAGAACGGCGCGCTGTCGGATCTCGTCGACGTCGGTGCGGCCAACCTCGAGGGCAACGGCGCGGCGTTCAACCGCACGCTCACCGGCTTCTCGCAGGCCGTGGAGACCCTGGCCACGCACCGGGACGACCTGTTCTCCTCCCTGGACAACCTGCAGGTCTTCACCAGCGCGCTGGCCACCATCGACGCGCAGGTGGGCGCCTTCAACGACAACATGGCGGCCGTCGCCGACCTGCTCGAGTCCGAGCGGGAGGACCTCGCCGAGGCCTTCTCCCTGCTCAACCAGGCGCTGGCCGACATCGCCGGGTTCATCCAGGACAACGTCGATCTGGTGACCTCCAACGTGAACAAGCTGGCCGACGTGACCCTCGCCCTGGTCCAGCAGCGCTCGGCCATCGCCGAGGTGCTCGACGTCGCGCCCGCCACCCTGGGCAACCTGTCCCACGCCTACAACCCCGACTACGGGACGCTCGACACCCGGGACAGCGGCCTGGGCGCGAACAACCCGGAGATCGTCGTCTGCGGTGTGCTGGCCCAGCTCGGGCGGCTGCAGTTGCCGGCCGGGCATCGACCTCAACGACCCGGCGACCTGCTCGGCCTGCCGCAGACCGAGCGGATCTGCGCCCGGCTCCTCTCCGGCGACGCGGACAACGACGGCTCGATCGACGACCTCGACGGCAACGGGCAGTCCGACCTCGAGCAGCTGTGGAACGAGATCTGGGGTGGCGGCGCCCCGGTGCGCCGGGTGGACCGCCGGTGGGCTTCCCGCCGGTCGCGATCGGAGGCCAGTCATGATGCGGCCCGTGCGGAGGGTGGCCGTAACGTCCCCTAGGCGGCGGGTCGGCCGGCGCGTGGCCGCTGGCTCGGCGTCCTGCTGCTCGGCGGGTGCGGCTTCCGCGGCGCCTACTCCTTCTCCCTGCCCGGCGGCGCCGACCTCGGCGACGAGCCCTACACCGTGCAGGTGGAGTTCCTCGACGTGCTCGACCTGGTGCCGCAGTCCGGCGTCAAGGTCGCCGACGTCCCGGTCGGGCGCGTGGAAGAGATCGAGCTGAACGACGACTGGACCGCCGTGGTCACCATCTCGGTGAACGGCGACGTCGAGCTCCCGGCCAACGCCGTCGCGGCCATCCAGCAGTCCTCCCTCCTGGGCGAGAAGTTCGTGGAGCTCGCCGCGCCCGGCGACGAGGAGCCGGCCGGCACCCTGGAGAACGGCTCGCTGATCCCACTGGAGCGGACCAACCGCAACGTCGAGGTCGAGGAACTGCTCGGCGCCCTGTCGCTGGTCCTCAACGGCGGCGGTCTCAGCCAGCTGCAGACCATCAACCACGAGCTCGGCATCGCCCTCGAGGGCCGCGAGGACGGGATCACCAACACCCTGGACCAGCTCGACACCTTCATCGGCGGACTGGACCAGCAGAAGGAGGAGATCAACCAGGCGCTCGACAGCGTCAACGCGCTGGCCGAGACCCTGGCCGCGCGGACGGCGACGATCGAGACCGCGCTGGACACGATCGGCCCGGGCCTCGACGTCATCAACGAGCAGCGCGACCTGCTGGTCGACATGCTCGAGGGCCTGGCCCGGCTGGGCGACGTCGGCACCCGGATCATCAACGAGTCGGCGGCGAACACGGTCGCCGACCTGGAGCTCCTGCAGCCGATCCTCACCCAGCTGGCCGCGGCCGGACCGGACCTCGCCCGCTCGCTGCCGCTGCTGCTGAGCTACCCGTTCCCGGACAGCTCCCTCTCGGCGCTGAACTACCGCGACGCGCAGACCGGCGGGTACGCCCTGTTCACCAACATGACGGCGACGATCGACCTGGACCTCTCGAACCTGCTCTGCCGGTACGCGATCGACCCGGTGACGGGCGGGATCGAGGAGCTGGAGCCGCAGGACGTGGCGGGCGACGCGTGTGGTGTGCCGGGCAGTCCGCCGGGCAACCAGGGCGGGTCGCAGAGCACCTCGGACGGCTCGACCGGCCTGGAGACGCTGCCGGGCGACATCGCCGGCTCCGTCGTCGACGGGGCGGCGGAAGGCTCCACCGGGTTGCCCGGTCTGCCGCAGGTCCCGGGAGGCCAGGGATGATCGAGCGCAAGACGAAACTGAAGCTGCTGGCGTTCGCCGCGCTCGCGTTGCTCGGCATGTCCTACCTGGGGTTCAAGTACGTCGGGCTCGACCGGGCGATCCTGGGCAGCGGCTACGACGTCGCCGCCGACTTCACCAACTCCGGCGGCATCTTCGTCAATGCCGAGGTCACCAACCGGGGCGTCGCCATCGGCCGGGTCACCGACATGCAGTTGGTCGACGACGGCGTGCGCGTCACCCTCACCATCGACCCCGACGCCGACCCCATCCCCGCCGACACGGAGGCGTTCGTCGCCACCCGCAGTGCGGTGGGGGAGCAGTACGTCGACCTGCGTCCGGCCACTCGACAGCGAGCCGTACCTCGAGGACGGCTCAGTCATCCCGGTCGAGCGCACCGCGATCCCGGTCCCGGTCGAGCAGATGCTCCTCCACATGGACGGGCTGGTCGGCTCGCTCGACCAGGAGAACCTGCGGATCCTCGTCGACGAGCTCGGCCAGGCCTTCGCCGGCGCCGGGGACGACCTCGGACGGCTGATCGACAACGGCGACCTGCTGCTCGCCCGCGCCGAGGAGTCGCTGCCGCAGACCCTCGCCCTGATCACCGACGGCCAGACCGTGCTCGAGACGCAGGTCGAGAGCCGATCGGCGATCGAGCAGTGGGCCGCGGACCTGCGGCTGGTGAGCGACACCCTGGTCGAGATGGACCCGACGATCCGGAGCCTGGTGGTCAACTCGCCGGACGCGGGCGCCGCGCTGCAGCAGCTGGTCGAGGACGCCGGGCCCGGGCTGGGCTCGCTGGTCCGCAACTTCGACATCCTCAACCAGGTCACGATCCCGCGGCTCAACGGCGTCGAGCAGATGCTGATCACCTACCCGGACGTGGTCTCCGGCGGCTTCACCGTCGTCCGCCGCGACGCCGACGGGCAGATGCGCTCGCACTTCGGTTTCGTGGTCAACGCCGGCGACCCGCACCCCTGCCAGACCGGTTACATCCCGACGACATCGCTCCCCAGCCCCGGGGCCGTCGAGAACGCCAACACTGACGCGGTCCAGTGCCGCGTCGTCAACGGCGTCGACCCCAACCCCGGTGACGCCAACGACGAAGCCGGGTCGAACATCCGTGGTGAGCAGAACATCGGCCGCGACGGCGGGACCGGCTCCGGCCGGCCGCAGGGCGAGGCCGGCGAGCAGCCGCCCGTGGCCGGCGTCCTCGACGAGGTGCTGGGTGGGCTCCTGCACGCCAACCCGTTCTCTCGCACGTTGGGGTGACCTCGGCAGTGCCGACAGCGCCGACGACGAGACGACAAGGAGAATCCCGCGCGTGACCAACGATGCCCGGACCCGCCCGCCGGCGGCAGAGGACGCTGACGTGTCCGCCGCCGACGAGCGAGCACCCGACGCGACCGTCGCGGAGGGGGCCGCAGACGAGCAGGCGACGCCGGAACCCGACGGCGGGAAGGACGACGTCGGCGGGAAGCGACCGGGCGCCGAGCCGGCCGGCGAGGACGAGGAAGGCCGCGCCGAAGGCCGCTGCGGCGGACGACCCCGTTGACGACCGTGCCTCCCGGCGTGCCCCGCTGGTGCCCGTGCTCTCGATCCTGCTGGTCCTGCTCCTCGGGGCCGGCGCGTTCCTCTGGTTCACGCGCGCCGAGTCGTCGGCCGTGACCACGGACGACTACGTGGAGGTCCTGCAGGCCGCGCGGTCCGAACATCGTCGACTTCACCTCCTTCGACCACCTGACCCTCGACGACGACATCGAGCAGGTCCGGCGGGTGTCCGTCGGGGACCTGCGCGACGGGGCCGTCGACCAGCTCGACAGTCGTCGTCAGGAGATCACCGACGCCGAGGCCATCGTCAGTACCGAGGTCATCGGGGCCGGCGTCACCCGCGCCGACGCGGAGGACGCGACCGTCCTGCTGGTCATCCAGACCACCCGTCAGACCAACGCCAGCGAGCAGGCCCAGGTCGTGAAGTACCGCATCGAGGTGGAGATGCAGAAGGCCGACGGCCGCTGGGTCCTCTCGCGGATCACGGGAGCGTGATGCGGCGATGACCGACACCCCCGACGAGCAGCGCCCCCGTCCCACCCCGCGGCCCCGCCCGGCTCCCGGTCCACGGCCCGGCCCCCGCCCGCGCGTGGCGGGCAGCCGTCGCGACCGCGAGGAGGCCGAGGCCGGCACGCGGCGGCCCGCACCGTCCCCGCGGCCGCAGCCCGACGAGTCGGTGGACGCGCCCGCGATCGAGAAGCCCGTCGAGAAGCCGGTTGCGACCGCGCGCCCGGCACGCCAAGGACAAGGCCACGGCCGTCACGACCAAGGCCAAGGACACGGCCACGGCCGCTTCCGGCAAGGCGGCGTCCGGCAAGCCCTCGGCCAAGGCTGTCGCCACCGCGAAGCGCGGCGCCCGCACCGGGACGGCGGAGGCAGCCCGTGGCCGGCGACGGTTCCCGGCGCTCGCGCTGGTGCTGGCCCTGTTGTGCCTGGTGGCCGCCGCCGGGGTCGGCCTGCTGCTGTGGCAGCGGTTGAACCCCAGCTACGTGAACTCCTCGATCTTCGCCGCCACCCGCGACGGCGTGCAGGCGCTCTACGCCTACGACTACCGGGACTCGGACAAGAGCATCGAGGGCAAGCTCGCGGTGCTCACCGGCGACCTGCGCCAGCAGTACGAGGAGGACCTCGAGCAGGGCGGGATCATCGAGACCTACCAGCAGGTGTCGGCGACCACCCGGTACGAGGTGCTCGACGTCGGGCTGCAGCAGGTCAACGACGCCCAGGACACCGCGACCCTCGTCGTCTTCGGCCAGTACGTCGTCGAGTCGGTCAACAGCGGCGACCAGGCGGCCCCCGAGGGCTCGGAGTGCCAGGTGACGGCCGACGGCGCGCAGTCGTGCACCCAGACGGTCCAGGTGCGGGTCCTCAAGGTCGACGGCGAGTGGAAGATCAGCGAGCTCACCCTGCTGACGACGAGCTGAGAAAGGACCCCTCCTCCCCACCCCTCGCACGCTCGGGGCGGTGCCCGGGAGGGGGCCTGCGGGGGGTGATCGCCCGGATTTTCCGCGGCGTGGCAGTCCCGCAGAGGCGGTCGGACTGGCATCATGGTGTCGACGGCTCCCCGCTCTGCGGGGTCGCTGGTCCTTACCGGGTGTGGCGCTGGTCGCTACCGGCCCCCCGACGTGGACAGCGCCCCGAAGCAGGGGTAGGGTCTCCTGTTGCGCTGCCCTCTGACTGCCTGCCCGCCACCGACGGGTCACCAGGGGTGCCCGGGAGCAGATCCCGGACACCCAGGTCGACCACCGGACAGGACCTATCAGACCCAGATGGGCAGCCTCGCCGATACCGACGACGACCCAGGACGAACCCCGCACCCACCGCCCGCACGTCGTGAGGTCCTTGGAAGGACGCATCTTGGCAGGCTCTCGCCCCACCAGCACGCCCACCAGCACTACCGAAAAGAACATCCAGACCGGCCCCCGCACCGGTGAGGCCGACCAGCAGAAGATCCCCGGCGCACCGCTCCGGGTGTCGTTCGCGAAGATCTCCGAGCCCCTCGGGGTGCCGGACCTTCTGGCTCTGCAGACCGCTTCGTTCGACTGGCTCATCGGCAGCCCCGAGTGGCGGGCCACGCTCTCGCCCGAGGAGCAGGCCGACGCCGTCGGTGGTCTCGCCGAGATCCTCGAGGAGATCTCCCCGATCGAGGACTTCAGCGGCTCGATGTCGCTGTCCTTCTCCAACCCGCGCTTCGAGGACGTCAAGGCGTCCCTCGAGGAGTGCAAGGACAAGGACATGACGTACGCGGCGCCGCTGTTCGTCACCGCCGAGTTCATGAACAACACCACTGGCGAGATCAAGAGCCAGACCGTGTTCATGGGCGACTTCCCGATCATGACGAACAAGGGCACGTTCGTCATCAACGGGACCGAGCGCGTGGTCGTCTCGCAGCTCGTCCGTAGCCCCGGCGTCTACTTCGACAAGACGCTGGACAAGACCTCGGACAAGGACGTCTACAGCGCCAAGGTCATCCCCAGCCGCGGTGCGTGGCTGGAGTTCGACGTCGACAAGCGCGACACCGTCGGCGTCCGGATCGACCGCAAGCGCCGCCAGCCGGTCACCGTCCTGCTCAAGGCCCTGGGCTGGACCGAGGACCGCATCCGCGAGCACTTCCAGTGGTCGACGACGGTGCTCGCCACCCTGGAGAAGGACCACATCGCCGGGCAGGACGAGGCCCTGCTCGACATCTACCGCAAGCTGCGGCCGGGCGAGCCGCCGACGCGTGAGTCGGCGCAGGCGCTGCTGGAGAACCTGTTCTTCAACCCGAAGCGCTACGACCTGGCCAAGGTCGGCCGGTACAAGGTCAACAAGAAGCTGGGCGTCGGCGTGCCGCAGAGCACCTCGACGCTGACCGAGGACGACATCGTCGCCACCATCGAGTACGTCGTGCGTCTCCACGCCGGCGAGCCCGAGCACGGCGTCGACGACATCGACCACTTCGGCAACCGTCGCCTGCGCACGGTCGGCGAGCTGATCCAGAACCAGATCCGGGTCGGCCTCTCCCGCATGGAGCGCGTGGTCCGCGAGCGGATGACGACCCAGGACGTCGAGGCGATCACGCCGCAGACCCTGATCAACATCCGGCCGGTCGTCGCCTCCATCAAGGAGTTCTTCGGCACCAGCCAGCTGTCCCAGTTCATGGACCAGACCAACCCGCTCGCGGGCCTGACCCACAAGCGCCGCCTGTCGGCGCTGGGTCCGGGTGGTCTGTCGCGTGAGCGGGCCGGCATGGAGGTCCGCGACGTGCACCCGAGCCACTACGGCCGGATGTGCCCGATCGAGACGCCGGAAGGCCCGAACATCGGCCTGATCGGCTCGCTGTCGGCGTTCGGCCGGGTCAACGCGTTCGGCTTCATCGAGACGCCGTACCGCCGGGTGAACAACGGTGTGGTCAGCGACCAGATCGACTACCTGACCGCCGACGAGGAGGACCGCTTCGTCGTCGCGCAGGCCAACTCGCCGCTCGACGCCGCGGGCCGCTTCGCCGAGGAGCGCGTCCTCGTTCGCACCAAGGGCGGTGAGGTCGACTACCTCGCCCCCGAGAACGTGGACTACATGGACGTCTCGCCGCGGCAGATGACCTCGGTCGCGACGGCGATGATCCCGTTCCTCGAGCACGACGACGCCAACCGCGCGCTCATGGGCGCCAACATGCAGCGTCAGGCGGTGCCGCTGCTGCGCAGCGAGGCCCCGCTGGTCGGCACCGGCATGGAGCTGCGTGCCGCCGTCGACGCCGGCGACGTCGTCACCGCGGAGAAGGCCGGTGTGGTCGAGGACTCCACCGCCGACTACGTCACCGTCATGGCCGACGACGGCACCCGGCAGACCTACCGGCTGCTGAAGTTCCGTCGCTCGAACCAGGGCACCTCGATCAACCAGAGCCCCGTCGTCGACGAGGGTCAGCGGGTCGAGGTCGGCCAGGTCATCGCCGACGGGCCGTGCACCGACCAGGGTGAGATGGCGCTGGGCAAGAACCTGCTCGTCGCCTTCATGCCGTGGGAGGGCCACAACTACGAGGACGCGATCATCCTGTCGCAGCGCCTCGTGCAGGACGACGTCCTGTCCTCGATCCACATCGAGGAGTTCGAGGTCGACGCCCGCGACACCAAGCTCGGCGCCGAGGAGATCACCCGGGACATCCCGAACGTCTCCGAGGAGGTCCTCGCCGACCTCGACGAGCGCGGCATCATCCGCATCGGTGCCGAGGTCGTCCCCGGCGACATCCTCGTCGGCAAGGTCACGCCCAAGGGCGAGACCGAGCTGACCCCCGAGGAGCGGCTGCTGCGGGCGATCTTCGGTGAGAAGGCCCGCGAGGTCCGCGACACCAGCCTCAAGGTCAAGCACGGTGAGTCCGGCAAGGTCATCGGCGTCCGCGTGTTCTCGCGCGAGGACGGCGACGAGCTGCCCGCCGGCGTCAACGAGCTGATCCGGGTCTACGTCGCCCAGATGCGCAAGATCTCCGACGGCGACAAGCTTGCCGGACGCCACGGCAACAAGGGCGTCATCGCGAAGATCCTGCCGCAGGAGGACATGCCGTTCCTCGAGGACGGCACCCCCGTGGACATCGTCCTCAACCCGCTCGGTGTGCCCGGCCGCATGAACGTCGGCCAGGTGCTGGAGACCCACCTCGGGTGGGTCGCCAAGCAGGGCTGGCAGGTCGAGGGCACCCCGGACTGGGCGAAGAACCTGCCCGACGCCGCCCGTCAGGCCGGCCCGGGTACCCGCACCGCCACGCCGGTGTTCGACGGCGCCAAGGAGGACGAGATCATCGGCCTGCTCGGCTCGACGACCCCGAACCGGGACGGCGACCGGATGGTCAAGGAGACCGGCAAGGCGCGGCTGTTCGACGGCCGCTCCGGGGAGCCCTTCCCCGAGCCGATCTCGGTGGGCTACGTCTACATCCTGAAGCTGCTGCACCTGGTCGACGACAAGATCCACGCCCGTTCGACCGGCCCGTACTCGATGATCACGCAGCAGCCGCTGGGTGGTAAGGCGCAGTTCGGTGGCCAGCGCTTCGGTGAGATGGAGTGCTGGGCGATGCAGGCCTACGGCGCCGCGTACGCGCTGCAGGAGCTGCTGACCATCAAGTCCGACGACATCCTGGGCCGCGTCAAGGTCTACGAGGCCATCGTCAAGGGCGAGAACATCCCCGAGCCGGGCATCCCGGAGTCGTTCAAGGTGTTGCTCAAGGAGCTCCAGTCGCTGTGCCTCAACGTCGAGGTGCTCTCCGGTGACGGGCAGGCGATCGAGCTGCGCGACACCGACGACGAGGTGTTCCGGGCCGCGGAGGAGCTGGGCATCGACCTCAGCCGCCGCGAGCCCTCCAGCGTCGAGGACGTCTAAGTCGTCCCCGCCGGCCGGCCCTGAGCAGATCAGGGCCGGCCGGCCTCCACCCTTTGACATAAGAGAAGAACTAGCCCCGGAAAGGGGTCATCACGTTGCTCGACGTCAACTTCTTCGATGAGTTGCGCATCGGCCTGGCCACCGGCGACGACATCCGCCAGTGGTCGCACGGTGAGGTGAAGAAGCCCGAGACCATCAACTACCGGACGCTGCGTCCGGAAAAGGATGGCCTCTTCTGCGAGAAGATCTTCGGTCCCACCCGGGACTGGGAGTGCTACTGCGGTAAGTACAAGCGCGTCCGGTTCAAGGGCATCATCTGTGAGCGCTGCGGCGTCGAGGTGACCCGGGCCAAGGTCCGCCGTGAGCGGATGGGCCACATCGAGCTGGCCGCACCGGTCACCCACATCTGGTTCTTCAAGGGCGTCCCGTCGCGCCTGGGCTACCTGCTCGACCTGGCGCCCAAGGACCTCGAGAAGATCATCTACTTCGCGGCCTACCTGATCACCACGGTGGACGACGAGGCGCGGCACCGCGACCTCCCGACCATCGAGGCCGAGATCAGCGCCGAGAAGTCCAACCTCGAGGGTGCGCGCGACGCCAACGTCGAGGCCCGCCAGCAGAAGCTCGAGGCCGACCTGGCCGAGCTCGAGGCGGAGGGCGCCAAGTCCGACGTCCGCCGCAAGGTGCGCGAGGGCGGCGAGCGCGAGATGCGCCAGCTGCGCGACCGCTCCCAGCGGGAGATCGACCGCCTCGAGGAGGTGCTCGACACCTTCCGCAAGCTGGAGGTCAAGCAGCTCATCGCCGACGAGGGCCTCTACCGCGAGCTGCGCGACCGCTTCGGTGAGTACTTCGAGGGCGGCATGGGGGCCGCGGCGCTGCAGAAGCTGCTCGCCGACTTCGACCTCGACGCCGAGGCCACCTCGCTGCGCGAGACCATCCGCAGCGGCAAGGGCCAGCGCAAGCTGCGGGCCCTCAAGCGGCTGAAGGTCGTCGCGGCGTTCCTGCAGACCCGCAACTCGCCCATGGGCATGGTGCTGGACTGCGTCCCGGTCATCCCGCCGGACCTGCGCCCGATGGTGCAGCTCGACGGTGGCCGCTTCGCGACCAGCGACATGAACGACCTGTACCGCCGCGTGATCAACCGGAACAACCGGCTGAAGCGTCTGCTGGACCTCGGCGCCCCCGAGATCATCGTGAACAACGAGAAGCGGATGCTCCAGGAGTCCGTGGACGCGCTGTTCGACAACGGCCGTCGCGGCCGGCCGGTCACCGGCCCGGGCAACCGTCCCCTGAAGTCCCTGAGCGACCTGCTCAAGGGCAAGCAGGGCCGGTTCCGCCAGAACCTGCTCGGCAAGCGCGTCGACTACTCCGGCCGTTCGGTCATCGTCGTCGGCCCGCAGCTGAAGCTGCACCAGTGCGGCCTGCCCAAGCAGATGGCGCTGGAGCTGTTCAAGCCCTTCGTCATGAAGCGGCTGGTCGACCTCAACCACGCCCAGAACATCAAGTCCGCCAAGCGGATGGTCGAGCGTGCGCGCCCGGTCGTGTGGGACGTGCTGGAAGAGGTCATCACCGAGCACCCGGTGCTGCTCAACCGCGCGCCGACGCTGCACCGCCTGGGCATCCAGGCCTTCGAGCCGCAGCTGGTCGAGGGCAAGGCCATCCAGATCCACCCGCTCGTCTGCACCGCGTTCAACGCGGACTTCGACGGTGACCAGATGGCGGTGCACCTGCCGCTGTCGGCCGAGGCGCAGGCCGAGGCCCGGATCCTGATGCTGTCGAGCAACAACATCCTGAGCCCGGCCGACGGTCGTCCGATCACCGCGCCGACCCAGGACATGGTGCTCGGCCTGTACCACCTGACCACCCTGGTGGCGTCGCCGCGCGAGGCCGACGGCGGTCACCCGCGGTCGTTCTCCTCGGCGGCCGAGGCGGTCATGGCCTACGACCAGGGCGGCCTGGGGCTGCAGGAGCGGGCCCTGATCCGTCTCGACGAGGTCTTCGGCGTCGACAACGGCTCGGTCAACGAGGCGTGGGAGCAGCCGGAGGACTGGGAGCCGGGCGCTCAGGCGAGCGTGCTCACCAGCCTCGGCCGGGTGCTGTTCAACGAGGCCCTGCCCGAGGACTACCGCTTCGTCAACTACCAGGTGCCGAAGAAGGAGCTCGGGGCGATCGTCAACGACCTCGCCGAGCGCTACCCCAAGGTGCAGGTCGCGGCGACGCTGGACGCGCTGAAGTCCGCCGGGTTCCACTGGGCCACCCGCGCCGGCATCACGATCGCCATCGACGACGTCGTCACGCCGCCGTCGAAGCAGGCGATCCTGGACCGGCACGAGGCCGAGGCCGCCAAGATCGAGAAGCAGTACGAGCGCGGTGTCATCACCGACACCGAGCGTCGTGGCGAGCTGATCGAGATCTGGACCCGCGCGCGGGCCGAGGTCAGCCAGGCGATGGTGGACAACTTCCCGACCACCAACCCGGTCTGGGTCATGGTCAACTCGGGCGCCCGAGGCAACATGATGCAGATCAGCCAGATCGCCGGCATGCGTGGTCTGGTCGCCAACCCGAAGGGCGAGATCATCCCGCGGCCGATCAAGGCCAACTTCCGGGAGGGTCTGTCCGTGCTGGAGTACTTCATCTCCACGCACGGTGCCCGCAAGGGTCTGGCCGACACGGCGCTCCGCACCGCCGACTCCGGCTACCTCACCCGCCGGCTGGTCGACGTCTCGCAGGACGTCATCATCCGCGAGGAGGACTGCGGCACCGAGCGCGGCGTCGTCATGCCGATCGGCACCGTTCGTCGACGGGCAGGTCACCCGTGACCCGCACGTGGAGACGAGCGTCTACGCCCGCGCCCTGGCCGCCGACGTGGTGGCCGCGGACGGGACCGTCATCGCGCAGGCCGGTCAGGACCTCGGCGACGTGCTCATCGCCGCCCTGGTCGACGCCAACGTCTCCGAGGTCAAGGTCCGCTGTGTCCTGACCTGTGAGTCGCTGCTCGGCACCTGCGCCACCTGCTACGGCCGCTCGCTCGCGACCGGCAAGCTAGTGGACGTCGGCGAGGCGGTCGGCATCATCGCCGCCCAGTCGATCGGCGAGCCCGGCACCCAGCTGACGATGCGCACCTTCCACACCGGTGGTGTCGCGGGTGAGGACATCACCCACGGTCTGCCGCGTGTGGTGGAGCTCTTCGAGGCCCGCGTCCCCAAGGGCAAGGCCCCGATCGCCGAGCTGGCCGGCGCCGTCCGCATCGAGGACGGCGAGCAGTTCCGGAAGCTCACCATCACCCCGGACGACGGCTCCGACGAGGTCGTCTACGACAAGCTGTCGCGTCGTTCGCGGCTGCGGGTCGAGGACGGCCAGCACGTCGAGGTCGGCGAGCAGCTCACCGAGGGTGCTGTCGACCCGCATGAGGTCCTGCGGATCATGGGCCCGCGCGAGGTGCAGCTGCACCTCGTCCGCGAGGTCCAGGAGGTCTACCGCAGCCAGGGCGTGTCGATCCACGACA
>CAVVIN010000012.1:0-276609 GCA_963748305.1 uncultured Actinomycetota bacterium | reverse complement strand
AGCGGGTCAGTGCGGACTCGGTACAGTGACGACGTTCCACTCATCCAGAGGGGCAGAGGGACACGGCCCGATGAAGCCCCGGCAACCGCCGTTCGGCAGCAGATCCACCCGGATGAGGTGCGCACGGACGCGATTCCCGCGCCCGTCCTGCCCAACCCGGTGGCGACGCTTCGACGGGAGGTGCCAATTCCGTCCCGCGCGGCTCGACGGCCCGATGCGGAAAAGATGAGGAGGTAGTCGTCGTATGAAACTCCGACCGCTCCTGGTTCCGCGCAGGCCGAACTCACGGCGGGGGGACCGATCCCCCCGTGTCCGGCCCGCGGCCTGGTCTGCCGCAACTGCGGCGCGACCTTCGGCCTGGTCGCCGAGCACGCCTGCGCCGAGTGCTTCGGCCCGCTGGAGGTCGACTACGACCCCGAGCTCATGCGGGCGGTCACCCGCGAGCAGATCGAGGCCGGCCCGCAGAACATCTGGCGGTACGTGGGCCTGCTGCCGGTTGGCCAGGACCCGGCCGACCGGCGTCACCCTCGATCCCGGCATGACGCCGCTGGTCCGCGCCGACCGGCTGGCCGAGGAACTGGGCCTCACCGGCGGTCTGTGGGTCAAGGACGACATCGCCAACCCGACGCACTCCCTGAAGGACCGCGCGGTCAGCTTCGCCGCCACCGCCGCCCGCGGGCTGGGCTACACAAGATCGCCGCGCCTCCACCGGCAACCGGCCAACTCGGTGGCCGCGCACGCCGCCCGCGCCGGTCGCCCCTCGGTCGTCTTCATCCCGTCCGACCTCGAGCCGGGCAGGTCGTGCAGTCGGCGGTCTACGGCCAGACGCTGGTCGCCGTCGACGGTTCCTACGACGACGTCAACCGGCTGACCAGCGAGCTCGGCGAGACCGACGAGTTCGAGGACACCGCGTTCGTCAACCAGAACGTGCGGCCGTACTACGCCGAGGGCTCGAAGACGATGGGCTACGAGCTCGCCGAGCAGCTCGGCTGGCGGATCCCGGCCCAGGTCGTCATCCCCATGGCCTCGGGCTCGCTGCTCACCAAGGTGGACAAGGCGTTCCGCGAGCTGACGGCGGCCGGCATCGTCGAGGCCACCGAGTGGACGATCTTCGGCGCCCAGTCGGCCGGCTGCGACCCGATCGCGACCGCGTTCGACAACGGCTGGGACGTCGTCAAGCCGGTCAGCCCGTTCGGGATCGCGAAGTCGCTCAACATCGGCAACCCCGCTGACGGCCCCTACGCGCTCGACGCCATCCGCCGCACCGGTGGTGCGGTCGACCGCGTTGGCGACGACGAGATCATCCAGGGCATCCGCGACCTCGCCCGCACCACCGGCGTCTTCGCCGAGACGGCGGGCGGCGTCACCGTCGCCGTCCTCCGGCAGCTGATCGGGATGGCCGGCTGGACCCGACCAAGGAGACCGTCGTGCTCAACACGGGGGAGGGCCTGAAGACCCTCGACCCGCTCGAGCCGGTCATCGGCCCCACCCATCGGGTGGAGCCCTCGCTGAAGTCAGCCCGGGCGGCCGGCCTCATCGGCTAGGCGCAGGGTCGATCTGCTCACCGGACCGGGCGACACCTTCGTCCCCGATCCGGGTATCGGTCCTGCGTGGAGTGGGTGTAACGCGGGCCACTCTGATGTACCGTCTCGCGCGGTTCGAGTTCCACGTTCGTGTTCGGCGGGCGGAAGAGCGAGACCTCGGTCCCCCGATCCAGAGGGTCCGACCGCACGCACGAAACGTGGGA
Source organism: uncultured Actinomycetota bacterium (assembly GCA_963748305.1). Lineage (GTDB taxonomy): Bacteria > Actinomycetota > Actinomycetes > Mycobacteriales > Geodermatophilaceae > Blastococcus_B. Next base: position 274,862 of record CAVVIN010000012.1, on the reverse strand, counting down.
GCACACGTGGCACAGGGCACCGTGAAGTGGTTCAACGCCGAGAAGGGCTTCGGCTTCATCGCCGTCGACGGAGGCCAGGACGTCTTCGTCCACTACTCGGCCATCCAGATGGACGGGTACAAGAGCCTCGACGAGGGTCAGCGGGTCGAGTTCGAGGTCGTCCAGGGGTCGAGGGCCCGCAGGCCGACGCCGTCCGCGCCGCTTGAGCTCCAGCACCTGACCGGAGGCCCGGTCCCCCGCGGGGGGCCGGGCCTTCTGTTTGTGCCCGGCGCCGCGGTCGAGACTGCCCCGGCGGGTTCGGTCCAGCAGTACCTGCACCCCTGTTCTTGCACTCGGCAGGGTCGAGTGCCAGACTCGGTTCTGGCACTCGACGATGTAGAGTGCCAATCAGGTCGGAACGGTGAGGTACCGGTCCGTGGGCCGACGGAGCCCACGAGGCCCGGTGTCGTCCGTCGCGGGCACCAACCCGGCCGTGCAGCGATCAATGCATGGAGGACATCACCACATGGCCAAGATGATCGCGTTCGACGAAGAGGCGCGCCGTGGCCTCGAGCGGGGAATGAACATCCTCGCCGACGCCGTAAGGTGACGCTCGGCCCCAAGGGCCGCAACGTCGTACTCGAGAAGAAGTGGGGTGCCCCCACCATCACCAACGATGGTGTGAGCATCGCCAAGGAGATCGAGCTCGAGGACCCGTGGGAGAAGATCGGGGCCGAGCTCGTCAAGGAGGTCGCGAAGAAGACCGACGACGTCGCGGGTGACGGCACCACCACCGCCACCGTGCTGGCCCAGGCGCTCGTGCGCGAGGGTCTGCGCAACGTCGCCGCCGGCGCGAACCCGATGGCCCTGAAGAAGGGCATCGAGAAGGCCGTCGAGGCCGTCACCGAGTACCTCCTCTCGACGGCCAAGGACGTCGAGACCAAGGAGCAGATCGCCGCGACCGCGTCGATCTCTGCCGCTGACCCCGCCATCGGTGAGCTCATCGCCGAGGCGATGGACAAGGTCGGCAAGGAAGGCGTCATCACCGTCGAGGAGAGCAACACCTTCGGCCTCGAGCTCGAGCTCACCGAGGGCATGCGCTTCGACAAGGGTCACCTGTCGGCGTACTTCGTCACCGACCCCGAGCGCATGGAGACCGTGCTCGACGACCCGTACATCCTGGTCGTCAACTCCAAGATCAGCACGGTCAAGGACCTGCTCCCGCTGCTGGAGAAGGTCATGCAGTCGGGCAAGCCGCTGGCGATCATCGCCGAGGACGTCGAGGGCGAGGCCCTCGCGACCCTGGTGGTCAACAAGATCCGTGGCACCTTCAAGTCCGTCGCCGTCAAGGCTCCGGGCTTCGGTGACCGCCGCAAGGCCATGCTGGCCGACATCGCCATCCTCACCGGTGGCCAGGTCGTCAGCGAGGAGGTCGGTCTCAAGCTCGAGAACGCCGACCTGTCCCTCCTCGGCCGTGCGCGCAAGTTCGTCACCACCAAGGACGAGACGACGATCATCGAGGGTGCGGGTGACGCCCGACCAGATCGCCGGCCGGGTGAACCAGATCCGCGCCGAGATCGAGAAGTCGGACTCCGACTACGACCGCGAGAAGCTGCAGGAGCGCCTGGCCAAGCTGGCCGGTGGCGTCGCCGTCATCAAGGCCGGCGCCGCGACCGAGGTCGAGCTCAAGGAGCGCAAGCACCGCATCGAGGACGCGGTGCGCAACGCCAAGGCCGCCGTCGAGGAGGGCATCGTCGCCGGTGGTGGCGTCGCTCTCGCGCAGGCCACGGCCGTCGCGTTCGACAAGCTCGAGCTCGAGGGTGACGAGGCGACCGGTGCCAACATCGTGCGCGTCGCGCTCGAGGCCCCGCTGAAGCAGATCGCGATCAACGCCGGCCTCGAGGGTGGCGTCGTCGCGGAGAAGGTCCGCAACTCCGAGACCGGCTGGGGCCTCAACGCCGCCACCGGCGAGTACGTGGACCTGATCGCCGAGCGATCATCGACCCCGCCAAGGTCACCCGCTCGGCGCTGCAGAACGCCGCCTCCATCGCGGCGCTCTTCCTCACCACCGAGGCCGTCATCGCCGACAAGCCGGAGAAGAACGCTCCGGCCATGCCCGGCGGCGACGGCGGCATGGGCGGCATGGACTTCTGAGTCCAGCCCTCCCGTAACACCAGCACTGCCCGGCAGGGGCGGTCCGCTTCGGCGGGCCGCCCCTGTCGGCGTTCGGGTGCAGTTGCCGTCAGGGTCAGCCCGCCTCCCGGCGTCTGCCGCGCCGTGGTCCGTCGACGTGGGCCGATTGCTCGCTGTCGACCTCCCCGACCGTCAGTCCTCCGGGGCGAACACGCAGAACTCGTTGCCCTCGGGGTCGGCGAGCACGTCCCACTCGATGTCGTCGTCCTGGCGCGCACCATGGTCGCGCCGGCGGTCAGCAGTGCGGCGGTGTCGCCGATGACGTCGAAGTGCATCCGGTTCTTCACGATCTTCAGTTCGGGCACCGGCACGATCCACATCAGCGGACCCTCGCCGCCCGGGTCGACGATCGGCACCGGCCAGTCGAGCGGACGGGCCCATCCCTCCGTCCGGCGTCTCGATCTCGTCGCGTCGGACGTAGCCGAGCGCCGAGCACCACCAGTCGGCCAGCGTCTGGTGGTCGCGGGCGTCGAGGCAGAGGTCCTTGAATCGGGCGGGTGCGTCAGCCATGTCTGCGGAGGGTAGGCGGCGTCCCGTGACCGTGATCATCGGGACGTCGGGATGGCAGTACCGCGACTGGCGCGGCGCCGTTCTACCCGCCGAAGCTGCGCGCAGCGGCTCTGGCTGGAGCACTACGTCCAGTACTTCGCGACGGTCGAGAGCAACAACGCCGTTCTACCGGCTGCCGGAGCGGGAGACCTTCGAGAAGTGGCGCGCCCGCACGCCGCCGGACTTCCGGTGGGCGGTGAAGGCCAGCCGCTTCCTCACCCACATCAAGCGGCTGCGCGAGCCGCAGGAGCCGGTGGGCCGGCTGATGGAGCGGGCCGCCGGCTCGGCGACAAGCTCGACACGATCCTGCTGCAGCTCGCCGCCGACGCTGAAGGCCGACCCCGACCTGCTGCGGCGACTGCCTCGCCCGCAGTTCCCGGCCGGGCACCCGGGTCGCCGTCGAGCCGCGGCACGACAGCTGGTGGACCGACGACATCCGCGCACCTGCTCGAGCGGTACGGCGCCGCGCTGTGCTGGGCCGACCGCGACGAGCAGCCGAGTCGCCCCGCTGTGGCGGACCGCCGACTGGGGCTACCTGCGCTTCCACCACGGCGCCGAGGCGTGGCGGTACCGGCCCGCAGACGCTGCAGCTCGGGGCCGACACGGCCGCGCCGACCAGCCGTGGCCCGCCGGGCGAGGACATCGCTCACGACCTCCACACCACCCATGGCTCCGGTCCGAACTCGGGCTCCGACGTCCGCCGGGCGTTGACCTCGACTTCTCGACGACGTCGTTTCCGCGCCGTTCGGTGGCCGCGGCCGCGCACGTGCTCCGCTCGCGGCGGCACGCCCTGCGGTAACCCGGCCCGCGGGCTCACAGCGCGCGGGGGTCCTCCGCGTGCGTCACGCCGAGTTGCGCGGCCGCGTCGCCCAGCACGGTCTGGACGGCGAGGGTGTCGGCGAGCGGCATGACCGCGCTCTCGCCCCGCCCGGCCCGCACGCCCTCGGTCACCTCGACCAGCTCGTGCGAGTAGCCCCCGCCCAGCTGCGGGCGGGTGATCGTCTCGGGCTCGGCGCCGGCGCGGTGCAGGACGATCGTCTGCGGGTGGTGGAAGCGGGGGAGGACGTCGATCCAGCCCGCCGTCCCGAAGACCCGGGCCTGCCCGGGCAGGGCGTGCCGCAGCGACGCGGTCAGCGTCGCGGACCGGCCGTCGCCGTAGGCCAGCAGCAGCGCCGCCTCCGCATCGGCACCGGTCGGGAACAGCGACCCGGTCGCCGTGACCGACGACGGGGTCCCGAGCAGCATCTGCGCGAACGAGACGACGTAGACGCCGACGTCGAGCAGCGCCCCGCCGCCCTGTGCGAGATCGAACAACCGGTCCGCGGGGTCGTAGGTCGCTGCCACACCGAGGTCGGCCTGCACCGTCCGCACCTCACCGATCGCCCCGTCCGCGATGAGCTCCCGCAGCGCCACGACGGCCGGCTGGAACCGGGTCCACATCGCCTCCATCGTGAAGACGCCGGTCTCCCGGGCCAGGGCGACCACCTCCGCCGCTCCCGCGGTGGTCGCGGTGAACGTCTTCTCCACCAGCAGGGCCTTGCCCGCGCGCAGGGCTGCGATCGCGACGGCGTGGTGCTGCGGGTGCGGCGTCGCCAGGTAGAGGACGTCGACGTCCGGGTCGGCCAGGATCTCCGCGTAGGACCCGTACGCCCGCTCCAGCCCGTGCCGGGCGGCGAACGCCTCCGCCCGCTCCGACGACCGCGAGGCGACGGCGACCGCGCGGGCCCCGTCGACGACGGCGAAGTCCTGCGTCACCTTGTCCGCGATGCGGCCCGGTCCGACGATGCCCCAGCGGATGTCCGTAGTCACCCGGGAGACGCTAGCGGCCACCCGAACCGGAGCAGTCGCCCTGCCGTGGTCGCGCACCGGGTGGGTGCTCGAGCGTTCCGCCGGGCAGACTGCGACCCGTGGCGGTGCTGATCGACTCCCCGGTCTGGCCCTGGCGGGGGCGGCTCTGGTCGCACCTGGTCAGCGACGTGTCCTACGACGAGCTGCACGCGTTCGTCGAGCAGGAACTCGGCATCCCCCGGCGTGCGTTCCAGGGCGACCACTACGACATCCCCGAGGACCTCTACGACATCGCGGTCGAGGCGGGGGCCGACGCCGGTCGGAGCCCGCGAGCTGCTCAGCCGGTTGCGGGCGGCGGGGCTGCGTCGTCGGAAGCGGCACGAGCCCTCAGCAGGGTGAGCTCGGCGGTCATGTTGGCCCGCGCGCGCGGCGTCCACTCGTCGGCGACGGCGGGCAGCCGGTACAGCTGCGGCAGCGCCAGCAGCTGCTCCAGGACGGCGATCCGCCCGGCGGTGAACACCTCGTCGGAGAGGTGGCCGTACTCGGCCCGCACCGCCGAGGCGTAGGCGGCGTACGCCTCCGGCGGGCTGGCCAGGACGGCGAGGTCGGCGTCGCACAGCACCGCCCCGTTGGCGTCGCCGGGCTCGGCGTCGTGGGCCGCGGTGAGCAGCACCAGCCGCTCCACCTCGTCGAGCCGCTCGTCGGGGACCAGGCCGCGCAGCCCGGCGCGCGCCCGGGCGGCGCTGACCTGCTCGTTGTCGGTCCGCTCGGGGTCGTAGGCGACGTCGTGGTACCAGGCGGCCAGCCGGACGGCGTCGGGATCGGCGGCGGACTCCGCCAGTCGGCCGACCAGCCCGAGCACGGCGGCCAGGTGGGCCAGGTCGTGGTACCGGCGGTGCGGCTCGCTCCAGTTGCCGATGAGGGCCGCCCACTCCGTCCGCGACGTCGCCGAGTCGCCGGCCAGCTCCGCCCAGGCGTCGAACCCGATGAGCGTGTGGTCGCTCATCGGATGCCGCAGGTGCGCAGGGTCAGCAGCACGAACGCGCGGGTCGCCGTCACCAGGTCGGCCACCGGCACCCGTTCGCACGGGCCCGTGCGCCAGGTTCAGGTCGCCGGGGCCGTAGTGCAGCGTCGGCACCCCGGCCGCCGACGTACTGCCGCAGGTCGCTGCCGGCGGCGATGGCCCGCTCGGCCGGCAACCCTCCACCGGCGTCGGTCACCGCCTGCCGGACGGCGGGGAGCAGCGGATGGCCGGTGGGCAGTTCGCCGCTGGCGAACGCGCCGCCGGTCCAGGTGAGCCGGACCGGGTGCTCGGCCAGCCAGGGATGGGCGGCGGAGAGGGTCGCGAGCCGGGCCGCGAAGGCCTCCTTCGCGGCCTCGACGGGCTCGCCCAGCCGCACGCCGTACCGGCCCTCGGCGACCAGCCGGTCGGGCACCGAACTCGCCCAGTCGCCGGCCTGCACGCGGCCGATCGAGATCCCGTAGGGGTAGGGCGCGGTCCCGAACCGCGGGTCGGCCCCCCGCTGGCGCTCGGCCTCGAACTCCTGCAGCTCCGGCGTGCACGTGGGCGAACAGTTCGACGGCGCTGACCCCCTGCTCGCGCATCGCGGCGTGCGCCGCCCGGCCGGTGACCTCCAGCCGGAAGGTCAGCGCACCGGCATTCGCGGTGACGACCGCCTGGGCGCTCGGCTCCGGGATCACGCAGACGTCCCCGAGGTGGCCTCGCCGGAGCGCGGCCCAGGCGCCGAGGCCGCCGTCCTCCTCGCCGATGACGCCGTGGATCGCCAGCGGTCGCACGAGGTCGATCCCGGCGGCCCGGATCGCGGCCAGCGCACCGAGCGACGCGACGACGCCGGCCTTCATGTCGCAGGCTCCCCGGCCGTGCACGGCGCCGTCGGCCAGCCGGGGGACGAACGGGTCGCCGTCCCAGACCCGCGAGGTCGCCGGGCGGGACGACGTCGGTGTGGCCGGAGAGCACGAGCGCCGGGACGCCGCCGTCGTCGGCCGGGACGGTGCCGACGACGCCCCATGCCTCGGTCCGCTCGACCTCCTGGCCGGGGGCGTCGGGCTCGGTGGCCGCGGCCTCGAGGTCGATCGGCCAGGTGTCGACGGCGCAGTCGAGTTCGTCCAGCCAGCCGGCGAGCAGGTGCTGGACCTCGCTCTCCGCGGGGGTGCCGCCGATCGAGGGGACGGCGATCATCCGGCACAGGCGGTCGACCAGCCACTTCTCGTCGACGGCGTCCAGGGCCCGGGCCTCCGCGCCCTTCAGGTCGGCCATGCGCGGAGTCTGGCACGCCACCTGCGCGGTCCTCCCAGGCCGGGGCGCTAGCTTGACCGGCGTGACGCAGCCGCCGCCCCCTCCGGGCTGGTACCCCGATCCCGCCGGCAGCGGTGGAACCCGCTGGTGGAACGGCATGGACTGGACCGACCACGTCCAGCACGCCCCGCCGCCGCCTCCGCCGCCGGTCCAGCCGTCCCCGCCGCCGGTGCAGCCGCCGCCTCCCCGGCCCAGTGCCACCGCCGCCGCCGCCGCCGCCCGGCCCGGCTCCGCAACAGCACGGCGGAACGCCGCACGGCCCCGGCCCGTCGCTGTACGACCAGTCGGTCCTGGTGGTGAACCAGAAGACCAAGCTGATCGAGCTGACCAACGAGTACGAGGTCTACGACCTGCACGGGCAGCAGATCGGTGCCGTCGTCCAGGTGGGCCAGTCCACGCTGAAGAAGGCGGTCCGGTTCGTCTCCAACCTCGACCAGTTCCTCACCCACCGGCTCGAGGTCCGCGACGCCACCGGCGTCGTCCTGGTGCTCACCCGGCCGGCGAAGTTCGTGAAGTCGCGGGTGCAGGTGGCCCGTGGCGACGGTCAGCCGATCGGCGAGATCGTGCAGGCCAACGTGTTCGGGAAGATCCGGTTCGACCTGGTCGCCAACGGCCAGGTGGTCGGCGCGATCCAGGCGGAGAACTGGCGCGCGTGGGACTTCGCGATCGTCGACGCGGCCGGCACCGAGGTCGCCCGGATCACCAAGCGGTGGGAGGGCCTGGCCCGGACGCTGTTCACGACGGCGGACAAGTACGTCGTCCACGTGCACTTCAAGCTGCCCGAACCGCTGGCAAGCATGGTGATCGCCGCGGCGCTCACCGTGGACACCGCGCTCAAGCAGGACGACCGCGGCTTCAATTGACATTGTCGACCCTCCGGGTCGACACCGCGGCCAGGTGCCGTCCCCGGCCTGCTGTGGAGCCGCTTCGTCGCGCCTGCGCGGACCCCTCCGGGGCCCACTCGGCGCGACATGGAACGGTTGGCCTGCTTTGACCCTCCGGGCCCCACTCGGCGCGACATGACTCACTCGAGGGGTAGTCTTGGCTGTCCGGACCGGGTGCATCGTGCCCCCGGGTGCCATTTGGTTACCGCCTTCACGGAATACCGCCTCGACCTCGGTCGGGGGCCTGGAGCCGCGTTGTGCATCTCGCCGCGAGGCGGCCGTCATCCGGTCCGGACCTCACTTCTCGACATGCCCTCCTCCTGTAGGCGCGCCTAGCGTCAGGTCCGGTTACAGCCGGACGAGGTGCGGGGGAGCCATGGCAGGGCGCGGTCCAGCAGGGTTCGACGGTCGCGGCGGAGGAGCCCCACAAGCTCCCGGTGAAGACGCTCGTCTCGGCGAGCATCGGCAATGCCGTCGAATGGTTCGACTGGACGGTCTACGCGACGTTCGTCGTCTTCTTCGCCGGCCAGTTCTTCCCGGCCGAGAACAAGGCCTTGGCCCTGATCGGCGCGACGTCGACCTACGCGCTGGCGTTCTTCTTCCGCCCGCTGGGCGGCCTGCTGCTGGGCCGCTTCGCCGACCTGCGCGGCCGGAAGGCCGGCATGCTGCTGACCATCCTGCTGATGGCCGGCGGCTCGATGGTGATCGCGATCCTGCCGACCTACGAGCAGGTCGGGTGGCTGGCGCCGATCCTGCTGCTGCTCGCGCGGATCGCGCAGGGCATGTCGCTGGGCGGCGAGGTCTCGAATGCCTCGGCCTACCTCGGTGAGATCGCGCCGCCGACCGCCGGGGTCGGTACTCGTCGTTCTTCTACATCTCGACCGGCTCGTCCCTGCTGGCTCGCATCGCTGCTCGGCCTCCTGCTGACCAGCGTGCTCAGCCAGGACCAGCTGGAGAGCTACGGCTGGCGGATCGCGTTCTTCATCGGCGGCCTGCTGGGGCTGATCGGCCTGTGGCTGCGCCGCTCGCTGGTGGAGACCGAGAAGTTCGAGGAGAACGCGGAGAAGGCGCGGGCCACCAAGCACCCCCTGCTGCGGACCATCACGCACCACCCGAAGGCCGTGCTGCAGCTCATCGCCCTCACGTTGCTCAACACGCTGTCCTACTACACGTTCTTCAGCGCGCTGACGCCGTTCGCGATCACGTTCCGGGACGCCGACAAGACCGACGTCTTCATCGCGCTCTCGATCGGCACCGCCCTGTTCGTGGCGCTCTGCTATCCGTTCGGGAAACTGTCCGACCGCTTCGGCCGCAAGCCGCAACTGCTGGTGTGGTCCGGGGCCATGGCGGTGCTGATCGTGCCGTTGTCGTTCCTGGTGCAGGACAACCTGCTCTCACTGATCGTCGTCTTCTGCACCGGGCTGGGGCTCTACGCGCTGATGGCCTCGCTGGCGCCGGCGATCATCAGCGAGCTGTTCCCCACGGAGCTGCGCGCCACTGGCATCGGCGCCTGGTACAACCTGACGGTCGCCACCTTCGGCGGCACGGCGCCGCTGGTGATCACGTGGCTGTCGGACGCGGGGCATCCGCTGTGGTTCTTCTGGTACGTCGCCGTCGCGGCCGCCATCTCCTTCACCGTCATCCTGACCATGCGCGAGACCAACGGCACCGAACTGACCTGAGACGCACCGACGGCCCCCCGTCCCGGAGGACAGGGGGCCGTCGGTCGGGCGGATCGCTCAGTAGGTCTCGTCGGTGGTGGTCCGCTGGACCGGAGCACCGGCGGGGGCGGCGTAGCCCTCGCTGTGCGTGACCCGACGCCGGAGCGCGGGCCCCAGACGGCGACCTCGAGCACGATGCCGAGCGCACCGACGATCATCAGGATCCAGCCGACCACCTGCAGGTCGACGCCGCTGACGTCGACGCGCAGCGCGAAGGTGAGGATCGCGCCGAGCGCGAGCAGGACGATCGCAGTTCCGAGTCGCATGCTGACTCCCTTCCTCGCGGTTCGCGGCACCGGAATGTCCGGGCACGCCGGACCGGCGGCGGTCGCCGCGGCGGAGTGTGCCCCCGCGTGGGCGCCCGTAACCGCAGCGCCCGACGCCGTCGGGTCCCCCTTACGGGTGCCTCTGAGGGGCCTCAGACGCCGAGCCGCCGCGCCCAGGACTGCGTGATCTGACCGATGCCGGGGCCGGCCCCTCAGCACGAATGTTGTCCTCGTCCAACAAGGGACGACGAGAGGACGAGACGCATGACGCACTACTACGCAACCCGGCACTCGACGCCGAGCTCGCCTACCGCCGCGAGGTGCTGCCAGGCCGCCGGTCGCGGCACCCGCACCCGCGCAGCCGCGGCGCTGGTTCCGCAGCCGCCGGCGGGCCCGCTGACCGTGTCCGCCGCGGCGCTGCCGGTCCTGTCGGAGGTCCGTGCCACGATCGACGACGTGCCACGCTGGGACGACGCGCCGCTGGTCGGCCGGGCCGACGAGCTCGGCCGGCTGCTGGCGCACGTCGACCGGGCCGTCGCCGGGCGGTCGCACCGCGCGTCCTGCTCGCCGGCGACGCCGGCGTCGGCAAGACCCGGCTGCTCGACGAGCTCGACCGCCCGCGCCGCCGAGCGCGGCGTGCGGGTGCTCACCGGCCACTGCGTCGACCTCGGCGACGTCGGCCTGCCCTACCTGCCCTTCGTCGACCTGCTGCGCCCGGTGGCCGCGGACCCGACGCTCGCGCCCGTGTCCGCGGCCAACCCGGCGCTCGCCGGCCTGCTGGCCGGCCGCCCGGCGCGCTCCCGGTCGTGCCGCCGCCGGCGAGGGCCGCGACCTCAGCCGCCCGCTGCCGAACCGGGCCGCCCCCCAGCCGGTCGACGACGGCCGGCTCCAGCTGTTCGAGTCGGTCGCCGGCCTGATCTGCGAGCTGGCCGCCGCCGGCCCGCTGCTGCATCGTGCTGGAGGACCTGCACTGGGCCGACCGGTCGAGCCGTGACCTGCTGCGCTACCTGCTGGCCCGGCTGGTCGACGAGCCGGTCGCCGTCGTCGCCTCCTACCGCTCCGACGACCTGCACCGCCGGCACCCGCTGCGGCCGCTGCTCGCCGAGCTGGTGCGGCTGCCCGGCGTCGAGCGGCTCGAGCTCGCGCCGCTGGCCGACGCCGAGGTCGGCGCCCTCGTCCGCGGCCTGGCCGCGCGACGGCGGGGTGCCCGAGTCGCACCGTCGACGACGTCGTCGCCCGCGCCGAGGGCAACGCGTTCTACGCCGAGGAGCTGCTCGCCGCCGGCCTGCAGCGGCGAGGCGCTGCCGCTGGCGCTCACCGACGTCCTGCTGGCGCGGGTCGAGCAGCGCTCCCCGGCCGCCCAGCAGGTGCTGCGCATCGCCGCCGTGGCCGGGCGGCGGGTCGCGGCACGAGCTGGTCGCCGCCGTCGGCGGGCTGGCCCCCGCCGAGCTCGACGCAGGCGCTGGCCGAGGCGGTGCACCACCACCTGCTGGTCGTCTCCGACGACGGGCGCTACCGCTTCCGGCACGCGCTGCTGCGCGAGGCGGTGCTCGCCGACCTGCTGCCGGGCGAGCGGGTGCGGCTGCACGCGTCGATCGCCGCCTACCTGCGCCGCACGCCCGGGCGCCGGGACGGCGGCCGAGCGGGCGCACCACGCGCGGGAGAGCAACGACCTGCCCGGCGCGCTTCGAGCGCGTCCCTGGAGGCGGCGGCGGACGCCTGCCGGATCGGCGCGCCCGCCGAGCAGCTGCAGCACCTGGAGGCGGCGCTCGCGCTCTGGTCGGCGGTGCCCGACGCCGCCGAGCGCGCCGGCCGCGACCAGGCGGCGCTGCTGCTGGAGACGGCCGCCGCCGCGCGCACGGCGGGGGAGCTGCACCGCGCGGTCGCGCTGCTGCGCTCGGCGCTGGACGCTGCTCGGGCCGACGGCGACCCGGTGGTGCGGGCGCGGCGTGCACTACACGCTCGCCCAGGCGATGGTCCGGGTCGAGGACCTCGCCGGCCGCGCACCGGGAGAGCGCGGCGGCGATGGCGCTGGTGCCGGCCGAGCCGCCGTCGGAGGTCCGCACCTGGGCCGCGGCCACGCACGCGCGGATGAGCTACGCGCTCGGCCTGCTGGCCGAGGGCGACGCCGCCGCCGAGGAGGCGCTCGCCGCGGCCGACGCGCTCGGTCTGGACAGCGCCTGGGCCGACACCGCGGTCTCGCAGGTGCGGGCCCGGCAGCGCCGGCGACCCGGCGACGGTCGCGGCGCCGGCTGGAGGAGGCGCTGGAGCGGGCCCGCCGCTCCGGCGACCTCGACGTCGAGATGCGGGTGCTGTACAACCTGGCGACCGTCGCGTTCGAGGCCGGGCGGATCGCCGAGGCGCTGGAGCTGGACCCGGCGGGCCACGGCGCGGGCGCGGGACCTCGGCGTCGAGTGGGCCTTCTACGCCGCCGAACTCCGGCACCTGCAGGTCATCGCGCTCTACATGGCCGGGCGACTGGGACGAGAGCCTGGCCGAGGCCGACCTGCTGGCCCGGGTGCCGGAGATGGCCGCGCACGTGCGCGCGGCGGGTCTGCTGGTGCAGGTCGGCCGGGGCGACCCGGCCGGCGCGCGAGCGGCTGGCCTGGGCGCGGGGGCTGCATCCCGCGGCTGAACGCGCACGTGCTGCTCTCCCTGGTCACGGCCGGCGCGGAGATCGACCTCGCGGCCTGGGCGGGCGATGCCGAGACCGCCGTCGAGCGTCGCGGCCACGGCGTCGCGCCGGCTGCAGCGAGCTGTGGGACGACGACCATCTCGCGCGTCCTCCGGCTGGTCGCGCGACGGCGCTCGCGCCGGTCGGCGACGCCGCGGCCGCGGCCCGGCTGGTCGGCGACGCGGCGACGGCGCGCGCCGGCTGGGCGCGGCGGGGAGCCGCTCGTCGGGCTGGCCCGCTCCGCGGTCGACGTCTTCCACAAGGCGGTCGGCGAGATGGGCGTCGAGGCGCACGGCCTGGCTCGCTCGGGTCGAGGCCGAGGCGGCGCGGCTGCGCGGGCGAGCCGGCGCCGGAGCTGTGGCAGGCCGCGGTCGAGGCGTTCGGGTTCGGGCACGTGTACGAGCAGGCGCGCTCCCGGTGGCGGCTGGCCGAGGCGCTGCTGGCCGCCGGCGACCGCGAGGGCGCCGCCGAGCAGGCGCGGGCGGCGCACGAGGTCGCGGTGCGGCTGGGCGCGGCGCCGCTGCGGGCGGCGGTCGAGGCGCTGGCGCGGCGCGGCCGGCTCGACGTCGACCTGCCCGGGCGGCCGCGGCTGGCCGACGCCGCCGCGGTCTTCACCCCGCGCGAGGCCGAGGTGCTGGCGCTGCTGGCCCAGGGCCGGACCAACCGGCAGATCGGCGCGGAGCTCTACATCAGCGAGAAGACCGCGAGCGTGCACGTCAGCAACATCCTGGCCAAGCTCGGCGCGAGCGGCCGCACCGAAGCGGTCGCCATCGCCGCCCAGCGCGGCCTGCTGCCGAGCGCCTGACCGAGCAGCTGAACGCGCCACGAGGCCCCGAGGTGCCGCGCGTGCGAGTGTCTCGCGACCCGCGGGTCGGGCGACGTTCAACGCCGTCGGCGGAGACGCCTCTCACGAGCATGGTGCGGAGGCGTTCGCGGCGGGCGCGGAGGACGTCGACCGACGCCGACGCCGACGGCGGACCGGGCACCGACTGCCGCAGCTGCGTGTGGATCACCGCGTGCGGCTGCGAGGTCCGGGCCGCGACCCGGCTCACCAGCCGGTTGATCTCGCGGCGCAGCTCGGCGGCATCGCGCCAGGAGCCGCCGGCGTCGTTCTCGTCCGGGTGGTCCTCGACGAGCATGAAGTCGCCGTCGTCGGCCCGGTGGCTCGCGGCGATGCGCACCCGCAGCTCGTCGTCCCGCTTCGACAACAGCTCCGCGGTCTGGGCGGGGGTGAGCAGGCCGGGGATGCCGAGGAACTCCTCGTCCTCGGCGTCGACCACGACCGCGGGCCGGAGCCCTCGCCGGTGTGCGCCGTCCCGCCGTGCAGCACGTGCGCGAACCGGGCGTCGGCCTCGAGCGCCTCCCACTGCGGCAGCCCGTCGGGGTCCTTCTCCTTCGGCGGCAGCGGCTCGAGGTCGAGCTCGTCGCCGACCTCGGTCTTCGGCGGCGGCATGACGTGGTTGCGCTGCTCCTCCATGGAGGCGGCCAGCGACAGCAGCGGCCGCACCGCGGGGAGGAACACCGTCGCCGACTCGTGCGGCGCCGCGGGCGCGCACCACGCGGCCGACGGCCTGGGCGAAGAACAGCGGCGTCCGGTAGGAGGTCATCCACGCCAGGACGGCGGCCCGCGGGACGTCGACGCCCTCGGAGATCATCCGCACGCAGACGGCGATCCGCGCGGACCCGGTGGCGAAGCGCTCGATCTTCTTCGACGCCTTCGGGTCGTCGGAGAGGATCAGCTCCGGCGCCTTGCCGGTCACCCGGCGGACGATCTTGGCGTAGGCGCGGGCGTCGTCCTGGTCGCTGGCCAGGATCAGCCCGGCGGCGTCGGGCATGCCGCGTCTCGCGCAGGTGCGTGATCCGGTCGTCCATCGCGGCGATGACGTGCGGCACCCACTGGCCCTTGGGGTCCAGCGCCGTCCGCCAGGCCTGCATCTCCACCGACTTGGTGCCGGCCTCCGACAGCGAGGCGGCGACGACCTCGCCGGCGGAGTTCCGCCAGCGCGACGTCCCGGTGTAGGCGGCGAAGACGACCGGCCGGACGACGGAGTCGGCCAGCGCCTCCTTGTAGCCGTACGTGTAGTCGGCGCGGCTGACCAGCCCGCCCTGCCTCGCCCTCGAAGCGTGTCCTCCTCGTACCGGACGAAGGGGATGCGCTCGTCGGGCTTGGTGCGGAACGGCGTCCCGGTCAGGCACAGCCGGCGGGCGGCGAAGCCGAAGGCCTCCTCGGCCGCCTCGCCCCAGGAGAGCCCGTCACCGGCGTGGTGCACCTCGTCGAGGATCACCAGCGTCTTGACGGCGGTCGCGCGGGCGGCGTGCAGCATCGGCTTGCCCGCGACCTGCGCGTAGGTGGTCACGTAGCCCTGGGTGCCGGCGCGGACCGGGCCGACGGCGTTGGTCAGGCCCGGGTCGAGCACGATGCCCATCGCGTCGGCGGCGTCGGCCCACTGCAGGCGCAGGTGGTCGGTCGGGCAGACGACGACGACGCGGGCGACCTCCCGCCGGGAGAGCAGCCGGGCGGCCAGCGTCAGCGCGAACGTCGTCTTGCCGGCGCCGGGCGTCGCGGTGACCAGGAAGTCCTTCGGCGACTGCTCCTCGTACTGCTCGAGGGCGGCCTGCTGCCACGCCCGGAGCGGTCGGCTGGTGGTCTGCGGGCCGACGGCCTCCGCTCGCGCTGCACTCCCCATATCGGGGTCCATCTGTGTCGTGCCGCGGAGGCAACACGCCCAACCGGCCGCCTCCCGCGCGCCCCGCCCGGGACGACGTATGGGACCGCTCCGCACGCCGCTGACCAGGCATTTCGTGGTCGGACAGGCGCAGCGTGTGGCGATCCTCATGTTCGTGGCGGACCGGCACGTCACGCCCCGCCGGTCCCGGCGATCCCAGCCGCCCCGACGGTCGCCGAATGGAGTCCCACGGGCGCGGAAACCGCGCTGTGGGACTCCGGTCAATCGGCGGGCTCGTCCACCCAGCCGGGGCCGTTGACCTCGCCCGGGCCGGCCAGATCGGCGGCGTCGACGATCGTGTACGCGTAGCCCTGCTCGGCCAGGAACCGCTGCCGGTGGGCGGCGTACTCGCTGTCGAGGGTGTCGCGGCTGACCACCGTGTAGAAGTGCGCCTGCCGACCGTCGGCCTTCGGCCGCAGCACCCGCCCGAGGCGCTGGGCCTCCTCCTGCCGCGACCCGAACGTGCCCGACACCTGGACGGCGACCGCGGCCTCGGGCAGGTCGATGGAGAAGTTCGCCACCTTCGACACGACGAGCGTCCTGATCTCGCCGGAGCGGAACGCGTCGTACAGCCGCTCGCGCTCCTTGTTCGTCGTCGACCCCTGGATCACCGGGGCGTCCAGCGCGGCGCCGAGCTCCTCGAGCTGGTCGAGGTAGGCGCCGATCACCAGCGACGGCTCGTCCGGGTGCCGTTCCAGGACCCGGCGGATCACCGGCAGCTTGGACTGCGCCGTCGCCGCGATCCGGTAGCGCTCCTCGGGCTCGGCGACGGCGTAGGTCATCCGCTCCTCGTCGTCGAGGGAGACCCGCACCTCGATGCACTCGGCGGGGGCGATGTAGCCCTGCGCCTCGATGTCGCGCCACGGCGCGTCGTAGCGCTTCGGGCCGATGAGCGAGAAGACGTCGTCCTCCCGGCCGTCCTCGCGCACCAGCGTGGCGGTGAGGCCGAGCCGGCGGCGGGACTGCAGGTCGGCGGTCAGCCGGAAGATCGGCGCCGGCAGCAGGTGCACCTCGTCGTAGACGATCAGGCCCCAGTCCTGCGCGTCGAAGAGGTCCAGGTGCCGGTACTCGCCCTTCCGGCGGGTGGTGATCACCTGGTAGGTCGCGATGGTGACCGGGCGGATCTCCTTGCGCTCCCCGGAGTACTCGCCGATCTCCTCCTCGGTGAGCGAGGTGCGGGCGATCAGCTCGCGCTTCCACTGCCGGCCGGCCACGGTGTTGGTGACGAGGATCAGCGTGGTCGCCTTCGCCTCGGCCATCGCCGCGGCACCGACCAGCGTCTTGCCCGCGCCACACGGCAGGACGACGACGCCCGAACCGCCGGCCCAGAAGCCCTCGACCGCCTGCTGCTGGTAGTCGCGCAGGTGCCAGTTCGACTGGTCGAGCTCGATCGGGTGGGCCTGTCCGTCGACGTAGCCGGCGAGGTCCTCGGCCGGCCAGCCGATCTTCAGCAGCGCCTGCTTGAGCCGGCCGCGCTCGGAGGCGTGGACGATCACCGAGTCCTGGTCGATGCGGGCGCCCAGCATCGGCGCCACCCGCTTCGAGCGGACGACCTCCTCGAGCACCGCCCGGTCGGAGGTGGTGAGGACCAGGCCGTGCACCGGGTTGTTGGCCAGGGTGAGCCGGCCGAAGCGGTCCATCGTGTCGGCGATGTCGACCAGCAGCGCGTGCGGCACCGGGTAGCGGGAGTAGCGCACCAGCGCATCGACGACCTGCTCGGCGTCGTGCCCCGCGGCGCGGGCGTTCCACAGCGCGAGCGGCGTCACCCGGTAGGTGTGCACGTGCTCGGGGGAGCGCTCCAGCTCGGCGAACGGCGCGATCGCGCCCCGGCAGTCGCGGGCCAGCGGGTGGTCGACCTCGAGGAGCAGGGTCTTGTCCGACTGGACGATCAGGGGGCCGTCGCTCACCAGTAAGGCTTCCTTTGCAGTCGGTCAATCGGACGTCGATCCGAGGGGCGTCAGCGCGGAACACACACGCGGGACTCCCTGACGGTAACCGCGCGAGGCGACAGAGACTTCCCGGACGAGGGTGCGTCCCTGCTCTCAGACCCAGTCGGTCCGGCGCAGCGGCGGCGGCGCCCCACCCGATTTCTGGGCCAGGACCTGGTTCACGCCCAGCTTGCCGGTCTCGAACGACAGCGCCGCCGCGGCCATGTAGAGGCGCCACACGCGGGCCCGGCCCTCGCCCGCCAGGGACACCGCGGCGTCCCACTGCTTGTCCAGCCGGTCCACCCAGGCCCGCAGCGTCAGCGCGTAGTGCCGGCGCAGCGCCTCCACGTCCAGGATCTCCAGAGTCGCCTCGAGGGCGTCGACCGTTGCTGCGAGCGGGATCAGCTCCCCGTCGGGGAAGACGTAGCGGGCGATGAACGTGTCGTCGTCCCACGTCGTGTCCCCGGCCGACCAGGCGATGGCGTGGTGCAGCAGTCGGCCCCCGGGCGCCAGCAGGTCGCTGCAGGGTGGCTGCGTAGGTGCTCATTCCGGCCCGGCCGACGTGCTCGGCCATCCCGACCGAGCTCACGGCGTCGAACGGTCCGTCGTCGACGTCGCGGTAGTCCTGCACGCGGATGGTGATCCGCCCGTCGAGCCCCGCGGCGGTCACCCGCTCCCGGGCCAGCGTCGCCTGCTCGGCGGACAGGGTGATGCCGACGACGTCGGCGCCGTACTCCCGGGCGGCGTGCAGCGCCAGGCTGCCCCACCCGCAGCCGACGTCGAGCATCCGCATCCCGGGCCGAAGGCCGAGCTTGCGGCAGACCAGGTCGAGCTTGGCGCGCTGGGCGGCGTCCAACCCGGTGGCCTCGTCGGTCCAGACGGCGCAGGAGTAGACGAGGGTCGGGCCCAGCACCAGGGCGTAGAACTCGTTGCCGACGTCGTAGTGGTGGGTGACCGCGGCGGCGTCGCGGTCCGGGCTGTGCCGCCGACGCCGCCGGGGACGGCGGAACTCCTCGGGCGGCGGTGCGGGCGGCGGCCCGACGGCGCCCAGGGCGGCGGCCGTCCGGGCGAGCTCGACCCACTGCCGGGCGGTGGGGCGTGGGAAGTCCCCGCGGGTGGACAGCCGTCCGCCCGGGCCGAGCATCGCCTCGAGCGTGGCGTAGAGGTCGCCCTCGATGTCGATGTCCCCGGCGACGTAGGCGCGGGCCAGGCCGAGCTCTCCCGGAGCCCAGACCAGCCGGCGCACGGCCGTCGGCGAGCGGACCGCCAGCACCGGGGCGCCGGGCGGGCCCGACTCGGATCCGTCCCAGGCGCGCAGCAGCCACGGGGACTCCTCGGTCCCGAGGACGGTGCTCAGCGCCGCCGCGAGGCGGGTCGCCACCGTGGGCCCACTCTGCATCCGCGCCTCGTCTCGGCTCGGCCTGCCCGACCGGACGGCCACCGATCGAGCGGTCGCAGTATGCCGCGCGTCAGGGCGCGGTGGCGGGTTCTTGATCTTCCTCGACGAGGGCGACGGAGGTGATCCGGTGCACCGCGAACGTGCGGTTCTCGCCGCGCCGCTCGTCGTAGCCCTGGAGGAACCCGCCGACCAGGGACACCGGCTGCACCACCCGCTGGCTGCCGCTGCCCTGGGCGTCGACGTACCCCAGCCACACCGGCGTGCCCTCGCGCACGGCGCGGGACAGCAGCTCCAACGTGCCGGCGGTGGTGACCCCGGGGATCTGCCGCACGGCCTCGCCGCGGCGGGCGGCCAGCGCCGCGTCCCCGGCCCGCATCTCGCGCACCGTGGCCTCGCGCTCGGCCAGGGTCAGCGGCCGCGCGACCGGCGACGACTCGCTGCCGGGACGGCGGCCGGCGGCCCGGGGGCGGCCCGGCGGCCGGGTCAGGACGGCGCCACCCGGGTTCTCACCGGCCGGGGCGTAACCCCCCTCGCGCAGCACCGAGAGCACCTCGTCCGCGCCGAGACCGCTGACCAGGACCCCGGGCGCCAGGCGGCGCAGCTCGGCGGACGCCGTCCGCTTGTCGTTGAGCACCTGGGAGAGCAGCCCGTGGTCGTCGGAGCGGACGTAGGACTCGATCGAGCCGACCCGCAGCCGGCCGTGCTGCCGGGCGACGTCGTCGATCAGGTAGTCCAGCGCCTGGGGGACCGGGGTGCGGGAGCACCGCGCGAAGAAGTCGTGCAGGTCGCTCGCCGACCAGCCGACGTCCAGAGCGCGGCGGATGCTGCCGTCCGACACCCGGAACACGGTGGCCCCGCCCGAGGACTCCACGTCGGCGACGACGGTGAGGGTGTCGGCGAGCTCGGACACGAGCGGCCCGGGCGCGATCAGTGACAGGTCGGGCTGGGCGAGCACGTGGTCGACCGGCTCGGGCAGCAGCCCCCGCATGCCGTCGGCCGCGCCGTCCTCGCCCGCGGTCAGCAGCCCGCGGCCCGCCGTCGACAGGACGCCGCCGACGAGCAGCCCCAGCCGCGCGGCCTCCGCGAGCATGCCGGGCACCGGGGCGAGCCGGTCGGCCCGGCGCGGTGTGCGCCAGCGCAGCAGGGCGACCAGGTCGTCGGGGGACAGTCCCGCGCCGGCCGGGGACTCGGCGAGGACGGCGAGGGCGGAGCGGCGGATCGCCGGGGCGGTGTGCCGGACCAGGTCGGGGGCCAGTGGGTTGACCGCCTTGCCGGCGACGTCGCGCTGCCCGACCAGGGACGGCAGCCGCACGCTGGTCAGCCAGCCGGCGGCCAGGACGGCCCAGCGGTCGGGCAGGTCCTGCTCGCGCCAGATGTCGTAGACCCGGGTGGGCAGCCACTCGTCGCGGTGCGGTCCACCGACGTCGAGCAGTCCGGCGGCGTGGGCCAGTTCCAGCAGCCAGGCGGCCTCCGGTTCGGGCACGTGCAGCAGCCGGGCCAGCCGCTTCTGGTCGCGCACCCCGACGCCGCCGCTGCGCAGCAGCCCGGCCGGCTCGTCCTCGAGCAGTGTCAGGACCTCGGCGACCCGGCCCACGCTCTCCAGCGCGGCGCCGGCGGCCTGCCGGTCCAGGGTCTTCGCGTCGCGGGTGACCGCCGGCGGCTCGGGCCGCAGCCGGGGCGGGCCGTAGGGCGCGGTCGCCGCGCAGCAGCAGGCCCAGCTCGCGCGGGAGCTCGACGTTCAGGCGCGTCGATGCGGGCCAGCATTCCGCGCTGGAGCAGCCTGCGGGCCGGCGTCCGGGCGCCGTCCGAGGGGGAGTCCGGGAGATGACCGACCGGCCGTTCCCCGGCCAACCGCTCCAGGACGGCCCGCTCCTCCGGCTCGAGCTCGGCGACGGCCGCCGGCAGATCGGCCGGCAGCTGCACCCGCAGGTCGACCGCGCGGCGGCCCAGACCCGCGGGGTGGCGGACGGCCCGGCGCACCGGGTCGGGCGCGTGCAGGACGTCGTCGCCCCACAGCAGCGCACGGGTGGTGAGCGTCTCGAGCGCCCGCTCGATCAGCTCGCCGGGCAGGTCGGGCAGTTCCGCGACCAGATCGTCGGGCGGCCGGCCGTCGGTCGGGGCGAGCAGGACGACGTCGAGAACCTGCAGTGTCGTGGCGTCGAGCTCGTCGAGGGCGCGGTCCACCGACACCGGCACGGCCAGGCGGCTGGCGAGCGCCACGAGGTCGGACGGCGCGGGCCGGGCGACGTCGGGGCGGGCCGCCAGCAAGGCGCTCAGCTGCTCGTCGCTGCGCGTGCGCAGCCAGCCGGCGAGCGTCGCGGGAGGGTCCGTGGGCATCCGGTCCACGCTACGTCGTCGGCCGGTGGCACGCTGCTGCCAGCATGGAGGGGTGCACCCGGCCGGCGATGACCCCACCACCCAGACCGCGCTGACCGGCTACCAGGCGGGCGCGATCCGCTGGCTGGCCGGCGGCATCGATCGCCGTCGTCCTGGGGTTCCTGGGCGGTGCCGCGGCCGTGGCCGTCGCCGAGAGCGGGCGGCGGCTCCCCGGCGTGGGCCTCGTGATCGTCGTCCTCGTGGTGGGCGGGACGGCCGCGGTGGTGGCCGGCACGGGTGCGCTGCTGCGGGTCCGCCGGTGGCGGCGGGCGCTGCGCACGCGGGGCTGGCTCCGCGGCGTGCTGCGGATCGCCGGCCCGGCGGTGATCTCCTTCGAGCCCGAGGGCTACGACGAGCTCGACCCGGACGACGAGGCGGTGCGGCTGCGGCTGATGAGCACGGCCGTCTGGCGCACCCGGGCGGTGCAGCAGTTCGACGGCGGCGTGATCCGCGCGGCACTGGTCGGCGAGCGCGAGTGGGTGCTGACCGCCGAGGGCGAGGAGACCCTGTACGGCGCCCGGGAAGTGCGGCGCAAGGCGTGACCCGCACCCGTCGGGGGAACAGTGCGTGCGTCCGGGGGTCGCGTCCGAGAAGATGAGCGCCAGCGAGTGCGCCGCGCGGTGCACCGGCACGACACGGAGGCGACATGGCCAAGCGCAAGGCGAAGAACGTCCACCTGGTGGAGCCCACCTGGGGCGAGTCCGACGACGGCGGCCCGCCGCTCACCGAGCTCTCCGCGTCGGTGCCCGGCCCGCTGAACCCGTTCGGTGAGGACCACTTCTTCCCGCTGCCGGTGGAGCGTCTGAGCTACGTCCACCCGACCGACAAGCCCAACCGGGCAGGTGTCGGGCATCGCACGAGGCCGCGAGAGGAGCGGAGGAGCAGTGAGCGGCGCCCGCGCTGCCGTCCTACAGCAGCGGGACCTCCACGGTCCCCCTGCTGGGCGACACGATCGGGGCGAACCTGGATCGGACGGCGGCGCGGGTGGGCGACCACGAAGCGCTCGTCGAGTGCGCCACGGGTCGCCGGTTCAGCTATCCCGAGTTCGTCGCCGAGGTCGACGCCGTGGCTCTCGGGCTCGACGCGCTCGGCGTGCGCAAGGGCGACCGGGTCGGCATCTGGGCGCCCAACTGCGCCGAGTGGGCCTTCGTCCAGTTCGCGACGGCGAAGCTCGGCGCGATCCTGGTCAACATCAACCCGGCGTACCGCACGCACGAGCTGTCCTACGTGCTGAAGCAGGCCGGGATCTCGGTGCTGGTCAGCGCGCCGGAGTTCAAGACCAGCGACTACCGCGCGATGGTCGCCGAGGTGCGCGGCGACTGCCCGGAGCTGCGCGAGGTCGTGTTCCTGGGCGATCCGGAGTGGGAGCGGCTGCTGGAGACGGGCCGGGCCGGTGACCGGGAGCTGCTGGTCCGCCGTGAGACCGAGCTCTCGGCCGACGACCCGATCAACATCCAGTACACGTCGGGGACGACCGGCTTCCCGAAGGGCGCGACGCTCACCCACCACAACCTGCTCAACAACGGGTTCTTCGTGGGGGAGGGCTGCGGCTACACCGAGGCCGACCGCATCTGCATCCCGGTGCCCTACTACCACTGCTTCGGCATGGGCATGGGCAATCTGGCGGCGAGCTCGCACGGCGCGACGATGGTCATCCCGGCGCCCGGGTTCGACCCGGCATTGACGCTGACGGCCGTGCAGGACGAGCGCTGTACCTCGCTGTACGGCGTCCCGACGATGTTCATCGCCGAGTTGTCGCTGCCGGACTTCGCCTCCTATGACCTGAGCTCGCTGCGCACCGGGATCATGGCCGGCTCGCCCGTGCCCGGTCGAGGTGATGAAGCGGGTGGTCTCCGAGATGGGCATGCAGGAGGTGACCATCTGCTACGGCATGACCGAGACCTCCCCGGTCTCCACGCAGACCGGCGCCGACGACGACCTCGACCGCCGGACCTCGACCGTCGGGCAGGTGCACCCGCATCTCGAGGTGAAGGTGGTCGACCCGGAGACCGGGCTGACCGTGCCGCGGGGGGAGACCGGCGAGTTCTGCACCCGGGGCTACTCGGTGATGCTCGGCTACTGGAACGAGCCGGAGAAGACCGCCGAAGTGATCGACCGCGCCCGCTGGATGCACACCGGCGACCTCGCCGTGATGGACGCCGAGGGCTACCTGAACATCGTCGGCCGGATCAAGGACATGGTCATCCGCGGCGGGGAGAACGTGTACCCGCGGGAGATCGAGGAGTTCCTCTACACCCATCCCGACGTCGTCGACGCGCAGGTGATCGGGGTCCCCGACGAGCGCTACGGCGAGGAGCTGATGGCCTGGGTGCGGCTGCGCGAGGGCGCCGAACCGCTCACCGCCGAGGCGCTGCGGGAGTTCTGCACCGGCAAGCTCGCGCACTACAAGATCCCGCGGTACGTCAAGATCGTGGACGAGTTCCCGATGACGGTCACCGGCAAGATCCGCAAGGTCGAGATGCGCGAGGTGTCGGTCGAGGAGCTCGGCCTGCAGTCGGCCGCCGCCGTCAAGAACGCCTGAAGCGGAGTGGATTCGTGCAGGTCACCTGCACGAATCCACTCCATCAGGCCTTGGCCTTGGGGGACGACGGCGCGAAGCGGACGATCACCTTCGACAGCAGCATGCCGACGACGACCCAGATCAGCGCGGCCAGCGCGTCGTTGATCGCCTCGGCGATCTTCGGGTCCGACGGCGCGAACAGGTTCTTGGTGAACCAGCCGAAGGTGTCCCGCCACCCGGTCGTGAACTCGACGAGCAGGTTGGACGGGTTGGCCTCGAACAGCACGAAGACCGCGTGCACCACGATCAGCGCGGCGATCACGGTGCACACCACCCGGACGACGGTGGCGAGGGTCGTGAACACACGTGCCGCGGCTGCCATGGGCGTCATGATCCTCTAGCGGCAGGTGAGCCGCGACCGGTCGCCGCAGGTCATGGCGCAGGCCAGGAACAGCCGGACCTCCGATGTTCTACATGTCGCGCATGGAGTAGCGAATCATGTCGTTCTACATGCTTGTGTATTGAGTGCGCGTCTGCGTAGGGTGTCGCCCAGCTCGTCGTCTGTGACGTGAACGACATCCGAGGACGGTCCATGCAGCACTCACCGCCCCCTTGCACCCCGAGCGGCGCCGCGCCGTGAGCTCCCTCCTCGAGTACCTCGTCCTCGGCCTGTCGCTCGGTGCGATCTACGGCCTCATGGCTGTGCCGCTCAGCCTCGTGTTCAGCACCACCGGGACCATGGACCTCGCGATCGGCGGCTACGCCGTCTTCGGCGGGCTGACCGGCGCCACCATCGGTGGCGTCACCGGTGCGCTGGCGGGCCTGGCGATCGGCGCCCTCGCCGGCGGCCTCATGGGCGGTGTCTTCCTCGCCCTCCGGAGCCGGCCCAGCGGCGACCACATGGCGCCGGTCCTGGCGAGCGTCGGCCTGCTCTTCTCGCTGGTCGCCCTGAGCCAGGCGAACTTCGGGGTGGACCCCCACTTCGTGCCGCTGTTCGAGGGCGTCTGGGAGGTCGGCCCGCTGCGCATCCGGCCGATCAGCGCGCTGACCCTGGCGGTGGTGCTCGTGATCGGCGCCGTGCTGGTCGTGGGTCTGCACCGCACCCAGTTGGGCCGCTGGATGCGGGCCTGCGCCTCCAGTCCGCGGGACGCGCAGCTCATGGGCATCCCGGTCCGGCGGGTGCAGTTGGCGGCGTTCGTGCTCTCCGGCCTGCTCGGCGCCCTGGGCGGCCTGCTGCTGGTCAGCAGCCGGGGGCTCGCCTTCGACGCGGGTCTGCCGCTGGCGCTCCTCGGCCTCGGCGCACTGATCATCTTCGGCATGCGGGGGCCGGTCACCGCCATCGTCGGCGGCCTGGTGCTCGGCGTCGTGGAGTCCCTGGGCGCGGGATACCTGCCGGCGACGGTCGTGCCGATCGTCCCGCTCCTGTTCATTCTCGTGGTCCTCGCCACCGGACGCTTCGACGTCCACGTGGGGGTGCAGCGGCCATGACCTGGTTCCGCAGTCATCGTCCCGTCGTCGTCCTGGCGGCCGGCCTGGCGTCGCGCTCGGCGTGTTCGCCCAGAGCCCGACCGACCTCGATCTGATCCTCATCGTCTGCACCACCGGCCTGATCGCGGTCTCGCTCGGCCTGGTCTACGGCCAGGCCGGGGTCCTCTCGGTCGCGCAGGGCGCGTTCGCGGCGGTCGGGGCCTACGCGACGGCGATCGTCACCAAACAGTGGGAGCTTGCCGCTCGGGGTGGGGCTCGCGGCCGCAGTCGTCATCCCGGCAGCCCTGGCCTTCCTGCTGGCGCGGGTGATCGTCCGGTTGTCCACCATGGCGCTGGCTGTGGCCACCCTGCTGCTCGCCGAGGTGCTCACCCACGGGATCGCCGCCGGCGGGGAGTTCACCGGCGGGTTCATCGGCATCGCGGGGATCGACTCCTGGGAGTTCATGGACTCTCGCCTCGGCGCGGCGGCCACCGGCGCGGTGCTGCTGCTGCTCGCCGTCCTCGTCGTGTCCCACCTGGTCCACTCCCAGCAGGGTCGGGCGCTCCGCGTGGTCGCCACGGACCCGGTGTTGGCGCGCAGCCTGGGCATCGACGTCACGACGCGGCTGGCCGTCATCTTCGCCATCGGCGGGGCGATCGCCGGGGCGGCGGGATGGCTGTACGCGTCCACCCGCAGCTTCCTGGCCCCGGACTCCTTTCCGGTGCTGCTCTCCCTCGAGGTCCTGATGATGGTGATCATCGGCGGGAAGCGCACCGTCCTCGGGCCCGTCCTCGGTACCGCCGTCCTGGTGGTGGTCCTGGACCTGATCCCGGCGACCGAGTTGCGGGGCGTCTTCTACGGCGCCGCTCTCGTCCTCGTCCTGGTGCTGTTCCCGAACGGCCTGCTCGGCTCGGACTGGCGCGGTCTCTGGCGGCGGCTGCGGCCCGAGGGCGCTCCGGTCGCGGCGATCGACGCGGCGGCATCGGGCACGGTCGCGCCGGGCACGACGCGGCGACCGCGGCCGGCCGGCCCACCTCCACCGGGAGCCGGGCATGAGCATCGAGATCACCGACCTGACGTGCGGTTCGGCGGCCTGGCGGCGCTCACCGACGTCACGGTCAGCATCCCGCCCGGCCGGGTGACCGCGCTGATCGGGCCGAACGGCGCCGGCAAGAGCACCCTCGTCAACTGCGTCTCGGGACACGTCCGGCCGACCGCGGGGCGGATCGAGGTCGACGGCGTCGACGCCGGCCGGGCCCCGGCACACGCCCGCGCCGCCCACGGGATCGTCCGTACCTTCCAGACCCCGCGCGTCGAACTCGACCGCACCCTCGCCGAGAACGTGATGGTTGGCAGCTGGTCGTCCACCGGCTCCGGCGTCCTGGCCACCTTGCTGCGCACCCCCGGGATGCGTCGTCGGGAGGCGGAGGCGCGCGAACGAACCGAGACGGTTCTCCGCCAGTTCGGCCTCTGGGAGGACCGGGCCATCCGGGGAGCGGACGCGCCGATCTGGATGCTGCGACTGCTCGAGGTTGCGCGCGCCGTGGCGATGCGCCCGCGGTACCTCCTCCTCGACGAGCCCGCCGCAGGGGTCGACGGTTCCGCCCAGGACCTGCTGGGCCAGACGATCCGCTCGCTGGCCACCGAGGGCATCGGCGTGCTGCTCATCGAGCACCACTTCGGCTTCGTCCGGAAGATCAGCGACTCGGTCGTGGTGCTGGGGCAGGGCCAGGTGCTCATGCACGGCAGCGCCGACGAGGTCGCGTCCGACCAACTCATCATCGACACCTATCTGGGGAAGGTCGCCGCACATGAGTGACGTCGTCGGGCCCGAGGCGCTGCGCTGCCGCGGCCTGTCGCCCCGGTACGGGTCCATCACCGTCGCCCGCGAGATCGACCTCGACGTGCGCGCCGGCGAGGTGGTGGCGTTGCTGGGTCCCAACGGTGCCGGCAAGTCCAGCACCGTCGAATGCATCGCCGGCCGGGTCGACGGCGCGGGCGAGGTCGAGGTCGCCGGCCGTCGCGTCGACGGGCTCCCCGCGTTCCGCAGGGCACGGGCGGGACTGGCACTGGTCCCGGAGAACAGGGGTCTCTTCCCCGATCTCACGGTCGCGGACAACCTGCGCCTCGGCGCCGCGCTCGACCGGCACGGTGCCGCGTCGATCGAGCGGGCGATGGACCTGTTCCCGGTCCTCCGGGACCGTTGGGCGCAGCAGGCCGGGACGCTCAGTGGTGGGGAGCAGCAGATGCTCGCCATCGCGCGTGCGATCGTCGCCGCGCCCTCGGTGCTGGTCCTGGACGAACCGACCCAGGGGCTGGCGCCCCGCATCTACGACCTGATCATCGCCGCCCTGGAGATCCTTCGCGAACAGGGCCTCGCCGTGCTCCTCGTCGAGCAGAACGTCGGCTTCGCCGCCCGGATCGCCGACCGCTTCTGCGTCATGTCCGCCGGCCGGCTCGTCGACAGAGGCCCGGGCGAGCGGCTCGTCCGGGACGGCGACGCACTCTTCGAGACCTTCATGGCCGGCTGACCTCAGTCCACCCAGCGCACCCGGGGCGAGCACGACGGCCGCCGGGGCGATGACGGACGTGCACGTTCGCCCCCCGGCGAACACCAGTGACCACCCCCGGGACCACCCGGCGGGGAGCACCACCGGAAGACACGGCACCACCCGATACAAGGAGGTACGAGATGAACAGCTTTCGACGCTCGTCGGCTCTGCTGATGGCGGTGCCCGTCGTGCTCCTCAGCGCGTGCGGCGGCGATGCCGGGGCCGAAGGGGACGGCGGAGGTGGCGGGCCGATCAAGGTCGGCCTGATCTCCTCGCTCACCGGACCGGCCGCCACGTTCGGTGTGCCCCTGCGCGGGGCCGTCGAGGCGAGCGTGCGGGACATCAACGACAACGGCGGTGTGCTGGGCCGCGAGATCGAGCTCGTCGTGCACGACGACGAGACCGACCCGACGACCGCGGCACAGGGCGCGACCGAGCTCGTCGACGAGGGCGTGGTCGCCATCATCGGCGCGGTCACCAGCAGCACGACGCTGGCCTTCGCCCCGATCGCGGCCTCGGCCGAGATCCCGGTCATCGCCATTGCCGGTGCCGCCGCCGTCACCGCGGACGACGCCGAGGCGCGGGACTGGACCTGGCGCATGACCCCGAACGATGCCGAGGTCATCCCAGCGATGTTCGAGCGGATCGTCGACCAGGGCTACGAGCGAGTCGCGATCTTCGCCCAGGACGACGCCTACGGGGAGTACGGCAGCCAGCTGTTCGGCGACCTCGCCGAGGGCGAAGGGGTCGAGATCGTCGAGACGGTGTCCGCCGCCCTCGACGCCACCGACGTCACGCCGCAGGCGACCCGTCTCCGGGACGCCGACCCGGACGTGATCGTGCTGCAGCTGTCGTCCGTGGGCCTGGCCAGCAGCTTCCTGCGAGCGGCCGGCGATGTCGGCCTCGAGGTCCCGACCCTCGGCGGGGTGGGCATGTCGCAGCAGGCGCTGATCGACAACGCCGGCGACGCCGCGTCGGTCGTCGTGACCGCGAACGTGCTCGACCCGAGCAACCTCACCGACGCGCAGAACGACCTGTACGCGCTCATGGAGGAGGGCGGTGACGAGCCGACGTACGGCTTCGCCGACCTCGCCGGTGGCGACGCGCCGCGGGTTCTGGCGGCGGCGATCGAGAAGGCCGGCGAGGCGACCGGACCGGCCATCAACGAGGCGCTCACCGACGGTCTCGAGGTGGAGGCGGCCGCGGAGGCGCCCTACGGCTTCTCCGGCGACGACCACGACGGCCTGCCGATCCCCGACGGCCTGGTCTTCACCGCGGTGCGCGACGGCGCCTTCGTGCGGGCGGAGGACTGACCGCCCGAATCGGAGCCGCACGCTGCCCGCGCCGGTCGCACCGGCCGGGCAGCGTGCGGCGCTAGTCGGAAGGCACCCCATGACCGAGCGCGTGCACGCCAGCTTCTGCCGCTTCTGCACGTCCCTGTGCGGCGTCCTCGTGACCACGGACGGGGACCGGGTGATCAAGGTGCGGGGGGACCGGGACCACCCCCTGTCGCAGGGGTACACCTGTCCAAAGGGTCGGTCACTCGGGGCCTATCACCACGGCGCCGACCGGCTGGACCACCCGCTCCGCCGCTCGGCTGCCGGCGGGCTGGAGCGCGCCGCCTGGGACGACGTCCAGGCCGAGCTCGCCGACGCCGTGCAGCGCACCGTCGCCGACTCGGGTCCGAACGCCGTCGGCATGTACTTCGGCTCGGGCGGCTCCTACGACGCGGCCGGCCGCCGGCTGGCCGCCAAGTACATCCGCACACTGGGCTCGCGCAGCGTCTACTCGTCGGCCACCGTCGATGCCCCGGCCAAGCCGCTCGTCGCCGAGCTCGTGACCGGCAACCCGGCGCTGTTCTCGCCGGTCATCGACTTCGCACGGGCGACCTTCACCCTGCTCGTCGGCACCAACCCGCTGGTCTCGCACGGGCACACGACCGGCATGCCCAACCCGCGGGTCCGGCTCGACCGGCTGATGGACCAGGGGGAGGTCTGGGTGGTCGACCCGCGGCGGACGGAGACCGCGGCCGGCGCCACCCGGCACCTGGCGCCCCGGCCTGGGACCGACCACATCTGGCTGGCCGCCGTCCTGCGGGAGCTGCTCGACGAGGACACCTGCCGCGCGGCCCTGTACGAGCGCGCCCACGGCGCACAGGCGCTGATCGCTGCGGTCGCGGGGTACTCCCTGCCGGATGCGGCCCGGCGCTGCGGCCTGGCCCCGGAGGACCTGACCGACCTCGTGGCCGCGATCCGGCGGCACGGGCGCATCGCGCTGCAGAGCGGCACGGGCGTGACGATGACGGCGGCCGCCAACGTCACCGAGTGGCTGATGTGGGCGCTGCAGATCGTCACCGACTCCCTCGACCGGCCCGGGGGCACGTGGTTCAACCCCGGGTACCTCAAGGGCATGGACACCCAGACCTGGGCACCGTCCGACGGCCACCCCGGACCCGGCCCGGACAGCCGGCCGGAGTTGCCGCACCGCGGGGGAGAGCTGCCGGCGGCGGCGATCGTCGACGAGATCGAGGCGGGGAACCTGCGGGTCCTGTTCGTGGCGGGCGGGAACCTGGTGACCGCGCTGCCCGACACCCCACGCCTGATGAGGGCCTTGGCGCAGCTCGAGGTGCTCGCCGTCGCCGACGTGGTGGACAACGAGATGACCACGGTCGCGACGCACGTGCTGCCCTGCGCCGGGCAGCTCGAACGCGCGGACCTGCCCCACGTCATCGACACCTACATCTCCGCCGTCGCCACGCAGTACACCGCTGCCGTCGTGCCGCCGGCGGCCGAGCGCCGGCCGATGTGGCGGATCTTCGCCGAACTCGGTGAACGCCTGGGCCTTGCCCTGCTCCCGCGCGGCCTCCGCGCCGACCAGGCCACCGACGACGACGTCCTGGCACCGATGGCCGCGCACGGTCGGACGACGTTCGAGGAGCTGCGCACCGCGGGGGGAGGCGTGCTCGCGGAGGACGCCGTCTTCGGATGGGTGACCGAGCGGGTGCTGCCAGGGGGACGGTGGCGGGTCGCGCCGGAGCCGTTGCTCGACCAGTTCCGCACGTTGCCCGACCCGCCGCCGCTGGTGCTGGTGCCCCGGCGGCAGCTACGGCACCTGAACTCGCAGTTGGCCCGGACCGGCACCAAGGACGGCCGCCAGGATCAGCCGCTGCTGCTGGTGCACCCGTCCGACGCGGCCGAGGCGGGTGTCGAGGACGGCCGGCGGGTCAGGGTGGTCTCGGCCAGCGGGGAGTTGGACTGTGTCGCGGCGATCGACCCCGATGTGCGCCGGGGGACGGTATCGGTGCCGCACGGCCATGGGCAGGTCAACGTGAACCGGCTGACGTCCGGTGTGGACCTCGATCCGCTGACAGGGATGGTCCTGCAGTCCGGGGTCGCGGTCAGCCTGACCGTGCCGGAGCCCGGATCAGCGGACCAGGACGACGCCGCCGTTGGGGGAGATGACCTGGCCGGTGGTCCAGCCGGCCTCCGGTGACAGCAGCCAGGTGACGCACCCCGCGACGTCGTCGGGGGTGCCCAGCCGGCCGACCAGGGTGCGGGCTGCCGACCGGGCCAGGGTCTCCTCGTCGGGGGGCCCGCCGACCGGATCGAAGAAGTCGGTGTCGGTGACGAAGCCCGGCGCGACGACGTTCGCCGTGATCCCGCGGGTCCCGAGTGACCGGGCGAGGGTCCGTCCGTAGCTGTGCAGTGCTGCCTTGGCCGCGGCGTAGGCGCCGCCCGCGCCGTTGAGCCCGGCCGTCGAGCCGATCAGCACGACGCGCCCGTCCCCGTCGGCCAGGCGTGCGTTCAGCGCCTCCACCAGCAGGACGGCGGTGAACAGGTTCAGCCGCAACGCCGCGGTCCACGCCTCGTCGACGTCGGCCACCGTGGGAGATGGGCCGGCGACGGCGCCCTGGGCCCCCGCCGCCGCCACCAGCCCCACGACCTCCCGGTCGCCGACCGCGGCCGCGACGGCGGTTGCGCCGTCCGCCGTGGACAGGTCGGCGGGCACGGTCTCCACGGACCCCGCGTAGGCGAGCGCGGCCGTCCGGACCAGCGGCTCGGGGCGTCGTCCGGTCACCAGGACCGTGCGGCCCCGCGCGGCCTGGGCCAGTGCCACCGCCCGGCCGATGCCGCTCCCGCCCCCGCTGACGACGACCACACGCTCACTCATGGGATTAACTCTACATCTTGAGAGACTGCAACATCGACAGTGTAGTATTTGCTGTCAGGCGAGGCGATCGCCGCTCTTCCCCACGAGACGAGGTAGCCGTGCCCTACGTCATCGGTGCCGAATGCATCGACACCACGGACATGTCCTGCGTGGAGGAGTGCCCGGTCGACTGCATCTACGAGGGTGATCGCAAGCTCTACATCAATCCGAAGGAGTGCATCGACTGCGGCGCCTGCGAGCCCGTCTGTCCGGTCGAGGCGATCACGCAGGACCGTCGCGTGAGCGAGGGGAACGAGCCGCACATCGCCGACAACCGGCGCTTCTTCCTCGATCTGCTGCCCGGGCGCCCGGCGCCCCTGGGCAACCCGGGGGGAGCCGCCAAGGTCGGGAAGATCGGCGTCGACACCGAGCTCGTGACCGGCGAGGGCTGAGGTCATGGGCACCGACCGACCGGGCCGGGTGGTCGTCGTGGGCGGCGGCCTGGGTGCGGCGCGGACCATCGCGCAGCTGCGCCGGCGCGGCTACGAGGGCCGGGTCGTCCTCCTGGGGGCCGAGGCTCGGCTGCCGTACGACCGCCCTCCCCTGAGCAAGGCGGTGCTGGCCGGTCACAAGGACGACACCACGCTCCGCTTCGATCCGGCGGCGCTCCGGGTCGATCTCCGCCTCGGGACCCCGGCCACCGGGCTCGACCTCGGACGGCGTGTGGTCCGCACGGACACCGGCGACATCCCGTTCGATCGGCTCGTCGTGGCCACCGGTGCCCGGCCGGTCCGGCTGCCAGGACCGGGCCGCCAGCTCAGCCTGCGCACTCTCGACGACGCCCTCGCCCTGCGCGAGCGTCTGGTGCCGGGCGCCCGCGTCGTCCTGATCGGGGCCAGCTGGATCGGCGCCGAGGTGGCCACCGCCGCCCTGGCGTACGGCTGTTCGGTCACCTGCCTGGAGGCCGGTCCGGCGCCGCTCGCCCAGGCGCTCGGCGCCGAGATCGGCGCGACCTTCCTGCCGTGGTGGCGCGACGTGGACCTGCGCACCGGGACGGCGGTGGCCTCGGTCGAGGAGGACCGGGTGGAACTGGCGGACGGCACCGCGGTGCCCGCCGATGTCGTCGTGACGGGTGTCGGCGTCCGGCCGGAGACCGCCTGGCTCGGGGGGAGCGGACTGGCGCTCGACCGCGGGGTCACGGTCGACGAGCACCTGGTCTCCTCGGATCCCGACGTCCTCGCGCTGGGCGACGCCGCGGCGCGATGGTCTCCCCGCCTCGACGCCCGCGTGCGGATCGAGCACTGGGAGGACGCAGCGAGCGCGGGCGCCGTCGCCGCGGCGTCCCTGCTCGCCGACGACCCGGACGAACGGCCGGTGCACGACCCGGTCCCGTACTTCTGGAGCGACCAGTTCGGCCACAAGGTCCAGTACGTGGGCGCGCACGGCCCGGGTCACCGAGCGGTCGAGCGCGAACCCGACGAGGCCCCGGGACGGACGGTGATCTGGCTGGATGACCGTGGCCGGGTCAGCGCCGTCCTGACCGTCGACCGGCCGCGGGAGTCGGCAGCGGCCGCACAGCTCGTCGCCGACCGGCGGGTGATCGCCCCGGCCGAGCTCCGGGCCGCCGCCGGAACCCCGCTCCCCGCATGAGCACCCGCACCACCGACGAGAGGAACCGATCGTGACAGGACGAGTGGCCGGCAAGGTCGCGCTCATCACCGGCGCCGGCCGGGGGCAGGGGCGCAACCACGCCGTGCGCCTGGCGCGGGAGGGCGCCGACGTCATCGCCGTCGACGTGCCGGCCGAATACCGCGGGCTGGACTACGGCATGGCCACCGCCGACGATCTCGCCGAGACCGCGCGGCTGGTCGAGGCAGAGGGGCGCAGGGTCGTCGCACGCCAGGTGGACGTCCGCGACGTCGCGGCGCTCACCACGGCCGTCGCCGAGGGCGTGGCCGAGCTCGGCCGGCTCGACGTCGTCGTCGCGAACGCGGCGGTGTGTGCCCTGCACGCATGGGACGAGGTCACGCCCGAGGTCTGGCAGCAGATCCTCGACACCAACCTGACCGGTGTCTGGAACACGATGACGGCAGGAACGCCCCACCTGATCGCCTCCGGCGGCGGGTCGATCATCTGCATCGGCTCGACCTCCGCGCTGAAGGGGACGCCGTTCTTCGCCCCTTACACGGCCGCCAAGCACGGCGTCGTCGGCATCGCGAAGGCCATGGCCAACGAACTGGGCCGCCACTCGATCCGGGTGAACACCGTGCATCCGGCCGGGGTGAAGACCGCGATCACCGGCGCGTTGAAGCGGCTCGACGAGCTGATCGACGCCGACCCGAACCTCGGTCCGATCTTCATGAACGCCCTGCCCACGTCGTGGGTCGACGCCGACGACGTCAGCAACGCGGTGCTCTACCTCGCCTCCGACGAGTCGCGGTTCGTCACCGGCACCGAGCTCAAGGTCGACGCGGGCAACACCAACCGGTGAGAAGGGTGCGCCCCTCAGCGGACGCTGAAGTGGCGCACCCCTTCCGCGACCTCGACCGCGAGCCGGTCACGGACCAGCAGCAGGTCGAGGTGCGCGATCGTCTCGAGGATCGCCAGGACCTGGTTGACGGGGTCCAGGGAGTCGAGGGAGCGACCCCGGCTGGTCCAGCCGAGCCGGGCGGCGACGTCCGCGGCCGACGTGGAGCCGGCAGCGACGGCTGCCTGGACGTCGTCCAGCCGGGTCCGGTGGTGGTCGAGCAACTCGTCGATCCGCGCGTGCGCGCTGTCGGTCACCGGACCGTGCGCGGGTAGCAGTCGGGCGTCCGGGAGGGCCCGGACCTTCGCCAGGCTCTGCAGGTAGGCGCCCAGCGGCAGCGGAACTCCCGCGGCCTCGAAACCGATCGAGGGCGTGATGTGCGGCAGCACGTGGTCCCCGGCGAACAGCAGTCCGGCGGCGTCGTCGACGAAGACCATGTGGCCGCTCGTGTGGCCGGGGGTGGCGACGGCGCGCAGCTGCCGCGCGCCGAGGTCGTGCACCTCCTCGCCGTCCAGCCACCGGTCGGGCAGCTCCCACCACTGCGCCTGCGTGGGGGTCTCCTCCAGGAGCCCGGCGAGCTTCCGGGCGAGAACCGGGGCGGCCGCGGCCACCAGCTGTTCCGCCCACCGGGCAGTGTTGGGGCGGGACGGGTCGGCGAGCAGCTCCAGCACGTCCCGCTCGCCCGAGCCGAGGGAGATCGGCGCGCCGTTCTCGCGGCGCAGCGCGACCGCCTGTGTGTAGTGGTCCCGATGGGCGTGGGTGACCAGCATGCGGCGCACGTCTCCGACACCGGCGCCCAGCGCGGCCAGGGCGCGGTCCAGCCGCGCGCGGGAGGCCTCGAGCGCCCAGCCGCCGTCGACGAGGAGCAGCCCGTCTCCGTCCTCCAGGACGTAGACGTTCACGGCGTGCAGACCGTCCATCGGGAGGGGGAGGGGCACGCGGTGCACCCCGGGGGAGACCTCCTCCACCAGCGGCTCGGCCCAGTTCGCCCGCGTCGCCAGCGCGGTCACGTGCCGGCCGCCTGACGCGCCGCGCCCGAGTCCAGCAGCTGCTCGATCCGCGGCCCGGACAGGCCGAGACGCTCGAGCAGGTCCACCGTGTGGGCGCCGGGGGCCGGTGCCGGGCGCGGCGTCGGCAGCGGCGTCCGGCTCAGCCGCGGCGCCGGGGTGGCCTGCGGGTGGTCTCCGTCGAGGAATGAGTGGCGCGCGAGCAGGTGCGGGTGCAGGCGGGCCTCCTGGTGGGTGAGGACCGGGGCGAAGCAGACGTCCCGGTCGGTCAGCCGGGCCACCCACTCGTCGCGGGTCGCCGTGCCGATGACGGCCTGGACCCGGGCCGAGAGGTCGGGCCAGGCTGCGCGGTCGTACTGGTCCACCGCCCCGGGGTCGATGCCCAGGCACCGCAGCATCTCGTCGTGGAACTGCGGTTCGACGGCGCCGAAGGAGACCCAGCGGTCGTCGGCGGTGCGGTAGCACCGGTAGAAATGGCTGCCGCCGTCCAGGGCGTTCGTGCCGCGGGCGCCCCAGCCGTCGCGGGTGCGGAGGAACCGGTCGACGCTCGCGGTCAGCAGGACGCTGTCGAGGATCGACGCATCGACGACCTGGCCGCGGCCGGATCGGCCGCGTTCGCTCAGCGCGGCCAGGACGCCGATGACGGCGAGCATGGCGCTCGGGTAGTCGCCGGCCACGCCGACGGGGGCGACCGGGCCGGACTCCACGGTGCCGATGCCGTCCAGGGCGCCGGACGTGGCGAGGTAGCCGATGTCGTGCCCGACCTGGCCGGCCAACGGCCCGTCCTGGCCCCAGCCGGTGAGCCGGCCGTAGACCAACGCGGGGTTGCGCGCGAGCGCGACGTCCGGTCCCACGCCCAGCCGTTCGGCGACGCCGGGCCGGAAGCCCTCGAGGAGGACGTCGGCTCGGTCGGCGAGCAAGAGGACGACGTCGACCCCGTCGGGATTCTTGAGGTCGACCGCGATCCGCCGCCGGCTCCGGCCGAGGTCGTCGGTGCCGTCGAACACGGCGGCGAGCGCATCCGCGGGCGCCGTGTCCACGGCCGTGCAGCGGTCGACGCGGACGACGTCGGCGCCCAGGTCGGCGAGCAGCATCGCGGCGAAGGGCACCGGCCCCACGGCGGGGAGTTCCAGCACGCGGGTTCCGGCGAGCGGTCCGCCGTTCTCATCGGTCAGTCGGACCACTCCTCATTTGACAACTATATGCAACACGTCTCCGTTCGTGTATAACGTTACAGGTCAGTGTGACCGCCGCAACACCCGCTCGTCAGGCAGCAGAACTGGGTTGATCCAGATGTCGAGCGACGGTCGGAGCACCGATCCAGCGGCCCTTCCGGTTCGATCAGGAGAGCAGATGACCGCCATGCCCCCCCGCCTCGTCGAGTCCTACTGGCCGGCCGAGCCGAGCGACGGAGTCCGTGACGTCACCGTCGGGGACCTGCTCCGGGAGGCCGCCGCGGCGGCACCGGACCGCCTGGCCCTCGTCGACGCCGTGGCCGACCCGGCCGGCCGTCGCGAGTGGACCTACGCCGAACTGCTCGCCGACGTGGAACGGGTGGCCCGCGCGCTGCTGGCCCGGTTCGAGCGTGGCGACCGGATCGCGATCTGGGCGCCCAACGCCGCGGACTGGGTCGTCCTCCAGCAGGGCATCGCCATGGCCGGGATGGTCATGGTCGCGATCAACCCCGCCTACCGGGCGCACGAGCTCCAGTACGTCCTGTCGCAGTCCGGGTCGGTCGCGCTCTTCCACGTCGACTCCTACCGGGACGTCGACCTGGCGCCCATCGTCGAGGAGGTCCGGGCGCAGGCGCCGGCGCTCCGCGAGGTCATCTCGTTCACCGACTGGACCGCGTTCCTCGCCTCCGGCGACCCGGCCCTGGCACTGCCCGACGTGGTGCCGCTGGAGCCCGTGCAGATCCAGTACACGTCCGGGACGACCGGCTTCCCCAAGGGCGCGCTGCTGCACCACAAGGGCCTGGTCAACGAGGCGTCCTTCGTGGCCCAGCGCGCCGGGATGGAGGACGGCGGCGTGTGCATCAACGCGATGCCGATGTACCACATCGGCGGCGGGGCGGTGACCGAGTTCGGCACCCTGGCGGTGCACGGCACCTACGTCGTCGTCCCGGCGTTCGATCCCGGCCTGATCCTCGAGCTCTTCGAGACCTACGGCGGCACGCACTCGCTGATGGTCCCCACCATGCTCATCGCCGTGCTCGAGCACCCCGACAGCGCGACGCGGGACATGTCGAGCGTGCAGACCATCATGTCCGGCGCCTCGGCGGTGCCGGAGGCGCTGGTGCACCGGGTCATGGCGGCCTGGGGGTGCCGGTTCAGCATCCTGTTCGGGCAGACCGAGATGCACGGCGTGATCAGCCAGACGCGGATCACGGACGCGCCGGCCGACCAGGCCGCCACGGTGGGCCAGCCGCTGCCGGAGCTCGAGGTGAAGATCGCCGATCCGGTCACCGGCGAGACCCTGCCGATCGGCGAGCAGGGCGAGATCTGCTGCCGCGGCTACCAGACCATGCTGTCGCTACTTCGAGCTGCCGGAGGAGACCGCGGCGGCCATCGACGCCGACAACTGGCTGCACATGGGCGACCTCGGCACCATGGACGACCGCGGCTACCTCAAGGTGACCGGCCGGCTCAAGGACATGATCATCCGAGGCGGCATCAACATCTATCCGCGCGAGATCGAGGACCTGCTGTTCTCCCACCCGCAGATCGCCGAGGTCGCCGTCATCGGCGTCGCGGACGAGAAGTGGGGCGAGCTGGTCACGGCGGTGATCCGACCGGCCGACCCGTCCGCACCGCCGGTCGCCGAGGAGCTCAAGGCCTGGTGCAAGGAGCGGATCGCGGCGCACAAGATCCCGTCGTCCTGGTTCTTCACCCAGGCCTA
The DNA here is from genome assembly GCA_963748305.1 of uncultured Actinomycetota bacterium. Lineage (GTDB taxonomy): Bacteria > Actinomycetota > Actinomycetes > Mycobacteriales > Geodermatophilaceae > Blastococcus_B. Next base: position 236,940 of record CAVVIN010000012.1, on the reverse strand, counting down.
TCCGATGACGCCCTCGGGCAAGGTGCAGAAGTTCGTGCTGCGTGACCAGATCGACGCCGGCCAGCTCCCGCCGCTGCCGGCCGCGGTCTCGACCTCGACGACCTGACTCCACGCGAAGGGGGCCCGGCAGCGACGCTGCCGGGCCCCCTTGCGCGTGCTCCGCTCAGCCGGAGTAGTGACCGTCCCGGTCGCTGAACGAGTCGCGCGTCCCTCGGCGCTGCCGTTCCTTGAGGAAGTTGAACTCGTCGGCCTCGAGCCGCAGGTTGGTGCCGAGCGTGTGGCCGACGTAGCCCCGCGCGAACTGCTGGGACCCGCCCAGGCTGTCCAGGGCCAGGTGCCACATCGCCTTGCCGGTCACCAGGGCGTCGCGCGGATGTGCGGCGATCCGCTCCGCCCAGTCGGTAACGGTGGCCTCGAGCTCGGACTCGGGCACCGACCGGTTGACCAGGCCCCACTCGGCGGCCTGCTTCCCGTCGAAGGTGTCGCCGAGGAGCAGGAGCTCCCGTGCCCGCTTCGGGCCGTACTTGAGGATCTGCGTGTTGAGGTGCCACGTGTTCCCAGCCAGGCCGAGCCGCTGCTCGGCGTGGCTGAAGCGGGCCGTGTCGGCCGCGATGGCCAGGTCGACGAGCTCCACGAGGTAGAGACCCGCGCCTGTGCAGACGCCCTGGACCTGGGCGATGACCGGCTTGAGGGAGTAGTGGAAGGCCATGTACCCCTCGCCGAGGCGGCGGTCCTGGAGCAGGCGGGCGCGCTGGCTGGGCCGGCGCGGCTTCTCGCCGTCCGGTCCGGGCTCGAGCCCGTAGGACCGGACGGCGTCGTCGTAGTCGTGGCCCGCGCAGAAGCTGGGACCGGTTCCGCGCAGGACGATCACACGGACGTCGTCGTCCTCCTCCGCGGCATGCAGGAGCTCGACGAGACGGTCGAGGTCGTCGAAGCGAAGGGCATTGTGCTTCTCCGGCCGGTCGAGCACGAGGTGTGCCACCGGACCGACCTTCTCCAGGCGGACGTTCTGGGACACGGGCACCTCGCACGACGATGGACAAGCTGACGAAGAATACTCTACATCCTTGGACAGTCAGTCTCCTAGAGCGTAGAGTCTTGGTCATGACCGACATGGCGGAGCACCCGGCGGACGGCTACGACCTCTACTCCGCCGAGTTCCGGGCTGACCCGAACGTCCAGTACTCGGCGATGCGCGCCGGCTGCCCGGTGGCCCACACCGACAAGTGGGGTGGCTCCTACATGGTGGCCGGTTACGACGACATCCGGGACATCGCGCGCGATACCGATCGGTTCACGTCGCGGGCGGTCGAGGTGGCCGGCCCGCTCGAGGCGGCCGGAGGCCTCTACCTGCCCCCGCTGACCTCGGATCCGCCGGAGCACAAGCCGCACCGCGACGTCCTGATGCCGTACTTCATGCCCGCCAAGGTCGCCGAGATGGAGCCGATGATCCGGGCCGAGGCGCGCCGGCTGGTGGCCGAACTGGCCCAGCGCGGCGGCGGGGACGTCATCGAGAACTACAGCCAGCCCCTCACGCTCACCGTCCTGACCTCGATACTGGGCGTCCCCCCGGGCGGTCAGTTCCACGACTGGATGATCCGGATGATCCGGGTCGGCCCCACCGACCAGGCGGTCCGCGCCGAGGCGGTGCGGGAAATCATCACGTACCTCGCGCAGCTGCTCGACGAACGCGCCGCGGCCGGCGGCGACGGCGGGGACCTGCTGACCTACCTCACGACGGCGGAGATGGACGGCGAGCCGCTGTCTCGCAAGCACCGGATCGGCTCGGCCTTCCTGGTGCTGATCGCCGGCGCGGACACCACCTGGAGTGCCATCGGCTCCACGCTGTGGCACCTCGCCACCCACCCCGAGGACCGCCGCAGGCTCGTCGAGGACCCCGCGCTGATCGACACCGCCGTCGAGGAGTTCCTCCGCTACTACGCCCCGGTCACGGTCGGGCGGCTGGCGAAGGAGGACGTCGATCTGCACGGCCGCTGCGTGCACGCCGGGGAGCGGGTCGTCCTGCCGTTCGCGGCCGCCAACCGTGATCCCGCGGTGTTCACCGACCCCGACGACGTGCAGATCGACCGCCGGCGCAACCGGCACCTGACGTTCGGGTCGGGTGCGCACCGGTGCCTGGGTTCCAACCTGGCCCGACTGGAGGTCACGGTGACCCTGCAGGAGTGGCTGAAGGTCATGCCGGACTTCCGGATGGCCGACGGCGCCGTGGTGGAGTGGGGCGGCGGGCAGACCCGCGGGCCCGAGCACGTGGAGTTCGTCGTCGAGCCGGCCAGTCGGCCCGCCGAGCCGGTCGCGGCCCGATGAGCACCGCGACCGACGTGCCGCGGCCGCTGGACGGCGTGCGGGTGGTCGAACTCGCACACTGGATGGCCGGGCCTGCGGCCTGCGGTGTCCTCGCCGACTGGGGTGCCGACGTGGTCAAGGTCGAGCCGCACGGCGGAGAGCCGATGCGCCACATCTGGGGCTCCATGGGAGCCGACCCGGACGCGCCCAACGGCGCGTTCACCTCGGCCAACCGGGGGAAGCGGTCGGTCGAACTGGACGTCCGGTCGACTGCCGGGCGAGCCGCGCTCGATGCGCTGCTCGACCGCGCGGACGTGCTGGTGAGCAACCTGCGTCCGGCGGCCCTGCGCCGGCTGGGCCTGGCCCCGGAGGCCGTGGCCGTGCGCTTCCCGCGGCTGGTGTTCTGCTCCCTGACCGCCTATGGGTGGGGCGGGCCGGACGAGGAGCGGGCCGGCTATGACCTCGCCTCGTTCTTCGGGCGGACCGGCATCGCCCACGAGATCACCACGCAGGGCCAGCCACCGGCTCCGCTGATGCAGGGGCTGGGCGACACGTTCGCGGCGATGACCTCGGTCGCCGGGATCCTGGCGGCGCTGCACGAGCGGCAGCAGACCGGCCGCGGCCGGTTCGTCGAGACCTCGTTGCTGCGCACGGGGATGTGGGCCTTGGCCGGGGAGCTGGGTGTGCAGGCGATGGGCGGCCGCCCGCGCCCGCCGTACCCCCGGGAGATCTGCCCGACGCCCTTGTACAACTCCTATCGGACCGCGGACGACCGCTGGTTCTACCTGGTGGGCGTCGAGGCGGGCCGCCACCTGCCCCGGGTGCTGGCCGCGATCGATCGGCCGGAGCTGCTCGAGGACGAGCGGTTCGGCAGCGCCCGGGCGATCTCGAAGAACCGGCGGGAGTTCATCCCGATCCTCGACGCGGCGTTCGGCGGGCATCCCCTCGCGCACTGGGTGGAGGTGTTCGACGAGCACGACGTCTGGTGGGCGCCGGTGCAGACCCCGGCGGAGGTCATCGACGACCCGCAGGCCCGGGCGGCCGGTGCCTGGGTGCAGATCGACGGCGTGCAGATCGAGGGCAAGCCGGTGGAGTCGGTCGACTCCCCGATCCGCTACGGCGGGGTGGCGCGGGACGTGGTGCCCGGTCCGCCGCGTGCGGGGCAGCACACGCGGGAGGTGCTGGCCGAGCTGGGCTACGACGACCAGCAGATCGACCTGCTCACGGCGCCGCCCGAGCAGGTGACCGCACGGTCCTGACGGCTCGTCGAGCCCACCCGGCCGGGGTGGGCAGGGCAGCTCCCGGCGGCGGTCAGCCGACGGCGCCGTCCTCGGTGTTGATCTCGCGCCACCGGGCGTGGACCGCCTCCGACCACCGGTTCCGCAGTTCGGCCAGCCGGGCCGCAGCGCGGTGGCCGACCCAGTTCGGCAGCAGTTCCTCGGGCAGTTGCGGATCCTTGAACGGCGCGCGCTGCCACTCGCTGACGACCTGGATGTGGGCGAACAGCATCGGGTCCCCGGGTGCGGGGTCGATGTCGGCGAGTGCCGCGAGCTGCGCCTCGAAGTAACCGCTCAGGGTCTCGAGGTCCCAGGCGCGCGCGACGATGTCCTGGTCGCTGAGGCCGATGGCGCCCGACGGGCCGATGAACGACAGCGTGTGCTCCTGGAGGTCGAGCTCCGCGATGAGCCGGGCCGCCTCCTCCTGTCGGTCGGGGTGCGGGCTGACCCAGACGCCCGGCGTCGGATTGCCGAACCCGGCCCAGGTCAGGCCCGCGTAGAGCCGCTTGCGCACCGTGCGGTGGGTGTGCGGGATCGTCACGAGCAGCGCCAGCCAGCGGCCGTCCCAGCCGGTCTCGGCCGCGGCCATGGAGGTGACGCGCGCCGCGCCCTCCTTGATCAGCTTCCGGCCGGCCGGCGTGAGTTCCCACCGGACCTCGCGACCGTGCCGCTCCCCGCTGATCCAGCCGGCCGCCGCGCCGCGGGCGATGGCCTGGCGGGCGGTCTGCTCCTCGATCCCCAGGCCGCGCATCACGTAGAGCAGCGCAGACGTCCAGACCGGCCGGTTCTCCGGCCAGACGAGCTCGCCGAGGACGGTCAGCAGCAGGGAGCGGGCACTGCCGGCCGACAGGCCGGTGCCCGCGCCCCGAACCTCGGCCGCGTTCTCGGCCGCGGTCACGGGCGGTCCCCTGTGCTCATCCGTGGATCCTCTCCGATGGGCAGACTGACCGGATCCTACCGATGGGTAGCGGGCCGATCACCGGTTCGGGCGAACCACTCGCTCGTCCAGGGTGGTGCCGCCGAGCTCGAGCCATTCGCGCCGCACCTCGCGCCGCAGCACCTTGCCGCTGGCGTTGAGCGGGAGTGAGGACCCGCGGACCCACCAGGCCGATGGCACCTCGAACCGGGCCAGCCCCTGACGCGCGTGCGCCTCGAGAGCGGTGACCTCCACCGTGGAGTCCGGCCTGAGCACCACGGCCGCGGCCACCTCCTCGCCGAGATCGGCGTGCGGCAGGGCCACGACGGCGGCCTCGAGCACGTCGGGATGGGTGAGCAGGCTTTCCTCGACGTGCACCGCGCCGACGTTCTCCCCGCCGCGGATGATGATGTCCTTCGACCGGCCGGTGACGTAGAGCCAGCCGTCCTCGTCGATCCGACCGAGGTCGCCGCTGGCGATCCAGCCGTCGGGGTCGGTGATCGCGCCGTCCTCGCCGAGGTAGCCGCCGGTCGAGGTGGGCGTCCGCGCCTGGATCTCGCCGATGCCCTCGGCGTCGGGGTTCGCGATGCGTAGTTCGACCACCGGGAGGGCCCGGCCGACGCAGCCGGGCCGGTCGGCGACGTCCTCGCCGGAACCGGCCGCGAGCACGCCGCCGGCTTCGGTGAGCCCGTACAGACTGCCCACGCGGCTCTTCACCGCCGGAAACGCTGCGGCCACTCGTTCCCGCAGCTCCGGTGAGACCGCGGAGCCACCCATCGGCACCGAGGACACGCTGGAGAGGTCGCGCTCCGGCGAAGTCGGGATGGTCCAGGACGCGGGTGACCATCGTCGGGATGCTGCCCCACACCCGCACGCGCTCGGTCTCGATCAACCGCAGCACCTCGGCGGGGTCGAACCTGCCCTCGAGGAAGACCAGCCGTCCGCCCGACAGCAGCGTGTTGCAGCTGACCTGGATGCCGGCGAGGTGGAACAGCGGCACCGACAGCATGCTCACCGTGCCCGGATGGGTGTCCGACAGCTCGTCGGGCAGCCGACCGGTCAGGACGAGCAGGTTGTGGATGTTGGCGACGACGGCGCGGTGGGACATGAGCACGCCCTTGGGGGCGCCGGTCGTGCCCGAGCTGAACATGATGATCGCGAGCGCATCCTCGTCCGGCGGCGCGAGCGTCGAGGGGTTCCTCGTCCGCCACCCGATCGACCGCCTCGCGCAGTCCGGACATCGACAGGGCGGGACGCCCCTGCTCGCGGTCGGTGATCACCAGCGCGGGATCGGCCTGGTCGAGGGCGGCGCCGATCTCGTCGTCGCTCCACCAGGCGTTGCCGAGGACGGCGGTGCCGCCGACCGCCTGCACCGCCCAGAAGCTGACGACCCATTCGATGGAGTTGAAGCCGATGAGGGCCACCCGGTCTCCCGGGCCCACGCCATGCTCCCGCAGGACCGCAGCCACCCGGGCGACCGCCCGCTCGTGCTCCGCCGAGGTGAGCCGGCGCTCGCCCTGGACGAGCAGTTCGCGGTCGGCCCAGCGCCGCGCGGTGAGCAGGAACTCGCCGACCGAGTGCGGCCGGTCGGCGTAGAGCCGGCAGGGATGCCCGTCGACCACGCCCTCGGTGACCTCCCGGCCCCAGTGCGGTGCCGAGAGCGCGGTCGTGTCACTCATCGATGAGCACCGCCATCTCGGGACAGTTGTCGGCGGCGAGCTCGGCGTCCTCCTCGCGACCCGGCGGGACCGTGCCGTCGCCGACGGCACTGGAGAAGCCGGCCTCGTCGAGCTGGAACAGGTCCGGCGCGAGCGCATAGCAGCGGTTGTGGCCCTGGCACAGGGTGGCGTCCACGCGGACCTTCACGGCGTTCCCTCCGGGGATGTCGGCTGGGGCTCGAAGCGCGGGCTGCGCTTCTCCTTGAGGGCGGCGACGCCCTCGGCGTAGTCCGGGCTCTTCATGTGGAGGCCGATGAGCTCCTTGCTCTGCTCGACCGCCACCCGCGGGTCGGCGTGCAGCAGGTCGGCCCAGAGCTGGCGCTTGGTCGTCGTGGCCGCCGCCGGGGAGACGGCGGCGAGCTGGTGGGCGTAGGCGCCGACGGCCGCGGCGAACTGCTCGCGGGGGAGCACCTGGTTGAAGAACCCCCAGGTGCGCATCTCGTCGGCGAGGATGACGCGGCCGGTGAGCAGCACGTCGGCGGCGTGGGTCACGCCCATGAGCCGCGGCAGGATCCAGGCGAGCCCGTACTCGGCGGGCAGCCCGATCCGCGGGGCGACCGTGGTGATCTTCGCGTCCTCGACGGCGAACCGGAGGTCGCAGAACGCGGCCAGCGCGACGGCGATGCCGGCGCACGCGCCGTTGACCGCCGCGATCATCGGGGTCCGCATGCCCAGCTGCCAGGCCATGTCGGCGTCGAACTCCGGCCGCACCCCGTACCCGGGCCGCTCGGCGTCCGCGGCGAGGTGGGGGTCGTACTTCTCGGCGCCGACGTAGGAGTCCAGTGCCTTGAAGTCGGCGCCCGCGCAGAAGATCGAGCCGGTGCCGGTCAGGACGATGACGCGGACGGCCGGGTCGTCGTCGAGGCGCTTGCAGATCCAGCGGTACTCGTCGTGCATCCGGCCGGTCCAGGAGTTGCCGCGCCCGGGTCGGTCGAGCCACAGCGTGGCGACCCCCGCGGAATCGATCTCGTAGCGCGTGACCTTGAGGTCCACTGCATCTCCTCGCGGGCGTGCCCTGCCCGTTGTGTCGCCGTCGTGGGACCCCTACTCTATACACCTAGAGGAACTTGATAGCGAGTAGTGTCGAGTAATCTCGTACGCCCGCCGACGTCCCCGACCTCAGGAGTGCACGATGAGCGGTCCCCGCATGACGATCGACGGACAGGTCGTCGCGGCCGGTTCGACCTTCGGTGTCGTCGACCCCGCCGCCGGCGAGGTGTTCGCCCGGGCACCCGAATGCTCGCGCGAGCAGCTCGACGAGGCAATGGACGCGGCGACCCGGGCCGGCCGCGCCTGGCGGGCCGACGAAGGCGGCCGCGTCGCCGGGCTGCACGCGATGGCCGACGCCCTCGACAAGGGCGCCGAGGAGCTCGCCGGACTGCTCACCGCGGAGCAGGGGAAGCCGCTCGGTGCCGCGCGTATCGAGATCAGCGAGACCACCCGCTGGCTGCGCGCCGCGGCGACGCTGGAGCTTCCGGTGGAGACGATCCTCGACGACGGCAGCGCCCGCGCCGTGCTGCGCCGACGGCCGATCGGCGTCGTCGCGGCGATCACCCCCTGGAACTACCCGCTGCTGCTGGCCGGCTGGAAGCTCGGCCCCGCGCTGCGGGCCGGGAACACCGTCGTCCTCAAGCCGTCGCCGTTCACGCCGCTGGCCACGCTGCGGCTCGGCGAGATGGTCAACGAGGTGCTCCCGGCCGGCGTCGTCAACGTCGTCAGCGGGGGCGACGACCTCGGCGCCTGGATGACGCGTCATCCGGCGGTCGGCAAGGTCAGTTTCACCGGCTCGGTGGCCACCGGGAAGAAGGTCATGGCCTCCGCGGCGGACGGCCTCAAGCGGCTCACGCTCGAGCTCGGGGGCAACGACGCGGCGATCGTCCTCGACGACGCCGACCCCGAGACGATCGGCAAGGGGTTGTTCTGGGGTGCGTTCATCAACTGCGGCCAGATCTGCGCCGGAATCAAGCGCATCTACGTGCCCGAGGCCCTGCACGACGACGTCGTCGACGTCCTCGCCGAGCGGGCCCGCAGGGTCCGCGTCGGCCCCGGCACCCAGGACGGCGTGCACCTCGGCCCGATCCAGAACCGGCCGCAGTTCGACCGGGTGAGCGGCCTGGTGGCCGATGCCCTGGCCGACGGCGCCTCGGCGGCCGCAGGCGGAGCGCCGCTGGATCGGCCCGGCTACTTCTTCGCCCCCACCATCCTGACCGGTGCGCGCGAGGGGATGCGGATCGTCGACGAGGAGCAGTTCGGCCCCGCCGTCCCGGTGCTCACCTACCGCACCCTGGACGAGGCGGTGGAGCGCGCCAACGCGACCCGGTTCGGTCTCTCCGGCTCCGTGTGGGGGGCCGACCTGGACCGGGCCACCGAGGTCGCCGCGCAGTTGGACTGCGGCACGGCCTTCGTCAACGACCACCTCGCCCTCGATCCGGGCCTGCCCTTCGGCGGGTCCAAGGAGAGCGGCCTCGGCGTGGAGAACGGCCAGTGGGGGCTCGAGGAGTTCACCCAGCTCCAGGTCGTCCACCGCCCCGCCGCCTGATCGCCCACCCCCGAGAGGAACTCATGGACTTCGGCCTCGACCCCGATCAGCTCGCCGTCCGCGACAGCGTGCGGAAGTTCGCCCGAGCGGAACTGGCCCACGGCTACCTGCAGCGGGCCAAGTCATCGGTCTTCCCGTGGGACGTGCACCGTCGGATCGCCGGCCTCGGCGTGTTCGGCCTGCTCGCCGGTCCCGACCACAACCCGCTGGAGCGGGAGGACTTCGTGGCCGCCGGCCTGGCGGTGGAGGAGTTGGCCTACGCCGACTTCAACCTCGCCAACGCCGCCATCCCGGTCATGCTCATGAGCTCGCTGATCCAGGCGCACGGCTCGCCGCGCGTGCGTGACGAGTGGCTGGCCCCGCTGGTCGCCGGCGAGGTCTACGTCTCCTTCGGGCTGACCGAACCCGAGACCGGTTCGGATGCGGCAGCGATCACGACGACGGCCGTCGCCGACGGCGACGGCTACGTGCTGTCCGGGGAGAAGACGTCGGTCACCATGCTGGCGCACGCCCAGGGGATGATCGTCGCGGCCAGGACCGTGCGTGACGGCGTCCCGTGCGGCGTCTCGGCGTTCATGGTCCCGCTGGACGCACCCGGCCTGCACAAGTCCGACATCCCCGACACCGGCTGGAAGGTGATGGGGCGCGGCGTCCTGCACCTCGACGGGGTCCGGCTGCCGGCCGACGCGCTGCTCGGGCCGGAGGGTTCGGCCTTCCGCAACGTGCTCAACGGGTTCGACTTCACGCGGCCGCTGCTGGCGCTCACCGGCATCGGCTGCGCCCAGTCGACGCTCGACCTGACCGCCGAGTACGTCCGCAGCCGATCGGCCTTCGGGTCTCCCTTGTCCCGCTTCGAGGGCGTGTCCTTCCCCTTGGCCGAGCACCTGACCACGCTGGAAGCGGCGCGGCTGCTCTGCTACTCCGCGCTGTGGCGGCGGACCGTGGGGAAGCGGCACACGGCCGAGGCGGCGATGACCAAGTGGTACGGCCCGGCCATGGCCAGCAGGGCGGTGAAGGACTGCCTGCTCCTGCACGGCAACTACGGCTACTCCGAGGAGTACTCGCTCGAGCAGCGGCTGCGCGACGTGATGGCCGTGGAGATCGCCGACGGCACGGCCCAGATCCAGAAGATCATCATCGCGCGTGAGCGCTACGGGCCGGACTTCCTGCCGTACCAGAAGGTCTAGCCGGTGCCGAGTCGCCCGGACGCCTGCCCGCCGTCGGAGGTGCGGACGCCGGCGAAGTACCGGGCGGCCACCTCGGGGGAGGGGCTGACGAAGATGGCCGTCGCCTCGACCAGGGCGGCGTCGGGGACCGCGTCGATGGCGATCGTCCCGACGACGGTGGTCCGTCGGCCGTCGAGCCCGGCGACCCGACCGGTCAGGCGCAGCGGCGTGTGCAGCGGAACCGGTCGTCGGTAGCGGAGGTCGAGGTCGACCGTCATGCCCCAGCGGCCGGCCGCTGATGGCGGCGTGGCCGAGGACCTGGTCCATGAGGAGTGCGGCGATCCCGCCGTGCAGGTAGGTCGGCGGCCCCTCGTACCGCTGACCGAGTTCGGCACGGGCGAGCACGCCGTCGCCGTCGGGGTCCGGTCGAAGGTCCAGGGGGACGGCGATCCCGCTGCCGACGCCGACCACGGGGTTGAACGCGCGGATCCCGCGGGTCATGTCGTCCACGGCGGGCAGTTCGGCGCGCGGACGGATCGCGTCCGTCAGCGAGGCGGTCGCCGCCCGGATCCCGGCCGCGGTCTCCCGCAGCCGCGCCGCCGGCGCCGCGGTGGACGACGCCGCCTCCAGCGCCTGCCGCAGGGCGTCGCCGAGGTCGGCGATCGCGTCCAGGAGGTCGGTCTCGGTGGCGGGGGCCGCGGCGGTCATCAGGACCGGGGAAGCGCCGCCGCGAGCCGCCGGATGATGGCCGCGGCCTCCTCGGCCATGGCCGGCACGAACTCCGCGACGTCGACCAGGTCGTTGATGGCCGAGGCGACCTGGCCGGTGAGCACCAGCCCGTCCTCGACGTCGCCGTCGGTCTGGGCGCGCTGCATCGACTCGATCTTCCAGCGGGTCAGTTCGACCGCGTCCACCTCGCCGTCGGCACCGTGCTCTCGCCCGAGCAACTGCCGGGACGCGGCGTTGCGCAACCCGCGGCAGGGGCCGTAGACGCCGTCGAAGGCGACGTCGTCGCCCTCCTGGGCGTCGAGCAGCGCCTGCAGGTAGGCCGGGTGCCAGTCGGAGTTCTGGTGGGTGGTGATGAATCGCGTGCCCATGGCGACGCCCTCGGCGCCCATGCTCAGCGCGGCGGCGAGCCCGCGGCCGTCGCGTGCGCCGCCCGTCAGCAGCACCGGGACGTCGACGGCCTCGGTGATGCTCGGCACCAGGACGAAGGTGTGCACGGCCTTGCTCGGCGCGTGCCCGCCCATCTCGAACCCCGCGGCGATCACCACGTCGATCCCCGCCTCCGCGGACTTCACCGCCTGTCGTGTGGAGCCGACCTTGTGCTGGTGCACCATCCCGGCGTCCTTGATCACCTGCACGTACTTCCCGGGGAAGCCGGCCGAGGTGGTGAGCACCCGAAGCTGGCCGGCCAGACCGCTGTCGGACTCGCGGGCCTCCAGGACGGTCCGGATGTAGACGTCGGTGAACGGCAGGACGTCGCCGTGGGTGTCCACGCCGACCGGGATGTTGACCGCGAACGGCCGATCGGTCAGCGACGCGCACTCCTCGATGTGCTCCCGGAAGGTGCGTGCGCCGGCCTCGAGGTCCACCGGCATGCCGGGCATGCTCACGGTTCCCAGGCCTCCGGCCGCGGAGACGGCAGCGGCCAATTTCGGGGTCCGGAAGGGGCCGAGGCCCTCCTGCACGATCGGGTGCTCGATACCCACCAGACGGGTGTAGCGGTTCTCGATCGGGGCCACGGTGCCTCCTCAGTCGGGAACCTCGTTATACATGTTCGGAGACTGAGTTGACCAATACGTCATCAAATTTCTCCGGGCAGAGTGCAGTCCACGACGAGCGCCCGGTGGTCCGAGAGCGGCAGTCGGACTGCCTCCGCGGGCGCGGTCGCGCGCAGGTCCCCGCGGACGAGCACGTGGTCGATCTGGCGGACGGGGTCGGCGGCCGGGAAGGTGGCCGCGGACGCGACCGACCGCATGCCGGTGAGCCGGACCGCCTGTGCGGCCTGCATGTTCAGGTCGCCGATGATGACGAGCGGCTCCCGCGTGCCGGTCAGCGAGCGAACCAGTCGGCGCAGCTGCAGGGCGTTCCAGGCCGGGATGAAGGACAGGTGCGTGTTGCACACGGTGAACTCGCCGAACGGCCCGTCCAGCACCGCGGCGACGGCCACCCGCGGCTCGTCCCGCGCCAGGAACGGACGGTTCGTCCACGTGGACCAGAGCGGCACGGTCGCGCGCAGCGCCGGCAGCCGGACCACCCGCCAGGACACCACGGGGTACCGGGAGAGCAGCGCTATGCCGTAGCTGGCCGATCCCGGTTGCTCCTCGCCGGTCGCGGCCATCCACGTTCCGCCGGGGGTGCCCGACAGCGCGGACACGAACTGGTGCTCCGGTGCGCCCATCGCCTCGGCGGCGACGGCGGTCAGGTCTGCGCCCAATGAGCGGGGCTGGTCCCGGTCCACCTCCTGGAGGCCGAGGACGTCGGCGTCCAGGCGCGTCACAGCGCTGGCCAGGCGGTCGACGTCGACCCGGTCGTCCTCCGTCGAGCGGCCGTGCAGGATGTTGAAGGTCGCGATGCGCACGCACGCCTTGTGCCCCGACCGGGCGTCTTCTACCGCCGGAGTGCGTGCCCGGGGTGTCGACGGGTAGCAGGACCGACGTGCAGCCCTCCGAGCGCGACGAGATCCGCGACCTGCTGAAGCGCACCGCCGTGGCGCTCAAGGAGGGCGGCGTGCCCTTCGCGCTGTGCGGCGGGTACGCCGCCTGGGTGCGCGGGGCGCCCGAACCCGACCACGACGCGGACTTCCTGGTGCCGGAGTCCGAGGCCGAGCGGGCCGGGAAGGTGCTCGCCGAGGCCGGTCTCGACGTCCAGGACCCGGCGGAGGACTGGCTGCTCAAGGTCGTCGGCGGCGGTTCGTTCGTGGATGTCATCTGGCGGGCCTGCGGGCATCCGGTGGAGAACGACCTGATCGACCGCTCCGAGGTGGTCCCCGTCCTGTCGGTGCAGATGCCGGTCCTGCTGGCGACCGACATCGTCGTCACCAAGCTGATGGCTCTCGACGAGCACTACTGCGACTTCGCCCGGCTGATGCCCGTCGCCCGGGCGCTCCGCGAGCAGGTCGACTGGGCGCAGGTGCGGTCGGAGGTGGCCGACAACGACTTCGCGGTGGTGTTCCTGCAGTTGCTCGAGCGCCTCCGCGTGCTGCCCGACGTCAGTGCGGCGTGAGGATCGCGACGAGGGCGGCGGCCGCAGCCAGGACGACAGCGGCCGTCGCGGCGGCCAGCAGTCGGGGTGCCGCGCTCACCCGACCTGCGGTGAGGCCACGGCGCACCTGCCGGTAGCGGAACGGCGCCAGCCCGCCCAGGACGCCCAGCCCCAGGAGCGCGGCGACCCCGGCCACCACCAGTTCGATCGGCTGCTCGCTCTCGATCGCACGGTGACCGAGCAGCCCGGCGACGGCCAGGACCCCGAGGCCGGTGCGCTGCCAGGACAGGGCATTGCGTTCCGGCTGGGTCTCCACCGGCGGCGTCATCGGCCGAGCACCTCGACCCCGACCAGCACGGCGACGACGACCACGACCGCGGCGACCGCTGCGGCGATCGTCGGCACCAGCCAACTCGCCGGCAGCGGGCGGCCGGCCCGGATGGCCTGTTCGTTCGCTCTCCAGCGGCGGTACCCGGCGACGGCGACGCCCAGCCCGCTGGCGACCAGTCCCAGCGCCACGGCGCCGCTGGCCCAGCGCGCGCCCAGGTCGGGGGCGTAGGTGGCGACGGCGACCCCGCCGGCCACGACCGCCAGACCGGTGCGGAGCCAGGCCAGCAGCGTGCGTTCGTTGGCCAGGGTGAACCGGTAATCGGGGTGGTCGACCGGGTCGACGGGCGGGGGCACGCGGTCAGGCTAGGGCTGGACGACCGGACGCGCGGAAGTGCCGCGACCGCCGGTGCGGCCGACGGCTAACCTGTCGGGCGTGCGGCCCAGCCGCCGCCGTCGACCCCCGGCCACCGCGCCGGACCCGTAGCGAGGAACAGGGATCTCACCGTGCCCACCGGCAGAGTCAAGTGGTTCAACCCGGAGAAGGGTTTCGGCTTCCTCTCCCGCGAAGACGGCCCCGACGTCTTCGTGCACAAGGACGCCCTGCCCGTCGGGACGACGGAGCTCAAGCCCGGTCAGCGCGTGGAGTTCGGCATCGTCGCCGGCCGCCGGGGCGACCAGGCGCTGCAGGTCCGTGTGCTGGACCCGCTGCCCTCGGTCGCTGCGTCGGTGGCCGCAGCCACGAAGAAGAAGCCCGACGAGCTGGTGCCGATCATCGAGGACCTGATCAAGCTGCTCGACGAGATTGGCGAGGGCCTGCGCCACGGCCGCCACCCCGACCGCGCCGAGTCGCGCAAGGTCGCGTCGGTGCTGCGGGCGGTCGCGGCCGACCTGGAGAGCTGAGGGCCAGTTCAGCCGGCGGGTGACGTGCTCGGGGCGCCGGACGACGGCGTCCCGGTGACGTCGCCGCCGGCGCGCAGGAAGCCCACCGGCCAGGCGGCCGAGAGCTCCCCGCACGCGCCGCCGCTGTCCTCGACGACGACCAGGTAGAAGGCCGGCGGGACGACGTCGGAGGTGTTGATGTCGTCGAAGGTGGCCGTGCCCTCGGGCACATCGACCTCGCCGATCGTCTCCTCCAGCCGCTCGTCGAAGACCTGCACGCTCCAGCCGCGCTCGGCCACCGAGTCGGGGACGGTCAGGCTGATCGCGGTGTCCGGGGAGACCTCGAGGATCGGCGGGGTGGTGGTGTAGCGCTGCCACTCGCCGTCCAGGCAGTACTGCGTCGGCCGCGTGGTCACGTCCTGCGCGCCCGACGGTCGCACCGGACGTCGGGCGGACCGTCGGCGGAGTCGCTCGTGCCGCACCCGGCGAGCAGGACCAGCAGGATCGGCACCAGGGCAGCGGCGGCAGCGCGGCTCACGACCACTGCTGGCCGAGCGGGTCGGTGGGCGCGTCGGCCGGACCGGGCCAGGCCGGCTGCTCCGGCGCGGGGGGGGGGACCGGCCGCCTGCTGCGGTTGCAGGCTCCAGAGGATCAGCCCGACGGCGAGGACCAGCAGCGCGGCCGTGACGATGAACCCGAGCCCGCCCGTGGGCGGCAGTGCGATACCGAACGCACCGCCGACCACCCACGCCAACTGGAGCACCGTCTCCGACCGGGCGAACGCCGAGGCGCGCAGGCTGTCGGGCACCTCGCGCTGGATGATCGCGTCGAGCGACACCTTGCCCAAGGCGTTGGTCAGCGCGGCGACGAGGGCGACGACCGCTGCCATGGCGAAGCTGTAGAAGACCGCGGCGACCACGGTGATGCCGGCCGCCGCGCCGGCGGCGATCAGCACCAGCCGATCCGGTTCGGCGGCGTGCAGGCGGGAGCCGGCGGCGGTCCCGGCGAAGCTGCCGATGCCGGCCGCCGCGGCGATCCCGCCCAGCGCCAGAGTCGCTTCCCAGCCACCGGCGAAGGTGGCCTGCACGAGGAACGCCGAGAAGATCGTGAGGAAGCCGCCGAGGCCGCGCAACACCGCGTTGGCCCGCAGCGCCAGCACGACATGCGGGCTCACCGGCCGCCGTCGGCGTCCGGGCAGCTGGATCTCGCCGGTGGTGAAGATGTCCGCGGGCATCTCGCCGGTGGGCACGTCGACGTGCCGGGGCAGGCGGACGGCCAGCACCCCGGCGACGGCGAACACGACCGCCGTGACATAGAGCAGCCAGGAGAACCCGAACGCCCAGGCGATGCCGGCGCCGAGGGCGCCCGCGACACCGGCCGTCGCCAGCCCGAAGACCGACAGGCGCGCGTTGGCCGAGGTCAGCGACATCGCGGCCGGCAGCACCCTCGGGACGACGGCGGCCCGCAGCACGTTGCTTCGCCTTCGACAGCACGAGGACACCGAGCGCCGCCGGATAGAGCCAGAAGTCGTCGTAGTGGGCGGCCATCACCAGGGCCAGTACGCACCGACCGAAGTGGCAGGCGGCGATCGCCCAGCGGCGGCCGCGCTGCAGCCGGTCCAGCGCCGGCCCGATGATCGGGGCGAGCAGGGCGAACGGGGCCATCGTCACCAGCAGGTACAGCGCGACGTTGCTGCGCTGGGCGTCGGTCGTCGCCGCGAAGAACAGCGTCCCGGCCAGCGAGACGGCGATCATCGCGTCCCCGGCCATGTGCAGGGCGTTGACCCACAGGAGGTGGGTCAGTCCGCTCTCGCCGGCGCCATCAGCTCGGCTGGCGGCCCGCACCCGGTCGGCCGCGGCGACGGTGAGCTGCTTCGAGCGGGCGACCGCGACGCGCGTGACGGTCAGCTTCGGCGGGACCTGACCCGCGCCCGGCGGCACCTGCGCAGGGTCCGGCGGCCACTGCCCCTCCGGTGGCCACTGCCCCTCCGGTGGCCGCTGCCCCTCCGGCGGCCGCTGCCCCTCCGGCGGCCGCTGCCCCCCCGGTGGCGGCTGATCGGCACCGGACCACGGTGGCTGGCCCGTCCACTGCCCTCCCGGCGGCGGCTGCCCCGCGCCGGACCACTGCGGCTGGCCGGACCACTGGGGCTCGCCATACGACGGCGGCTGGCCGGTCCACGGCTGCCGGCCGTCCCACCCGCCGCCGTTCTGCCACTGACCTGCGGGCGGCCACGGTGGGCCGGCCGCCTGCGGAGCGCCTCCGGGTGGAAAGGCGCCCCCGGTCGGGTACCGCGCCGGCTCGGGCGAGTACGGCGCCGGGACGGGTCGGTACGGCGCGGCGCCGGGGGGTGGCCCCGCGGCCGGCGGGAACGGGGGCACGACGTCGGTCGGGCGGTCGTCGCCCGGCGGCAGGTAGTCCCGGACCGGCAGGGGGAGGGTCGAGGGCCGCGGCACCTCGAGCGGAGTGGTGTCCGCGCGTTCCAGTGGCGGCGGCGCACCGCGTCCGAGCAGCCGTGACCGGCGACGTGCACCGGGGCGGCGTGAGGCGGACACGTCCACCATGGTGCCGCACGTTGCTGGACGGGCGGGGGGAACGGCCGCGCGCCCCGCCGGGGGTGCGGCGCGGCGCGGTGCGGGCCGCGTCAGCCACAATGGTCGGCGTGACCGCGCCCTACGCCCGTTCCCGGTCCGCTTCCTCCGCCGACACCGTGCTCGCCGGGGCGGTGGACACCGCCCGCGCCGCTGCCGCGGAGACCGCCGGCGACCCCGCGCTGGTGGGCGAGCACCTCACCGCGTCCGCCGAACCGGTGACGCCGTCGACCGACGCCGTCGACCCCGCGGCGCTCGGGCCGGTGGTCACGCACAGCTTCGCCAGCCGGCTGCCCGGCTACGTCGGCTGGCACTGGGCCGTCACCCTCACCCGTGTGCCGGGCGAGGACCAGGTCACCGTGGACGAGGTCGTCCTGCTCCCCGGCGACCAGGCGCTGCTGGCGCCGGCCTGGGTGCCGTGGCACGAGCGGCTGCGCCCCGGGGACCTCTCGGTCGGCGATGTCCTGCCCTCCACGGAGGACGACGCGCGGCTCGCGCCGACGTACGCGGTCGAGGACGACTCGGCGACGGACCCCGAGGGTTCCGTCGTGGCAGTGGAGCTCGGCCTGGGGCGCGAACGCGTCATGTCGCGCGACGGGCGCCTGGATGCGGTGGCCCGCTGGGCCGAGGGTGAGTTCGGCCCGCACACCGCGATGGCCCGCCACGCGCCCGGCCCGTGTGCCACGTGCGGTTTCTTCCTGCCGCTCGCCGGGTCCCTGCGCTCGGTCCTCGGCGCGTGCGGCAACGCCTATGCCCCGGCCGACGGCCGCGTCGTCACCTCGAACTACGGCTGCGGCGCGCACAGTCAGGCCACGCTGGTGATCTCCGAGCCCACCGAGGTCGTGCGCTCGGCCCGCTACGACACCGGCGGCTTCGACGTCCTGAGCGACTAAAGGTCACACCCGAAGTGGCGGGATGAGGATCTCGGTGCCGTCGGGGCGCCAGGTGCGCCATCGGCCGTCCCGTTGTCGTTCGACCCGGAACCCGTGATGGACCTTGGTGTGGTGCCGTTCGCAGAGCAGCG
Source organism: uncultured Actinomycetota bacterium (assembly GCA_963748305.1). GTDB lineage: Bacteria > Actinomycetota > Actinomycetes > Mycobacteriales > Geodermatophilaceae > Blastococcus_B. The sequence continues at coordinate 218,992 of CAVVIN010000012.1, read as the reverse complement.
CGGAGTTCTCCAGGCTGGTCGGGCCCTCATCGGCGACCCATTCCAGGACGTGGTGGACGTCGCACCAGTAGGTCGGGGCGTGGCAGCCGGCGAACACGCAGTGGTGGTCTTGCACCTCGACCGCGCGGCGCAGGTGCGGCGGGACGATCCGCTGGGTGCGGCCCAGGTCCAGCGGCCGGCCCTCGGGGCTCATCACCACTCGGGTCATGGTGCCGTCGCAGGCCAGCCAGCGCGTGCGGGCGGCGGAGATCGCGGCCCCGAACCCGGTCTCCCCGGCGGCCGGGCCGGTGGCCGGGTCGATCAGGTCGCTGACCGGGATCAGGACCGCCACGTGCGGCTTGACGGTGCGCAGGAACGGCAGCGTCCCCGAGGCCAGCACGTTGTCGGCCAGCTGCACCATCGCGTCGCCGAGCTGCTGGGCGCGACTGCGCTCATCCCCGGCCGGCCGGCTGGCCTGCACGATCGACTCCAGTGCGACGTCCAGCTTCTCCGCGCCGACCGGGTCGAGCTCGTACCGGCCGGACACGCTGCCGTCGGCGTGCCGGACCCGGACCAGCGACCGGCCCTCGGTGGGGTCGGGTTCGGGCCCGTCGGGGTCGAGCCGGGCCAGGTAGTGCTGCACCGCCTGGCCCAACTCGGTGTGCTGGCAGGTCATCGCCGACTCGGCGAGCACCCGGTCGACCTCGGCCAGCTCCACCCCCTGCGCGGAGGCGGCGGCCACCGGCCCAGGGCGGGTGATCGGGGCGATCACCGCCACCTGGTCGGCGGTCACCGCCCCGGCGGCGAACGCGGCGGCCACCGCGGGCAGCTGCACCAGGGCCCGGCCGGTGCGCACGATCTGGAACGCCGCGGCCGCCGACAGCCGGCAGTGCCCGCGCAGCCAGGGGGCCATCGACTTCGCGCCGTCGTATTCGGGCGCCTGCGTGCAGTCGGCGATCCGCACGCTGCGGGCGATCTCGGCGTCCAGCCGGTTACGGGTCGCCACCAGGTCGCGGACGCGGTCGAGCTGGGCGCCGGCCGGCAGCCCGTGCAGGTCCTCGGCGGCTAGGGCGTCCAGCGCCGATGCCAGCTCGCCCACGACCCCTCCTCGGCTCTTCGATCAAGTGTTCGAAGTCTACCGCGAGCGAGCGCCTGCAACCACACGAATCCCCAGGTCAGAGCCCCAATCCACAGATCTACGACGACACTTGCGAGCGTAGAGGTGCGACGTCTAGTTGCTGGTCACCGGATCGGTGTCCGCCCGGGGACGGCGGGGGAGCTGCCCCTGCAGGCGCATGATGCCGAGACCGAGCACCCCCAGCACGATGGCGGCCACGCAGGTCCAGGTCCAGAGCCGGTCCACCCGGTCGCCCAGGAACAGCAGGACGACGAGGGCGACCGCCCAGATCGCGATGCCAGCGACCACCACGCGGGCGGTGTCCACCTGCAGCGGCGGAGGAGCCTGCTTGGTCGGTCGGGGCACGTGCCGACTGTAGGACGTCCCTCAACGGCGTGGTGCGCGGTCTACTTGCGCCGCGCCCGAACGATCTTGTGGCACGCTGTCGCCGCTCGAAGCCGCCCGCACGGCCGAGCCGGCGTCCTGGAACGGGGTCTCCGGCCTGGTCGGCAGCCCGTCACGGGGAGACCGCATGCCCGACAAGTCGCGTCCGTCCGCCGGCGCCAGCCGAGCCAAGGGCACCGCAGCCCCCGCCCCGGACGCCGGGACGCCGGCCGACGTGGTCGCCGCGGGGACGAAGCCGCGGCGCAGCGACGGGCCGAGGGTGCGCCCCAAGAACGGGCTGGACCGCTACTTCGAGATCAGCGCCCGCCGCTCGTCGGTGGGTCGCGAGGTGCGCGGCGGCCTCACCACCTTCTTCACGATGGCCTACATCGTGCTGCTCAACCCGATCATCCTGACCAGCATCCCGGGTCTCGACGGCGAGCCCGGCGCCGATGTCACAGGCACCGTGCTGCCCTTCCAGGCGATCGCCGCGGCCACTGCGCTGATCGCCGGGGTGATGACGATCCTCATGGGGGTCGTCGGCCGCTATCCGTTCGCCGTCGCCACCGGCCTGGGCATCAACGCGATCGTCGCCGTCTTCGCCGCGACGCAGCTGTCGTGGCCGGAGATCATGGGCCTCGTCGTGCTCGAGGGCCTGCTCATCACGGTGCTGGTGCTCACCGGCTTCCGGCGGGCGGTGTTCGAGGCGATCCCCCCGCAGCTCAAGACCGCCATCGCCGTCGGCATCGGCTTGTTCCTGACCATCATCGGCCTGGCGGATGCGGGCATCATCCGGCCGGGGATCCCGCTGATCAGCTTCGGTGTCGGTGGACAGCTGGCCGGCTGGCCGATCCTCGTGTTCATCTTCGGGCTCCTGCTGATGAGCGTGCTGGTCGTCCGCAAGGTCAAGGGCGGGCTGCTCATCGGCATCGTCGCCACGACGATCGTCGCGATCATCGTCGAGGCCATCGCGGAGATCGGCCCGCGCATCGTGGGCGGCGAGGAGGTCAACCCGCGCGGTTGGGCGCTGCAGGTGCCCGCGCTGCCCACGGACGTCGTCAGCGCGCCCGACCTGTCACTGCTGGGCAACTTCTCGCTGTTCGGCGGCTTCGAGCGGATCGGCGTCCTCGCGGCCCTGCTCATCGTCTTCTCGCTGATGATCGCCGACTTCTTCGACACCGTCGGCACCGTCACGGCCGTCGGTGCCGAGGGCGGTCTGCTCGACGAGAACCGCAACCTCCCCAACTCTCAGCCGGTGCTGCTCGTGGACTCGCTGGCCGCCGCGGCGGGTGGCGCGGGCAGCGTCTCGTCGAACACCACGTACATCGAGAGCGCCGCCGGCGTCGCCGACGGCGCACGGACCGGTCTGGCCAGCGTCGCGACCGGTGTGCTCTTCCTGGCCACCATGTTCCTCAGCCCGCTGGTCCTGGTGGTGCCGTCCGAGGCGGCCGCGCCCGCGCTGGTCATCGTGGGTGCGCTCATGATCACGCAGATCCGCCACCTGGTCTGGGACGACCTCTCGCTGGTCATCCCGGCCTTCCTGACCATGGTGCTGATGCCGTTCACCTACTCCATCACCAACGGCATCGGCGCCGGCGTCGTCACCTTCGTGCTGCTGCGGGTAGCGACCGGCCGCCGGCGCGACATCCACCCGCTGATGTGGGTCATCGCGGTGCTGTTCGTCATCTACTTCGCGCTGGAGCCGATCCAGCAATTGTTCTGAGTCCGGCTAAGCATCTGGGATAGGCTGGACCGGTGAGCCGGACGACGCTGGATACCGCGGCGCTGGCCCACGACCTCCGGCTGGCCGTCATGCGGTTCTCCCGCCGGCTGCGCAACCAGCGGGTGGACACGTCGGTGACGCTCACCCACCTGGCGGCGCTGTCCACGCTGAAGCGGCACGGTCCGATGAGCCCGGGCGAGCTGGCCGGCCACGAGCGCGTCCAGCCGCCGTCGATGACGCGGGTCGTCGTCGCCCTCGAGGGCATGGGCCTGGTCACGCGGACGCCGCACCCGACCGACGGGCGCCAGGTGATCATCGGGCTGACCCCGGCGGCCGACGAGTTGCTGGCCGCCGAGGCGCGGGCCCGCGAGGCCTGGCTCACCGGGCACCTCCAGGACCTCTCGCCCGAGGAGCGCACGGTGCTCCGCGAGGCGGCGGTCATCATGGACAAACTGGCCAGTGGGTGACCTGAACGAGCACTGAGCGCGCGACCGGCGAACGACCGGCGGCCGGACCGGGCACGGGCATGTTCCGCGCCCTGCGCGTCCGCAACTACCGTCGCTATGCGTCGGCGAACCTGGTCAGCCTGACCGGCACGTGGATGCAGCGCATCGGCCAGGACTGGCTGGTGCTGCAGCTCTCCGACGACAGCGGCGTCGCCCTGGGCCTGACGACGGCGCTCCAGTTCGGGCCGTCGCTGCTGCTGAGCCTGTACGGCGGCATCCTGGCCGACCGGTACTCCAAGCGCCGGCTGCTGATGGTGACCCAGGCCCTCATGGGCCTGCTGGCGCTGGGACTCGCGATCCTCGTGGCCACCGACGCGGTGGCGCTCTGGCACGTCTACGTCCTCGCCGCCGGACTCGGCTCGGTGTCGGCGATCGACGCCCCGGTCCGCCAGGCCTTCGTCTCGGAACTCGTGGGGCCGGCGCTGCTCGCCAACGCCGTCAGCCTGAACTCGACGACGTTCAACGGGGCCCGGCTGGTCGGGCCGGCGCTTGCCGGCCTGCTCATCGGCGCGGCCTCGGGCGACACCGCTCCGGCGTTCTTCGTCAACGCCGCCAGCTTCGCCTTCACGATCGGCGCGCTGGCCGGGATGCGGACGTCGGAGCTGCGGCCGAGTCCACCGGTCGCGCGGGCCCGGGGACAGCTGCGGGAGGGGCTGGCCTACACCTGGGCGCACCCGGACCTCGTGCTCGCGATGGGGCTCGCGTTCGTCATCGGCACCTTCGGCTTCAACTACCAGGTGACCATCGCCCTCATGGCCCGCCAGGTCTACGGGCTGGGCGCCGAGGCGTTCGGGCTGCTGTCCACCTTCTTCGCCGTCGGTTCGCTGACCGGCGCCCTGCTGTCCACGCGCCGCACTCGCGCCCGCGGCAGCGCTTCCTCGTCGGCTCTGCGGTGATCTTCGGCGTGCTGACCATCGTGGCCGGTCTGATGCCGGGCTTCGTGTCGTTCGCCGTGCTGCTCGTCCCGACGGGTGCGGCCGCGCTGGTGTTCGCCGTCGCCAACAACAGCTACGTGCAACTCGGCGTCGACCCGCAGATGCGCGGCCGCGTCATGGCGCTGTACTTCATGTGCTTCATGGGCGGGACGCCGCTGGGCGCGCCGCTGATCGGCTGGATCTCCGAGCACCTCGGCGCCCCCTGGGGGCTGATCCTCGGTGGCGCCGTGTGCGTCCTGGCCGCGCTGGGCGCCGGCGCCTGGCTGGCCCGCGGGCGGCGGGTGCGGCTCGAGCGGCAACGCGCCCGCCCGTGGGTGCGCCTCCGGGTCGGGGCCTTGGCGGCGGCGGTGCCGACCCCCGGCTGCGGGCCGCCGAGGAGGTCGTCGTCCGGCGTGCCGGCGGGGAGTGACATCACGATCAGCCATCGGTCGTCGTTCTCGGCTTCGTGGCCTGCGAGCTGCGGTAGTACCGTCCGGGTGACCGCTCGGTAGGCACGGGAGGCGACGAGATGCTGGTCGTCCAGATCCTGATCGCCTTCGCCGCGTTCACCGGGCTGCTGTTCTTCGCGGACCGGTGGGCGTCGGGCTGCACGACCGAGGACCCGATCGTCCTCGCCGAGCGCCGCCGTGCCCGCCGCGCCTATCGCCTGCAGCAGCGCCGCATCCACCCCGTGCGGTCCCGCCGCCGAAGACCCCCGCGCCCGCCCCCACGGCGACCACCCGACGGCCCATCCAGGTCGTTGCCGCCGACCTGCGCCGGCTCTCCCGCCAGTTGGCCCTCGTGCCGTCCGGTTCGACGCTGGTCCGCTGGAAGGCGCTCTGGGCGGCCTACGACGGCGTGCTCATCGAGGCCGCGGAGATGCTCGAGGTGACGCACGAGCTGGCCGAGCAGCCCGCCGCCGGCGTGGCCCGGGACGTCGAACGCGTGCGGGTGCTCGCCGCGCTCGAGGGCGCCGGCCTGGTGGTGCACGGCTGAGCCCGGGTCGTTCGGGCAGCCCGACCCGGCGGCTGTTCTTCGCCGTCGACCCGTCCGAGGAGGCCCGCGCTGACCTCGACCGGGCGCTGGCTCCGCTTCGGGACGCACCGGGCACCCCGCGCTGGACCGACCCGTCGCGATGGCACGTCACCCTGCTGTTCCTGGGCCGCGTGGCGGAGGAGCGGGTGCCGCGGCTCGTGGAGCGGGCCGGGCCGGCCGTCGGGGCGACCCCGCCGATGGCCCTGCGGCTGGCCGGCGGCGGGCGGTTCGGGCCGCTGCGTCGTCCCCAGGTGGCGTGGGTGGGTCTCGACGGCGACGTCCGGCCGCTGACCGAGCTGGCGCGACGGCTGGCGGCCGCCGCCCGGTCGCTGGACCTCCCGGTGGAGGACCGGCCGTTCCGGGCCCATCTCACCCTCGGCCGGTGGCGCCCAGGACAGCCGGCCGACGGCACCCTGACCGACCGACTGACCGGGTACCGCGGCCCGGACTGGCCGGCCACCGAGGTGCGGCTGATCGAGAGCCACCTCGGCCCGCGGCCGACCTACGACGTGGTCGCCAGCTGGCCCCTCGGAGGCTAGGCAAAGGAAGCTTTACCTGCGTGCTGCGGCCGAACACTGCAGGCAAAGCTTCCTTTGCCGGGCGGGGGTCACCAGGCGTACTCCATCGGGGCGGCCTTGTAGCCGGGGAAGATCTCGTCCAGGCGCGCCAGGTGGTCGTCCTCCAGCGTGAGCTCGAGCGCGCGGAGGGCGCCGTCGAGTTGATCCATCGTGCGGGGACCGACGATCGGGGCGGTCACGGCCGGCTGGTGCAGCAGCCAGGCGAGGCCGACGTCGCCGGGCGCCTGGCCGATCTGCCTGCAGAACGCCTCGTAGGCCTCGAGTTCGGGACGGTGCTTCTCGATCCGGTCGCGGTTGCGCTGCTCGGACCGCCGTCCCCCCTCGGTGCTCTCCAGCACGCCGCCGAGCAACCCTCCGGCCAGCGGGCTCCACGGGATGATGCCGACGCCGTAGTGCTGGGCGGCCGGGAGCACCTCGAGTTCGACCTGGCGGGTCAGCAGGTTGTAGTGCGACTGCTCGCTGACCAGGCCCTGGAAGTTGCGGCGGGCGGCGGCCTCGTTGGCCGCGACGATCTGCCAGGCCGCGTGGTTCGACGACCCGATGTAGAGCACCTTGCCCTGGGCGACCAGCGTCTCGCAGGCCTGCCAGATCTCGTCCCACGGGGTGCGCAGGTCGACGTGGTGGAACTGGTAGAGGTCGATCCAGTCCGTCCCCATCCGGCGCAGCGAGCCCTCGCACGCGCGCACGATGTTGCGGGCGGACAGGAAGGTGTCGTTGGGCCAGTCGCTCATCGAGCCGTAGACCTTGGTGGCCAGCACGGTCTTCTCCCGGCGCTCGCCCCCCTGCGCGAACCAGGTGCCGAGCACCTCCTCGGTGCGGCCCTTGCCGGCGTCGAAGCCATACACGTTGGCGGTGTCGAAGAAGTTGATCCCCTCGGCCAGTGCCCGGTCCATGATCGCGTGGGAGTCGGCCTCCTCGGTCTTCCAGCCGAAGTTCATCGTGCCCAGGCAGAGCCGGGAGACCGACAGACCGCTGCGTCCGAGGTGCGTGTGGTCCATGCGAACCAGCCTGGCACCCTGCTGAACGTGCCGCAGAACGATGGACCGACGAGCGCCTTCGACACCGCCACCGCCGTCCAGCGGACCGAGGGCGGCGGATTCCGCGCCGACCTCGACGGCGACTGGGACGTCGGCGGCGGGATTCTCAACGGCGGGTACCTGCTCGCGGTGGCGGGCCGGGCCGCGGTGCTGGAGAGCCCGCACGCACACCCGGTCGCGCTCTCGGGCAGCTACCTGCGCGCGCCGTCGGCCGGCCCGGTCACGCTCACCGTGCAGCGCGGCCCCGCCGGGCGGACCCTCGCGCATTCGCTGGTGACCCTCGGCGACGCCGATGGCCCGGCGCTCGTCGTCCAGGCGACGACGGCGACGCTCGGCGACGAGCCCTCGGTCTGGTCGCTCCCGATGCCCGACGTCCCCTCGGTGGAGGAGTGCTTCTCCATCGCCGAGCACCGTCACCTGGCGCCGCCGGGCGTGCAGATCCCCGGGCTGAGCCTGAAGGTCGACACCCGGCTGGACGCGAGCACCGCGGGGTGGGCGTTCGGCCAGCCGTCGGGGGAGCCGGTCATCCGCGCCTGGCTGCGGTTCGCCGACGACCGGGAGCCCGACCCGCTGGCGCTGGTCACCTTCGCCGACGCGCTGCCGCCGACCAGCTTCTCGATGGGCAACACGGGCTGGGCGCCGACCGTGCAATTGCAGGTACTGGTGCGCGCCGTCCCGGCGCCGGGGTGGTGCCTGGTCGAGGCGCGGGCCGAGGAGGTCGCCGGCGGGTGGGTCGACGAGGACTACCGGATCTGGGACTCCACCGGTCGCCTGGTCGCGCAGAGCCGCCAGCTGGCCCGCGCCCCCCGCTGATCAGACCGGCAGTTCGACGTCGCCGGTGAGATAGCGCTGCACGGTCGGCCCGATCGCCGCCACCACCGAGTCGTGGGAGGCCGAGGCCAGCGGCTCCAGCCGGAGCACGTACCGCGCCATGACCAGCCCGATCAGCTGCGACGCCACCAACGAGGCCCGAGCGGCCCGCACGTCGGGGTCGAATCCGAGCGTGCTCACCACGCGCCGCAGCACCCGGGAGACGAGGAACTCGCGCAGCAGTTTCGCCGTCCATTCGTTGCTGACGGCCGAGCGGATGAGCGCCAGCCCGGCGGGCTGGGCCGGCCCGTCCCACACCCGCAGCAGCATCCGGACGACGGCGGCGCCGAGGGCGTCGCGGTCGGCTGCGAGCACCTCCGGCAGCAGGTCCGCCGGATCGGCCGGGGCGTCCACAGCGGCGAGGAAGAGTTTGTCCTTGGTGCCGAAGTAGTGATGGACCAGCGCGGGGTCCACCCCGGCCGCCATCGCGATGCCACGGATCGTCGCGCCGTCGAACCCCTTCTCCGCGAACTGGGCCCGGGCGGCGGCCAGCACCGCCTCCCGGGTGTCAGGGTTCCCGGGACGCCGGCCGGTCGGCCGGGCGTTGCGCCGCCCGGCCGACCGGATCCGTGCCGGTTCCTCGCTGGTCAGTTCGTCCTCCTGCGCAGCGTCGCCGCCGCCAGGGCGAGGGCCACGAGGGCGGCGCCGGCCACGATCGCGATGTCGAACCACATCGTGCCGGTCGCGTCAGCGGAGGAACCCACCTCCTGCAGTGCCTCGACGGCGTAGGTCAGCGGGAGGACGTGGGCGATCGCCTGCAGCCAACCGGCCATCTGGTCCACCGGGACGAGCAGGCCGCAGAGGAAGAACTGCGGCAGCACGATCAGCGGCATGAACTGCACCGCCTGGAACTCGCTGCGGGCGAAGGCGCTGGCCAGCAGCCCCAGCGCCACGCCGAGCAGAGCGTCGGCGACGGCGATGAGGACGACGAGCCATACGGAGCCGGTCACGTCGAGGTCGTAGACGGTCGTCGCGACGGTCACGGTGACCAGCGCCTGCAGCGCCGCCATCAGCCCGAAGGCGAGCCCGTAGCCGAGCAGCAGGTCGAGCCGTGCCAGCGGCGTGGTGAGCAGCCGCTCGAGGGTGCCCGAGGTGCGCTCGCGCAGCATCGCGATGCTCGTGACCAGGAACATCACGACGAACGGGAAGATCCCGAGCATCGTGAGGCCGACCCGGTCGAAGATGCCCGGCTGGCCCGGGAGGGTCGGCAGGTCCTTCCAGAGCAGGTAGAGCAGCCCGAGCAGCAGGCTCGGCAGGACGAGCATCATCGCGATGGTGCGGTGGTCGTGCCGCAGCTGGCGGAGCACCCGGCCGGCGGTGGCGCCGGTGAGCCGGGGGTTCAGGTGCGCGGCCGCCGGGCGCGGCCGGTCGATCGTCGCGGCGCTCATGCCGCCACCTCCTCACGGGCACGCACGACGTTGAGGAATGCCTCTTCGAGGTCGTGCGAGCGGCCGTCGGTGCGGAGCTGCGCCGGGGTCGAGTCGGAGATCAGCTCGCCGTCGCGGAGCAGGAGCAGCCGGTCGCAGCGGCCGGCCTCGTCCATCACGTGGCTGGAGACGATCAGCGTCGTGCCTACTCGGGCGAGTGCGTGGAACCGGTCCCACAGCTCGACGCGCAGGACCGGGTCCAGGCCCACGGTCGGCTCGTCGAGGATCAGCACCTCGGGGGCGCCGATCAGCGCGCAGGCGAGCGACGCGCGGCCCTGCTGCCCGCCGGAGAGGTCGCGGACCAGCTGCCCGGCGGCGTCGCCGAGACCGACATCGGCGAGGGCCGCGTCGGCCTCCCGTGCGCCCATCCCGTACAGCGACGCGAAGTACCGCACGTTCTCCCGGACGGTCAGGTCGGGGTAGACGCTCGGCGCCTGGGTGACGTACCCGACGCGGCTGCGCAGCCCGGTGGAGCCGGCGGGTTCGCCGAGCACGGTGACCTCACCCGGAGCGGACCTTCTGCACGCCCACGACGGCCCGCATCAGCGTCGTCTTCCCGCTGCCGCTGGGCCCGAGCAGGCCGGTCACCTGCCCCGTGGGGACGGCGAAGGAGAGGCCGTGCAACACGCGGCGGGGGCCGCGGTCGACGACCAGGTCGGAGACGGTGACGGCGGCGTCCATAGCCGACCTCCCAAGAACTCAACGGGTGATGAACTCAACGCTAGATGAGTTACCTGCGCGCCGTCAACGGAGTCCTTGGTCCCTGATGATCAGGTCACCTGATCATCAGGGGTCCTGGCTCACGGTCGACGGTGAGCCAGGACCCCACCAGGTGAGCCAGGACCCCACGCGGTGAGCCAGGACGACGCTGGGGGAGGTCCGACGGGCGGCGGGCATGATCGTCGGCGTGCCCGCCGTCCCGATCACGATCACCGACCCCGCCGATCCCCGGGTCGCCGACTTCCGGGACCTCAAGGCCGGCGACCGCCCGGAGGGGACCCCCCGCTGGTCCGGCCCGGTGATCGTCGAGGGCGTCCCCGCGGTCGAGCGCCTGCTCGCCTCGGACTACCGGGTCCGGGCGGTGTTCGGCGTCCCGGGGCGCGTCGCGGCCCTCGGCATCCCGGACGACGTCGCGGCGTACGAGGCCGACAAGTGGCTGCTGTCGGAGGTGATCGGATTCCGGCTCACCCGCGGCGTGCTGGCCTCGGCCGACCGGCGCGCGCCCGCCGACCTCGACACCCTGCTGGCCGGCCCCGACCCGCAGCCCCGCGCCGGCTGGCCGTGCTCGAGGCGCTCAACGACGCGGAGAACCTGGGCTCGATCGCGCGCTCGGCGCTCGCGCTGGGCATCGACGGGCTGCTCCTGGACCCGCGCTGCGCCGACCCGTTCTACCGCCGCTCGGTGCGGGTCTCGATGGGCCACATCCTGGCGCTGCCGTTCGCCGTCCTGCCCGACTGGCCCGCCGACCTGGGCCGGCTGCACGACGCCGGCTACATGACGGTGGCGCTGACCCCCGCGGACGACGCGGTCGACCTCACGTCGATCGATCCGGTCGCGCACCCGCGCACGGCGGTGCTGCTCGGCGCGGAGGGGCCGGGGCTCACGCCCGAGGCGCAGGCGGCGGTCCGGGTGCGGGCGAGGATCCCGATGCGGCCGGCGTGGACTCGCTGGGCGTCGCCGCGGCGGCCGCGATCGCGTTCGCGACCCTCCGCTGAGGCTTCAGCCGCGCAGCGAGAAGCGGGCGAGGTGCGCCCGCGCGTCCTCGGCCTGCGCGGGGTTGCACATGACGTCGTACCGGCTGGCGACGATCTTGCTGGTGCTCGTGAAGTCGCGGCGGCCGCGGGTGGCGGCGTAGCCCATCCCGCCGAACGCGGCGCCGAAGGCGAGCACCGATCGCCAGACCGGTGAGCACGGAGCCGATCCACTGGCCGCCGTCGGCGGAGAAGATGCCGAGCAGCAACCCGACGAACAGACCCCACCAGGCACCACCGGCGGCGCCGGCGGCGATGGCGCGGCCCGTCGTCAGCCGACCGGTCACCTGTCTCGATCATCCGCAGGTCCGAGCCGATGATCGTGACGTTCTCGACCGGGAACTTCTCGTCCGAGAGGTAGTCGACCGCGGCCTGGGCGCGCTCGTAACTGTCGTAGGAACCCACCTGGACGCCGCCGAGCGGCATGGACACCGACGCTGACATGCCCGTCACAACTCCGGGGCCCAGCAGGCTGTTCCCCGCGCCGAAGCCGGGCCGGCTCTCAGACGAGGCTGTCGGCCCACGCGCGGTGCAGCCCGGCGAACCGGCCGGTGCCCGCGACCAGCTCGGTGGGGGAGCCGTCCTCGACGATCCGGCCGTCCTCCATGACGAGCACCCGGTCGGCGATCTCCACCGTCGAGAGGCGGTGGGCGATGATCAGCGCCGTCCGGTCGGCGAGCAGCGTGCGCAGCGCGTGCTGGACGAGCCGCTCGCTCGGGACGTCGAGGGAGCTGGTGGCCTCGTCGAGGATGAGCACCGCCGGATCGGCGAGGAAGGCGCGCGCGAAGCTGACCAGCTGACGCTGCCCGGCCGACAGCCGCCCGCCGCGCTTGTGCACGTCGGTGTCGTAGCCCTCCGGGAGGGCGGCGATGAACTCGTGCGCGCCGATCGCCCCGGCCGCCGCCTCGACCTGCGCGCGGGTGGCATCGGGCCGGCCGAAGGAGATGTTCTCGGCGATCGAGCCGGAGAACAGGAAGCTCTCCTGGGTCACCATCACCAGCGCCCGGCGGAGGTCGGCATCGGCGATGCGGCGCAGCGGGACGCCGTCGAGCCGGACCTCGCCCTCGAGCGGGTCGTAGAACCGGGCGGCCAACCTCGCCAGCGTCGACTTCCCGGCGCCGGTTGGGCCTACGAGGGCCACCGTCTGCCCGGCCGGGATCGTGAGGTCCAGCCGGGGCAGCACGGTCCGGTCGGTGTAGCCGAAGCGCACGCCGTCGAAGTGGATCTCGCCCTGCGCGGCCGGGAACGGTTCCGGGTCGGTGGGCTCGGCGACCGACGGCCGTTCCTCGAGCACCCCGGACAGCTTCTCCAGCGCTGCTGTCGCCGATTGGTAGGAGTTGTAGAACATCGCGACGTCCTGCAGCGGGTCGAAGAACCGCCGCAGGTACAGCAGGAACGACACCAGCGCGCCGACGGCGAGGTCGCCGTCGAGCACCCGCAGCGAGCCGTAGCCCAGCACCGCGACGGTGACCAGGTTGCCGATCAGCGTCACGGCCGGCACGAACACCGCGATCAGCCAGAACGCCCGGTCGTGGGCGAGCCGGTTGTCCTCGTTGAGGGCGGCGTGCAGTTCGTCGTTGCGCGGCTCGCGGCGGAACGCCTGCACGGCACGGATGCCGCCGAACGTCTCGGTGAACTGGACGATCAGCGCCGCGATGGTCTCGCGGGTGCGCCGGTAGGCCACGGCCGAGTGCCGCTGGAACCAGCGGGCCACCCAGAACAGCACCGGGAAGCCGAGCAGGGCGACCAGGGCCAACGGCGGGTCGAGCACCACCAGGACGACGCCGATGGTGACCACGCTGAACAGCGCCGAGAGCAGCCCGTCGAGGCCCTCGTCGAGCAGTTCGGCCAGCGATTCGACGTCGCTGGTCAGCCGGCTGATCGTCTTCCCGGACGTGTAGCGCTCGTGGAACGACAGCGGCAGCCGCTGGACGTGGGTGAACACCCGGCGGCGCAGGGTCAGCAGCACCGCCTGGCCGACCCGGCCCGACCAGGTCAGGAAGCGGAACCGCAGGGCGGCGTCGAGCACGGCCGCGCCGACCATCGCGACGGTGATCCAGACCAGCGGCATGGGGTCGCCGTCGAGCAGCGCGGGGACGGCGACGTCGATGCCGACGCCGATCAGGAACGGCCCGGCGAGCCAGGCCACGTTCTGCACGGTGATCGTCGCCAGCAGCGCCCACAGCACCCGCTTGTGCGGCCGGAGCAGCTCACCGAGCAGCCGGCGGGAGCGGTCCCGCAGGAAGATGCCGGCGCCGGTGGACAGCTCGTCGGTGTCCTCGGTCGCGACCCCGCGCCACAGTTCCTGCGGGTCCTCGGCCGGACCCGTCGCGGGGGAGGAGACGGTGGTCACGACAAGACCTCGGCGAGCTCGCTGTCCTGCGCCAGCAGGTCCCGGTAGGCGGGCACCTCGACGAGCAGGTCGGAGTGCGTGCCGACGGCGGTGATCCGACCGCCCTGCAGGAGCGCGACGCGGTCGGCGAGCAGCACCGTCGACGGCCGGTGGGCGACCACGAGCGCGGTGGTGCCGGAGAGCACGCTGCGCAGCGCCTCCTCCACCAGCGACTCGGTGTGCACGTCGAGGGCGGACAGCGGGTCGTCGAGCACCAGCACCGACGGGCGGCCCAGCACCGCTCGCGCCAGCGCCAGCCGCTGCCGCTGGCCGCCGGACAGCGACAACCCCTGCTCACCGATGCGGGTGGTGAGGCCCCACGGCAGGTCGTGGACGAACTCCGCCTGCGCGACGAGCAGCGCCTCCTCGACGTGGGCCTCGGTGGCGTCGGGGCGACCGAGCGTGAGGTTCTCCCGCACGCTCATCGAGAAGAGCGTGGCGTCCTCGAATGCGGTGGCGACGACGCTGCGCAACTGGGCCAGCGGCAGGTCCCGCACGTCGTGACCGTCGACGGTGATGCGCCCGGCCGTGACGTCGTAGAGCCGGCCGACCAGCGCGGTCAGCGTGGTCTTGCCCGAGCCGGTGGCCCCGACCAGCGCGACGGTCTCGCCGGGCGCGAGGTCGAGGTCGACGCCGTCGAGCACCGGACGGTCGGCGCCGGGGTAGGTGAAGCCGACGCCCTCGAAGCGCAGCCGGGCCGGCGTGCCGACGTCGGCCGGCCGTAGTCCCGGACGGTCGGCGACGGTGAGCGGCTCGTCGAGGAGCTCGCCGATCCGGTCGCAGGCGCTGGCCGCCTCCTGCGCCTGGGCGAGCAGGAATCCGATCGAGAGGATCGGCCAGAGCAGCACGGTGAACAGCGCGACGAACCCGACCAGCCCACCGACGGTCAGCGCGCCGGTGCCCACGGCCAGCGACCCGCCGACCAGGATCAGGGCGAGGGTCACCTGCGGGTGGAACTCGAAGACGCACCACAGCAGCGCGAGCGTGCGCACCTTCCGCAGCTCCAGCCGGCGCAGGTTGACGGCCTTGCGGTCGTACCGGTCGAAGACCAGGCCGCTGCGGCCCAGCGACTTGACCACGCGGATGCCCTGCACGGCCTCCTCGACGTCGGTCGCCAGCTCGCCCTGCTCGTCCTGCACCAGACGCGACTCGGCGTTGTAGCGCTTCTCCCAGCGCAGGCCGGCCACGGTCAGCGGGACGGTCGTCAGCAGCACCGCCAGCCCGAGCGGCCAGTACGTGAGCAGCAGGAGCGTCAGGACGACGACGCAGGTGATCAGGTTGACCGCGAGGAAGACCCCGCCGAACCCGACGAACCGCCGGACCGTGGACATGTCGCTGGTGGCGCGGGAGAGCAGCTGCCCGGACGCCCAGCGGTCGTGGAACGACACCGGCAGCCGCTGCAGCCGCTGGTAGAGGGCGTCGCGCAGGTCGCGCTCGAGCCGCAGCATGCTGTGGTTCATCGCCCAGCGGCGCAGGAAGAACAGCCCCGCCTCGGCGATGCCGAACACCAGGGCCAGACCGATCAGCGGCACCAGCCCGGCGCGGTCGCCGTCGGCCAGCGGACCGTCGACGATGGCCGCGGTGATCAGCGGGACGGCGAGCTGCGTGAGAGTCGCCAGCAGGGCCGCGGTGAACGTGAGCACCAGCAGCCAGCGGTACGGCCGGGCATACGGCCAGAGCCGGAGGAGGGCGGAGAGCCGGCCCCGCTCGACGGCCGGTGGGGATGGCGGGGCGGTGTCCATGTCAGCCCGAGGCTATGCGCCGGTACTGACCGAGGCGAACGAGTTTCGCCGGAAGCGCAGCTCCCCGCAGGGACTTCCTGTACAGAAAGTCCCGCGTGGGATCAGCGGTGGCGGCGGACCCCGAAGACGATGTCCTCCCACGCCGGGATCCGGGCCCGCGGGTCCTCGCCGTCGTCGACCTCGCCCGTGCGGGCGAGCACGACGGTGTCGTGCTCGGCGACCTCGTCGAGCAGCGCGTCGACCGACCGCGCCTCGTCCGGGCTGCCGTCGGACGGATGGACGTCGCGGACGTGCTCGTCCTCGCCCAGCCCGGAGAGGTGGCTCAGGTCGTCGGTCAGGTGGTCAGCTGTGCCGCCCCCGCCGAGGTTGTCGGCTGCGCTGTCCGGGCCGAGGTGGTCGGCTACGCCGCCGAGGTTGTCGGCTGCGCTGTCCGGGCCGAGGTGGTCGGCTGTGCCGGCACCGCTGAGGTGCTCGGTCCCGACGACGGGGCCGGTCGCGAACGCGTCGTCCGGGTGCGGTGTGTCCCGGAGCATGGAGACGGGGCGACTGGCCCGGTGCACCGGCGTGGCGGGCAGGCCGACCGGGACGTCGGGGACGGCGCGGACGAGACGGGTGCCCTCGGCGAAGTCCATGGTCGCGGCGTCGTGCGGGGTGACCGTGCGCGCAGGGACGTCGTACGCCCAGCGGGTGATCCCCGACGTGGAGCCCGCGCGCCAGGTGCCGGTGACCACCCACGTGCCGTCGTCGTCGCGGTAGGCGTCCCAGCCCACGGCGTCGAGGTCGGCGTCGATCAGCCGCAGCCGCTCGGTGATGAACCGGTGCAGGACGACGGTCGGCGAGCCCTCGGACAGCCGCACGCGGGCCTCGCGGGCCTGCTCGGCGACCCGCTCGCGCTCCTGCAGCACCGGATGGGCGAAGCGCATGATCCGCTCGACGCGCGTGCCGGAGGAGGCCGCGACCTGCTCGGGGGTCTCGCCGCTCCGGATCCGCGTCTGGATGACGCGCGGGGGCAGTTCGGTGCCGAGATCGACGTCGATCTGGGTGAGCCGGCGGGAGTCCCCGCGTGCCGCGGCGCGGACCCGGTCGTCGATCGGCAGCTCGTACCGTTCGCCGGTCTCGGCGTCGTCACCCTCGGCGGCGAGGATCAGGCTCTTCCCGTCGTCGGAGAGCGCCACGAGGCGCAGCGTGCGCATGGGCGGACCTCCTGCAGGCGAGCTCGGACCGGTCCCGACTCTGAGACCTTGGGCCCGAGGCTATCGGCGGCGCGCGAACCGGGCGGGCAGGCGCGCGGAGCGGCGCGGCGCACGCGGCGCACGGTGCCGGTGTGGCGGAGGGCCGCCGATGACATCAGCTGGAAACGCGGGATCGGCAGGGTGCTCCCGAACTGCCGCACCGCGTGGAATCCTGCCGCTCTCCCACCGGCACGACCGCACGACACGCGAACCTCGAGGAGGTGCGATGACCGCTCCGCTCACGGACCGGGCCCGGGCGCGCCCCGTCGAGGTGCTGCCCGACGACGTCCGGGCCGCGGTCGCCGCGATCGCGAGCGCCGCCGGCGCGTGGTGCCCCGCCCTGTCACCGGAGGGGGACCGGGTCGCCTACGTCACCGACCGATCCGGCACGCCACGGCTGGAGGTCGCCGCCGTCGACGGCGCGACCCCACCGGTGCAGCTGTCCGGCCCGGACCAGGAGGTCGTGTCCGTCGCCTGGTCGCCCGACGGCGGCTGGCTGGCGTACCTCGTGAGCCCCGGCGGCTCGATCTGCGCGGAACTGCACGTCGTGCGCCCCGACGGCACCGCCCGCCGGCTGCTCGCGGGCGAGGACCCCCGCGCCACCGTCTTCGCCGGCGGGTGGACCGGGCCCGGCCACTACGCCTGCTCCATCGCGCCGGGTGACGGCCCGGACGCCGACATCGTGCTCGTCGACGTGGTGACCGGCGAGCAGCGGACGCTGGCCCGCGGCGGCTTCCTCTCGGTCACCGCGGTCTCCGCCGACGAGCGTTTCCTGCTGGCCCGCCGCGGTCCGCGCGGCTACCGGCACATCGTCGTCGCCGAGATCGCGACGGGTGTGCAGCGCCGGGTACTGGCGCTCGACGCCCCGGGCGGGATCGCCTCGGAGGACGGCCGCTTCGGTCCCGACGGCGCGGTCTACGTCCGCGCCTCGCTGCCGGGGCCGCCCGGCACCGACCGGGCCGGCCTGGTGGCCGTCCCGCTGTCCGGCGACGGCGCGCCGGGGCGGGGGCGGGTGGTCCTGGCCCGCCCTGAGGCCGACCTCGACGGCTACGCACTGCTCCCCGACGGCACCGTGCTCGCCGTCTGGACGACGGACGGCGTCACCGAGCTGTGGGTGCACACGCTGGCCGACGGCGCCGTGGTGCGACGGATCGACCTGCCCGAGCCGGTGATGCCGGGCTGGTCGCTGGCCGCCGACGGCGCGACGCTGCTCGCCGAGCTGACCGGCCCGCGGGCGCCCCGTGCGCTGTGGCGGGTGCCGCTGACCGGCGCCGACCTGCCGACGTCGCTGCCCGGGACGCCGGAGCGCCCGGACCCGTCCCGGACGGTGACGCCGGTCCGGCACGAGTACCTCGCCCCCGACGGCACGCGCCTGGCCGGCTGGCTCCACGTCCCGCGCGGGGTGCGCGGCCCCAACCGCACGGTCGTCAGCTTCCACGGCGGCCCCGAGGGGCAGGAGCGGCCCGACTGGTCGCCGGTCGCGCAGAGCCTGGTCGCCGCCGGCTTCACCGTGTTCGCGCCCAACGTCCGCGGCTCCGGGGGCTGCGGCCGGGCGTTCATGACCGCCGACGACGGCCCGGCCCGCGAGGCGTCCTTCGACGACGTCCGGACGACGGTGGAGCAGCTCGTGGCCGCCGGCATCGCCGAACCCGGGCGGATCGGCGCGCAGGGCTGGTCCTACGGCGGCTACCTCGCCCTCGTCGCGCTCACCCGCTGGCCGGACCTCTTCGCCGCCGGTGCGACCCTGGCGGGCATGAGTGACCTGCGGACGTTCTTCGCCGGCACCGAGCCGTGGATGGCCGCCGCGTCGGTGACCGAGTACGGCGACCCGGTGGGCGACCGGGAGATGCTGGCCGCGATCTCGCCCCTGACGTCGGTGGAGAGGCTGGCCGCGCCGGTCCTGCTGGCGCACGGCGACCGCGACACCAACGTGCCCGTCGCCGAATCGGTGCAGCTGCACCAGGCGCTGCGGGCGCGCGGGGCGATCAGCGACCTGATGCTCCTGCCGGGTGAAGGTCACACCGATCGTGGGACGTGACCACCTCGTCGAGCTGAGCGGCCGGGTCGCCGCCTGGTTCGATCGGTGGCTGTGAGCTCGAAGCTTCTCGCCGACTACCCCGCATCCGCCGCCGACGAGGCGGTCGAGCCGGGTGGGCTGCTGCGCGCCGGTTACGCCCCGCTGGGGCCGGTGCTGCGGCGGCTGGGGCCGGCGGGCCTGGCCGAGGCGGCCGCCGCGATCGAGGCCGAGCGGCAGCGCCGGGGGGTGCGGATCACCTCGTGGTCGGACGGGCGGCAGGTGCCGCAGCCGTTCCCGCAGGACCCGTGGCCGCGCGTCGTCCCGGTCGCCGAGTGGACCCGGATCGCCGCCGGGGTCGAGCAGCGTCACCGCGCCCTCAGCGCCTTCCTGGCCGACGCCTACCGGGCGGCCGGGCGCCGCCGCAGCGATCCCGATCGTGACCCCGACATCGTGCGCGCGGGCGCCCTTCCGCACTGGGCGGTCGCGCACAGCCCGGGCCGCACGCCGGAGGCGGTGGGCCTGGCCTGGCCGGGTCAGCCGCGGGCCACGCTGGCCGCGGCCGACGTGGTGCGGACCGCCGACGGGGGATGGGTCGTCGTCCGCGACGCGCTGCGGGCGCCCGACGGGCTCGGCCACGCCATCGTGAGCCGCCAGGTGGTGCGCGCTGCCGTGCCGGCCCTGTGCCCGGCACCGGACGCCGGGGTCGTCGACCCCGCGTCCGCCCTTCCGGTGCTGCGCGCGGCCCTGGCCTCGGCGGCCCCGCCGGAGTGCGCGGGGACGCCGACGCGTGGCCCTGCTCACCGCGGGCGACAGCGACGGGACCTACGCCGAGCACGTGCTCCTCGCCGAGGCCCTGGGCATCCCGCTGGTGCGCGCCGGAGACATCTGGCCGCGGTTCGACGGCGGGATCGAGGTCCAGGTCGGTGCCGTCCGGGTGCCGGTGGACGTGCTGTACCGGCGTTTCGACGACACGGCCCTCGGCGCCTACCGCACGCCGATCGGCCAACCGCTGGACAGCGTGCTCGCCGAGGCGGTGCGGGCCGGCCGGCTCGGCCTCGCCAACGTGCCGGGCAACGGCGTGGCCGACGACGTCACCACGTACGCGTTCGTGCCCGCGATGATCCGCTTCTACCTGGGCGAGGAGCCGCTGCTCGGCTCGGTGCCGACCTGGGTGCTCGCCGACCCCGAGCAGTGGGCGCAGGTCCGCGACCGGCTGCACGAGCTCGTCGTCGAGCCCGTCGAGGGGTACGGGGGCGCCGGCACGGTCGTCGGCCCCACCGCGTCGGCGGCCGAGCTGGCGCAGCTCTACGCCGAGGTGGCCGCGGCGCCGCACCGCTTCGTCGCCCGCGAGCCCGTCGAGCCCTCGACCGTGCCCACGCTCGTCGACGGCGCCCTGCAGCCGCGGCACGTGGACCTGCGGGTGTTCTCGGTCGAGGGGCCGGAGACGCGGGCGCTGCCCGCCCCGCTGACCCGGGTGGCCGCGGCGGCCGACTCGACGGTGACGGCCCCGACCGCAGGTGGCGGCGCGAAGGACACCTGGCTGCTCGGCTGAGCAGCGCTGTGGGTCAGGCGGCCGACTCGTCCAACGAGGCCTACTACTCCGGCCGGTTCTTCGACGGGTCGTTTCAGGCGGCCGGCTCGCCCAGCGACGCCATGATCACCACCGTCGTCCCCTCCGGGCTCGCCGTCGCGGTGATCTCGCCGACCGCCGTCATCAGCGTGGAGCCGCGCCCGCGGTCCATGCTCGACACCCGCTCGCGCCACTGGCCGTAGTCGCGGACGGAGATGCGCACCCGGCCGTCCGTCCACCGTCGCGGTGACGTCGACGAACGGCTCGATCGGGTCCTGCGCGTGCTCCACCGCGTTCGTCGCCGCCTCGCATGCGGCCAGCAGGAGGTCGTACGCCTGATCCTCGCCCGACCCCCGCCCCCTGCAGGTGGGCCCGGATGGCCCGCCGGAGCGAGGGGATCGACGCCGCGTCCGAGTCGCACCCGCCAGGCGGCATGCCCGTGCCGGCCACCCGAGTGCGCGACTCCAGCCGCTGGGTCGGCAGTCGGGGCGCGGGCAGCCGGGCCTCGACGGGCACGGCCGCCGGAGGGGGCGCGGCCGCTGCCTCGGCCGCCGTGGCGGCGCGCCGACCGGCCGCCCGCTCGACCGCGACGCGGACGCGGGCGATGAGCTCCTGGGCCCGGAACGGCTTGGCCAGGTAGTCGTCGGCACCGGCCTCCAGGCCTTCGACCGACGCCTCCTGGCCGGCCCGTGCCGTCAGCATGATCACCGGGATGTCGCGCGTGGCCGGGTCCTGGCGCAGCCGGCGGAGCAGTTCGAAGCCGTCGACGCGCGGCATCATGACGTCGGTCAGGACGACGTCGGGCGCCGACTCGGCGACCGCCGCGAGCGCCTCCTCACCGTTCGCCGTCGTGCGCACGGCCCACAGGGGCGCCAGGAGCCGGGTCAGGTACGCGCGCATGTCGGCGTTGTCGTCGACGACGAGCACCGACGCCGCGACGGCCCCGGCACCGCCGGGGCGGGAGGTGTCCTGTTCCCAGCTCTCCGCCTCGCCGCGCGCCGCGTCGGAGGGGTGGACCGGGCCGGCGGTCTCGCCGGCGTCCGCCGCGCCGTACGGCATGCGGACGGTGAAGGTGCTGCCCGTTCCTGGCTCGCTGGACACGAGCACCTCGCCGCCGTGCAGGGCGGTCAGCTCGTGCACGAGGGCCAGGCCGATGCCGGTTCCCTCGCGGGTCCGCGCGGTCGCCCCGGGCACCCGGTGGAAGCGGTGGAACAGCTGCGGCAGTTCCTCGGCGACGATGCCCACGCCGGTGTCGGTGACGGAGAGCTCGAACCGGTCGCCGTCGGCCCGCAGCGCCACCCGGATCCCGCCGACGAACGTGTACTTGACCGCGTTGGCCAGCAGGTTGACGACCACCTTCTCCCACATGCGGGGGTCCACGTAGGCCGGGCGGTCGAGGGGCGGGCAGTCGACCGTCAGCTCCAGCCCGGCGCGCTCGGCGGCGGCCCGGAAGATCCCGGCGACCTCACCGGTGAACGTGGCGACGTCGGTCTCGCTGCGCACCGGCGTCGCCCGGCCGGCCTCGATGCTGGCGACGTCGAGCAGGTCGTTGACCAGGCGCTGCAGCCGACGGCCGTTGCGCATGGCCAGGGTCAGCTGGTCCCGCACGCCCTCGGGGAGGGGAGCCGCGGTGTCGTCGAGGACGTCGCCGATCGGACCGAGGAGCAGCGTCAGCGGGGTCCGCAGCTCGTGGCTGACGTCGGAGAAGAACGTGGTCTTCGCGCGGTCGAGCTCGGCGAGGGCCTCGGCGCGACGCCGCTCGGCCTCGAACGCCCGGATGTTGGCGACCGCGGCGGCGAACTGACCGGCGGCGAGCTCGTAGAACGACCGGTACTCGGCGTCGAGCGCGCGGTTGGGGCTGAGCCCGGCGAGCAGCAGGCCGGTCGGCTCGCCGTCCCGGGTGGTGCGCAGCGGCAGGACGACGGCATCGGTGACGGCGTCACCGAACGGACCGCCGGTGACGCCGAGCGTCCCGGCCACTCCGTCGAACGCGCCCGCGCCGGCGGCATTCGCCGGGAGCAGGTCCGCAGCGCAGCCCACGGTGGCCACCCGGCGGAACCCCGGACCGTCGGGGGACGAGAGGTAGACGGCCGCGAAGGGCAGGTCGAGGACGTCGCCCGCCAGCGCCCGGCACATCGCCGTGACCGTCTCGTCCTCGTCGCCGAGCTGGGCGCCGACCGTCGACAGCGCGTGCAGCGTGCGCTGGCGGCGCGCGGCGAGGATCTCGCCGGTCATCTCCGTGCAGACGGCGTGCATCCCGGCGACCTGCCCGTCGTCCCCGAACGCCGGTGCGTGCGAGACGGTGAAGTAGGTCTCCTCCCGGTACCCGGCCCGTTCGAGCAGCAGCAGCAGACCGGGCAGCCACGACGCATCCCGCGTCGCCATCGCGTGCTCGATGGGCGGCCCGAGGGCGTCCCATCCCTCGGCGAGGGTGAGCCGGATGTCCTCGCCGATCGCCGGGTGCTTGGCGCCGATGAGGGGCGCGTACGCGTCGTTGTAGAACTGCCGGTACTCCGGGCCCCAGGTGAGCACCATCGGGAAGCGGGAGACCAGCACGGTGCGGACCGCGTAGCGCAGGCTCGCGGGCCACGTGCCGACCGGCCCGAGGGGGGTGGCGGACCAGTCGTAGGCCGCCATCAGCCGTCCCGCCTCGCCCCCGTCGGCGAAGAGTTCGACCTCAGGTCCCGGCGAGGAACCGCGAACCACGTGCACCTCCCGCCGAGACAGCCCTGACCACCACGAGTCCGGACGGTGCGTCCGGTCGGCAGCCGACCCGGCTTCGACGACCCGCACCTGCAACTACCTGCGCTCCCGGGACCGTGTCGGGAGCGCAGGGGGGTCAGAGGCGTCCGACCACGTGGTCGATGCAGGCGGTCAGCGCGCTCACGTCGTCGGGGTCGACGGCCGGGAACATGCCGACCCGCAGCTGGTTGCGGCCCAGCTTGCGGTAGGGCTCGACGTCGACGACGCCGTTGGCCCGCAGCGTCGCGGCCACCGCGGCGGCGTCCACCGAGTCGGCGAAGTCGATCGTGCCGACGACGAAGGACCGCTGCGCGGGTTCGGAGACGAACGGGGTCGCGTACTCCGACCGCTCCGCCCACCGGTAGAGGCGGCCGGAGGACTCCCGGGTGCGGTCGACGGCGCCGCCCAGGCCCCCGAGCCCCAGCAGCCAGTCGATCTGGTCGGCCAGCAGGAACAGCGTGGCGACGGCGGGGGTGTTGTAGGTCTGGTCCTTGGCGGAGTTGTCCACGGCGATCGACAGGTCGAGGAAGCCGGGGATCCAGCGGTCCGTGGCCTTGATCTCGGCGATCCGCTCCAGCGCGTCGCCCGACATCAGCGCGATCCACAGACCGCCGTCGCCGGCGAAGCTCTTCTGCGGGGCGAAGTAGTAGGCGTCGGTCTGCGACACGTCCACCGGCAGGCCGCCGGCCCCGCTCGTGGCGTCGATCAGCACCAGGGCGTCGTCGGTGCCCTCGGGGCGGGAGACCTCCGCCATGACCCCGGTCGAGGTCTCGTTGTGCGCCCACGCGTAGACGTCGATCCCGTCCTGCGCCTTCGGCAGCGCGAGCGAGCCGGGCTCCGCCTTGGCGATGACCGGCTCCTCGAGGAACGGTGCCTCGGCGGCGCCGGACGCGAACTTCGCGGAGAACTCCCCGTAGACGCCGTGCGCGCTGCGCCGGCGGATCAGCCCGACGATCGCCGCGTCCCAGAAGGCCGTCGAGCCGCCGTTGCCGAGCACCACCTCGTAGCCGTCCGGGAGGTCGAACAGGGTGCTCAGGCCCTCCCGGATGCGGCGGACCAGCCCCCTCACCGGCGCCTGCCGGTGGGAGGTGCCCATCAGCGCGGCACCGTCGTCCGCCAGGGCCCGCAGCGCCTCGGGCCGGACCTTGGACGGACCGCAGCCGAAGCGGCCGTCGGCGGGCAGCAGATCGGCGGGGATGGTGATGCTCATCCGGAGGTGCCTCTCGTCGGCACGTGCGGTTGGCCCCACTGCAGGGGCCCGCCGCGAGCGTGCGAGCGGTGGGGGGCAGCGGGGACCTTGCTCTAGGCGCGGCGCGACCTGGGTGGTCGTCTTCGTCTGGATGGTGTCGAAGCCGTCGACCTCCTCGGGCTTGCGCGGGTCGGGCCCGATGTAGCGGGCCGACGGGCGCACGAGGCGGCCGGTGTTCTTCTGCTCGAGGATGTGCGCGCACCAGCCGGCGGTGCGGGCACAGGTGAACATCGAGGTGAACATGTGCGGCGGGGACCTCGGCGAAGTCCAGGACGATGGCCGCCCAGAACTCGACGTTGGTCTCGATCGGCCGGTCGGGACGCCGCTCGCGCAGCTCCTTGAGGGCGGCCTGCTCCAGGGCCAGGGCGGCCTCGAAGCGGGGGGCGCCGAGCTCCTCGGCGGAGCGGCGGAGCACGCGCGCGCGGGGGTCCTCGGCGCGGTAGACGCGGTGGCCGAAGCCCATCAGCCGGTCGCCGCGGTCGAGCAGGTCCTTCACGTACTTCTCGGCGTTCCCGCTCTCCTCGACTCCGTCGAGCATGTGCAGCACGCGCGAGGGGGCGCCGCCGTGCAGCGGGCCGGACATCGCGCCGATGGCGCCGGAGAGGGAGGCCGCGACGTCGGCGCCGGTCGAGGCGATGACGCGCGCGGTGAACGTGGAGGCGTTCATGCCGTGCTCGGCGGCCGACGTCCAGTAGGCGTCGACGGCGGCGACGTGGCGGGGGTCGGGCTCGCCGCGCCAGCGGACCATGAAGCGCTCGACGACCGTGGCGGCCTCGTCGATGCGCTTCTGCGGGATCGCGGGGATGCCGATGCCGCGGGCCGACTGCGCCACGTAGGACAGCGCCATGACGGCGGCCCGGGCGAGGTCCTCGCGGGCCTCCTCGGCGTCGATGTCGAGCAGCGGGCCGGTAGCCCCAGATCGGGGTGAGCATGGCCAGCGCGGCCTGCACGTCGACGCGGACGTCGCCGGTGTGGACCGGGATCGGGAACGGCTCGGCCGGCGGGAGGCCGGGGCCGAACTCGCCGTCGACCAGGAGGCCCCAGACGTTGCCGAACGTGACCTTGCCGACCAGGTCCTCGATGTCGACGCCGCGGTAGCGCAGGGCGCCGCCGTCCTTGTCCGGTTCGGCGATCTCTGTCTCGAAGGCGATGATGCCTTCCAGGCCGGGTACGAAGTCGTCGGCCATCTCGCATGCTCCTCTGCGCGCGGGACCCGCGCACGCCTGACGGCGCGCGCGATTGCCTGCCGACCCTAGGTGAGGCCGACACGCCCGATGCACGCGGGGCGGGTGCCGACGACGGCCGATCGCCGTCCGGCCGAGCCGGAGGTGGGCCGTGGTGTCAGCATGGTCGACGTGCCCGACCTCTCCCAGATGCGCAGCAATTACGACGGCGACCTTGCGCGAGGAGGACCTCGCCGCCACGTGGGTGGAACAGTTCGACCGCTGGTTCGCCGACGCGGTCGCCGCGGAGCTGCCCGAGCCCAACGCCGTCGTCGTGGCCACCGCCGACGCCGATGGCGCCCCGGACGCGCGGATCGTGCTGATGAAGGGGTACGACGAGGCCGGCATCATCTTCGGGACGAGCTACGCCTCGACCAAGGGCGCGCAGCTCGCGGTCAACCCGCGCGCGGCGCTGGTCTTCCCGTGGCACGCGATGCAGCGGCAGGTCCGGGTGGCGGGGCGGGTGGAGCGGATCGGCGCCACCGCCTCCGACGCGCTGTGGGATCCCCGGCCGCGCGGCGCGCAGCTGGCCGCGGCCGCCTCGGTGCAGTCGACGGTCGTCGACTCCCGCGACGAGTTGGTCGAGCGGATGCGGCTGCTCGACGCGCAGACCTCCGACGACGCTGTCCCGCGGCCGGACGTCTGGGGCGGCTACCGGGTCGTGCCCGACCGGGTGGAGTTCTGGCAGGGCGGCGCGGACCGCCTGCACGACCGGCTGCGGTTCGTCCGCGACGAGGGGGAAGGCGGCGGCTGGATCGTGCAGCGGCTCGCTCCATGAAGAAGGACCCCGCTGCCCCCCACACCTCGCAAGCTCGGCGCGGGCCCCTGCAGCAGGGCCGACCGGCGCCGCGGGGGTGGGCGATCGACACCACCCCCTTGCGCAACCCGCCGTTCCGGCGGCTGTTCTGGGGCGTCGCGGCCACCATGCTCGGCCAGCAGATGACGCTGGTCGCCGTCCCCTTCCAGGTCTATGCGCTGACCGGATCGTCGCTGCTGGTCGGTGTCACGTCGATCGTGGCGCTGGTGCCGCTGATCGTCTTCGGCCTCCTCGGCGGCGCGATCGCCGACGCGATGGACCGGCGCCGGCTGATGCTGATCACCTCGTGGGGCGCGGCCGTGACCAGCGGGCTGCTGGCGGTGCAGGCCCTGCTGCCCGGCGGCGGCAACCTGGTGCTGCTCTGGGTGCTCACCGCGGCGGTCTCCGGGTTCGCGGCGGTCAACCAGCCCACCCGCAGCGCGGCGATCCCGGCTCTCGTCGGACCTGCCGGCGTCCCGGCCGCCAATGCGCTGACCATGACCGTGCGCCACATCTTCGTCATCGGCGGGCCGCTGCTGGCCGGGCTGCTGATCAGCCTGGGCGATCTGTTCGTCACCTACGCCGTCGACGCGCTGGGCTTCGTCGTCGCGGCGGTCCTGCTGCGCGGCCTGCCGTCGCTGCCGCCGGGGGGCCGCGCCGCCCCGCTCCGGCTCACCGCCGCCGTCCGAGGGGTCGGTGAGGGTTTCGCGTTCCTCGCCACGCAGCCGGTCCTCCTCATGACCTTCGTCGTCGACATCATCGCGATGCTGTTCGCCTGGCCGCAGGCCGTCTTCCCGGAGCTGTCGGAGACCCGGTTCGCCGAGACGCCCAACAGCCTGGGCTGGCTGTTCATCGGGATCTCGGTCGGCGCCCTGCTGATGGGGCTGACCTCGGGCTGGGTGTCGCGGGTCGACCGGCAGGGCGCGGTGGTGCTGGGCGCGATCGTGGTGTGGGCGCTCGCGATCATCGGGTTCGGGCTGGCGCCGTCGCTGTGGCTGGCCGTGCTCTGCCTCGCCGTCGCCGGGGCCGGCGACATGGTCAGCGCGGTGCTGCGCACCTCGATGCTGCAGGAGGCGGCGCCGGACGAGATGCGCGGCCGGATGCAGGGCGTCTTCCTCGTCGTCGTCGCCGGTGGCCCTCGGCTCGGCGACCTCCGCGCCGGTGCGATGGCGAGTGCGGCAGGGGTGTCCGTGGCGATGGTGTCCGGCGGCGTCATCGTCGTGGTCGCGATGGTCGTCGTGGCGCTGCTCGTGCCGTCGTTCCGTCGGTTCCGGGCGTCGCAGGTCAGGGACGCCGTGCCGGTGGGCGAGGCCCGGCCGGACTCGTCCACCCCCGAGAATGACGAGGGCCGGCCGGGCCCCGACGCTCATTAATCACGTGTCGGGGCGTTACGCAAGAGTTCCGGTAACGCCTGGTGCGAAGCGTGCTCACATCGAGGCCTACGTCGCCAGCGCGTGCGCGACGACGGCGAGGTCGGCGACCAGGGCGTCGTAGGCGGCGGCACGGCCCTCCTCGGGGGTGCGGAGGACCGCCGACGGGTGCGTCGTCGCGAGCATCCAGGTCTGCGACGGGGCGTCCTCGTCCTCGTCGGCCTCGCTCTCGGGGACCTCGAGGCCCGGCGGCGTCCACGGCAGCAGGTGTCCCCGGTCCTGGGTGATCCGGAACGACGGCGAGATCAGCGCCTTGGCCGCCGTCGCGCCCAGGCAGACCACCACCTCGGGCTTGAGGACGACGAACTCCGACTCGAGCCACGGTCGGCAGGCCAGCAGGTGCTCGGGGCCGGGCGTCTGGTGGATCCGGCGCTTGCCGGACACGGTGAACCGGAAGTGCTTGACCGCGTTGGTCACGTAGGCGTCGCGGCGGTCGATGCCGGCATCGGTCAGGGCCCGGTCGAGCACCTTCCCGGCCGGGCCGACGAACGGCTCGCCCTTCCGGTCCTCCTGGTCGCCGGGCTGCTCGCCCACCAGGACGACCCGCGCCGTCACCGGCCCGTTCCCGAAGACCGTCTGCGTCGCCGGCTCCCACAGCTCGCAGGCGCGGCACTGCGCCGCGGCGGCGCGCAGCCCGTCGAGCCCGACCCCGGTCGGCGGCTGGGCGATCCCGTTCTCGTCCACGGACCGATGACACCGCAGACAGCGGCGTTCCGCGAGGGGAGGGCGGATACGGTGCGGATCAGGAACCACGACGTCAGGGGAGACGAGTGCTCGAGTTCGACGGCCTGCGCAAGAGCTTCGGCGCCAACCAGGTCCTCGACGGTGTGAGCTTCGCCGTCGCCCCCGGGTCGATGTTCGGTTTCTGCGGGTCCAACGGCGCCGGCAAGACGACGACGATGCGCATCGCCATGGGCCTGGTCCGCGCCGACGCCGGGGACGTGCGCTGGCAGGACCGGTCGCTGGACCAGGAGAGCCGCCGGCGCGTCGGCTACATGCCGGAGGAGCGCGGGCTCTACCCGAAGATGAAGGTCGGCGAGCAGGTCGCCTACTTCGCCCGGCTGCACGGGCTGGACGGCGCCGCCGCCACGCGGGCCGCGGGTGAGTGGGTCGACCGGCTCGGCCTCGGTGAGCGGCGCGGCGACCCGGTGGAGAAGCTGTCGCTCGGCAACCAGCAGCGGGTGCAGTTGGCCGCCGCGCTGGTCAGCCGGCCCGAGGTCCTGATCCTCGACGAGCCGTTCTCCGGGCTGGACCCGGTCGGCGTCGACTCGCTCGCCGAGGCACTGCTCGAGCAGGCCCGCCGCGGGGTCCCGGTCGTCTTCTCCAGCCACCAGCTCGACCTCGTCGAGCGGCTCTGCGACGCCGTCGGCATCCTCGCCCACGGGCGGATGGTCGCCACCGGGAGCGTCGAGGAGCTCCGCCGCCAGGAGGCCGGCCGCGTGCTGCGGGTCATCGTCCCCGACGCCGCTGCCGCACTGGGCCGCCGCGCTGCCCGGTGTCCACGTCGTCTCCGAGCGCAACGGCGACACCCTGCTCGAGCTCGCCGGTGACACCGACGACCAGGCCGTCCTCGCCGCGGCCCTGCGCACCGGCCGGGTGACGCACTTCGCCTGGCGCCAGCCCACGCTGGTCGAGCTGTTCCGCGAGGCCGTCAGCACCCCGCACGAGGTGGCTGCGTGACCGAGCCCCGGCCACTCGGCAGCACGGCGCTGGTGCGGCTGGTCGCCGCCCGGGAGATCTCCGCCCGGGTGCGCGACAAGAACTTCATCATCAGCTGCGCCGTCATCCTCGTCCTCCTGCTGGGCACGCTCGGCCTGCAGGTGGCGCTGAGCTCCGGCGCCGAGACCACGCGCATCGGCGTCGTCGGCGAGGCCCGCCAGCTCACTGCCGCCCTGGAGGCGCAGGCGAGCGCGCTGGACATCGACGTCGAGGTCGGCGGGTACGACACCGAGGCCGACGCGCGCAGCGGCCGTCGAGAACGAGGAGATCGACGGCGCGCTCATCGCCGACTCGGGGGAGCCGGAACTGATCGTCCAGCAGTCGGCCGGGGCAGAGCTGCAGGCGGTCGTCCAGGGCGCGGTCGCCCAGCTGGCGATCTCCGAGCAGCTGGCCGCGGCCGGGGTGACCGACCTCGAGGTGCCGGAGGTCTCGGTCACCGCGCTGGACCCCGACGCCGACCAGGAGGGGCAGCGGGTCGTCTCCGCGATCATCGGCATCGGCCTGCTCTACGGCCTGCTCATCCTCTTCGGCCAGTTCGTCGCCCAGGGGGTCGTGGAGGAGAAGGCCAGCCGGGTGGTGGAGCTGCTGCTGGCCACCATGAAGCCGTGGCAGCTGCTCGCCGGGAAGATCGTCGGGCTCGGCCTGCTCGGCTTGGCCCAGATCGTCGTGATCGCCGTCGTCGGGGTCGCCGGGGCACTGGCGTTCGACCTCGTCGACATCCCGGGTGAGCTGATCGGCACGGCGCTCTCGGTGGTCCTGTGGTTCGTCCTCGGCTACGCGTTCTACGCGGCGATCTTCGCCGTGGCGGCGTCCCTGGTCAGCCGGCAGGAGGACCTCGGCACCGTCGTCATGCCGACGACGCTGGTCCTCGTCGTCGCGTTCGTCATCGGCATCCAGGCCGCGGGCAACCCGGACGGGCCGATGGCCACCATCACGTCCTTCGTGCCGGGGCTGTCCCCGCTGGTGATGCCGGTCCGGCAGGCGGCGGGCGACGTCCCCCTGTGGGAGACCGCGCTCGCCGTCGTCCTGATGCTGGTCGCGATCGGCCTCATCGTGCGGCTCGGCGGGCGGGTCTACGCCGGTGCCCTGCTGCGCACCAGCGGGAAGACGAAGCTGCGCGAGGCGCTGCGGGCCGAGCGCGCCTGAACCGGCGTGGTCGGGCTGAGGCACCTGAGTCATGCGCCCGATGGGGTGAGGTCACCCCGACGGGAGAGGCCAAGGGGGCCCTCGACAGCTGATCATCGCGGCATGACCGAGGACCTGGACAGGCGCCTACGGCGGCTGCGGGCCTCCGAGAGTGCTGACGCACTCATCGACCTCGGCTGCGATCTCGCCGACGCCGACCGGCAGGACGACGCCGAGTGGTGCTTCCGTCGCGCCGCCGAGCTCGGCGACACCATGGGCTGGTTCAACCTCGGCAACACCCTCGCCGCCCAGCACCGCTGGGCGGAGGCGGTCACCGCCTACGAGATGGCGCTCTCCGGCGGGGAGGCCGACGCCTGGCGGAACCTGGGCCTCGTCCTCGAGGACCTCGGCGACCTCGCCGGCGCCATGCGCGCCTACCGCGGTGCCGTCGACGCGGGCGACCTCGAGGGTGGCCTGCAGCTGGCCTTCCTCCTGCGCGAGCAGGGGGAGCGCGAGAACGCGCCTGGCCGTCGCGGAGGAGATCGCGGCCGCCGGGGACGACGAGGCCGCGGCCGTCGTCGCCTGCTGGCGCTGGTGCGCCACGCTCGACCCCGCGCTCGAGGACGACCTGCGCACCGGGCAGCACCACTTCCCGGCCGCGCGCAGCGACCTCGCGCACCTGCTGCGGGAGACCGGCCGCCCCGTCGAGGCCCGCGCCGTGCTCGAGCGCGGCGCGAAGCTCGGGGAGCAGGTCGCCTGGCTGCCGCTGGGCAACCTGTACCGCGAGGAGATGGCCGACGACGAGGCCGCCGAGGAGGCCTACCGCAGCGGGATCAACGCCGGCGACACCTACTGCCACCACAACCTGGCGGTGCTGCTGGCCGATCGCGGCGACATCGACGGTGCGGTCGAGCAGTTCCGGCTCGGTGCCGCGGCCGGCGACCAATTGGCGGCGCAGAGCCTGAAAGAGCTCGAACAGCACGGCTGACCCACCCGCCCGGTCCCAGGCAAAGGAAGCTTTGCCCACCTGATCGGGGCCCGGACAGCAGGCATAGCTTCCTTTGCCCTCGCACCCGCCCGGAGGCTCGACACACGCCGGACACGCGGGGGCCGGATACTCGGGCCGTGTCCGAAGCCACTGTCGACGTCGCCGACCTCCGCCACCACCGCGGACCGACCGGTCCCGGTGACCGCGCCGACGACGCGCCACTGCGCGACGACATCCGGCTGCTCGGTCGCGTCCTGGGCGAGGTGATCGGCGAGCAGGCCGGCGCCGACGTCCTCGACCTGGTCGAGTCCACCCGTGTGGAGGCGTTCAAGATCCGCCGCTCCGAGGTCGACCGGAAGGAGCTGGCGCACCGGCTCGCCGACCTCGACGTCCGCTCGGCCAACCACATCATCCGGGCGTTCAGCCACTTCTCGCTGCTGGCCAACCTCGCCGAGGACCTGCACCACGAGCGGCGCCGCCGGTTCCACCGCCGCGAGGGCTCCCCGCCGCAGAAGGGCACGCTCGCCGCCACCTTCGACCTGCTCGACGAGGCCGACCTGCCCGCCGACGTCGTCGCCGGCGAGCTGGCCAACGCGCTGGTCTGCCCCGTCGTCACCGCCCACCCCACCGAGGTCCGGCGCAGCACGATCTCGCACGTGCAGCGGCAGATCACCGAGCTCATCCGCCAGCGCGACCGCGCCGCCGTGGGGGAGACCGACGAGGCCGAGTGGTCGGGCAAGCTGTGGCGCTCGGTCCTCACCCTCTGGCAGACGGCGTTGCTGCGGCTGTCCCGGCTGCGGCTGCAGGACGAGATCGACGAGGCGCTGCGCTACTACGAGCTCTCGCTGTTCGACGTCATCCCGGCCATCAACGCCGAGCTGCGTCGCGCCCTCGACGAGCGCTGGCCCGACGCCGGGCTGCTGCGCCGGCCCATGCTGCTGCCCGGCTCCTGGATCGGCGGCGACCGCGACGGCAACCCGTTCGTCACCGCCGAGGCGCTGCGCCGGGCCACCTCCCGGCAGGCCGAGACCGCGCTGGCCCATCACCTCGCCGAACTCGAGGCGCCTGCGCCGCGAGCTGTCGATGTCCGACCGGCTGGTCACCCCCACCCCGGAGCTCTACCGGCTCGCCGAGGCGTCCCGCGACGACTCGCCGTTCCGCGCCGACGAGCCCTACCGCCGGGCGCTCGGCGGGCATGTCCGGCCGGCTCTGCGCCACCGCGCAGGCCGTGCTCGGCCGGGTGCCCGGACCGGCCCCGCACGCGGAGCGGCCGCGGTACGAGTCGCCCGACGAGCTGCGCGCCGACCTCGACGTCGTCGACACGTCGCTGCGCAGCCACGGCGCCGGCGACGCTGGCCGACGACCGGCTGCGCCGGCTGCGCGAGGCCGTCGAGGTCTTCGGGTTCCACCTGTGCGGGCTGGACCTGCGGCAGAACTCGTCGGTCCACGAGTAGGTCGTGGCCGAGCTGCTGGCCTGGGCCGGGGTGTGCGACGACTACGCCGCCCTCGACGAGGCCGCCCGGGTCGAGCTGCTGGCCGGCGAGCTCACGCATGCGCCGTCCGCTCGTGCGGCCCGACGCCGAGCTGTCGGAGACCGCCCGCGGGCGAGCTCGACGTGCTGGTCGCCGCGGCGGAGCGGATCGCGCTGCTCGGCCCGCGCACCATCCCGAACTACGTGATCAGCATGTGCGAGTCGGTCAGCGACGTGCTCGAGGTCGCCGTCCTGCTCAAGGAGGTCGGCCTGTTCGACCCCGACGGCGCGGCCGGACCGTCGTCGCCCGTCGGCATCTCGCCGCTGTTCGAGACGATCGACGACCTGCAGGGCGCCGGCACCACGCTGACCGCCGTCCTGGAGCAGCCGCTGTACCGGGCGCTGCTCGCCGCCCGCGGCGACGTGCAGGAGGTCATGCTCGGGTACTCCGACAGCAACAAGGACGGCGGCTACCTCGCCGCCAACTGGGCGCTGCTACCGCGCCGAGCTGGACCTGGTCGAGGTCGCCCGCGACGAGGGCATCCGGCTGCGGCTGTTCCACGGCCGGGGCGGCACCGTCGGCCGCGGCGGCGGGCCCAGCTACGAGGCGATCCGGGCCCAGCCGCCGGGCGCGGTCGCCGGCGCCCTGCGGATCACCGAGCAGGGCGAGGTGATCGCGGCCAAGTACGCCGACCCCGACCTCGCGCGGCGCAACCTCGAGGCGCTGGTCGCCGCCACGCTCGAGTCCAGCCTGCTCGACATCGAGGGGCTGGGGGACGACGCGGAGCCCGCGTACGCCCTGCTCGACGATCTCGCCGCCCGCGCCCGGCGCGCCTACCGGGCGCTGGTCCACGAGACCCCGGGCTTCGTCGAGTGGTTCCGCGCCGCCACCCCGATCAAGCGAGCTCGGCGAGCTGAACATCGGCAGCCGGCCGCCGTCGCGCAAGGCCGGCGACAAGATCTCCGACCTGCGGGCCATCCCGTGGGTGTTCAGCTGGTCGCAGACCCGGATCATGCTGCCCGGCTGGTACGGCACCGGGTCGGCGCTGGAGGCTGGGTCGACGGCGGACGGGGCGATCGAGGCGAGAGGCTCGCAACGGCTGCAGCGAACTGCACCGCAACTGGCCGTTCTTCCGGACGGTGCTGTCGAACATGGGCATGGTGCTGGCCAAGACCGACCTCGACCTGGCCGCCCGCTACGCCGAGCTCGTGCCCGACGAGGACCTGCGGGCCCGGGTCTTCGACCAGATCACCGCCGAGCACGAGCGCACCTGCCGCATGTTGCTGGCAGATCACCGGCGACGACGAACTGCTGGCCGACAACCCGTCGCTGGCCCGCTCGATCCGCAACCGGTTCCCGTACCTGGAGCCGCTGCACCATCTGCAGGTCGAGATGCTGCGTCGCCGCCGCGCCGGCGACGACGACGAGCTGACCCGCCGCAACATCCAGCTGACCATCAACGGCATCGCGACCGCCCTGCGCAACAGTGGCTGACCACCGCGTCGCCACCGGCGGCCCGGACCTGGTGCGCGCGGCCGCCGCCCTGGGGCTCGCGCCCGGGGCGCTGGCACCGGCGATCAGCGATCCCGCCTACCGGGTGCTCGTGGGTGACCTCCCCGACGACGGGGACGAGGCGGTGCTGCTCCGCCGCCAGTGGACGCCGGAGGGCGTCTCCGAGGCGGTGTTGCTGGCCGCCGCAGGGATCGGTCCGGACACCCCGGCCGTGCTCGCGACCGCGGCGGCCTGGGGCTGTGCCCGGGTGCGCGACCGACCGGGTGGACGGGGGGTGGTTCCCGTCCCGGTGCCCGGCGACGACGCCCCGCTGGTCGTGCGGTTCCTGCACCTCGCCGCGCTCGCGGCCACCCGCGTCGAGACGGCGGTGGCCCTCGCCCGCGGCATCGGCGGGGACCGGGTCAAGGCCGACGGCAGCCCGTCGGTGGCCGCGGACGAGGCCGCGCACCAGGCAGCCACCGAGGTGCTGGTGGCGCTGGGCGTGCCCGTGCTCAGCGAGGAGCGCACCGACCAGCGGGTGGACGGCGACGGGCCGTGGGTCGTGCTCGACCCGCTCGACGGCACCGGCAACTTCCGCGCCGGCCTTCCGCCGTGGGCGTTCTCGGCGGGGCTCGTGGACGCCGGCCGGGCGGTGGCGGGCGTCGTGGTCGACCTGTCGTCGGGGCGACGCTGGTGGGCCGACGGCTCGAACGCCTGGCGGGACGGCCTGCCGGTGCGCCCGAAGCCGGGCACCACCGTCGTCGTGCCCTCGGCGTCGAGCGGGGACGCCGTCAGCGTGCCGACGACGGCGCGGCGGGTGCGGGTGACCGGGTGCACCGCCGTCGAGCTCTGCCTGGTGGCCGACGGGTCCGCGGCGGCCTGGCACGACACCGACCGCAGCGGTGCCCACGTGCACGACATCGCCGGGGCGCTGGCCGTCCTGGCGGCGGCCGGCGGCGTGGCGCTCACCCCGGACGGCGAGGAGGTGACGCTGCGGCCGGACACGGAGGAGAAGATCCGGTTCGTCGCGGCGTCCAGCCCGGAGGCAGCCGCCGAGCTGCTCGCCGCCGTCTCCGCTGTCTAGCCCGTGGCCGCTGCGGCCGCGCGGACGGCGGCCATCAGCGTCTCCCGCTCGTGCAGCGTCGTCCGGGCCCGGCCGAACGTGGCGCCGAGGGCGATCTCGGCGGCGTCGATCGCCCGCCAGTCCTCGAGCAGCACCGGCTCGGCGCCGCGGGCGACGAGCTCGTCGACCAGGTCGCCGACGGGGCCGCGCGCGACGAGCCGGCCCTCGGCCGCGTCCGCGAGCAGCGCGGCCACCGTCTCCCGGGCGTCGTGCTTGTTGGTGCCGACGACGCCGGTCGGGCCGCGCTTGATCCAGCCCGCCACGTACTCGCCGGAGGAGGGGTGGCCGTCGCGGAGCACCCGCCCGCCGTCGTTGGGCACCGTGGCCGACCGCTCGTCGACCGGCAGGCCCGGCAGGGACAGCCCTGATAGCCGACCGAACGGACGACGAGGTCGGCGGGCAGCAGCTCGGTCTCCCCGGTGCCCATCGCGCGTCCCTCGGCGTCCACGGCCGTCCGCTCCACCTCGACGCCGGTCACCCGGTCCTCGCCCAGCAGCTGGATCGGGCGGCTGAAGAATCGCAGGGTCAGCCGGACCTGGCCGGCCTCGGGCAGGTGGTCGGCCCAGCCGCGCAGGACCGCGAGGTTCCGGCTGACATTGCGATCACCGGCCGCCCGCTCCTCGGTCGCCGCGTCGAGCTCGAGGTCGGCGGGGTCGACCAGGACGGTGCCGCCGGCCAGCGCGTCGAGCTCGCGCAGCTCCTGGGTGGTGAAGGTGGCGTGCGCGGGACTGCGCCGGCCCAGCACGGTGACCGTCTCGACCGGCGCCGCGGCGAGCGCGTCGAGCACGTGCTGCGGCATGTCCGTCGGCTCGAGCTCCTCCGGCGTGCGGGAGAGCACGCGGGCGACGTCGAGCGCCACGTTGCCGACGCCCACGACGACGACCGAGCGCGCGCCCTTCAGCGCGGCCTCGACGCGGGGCCGGTCGGCGTCCGGATGCCCGGTGTACCAGGCGACGAGATCGGTGGCGGCGAGGCTGCCGGGCAGTTCCTCGCCGTCGATGCCGAGGTGCCGGTCGAGCGAGGCGCCGTAGGTGTAGATGACGGCGTCGACGTGCCGCCGCAGCTCGTCGAGCCCGATGTCGGTGCCCACGTCGACGTTGCCGACGAAGCGGACGAGCGGGTGGTCGAGGCGTGTTGCGCAGGGTGTCGCGGATCGCCCGCATCTTCGGGTGGTCAGGGGCGATGCCGTGCCGGACCAGGCCGAACGGGGTGGGCAGCCGGTCGACGAGGTCGACCGCGACCGGGACGTCGTCCTGCCGGGTCAGGGCCTCGGCGGCGTAGATACCGGCCGGGCCGGCACCGATGACGGCGATGCGCAGAGGATGGCCCGCCGTGGCGGAGGATGGCGCACCGTTGTCGGACACAACCGGCATCCTGACCCGGGCGGGCCTCCGGCACCAGATCAGGTGCAGGCGTTGTTCCGGTCCAGCCCATTGACGATGTACTGCGTGAGCGTGACCCGGCTGCCCGGCGTCAGCGCCGGGTTGCGGCAGTCGGAGCGCGCGTCGGACAGCGAACTCGACCCGGCCAGCCAACTCGGGCGCCCGGTCAGGTTGCTGCCCGACGGGACGCTGCCGACGATCTCCGCCCACTGCTGGCCGGTCGAGTAGAGCCCGACCCGGCCGCCGCGCGCGATCACGTAGGCGGCCATGCCCTCCAGCGTCGCCCGGTTGCGGGCCAGCGCGTCGGACGAGCCGCTCTGCCAGGTGTTGGTGGTCTCGACGTCCAGCCACCACATGTAGGAGGAGGCGCGGCCGTCGACACGGGCCACGCGGGCGGCCGGCGTGAAGAACGACAGGACGCTGTTGCTCGCGCGCTCCCAGCCGTACTCCCACGAGCAGGCCATCGAGTTGTCGCCGTCGCAGTCGCCGTACGGGGTCGACCCGGAGGTCGGCCAGGTGGTGACCTGGTCGCGGACCTCGCCGGGATTGGCGGTGTTCAGGTAGAGCTGCGCCTTCGGCTGGCTTGCGACCGAGCCGTTCGAGCCCCAGGCCCAGCTCAGCTGGGTGCTCAGGCACGGGTTGCCCCGCGTCGACAGGCCGCCGTTGACGCCGACGATCGCGAAGGCCCGGGCGCTCGGCAGCGACGACCCGCACTGCGGGTAGGAGACGTCGTAGCCGACCCGCGTGGGCGCGGCCGCGGACGCTGTCGAGGGCAGGCCGAGGACCACCGTCACCAGGGCGAGGGTGGTGATCACGACCGAGCGCAGCGTCTTTCCCATGTGAGGGGCAAAATACACCCGCAATCGTTCGCCCGAGCGGGCCGTCGTCCCCGGGCTCACCCCGGTTGGTGGAACGTCTGCGCAGGTCAGACGGCCTGGCAGGCCGGGCACCAGTAGAGATTCCGGCCGACCATGACCTCGGTACGCACCTCCGTGCCGCAGATCCGGCAGGGTTCCCCGGTCCGGCGGTAGACGTAGTGCGCGTCCTCCGGCGCCGCCACACCGCGACGGCGCGAGCGGTCCTCCGGGCGGGTGGTGACGATGCGGCCGAGACGGACCCCGGCCCGCATCAGGACGACGAGGTCGGCCCACATCCCCGCCCAGAGCGACTCGTCCACGCCGCGGCCGGGCCGGAAGGGCGAGATCCCGTGCCGGAAGAGCAGCTCGGCCCGGTAGACGTTGCCGACGCCGGCCAGCACGGTCTGGTCCATGAGCAACGCGCCGATCGCCGTCCGGCTGGCCGCGATGCGGCGGTGCGCCCGTCTCGCCGTCGGCCCGCGGACGCAGCGGGTCCGGCCCGAGCCGGGCGAGGATCGCGGTCACCTCGGGCCGGGTCAGCACCTCGCAGGCGGTCGCGCCGCGCAGGTCGGTCCAGACGCCGGCCCCGTCGGGACCGTCGCCCACCCACCGCATCCGGAGCGCGCCACGGGCCGGGGAGGAGCGCCGGTCCCGCTGGTGAAGCTGCCGTAGAGGCCCAGGTGCACGTGCACCGTGTCGGCGCCGAAGCGGGCGAACAGGTGCTTGCCGTAGGAGCGGACGCTGTCGAGGACCCGGCCGTCGACGAGGGCGGCACCGGCATCGAAGCGGCCCTGCGGGCTGGTGACGTGCACGGGCCGGCCGGCGAACTGCGTGGTCTGATCCCGCGCCAGGCGGAAGAGGGTGTGTCCTTCAGGCACCGGCGGAGCCTAGGCGGGGCCCTCGTCGTCCGCACCGCGTGGTGCCGACGTGACCCGTCAGCGGTCGGCGGTCTCCAGGCCGAAGTGCGGCCGGTCCTCCGCGGCGACGAGTTCGATCGTCTCGGGGTGCTGCTGGATGTAATGGCGCACGAAGGAGCAGTAGGGGAGAACGTGCAGGCCGCGCTCCCGGGCGGCCTCGAGGACGCCGGCCACCAGCGCCGTCCCGATGCCGCGGCCGCCCACGGTCGGGTCGACCTCGGTGTGCGGCAGCGTCATCGTGCCGCCCTCGACGTGGTAGCTCGCCAGCCCGACCACCTGCCCGTCGACCCGGACTTCGAAGCGTCCCCTCTCTGGGACGTCCACCACCGTCGTCTCCATGTGTCTTGTCCACCTTCCGTCCCCCGGCGTCCTTGCCGGAGCCCGATGTTGGTCACAGCACGGTAACCCCGCGACTCCTCTGCGTCCCTCATCCGCTACTGACGAGTCGCGTGGGGCTGCTGTTCCCCGGCGCGGTGCGGTTCATGCATGAAGCGGTACCCGATCGTGGCGGAACGTGACCGTACAGCCCTCCCTGCCGGTCCGGTCCTCGGTGGCGGGTCAACTCCGCAGGAACGTCAGCACGGCGAGCACCCGTCGGTGCGCGTCCGGCGACTCGGCGGTCGTGGAGAGGTGCTGGGGCCGATCGGCGTCGGCTGCCCGACCAGGGACAGTGATGCGCAACGCAGCCGGAGGCCCTTTCGCCGTTCGTAGTGGACTTCGCGAACCCGCTCAGATCGGTCAACGGCGCACCCGAAAGCGTAGGTGAAGCACCCGGTTGCCCTGAATCACCACGTCAGGATCCTCCAACAGGTGCTGCGCGTGGACCGAGCCGAAGTAGCGCTTGCCGGACCCGAACACCACGGGTACGACGTCCATGCGCACCTCGTCGACCAGACCCGCGGCAAGCACCTGGCCACCGACGTCGCCAGCGGCGACCTCGACCATGCGGTCACCCGCAAGCTCCTGCGCCTTGGCCACGGCTGCCTCGACGCCGTCGACGAAGTGAAACGGCGCCTCGGGGTCCCAGCCCTCGGGCTCCGGCCGGTGCGTCACGACGACCACGTGGTCGATCCCGCCCGGAGGCTTCCCGTCCCAGCCGTCCGTCATGTCGAAGACGTGGCGGCCGACGATTGTCGCCCCGATCTGGTCCCAGTACGGCCGGGTGTAGTCGTAGGACGTCTGCGACACCTTTATCTCGCCGCTCTCGTCCAACGGGACGTCACCGCTGGACAACCAGTCGAACAGCGGTCCGGGCTGGTCGTGCTCGTCCGCGACGAAGCCATCCACCGACACCGAGCTGTACATGACCACCGTGCCCACGGGTCTCTCCTCTGCCTTGGGGTGCCCGCAAATTAGCGTGTCGTGAGCTGTCGCTCTGGTAAGAAATCAATCGGCCGGCAGCGGCCAGCTGTCCAGCGCGTGGCCGGGATGTTCGCGCAGGAACCGCCGCCGGACTTCGACGTACCGGGTCGGCGTGAGCCCGGTGAACGCCCGGAACTCGTGGCCGAAGTGGGCCTGGTCGAAGGA
This sequence comes from uncultured Actinomycetota bacterium, assembly GCA_963748305.1. Lineage (GTDB taxonomy): Bacteria > Actinomycetota > Actinomycetes > Mycobacteriales > Geodermatophilaceae > Blastococcus_B. The sequence goes on along the minus strand of CAVVIN010000012.1, from coordinate 178,677 downwards.
GCCTGCGCCAGCGGCGAGGTCGCCCCAGTCGATCGGTCCGGCGGGGTTGATCGCGAACACTAGGAGTCCGCCAGCCACGCCAGCAGGCGGCCCTGCGACCAGCAGCGGCCCATGGCCTCGGCGCGCAGAGCCGACCGGTCGAACACCGCCAGGCCGATGATGCTGTGGCCCGAGGCGCGGCGATCACCAACTGTCGGGATCGTCGGCGCGACGCCGACCCCCTCCGCTGACACCCACGCCACCGCCCGGCCGGCCGCCGCTTCATCGAGGCGGTGCAGGAAGCGCAGGCGGCTCTCGAGCGGGAAACGCGACAGCGCCCATGTCGTGGTGACGACAGGCAGGGCGTCCGCGGGCACACGGGCGAAGGCGTCGGGCAGCACCTCGACGGCGTCACCTCGCAGCAGCAGCGGAGGGGCAGTCGCCGCCAGCGCCATCTCCGCTTCGAGCCTCGCGACCCGCTCCGGCTGGTCCGGCTGATCCGGCCACAGGCAGGCGCGCAACCATCGGGCGTCATCCGCGTCGGTCACGTCGACCGGATCGAGGTCGACGCCGATCCGGGCGACGACCTCGGGCATCGGCCGCGTCGGGATGGGCCGGTCTCCCACGATCGACGACGACAGCTGCACGGGAGATGACGGGTCGCCCACCGAACGTCCGTTGCTGTATGTGATGCCCACGCGATCGACATGGAGATTGAGCCCAGCCGAACAGCCCACGTCGATCAGCCCGAGCGCGTTCGCGCCTACCCGGCGCGCCGCCTCGGCGATGGCCGGGTACAGCACGGCGCAGCGTCCGGTCTCGAAGGTCTGCGTCTTCCGGCGCACGGCGATGGCCACGACCGAGTCCGTCATCCGGCTCAGCGTGTCGATCGCCGCGGCCGCGGCAGCGTCGCCGTCCGCAGCGGCATAGGCCGCGGCAAGCGCCGGGGCGCGTCCGGAGAGGGCGAGGTCGTGCAGCGCGGCGAGGATCACCGTGGGGCGCCGCTTGCGCGCCGGCGCCGCCTCGATGGCGCGCAGCGCCTCGTCGGACTCGCTCAGGGCGACGGCGACGCGCTCGTACAGCGGCGATGTATCGGCGGCGTCGACCTCACCGAAGTGTCGGTAGACCTGAGCGAGTGTGCGGGCCCTACCCACGGGTGCGGCGCTTCCTGCGGTCGGCCCTGGCATCCCGACGTTTCTCGCCATTGGAACGACACCCCCGACCTGGACACGGGCAGATCCAGCGGGTGCCCCCGGCAGGATTCGAACCTGCGACACACGGTTTAGGAAACCGATGCTCTATCCCCTGAGCTACGGGGGCTCGTCGGCTCGGCCGACCGGGATGTGCGCTCCGAGGTTAGCGGGCGGCCGGAGGGCATCCGGTCGCCGCTCCGGGGAACTAGCGTCTGGGCGTGGTGTTCGCTCTGGCCGAGGTGGCCCTGGTGCTGGTGCTGCTCGGCCTGCTGGGGCTCGGTGCGTGGGCCGCGTGGACGGCCTGGCGTGGTCCGCGGGTCGCTGCGTTGCGGCCCGGCGCGGTGGGGGTGCTCCCGCCGGGCCCGCGCGCCGAGCTGGCCGCTGCGATCGCCTCCGCGCGGTGGGCGCCGGCGCATGACGAGGTCGACGGCACGACCCGGGTTCTCGTGCGCAAGAGCTACACCGGACTGGACGGGCACCCCGTCGTCCTCGAGGAGCGCGTGCTCGTCACGTTCCCGGCGACCGATCCCGAGTGGGAGGTCCGCTTCATCGAGGGCATGTCGCAGGCCCGCTTCCGCTGCACCTACCTGAACGCGGAGGAGGACCCCTGACCGCGGGCGAGCGGCATGGTCGGGGAATCCCGGGGACCATGGGCCGGTGACCGCCGCGCCGACCGCCGCCGCCCAGATCGGGGCCACCGCTCGGGCCGCCCCGATCGACGACCTCGCGGACCTGCTCGCGGCGGGAAATGTCGTCGTCCTCTCGGGCGCCGGGCTGTCGACCGAGTCCGGCATCCCCGACTACCGCGGCACCAGTGGCAGCCTGCGGCGGCACACCCCGATGACCTATCAGACCTTCACCCGCGACCCCCGTGGCCGGCACCGGTACTGGGCGCGCAGCTTCGTCGGGTGGCGGCAGATCCGCGGTGCCCGGCCGAACGCCGGCCACCGCGCCGTGGCCGAGCTGCAGGCGGCGGGCGTGGTGGGGCCGGTGATCACCCAGAACGTCGACGGGCTGCACCAGGCCGGCGGCGCCAGTGACGTCGAAGAGCTGCACGGCGGCCTGGACCGGACGGTCTGCCTGTCCTGTGGCGACGTCGCCGACCGCGCCGACCTCGACGAGCGACTGCAGGCCGCCAACCCGACGTTCGGCCCGCGCGTCGCCGAGGTGAACCCCGACGGCGACGCCGAACTCCCCGACGCGCTGCTCGACGGGTTCGTGATGGTCGCCTGCCTCGCCTGCGGGGCCGGTCCGCTCAAGCCCGACGTGGTCTTCTTCGGCGAGACCGTGCCGCGCGACCGTGTGGAGCGCAGCTTCGCCCACGTCGAGCGGGCCAGCAGCCTGCTGGTGCTCGGCTCCTCGTTGACCGTCATGAGCGGCTACCGGTTCGTGCTGCGGGCGGCGAAGCTCGGCATCCCCGTCGGGATCGTCAACGTCGGTCCGACCCGGGGCGACGCGAAGGCCGACGTCCGGGTCGACGCGCCGCTGGGGCGGGTCCTCCCGGAACTGGTGCGGCGTCTCGCCGCAGCCTGACGTCGAGCGGGCCATCCGGGCGTCGACGAGGATGGCGCCGATGCAGACCTTCCTCCCGGTGGCCGACTTCGAGGAGAGCGCCCGGCTCCTGGACTCCCCGCGGCTGGGCAAGGGCGGCGCGGTGGCACCGCGTCGTCCCGCGGTCGGCTGCCCGCCCGCCGGCCGGCCTGCAGGACCCGCGGGCGCTGTTCTCCGTCGTCCTCGACCCGGCGGTGCTCGCCTAGCGCCCGTCGGCCCCCGGGAGCGGCACGTTCTGCAGCCGGACCTGCCCGCGGGCGACCAGCTTGCCGTCGTCGGCCCGGGTCAGCACGACCTGCCAGAGCTGCAGCGTGCGGCCCTGCTGGATCGGCTCCGCGGCGACGTCGATCCGGCCGGTGGTCATGGGGCGCACGAAGTCGGTGTTGTTGTTGACGCCGACCGCGAACTGGCCGCGGTCGAGCACGGCCGCGCTGGCCCCGATGCTGGCCGCCGACTCGATGATCGTGCAGTACACGCCGCCGTGCACCACGCCCCAGGGCGTGTGCTGATCGGGTCCGAGCTCGACCTGCCCCGCGACGCGGCTGCCCCCGGCCTCGGTGACCACGAAGCCGGACGCGGCGACGAACGCGCTGGCCGACGTCAGGTCGACGTCCGGCAGGTCGGCGCTCATACGTCCCACACCAGGCAGAAGGGGTGGCCCACCGGGTCGGCGTAGACGCGGAAGTCGCCGCCCTCGCCGGGCAGCCGGCGGGCGCCGAGCGCCAGCACCTTGGGCTCGGCCTCCTCGATGTCGGCGACGCGGATGTCGAGGTGGAACTGCTGCGGCCGGTCCGGGTCCGGCCAGTCGGGCGGTTGCAGGTCCGGCGCCTCCTGGAAGGCGAGCCGGTAGCCGGCGCCGGTGGCCCACACCCAGTCGTCGCCGGGGTTGCCCTTCACCTCCATGTTCAGCAGGCCGGCGTAGAAGGTGGCGAGCGCGTGGGGGTCGGGCGCGTCGATCACGACGGAGTGCAGCTGACCGATCATGGCGCCCATCCTGACCGGCGCCACCGACACGCGACAGTCGGCCCCGGGTCATCCCTCGCAGGCATCCGGCCACCGACCCGACCTGCGGCGAGTCCGCCCGGTGCCGCAGGATCGGGGCGTGCCCCTGCGACCGGACCTCCCCCGATGACCGCCCCCCGGCTGGGCTCCCTGACGTGGCTGCCCGCGGCCGAGCACCCCGAACTCCTCGGCGACGCCGTGGCCGCGGCCCTGCCCGCCCTGCCCGCCCCCGTGTGGGTGGCCGCGATCGACGGCGATCTCGCCGACACGGCGGCGTTCACCGAGGCCTACGGCGTGCCGCCCGAGGTGTCGGCGAACTGCGTCGTGGTCGCCGCCCGCCGCGCCGGACAGACGACGCTGGCCGCCTGCATGGTCCTGGCCACCACGCGGGCCGACGTCAACGGGCTGGTCCGGCGGCACCTGGGTGCGCGCAAGGCCTCGTTCGCGCCGCAGGACGTCGCCGTCGCGGAGACCGGAATGGCCTACGGAGGGATCACGCCGGTGGGCCTTCCGGGGGCCTGGCCGGTCCTGGTCGACGCCGCCGTCGCGACCGCCGACCTGGTCGTCATCGGGTCGGGGATCCGCGGCAGCAAGCTGGCCGTGCCGGGCGCCCTCCTCGCGGGGATGCCCACGGCCGTGGTGCTCGACGGCCTCGGCCAACCGATTCCCACGGAGCCGCCGCGTTCTCCCGTGGCCGCCCCGCCCCGGGCACCCGACGACACTGACGTCGGCTGGGGAGAACGACCTCGCGACCCCGGCGACGACGACCGGCGCTACCTCGAGGACCGGCCGCCGCACTGGGGCAGCGACTGAGCTCAGAGCTGGCCGGGCAGCACCGTCGTCCCCACGCCCGACCGGTCGGGGCCGGGACCCTGTCCCTGCTGCGCGCGCAGCAGGTCGCGGATCTCGGCCAGCAGTTCGATCTGGGTCGGCTCCGCCGGTCCGGCCTCCTCGCCACGCTTGCGCCGCTCCATGATCGTCTTCATGGGCAGCACGACGGCGAAGTACACGATGGCCGCCGTCAGCACGAACGTGATCACCGCGCTGATGAACGCTCCCCACGCGAACACCTGTCCGTTGATCGTGAACGACCCGCCGGTCTCCCCGCCGCCGCCGAGCAGGTTGATCAGTGGCGTCAGGAACGAATCCGTGAACGCGATGACCAGTGCGGTGAACGCCGTGCCGATGACGACGGCAACGGCGAGGTCGACGATGTTGCCGCGGAGGAGGAAGTCCTTGAATCCCTTGAGCATGAGGGGGATCCAACTGCACCGGCTGCCGGGCTGACCAACGCGCTCGGCGTGTCACGGCGGTGGCAGCGTGACGGTCAGCGTGGACGTCGTCGCCGCAGCGGCCAACCGCGCCGCCGTCGCGGTGTCGACGGCGACCAGCAGGAGCCCGGCCGACGGGTCGCCCTCGGACAGTGCTCCCGGGTCGGCCGCGGCCAGCACGAGCGCCGCGTCGGCGACGACCTCCGCGGTGGCGCCCCCGCCCGGGGTGGCGAGGACGTCGATGCGGTCGCCGCTGCGCACGAGTGCGGCCACGGCGAGATCGGCCAGCCGCACCGGTGCGGCCACCAGGCCGGCGGGCAGCAGCGCGGTCAGCCCGGCACCGACCAGCCGGACGTCGGTGACCGGCTCACCGGCCCGGACCGCCGAGGCGAGGACCCGGCCGGACAGCGAGGCCGGTTCAGGAACGGTTCCGGCGGGCCGCAGGCCGGGCGGGAGCCGCGCCACCGCCAGGTCGGTCCCCGTGAGCGTCGTGCCGGCGGGAAGGTCGTCGGCCGCGACGACCACCGGGACGGTCGGAGCCGGTGCGTCGTCGGCCGGCGCGGGAGCCGCGCGCAGCGAGAGGACGAGCGGCGAGCGCCAGCAGGGCGGCCGCGACCACCTGCCGCAGCAGGTGCACCGGGGAGAGCGGGCGGCGGAAGCGCGGCATGCCGCCACGGTGCCCGCGAGGAGGACGCGGTGGAGTGGGTCGGCCGGATCTGTGGAACGGCGCGACAGGTGTGGACGGCGGGTGGAGCCCGCCGGTCAGTGCGGAGCGGTCAGCCCGCGGCCTTCGAGGCGCTGCCGGCGCTGGTGGAGGACGAGCTGTCCTTCGACGACGACGACGAGGAAGACGACGAGCTCTCCTTGGACGCCGACGAGGACGAGCCCTCCTTCGACGAGGAGCCCTCCTTCGACGACGAGCCGTTGGACGAGGCGCTCTCCGACGACGAGGCGGCCTTGCGGCTGTCGGTGCGGTAGAAGCCCGAGCCCTTGAACACGACACCGACCGAGCCATAGACCTTGCGGACGAGGGCGCCGCACTCCGGGCACTCGGTCACCGGCGCGTCGGTGAAGGACTGCACCAGCTCGAACTCGTGCTTGCCCTCGGGGTTGGTGCAGGCGTACTGGTACGTGGGCACGGCGGCGGTCTCCCTGGTCGGACACAATCGGGCGCTGGGTTAGCACTCACACCCGGCGACTGCCAATGATGCGCCATCCGGCGACCGACGTCCACGTGCTGTGGCGAGTGTCCCCACCGAGAGGCACGCGACGGCGCGCGGCTCGGTCCCGGACTAGAAGTCGATCCGCATGACCACCCGCCGCGCCGTCGGCCGACTGACCTCGGTGAACCCGGCGGCGGCGAAGATGCTGCGGCTGCCGACGTGCAATTCGCCCCAGGTGATCTCCTGGCCGGGCTTCGGGTCCATCGGATAGCCCTCGAGCGCCCGTGCGCCGCGCTCCCGCGCGAAGTCGACGGTGGCCGCGGCGAGCGCGCGGCTCACGCCCCGGCGTCGGAAGCCCGTGCGGGTGACGAAGCAGGTCACGGCCCAGACGCCGTCGTCGGCGGGGTCCTCGGTCCGGCCGGTCCACGGGACCCGGGTGCGCAGCAGGCGCAGGTAGACCGTGCGGGGCTCGACCGCGCACCAGCCCACGGGCTCACCGTCGAGATACGCGACCAGGCCGCTCGTCGTCCCGGCCGCGGGATCGCCGCACCCGGTCTCGTCCCGCAGGAGCTGGGCACGCTCCTCGCGAGGCACGGAGCGCCAGTCCCGGTTGGGGATCTTGTACCACTGGCACTGGCAGTGGAACGGGTCGCCGCGGGTGCCGAACACGGTCTGCAGGTCGTCCCACGACGCCTCGTTCGCCGGCACGACCGAGAGCACGCCATCCGACGTCGTCATGTGCGGCACCACCGCCCTCCGGAGCCGGCCGGGACCTCGCGCCGGCCACCGACCCGGTGCGGAACAGGGCGCCGACGCGCGCAGTACGTTACGGAACGTGGCGCAGCAGTGGCTCGATGACGAGCAGCAGCGGACCTGGCGGGCCTGGCTGTCGGTCGCCGAGTTGTTGCCGCGAGCCCTCGACGCGCAGCTGCAGCGGGACGCCGGCATCAGCCACGCCGCCTACGTCGTCCTCGCCATGCTGTCGGAGTCGCCGACCCGCAGCCGGCGGATGAGCGACCTCGCGCGCCGCGCGAACCAGTCGCAGAGCCGGCTCTCGCACACGGTGGCCCGCCTCGAGGACCGTGGCTGGGTGCGGCGGGAGCGGTCGGCGGAGGACCGTCGCGGCAACCTCGCCGTCCTGACCGACGAGGGCTGGGACGTCGTCCGCGCGGCGGCCCCCGGGCACGTCGACGCCGTCCGGGGGGCGATGTTCGATCCGCTCACGGGCGAGCAGGCCCGGGCGCTCGGCGAGATTCTCGACGGCGATCGTGGAGCGGCTCGACCCCGACCACAGCCTCCGCCTGAAGGACGGCGCCGACGCCGACTGACCGGCCCGCCCACGTCCTGGCTCACCGTGTGGGGTCCTGGCTCACCATCGATCGTGAGCCAGGACCCCTAACGATCAGGTCACCTGATCGTTATCGGGCAACCACCGGTCAGCGGCCGAGGTGGCGGTAGCGGTGCAGGCGGCTGCGGAAGCGCTCGGTGTCGTCCCGCCCGAGCAGCCCCGCCAGCTCCTCGCCGAGCACCCGCCCGAGCCGGAAGCAGAACTCGTTCGGCTCGTCGGCGGCATCCGGTCGCTCAGGGACGACGCGGTCGACGATCCCGGCCCGCCACAGGTCGGTGGCGCGCACCCCCTGGTTGGCGGCCATCTCGTCGGCCCGGTCGACGGTCCGGTGCACGATCGCCGAGGCGCCCTCCGGCGGCAGCGGACCCAGCCAGCCGTTGGCCGCGGCCAGCACGCGGTCGGCCGGGGCCAGCGCCAGCGCCCCACCGCCGGTGCCCTGCCCGAGGAACACCGCCAGGGTCGGCGCCTTCAGCATCACCAGGTCGTTGAGGCAGCGGGCGATCTCCCCGGCCATGCCGCCCTCCTCGGCCTCCCGGGAGAGCGCGGCCCCCGGGGTGTCGATGAGGGTGACCAGCGGCAGCCGCAGCTCCTCGGCCAGGTGCATGCCGCGCCGGGCCTCGCGCAGCGCGGCCGGCCCGAGCGGCGCCGACAGCGACTGCCCGCGCCGGTCCTGCCCGAGCACCACGCACGGCGCCCCGCCGAACCGGGCCAGCGCGAGCAGCAGCCCGGGGTCCTTCTCGCCCGCGCCGGTGCCGGACAGCCCGACGACGTCGGTGGCGGCGGTCCGCAGCAGCCGGCGCACCCCGGGCCGGTCGGTGCGGCGGGACGCGGTGACGACGTCCCACGCGCTGCGGCCGTCCTCGGGGTCGTCGGCGTCGGTGCCGTCCTCCGCGGTGGGCCGCTCGGCGCCCCGCACGTCCAGGTGCCAGGTCTGGCGGGCCGCCAGCACGCGCAGCGCGCGGTCGGCCACCTCCCCGATCTCCGAGTGCGGGACGACGGCGTCGATCAGCCCGCGCTCGGCGAGGTGCTCGGCGGTCTGCACGCCCTCGGGGAACTTCTCGCCGTAGAGGGCCTCGTAGACCCGCGGGCCGAGGAAGCCGATGGAGGCGCCCGGCTCGGCGATCGTCACGTGCCCGAGCGAGCCCCACGACGCGAGCACGCCGCCGAAGGTCGGGTTCCGCAGGTAGACCAGGTAGGGCAGCCCGGCCTCCTTGTGCCGGGCGATCGCCGCGGTGATGCCGATCATCTGCAGGAAGGCGACCGTGCCCTCCTGCATCCGGGTGCCGCCCGAGACGGGCGCGGCCAGCAGGGGCAGGCCCTCCTCGGTCGCCCGCTCCACGGCGGCGATCAGCCGCTCGGCGGCGGCGACCCCGATCGAGCCGGCCAGGAACCCGAACTCCCCGGCGACGACGGCCACGCGCCGGCCGCGCAGCGTCCCCTCGCCGGTGATGATCGACTCGTCCTGGTTCGACTTCTCGGCCGCCGCGACGAGCTCGGCGGCGTATTCGGGCGAGACGGCACCGCGCACCACCGGCGCGTCCCACGTCTGCCACGAGCCCGTGTCGAGGACCAGATCACGCAGCGATCGGGCATCGAGCCGGGCCGCTTTCTGGGGAGCGCTCACGTGGCGTGCCCGTCCTCGACGTCGTCGCCGTCCGGCTGCGGGACGCCGTCCCCGGCGTCGGACACCCAGGCGCGGATGGCGTCGTTGTGCGCACCGAGCGGCGGTGGGGCCAGGTGCTCGCGACGGGTCGTCTCGGTCTCGCCGTCCGGACCTGGTGTGAAGAACCGCAGCGGCGGGCCGGGCAGCGACAGCCGGCCCAGGGTGGCGTGCTCGACGTCGACCAGCAGGCCCTGGGAGAGCGTCTGGTCCCAGGTGTAGACCTCGTCGATCGTGCGGACCTTGCCCGCGGGGATGCCTGCTGCGGCCAGCCGGGCGAGCAGGTCCTCGGCGGTGATGTGCGCGAACGCGCCCTCCAGCAGCTCGATGACCTCCTCGCGCCGCCCGACCCGCTCGCCGTTGGTCGCCAGACCCGGGGCGTCGGGGTCGAGGCCGAACTCCGTGCAGAGCTTGCGCCACAGCGACTCCGAGCCGCAGGAGAGCTGCACGCTGCCGTCGGCGCAGTGGAAGAGGCCGTACGGGGCGATCGAGGGGTGGTGGTTGCCCTGCGCGCGGCCGACCTTGCCGGCCACGGTCCACGCCGTCCCCTGGAACGCGTGCACGCCGACGATCGCCGCGAGCAGCGAGGTGCGCACCACCTGGCCGCGGCCGGTCTTCTCCCGCTCGAGCAGTGCCGCCAGCACCCCGTAGGCGCCGTACATGCCGGCCAGCAGGTCGCCGATCGGGACGCCGACCCGCTGCGGCTCCTCCGGCCCGGGGCCGGTCAGCGACATCAGACCGGCCTCGCCCTGGGCGATCTGGTCGTAGCCGGCGCGGCCGCCCTCGGGCCCGTCGTGGCCGAAGCCGCTGATCGCCAGCGTCACCAGGCGCGGGTTGAGTTCGGCGAGCACGTCGGTGCCGAATCCGAGCCGGGCGAGGGTGCCCGGCCGGAAGTTCTCCATCAGGACGTCGGCCCGCCGCAGCGAGCTCGGTGAGCACCTGCTTGTCGGCGTCGTCCTTCAGGTCGAGGGTGATCGACTCCTTGTTCTTGTTCGTCGACAGGAAGTACGTCGACTCGCGAGCTGCCTGTCCACCCGCCCCTCCACCCGGTGGCTCTACGAACGGCGGCCCCCAGCCGCGGGTGTCGTCCCCGCTGCCGGGGCTCTCCACCTTGATCACGCGGGCGCCGAGGTCGCCCAGCATCATCGCGGCGTGCGGCCCGGCCAGCGCGCGGGTCAGGTCGACGACGAGGACGCCGTCCAAGGGTCCGGACATGGTATCCGCTTCTCAACTCCGAACTGGAGCACAACCAGCCCGGGACGACGAACACCAGCCAGGCCAGGAAGGGTCCGACGGCGACGACGATCGTGGCGTACGCCGAGGATCTGCTTGTAGAAGCGGTCCTTGTCGACGCCCTGGGCGTTGGCCAGGACCAGCGCGCCGTTCGTCGAGAACGGGCTCACGTCGACGATGGTCGAGGCCACGGACAGGGCGACCACCACGCCGACGGAACCGATGTCCCCCGTCTGCAGGAAGGGCACCGCGAGCGCGATGGCGACGCCGATGATCGCCGTCGACGAGGCGAACGCCGACACGATGCCGCCGATGTAGCACAGCAGCAGCGCGATCAGCAGGGGTGCGCCCAGGCCGGTGACGGCCTCGCCGATGGAGTCGATGGTGCCCGCTGCCTGCAGCACGAAGACGTAGGTGAGCACGCCCGCGATGAGCAGGATCGTGGACCAGCTGATCTGGCCGACCGCGCCCTTGTGCCGCTGCGGGTTGAGCAGCACGAGCACGACGGCGACGGTGATCGCGACGAAGCCGATGTCGAGCTTGAAGGCGAGCGCCAGCACGGCGACCACGACCAGCCCGATGAGCGTGAGGATCTGCTCGAGCGTGACCGGTCGGGGCCGCTCGGGGTGGTCCTCGTCCGTGCCACCGGATCCGCCGCCGACCCCCGGGGCCAGCGCCGGGCCGTGTCCACCGGCTGCCGGGCCGACCCCCGTGCCCGCGAGCACCTGTTCCTCGACCTGCTCCGCGACGGCCACCTTGCGGCCGATCAGCTGCCGGCCGCCGAGGACGAAGAACAGGACCAGCGCGATGGCGAGGTTGAAGAACAGGCTGCCCAGGAAGACCGCCACCGAGGCTGTCGGGCAGCCCCTCGTCCGCGACGATCGTGTTCACCGTGACGCCGTAGACGCTGATGGGGGAGAAGCCACCGCCCTGGGCGCCGTGGATCACCATCATGCCCATCAGCAGCGGGTTGATCCCGTGCCGGACGGCGAACGTCAGCGCGATCGGCGCGATGATCGCGACGGCAGCGGGAGAGAGCGCGCCGATCGCGGTCAGCAGCGCGGTGACCCCGAACATGATCCACGGGATCGCGGCGATGTGGCCGCCGACCATGCGCACCGCTCCCCGGACGAGCAGGTCGACGGTGCCGTTGTTCTGTCGCGATGGCGAACAGGTACGTGACGCCGATCAGCGTGAGGACGAGCTCGGACGGGAACCCGCCCGCCACTTCGTCGCTGCCGAGGATCTCCTCGGTGGACATGCCGACCGCCAGGGTGCCGACGAGGAACGCGGCGACGAACGCCAGCGCGCCCATGTTGATCGGGAACACGGTCGCGATCGCGAAGATCACGACCAGCGCGATGATGGAGACGGTTTCGGGTGACACGGTCCCTCCCACGACGTCGGGGGATGCGATGTCAGTGCCCTCACCGTCTCACCGACTCGCGGGTAGCGCCTGCCAGCCGCCGGAGGGGGTGACGACCGCGGTGACGCGCCGGTCGTGCGGCTCGACCGGCAGCGTCATCGACCAGTTCGTCGTCGAACACCAGGGCCACGAGGACGGCGTCGGCGCGGGCCAGGCGCAGCGCCCGGTCGTAGTAGCCGCCGCCGCGGCCCAGCCGGACGCCGTCGCGGGCCACGGCCACCGCGGGGACGACGACGACGTCGGCCTCGCCGATCGCCGCCGGATCCAACCGCGGACCCACCGGCTCCAGCAGCCCGTACCGGCCCGGCGCCAACCGCCCGGTGTCGACCGCCCAGCGCAGGTCGCGGCCGGCGTCGGGCACGACCGGCAGGAGCACCCGGGCGCCGAGCCGCGCATACGCCGCGGGCAGTTCACCGGTTCCGGGTTCGGTCGCGTCGGGGACGAACGCCGCGATCGTCCGCGCGCCCGCCAGCCCCTCGAGCAGCGTCGTCGTCAGCGCGACGGCCGCCGCGGCCCGTTCCGCGGCCGGCCGCTGCCGCCGACGGGCCAGCAGGCGCGCGCGCAGCGCCGCCTTGGCGGCACCGACCTCGGGTTCGGGGGGCACGCAGGCAGGCTAGCTAGGCTGCCCGTCATGCCCAGCTCGCACCGCACGCAAGGCCGTCATCCCCGTCGCGGGGATGGGCACCCGGTTCCTCCCGGCCACCAAGGCCGTGCCCAAGGAGCTGCTGCCGGTGGTCGACCGGCCGGCGCTGCAGTACATCGTCGAGGAGGCCGCCCGGGCCGGGCTGCCCGAGGTGCTGATGGTCACCGGCCGCAACAAGGCCGCCATCGAGGACTACTTCGACCGGCACCCCGAGCTCGAGACCGCCCTGGAGAAGAAGGGCGACGCCGACCGGCTCGCCGCCGTGCACGCCTCGACCGAGATCGCGCAGGTGCACTTCGTCCGCCAGGGCGAGGCGCGCGGCCTCGGCCACGCGGTGCTCCAGGCCGCGGCGTTCGTGGGCGACGAGCCCTTCGCCGTGCTGCTCGGCGACGACCTGATCGACGCCCGCGACCACCTGCTCGAGCACATGCTCGCCGTCCAGGCCGAGCACGGCGGCTCGGTCATCGCCCTGCTCGACGTCGGCCGGGAGAACATCGACAAGTACGGCGCCGTCGCCGTCGAGCCCGGCGACCAGCCCACCATGGACGGCGACGAGGTCGTGCGGGTCACCGGGCTGGTCGAGAAGCCCCCGATCGACGAGGCGCCGAGCAGCCTGGCGATCATCGGCCGCTACGTGCTCGCCCCCGAGATCTTCGACGTCCTCCGCGAGACCGCAGCCCGGTCGCGGCGGCGAGATCCAGCTGACCGACGCGCTGGCCACCCTCGTCGAGCGCGGCGAGCCGCTGCACGGCGTGGTGTTCAGCGGCCGCCGCTACGACACCGGCGACCGGCTGGACTACCTGAAGGCGGTCGTCCGGCTGGCGTCCGAGCGCGACGACCTGGGCCCGCCGTTCACCTCGTTCCTGCGGGAGTTCGTTGCTCAGCTGCCCCAGGAGGGCGCGTCGCCGTCCTGACCGGGTACGACAGGGGCACCATCGGGCGTCGGGTGCGCGCCCGGGTCCGACCGGGCCCGGACGCCCGGCGGCGGTGCCGGTGGACGGCACGGCAGAGCAACGGTGGTGAGGATGGGCCGGGACATGGGCAGCGGGGACATGGACGGCAGGGACAGCGGCGGCAGCACGGGCAGGTTCCGGGGGTACCGGGACACGGCCCAGGTCGACATGCCCATGGCGCCGCCCGGCGTCCGCGACTCCCAGGCGGTGCACGGGCAGGCGGCGGCCGCCCGGCCGAACGCCGAGCCGGTCCCGGCGCCCCGCTCCGCCCCGCAGAACTCGCACCCGGCGCCCGAGCCGATGCGCACGGTCGAGCGGCACCTCGACGAGATCCTCGGCGCGATGCCGCAGCCGGAACCGATCGAGCTCGCCGTCCTCGACGCGCAGGGCCTGCTCTGCGCCGAGGAGGTCGTCAGCCAGCGGGCACTCCCGGCATTCGACCAGGCGGCGCTCGACGGCTACGCCGCGCGCTCCGACGACGTCGTCACGGCGAGCGTCCAGGCGCCGGTCGAACTCGGCGTCGTGGGAGAGAGCGTCGCCGGCGCGGCCACTCCGTCGTCGATCGGCCCCGGGCTCGCCCTCAAGGTGTCCGCGGGCGCGATGATGCCGGCCGGCGCCGACCTCGTCGTCCCCGCCGTCTGGACCGACCAGGGCCCGGTCCGGGTGGCCGTGCAGGCCGCCCCGCCGGCCGGCAGCTACGTGCGGCGCACCGGCGACGACGTCGCGCCCGGCGATCCGGCGGTCCAGGTCGGCACCCCGATCGGCCCGGCCCAGATCAGCCTGCTGGCGGCCGTCGGCCGGGAGCGCGTGCTGGTGCGGCCCCGCCCGCGGATCGCCGTCCTGTGCGCCGGCCCCGAGCTGGTCGACGTCGGCACCGCGCCCGCACCGGGCCAGATCGTCGACGTCAACAGCTACGCCCTGGCCGCGGCCGCCCGCGATGCCGGGGCCGAGGCCTACCGGTCGGGGATCCTGCCCTCGGACAAGCGCCGCCTCACCGAGGTGCTGGAGAGCCAGCTGCTGCGCAGCGACCTGGTGCTCATCGCCGGCACGTTCGCCAGCGGCGGGTCGGACATGGTGCAGGACGCCCTGGCCGAGCTCGGCCAGTTGCAGTTCCGGCAGGTGACCATGCACCCCGGGCCGGCGCAGGGCTTCGGCCGGCTGGGTCGCGACCAGATCCCGGTCATCTGCGTGCCCGGCGAGCCGGTGGCCGCCCTGGTCTCCTTCGAGGTGTTCGTCCGCCCGGCGATCCGGCTGATGCTGGGCAAGCGGCAGCTCTTCCGCCGCACCGTGCAGGCGATCGCCGGGCAGGCCCTGGTCTCGCCCCTGGGCTACCGCCAGTACCTGCACGGCACCGTCATGCGGCACCCCGACGGCGGTTACGTCGTCGAGCCGGTCGGCGACGGCACCGACGCGCAGCTGGCGCGCATGGCCCGGGCCAACTGCCTGATCGTGATCGACGAGGACGTCACCGAGGTCGCCGCGGGCGGGCTGGTCACCGTCATGCCGCTGCTGCTCGGCGGCTGAGCGCCACCTCGGTGACGGACCCCGCGCTGCACCCCGGCTGGCCCGCGAGCCTGTCCTGGGGGCCGGTCGAGTTGCACCCGCTGCGGCGCGGTGACGCGGGCGAGTGGAGCCGGCTGCGGCTGGCCAACGAGGACTGGCTGCGGCCGTGGGAGCCGTCATCGGTCATCCCCTGGCACGTGCGGCACACGCCCGCGGCCTACCGCGCGATGCGGCGGGCGGTGGCGCGGCGGGCGCGGCTGGGCACCTCGCTGCCGTTCGCCATCCGGGTCGAGGGGCGGCTGGCCGGGCAGGTGACGGTGGACAACATCGTCCGCGGGGCGCTGCGCTCGGGATACCTCGGCTACTGGATCGACCGGTCGGTGGCCGGTCGGGGCATGGCGTCGCTCGCCGTCGCCCTGGTGTGCGACCACGCGTTCGGCGCGGTCGGGCTGCACCGCGTCCAGGCCGACATCCGCCCGGAGAACGGCCCGAGCCAGCACCTGGTCGAGCGGCTGGGCTTCCAGCGGGAAGGCCTGCTGCGCCGGTATCTGGACATCGACGGCGCCTGGCGCGACCACATCGCCTACGGGCTGCTCCCCGAGGACGTGCCGGGCGGCGTGCTCGCCCGCTGGCGGGCGAGCGGCCCGGACAACGGCTCGGACCGAGCGCATAGCACTGCGGCGCCTGCCGGTGCCGGGAGGTCGCGCGCGACACGCCTCTGTCGTCACATCCGCCACACAACTCTCAGCGACACACCGCGCGCCTCCCTCGTCGAGCTGCAGTTGCTGCCTAACCTGCCGATGCGAGTGACTCATGTGACAGGTGGTGTTCGAATGGGATCGGGCGTGCTCTTGGCCGCTCTGGTCGTTCTCTGGTTCGTCGTGCTGGTGCCCATGGTGGTGACCCGCGGTGACACCCAGGACGGCCGGGCGGAACTGGCCGACTCAGGCCGAACGCTGAAGCGGCGCCGGACCGTGGACCCCGTGGTCCACGCCGACACCGAGCGCGTCGCCATCGACCGTGATGCGCTGCGCACCAGCGGCGAACTGCAGGTGAACGTGCACGCCCTCCGGCGCCGCACGCTCGCCGGCCTGGCGGCCCTCGCGGTCGTCGCCGTCGTCGGCGCGGTGGTCTACAGCCCCTGGCTCTGGACGGCGCAGGTGATCCTCGACCTCGCCGTCGTCGGCTACCTGCTGGTCCTCCGCAAGGCTGCGCGCCGCGAGCGGCTCGCCGCCCGCCGTGCGGCCCGTGCCGCCGCCCGCGAGGCACTCCGCTCGCGTCCGGCGCCGATGCAGCGGTCCGTGCTCGACGAGGTCGTGCACGAGACCGTCGCCGCGGAGAGCCTGCCCCAGCTGCCGCACCCGAGCGTGCCGCTGGCACCGGTGCACCCGCTGCGCCCGGGCCGCGTCGTCGCGGCGCGGACGCCGGCCCCGGTCGGTTGGCAGCACAGCGCCGTGGTCGGGCTGGACGACGACGACATCGGGTTCGCCGACATCGACGAGTACCAGCCGCGCCGGGTGGCCAACGCCTGACGGACCCCCCTGCCCCGCCTCTCGCACGCTCGCGGCGGGACCCTGCAGGGGGCCGCCCGAGTGGTGGCGTCGGGGAGCCGGGACGGTAAAGTCGGTCTCGAAGGGGCTGTGGCGCAGTCCGGTAGCGCACCTCGTTCGCATCGAGGGGGTCAGGGGTTCAACTCCCCTCAGCTCCACACCTTCACCGCACCAGCCGACGCCGTCGGGGCCTCGCCCCGGCGGCGTTTCTGCTCTGGATCGCGGCGTCGAGGCTGCTGGTGAGGAGTACGCACGATGGGACGGGAAGAAGTCATGTCCACCGACCGGCTGCTGGACGTGTCGGCGCGCATCGCCGAGCACCTGCTGGACATCCAGCGCCGGGTGAACGCACAGATCGATGCCACGCAGTCGGAGCTGCTGCCCGACGTGCGGCGAGCAGCTCGGCTACGCCGACGCCGACACGGTCGACCTGTCCGGCCTGGTGAACACGCGGATCGCCGGCCTGAGCATCGTCGTCACCCCCGAGGCGGTCGCGACCGTCCTGCCGCTGTCGGCGGCGTCGGCCGCCACGACGCGGGCCGGGCGCCGCGCCGATGGCCGACATCATCACCGGGGCCGACGGCCGGCTGGCGGTCATCGCCGGCCCCTGCTCGATCCACGATCCGGTCGCCACGCTGGAGTACGCCGAGTTCCTCGGGGCGCATGCGGGAGCGGCACGGCGACGACCTCGAGATCGTGATGCGCACGTACACGGAGAAGCCGAGGACCGAGGTCGACTGGAAGGGCTTCGCCTACGACCCCTACCTCGACGGGTCGAACAACATCAGCGTCGGCCTCATCGCGACCCGGATGCTCATGGGCCGGATCACCGCCCTCGGCGTCCCCGTCGCGGCCGAACCGCTGAACGCCCTGACGCCGCAGTACGTCGACGGCCTGGTGACCTACAACGGCGTCGGCGCGCGCAATGTCACCGATCAGACCGCCCGCGAACGGGTGTCCGGGTTCTCGGCCGTCGTCGGTTTCAAGAACTCGCCGGAAGGCAGCATCGACGTCGCCGTCCAGGCCGTCATCGCGGCGCGGGCGCCGCACGAGTTCCTGGGCATCGACCGCCACGGCATGAGTGCCCAGCTGTCGACGACGGGCAACGAGACCGGCCACGTGATCCTGCGGGGGGACAAGGACGGCCCGAACTACTCCGCGGCCCACATCGCCGACACCCGGGAGAAGCTCCGGAAGCGCGGTCTGCCGGAAGTGGTCGTGGTCGACGCCTCGCACGGGAACAGCCAGAAGAACCACCTGCGCCAGATCGACGTCGTGCACGACCTGGCGGGCCAGATCGCTGCCGGTGAGACGGCGATCCGGGGCGTGATGCTGGAGAGCAATCTCCTCGCCGGGAGGCAGGACCTGGATCAGCAGCATCCGGACGCGCTGGAGTACGGCAAGAGCGTCACCGACGCCTGCGTCGACCTGGACATGACCGCGGCGATGCTGGACGAGCTGGCCGCGGCTGCCCGGGCACGCCGGCTGCGGGCGGGAGACGCGCGATGAGCTCGGCGGAGGAGCCCCCGGACGCCCTGGCCGTGCGGCTGCGCTGGCTGGGCCGGGGCGTCGTGGTCGCCATTGGTCTGTGGTTCATCGTCGACGGGTTCCGCGAGAAGTGGTCGGCCGCCGACACGGTCGCGACCATCCTGGTCGTCGTCGGCGTCGTCCTCGCCGTGGCGTTCGTCGTCGTCGGCCTGATGTACCTGGCCCGACGGAGTAGTTCGGACTGAGGTCAGCCGGCGCCGCGGAAGTCCGGCGGCCGCTTCTCGACGAACGCGCGGACGCCTTCGCGGCCCTCGGGGTCGGCCGCGGACTCGGCGATCAGCCGCGCCTCGTCGTCCAGTTGCTCGTCGAGGGTCCGGATCGCCGCCTGGCGGACCAGGGCGCGGGTGCGGACCATCGCGCGGACCGGCCCGGCGGCGATCTGGTGCGCGAGCGCGAGCGTCGACTCGTGCACGTCCTCGTCCTCGACCAGCCGCCCGACCAGGCCGAACAGGTGGGCATCGGCAGCGGTGAGCGTCCCGTTGGTGAGCATCAGATCGAGCGCGCGGGCAGCCCCCAGCGCCCGGGTGAGCGCCCACGACGTGCCGCCGTCGGGCGAGAGCCCGATCGCGCCGTAGGCCGGCCGGATCTTGGTGGACCGGGCGCACACGACCATGTCGCACGAGCCGATGAGCCCGATCGCCGGCCCCGGCCACCGCGCCCCGCACGCCCGCCACCACCGGGACCGGGCAGGCGAGAACCAGCCGGATGACCGCGTGCCAGTCGTGAGCGAGCTGCCCCACGAAGGCGCCCGGGTCGTCGGCGTGCGCGAACGTCTGCACGTCCCCGCCGACGCAGAACCGGTCCCCGTTGGCCAGGATCAGCACCGCGCGGGTCGCCTCGGGCCGGTCGCGGAACGCAGCGGCGAGCTCCTGGGCCATGGCCGGGTCGAGCGCGTTGCCGGCCTCCGGACGGTTCAGGGTGATCCGCCAGACGTCGCCGTCGGTCTCGGTCAGCACCCGGGGCCGGGCCTCCGCGTCGGTCATCGTCGTCCCCTCGTCCTGCGGTGCGTGGGCCCACCGTAGGGGGCGGCCGACCGGTCAGAACCAGGAGGGGAACCACATCCGCAGCAGCCATTCGGAGTGCAGCAGCGGCTCCCCGGCGAGGATCGGGTAGAAGAACACGAACGTCGCTGCGACGACCGCGACGTAGAGGCACACCAGGCCCAACCCGAGTTGGCGGCGGAACGGTCGGCCCACGGGCGGCCGATGACGTCCTGCAGGGCGAGGGCCACCGCCAGGACGAAGAACGGCAGCACCGGCGCCATGTAGAAGATGAACATGACGCGCTCGAGGTTGATGAACCAGGTCAGCCAGCCCGCCGCGATGCCGACGGCGACGGTGATGGCCGCCGGGTCCCGGCGCGCGGCGATCCGCCACACCAGCCAGAGCAGGGCCGGTGCGAAGGCGAACCAGAGGCTCGGCGTCCCGACCATCAGCATGTAGCGGACGATCTGCTCGCCCGAGGGGTCGGCGAGGCCCTGCGGGTTCCAGAGCAGGATCGGCCGCCCGTTCACCAACCACGTCCAGGGCCCGGACTCCCACGGGTGCGGCGTCGACAGCCCGCTGTGGAACTCCAGCCACTTCGCGTGCTCGTGCCAGAGCGAACGCAGGGCGTCGGGGATCCACGGGAATGCGGTGTCGGGGTTCTGCTGCGCCCAGGCCTTGCCCTGCGAGGTCTCGCCGAGGAACCACCCGGTGAACGACGCCAGGTACGTCAGCACCGGCACGACCGCCAGCGCCCAGAGGGCGCCGGGCAGGCCGCGGCGCAGCGCCGTGCGGGTCGGCCGGGGGACGCCCGCCTCGCGCCAGGCGCCCCGGTCCCAGAACAGCGACAGGACGGCGAAGAACGCCAGGAACCAGACGCCGCTCCACTTCACCGCGCAGGCCGCGCCGAACAGGACGCCGGCCGCGATCCGCCAGCCACGCGGCCCGAGCCGGAAACCGGTCGGGCAGCCGGTCGGCGCCCTCGCGGATCCGCGCACGGACCTAGTCGCGGTCCACCACCAGGCAGGCCACGGCGGAGATCACCAGCGCCTGCAGGAAGACGTCGAGCAGGCCGATGCGGCCCACGGTGAACGCGAATCCGTCGAGGGCGAGGAGCAGCCCGGCGATCAGCCCCATCAGGGTCGAGCCGGTCAGCCGCCGGGTCAGCCGGACCAGGACGACGACGGTGACGGCTCCGGCCACCGCGGACGGGAACCGCCAGCCCAGGCTGTTGTAGCCGAACACCTGCTCGCCGAGGGCGATGAACCACTTGCCCAGCGGCGGGTGGACGATGAACGAGTAGCCGCGGTTGTACTCGAAACCCCAGGTCAGCAGCTCGTGCGCCTCGGGCGGGTAGTAGGCCTCGTCGAAGAGCAGGTCGCGGGGGTAGCTGATGTTCCACAGCCGGCTGATCAGGGTGGCCAGGCCGAGCAGCGCGGTGAGGATCCAGGCCAGCGGCCGGTCGTCCGGCAGCGGTGGCGTGCGGTCGCGCAGCGGGCGCGGGGGCGGCCACCGGCGCACCGCGGGCACGGCACGGGAAGGAGTGGGTCCTCCTCCTCCGCACGCTCCGGGGCCAGCACCGCCATGCCGCCAGGGTATGTGGACCGGTTGCGGACGGGGCCGTGACAGGCTCCGACGCATGAACGGACGGCTGGTGCTGGGCGGTGCGCCCTTCGGGCAGCCCGGCGACGTCGGCCCGCGGCTGCGCGAGGTGATGGCGACCGCCGACGTCCTCGCCGTCGAGGACACCCGGCGCCTGCACCGCCTGGCGTCGGACCTGGGCGTGGTGTTCACCGGGCGGGTGGTCACCTTCCACGAGTCGGTGGAGCAGGCGCGGCTGCCGGGGCTGCTCGCGGCGTTGACCGGCGGCGCGACCGTCCTCCTGCTCACCGACGCCGGGATGCCGTCGGTCTCCGATCCGGGCTACACGCTGGTGCGCGCCGCCATCGACGCCGGCGTCCACGTCACCTCGGTGCCCGGGCCCTCGGCGGTGACCACCGCGCTGGCGGTCTCCGGGCTGCCGGTCGACCGGTTCTGCTTCGAGGGGTTCCTGCCGCGCAAGGCGGGGGAGCGGCGCTCGAAGCTGGCCGCGCTCGCCGACGAGCGCCGCACGATGGTGTTCTTCGAGTCGCCGCACCGGCTGGCCGACGCGCTCGTCGACGCCGCGGCCGCGTTCGGGGACTCCCGCGAGGCCGCCGTCTGCCGCGAGCTGACCAAGACCTACGAGGAGATCCGCCGGGGCGGGCTGGCCTCACTGGCCGCGTGGGCGGCCGAGGGCGTGAAGGGCGAGATCACGCTGGTGGTGGGTGGCGCTCCCGTCGTCCCGGTGTCCATGGACGCCGCGCAGCTGGCCGCCGCAGTCGCGGAGGAGGAGGCGGCGGGCGCCACCCGCAAGGACGCGATCCGCGCCGTCGTCGTCCGGACCGGGCTGCCGCGCCGGACCGTCTACGACGCCGTCCTCGCCGCGAAGGGCTCCTAGGTTGCGTAGGAAGCTTTCCCGCCGCATTCGTCGTCGCAGGCGCGGGCAAAGTTCCTTTGCCGCGGGCGCGGCTGAGCCGGCGGCTGAGCCATGCGCGTGCGGTCACCTCATGCCCGGGCGCGGACCACCCGGGGCGTCGACTCCGCGTAGGTGAATCGCAGCACCGACCCATCCCGCGCGGCGAGGCGCATCTCGGGCGAGGTGCTGCGCCGGCGGTCCTCGGGCTCGCGTGGTGGCGCGCTCCGTCGAGCTCCACGGCCAGCTCGACCTCAGTCCAGGCGCCGGCCGACGTCGACGCATCGAGCCACCTAGGCCGACCCGGTGGCCGACGCTGTCGCAGCGCGGCGATGCCGGAAGACGTTCAGCACGCCGAGGACCTCGACTCGCTCTGGCATCCGTCCGTGATGAGGTCGATTGCCTGGGCGGGGCCCGGTGTCCGGGTGTTGGGTCGTTTCCGCCAGCGCATCGGCGATGAGCCCTGCTGTGGGGACGCCCTGCCGTACGGCATCGATCAGGAATGGTCGTCGCTCATCGCGCGGGAGGAGCGGCCAGCCTCGACGAGGCTGCGCGGTGGCGCCGTGACGAGTCCGGCCGGACGACGCATTGCGGGGGCGATACCTCGAAGCCGATGCGCCGGTGCACGATGACATCCGGAGCACCTGCCCGTCGCACCGATTGATCGACGGTGAGGTGCAGCGGTGCTCGACGCGGCGCAAGCCGGGTCTGCCAGAGCTGGAGACGCGGCCCCGGGCCGCGTGGAGCAGCCCGGAGGAAGCGTGGTCGTCGGGCCGATCGTGCCGCGGTACACGGGGGGCAGGACCGACGAGGCTCCGGTTGGTGTGGCGGTCGATTACCGCCTGGGGCGACGGCCAGCAGCTGACGCCGAGTGATGAGTCCGCCGTGCGACACGATGGCCTCGCGCAAGATCGTGAACCAGTCCACGTGCTCAACCTGGTGCCCGTCAGACGGTGAGAAGTAGGCCTTCTGCGCGCCGAATCTGGGAGGACGCTCGCCGGCCACAGGCGCGGCGCTGCCCGATGAGGTGTACAGGTCGCCCGACCCACGAGGCATAGGAAGCTTTGCCCCCCTGGATGGGGCCGCAACAGCAGGCAAAGCTTCCTATGCCCCGGGGCTACAGCCAGCCGTTGCGCTTGAAGCCTCGGTAGAGCAGGACGCAGGAGAGCGCGATGACCAGCAGCACCAGCGGATAGCCCCAGGGCCAGTCCAGCTCGGGCATGAACCGGAAGTTCATCCCGTAGATGCCGGCGATCGCGGTCGGGACGGCGATGATGCCGGCGTAGGCGGAGATCTTCCGCACGTCCTCGTTGTCGGCGAGGGACGTGCGCGCCAGTGACGCCTGCAGGATCGAGGAGAGCAGTTCGTCCAGCGAGCCGACCTGGTCGCGCACCCGGATCGCGTGATCCAGCACGTCACGGAAGTAGGAACGCATCGGCTGGGGGATGACCTCGATCTCCCGTTCCGCGAGCTTCTGCAACGGCTGCTCCAGCGGAGTGACCGCTCGTCGCAGGGACATCAGCTCCCGCTTGAGGAGGTACAGCCGGCCGATGTCGTCGGTGCGATCGGGGCTGAAGACCGACGCCTCCAGTTCCTCGACGTCCTCCTCCACCGCGCCGGCCACCTCGACGAACGTGTCGACGACGAGGTCCGCGACCGCGTAGAGGACCGCAGCCGGGCCCAGGCACAGCAGGTCGCGCTGCTCCGCCTCCAGCCGGTGGCGCAGCTGGGCCAGCCCGCTGTGTCCCCCGTGCCGGACGGTGATGACGTAGTTCGCTCCGAGGAACACCATGACTTCCCCGGTGTCGACCACGTCGCTGGTCGAGGTGAGTTCCTCGTGCTCGACGTAGGTCGCGGTCTTGAGCACCATGAACAGCGCGTCGTCGTAGCGCTCGAGCTTGGGCCTCTGGTGCGCGTAGACCGCATCCTCCACCGCCAGCGGGTGCAGCCCGTACCGGCCGGAGATGGCATCGAGCTCGGCCTGCGTCGGCTCGTAGAGCCCCAGCCAGACGAATCCGCCACTCTCCGTCGCGACCTGCAGGGCGTCCCTCGGGGGTGACCGGCGCCTGCCGTTGGCCATCGACGTAGACCGCGCAGTCGACGACCGGGTTCTCACCGCTCCGGCGAGTGGTCTCCGTGCGGCGCCGACCGGCTGGACGCGGACGCAGGGTGGAGGGGTGTGGTCCCGCCAACGGGGCCGGCGCCATCGGGAGCGGGGGCCCTTCCGGCGGGCCAGTCGGCCTGTCGCTCGCGCTCACGCGCATACCTCCTCCGGCTGCCCGGAGCGGTCCGCCGGGCAGCTGCAGCGTAGGCATGCGGGCCCGTCGGACCCGTGCGACGCTCGCCGGGACACTCGTTTCCGCCGGTGGTGCGGCCACCCGAGGAGGACGCCGTGGCGTCAGGCACCCGCAGGGTCAAGTCGGTCGAGGACTCGATCCGCGACACCGACGAGCCCGAGCACCGGCTCAAGAAGAACCTCTCCGGGCTGGACCTGACGGTGTTCGGCGTCGGGGTCATCATCGGCGCCGGCATCTTCGTGCTGACCGGCGTGGTCGCCCAGCGAGCAGTCGGGCCCGCGGTGGCGATCTCGTTCGTCATCGCCGGGATCACGTGCGGTCTGGCGGCGCTCTGTTACGCCGAGTTCGCCTCGACCGTCCCGGTCGCGGGGTCTGCCTACACGTTCTCCTACGCCACGTTCGGCGAGCTCGTCGCCTGGATCATCGGCTGGGACCTGCTCCTCGAGTTCGCCATCGGGGCCGCCGCGCTCTCGGTGAGCTGGTCGGGCTACCTCAGCAGCTGCTCGCCGACATCGGAGTCGAGTTGCCCGCGTCGATCGCCGGGGAGGAGGCCAGGGTCAACATCCCGGCGATCCTCATCGCGCTGGCCATGACCGGTGTGCTGGTGCTCGGCATCAAGATCTCGTCCCGGTTACAACGCGATCGTGGTGGATCAAGGTCACCGTCGTCCTGCTCGTCGTCGCGGTCGGCGCCTTCTACCTGACTGCCGACAACTACTCCCCGTTCGTCCCGCCGGCACAGCCGCCCGCCGACGGCGCAGCGGCCTGGACGCGCCGCTGGTCCAGGGGCTGTTCGGCTTCGCCCCGACCACCTTCGGCTGGGGCGGGGTCATCGCCGGCGCGGCGATCGTGTTCTTCGCCTTCATCGGTTTCGACGTCGTGGCCACCGCCGCGGAGGAGACCAGCAACCCGGCCCGGGACATGCCGCGCGGCATCCTCGGCTCACTGGCGATCTGCACGATCCTCTACGTCGCGGTGTCGCTGGTCGTCGTCGGGATGCAGCACTACACCGAACTGAACGCCGAGGCCCCGCTCGCCGATGCGTTCTCGAGCCGTGGGCCTGCCGGTGTTTCGCCACGATCATCGGATTGGGCGCGCTGATCGGGCTGACGTCGGTGGTCATGATCCTGCTGCTCGGCCAGTCCCGGGTGCTCTTCGCCATGAGCCGCGACCGGCTGCTGCCGACATGGTTGGCCCAGGTCCATCCCCGGTACGGCACGCCCTACCGGATCACGGTCGCGACGGGCCTCGTCGTCGCCGTCCTGGCCGGGTTGATCCCACTGGGCGAGCTGGCCGAGCTGGTGAACATCGGCACTCTCTTCGCGTTCCTGCTCGTCTCGATCGGCGTCATCGTGCTGCGCCGCACCCGACCCGACCTGCCGCGCGGCTTCCGGGTGCCTCTGATGCCGGTGCTGCCGATCCTCTCGGCGCTGGCCTGCCTGTGGCTGATGCTGAACCTCCCCGGTGACACGTGGGTGCGGTTCCTCGTCTGGATGGCGCTCGGCTTCGTCATCTACTTCGCCTACGGGCGCCGGCGCAGCCGGTTCAACACCCCGGGGACCGGGAGGACGCGGCGGCGGCGAACGCCGCCCGGCGCGGCGGGTAACCGCTCACCCGCGCGGGTGAGGTCCGCTGTCCGGGTCTACAGGCGGGTCCCGGATCCGCCGAGCTGATCTGCATGGCGATCAGCGTCCTCGATGTCCGCGACACGTTCGTGTCGCCGCGCGCGCTGCCTCGTCGTCCCCGACCGCCCTCCGCCGGGTGCCCGTCACCGCGCTGGCCGCCGGGCTGCTCGCGATCGCCGAGGCCGTGGGCCTGCTGGCCGCGGCGCTCACCGGTCTGGACGGCGTCCTGTCCTCACCGCTGCGCCCCGCCGGCCCGGTCATGGCCGTCGGCCTGATCGTGCTGGCCGGCTGGATCGTCCTGAGCGCCGGCAGCGGTGCCGCCCTCATCGACGGCACCGGCCGCCGCAGCCTCGTGGGTCTCGCGCTGGCCGAGATCGGGCTGGTCGGCCTGCTCTCCGTCCTCGCCGTCGTCACCCCGCTGTTCGCCGAGATCCCCGTCACGCTGCCGCTGCCCGCCGTCGCCCTGCTGGCGCTGTCGGTGCCGGTGGGCAAGCTGCTCCTGGCCGGCGCCCCGACCGCCCAGCAGTGGGCGGCCCAGGGCCCCCGCGTCCGGGAGGCCCGCCCCGACCCGGTGACCGTCCACCGGCTGCTGGCCACCCTGACCCTCGGCGTCATCGGCGCCGGGCTGGTCGCCCTGACCGTCCTCGCGCCGGTCGCCGAGGGTGGCGCCGACCTCGGCGGCACCGTGTCGAACGTCGTCTACCAGCCCTGAGCCCGAACCGGGTGGACGGCGCTCACTAGTCTCGTGCCGTGAGTGATCGGCACATCCTGACCGCCGTCGCGTGGCCCTACGCCAACGGCCCGCGGCACATCGGACACGTCTCCGGCTTCGGCGTCCCCTCGGACGTCTTCAGCCGCTACCAGCGCATGGCCGGCAACAAGGTCCTCATGGTCAGCGGCACCGACGAGCACGGGACCCCGATCACCGTCGCCGCGGACGCCGAGGGGGTCACGCCGAAGGAGATCGCCGACCGCAACAACCGGATCATCGTCGGCGACCTGACCAGCCTCGGGCTCAGCTACGACCTGTTCACGCGGACGACGACGGCCAACCACGCCGCCGTGAGTCAGGAGATCTTCCTCGGCCTGCTCAAGAACGGGTACGTCTTCCCGAAGACGACGCTCGGCGCGATCAGCCCGTCGACCGGCCGCACCCTGCCCGACCGCTACATCGAGGGCACCTGCCCGATCTGCGGCTTCGACGGCGCGCGCGGCGACCAGTGCGACAACTGCGGCAACCAGCTCGACCCGATCGACCTGATCAACCCGAAGAGCCGGATCAACGGGGAGACGCCGAAGTTCGTCGAGGAGGAGCACTACTTCCTCGACCTGCCCGCCTTCACCCGCGCGCTCGGCGACTGGCTGGGCACCCGCAAGAGCTGGCGGCCGAACGTCCTGAACTTCAGCGTCAACCTGCTCGCGGACCTCAAGCCCCGCAGCTACACCCGCGACATCGACTGGGGCGTCCCGGTGCCGCTCGACGGCTGGCGCGACCGGCCGGACAAGCGCATCTACGTCTGGTTCGACGCCGTCGTCGGTTATCTGTCGGCGTCGATCGAGTGGGCCCGCCGGTCCGGGAACCCCGACGCCTGGCGGCAGTGGTGGCAGACGCCGGACTCCGACGCCTATTACTTCATGGGCAAGGACAACATCGTCTTCCACTCCGAGATCTGGCCCGCCCAGCTGCTCGGCTACAACGGCGAGGGGGACAAGGGCGGCACGCCCGGGAGCCTCGGCCGGCTGAACCTGCCCACCGAGGTGGTCTCCAGCGAGTTCCTCACGATGGAGGGCCGCAAGTTCTCCTCGTCCCGGCAGGTCGTCATCTACGTGCGCGACTTCCTCGCCCGGTACGACGCCGACGCGCTCCGGTACTTCATCGCCGCGGCGGGGCCGGAGAACCAGGACACCGACTTCACCTGGGCGGAGTTCCTGCGCCGCAACAACGACGAGCTGGTCGCCGGCTGGGGCAACCTGGTCAACCGCACGGTCTCGATGGCGGCGAAGAACGTGGGCGCCGTCCCGACGCCGGGCGAGCTGACCGACGCCGACCGGGCGCTGCTCGCCTCGACCCAGGGGGCGTTCGGGACGATCGGTGACCTGCTCGCGCGGAACCGGCAGAAGGCCGCCGCGGCCGAGGCGATGCGGGTCGTCGGCGAGGCGAACAAGTACCTGTCCGACCAGGCGCCGTGGAAGCTCAAGGAGGACCCGGCCCGCCGGGACGCCGTCCTGTTCACCGCGCTGCAGGCGATCAGCGACTGCAACGCCCTGCTCACCCCGTTCCTGCCGCACTCGGCGCAGAAGGTGCACGAGCTGCTCGGCGGCACGGGCGTGTGGTCGCCGACCCCGCGGATCGACGAGGTCACCGACCTCGACGACGGCTCGCCCTACCCGATCATCACCGGCGACTACGACACCGCGCAGGCGGTCTGGGCCTCGCGCCCGATCGAGCCCGGGATCCCGCTGGCCACTCCGACGCCGGTGTTCACGAAGCTCGACGACTCGATCGTCGAGGAGGAGCTGCGCCGGCTGGAGGAGACGGGGCCCGAGTGAGTCGCTCGGCCGCGTCCCGCGCGAACAAGCGGGGAGAGCCGCCGCCGTCCCCGGAGCCGCTGCCCGGTCCCGGCGCTCGACAGCCACACGCACCTGGACATCGTCCTGGGGGAGCGGCCGGCCGGGGACGAGCACGGGGAATGGGCCTCCGACGACGACGTCGACGCCGAGATCGCGGCCGCCGTCGCGGTCAACGTCCCGCGGCTGGTGCAGGTCGGGGTCGACGTCCCCTCCTCCCGCTGGTCGGCGGCGCTGGCCGACCGGCACCCGAACGTGCTCGCCGCCGTCGCGCTGCATCCCAACGCGGCCGGGGCCGGCACGGCGACCGACGACGCCCTCGCCGAGATCGACCGGCTCGCGGCGCTGCCCCGCGTGCGGGCCGTGGGGGAGACCGGGCTCGACCGCTACCGCACCGGCCCCGAGGGCTGGGCGGCGCAGGAGGCGTCGTTCCGCGCGCACATCCGGATCGCCAAGGAGCGCGGGGTGGCGCTGGTCATCCACGACCGGGACGCGCACGAGGAGATCCTGCGCGTGCTCGAGGACGAGGGCGCGCCCGAGCACACCGTCTTCCACTGCTTCTCCGGCGACGCCGACTTTGCCCGGCGCTGCGTCGAGCGGGGCTACGTGCTCTCGTTCGCCGGAACGGTGACTTTCGGCAACGCCGGCGACCTGCGCGAGGCCGCCGCGCTCACCCCGGTCGACCAGCTGCTGGTCGAGACCGACGCCCCCTTCCTCACGCCGATGCCGTACCGCGGCCGGCCGAACGGCTCGCGGCTGGTGCCGCACACCGTCCGCGCGCTGGCCGAGGTGACCGGGACCGAGCTCGAGGAACTGTGCGCGGGCCTGACCGCGACGGCGGAACGCGTGTTCGGCAGCTGGGACGCGCCGGAGCAGTAACCCGGACGTAACTGCTCAGCGAGATAGGGGAACGGCACGTGGCCGCGCCGTCGCCCGGAGGGGGACAATCACCACCGTGGGTCGCCTCATCGCTGTTGTGCTGTTCATCGCCGTCCTCGTCCCGGGCGTGCTCCTCGCGCGCGCCTGGTGGCTCGCCTCGGGCCGTCGGGCAGTCGCCGGGGGTGCTGTCGAGCTGGCCGAGCCGACGACCGACGGCATCGAGACCCTGCGACGGCAGGCGCAGCACGGACGGCGGATCCGGCGGCTGGGCTTCGTGCTCGGCCTCGCCGGGGTGGTCGGCAGCGTGCTGATGTTCGGTGAGGCGTCGGTGTTCCTGTGGGTCCCGGCGCTGGCCATCGGCCTGCTCGAGAGCGTCCTCCTCGCCGAGGCCACCCGGCCGCGGCCACGGTGGACGACGGCTTCGCCCGTGCGCCGGCCGCGGCAGACCGACTTGGTCTCGGGTTGGCTGGTCTGGACGATGCGCGCCGTCGCCGCCGCAGAGCTCGTGACCGCGATCGTCCTCTGGTCCAACGGGGACCTGCCCGACGCGGTCGGCTGGGTCGCCGTCGTCGTCCCGCTGGTGGCCTGGTTGCTGGCCGAGCTGGCGCTGCTGCGGTCGCTGCTCCGGCCGATGCCGGCCGAGGGTGCCGACGTGCCGGTGGACGAGGCACTGCGCACCTGGACCGGGCACCTGGTCGTCGCTGCCGCCAGCGTGCTCGCCCTGCTGCCGCTGGGCACCCTGCTGCTGGTCGCCGGCATCGAGATCGGCGACCGGGTGACCGAGAACGTCGACCTGCTGCCCGTCGCCCTGGTCGCGGGCGGCTTCTCCGCGCTGGCCGCGGGCGTCGCCGTCACCGGGTTCCTGCTCGGCTGGCTGCGCCCGGTGCGCTCCAGCGCGCGCGCTCTGGCCGGCTGAACCCGCCTCTCCTGCCCCGGAGCGACGAGGGCCACCCTGTGGCCTTCATCACCCCGGACGGAATGACGACGGTCCGCCCCACCAGCATCTTCGAGCTCAGCTGTCACAGAGGGTGTCGGCGTGCCCACGCATAGCAGCCACAGTTCTCTGCTTCACTCGCTGTGCAACATTGCCACTCGCACCGTGTTCGTTATCGTGTCGTGACCGATCAGCCGGGGTGGAGACCGACCCGGGCGGCGCCACCGGCTCGGGAGCTCGCGCTCCGGGGACGGTTGCCGTCCCGAGCCGGCACCCGCGGCGGGCCCGTTCCCCGGACGGCCCGCCGCTCTCCTGCCCGGGTTCTGTGACCTTGTGGAAGTGTCGTGCGCCGCTCCCTGCAGCTCAGCCTGTTCGCCCTCGTCCTGCTCGGACTGGTGGGCGGCACTCTGGCTTTCTACCTCGCCCAGAAGGCCGTGACGGTCACCGTCGACGGCCAGGCCCGCACCGTCGGCACCTACGCCGACACGGTGGGCGAGCTGCTGGAGGAGGAGGGCCTCGAGCCCGCCGCGCACGACGTCGTCCTGCCGGCCGCGCACCAGTCGATCGACGACGGTGACACGGTCATCGTCAACCGCGCCCGCCCCCTCGAGCTCACCGTCGACGGCGTTTCCCGCGAGGTCTACGTGACGGCTCTGTCGGTCGACGAGGCGCTGGAGCAGCTGGGCTACCGGGCCGACGGTCTGGTGCTCTCGGCCAGCCGCAGCGAGCGCCTGCCGCTCGACGGCATGGAGCTGTCCATCACCACGCCCAAGCAGATCGTGCTGATCGCCGACGGCCAGGAGCGCGTCGTGACGACGACGGCCGCCACCGCCGCCGACCTCCTCGCCGAGCAGGGCATCGCGCTGAGCGAGACCGACCGCACCAGCCTCTACCTGGAGCAGGCGCTGCTGAACGCGATGCGGCTGCAGGTCTTCCGGGTTCAGGTGAGCGAGGTGCCCGTCGCCACCGCGATCCCCTTCGAGCGGGTGGAGACCCCCGACCCCAACGCCTTCGAGGGCGACGAGACGATCACCGAGCCCGGCCAGCCCGGCGAGCAGGTCACCACGTACCGCGTGACCGTCACCGACGGGGTGCAGACCGGCAAGGAGGAGCTGCGCTCGGAGGTCACCCGCGAGCCGGTCGCCGAGCACGTCACGGTCGGCACCAAGCCGCGGCCCACGAACAGCCCGACCGCCGACGGCCTCAACTGGGCGGCGTTGGCCGCGTGTGAGTCCGGTGGCCGCCCGAACGCGGTCAGCTCCTCGGGCACCTACCGCGGCATGTACCAGTTCTCGCAGAGCACCTGGAACTCGGTCGGCGGGACCGGTGACCCGGCCGCCGCCTCGGCCGACGAGCAGACCTACCGGGCGCAGCTGCTCTACCAGCGCTCCGGCGCCGGCCAGTGGCCGCACTGCGGTCCGCGCCTGTTCGGCTGATCGGGCCCTCCTGACCAGCACCCCTGACCGGCCCGACGGGCTGCTGGGACCGGCCGCGATCCGTGAGCTGGCCCAGCAGCTCGACCTGCGGCCGACCAAGACGCTCGGGCAGAACTTCCTGCACGACGCGAACACGATCCGCCGGATCGTGCGCACCGCGGACCTCCGGGACGACGACGTCGTGCTCGAGGTCGGACCCGGCCTGGGCTCGCTCACCCTCGGGCTGCTGCCCGCCGCCGCGCACGTCACCGCCGTGGAGATCGATCCGCGGCTCGCCGCGCTGCTGCCCTCGACCGTGGCGGCGCGGCGCCCGGACCTGGCCGACCGGCTGACCGTCGTCGAGGCCGACGCCCTGCGGGTCACCGAGCTGCCCGGGCCCCCGGCGACCGCGCTGGTCGCCAACCTGCCGTACAACATCGCCGTGCCCGTGCTCCTGCACCTGCTCGACCTCGTGCCCACCCTGCGGAGCGCGCTGGTCCTCGTCCAGGCCGAGGTCGCCGACCGGCTGGCCGCCCCGCCGGGCGGCGCCGCCTACGGCGTCCCGTCGGTGAAGGCCGCCTGGTACGGCGAGGTGCGTCGCGCCGGCGCCGTCGGCCGGCGGGTGTTCTGGCCGGAGCCGAATGTCGACTCGGG
Source organism: uncultured Actinomycetota bacterium (assembly GCA_963748305.1). Taxonomy (GTDB): domain Bacteria; phylum Actinomycetota; class Actinomycetes; order Mycobacteriales; family Geodermatophilaceae; genus Blastococcus_B. The sequence continues at coordinate 146,806 of CAVVIN010000012.1, read as the reverse complement.
GCTGGTGGCCCTCGTCCGGCGTCCGCCGCCGCCGGGGGACCGCCGGGCGACCTTCGCCGCCGTCGACGCGGCCTTCGGCATGCGCCGCAAGGGGCTGCGCGCCGCGCTGGCCCGCTGGGCGGGGAGCCCGGCCGCGGCCGAGCAGAGGCTGCGGGCCGCGGGCATCGACCCCTCGACGCGCGGCGAGCAGCTGTCCGTCACCGACTTCGCCCGGCTCGCCGCGACCGATCCGGTGGACCCATGAGCACCGCTGCCGTGACCGAGGGGGTCGTGACCGCGCGGGCGCCGGCCAAGGTCAACGTGCACCTCGCCGTCGGGCCGCTGCGGCCGGACGGCTTCCACGAGCTGCGCACCGTCTACCTCGCCGTCTCGCTGTTCGACACCGTCACCGCCCGGCCCGGTGAGGGGCTCTCGCTGGTCGTCTCCGGGGAGGGCACCGGGACGGCGGCGGGCGCCGACCGCGTCCCGCAGGACCGGACGAACCTCGTGTGGCGGGCCGCCGAGCTGCTCGCACGAGCACGCCGGCGTCCCCGCGGACGCCGCCCTCGACGTCACCAAGGCCATCCCGGCCGCCGCCGGGCTCGCGGGCGGGAGTGCCGACGCCGCGGCCACCCTGGTGGCGCTCGACGCGCTCTGGGGCACCGGGGCCGGCCGCGAGGAGCTCACCGCGCTCGCGGCCCAGCTGGGCAGCGACGTCCCGTTCAGCCTGCACGGCGGGATCGCGCTCGGCGCCGGCCGCGGCGAGCACCTGTCGCCCGTCCTCGCACGCCGGCGCTGGGACTGGGTGCTCGGCATCGCGGGCGAGGGCCTGTCCACGCCCGCCGTCTACGGCGAACTGGACCGGCTGCGCGCCGCGGGGCGCGTGCCCGACGGCACCGAGCTGGCGCCGGCGGAGCCGGTGATCGCGGCGCTGCGCAGCGGTCCACCCGAGGCCCTCGCCGACGCGCTGGTCAACGACCTGCAGGCGCCGGCGCTGGCGCTGCGCCCGGCGCTGCGGCGGGCCATGGCCGCGGCCACCGACGCGGGGGCGGTCGGGACGCTGGTGAGCGGATCCGGGCCCACGGTGGCGGCGCTGGCGCGCGACGAGCACGCCGCGCTGCAGCTGACTGCCCGGCTGGCCGGGGCGGGGGTCTTCCGGACGGTGCGGGCGGTGCACGGGCCGGTGCCGGGCGCCAGACTGGTGTGAGTCAGTCCCGCGGCGGTGTGTCGACGAGGCCGGGGTGCGGGTCGAGGTGGGCCAGCCCGTTGTAGGCCAGGTTCACCAGGTGCGCGGCGACCTCGCGCTTGCCCGGCGACCGGTTGTCCAGCCACCACTGCCCGACCAGCGCCACCATGCCGACCAGCGCCTGCGCGTAGAGCTCGGCGAGCTGCGGGTCGTAGCCGCGCTCGTCGAACTGGTCGGCCAGGATGTGCTCGACCTTGCGGGCGACCTCGCCGATCAGCGACGAGAAGGTGCCGACGCCGCTGGTGACCGGGGGCGCGTCCCGGGTGAGCACCCGGAATCCCTCGGTGTCCTCCTCGATGTACTCCAGCAGGACCAGCGCGGCGCGCTCGAGCAGCTCGCGGGGATGTCCGGGCGAGGACAGGGCGGAGGTGAACCGGGCGAGGAGGAGCTGCATCTCCCGGTCGACCACGACGGCGTAGAGCCCCTCCTTGCCGCCGAAGTGCTCGTACACGACCGGCTTGCTGACGTCGGCCCGCGCGGCGATCTCCTCGATCGAGGTCGCGTCGAAGCCCTTCTGCCCGAAGGTTTCCCGACCGATGTCGAGCAGTTGCTGCCGCCGCTGGGCGCCGGTCATGCGCACGCGCGGACGCGCCGGGCTGCTCATCGCGCCTCCCTCATCGGTCGTCGTCGGTCGGCGGCGTCATGGGTGCGTGTCGTCGTCGATAGGCATGGTGCCCGCGAACGGCACCGCCCGGGTGCCTGCGGAGCGCAGGTCGCCCGGGCGGAGGACGCGTCTCCGGAAGCGGATCAGCCGGCCACGGGGGCAGGCTCGCGGCGCTTCGCGGCGAGCCGGACCGGATCGGGCCACTTGACGCTGTGCGCCCAGCCGAGCTTCTCGAACGCCCAGATGACGCGGGCGCTCAGGTCGACCTGGCCGCGCAGCACGCCGTGGCGGGCGCACGTCGGGTCGGCGTGGTGCAGGTTGTGCCACGACTCGCCGGCGCTGAGGATCGCCAGCGGCCAGAAGTTGGTGGCGCGGTCGCGGGAGGCGAACGGCCGGTTGCCCACGACGTGGCAGACCGAGTTGATCGACCAGGTCACGTGGTGCAGCAGCCCGACGCGCACGAGCCCGGCCCAGAAGAACGCCGTCCAGGCGCCCATCCAGCTCTGCGTGACCAGGCCGCCGATGACCGCCGGCAGGAACACGCTGACCGCCGCCCAGACGACGAACAACCGGCTCGTCACGACCAGCGCGTTGTCCTTGAGCAGATCCGGGGCGTAGCGCTCCGGGTTGGTCTTGCGCCGGTCGAACAGCCACCCGAGGTGGGCGTGGAACATGCCCTTCATCAGCGCGCCCGCGTCGGTGCCGTAGCGCCACGGCGAGTGCGGGTCGCCCTCGCGGTCGGAGAACGCGTGGTGCCGGCGGTGGTCGGCCACCCACTGCACGACCGGACCCTGCACGGCCATGGAGCCGGCGACGGCCAGTCCGAGCCGCAGCGGGCGACTGGCCTTGAACGAGCCGTGCGTGAAGTACCGGTGGTAGCCCACGGTCACACCGAGCAGGGTGAAGAAGTAGAAGCCGACGGCCAGTCCGACGTCGAGCCACGACAGGCCCCAGCCCCAGACGGCGGGCACGATCGCCGCCAGAGCGATGAACGGCACGACCACGAACACGTAGAGCGTGACGATCTCGAGGTGGCTCTTGTGCCGGCCGATCGCATTCTCGGGCAACCCGACGTGGGGCTCGGCGGAACGCGGCGGAGCCGTGGGCCGGGTGAGGGCAGGAGCAGACAAGGATCCTCCGGAACGGATGAGGAGCCGGCCGGTGGCGCTACGTGTTGTGCGCCTGTGGTCGCGGCTACGTCCCCGTAACCTACGGCACCGTAGGGACGGCGGCGACCGCAGGTCACGCCCCGCCGGTGGCCACGGCTGGGTGGCGGCACGTGCTCTCCGTGCGCCCCGGCCCTAGGCTCGCCGACGGGTGCCGCATCGGCGCCCCTGCGGTTCGGTGCCTCCGCGCCGCGGGTGGGGGATGGGGTAATCGGCAGCCCGCCGGCCTTTGGTGCCGTGCAGTCTCGGTTCGAGTCCGAGTCCCCCAGCCAGACCGTCCTGTCCCGTCGTCCGAGGAGATCCGTGAGCCCGCAGGAGACGCCCCCGTCCCCGGAGCCGACGGTCGCCGCCGTCGTCGTCCTCGCAGCGGGGCAGGGCACGCGCATGCGCTCGGCGACCCCCAAGGTGCTGCATGCCCTGGGCGGTCGCAGCATGCTCGGCCACGTGCTCGCCGCCGCCGCCCCGCTGGGCGCCGGGGCCACGGTGGTGGTCGTCGGTGCCGGGCGCGCGGCGGTCGAGGAGCACCTGGCGCAGATCGCGCCGGCGGCGCTGCCCGTCGTCCAGGAGCAGCAGAACGGGTCCGGCCACGCCGCCGCCGTCGCCCTGGCCGCGGTGCCCGACGTCGACGGTCCGGTCCTGCTGGTCAACGGCGACGCCCCGCTGCTGCGGGCGGACACCATCGCCGGGCTCGTCCGCGAGCACGTCGCCTCCGGCTCCGCACTGACCGTCCTGACGGCGGAGGTCGCCGAGCCCACCGGCCTGGGCCGCATCGTCCGGGACGGCGCCGGCGCCGTGGTGGCCATCGTCGAGGAGCGCGACGCCACCGACGAGCAGCGGGGGATCCGCGAGATCAACGCCGGTGTCTACGTCGGGGACGCCGCGACGCTGCGCCGCACGCTGGCCCGGATCGGCGCGGACAACGACCAGGGGGAGCAGTACGTCACCGACGTCCTCGGGCTGCTGGCGGCCGAGGGTGCGCCGGTCGGCGGGTTCCGGGCCGAGGACGCCGACGACGTCCTCGGCTGCAACGACCAGCGCGAACTGGCCGAGCGCCGGCGGATGCTCAACGACCGCGTCCTCGACGAGCTCATGCGCTCCGGGGTCACCGTCGTCGACCCGCGGACCACCTGGGTGGACGTGACGGCCGAGATCGCGCCGGACGCCGTCCTCCAGCCGGGCACCCAGGTGCAGGGCGCGAGCACGGTGGCCGCCGGGGCGGTCGTCGGCCCCGACACCACGCTGCTCGACACCGAGGTGGGTGAGGGGGCCTCCGTCGTCCGTTCGCATTGCAACCTGGCGGTGATCGGCCCCGAGGCGACGGTCGGCCCGTTCAGTTTCCTCCGCCCGGGCACCCGGCTGGGCCGCGCCGCCAAGGTGGGCGCCTTCGTCGAGACCAAGAACGTCCAGGTGGGGGAGGACTCGAAGGTCCCGCACCTGTCCTACGTCGGGGACGCGACGATCGGGGACCACAGCAACATCGGCGCCGCCACGGTGTTCGTGAACTACGACGGCGTCGCCAAGCACCACACGACGGTCGGCGACCACGTCCGCATCGGCTCCGACACGATGCTCGTGGCCCCGGTCACCGTCGGCGACGGCGCGTACACCGCGGCCGGCTCGGTGATCACCTCGGACGTGCCTCCGGGTGCCATGGGTATGTCGCGGGCACCCCAGCGGAATGTGGCAGGCTGGGTAAGGCGCCGTCGCCCGGGTACCCCCGCTGCTGAGGCTGCGGCGGCGGCCGAGGAGCGGACCGCGGCCCCGGGTACTGACCACGACCAGTAGGGACAGCTGAGCCGATGAGCGCCATCCGGCAGTCGAACAGCAAGAGCCTGATGCTCTTCTCCGGCCGGGCCTACCCGGAACTGGCCGAGGAGATCGGCGGCCACCTGGGCGTGCAGCCGACCCCCACCGCGGCGTACGAGTTCGCCAACGGTGAGCTCTTCGTCCGGTTCGAGGAGTCGGTGCGCGGCTGCGACGCGTTCGTCGTCCAGAGCCACACCGCACCGATCAACACCTGGCTCATGGAGCAGCTGATCATGGTCGACGCGCTCAAGCGCGCCTCGGCCAAGCGGATCACCGTCGTCGCCCCGTTCTTCCCCTACGCCCGGCAGGACAAGAAGCACCGCGGCCGCGAGCCGATCTCCGCCCGCCTGGTCGCCGACATGTTCAAGACCGCCGGCGCCGACCGGCTGATGTGCGTCGACCTGCACACCGCGCAGATCCAGGGCTTCTTCGACGGGCCGGTGGACCACCTCTTCGCCCTCGACCTGCTGGTCTCGCACGTCGTCGAGCGCTGGGGCGACCGCGACATCACCGTCGTCTCCCCGGACTCCGGCCGCGTGCGGGTGGCCGAGCGCTGGACCGACAAGCTCGGTGGCACGCCGCTGGCCTTCATCCACAAGACCCGCGACCCGATGCGGCCCAACGAGGTCGTCGCCAACCGCGTCGTCGGCGAGGTCGAGGGCCGGGTCTGCATCCTGGTCGACGACATGATCGACACCGGCGGCACGATCGTGAAGGCCGCCGAGACCCTCTTCGAGGCCGGTGCGGCCGACGTCATCGTGACCGCCACCCACGGCGTGCTCTCCGGGATGGCGGTCGACCGGCTGAAGAACAGCATGGTCAGCGAGGTCATCGTCACCAACACGCTGCCCATCGAGGCCGAGCGGCACTTCGACAAGCTCACCGTCCTCTCGATCGCGCCGCTCCTGGCCCGCGCGATCAAGGAGGTCTTCGAGGACGGCTCGGTCACGAGCCTCTTCGGCGGCGCCTCGTAGCTCTGTCGCCCTCCGGACCGAACCGCGGCCAGGTGCCGTCCCCGGTGCGCTCAGCCGTCCCCGTCGGTCGGGGACCCTGCGGGCCCCCGCTCGGCACAACCCGCTTCGCGGAGTTGGGCCTGGCCCCGACTCGGGGGAGCCTCCGGCCCCCGCTCGTCGAGACCCGCTCCGCGTCTCCCGCGGCTGTCGCGTATCCTCTACCGCCCGGCGAGGGAGTGGTCGGCCGTACTCCGTGATCGACGTGCATGCCCCGGTGGTCCTACGGCCCTGACGGTGTGCCCGCGCTCGTGCGCCGGCCCGCAGACCCGATCCACCTCCTGAGGAGCACATCACCGTGGCTGACTTCCGCCTCGAAGCAGAGACCCGCACCGAGTTCGGCAAGGGCAGCGCCCGCCGTACCCGTCGCGAGGGTCGCGTCCCCGCCGTCCTGTACGGGCACGGCCAGGACGTCGTCCACCTGTCGCTGCCGGCCCGCGAGTTCGCCGCGGCGCTGCGCAACGGCGGCAGCAACGCCCTGCTCACCATCGTTCTGGGGGGCAAGGAGCAGCTCGCGCTGACCAAGGCCATCCAGCGCGACCCGCTGACCCGCAAGCACGAGCACGCCGACCTGCTGATCGTCCGCCGCGGCGAGAAGGTCACCGTCGACGTCCCGGTGCACGTCACCGGCGACACCGCGCCGGACACGCTGATCAGCATCGAGCTGAACACCGTGTCGATCGAGGCGCTGGCCACCAACATCCCCGACGCGATCCAGGTCGACGTCACCGACCGTGGCCCCGGCGAGGGCTTCGTCGCCGGCGACCTGACCCTGCCCAGCGGCAGCACCCTGGTCACCGACCCGACCGCGCTGGTCGTCAACCTGATGAACGCCCCCACCGCCGAGGCGCTGGAGGCCGAGCTCGAGCAGGCCGAGGCCGAGGCCGGCATCGAGAAGGACGAGGCGGGCACCGAGGAGGAAGGCGCCGAGGCGGCTGCCGAGGGCGAGGAGTCCGCTCCTGCCGAGGCCGCCTCCGGCTCGGACGACGAGTCCTGAGCGGTCCGCGCTGACCGAGAACACGCCTGCCCAGGGGCGCCGGCACCGCCGGCGCCCCTGCGGCGTCCGCTCCGTCCGACGGGCCGTTCCTGGTCGTCGGGCTGGGCAACCCTGGCCCCGGGTACGCCGGGAACCGGCACAACGTGGGCGCGATGGTGCTCGACGAACTGGCCAACCGGGCCGGCCTCCGGCTGTCGCCGGGCAAGGGCGCACGGGCGCGCGCCGTCTCGGGTGAAGGCCGGCTGGCCGGCCGGCGCGTGGTGCTGGCCCAGCCCACGACGTACATGAACGAGTCCGGCGGGCCGGTGCGCGGCCTGCTCGACTACCACCACTTCCCGGTCGAGGACCTGGTCGTGATCCACGACGAGCTCGACCTCCCGTTCGCGACCGTGCGGCTCAAGCGCGGCGGTGGCGAGGGCGGCCACAACGGGCTGCGCTCGATCACGCGCTCGACGGGGACGAAGGACTACCTGCGCGTGCGCGTGGGCATCGGCCGTCCCCCCGGCCGCCAGGATCCCGCGGACTTCGTCCTCAAGGACTTCTCGGCGACCGAGCGCAAGGAGCTCGACCTGCTGATCGTGGAGGCCGCCGACGCGGCCGAGGCGCTGCTCACGCGCGGCCTCGAAGCGGCGCAGAACGAGGTCCATCCCCGCAGCTAGGCGCCTGCTCCGCCGCCGTGTGACCTGCCCCTCCGGACGGGTGAACCGTACCCGCCCGCATTGACCTCTCGTTCACACAGTGTGAGGGTGATCCGGTCTCGGGCTGCCTGAAGGAGCGAATCCCCTGGTGGAGGCACTCAAGTGTAGCCCGATCGTCACGGTCAGTAGTGGCCGCGGGACTGGGGGGTCCATGCTCGTACAAGCTGGCGCGGGTCATGCCGAGCTGCGTCCACCGGCTCCCGGGCGGGTCTCGGACACCGTCGTCCCGGCGGAGGATCTGCCGTCGCGCGCGGTCGTCAGCCGGCGTCGTCAGCCCCGCTGGATGCGCCGCTACCGCATGGTGCTCATCGGCATGGACGTCGTCATCGGACTGGTCGCCGGCGTCGTGATGATGATGGTGCGGCCGGACGCGATGCTCCTGGCCTCGCCGTACGTCTGGCTCTCGGTCGCGATGCCCCTGGTCTGGCCGCTGGCCGCCGGCTTCTCCGGCGCCTACTCGCCGAAGTACTTCGGCACCGGCAGCGAGGAGTTCCGCAAGGTCGCCCGCGCGGGCCTCCTCCTGCTCGCCGGCGTCAGCGTCGTCTCCTACGGCCTCCAGTTGGACATCGCCCGGTCCTTCGTCGTCTTCACCGTGCCGTCGATCGCCCTGGTCGCGCTGTTCGCCCGCTACGGCGGGCGCAAGTGGCTCCAGTCCGCCCGACGCCGGGGCCGCTGCATCAAGCGCGTGGTGGCCGTCGGTCGCGACGCCGCCGTCGCCGACCTCGTCCGCCGCATCCACGTCGACCGGTACGGCGGCATGCAGGTCGTCGCCGCGTGCGTGACCACCCCCGGGGCCGCCCGGGTGGAGTCGCTCGGCGTGCCGATCGAGGGCGACCTCGACGACGTCGTCGCCGTCGTGCAGCGTCACGGCGCTGACGCCGTCGCCGTCACCTCGGCCAGCGAGACCGCCGCCATCTACCTGCGCAAACTGTCGTGGCAGCTCGAGGGCAGCGGCATCGAGCTGCTGGTCTCCCCGGGCCTGGTCGAGATCGCCGGCCCGCGGCTGCACATCCGCCCGTTCGTCGGCCTGCCCCTGCTGGCCATCGAGGAGCCGACGTTCTCCGGGTGGAAGCGCGTGCTCAAGGGTGCCCTCGACCGCTGCGGCGCCGCCCTGGCGCTCGTCCTGATCGCCCCGGTGCTGCTCGCGATCGCCCTCGCCGTCCGCACCTCCGGCCCCGGCCCGGTCCTGTACCGCCAGGAGCGCGTGGGCGCGTACGGCATGCGGTACACGATGTTCAAGTTCCGCAGCATGGTCGACGGAGCCGACGCCAAGCTCCAGGAGGTCCTCGCGCAGAACGAGGGCTCGGGTCTGCTGTTCAAGATGCGCAGCGACCCGCGGGTGACGCCGGTCGGCCGCTGGCTGCGCCGGTTCTCCCTGGACGAGCTGCCCCAGCTGTTCAACGTGCTGGGTGGCTCCATGTCGCTGGTGGGCCCCCGTCCGCCGCTGCCGCAGGAGGTCGAGCGCTACGACACCTCTACCCGGCGTCGGCTGCTGGTGAAGCCCGGTCTGACCGGCCTGTGGCAGATTTCCGGGCGCAGCGACCTCTCCTGGGAGGAGTCGGTCCGCCTCGACCTCCGCTACGTGGAGAACTGGTCGCTGGCGCTGGACCTGCTGATCCTCTGGAAGACGGCGTCGGCCGTCGTCCGCTCGCACGGCGCCTACTGACCCATCGACGGGTGGTCGCCCGCCCAGCGCCGTCCCGGATCACCCACGGGGTCCTGGCTCACCGCATGTGGTCCTGGCTCACCGTCGACAGTGAGCCAGGACCCCTAACGATCAGGTGACCTGATCATCAGGGCGCTCACTCAGAGGCCGCGGCCGCGCCGGTGCAGGAACGACATGACCGACTCGGCGGAGAGCACCCGGCCGGCCACCGCCAGAGCGAGGTAGGCGCGCGGCTCGGTCATCCGGCGGCGCATCGCCCGGCGGGCCCAGTGGGTCGCCGCGGACCGGCGTCCCAGTGCCGCGCTGCCGAACGCGAGCTGACCGAAGACGCGAGCGGCGCCCTGGTCGTCGCCGGCGATGTCGGGGTGCCGTTCGAGCATCCACTCCAGCGAGGACACCCGGGTCTCCCACTGGCGGGAGAAGTGCGACGAGCGGCCCCACAGCACGCGCACGAGCGGCTCGTCGACGTGCGGGATGGGCGCCCGGGCCGCCGCGCGCAGCAGCAGGTCCCAGTCCTCGTTCTGGCTGCCCGGGATGGCCTCGTCGACCAGGCCCAGGCGGCCCAGGAGGGCGTCCCGCCGCACCAGCAGCGTGGAGCTGTGCAGCATGGCCATGCGGTGGCGGGCCAGGTCGGCCCGGGTGACGGAGTCGGTACCGGCCAGCCGCGGCACCTCCGCGCCCTCGAACGCCACGCAGATGGCCGTGGTGATCAGCTCCGCGTCGGGGTGCTGCTCGGCCCGCGCCAGCTGCGCGGACAGCCGGGTGGGCGCCCAGGTGTCGTCGTCGTCGCAGAAGGCGACCCAGTCGGTCTCCAGGGCCAGGATGCCGGTGTTGCGGGAGCCGGCCAGGCCGGGCGTGCGCTCGTTGGCCATCACGCGCACGCGGCGCCCGGGGACGCTCAGCGCCTCCAGCGTCGGGTCCGGGGTGTTGCGGTCGAACACCACGACGACCTCGAGTTCCGCCGTCGTGTCCTGCGCCAGGATCGAGTCCAGCGTCTTGCCGCAGCAGCTCGGGCCGGTCGTGGGTCGGGACGACGACACCGACGGTGACGGTCATCGCGCGCGCCGCAGGTAGCCGTAGCGGGCCAGCAGGGGCGCGGTGAGGACGGTGACGAGCAGACGGCGGCCCCGCGGCAGCTTCTCCCGCCAGGCGTCGTCGCGCCGCAGCGGCATGGCGCCGGTGCGGAAGCGCATCGGGTTGCCGGCGACCGTGTGCGACGCCGACAGCAGCACCGACGACTCCGACAGGAAGCCCAGCTCGCCGGCCGGGACGTCGGCGAACTCGGCCAGGTCGGTCAGCACCGTCCGCGGGTCGGCGACGAAGTCCTCGTAGCGGAGCAGTCGCGTCGGGGTGCCCAGGCGGCCCAGCAGGCCGAAGAAGAGGTTGTGGCCCATCCAGAGGGCCGAGGACCGCGACGGGGAGTAGCGCGTCATCAGCGCCTCATCGGCTGCGGCCTCCGGACGGCGGACCTCCTTGGTCCACGAGTAGGCCACGCCCGCGGCTGTCCCGGACCACGTGCACCACCCGCAGGTCGATGCCGGGCTCGGTGCGCAGGCAGAACGCGAGCGACGAGTGCTTGCTCGAGTCGATGACGACGGCGCCGCCGGTGGCCTCGCTGATCGCGCGGTACAGCCGCAGGAAGATGCCGACGTACTCGCGGAGGTCGGCGCGGTGGCGACCCAGCAGCCGCGGCGCGATGAGCTTCGGGATGAACCGCGTCCGGTCGACGCGGGGCCGCAGTTCCTCCATCCGCGTCGCCAGGGCCGGGTCCCAGCCGCCGAACCCCAGCCGACCGACCTCGGCCCAGAACGGGCACCGGGAGAAGGGCTCACCGCAGCCGCAGGTCTCGTCGTCCAGGACGCCGCGCTGCCAGAGGTGCACCAGTTCGCCGACCGAACAGGTGCCGGGCAGCTCGCCGAGCACCCGCTCGAGAACGGTCGTCCCGCTGCGCCCGAGGCCGCCCAGGTAGAGGACCCGTCGGACGGCCCGTCACCTGCTCCGGCGCTCGTTCGTCGGCCCGCTCGACGGAGGTCGGGGGCAGGTTCCCCGCGGAGGTGCTCACCACGAGGTCGAGGATGCCATTGGAGGTACCGATCGGTGACCCCCAGTAACCTCCAATGAGTGAGATGGCGCGCGAAGATGGTGCCGCACCCTCGACCTGCCAGGGTCATGATCTACGGATGACAGCGACGGAGCGTGAGCGCGTCGAGGTCGGGGGTCTGCCGATCGATCCTCTGACCGAGGCCGACGTCGTGGCACAAGTGCGCGCCGAGCTGCTCGCCGGCCGGGGCGGCTGGATCGCGACGCCGAACGTCGACCACCTCCGGCACGCCTGCCCGGGACCCCCGGGTCGCCGAGATGATCCGCAGTGCGCAGATCAGCGTCGCCGACGGTGCCCCGGTGGTGTGGGCCGCCAAGCTGTCCGGCCGGCCGATCCCGGCCCGGGTGACCGGTGCCGATCTGCTGTGGTCGCTCAGTGCCGCCGCGGCCGAGGACGGCCGTTCGGTCTACCTGCTGGGCGGTGAGCCCGGCGTGCCCGAGCGCGCGGCCGAGGCCCTCCGGACGGCCCACCCCGAGCTGAAGATCGCCGGCACCTGCTCCCCGCCGCGCGGGTTCGAGCTGGACGAGGTCGAGCTCGCCACCTGCCGTGACGCGGTCGTCGAGGCCGCCCCGGACATCGTCTTCGTCGGCCTCGGCTTCCCGAAGCAGGAACGGATCATCACCGAGTTCTCCCAGCTGCTGCCCAGCACCTGGTGGCTCGGCTGCGGCGCGGCGCTGCCGTTCGCGGCCGGTGACCTGGCGCGGGCGCCGCGCTGGATGCGGCCGCTCGGTCTCGAGTGGCTCTTCCGGCTCGTGCACGAGCCCCGCCGGCTCTTCCGTCGCTACATCCGCGAGGACGCCCCGTTCGCGCTGGTGCTGCTCACCGGCGCGCTGCTCACCCGCCTCCGGGCACCGCGCGCTCCGACGCATCGGCGCATCTGACCTCCCGTGGCCGCGGGCTCCCGCCCGGGCCTCAGGTGCGTCAGGTCCGGACGCTCGGGAGCACCCGCCCCGCGACGTCGGCGGTCAGCTCCCGCACCCGCTCCACCTCGTCCGGGGTCAGCCGCGTCCGGTAGGTCGACAGCGCCGTCGCCGCCCCCTGGGGCCGGTAGGCCGTGCGGGAGATGCCGCCGCGCAGCGACCACCGGAAGCCCGTCTCGGCACCTGCCTTCTCCGTCGTCGCCTCGCGCACCCTGGCGGCGGCGTCGTCGGACCAGGTCAGGCCGAACCGCCGGTACAGGTCGGCGAAGCCCCCCATCGGGTCCTGGACCAGGCTCTCGTAGCCGATCACGTGGACACCGGGAATGCCCCGGAACGCCCGGTCGACGACGTCGTAGGTCGCCTCCCACAGCAGGCAGGTGCGGGCCAGCCAGTCGGGTGACCCCACCAGGCCGCGCATGCGGTCGACGTAAGGGGCGAGGTGGTCCCGGACCAGCGCGGGCTGCTCGAGCAGCTCGTGGAAGTGGATGGACCAGTTCAGCGCCCGCCAGCTACCGACGAACGACACCGGGTCGCGCACCAGGACGACGGCCTCGACGCCCATGCGCTGCACCAGCCAGCCGGTGGAGAAGATCGCGAAGGGGTCGTCGAGCATCGCCCGCCGGCCCTGCAGGCGGCCCAGCGTGAACGCGGTGCCGTACTTGGCCATGCGGGCGAGGTCGTAGGCCGACCGGTTCTGGCCCAGCTCCGCCCGGAACCCGTAGCGCAGCGCCAGCGTCTTCTCGAACGCCCGCAGCCACTGCTCGTCGTCCTCGGCGCTGACGTACTGGAAGCGGTGGGTCACGCGCGCGTCGAGCACGCCGGGGGAGTGGCCCGGCGGGTGCTGCGGGTTCATCGGCTCGTTGACGTAGACGACCTCGCCCGAGGCCTCGAGCATCTTGCCGACCCAGCTGGTGCCGCTGCGTGGCAGACCGGTGACCAGCAGGCCACCGGTCGGCGGGGCGCCGTTCGCCGTCACGCCTCGTACCCCAGTTCGCGCAGCAGCGCGCCGGCTTCGCGGTCCACGTCGGCGAGCCCGGTGTCGTCCAGCGCCTCGCGCCACCGGCCGATCGAGCTCGGGTCGGCCGCAGCCAGGGCGGCACGCAGCGACTCCGGGGGCTCGGTGTGCCCGAAGAAGGCGCCGATCGTCCGTGCGGCCTCCTCAGGGCGCTGCACGACGTCCTCGTACCGGACGGTGAGCACCCGGTCAGGGGGCAGTTCGGCCAGCGCCGCACGGGCGGAGGCGGTGAACCGGCGCCAGCTCCAGGCGGTGCGGGTCAGGTCGGAGGCGGCGGCGAACTCGTCGGCCCGCTCCGGCTCGACCCACCAGCGCGCCCACGGACCCCACGCCTGCCCGCCGCGGCCGCGCTGGCCGGTGCCGGCCGACTTCGCCGACAGCCACGGCTTCTCGGCGTGCGAGACGGCGACGTCGCGGCCGTCGCGGATGATCTGCACGAACCGGGCGTCGGGGAAGGCCCGGACGAGGAACGGGACGACGAAACAGTTCTCCGGGTTCTTCTCCACGAAGCGCCGTCCGCCGTCGCCGGCGGCCAGCAGCAGCATCCGGTAGGAGCGCCGGAACACCCGCGCCGCGCGCCGCTCGGACCAGGTGCCCTCGTAGACCATGCGCGCCGCGGCCTTCGTCACGCGCGGCTCGAAGTGGTAGGAGACCTCGGGGAGCGCGCCGATGCACGAGCCGAGGAACGTGGTGCCCGACCGGGGAGCGCCCAGCACGAACACCGGGGCGACCAGCCGCGGGTCCAGCGCGCGGGCACTGAATCCGCGAGGGCCCCCCGCGGAACGGTCCCGGCGGCGCTCGCGGCGGTCGGAGACCAGGCCGCGGGCGGTCAGGGCGGCCAGCCGCCACGGCGTGAGCGCCAGGGGCGGCGGCGGACCGGCCGGCCGCGCCGTCGGGGAGTCCAGTGCGGTCATGCTGTTCCTCCGGAGGGGGAGCTGTCCGGGAGTTCCGGGGACGGACGCCGGCCGGCGCGCGGCCGCAGCGTCCGCAGCGCGGGCAGGCCGAGGGCTGCCCGCCAGCGACGGACGGCGAGCAGGTACAGCGCCCCGCCGACCGCGACCGCGACGAGGGCGGCCGACGGGGAGTCGGGGAGGAGCAGGCGCGCGGCGAAGGGGAGGAGCCCGAAGCAGGTGCCCGCGAGGCCGATGGCCGCCAGCGTGGCCTTGCCGAACGGGTGCAGGCGGTAGGCGACCAGGAGCTGGGTGAGCGGCAGCAGGTTGTTCGTCAGGATGGCCGCCGCCCAGCCGATCGCGGCACCGAGGATGCCCAGCGGCGGGATCAGCAGCAGGTCGACGACGACCATGACGGCGAGCGCGGCCACCGAGTTGGCCAGGGTCCACGACGTCCGCCCGGCCATGTTCAGCAGCATGTCCACCATGCCGCAGGCGGTGGCGAACAGCATGGCGCCGGCCAGGATCCAGATCACCGGTCGTCCGGCCGTCGTAGCCGTCGCCGAAGATCGACATCACGAACTCGGCGAAGACGGCGCAGACCAGGTACAGCGGCCAGGTCAGCAGCACGATCCAGGCCGTGGCCGACCGGTAGACGGCGCGGGTCGAGGCGCGGTCGTCGACGGCGAGCAGTGCGGCCAGCCGCGGCTGCGCAGCGGTGGAGATCGAGGCGTTGACCAGCTGGCCGACCACCAGGAACCGGGAGGCGGCGGTGTAGACCGCGGCCGCGGCGGGACCGGCCAGTGCCGTCACCAGCAAGATGTCCAGCCGCTGCAGCCCCAGCGCGACGAGGCTGTTGACCGCGCGGGGCCAGGTGAACGACCAGAACTCCCGCCACGGCGCGCGAACCGGGTGGTCGGCACGGGGCAGACCGCGCGGACAGCCGGGCCAGCCACCACCAGGCGAGCAGTGCCGACACCGCCCACGGCAGGGCGTACGCGCCGGCGAGCAGCGCCATCGAGCCGGCCCCGACGACGAGGGCGACCAGGCCGAGCTGCAGCACCGACCGGCCGACCTTGTCGAGCGCGACGGTCGGCAGCATGGTCGCGTGCCCGCGCGTGGCGGCGAGCAGCGCCTCGGAGAGGGTCGTGACCGGCAGCAGGAGGGCGAGCACGACGACCGCTGTCCGCGTGGCAGCGGTATCGGCTCCGGCGAGCCCGGCGAACGTCGGCGTCCAGATCAGCAGCGCCGCCGAGGTGAGCAGCGAGGCCGCCACGCACCGGAATGAGCGCCACCCGCTGGACGGCGCGGATCTCCTCGCCGCGACCCAGCGTGCGCAGCCGGGCCACGAAGTAGACCAGCCCGGTGCCGGTGCCCAACCGAGCCACCATCTCGGCGATCAGGAACACCGAGGTGAGCGCGAAGAAGACACCCGCCTGCTCCTGCGGCAGTGACCGGGTGATGACGACGACGAGCAGGACCCCGGCGACCGCCGCGACCCCCGCGCCGATCAGGTTGAGCGCACCGCCCCGGGCGATGGCGGGCATGCCGGCACCACCGGCCACCCGTTCCGGTGCCCGGGATGCGGTGGTGCTCACGTCGGCAGGGGTTCCGGCCGACCGACCGTCGCGCGCCAGCTGACCGGGTGTCCGAGCCAGGACACCAGTCGTTCGTCGTAGGGGGCGAAGTGCGCCTCGAGGCGCTCCCGCAGCTCGCGGCGCCATGGGCGAGCGGGGCCGGGCGTTGTGCTGCTCGAACGACCGGGTAGCCCATGTGCGGCAGGTCGAGGAACTCGCAGCACGTCGTCGTAGGCCGGACTCGGGCTCGGTGAAGAAGCGGTGGCTGTCGACGACGTGGATCCGGTCGCGGCCGAACACCTTCTCCAGGCGCTCGAGGTGGTCGACGTACCGCCCGCGTTGCAGGTAGCCGTGGTGCTGGTGCGAGTGGCTGCGGTAGTGCGGGTCGGCGATCAGCCGCTCGCGCCTCGCCGTCGAGCCGGCTCCGCCTCCAGCTCCAGCGCCGTCTCGAAGTCCTCGGTCCTCGTAGCCGCGGGCGCAGCTCGTGGGCGTGGGCGGAGTACGCCCGCTCCACCGGGTCGCGGAGCAGCACGATGCACCTTCACCTCGGGCAGGTCGCGCGTCGATCCGCTCGGCCGCCAGCGGGTGGAACATGTAGTACGGGCTGGACTCGAAGGTGAGCGGGCGGACGCCCAGCCGGCGTCTCGACCTGGGCGGCCGTGCGCTCGAGCGGGAAGTGCGCCCGGTACCAGGCCATGCCCTTGTCGTAGTCGGTGTCGAAGTAGTGGACGCCCTTGTGCAGCACGGCCTTCAGCACCGCGGGGTGCTGGCTCAGCGTCCGGTACATGGAGGTCGTGCCGCACCGCTGGCCGCCGATGACGAGGAAGGCCGGCGTCATGCGCCACGGGCTGGTGAGCCGCCCGGCGGTGACCGTGACCGCCTGGACCGCCCGCTTGACCACCGGGGATCGGCGCAGTGTCGCGCTCAGTGTCATACCGTTCCTCGTCTCCGTGCGGTCCGCTTGTCTCGGTCCGGCCGTGCGCTCGTCCTGGTCAGTCGTCCAGTGCCCGTGCGACGGCGGGGAGCAGCCACGTTCCGACGTCCCCCAGCCGCGCCCCCGCCTCGGCCTGTCGGTCGGCGAGGTAGCGCGCGGCGAGTTCCATCAGGTAGCTGACTGCGGTCGCGCGGACCTGGTCGGTGCTCAACTCGAAGCGTTCCAGCACCGAACCGGCCCTGACCAGGCGATTCGCGAGCGGACTCGCGCCGGATCGGCCCGATGCGTGACCAGATCCGTCTGCAGCGCCCAGTGCAGCGCGTCGAAGCCGACGGGCACCGCGGGCGTCGAACCGTTCCCAGTCCCACACCAGCAGCCGGTCGTCGGCCAGGCGGCGCGTGTTCCACGGCGTCCAGTCGCCGTGCCAGGCGCCGAGGTCGAGCGCGGACCGTCGCCGAGCGACCGTCCGGCGACGGCGCGCCAGCTCGGTCAGCGTCGCGGCCGCCGGGAGTGCTCCGGGAGCTCCGCGATGCGGCGGGTGAGGTCCGCCCAGTAGGGCGGTGCCGCCGAGCGGCCGCCGTCGGTGCGGCCGATCCGCGCCACCTCGCGCTGCGCCGGCCACGACCTGCTCGCAGGCCGGCCGGGCCCGCTGTCGCCGACCGGGAGCGGGGACTGGACCAGCAGTTCGCATGGCCGTCCCACTGCCCGCTGTGCAGCACGCGCGGGAACGGTCGACCGGGTCAGCCCGGCGTCGGCCAGCGTCCGGAGGGCGGCCGCCTCGGTCCCGGACGAGCCGGCAGGTGAGCGGGTCGACGCCGAGCTTGACGTAGCCGACGGTGCGGCCCTGCGGCGTGAGCAGCTGCAGCACCGGCTTGCGGTTCGCCCGCGGCGGCGCCCAGGTACATGCTCACGACGACGTCGGTGCCGAGCACCGCGGCCAGGTGCGACTCGATCGATGCCGCGCCGCCCCGGCCGGACCGATCGACGACGCGCACCCGGTCGCGCAGCACGAGCGGCGCCAGGCCCGTGGCCAGGCCGGCGGCCAGTCCCGCCGCCAGCACCCGGGCGGCCCGGCCGCGGCCGACGCCGTACCCGCGGACGGCGGCCACCGCAGCGCGCCGTCCCCGGGGCACGAGCAGCCGCGGCCGGCGCGCACTGGGCAACAGCAGGAACTCCTGGTGCACCGCACCGTCGGCCGCCGTGCCGACGCGAGCTCCAGCGGTTCGGGCCACAGCAGCCGGCCGACGTCGTGCAGGTGCGTCATCCGGTCGCCGGTCATGCCCCGCCCTTCCGGATGTGGACGGGGAACGCCATGAGCGTCGGCTCCGGCCGTTCCGGCTCCGCGGCGAGCTCCCGCTGGTTGCGCCAGAGCAGGGCCAGCGACAGGAACGAGATCACCAGCGGCATGGTCAGGGCGTTGTAGACGAACATGAAGAACAACGGCAGGGCCAGGGCGAGGAGCCCGGCGTCGCCGATCGGCGTCGGGTCGCGCCGGTAGCGCCCACATCGAGCGCAGGAAGAACCCGACGTAGAGGACTGCGCCGCCGATGCCCTGCGCGATCAGGAGCAGCCACAGCTGGCCGTTGCTGCCCAGCGTCGGGTTGCCGCAGCGGGGGCAGTCCGTGGTCCGCACCGATCGCGATCGAGTTGCTGCTGCCCAGCGCGGCGCGCGTCGCGCCGAAGCCGAGGATCGGGGACTCCTCGAGCACCTCCAGGGTGCGGTCGAGGGTGAAGGCGCGGATGGCGTTGCTCTTGGGGTTGTCGAACCTGGCCTCGATGATCCCGCCGAGCGGGGAGGCGAGGACGAGCACGCCCGCCACCACGGCACCGATGACCAGGACGCCGATCAGCGCCAGCCGCCCGCGCATGGCCAACCGGACGGCCATGAAGACGCCGACCAGGATCAGGCCCGACCCACAGGCCGCGGTTGAGCGAGTAGACGACGGGGATGGCCGCCAGGCCGAGGAGGATCACGCCGACGACGCGGCGACCGGGCGAGGCGTCCTTGATCCAGCCGAGCACGAACCAGCCGAGGAGCAGCGCCAGCGCGTTGCCCCAGGTGTTCGTGTACCCGAACGGTGCCGCCGGCCGGGGCGTCTCGAAGCCGAGGACCTCCTGCAACTGGGCGGACGCGGGGTGCACGAGGCTGCGCACGAAGCCGTTCTGCGCGATCTGGCCGGGCAGCAGCATCTCGACGACCGAGGTGAACCCGAACCTCGGGGCGAAGGTGCCGAGCAGCCCGCCCACCAGGACGATGACGAAGAAGAAGCCCAGTTGGCGGATCAGCCTGCGCCGCGGGAACTCCTCCTCGGTGAGGTTGCCCGCGTACAGCAGGATGACCGTCGCCGAGAGGTAGCCGGCGAGGTTGAAGGCGACGGAGACGGCTCGACCGGAGACGCTGTCAGGCAGCGTCCCGGGCGGGTTCTGCGACAGCATCACCGTGCTGGCGAACACCCAGAGCAGGAACAGCAGCCAGATGCCGAAGCCCGGCGGGACCAGGATCGGTCGCCGCCGGTACAGCTGCGCGGCCATCGGCAGGGCCAGGACGAACACGATCAGCGTGCCCATGCCCAGCGCCCACCAGAGCGGGTAGAGCATCAGCAGTGCCGTCAGCGGCCAGCCGGCATACCGGGTCCCCGGGGATGCCGCCGGCCCGGGGGCCGACGACCCGGAGACCACCGGTCCGGGCGGAGCGGCTGGTCCCAGAAGGCTCATCGAGGAGCGGGCCCCCGCGAGCCGGGCGGGACGAGCTGGGTATCCGTCGGCCGGGCAAGGCTGCCGTTCGAGCTTCGAGCCGTTCGAGGGCACGGTCCCGTTCGTGTGCACGGTCCCGTTCGAGGGTGCCCCGCTCGGGACGGCGCTGCCCTCACGCAGGGTCGCGGGGTTCTCGGCGCTTTCCTGGCTCGCCGGCGGGACGACGGATGCCGCGGGCTGCTGGCCGCCCGGACGCGCGGCGCCGGGGGGCCGGCGGACGGTGGATTCGCGGCAGGTGCCGCGGAAGTAGTCGCGGCAGGAGTGGTGACAGGTGCCGCGGAGACGTCGCGGCAGGAGTGGTGACAGGTGCCGCAGAAGTCAGCCGGGATGGTGACGGTCGCTGCGGCGGGCACGCCGGCTGCCGGGCGTCGTTTCCGGACGCGAGTCGGCATCCGACTCCGCCGGGGTGTCGGCGTCGTCGGTGGAGTCCCCGCATCGGCGGTCGTGTCGTCGTCCACGATGGGACATCGGGTGTCTCGTCGTCGGTCACGACCGCGGCCGGCCGGAGGTCGGCGTCGCTGTCCCGGCCGAAGCGGGCGATGACGGCGCCGAGCACGGGCGTACCCATCGACTCCAGCTGCGCGCAGGCGTCGAGGACCTCACGGGCCCGGGTCGGGCCGGACTCGACGACCAGGACGGCGAGCTCGGCGACGTTGGCCAGGGTCTGCGCGTCGGGGCTGTCGGTGGTCGGCGGCGCCTCGATCACGACGTAGCCGGCCGACTCGAGCAGGCGGTCGACGAGCTTGCGCGGGCTACGGGTCTGCAGCAGCGCGTCCGCGCGGTCGACGTCGACGCCGGGGCCGAGGACCCGCAGGCCCGGGATGCCGGGCAGCCGTACGGACGACGCTCTCGACGGGCTTCTCACCTGCGAGGACCTCGGCCAGGCCGGAGGTCGGTACGTCGGGCAGCAGCGCCGCGGCGGTGTCGCCGAACACGTCGGCGCAGACGAGGCACGACCTCCTCGCCGGCCCGCGCGAGCGAGGCGGCGAGGTTCGCGGCGATCGGGCCGCCGCCGCGCCGGACGCCCGCGACCAGGACGACCTTGCGGTTGCTCTCGTCGAGGCTCGTCGACACCAGGTTGCGCAGGCGGGCGTACCCGCGGCCGTCGGCGCTCAGCGGCTGGAGGACGGTCACCTCGCCGTCGTGCAGGCGGGTGGACAGCACCGAGGTCACCGGCACGCCGGTGCGGCGGAAGAGGTCCTCGGGGGACCGGATCACGTCGTCGGCACGCTGCCGGAGCGCACGCCAGGCCGACGCCGGCGACCAGGCCGAGCAGGACGCCGGCGGCCAGTGCGATGAACAGGTCGGGGCTGCTCTGGGTGCCGGGCAGGGGCGCCTCGGTCACGACGCGGCCCGGGGTGACCGTCTCCGAGCGCACCCGGTTCTGCGAGCTGGTGATGTTGGCCAGCTGGTCGTTCAGCAGGGTGACCTGCCGCTCGTTGCGGGCGAGCTCGGCGGAGTTGGCGGGCAGGCTCTGCCCGGCCTTCAGGGCGGCGTTGAGCTGCTCCTGCACCGCGTCGTAGCGCGCCTGGAGGGCGTCGAACTCGGCCTGGAGCGCCGCCTCGGCGGTCGCCCGGCGCTGGTCGAGGTAGGCCTGGGCGAAGGCCCGGGCGCCCTGCTGCGCCTGCTGCGCGGTGTCGCCGACGAAGGTGATGTCGAGGATCTCGGTGTTCGGCGGGACGCTGACGTTCACCCGGTCGGCCAGGTCGGTCACCGAGGTGCCGTCGTCGGCCAGGAGTTCTCCCGCGTCGGCCACCGTCTCGGTGGACGTGACCAGCTGTGCCTCGGTGTCGAGGTTGATCCCGGCGCTGCGGTCGGTGGCGGCCGTCCGGAGTCGTCGGCGTCACCAGGACCGAGGTCTGGGAGCGGTACTCCTTCGGGGCCAGCTGCGCGTAGGCCGAGCGCCAGGCCCACGCCCAGGACGAGGCACAGCAGCACGGGGAGCCACTGCCGGCGCACCAGCCCGACGTAGTCGCCGAGCCGCATCCCGCTGGGGGTGTGTCCGCTCTGCATGGGCTTCTGCTCCCCCTCGAGATCCGTCCGCGCCCTCCTGATGTCAGGCACACGTGCTGGTGCGGGCCGCGCGCTGCGGTCGAACCGATAGGGAGTGAATACCACCGGGGGCGTCCGTGGCGGCATATTCGTCGTCCCCTGACCACCCGGACGGGCTAGGGACCCCAGATTTCGTGGACTCGACCGCCACTCTCTGTGATGCTCCGCCCGGCTAGCAGGGCTCCGAAAGGCTGACGGGGGGGAGCCTGCGATCACAGGGGGTAACGGAGCATGCGCCAACGTTTTCGGCTGATCTGCGGCTCGTGGTGATCGCGGCGATCGCGGCCACCCTGGCCGCACCGGGGTCAGCGGGGGCAGCCGGCGCGGCGCACTCCTCGATCGTCACGGCGACGCCGGACGCGCGGACGCCGCACATCCTCGACAGCTCGACCGCGGTCAACGAGACCGTCTTCTCGATCGCCGCAGATCGGCAACCGCATCGTCGTCGCGGGCCTCTTCAGCCAGGTCAGGGACGTCGCCGCCAACGGTGGACAGACGTTTCACGCGCACCAACGTCTTCGCGTTCGACGCGACGACCGGCGCGGTGGACCGCACCTTCGCCCCGGTCGTCAACGGTGTGGTGAACACTCTCCTGGCCGGCGCCGACGGCGCCTCGGTCTACCTCGGCGGCACGTTCACGTCCCTCAACGGCGCCTCGTCGCGCAACCTGGTCCAGGTCTCGCTGGCCACGGGCGTCCGGACGGCGTTCCGCGCGCCGCTGCTCAACGGCGCCATCAACGACCTCGCGCTCAGCGGGGGCCGGCTGCTCGTCGGCGGGCAGTTCACCACCGTGGGCGGCGTTCCGCACGCCGGCCTGGCCAGCCTGCACCCGACCACCGGCGTGCTCGACGAGTACATGGGCGTCGACGTGGCGCTGCACCACAACTACCCCGACCGCGGCACGGCGCTACGCCGCGATGGGCGTGGAGAACTTCGACGTCAGCCCCGACGGCAGCCGCCTGATCGTGATCGGCAACTTCCGGCAGGCCGACGGGCTGGTCCGCGACCAGGCGATGATGGTGCTGCTGGAGCCCACGCGCGCCGTCGTCGACCTGAACTGGAAGACCACGAGCTTCGAGTCGGTGTGCAACTCCAAGAGCTTCGACAGCTGGGTGCGCGACGTCCAGTTCTCGCCGGACGGCTCCTACTTCGTCGTCGTCACCACCGGCGGCCCCAACACCGGGACGCTGTGCGACTCCGCCAGCCGCTGGGACACCGCGGCCACCGGTCAGACGATCACGCCGCGCTGGGTCGCCTACACCGGCGGCGACACGCTGTTCTCGGTCGCTGTCACCGGCTCGGCCGTCTACGTCGGCGGCCACCAGCGCTGGATGAACAACACCAACGGGCCGGGACTCGCGCCGGCCGGCGCGGTGCCCCGCCCGGGGATCGCGGCGCTCGACCCGCGCACCGGCATCCCGCTGAGCTGGAACCCCGGCCGCAACCCGCGGGGTGTGGGCGCCGAGGCGCTGCTGGCCACCTCGACCGGGCTCTACGTCGGCATGGACACCGACTACATCGGCAACCGCCAGTACCTGCGCCCGCGGCTGGCCTTCTTCCCGCTGGCCGGTGGCACGGCACTGCCGGACGAGAACACCGGCGCGCTGCCGACCAACGTCTACCTGGCCGGACGCCAGACGGCGACCACCGGCGCCGGCATCAACGACGTCCGGGCCCGCTTCTACACCGGCAACACGGTCGGGACCGATGCCGCCGTCGACGGTGCCGCGGTGGAGTGGAGCCGTGCGCGCGGCGCGTTCATGGCCGGCAACACGCTCTTCTACGGCTACCCGAACTCCGCCGGTGCCTACTACCTGTACCGGCGCACCTTCGACGGCGTGACCTTCGGGCCGGCCACGGCGATCGACCCGTACAACGACCCGTTCTGGAGCACGATCGCCACCGGGTCCGCTGCGCAACAACCAGCCGATCCTCTACCGCGGTGCGCTGCCGTCCTTCTACAGCCAGCTCAGCTCGGTGACCGGGATGTTCTACCGCGGACGGCCGCCTGTACTACACCCGCAGCGGGTCGTCCGGCCTGTACTACCGGCTCTTCTCGGTCGACAGCGGCATCGTCGGCGCCGTCGAGTACAGCGTCGCGTCGTCGGGCTTCAACGACGTCGCCGGCACCTTCGTCGCCGCCGACAGCCTCTACTGGGCCACCAACTCCACCGGTGAGCTCCGCCGGGTCGCCCTGGTCAACGGCGCGCCCAGCGGCGCCTCGGCCACCGCATCGCCCGGCCCCTCGGCCGGCGGGCGCGACTGGCGGAGCCGGGCACTGTTCCTCGGCCCGCCGCCGAACCAGGCGCCGACGGCGGCGTTCACCTCGTCGTGCGCCGGCCGCGCGTGCTCGTTCGACGCGTCGGGCTCCACCGACGCCGACGGCACGGTCACGTCCTACGCCTGGGACTTCGGGGACGGGACCACCGCCACCGGGGTGAGCGCCACGCGGACCTACACCGTCCGACGGCACCCGCCCGGTGACCCTCACCGTGACCGACAACAAGGGCGCGACCGGGCAGGTCGCCCAGCCGGTCGACGCGACGGCGCCGCCGGTCGGCACCGGGCATCGCGCTGCGCGCCGCGACGGGCACCTCCGCACGGACGGTGTCCACCGTCGCACTGACCGTCCCGCCGACCGTCGCCGCAGGTGACGGGCTCGTGCTCGTCCTGTCGACGAACTCCGACGCCACGGGCACCGCACCGACCGGGTTCATCCTCGAGGGGTCGCAGACCTCCGCCGGCAACATCACCACGCAGGTGTGGTCGCGACCGGCCGTGGCCGGCGATGCCGGCTCGATGCTCACGGTCCCGCTGTCCAAGCAGGCCAAGGTCACCCTGCAGCTGGTGGCCTACTCGGGCACCTCGGCGACGGACCCGGTGGCCTCGGCCACGGGGGCGGTCGACATCGGCGGCACCGCCCACACGACTCCGACCGCGACGGCCGCCCAGGGCAGCTGGGTCCTGTCGGTGTGGTCGGACAAGCAGTCGGTCGCGCGGTCGTGGACCGCGCCAGCCACGGGTGTCGTCGAGCGCAGCAATCTGGCCGGGCTCGGCACCGGGGACATGGCGACGCTGATCGCCGACGGCGGGGCCCCCGTGCCCACCGGCTCGGTCGGCGGGCACACGGCCACGGTCCCGGCCGCGAGCAACCGGGCGACGGTGTTCACCGTCGTCCTGGCACCACAGACATGAGCCTGACCAGGACCGGCGCGGCCGGACCTCTTGACCGTCGATGGCACGCGTCCTCTGCGCTGCCATTGGCCTTCGGCCACCAGGGAGAACAAGATGCGCAAGATCTGGCAACGACTGAGCGCGGCCCTCGTCGCGGCAGTGGTCGTGCCCCTCGTCGTGGGTACGACTCCCGCAACGGCGGCCGGGGTAGCCCAGAACGGCATGGTGGCCGCGGTCCCTGCCGCGAACACGCCGCACATCCTCGACGGCACCGTGCACGACATCCAGCAGGTCGGCAACCGGATCGTGGTCGCGGGCAACTTCACCCAGATCCAGCAGTCCCCGCCCAACGGCGGGGCGGTGGTGAACCAGGCCTACGTCTTCGCCTTCGACCCGGCCACCGGCCTGATCGACACCGCGTTCGACCCGGTCGTCACCGGGGGTACCACTGTCGATGTCCGCGCGATCCAGGCCGGCCCGAACGACACCGTCTACCTCGGCGGCGTCTTCACGTCCGTCAACGGGCAGACCGGGACCGGCGTCCGCCGGCTCGTGCAGCTGTCGATGGCCACCGGCGACCGCGTCGCCGCGTTCGCGCCGAACGTCAACCTTGGGGTCAACGACCTGGCGCTCGTCGGCAACCGGCTCTTCGTCGGCGGCGCCTTCACCCTTGCCGGCGGCCAGCCGCACGGCGGGCTCGTCGCGCTCAACCCGACGACCGGCGCGCGCACCACGTACATGGGCGTGGACGTCACCGTGAACCACAACTGGCCCGACCGCGGCGGCGTCGGCAGGTCCACGCCCAGGCACCGGTCGGCGTCGACAAGTTCGACATCACGCCCGACGGCACCCGGATGATCGCCATCGGCAACTTCCGGCAGGCCGACGGGCTCGAGCGCGACCAGGCGGTCATGATCCGGCTGGGCGCCACGGCGGCCTCGGTCGACCCGGCCTGGCGGACCCAGCGCCTCGACTCGACCTGCTACTTCTGGGCCTTCGACTCCTTCGTTCGTGACGTGCAGTTCGCGCCCGACGGCTCCTACTTCGCCCTCGCGACCTCCGGCGGCGGCAACCCGGGCACGCTGTGCGACACGCTCACGCGCTGGGAGACCACCGCCACCGGTGACGACGTCCTGCCGACCTGGACGACGTTCACCGGCGGTGACTCGCTCTTCTCGGTGGAGATCACCGGCACGGCGATCTACACCGGCGGCCACCAGCGATGGATGAACAACGACCTGGGCCGCGACTTCGCCGCGGCCGGCGCCGTCCCGCGGCCCGGCATCTCCGCGCACGACCCGCGCACCGGCGTGCCCCTGGCCTGGAACCCCGGCCGGCATCCGCGCGGTGTCGGCGCGGAGGCGCTGCTGGCCACGGCCACCGGCCTCTACATCGGCATGGACACGCCCTACATCGGCAACCGCCAGTACCTGCGGCCGGGGCTGGCCTACCTGCCGCTCGCGGGCGGCGCGGCGCTGCCGTCGGAGAACACCGGCGCGCTGCCGGCCAACGTCTACCTGGGCGGGCCGCTGAGCGCGGTGCCCGGCGGGAACTCCGGCGAGGTCCTGTTCCGCGTCAACGCCGGTGGCCCGGAACTGCCCGCCAACGACGGCGGCCCGGTCTGGACCGCCGATCAGGGCGACGACAACCCGCTCCGGGTACCGGGCGGCATCGTCACCGCGTGGGGGCCGCTGGCCACCATCGACGGGTCCGTCCCGGCGAGCACGCCCGCGGCGGTGTTCGACGACGAGCGCGGGGCCATCGGTGCGCCGCTGGTCTCGACGCCGGCGTGGGCCTTCCCGGTGGCGGCCGGCACGACGGTCGACGTCCGGCTCTACCTCGCCGACCGCAACCCGGCGACGCCGGTCATCCAGAGCCGCCTGTTCGACGTCTGGCTCGAGGGCGCGAGGCGGCTGAGCTTCTTCGACATCAACGGCGACGTCGGCCACGACGTCGGCACCATGAAGTCGTTCCGGGCCACCAGTGACGGCGTGATCAACCTCGACTTCGGCACGCTGATCGGCAACCCCATCGTGTCGGCCATCGAGATCGTCGAGGCCACCGGCACCCCGGGTCCGATCGGTGTCGACGACGTCCTCGCGCGCTGGTTCGACGGCACACGGCCGCGACCGACCAGGCCGCCCCGACCGGCGGGCTGGAGTGGAGCCGCGCCCGCGGTGCGTTCATGGCCGGCAACCGGCTGTACTACGGCTACCCGGCCGACAACGGCGACTACCAGCTCCGCTGGCGGACCTTCGACGGCACCGCGTTCGGGCCGGAGACCGTGGTCGATCCCTACAACGACCCGGCGTGGAGCGACCTCCTGACCGGCACCTGGTGGTTCGACGTCATCCCGAACTTCTACCGGGGCATGGCGCCGACCTTCTACGGCCAGCTGCCCACGGTCAGCTCGATGGTCTTCCAGAACGGTCGGCTGTACTACACGCGGACCGGCTTCCCGGGCCTGTACTCGCGTCCGTTCTCGGTCGACAGCGGCATCGTCGGCCAGCAGCAGCGGGTCCAGGTGGCCAGTGGCTTCTCGGACGTGTCCAGGCGCGTTCCTCTCCGGCGGGCGCCTGTTCTGGTCGACCCGGTCCACCGGTGAGCTGCGCAGCACGCCGTGGAACAACGGCGCGCCCAACCCGGCGACGTTCGAGGTCGAGGGCGGTCCCGCCGTCGACGGCCGGTCGTGGGCGACCCGCGCCATGTTCCTCGGCCCCGGCGGCCCGCCGGTGGGCGCCAACAACCCGCCGACGGCCGACATCTCGGCCAGCTGCCCCACCCTGAGCTGCACGTTCTCGAGCGCGGGGTCGCAGGACACCGACGGCACCATCACCGGCTACCTCTGGGACTTCGGGGACGGGGCCACGAGCACGCAGGCGAATCCCGTCCACCCGTACGCCGTCGCTGACGACTACGACGTCACGCTGACCGTCACCGACAACGCCGGCGCGAGCGTGTCGGCGACCGAGACGGTCACCGTCCCGGGCGGGACGGCGGCGGGCATCGCCCTGCGCGGGGTCACCGGCACGTCGGCGCGCGGCGTGACGTCGGTGTCGGTGAACGTGCCCGCCGGCGTCCAGGCGGGCGACGGCCTGGTGCTGGTGCTCTCGACGAACTCGACGGTGTCCGGCGCGACCCCCGCGGGGTGGACGGCTGCCGACAACCAACTGTCGGGCACCGGGCCGAACACCCAGGTGTTCTCGCGGGTCGCCGTCGCCGGGGATGCCGGGGATCCGGTGACCGTCACCCTCAGCGGTCAGGCGAAGGTGAGCCTGCAACTGCTGGCGTACTCGGGCACGGCCGCAGCCGGTCCCATCGCGTCGGTGGCCAGCACCGCCCGCCTCGCCGGCACGTCGCACCCGACGCCGCCGGCGACCGCCACGGCGGGTAGCTGGGTGCTGTCGGTGTGGTCGGACAAGCAGTCCGCCGCGCGCACCTGGACAGCCCCGGCCGGCGTGACCGTGCGCAACAACCAGGCCGGTGTCGGTGCCGGCGACGTCGCGACGCTGGTGGCCGACAACGGCCCGGTCGCCGGCGGGGCGGTGGGCAACCTGACCGCCACCGTCCCGACGGCCAGCACTCGCGCGACCACGTTCACGATCGTCCTGGCGCCGGGCTCCGGCGGTCCGCCGCCGGCCACGGGGATCGCGCTGCGCGGCTCCGAGGGCGCGTCGGCCCGGGCGGTCACGTCGGTGTCGGTGAACGTGCCGGCGAGCGTGCAGGCCGGCGACGGGATGGTGCTGGTGCTGTCGACCAACTCGACGGTGACCGGCACCGCTCCGGCGGGCTGGACCCAGGCGAGCGTGCAGCTCTCCGGGACGGGCCCGAACACGCAGGTGTTCTCGCGCGTGGCCGCGGCCGGCGACGCCGGGGATCCGGTCACGGTGAACCTGTCGGCCCAGTCGAAGGTGACGCTGCAGTTGCTGGCGTACTCGGGCACGGCCGCGTCCGGCCCGATCGCGTCGGTGACCGGGGCGGCCCGTGCCGCCGGCACGTCCCATGCGACACCGGCGGCCACGGCGGCGGCCGGCGCCTGGGTCGTGTCGGTGTGGTCGGACAAGCAGGCGGCGGCACGCACCTGGACGGCTCCCGGTGGCGTGAACGTCCGCAGCAACCTCGCCGGGGTGGGCAGCGGTGACGTCGCGACGCTGGTCGCCGACAACGGCCCGGTGGCCGGGGGAGCGGTGGGCAACCTGACCGCGACCGTGCCCACGGCCAGTACCCGGGCCACGACCTTCACGATCGTTCTCGCGAGGGCGTGACCACGCACCACTGATCGTCGCCCGCCCCATCCGGGGCGGGCGACAACCGCACTGGAGGCTCCGGCCCAACGGGGGGCTCGACCGACGAGGGGAACGGGCGATGCGCAGGTTCTGGAGGTTGCTGGTCGGCGGTCGTCGTCCCGGCGGTGCTGCTCTCGATGGTGGTCGGTGCCGGGACGGCGTCGGCCGTGGGGGTGGCCCACGACGGCGTGGTGTCGGCGGTGCCGTTCGCGAACACGCCGCAGATCGTGGACAACAAGGTCTTCGACATCGTGCAGGTCGGCAACCGGATCGTCGTCGCGGGCTCGTTCCTGCAGATCCAGAACGCCCCGGCCAACGGTGGGGCGGTCTTCAGCCAGCGCGGCGTGTTCGCCTTCGACCCGGCGACCGGTGCGATCGACCGGGCGTTCTCGCCGGTCATCAACGGCACCGTCAACGCGCTCGTCCCCGGGCCGAACAACACGGTGTACGCGGGCGGGACGTTCACGACCGTCAACGGCGCCACCGGTAACCGCAACCTCGTGCAGCTGTCGCTCGCCACCGGCCAGCGGACCGCGCTGCGGGCGCCGGCGATGAACGGTGCGGTCAACGACCTGGCGCTCAGCGGCGGCCGGCTGTACCTGGGCGGCGCGTTCACCACGGTCGGCGCGGTCGCCGCACGGCGGGCTCGCCACGGTCAACGCGACCACGGGCGCTCTCGACAACTACCTGGGCGTCGACGTCACGGTGAACCACAACTGGGACGGACGGCGCCGTCGACGTCGCGCGCACGCCGGTCGGGGTCGACCGCTTCGACATCACCCCGGACGGCACGCGGCTCGTGATCATCGGCAACTTCACCTTCGCCGACGGCCTGACCCGCGACCAGATCGTCCATCGTACCTGCTCGAGCCGGCGCGTGCGGTCGTCGACCCGAACTGGCGGACCCAGCCGGTACCAGCCGGCCTGCTTCTGCGTGGGCGTTCGACTCACTACATGCGCGACATCGACGTCTCGCCGGACGGCACGTACTTCGCCGTCGTCACCTCCGGTGGCGGCAACCCGGGCACGCTTGCGACACGGTCGCCCGCTGGGAGCTCCGCCGACAGCGGGGACGACGTGCAGCCGCGCTGGGTCGACTACACCGGCGGCGACTCGCTGTTCTCGGTGGCGGTCACCGGCACCGCGGTCTACGCCGGCGGTCACCAGCGCTGGATGAACAACCCTTCGGCCAGCGACTCGCCCGGCTCCGGGCGCCGTCCCGCGGCCGGGTCTGTCCGCGCACGACCCGCGCACCGGCGCTGCCGCTGGCCTGGAACCCGGGCCGCAACCCGCGCGGCGTCGGCGCCGAGGCGATGCTCAGCACCGCCACCGGCCTGTACGTGGGCATGGACACCGTCTACATCGGCAACCTCCAGTACCTGCCGGCCGCGGCCTCGCGCTCTTCCCGCTCGCCGGCGGCGCCGCCCTGCCGTCGGAGGCGACCGGCGACGCTGCCCGGCACGCGTCTACATCGGTGGCGCGCTGCCCAACGGCGGCGGCGGGGGAGCGACCGGCCCGTGCTGTTCCGGGTCAACGCCGGCGGCCCGGAGCTGCCGCCGCTCGACGCCGGCCCCGCCTGGTCGGCGGACGACCGGCTACAGCCCCTACCGCAACACCGGCAGCAACGCGCGCCGGTTGGGACCCGGGCGCGACGGTCGACGGCACGCGTTCCCGCCGACCACTCCGCTGGAGGTCTTCGACTCCGAGCTGTGGTCGCCGAGCGACGACCCGGAGATGGAGTGGGACTTCCCGGTGGCCGCCGGCGACGGCCGTCGAGGTGCGGCTCTACTTCGCCAACCGGTACAACTGCACCGCCGCCCGGGTAGCCCGCGTCTTCGACGTCAGCATCGACGGCACGCCCGTCCTCGCCGACTACGACATCGCCGCCGACGTCGGGCACGCGGTCGGCACGATGAAGGCGTTCACGATCACCAGCGACGGCACGGTCGACATCGACTTCCGGCACGTCGTCGAGAACCCGCTGGTCAACGCCATCGAGATCGTGGAGGCCGGCACCACGCCGGGTCCGCTCCCGACCGGCAGCGACGACATCGTCGCCCGCTGGTTCGACGGCACCACCCCGGGTGGCGAGACCGTCATCGACCGCGGCGGACTCGAGTGGAGCAAGGTGCGCGGCGCGTTCATGGTCGGCGGCACGCTCTACTACGGCTACCCGGACACCGCGGGTGCGTACAGCCTCTACCGGCGGACCTTCAACGGGACGGCGTTCGGGCCGGCCACCGCGCTGGACCCGTACAACGACCCCGCCTGGAGCGACGTCCAGACCGGGTCCGGGCAGACGTACCGCGGCGCGCGGCCGAGCTTCTACAGCCAGCTCGCGACCGTGAGCGGGATGTTCTTCAGCGCCGGCCGGATCTACTACACGCGCAACGGGCTGCAGCCGCTCTACTCGCGGCCGTTCTCCCTCGACAGCGGCGTCGTCGGGTGGTCGGAGTCCCGGGCGGCGACCACCGGGTTCTCCGGCGTCTCCGGGATGTTCCTGTCCGGGAGTGACCTGTACACGGCCGACGGTGCGACCGGGCAGCTCAGCCGCCGGTCGTTCACCGGCGGCGTGCCCTCCGGCGCACCCGTGCCGGTGGGTGGCGACGCCGACTGGAACGCGCGGGCGCTGTTCATCGGTCCGGGCGGCCCGCCGCCGGGCGGTGGCAACCAGGCGCCGGACGCGGGCTTCACGTCGTCGTGCACCGAGCTGGCCTGCTCGTTCACGGACATCTCGACCGACGACACCGGCATCGCGTCCCGGTCGTGGACCTTCGGGGACGGTGGCACGAGCACCGAGCAGAACCCGTCGCACACCTACGGCGTCGGCCAACACGTACTCGGTGACCCTCACCGTGACCGACACCAACGGCCTCCAGAACTCCGAGACGCAGTCGGTCACCGTGAGTGCGCCGACCTCGGCGATCTCGTTCCGTGGCGTCGCGTTCGTCGGCCGTCAGGCGGCGGTGAACGCGTCGGTGAACCTGCCGGCGGACGGTGCAGACCGGTGACGGGCTGGTGATGGTGCTCTCGACGGCGGTGCCGGTGACCAACACGGTGGTGCCCGCGGGCTGGACGCTCGCCGGGCCGGCCCTGACCTCGGGGACCGGGCCGATGACCCAGGTGTACGAGCGGGTCGCCGGGGCGGCCGACGCCGGTAGCGCGGTGGCGGTCTCCTGGACCACCCAGACCAAGGTGACCCTCCAGATCGTCGCCTACGACGGGACGAGCACGCGGCGCCGGAGGCCCGATCGGCGGCGATCACCTCCGCGGCCCGGGCGGCGGGCACGTCGCACACGACGCCCACCGCGACGGCGACGGCGAACGCGTGGGTGCTCTCGGTCTGGTCGGACAAGCAGAACGCGCAGCGGACCTGGACGCCGCCGGCCGGAACCGTGGAGCGGTCCGACCTGAACGCGCCGGGTACCGGCGCGGTCTCGACCATGCTGGCCGACAGCAACGGCCCGGTGGCCGCGGGCACGGTGGGCGGGCTGACCGCGACCGTGTCGTCGTCCAGCAACCGGGCGACGGTGTTCACGATCGTGCTCGACCGCCGGCTGACGACGAACGCACAGCGGGCCCCGGCCGATCGGCCGGGGCCCGCTGTGCGTGTGCATGGTTCTTGCGGTGGGTTTCTCCGCTGGATGTCGCGGTCAGGACCGGCCGGGCGGGCTCAGGGCTGGAAGTGCGTCCGGTCCCGGGCGATGTCGCCGAACGCGTCCCACTCGGCGGCGGTCGACAGCGACCAGCGGCAGTCGCCGTTGGCGGCCACCGTCGGCGGACGGTTGAAGTAGAACGCCGCCGTGATCAGGCCCTGGTTCTGCACCAGGTACTGGTGCGCGTTGCGCAGCCACTGGGTGCGCGACGAGTTGGCGTGGCTGGCGAACTCCGGGAACGACGCCTTCTTGCCGTGCGCCCGGGCGAACGCGAGGACGGGGTCGCCCAGCGCGCGCAGCTCCATCTGCTTGCCGTTGCCGTGCCCGCAGGTGTTCCAGTTGTAGGCGTCGGCGCCGACGTTGTCGACGTAGGCGTCACCCGGGTACCACTTGGCCGCGTAGCGGGCGTCGCTGGGGCTGGTGCGGAAGGCATAGGCGGTCATCTGCCAGGTCCACTCGACGTTGTTCGCGCCCTGGGCGTTGAAGATGCTGACGACCTTGCGCCAGGCGGCGATGAACTCCGACGCCGTGCCCTTGTACCCGCCGGCGCGCGGCCTCGGGCTCGTGGTTGTAGGCCACCATCACGTGCCCGCCGCGGGCCTTGATCGTCTGGGCCCACCGGACGATGTCGTTGTAGAGCGCCGAGCCCGGCTGCACGTTGGCCACCTGGCGCCAGCTCGCGCTGCCCGCGTGGACGGTGATCATCCGGGCGGTCGGCGGCTTGCTGCTGAACGTGGAGTAGGCGTGGTTGGCCAGTTGCTCGCCCGACTGGGCGGAGGCGTTCTCGTAACCGCCGGCGACGGACCCGAAGTAGATCGGCTCGGCGCGCGGAGGCGGGGGGTGCGACCGCCAGCGTGCCCGCGGTGACCATCACCGTGGCGGCGCAGGTGGTGAGGACCCGGCGCAGGAGGGGGCGGCGCCGGGGAGCCGCCGTCAGCGGCGCGGCCGCTGACGAGGGCATGGTGGTACCAGTCGTTGACATGGGGGGAAGTGACTCCTTCTTCCAGAAGCCGCTGACCGGGTTAGCTGACGGGTTCGGGCGGGAAGAAGAGCCCTACGGCAGCCGGTGCGTCGGCCGCCGATTCACCCCGGGACTGCGATGGGTCCCCGGCTCCCACGCGCGCCGATGCGCGAACAGGATTGAGCGGTGACTCTCCGAGTACCCGGTCGTCTTCCGGGTGGACGCCTCGGTCGAGTCGCGGGCACCGTAACCCGATCGTGACCATCAGGCGAATCCGGAGTCCGTCCGGACCCGTTTCCGCGGACGTTCTAGGGCGCGCTCACCGCGGGTGCGGAGTCGTGGCGGGTCCGCGTGCCGACCGGTCCGACGGATGCTCCGGGACCGTCGCCCGGCGGGCTCGCGCCTGACGGATGATCCGTGCCCGCGGCGGCAGACCGTGCCGGGACCGCGCGTGCATCCACAGCAGCGGCCCCACGACGATCACGGCGCCGAGCACGCTCACCATCGCGACGTCGGGCAGGTCGAGGAGCTTCAGCGCCGAGGCGAGCAGCACCAGCGCCAGGGCCCGGCGCACCAGCCCGCACGGCGCGCGGGAGGACAGGCGGGCGCCGACGTACACGCCCGGCAGGCAGCCGATGAGCAGCGACGCGGTGAGCTCGAGCCGGAAGTCGCCGAACAGCAGGTGACCCAGCGCGGCCGACGTCACCAGCGGGACCGCCTGGACGAGGTCGGTGCCGACCAGCGACGCCGCGCTCATCAGCGGGTACAGGGCGAGCAGCGCGATGATGATCAGCGAGCCCGACCCGACCGACGTCATGCCGACGACCAGCCCGCCGACGAAGCCGACGAGCACCGTGCTGACCGGGCGCATCCGCAGCGGCGTGCGCGGGTCGACGACGGTGCGCTGCACCGGACGGCCGGCGGCGCGGTCGGCCGCCGCGGCGGCCGCGGGCGACCAGGTCCTGGTAGGCCCGCACGATCAGGCCGGTCGCGGCCAGCAGCAGGGCGACGCCGAGCGCCGTCTTGGTCCACTCCTGCACGCCGGCTCCCGAGCCGAGCGCGCGGGAGACCAGGACGCCGCCGAACGCGGCCGGTACCGAGCCGATGCAGAGCAGGCCCACGAGCTTGAGGTTGACCGTGCCGTGGCGCAGGTGGACGAACCCGCCGACCGGCTTCATCACCGCCGACACCACGAGGTCGCTGGAGACCGCCGCGAGCGGGGGGACGCCGAAGAACAACACGAGCACGGGGGTCATCAGGGCCCCGCCGCCCATGCCCGTCATGCCGACGACGACGCCGATGAGCAGGCCGGCCACGATCAGCGACAGCTGAAGGTCCACTCGTCCCCCGTCGTCCGGTGCCGCACGCACCCGTGCGCCGTCGTCCGCAGGGGCACTGGGTGGTGCTGGCACGTCGTCGTGCGCGTCCGGCGAACCCTAGGGCCAACCGGCGCTCCTGCGGACCCCTCGCGGCCACGCCTCACCCCACGGGGTCCCCCGCGGCGGCCACGGGGACCCCACCGGAACGGTGTCGCCAGTAACCTGGCCGATCACGGGGCGGGCGCCCCACGCGGCGTTCGGCCGGTGGCGAGGCGCACGGAAGCGGTGTCCCGCTCGATCGAGAGGCGGGGATGAGCGAAGGCACGGTGCGGCGTCGGAGCGCCCTGCTCGCGGCGCTGGCCGCTGTCGCGATGACCCTCGGGTCCTCGCAGGCCACGTTCACCTGGGCCGACCCCGCCGGCTACGCCGACCGGTGTCTCGCGGTCGGGGCCGCCGTCAACGCGCCCGGTCGGACCGACGGCGGCAGGCTGCCGCTGTTCCTCGAGGCCGACGACGAGATCGGCCCCCTGACCATCCGTCGCAGCTTCGACACCGCGCTCCCGAACCATTTCCGGTCATCGGCTGCGGCGAACGACAGCGAGGCCGGCGTCCGGTCCTTCGTCTCGTGGAAGCCGCCGCGCGGCGATTTCCGCGGCGCGGCCGACGGGCGGTACGACGGGCAGATCCGGGCGTGGGCGCAGAGCGTGCCGGCCGGGGTGTTCGCGACGTCGTTCCACGAGCCGGAGAACGACATGACGGGGCCGGAGTTCGTCGCGCTGCAGCGGCACCTGTACGTCGTCGTCAAGCAGGCCAACCCCGCCATCCAGTGGGGGCCGGTCTACATGGCGTACTGGTGGGACCCGGCCGAGCCGAGCCACTACATCGGGGACCCGGCAGCGTGGTGGCCGGGTGAGGACTACGCCGACTTCGTGGGCCTCGACTGGTACGGGCCCGAGCCGGAGCCGATGACGACCGAGCGGCTCGTTCCGGATGTGGTTCGAGACGATGCGGCCGACCGGGCTGCCGCTGTTCATCACCGAGTACGGCCAGTACGCGGTGGCCGAGGGCGAGCAGCGGGACCCGGCCAAGGAACGGGCCCGCGCCGAGGCGATTCGCACCGACGCCGCGTGGATCGCCGAGCACCCCCGGATCCGGATGTGGATGTACTGGCAGGCCGTCGGCGCCCAGGGCGACTGGCGCATGCACGACGAGGCCTCCCAGCGCGCCTGGCGCGAGGTCGCCGAGACCGGCTGCGGCTCGGCCGACGGCCCGGGGGAACGCGGCGGCGCAGGCGCGGACCGCCGACTAGCCTGGGGCCCGGCCCCGCCGCAGTCCCGCGGCGCTGCGTGGCCGACGACCCCACAGGAGTGAGAAGCGTGACGTTGCGCGGCGTGCTGGACGTCGTCCTCACCGACCCCGCCGTGTCCCGCGTCGTGGCCGCGGCCGGCAACGCCTCGCTCGCCGTCACCGCCCCGCCGCCGGTCCAGCCGCTGGTGGCCGCGGCGCTCGCCGCGCCGGCCCCGGGCGCGGCGGTGCCGGTCCTGGTGGTCACCGCGGGGGAGCGGGACGCCGACGCGGTCGCCGACCTGCTGCGCTGCGTCGTCCCCGGCCGCCGGGTCGAGACCTTCCCCGCCTGGGAGACGTTGCCGCACGAGCGGCTGAGCCCGCGGGCCGACACCGTCGGCCGCCGGCTCGCGGTGCTGCGCGACCTCACGCATCCCGGCGCCGAACGGGACCATCGACGTGCTCGTGGCGCCGATCCGCAGCGTGCTGCAGCCGCTGGCGCCCGGTCTGGGCGACCTCGTGCCGGTCGAGCTGAAGCCCGGGGACAGCGCCGACCTCGACGACGTCGCCCGCGCGCTGGTCGACGCCGCCTACACCCGGGTCGAGCTGGTCGAGAAGCGCGGGGAGTTCGCGGTCCGCGGCGGCCTGCTCGACGTCTTCCCGCCCACCGAGCCGCACCCGGTGCGCGTGGAGTTCTGGGGCGACGAGGTCGACGAGCTGCGCTACTTCTCCGCGGCCGACCAGCGCTCGCTCGACGAGCGGCCCGAGCGCCTGTGGGCGCCGCCCTGCCGGGAGCTGCTGCTGACCCCGGAGGTCCGGGAGCGGGCGACCGCGCTCGCGATCGAGCACCCCGAGCTGACCGAGATCCTCGGCAAGCTGGCCGAGGGGATCGCGGTCGAGGGGATGGAGGCGCTGATCCCCGCCCTCGCAACGGGTGAGATGCAGCTGCTCACCGACCTGGTCGCGCGCGGCACCCACGTCCTGGTCTGCGACCCCGAGCGGGTGCGCACCCGCGCCGCCGACCTGGTCCGCACCGCCGAGGAGTTCCTTGCCGCGTCCTGGGCGACGGCGGCGGAGGCGGGGCAGGCGCCGATCGACCTCGGGGCGTCGTCCTTCCGCGATCTCGCCGAGGTGGAGACCGCGGCCCGCATGCGCGGCCTGCCGTGGTGGACGACGGGCGCGTTCACCCTCACCGCTGATGACTGCGGACGACGGCGTTGTTCATCTCGACGCCACCACCGTGGACCGCTTCGCCGGCGACGTCCCGCGGGCCGTCGAGCAGGTGCGCACCTGGTCCCGCGACGGCTGGCGGGTCGTCGTCACCTTCGCCGGTCCGGGTCCCGCGCAGCGCGCCGCCGACCAGTTCACCGAGGCCGAACTCGGCGTCCGGCTGGTGCCCGACATCGGCGCCGCACCCGACGCCGGCCTGGCCTACGTCACGCAGGGCAACCTGGAGACCGGCTTCGCCTTCCCCGGGATCGGGCTGGCGCTGCTCACCGAGCACGACCTGACCGGTCAGCGCGGCACCTCGATGCGCGACGCGGTGAAGATGCCGGCCCGCCGGCGCAACGCCGTCGACCTGGTGCAGCTGCAGCCCGGCGACCTCGTCGTCCACGAGCAGCACGGCATCGGCCGCTACATCGAGATGGTCAGCCGGACGATCAACGGCGGGCAGCGCGACTACCTGATCGTCGAGTACGCGCCGTCGCGGCGGAACCAGCCGCCGGACCGGCTCTTCGTGCCCACCGACGCCCTCGACCAGCTCACCCGCTACGTCGGCGGCGAGGCCCCCGCGCTGTCCAAGCTCGGCGGCGCGGACTGGCAGAAGACGAAGGGCAACGCCCGCAAGGCGGTCAAGCAGATCGCCGCCGAGCTGATCCGGCTGTACTCGGCGCGCATGGCGACGAAGGGCCACGCCTACGGCCCGGACACCGTCTGGCAGCGCGAGCTCGAGGACGCCTTCCCGTTCCAGGAGACCCCCGACCAGCTCGCCGCGATCGACGAGGTCAAGGGCGACATGCAGCTGCCGGTGCCGATGGACCGGATCATCTGCGGCGACGTCGGCTACGGGAAGACCGAGATCGCGGTGCGGGCGGCGTTCAAGGCGGTGCAGGACGGCAAGCAGGTCGCCGTCCTGGTGCCGACGACGCTGCTGGCCAACCAGCACTTCAAGACCTTCTCCGAGCGGGTGGCCCAGTTCCCGGTGAAGGTCGCGGTGCTCTCGCGGTTCCAGTCCGACCTCGAGAGCCGCCGGATCATCGAGCAGCTCGGCGCCGGCGAGATCGACATCCTGGTCGGCACCCACCGGCTGCTGCAGCCGACGACCCGCTTCAAGGACCTCGGGCTGGTCATCGTCGACGAGGAGCAGCGCTTCGGCGTCGAGCACAAGGAGTACCTGAAGAGCGTGCGGACGGCGGTCGACGTCCTGTCGATGTCGGCCACCCCGATCCCGCGCACGCTGGAGATGAGCCTGACCGGCATCCGCGAGATGTCGACGATCCTCACCCCGCCCGAGGAGCGGCACCCCGTGCTCACCTACGTGGGCGCGTGGGACGACAAGCAGATGGCCGCCGCGATCCGGCGCGAGCTGCTCCGCGACGGCCAGGTGTTCGTGATCCACAACCGCGTGCAGTCGATCGACAAGGCCGCGGCGAAGATCCGCAACCTGGTGCCCGAGGCGCGGGTCGCCGTCGGCCACGGCCAGATGAAGGAGCACGAGCTCGAGCGGATCATGGTCGGCTTCTGGGAGAAGGAGTACGACGTCCTGGTCGCGACGACGATCGTCGAGTCCGGCCTGGACATCCCCAACGCCAACACCCTGATCGTCGACCGCGCCGACACCTTCGGGCTCTCCCAGCTGCACCAGATCCGCGGGCGCGTCGGCCGGGGGCGCGAGCGGGCCTACGCCTACTTCACCTACGACCCGACGCGGACGCTGACCGAGACCTCGGTCGACCGGCTGACCACCATCGCGCACAACACCGACCTCGGCGCCGGCATGGCCGTCGCGATGAAGGACCTCGAGATCCGTGGCTCGGGCAACCTGCTCGGCGGCGAGCAGTCCGGCCACATCGCCGGCGTCGGCTTCGACCTCTACGTCCGGCTGGTCGGCGAGGCGGTCACCGACTACCGCGCGCAGATCAGCGGCGAGGAGGCCCCGGTCGAGCCCGTCGAGGTCCGGGTCGACCTGCCGGTGGACGCGCACCTCCCGCACGACTACATCCCCGGAGAGCGGCTGCGGATGGAGGCCTACCGCAAGGTGGCCTCGATCCAGGACGACGTCGCGGCGCAGGCCGTGCTCGACGAGCTCACCGACCGGTACGGCGCCCCGCCGGCGCCGGTGCTCAACCTGCTCGCCGTCGCCCGGTTCCGGATCGCGATGCGCGCGCTCGGCATCACCGAGGTGTCGCTGCAGGGGCGCGCGATCCGGATCAGTCCCGTCGCGCTGCCCGAGTCCAAGCAGATGCGGCTGGCCCGCCTCGCCGACGGCGCCTCGTACAAGGCCGCCGTCGAGACGATCTCGCTCAAGGTGCCCGTCGGCCCCGACCGCCGCACACCCCTGCGCGACGTCGCCCTGCTGGAGAACCTGCACGCGATGCTGAAGGCGGTCCTGGAGCAAGCGGCCGCCTGAGTCGGACCCGCTCGCGGTTCGTGCGGTGCCCTGGACGGGCCGACGCTCGGATCCACTCCATACGGGTCATCAGGCCCCGCGATCAGGGTCCGGAGACCGAGCGCGCGCTTAGCCTCGGACGGTCGTCCGTCGCCCGCCCCGAGGAGTCCGCGTGCCCACGTCCCGCCGCCGGGAGGTGTTCGGCTACCTGGCCGGGCACGTCCTCACCCCGCAGCGGCTGCGGATCCGCCTGCTGCGCGCGGCCGGCGTCGTCGTCGAGCGGCACCTCGAGGTGCTCAGCGGGCTGCGGATCACCGGCGAGGGCCGGCTGACCATCGGCGACTGCTCGTTCCTCAACCAGGAGTGCCTGATCGACACCGCCGGCGACGTGACGATCGGCCGCAACGTCGCGCTGGCCAACCGCGTCTCGCTGCTCACCTCGGACCACGAGACCGGTGATCCGCGGGCCCGGGCGGGCACGCGGGTACTGAGGCCGATCGTCATCGGCGACGGTTCCTGGCTCGGCGCCAACGTGACCGTGCTGGGCGGCGTCACCATCGGGGCGGGCGCCGTCGTGGCGGCCGGCTCAGTGGTGCGCGCCGACGTCCCCCCGAACACGCTCTGGGCCGGTGTCCCGGCCCGCCTCATCCGTGCTCTCCCCGCCGGTGAGGTCGATCACCTGGACGACGTCGACGGGCCTGCGCCGCAGCCGGCGGACGTCGTCGCCCAGCTGGCGTAGCAGCGTCGCGTTCGTCAGCCACACGCCCACGGCGAGGACGACGACCGCCACCGTCGCGCCGACGAGCACGCCGGCCACCGGCCCCAGGGCGAGCGCCCGCATCGCGCCCAGCGCCGCGGCGGACGCCAGCACCCCGCACCCCACGACCCGCCCGGCGCGGGCCAGCGTGGCCGGGCCGATTCCGAGCGTGCCGCGCAGGACGACGCCGCCCAGCAGCACCGTGAACACCGCCTCGCCGGTGAACGCCCAGGCCAGCGCCGTGAGCCCCAGCGGGGCGACCAGGACGACGAGCGCGAGGTGCACCGCCAGGGAGGCCGCCGTCAGCAGCAGTTCCACGCCGGACCGGCCGTGCGAGAGCAGCGCCGCCCGGTTGAAGTAGCCGAGCCCGGCGATCCCGTAGGCCAGGCAGAGGACCTGGGCGGGCGGGATCGACGCGTCCCACTGCGGGCCGAAGAGCCAGGGCAGCAGGACCGGGCTGGCCACGGCCAGCAGCGCCAGCGCCGGCACGAGGAGCACCTGGGTGGCCGACAGCGCGTACTCGAACGCCCGCCGGAAGCGCTCGGCCGTCGAGCGGGCCGCGGCGAAGACCGGGAGGGCGACGCTGTCGAGCACCGCCACCGACACGTCGACCAGGAGGGCCAGCAGCCGGACGGCCACCGTCCAGTAGCCCAGGGCCGTCACGCCGAGCAGGGCGCCGAGGAGGAACTGCTCGAGCCGGTCGCGGACCGACTGCAGCACGTTGACGGCGAGCACGGGCCCGCCGAACCGGCGCAGTTCGGTGAACGCCTCGCGGGACACCTGCCCGGTCGGCCGCCACGCGGACATCCGCCAGACCAGGACGGCGGAGACGAGGGCCTGCGTCCCGCTCTGACCGACCAGCGCCCACACGCCGGCACCGGCGACGGCCAGCCCCACGCCGACGGCGGCCGAGATCAGGCCGGCCGCCATCTCCCGCAGCGCGAGCTCCCGGAACCGCAGCTCCCGCTGGAGGATCGCCGTCGGCACGGCCGACGTGACACTGAGGACGAGGATCGGCGCCAGCGCCTGGAACACCGGGGCCAGCCGCGGCTCGCCCAGCACTGCGGCGAGCGGAGCCGCGAGCCCGACGACCAGGCCGGTCGCGAGGAGGGACAGCGTCAGCGTCGTCCAGAAGGTGGTGCTGCGGGTGCGCTCGTCCCACGACCGAGTCTGCACCAGGAAGGTCGCGGCGCCCAGGTCGGCGACCACGCCGAGCACGCCCAGGAAGGCGAGGGCGAGCGCCACCAGGCCGATGTCGGCGGGGCCGAGCAACCGGCTCAACACGACGAACGTGAGGACGCCGGAGATGCGGACGAGCCACTTCTGGGCCGCCGTCCAGCCGACGCCGACGGCGACCGCCGTCCGGAATTCGGCCATGCGGTGCCTCGCTCGTCTGGGGGAGGGGATGCCGGTCACCTGCCCACAGGAGCCTGACCGCGGGGGAGCATAACCAGGAAACGCCGGAGAACTGGGGAGGCTGCCGCCCAGGCAGCGAGGGAAGGGGGACCGTGTCCACGCCGCGGATCAGTGTTGTCGTACGCGCGAAGGACAAGGTCGACACCATCGGTGAGACCCTCGCCGCCCTCCGACGGCAGAGCGTTCCGGCCGAGGTGATCGTCGTCGACTCGGGGTCCACCGACGGCACCCTGTGGGTCGCCGAGCAGTGGGCCGATCGCGTCGTCGAGATCCCCGCGGCCACGTTCAGCTACGGCGGCGCCCTGAACGTCGGCGCCGAGGCGGCCACCGCCCCGGTGCACGCCGCGCTGTCCGCGCACTGCGTCCCCGAGTCCGACACCTGGCTGGAGGACAGCCTGCGCCGCTACGAGCGCAGCGACGTCGCCGCCACCAACGCCGCCCTCGTCTCCCCGCTCGGCGTCGCGATCGAGGGCACGTACCTGCAGACCCTCGAGGACGTCGTCGTCGACCCCACCTGGGGCTTCTCCAACCATGCCTCCACCTGGCGGGCCGACGTCTGGGCGGACCTGCCGTTCCGCGAGGACCTCGGCGCCTGCGAGGACAAGGAGTGGTCCTGGCGCGTGCTGGCCGCCGGTTGGACCATCGCCTACGCCCCCGAGCTCGCCGCGCCCATGGCGCACCGGCGCTCGGCCGGGCTGAAGCCGCTCTTCCAGCGGATCACCCGGGAGGCCGAGGCGATGGTGTCGCTCGGTGCGGCCCACCCGCTGACCGGCACCGCAGCGCTCCGTGCCTGGTGGTCGTCGTTCCCGGCCCCGAGCAGCAAGCCGACGTTCGTCCGGCGGGCGAGCCCGTACCGCATGGCCGAGCTGGCCGGGGCGTGGCGCGGCAGCCGGCTGGCGGCCGACGTCGCCGGCCCCCGCCTGCCCGACCTGCTCGCCGACTCCGGTCGGCGGCACCCGGCGGAGCCCTACCTCCCCTGGATCTGAGCTCCGTCGCCGGTCGCGGCGTTCACCGCTCCGCTGAAAGCGCGTCCCTGCCACTCCGCTGACGAGCGTGTGGGATTCTCGCGGGCGTGCTGACGCGTCCTGCTCCCCGGATCGCCCTGACCGGGTTCCTCCTCGCCGTGGCGGTGTCCGGGCTGACCGCCTGCCGGACCGCGCCCAGCGTGGCCGCCTACGTCGGGGACGAGCAGGTGACCGTCGCGGAGCTCGAGGCCGCCGTCGACGAGCGGCTGGCCGACGAGGAGGTCGCCGCCTTCGCGGAGGCGGACGAGGCGGCCTTCACCCGCCGGGTGCTGTCCCTGCTCGTCCAGGAGCAGGTCTACGCGGAGGCCGCCGAGCGCTACGACGTGCAGGTCACCGACGCCGAGGTCCGAACGCGGATCGACGAACTCCTCGGCGAGGACGACCCAGACGCGGTGTACAGCCAGCTCGCCCAACAGGGCATCGGCCGGGCGGACGTGTTCGAGAACGTCCGGCAGCAGATGCTGCGCAGCGAGCTCGCCCTCGAACAGGGCGAGGTGCAGGAAGCCTCGGAGGAGGAGTTGCAGGCCGCCTACGAGGAGGCCAAGCAGAGCCTGGCCGAGGTCAGCTTCGGCTACATCACGGTGCCCGACCAGGCGACCGCCGACGCACTGAGCGCACAGCTGCAGGCCGCGCCCGACCGTTACGAGGCGGCCGCGGCGCAGTTCCCGGGCCCGACGACGCTGCCCGCGCTCGAGCAGCGCGCGATCGGCGAGGTGCCCGGTCCGCTCGCCGAACAGGTCGCGACGGCCCAGCCGAACACCGCCTTCACGGTGACCGTGCCCGAAGTGGGGGTGCTCGTCACCTTCGTGGAGGGCGTGGTGTACCCGACGTTCGAGGAGCTGCGGCCGCAGCTCGAACAGCAGTTCACCGCCGAGGCAGAGGCGGCCGGCACCGCCCTGGTCGACGACGTGCGCGCCGATCTCGACGTGGTGATCAACCCGCGGTACGGCGTCCTGGAGGACACCGGCCAGCTCGTGCCGGGTGACGGCGGTGTCGTCGACATCCTCGACGACGAGGGCGCGGCCGCTGCTGCTCCCAGTGACGCCGGTGCTCCCGGTGGCGCCGGGGACTGACGGCGTGCCCGTCGCCCTCGTCGTCACCGTCAGTCCCCGCCTGCCGGGCCTGTTGGGTGCGGCGGGATGGCGCGCGGTCTCGGGCGACCGGCCGCTGGCCGCCCTCCCGGGTGCTGCGGGCACCGCGGCCGCGTTGCGGGCCGACGGCCTGGTGGTCGCGGACGTGCCCGACGCAGCGGCGGCGGCCGCACTCGGTGCCGACGTCGTCCTGCTCGCCGCCCGCGGGGAGCCGGTTCCCGACGCCGAGGTGGTGGACGGCGCCCCCGAACCGGCCGGCGCCGGCCTGCTCGACGTCGTCGCGGTGATGGACCGGCTGCGCTCCCCGGGTGGCTGCCCCTGGGACGCCGAGCAGACGCACTCGTCGCTGCGCGGCTACCTGCTGGAGGAGGCGCACGAGGCCTACGACGCGATCGTCGACGACGACGCGACCGCGATGCGCGAGGAACTCGGTGACGTGCTGCTGCAGGTCGTCTTCCATGCCCGCGTGGCGGCCGAGGCGCCGGCCGACCGCCGGTTCGACGTCGACGGCGTCGCCCGCGA
The DNA here is from genome assembly GCA_963748305.1 of uncultured Actinomycetota bacterium. Taxonomy (GTDB): domain Bacteria; phylum Actinomycetota; class Actinomycetes; order Mycobacteriales; family Geodermatophilaceae; genus Blastococcus_B. The sequence goes on along the minus strand of CAVVIN010000012.1, from coordinate 102,290 downwards.
CCTGGTCGACAAGCTGGTCCGCCGGCACCCGCACGTCTTCGGGGATGCCGGCCCCCGGGACGTCGCCCAGGTCGAGGCGGGCTGGGAGGAGATCAAGCAGGCCGAGAAGCAGCGCCGCTCGCCGACCGAGGGCGTCTCCCGGTCGCAGCCGGCGGCCGCCTGGGGGGCCGCGCTGGTCCGGCGGGCGAGCCGGGCGGGCCTGGCCACGCCCGAGGCCGCCGACCTGACGGTGGACAGCCCGGAGGCGCTCGGCGAGCGCCTCCTCGCGGTGGTCGCGGCGGCGACCGAGCGCGGCTGGGACGTCGAGGACGCGCTGCGCGAGGCCGTCCGCCGCTACGCCGGGGAGCTGGACGCCGAGGCGCGGACCGTCCGCGGGCCTGACGCCGATGCCTGGGCGAGGCGGGCGTGCCGCCTGCTCGGGGCCTGGCTAGGCTGCCCCCGTGGCCAGCATCGACGCCGTCGGCGCGCGGGAGATTCTCGACTCGCGCGGAAACCCCACCGTTGAGGTCGAGGTCGCCCTCGACGACGGGACCATCGCCCGGGCCGCCGTGCCCAGCGGCGCCTCCACCGGCGCCTTCGAGGCCGTGGAGCTCCGCGACGGGGGTGACCGGTACGGCGGCAAGGGTGTGACCAAGGCGGTCGACGGCGTCCTCGACGTCATCGGCCCCGAGCTCGTCGGCTACGACGCCAGCGAGCAGCGGATGATCGACCAGCAGCTCATCGACCTGGACGGGACGCCCGACAAGTCGCGGCTGGGCGCCAACGCCCTCCTCGGCGTCAGCCTCGCCGTGGCCCGCGCCGCCGCGGACTCCGCCGGTCTGCCGCTGTTCCGCTACGTCGGCGGCCCGTCGGCGCACCTGCTGCCGGTCCCGATGATGAACATCCTCAACGGTGGCGCCCACGCCGACAGCAACGTCGACGTGCAGGAGTTCATGATCGCCCCGATCGGCGCCGGCACCTTCGCCGAGGCGCTGGCCATGGGCACCGAGACCTACCACGCGCTGAAGGCCGTGCTGAAGAAGGACGGGCTGGCCACCGGGCTGGGTGACGAGGGCGGCTTCGCGCCGAGCCTGTCCAGCAACCGGGCGGCGCTGGACCTCATCGTCCGGGCCGTCGAGCAGACCGGCTACAGCGTCGGCACCGACATCGCGTTCGCCCTCGACGTCGCCGCCACCGAGTTCCACTCGGACGGCGCCTACGCCTTCGAGGGCAAGAAGCTGTCCTCGGCCGAGATGACCGAGTACTACACCGGGCTGGTCGACGCCTACCCGATCGTCTCGATCGAGGACCCGCTGTCCGAGGAGGACTGGGACGGCTGGATCGCCTTGACCGACGCCCTCGGCGACCGCGTGCAGATCGTCGGCGACGACCTGTTCGTCACCAACCCGACCCGGCTGGCCGACGGCATCGCGCGCGGCGCGGCCAACGCCCTGCTGGTCAAGGTCAACCAGATCGGCACCCTCACCGAGACCCTCGACGCGGTCAACCTGGCCCACCGCAGCGGTTACCGCTGCATGATGAGCCACCGCTCGGGCGAGACCGAGGACACCACGATCGCCGACCTCGCCGTCGCCACCGACTGCGGTCAGATCAAGACCGGTGCCCCGGCCCGCAGCGAGCGCGTGGCCAAGTACAACCAGCTGCTGCGCATCGAGGAGGAGCTGGACGACGCCGCGCGCTACGCCGGTGCCGCCGCCTTCCCCCGGCTGAACGGCTGAGCAGCGTCGGATGAGCAGCGTTCGGGGCCGGCGGGGCGGCTCCCCGGCCGACGGGCGCCGCGCGACCGGTCGGGCTCCCCGCGTGCACCACACGCGGCCGGTACGCACCGCCTCGATCCGGACCGGCGCACCCAACCGGCCGGGTCAGCGGCGTCCGGGCCGCCGTCCGACCCGGACCTCGATGTCGGCGGCCGCCCGACGGCGGCCGCTGTTCACCGGCCGCGCCGTGCTGCTCGGGGCGCTGGTCCTGCTGCTCGCCCTCACCCTCGCCGGGCCGCTGCGTCAGTTCCTCGCCGGCCGGGCCGAGCTGGTGCAGCTGGCTGCCGAGGGCCGGGCGCTCGACGAGCGGACGGCGGAGCTCGAGGCCCAGCTGGAGCGCCAGGCCGATCCCGAGTTCACCGAGCGGGAGGCCCGGCAGCGGCTGACGTACGTCCTGCCCGGTGACCGGCTCGTGATGGTCGTCGACGGCCGCACCGTGGAGGACGGGGAGCCGGTCGAGCAGGCCGGTCCCGCCGAGCCGAGCAGCTGGTACGAGGGGCTGATGGAGTCGCTGTCGGTCGCCGACGGTGAGCCCGGGGAATGAACGAGCCCGTCGGTGACGACGAGCGCGAGGTCATCGAGCGCCAGCTGGGCCGCCCGCCGCGGGCGCTGGTCGGCGTCGCGCACCGGTGCCCGTGCGGTCAGCCCGACGTCGTCGAGACCTCCCCGCGGCTGGAGGACGGCACCCCGTTCCCGACGCTGTACTACCTGACCTGCCCGCGGGCCAACGCCGCCGCCAGCCGGCTGGAGTCGGCGGGCCTGATGCGCGAGTGGCAGGACGAGCTGGCCACCGACGCCGACCTCGCCGCCCGGTACCGCGCCGCGCACGACCTCTACCTCGCCACCCGCGACGCCCGGGACATGCTGCCCACCCGCGCCACGGCCGGCGGGATGCCCGAGCGGGTCAAGTGCCTGCATGCGCTGGCGGCCCATGCGCTGGCCGCGGGGCCGGGGGTGAACCCGATCGGCGACCGCGCGGTGGCCGGGATGGGGGAGTGGTGGGCGGCCGGGCCGTGCGCCCCGTCGTCCGGCCCGGACTCCTCCTCGTGACCCGGGTCGCGGCCATCGACTGCGGCACCAACTCCATCCGCCTGCTCGTGGCCGACGTGCCGGAGCGGGGCGCCCACACGGATCTGGTGCGCCGCATGGAGGTCGTCCGGCTGGGGCAGGGCGTGGACGCGACCGGCCGCCTGGCCCCGGAGGCGATCGAACGCACCCGCACGGTGCTCGCGGAGTACGCGGAATCAGCGCGCGAGCTGGGCGCGACGGCGGTCCGGATGGTGGCCACCAGCGCCACCCGTGACGCGGCCAACCGGGCGGACTTCGAGGACATGGTCCTGGCCACCCTGGGCACCACGCCGGACGTCGTGACCGGTGGCGAGGAGGCGGAACTGTCCTTCCTCGGGGCCACGACGTCCCTGGACGCGGCCGCGGCGGCGCACGGGTCGCCCCCGCCCCGGCCGCCGTTCCTCGTGGTCGACATCGGCGGAGGCTCCACCGAGTTCGTCCTCGGCGACTCCGACGGCGTCCGCGCGGCCCGCTCGGTCGACATCGGCTGCGTGCGGCTGACCGAGCGGCACCTGCACGGCGACCCGCCCACCGCCGAGGAGGTGGCGCGGGCCGAGACCGACATCCGCGCCGCGCTGGACGACGTCCGCGCGGAGGTGCCGGTCGGGGAGGCGGTCAGCCTGGTGGGGCTGGCCGGCTCGGTGACCACCGTGGCTGCGCTCGCGCTGGAGCTGCCCGCCTACGACGCCGACGCCATCCACGGGTCGCGGATCGCCGTCGGCGACGTCCGTGCGGTGTCGGCCGACCTGCTGGCCGCGGAACGGTCCCGCCGCGCGGCGATGCCGGTCATGCACCCGGGGCGGGTCGACGTGATCGGCGCCGGAGCGCTGATCCTGCGCGTGCTGATGGACGAGTTCGGGATGTCCGAGGTCGTCGTCAGCGAGCACGACATCCTCGACGGCATCGCGTTGCGCCTCGCCCGCGGTCGGCCCCGTCCAGAGGCTCGCCGCGAGCGTGCGAGTGGTGAGTAGGACGGGGTCCTTCTACACCCGCACGCCGGCCGGGGTCGTCCGCTCGGCCCGGAGCGCCCCCGACCTCGCCACGCTCGACGCCCGGGTGTCCGGCTGCTACGCCTGCCCGCGGCTGGTGGCCTGGCGGGAGGAGGTCGCCCGGGTGAAGCGGGCGTCGTTCCGGGACGAGGAGTACTGGGGGCGCCCGGTCCCGGGTCTCGGGCCGGCCGACGCACGCATCGCCGTCGTCGGGCTGGCGCCGGCCGCTCACGGCGGGAACCGCACCGGCCGGGTCTTCACCGGCGACCGCAGCGGCGACTGGATCTTCTCCGCGCTGTGGCGGGCGGGGCTGGCCAACCAGCCGACCTCGACGCACATCGGGGACGGGCTCGAGCTGATCGACGTCCGCGTGGCCGCCGCCGTCCGCTGTGCGCCGCCGGCCAACGCGCCCACGCCCGAGGAGCGGGACACCTGCTCACCCTGGCTGGCCCGCGAGCTCGCCCTGCTCCCGCGGCTGCGGGTGATCGTCGTCCTCGGCGGGTTCGGCTGGACGGCGTTGTGGCCGGTGCTGGCCGCCGCCGGGTACGAGCTCCCCCGCCCGCGCCCCGCGTTCGGGCACGGGGTGGAGGTCGAGCTGGAGGGCTCGCTCGGCCGGCTGACGCTGCTGGGCAGCTATCACGTCAGCCAGCAGAACACCTTCACCGGCAGGCTCACGGAGCCGATGCTCGACGCGGTCCTCGGCCGAGCCACCTCCTTGGCCGCGGCCGATGAGTGAATCGGCCACCTCCTGGCCGCGGCCGATGAGTGAATCGGCCACCTCCTGGCCGCGGCCGATGAGTGAGTCGGCGACCGGGCTGGCCTCGGGCTGACCCTCCCTCAATCCGCCGCGCGTGCCCGGGCGGCGAGCCGGCCGGCCAGCGCGGCCCCGAGGTCGCGCACGGCGGCCGTCGACTCGGCGACCAGCCCGGCCGAGGCGTGCGCCACGTGCCAGAGGCCGTCGAGCCGGCGGAGGTCGACCGGCACACCCGCCGCCCGCGCCACCCGGGCCAGCGCGACGGCGTCCGGTAGCAGGATCTCCCCGCTGCCGACGTGCACGACCATCGGGGGTAGCCCGGCCAGATCGGCGGTCAGCGGGGCCCGAGCCGTGCCGGCGTCGAACCCGGCCGCGCAACGGCGCAGCCAGGCCGGCTGCAGCATCGTGTCGGTGCGGCCGACGGGCCAGGAGGCACCGGTCAGGTCCAGCCACGGGGAGATCAGGCCGAGGACGGCGGGCAGCGGCTCGCCGGCGTCGCGCAGCCGCAGCGCCGTCGTGAGGACCAGCCAGGCGCCGGCGGAGTCGCCGGTCAGCGCCGTGTCCGCCGGGTCGGCGCCGCCGGGCGAGCAGCTCCCGCCAGGCCGCGAGGACGTCGTCGACCGCGGCCGGGAAGGGATGCTCCGGCGCCAGCCGGTAGTCCAGCAGGTGCACCGTCGCGCCGGTCGCGACCGCCAGGTGGGCGGCCAGCGCGCGGTGGGTGGCGGGTGAGCCGACCGTGAATCCGCCGCCGTGCAGGTGCAGCAGGGTGCGTCCGGACGCCGGGTGCGGCGGCGCGAACACCTCGACCGGACGACCGCCCAGGGTGCCGGCGCGCACGTCGACGTCCGGGGGCAGGGGTGTGGCCCGGGTGACCAGCTCCAGCCACCGCCGCTGGAACCGGACCGGGAACCGCGGGTGCAGGACCGGCCGGACCAGCGTCCGGACGGCGGCCCGCATCACCGGGACCGGCACCTGTGGTCGCCTCACCGGACGCCGGCTTCCACGGCGGTCAGCTCGTAGTCGCCCTCGTCGAACCGCCGGGTGCGCGCCCGGTAGACGAAGGTGAAGTCCGGCCAGTTGGTCGTGTTCCGCCCCGAGGCAGTGCGGTACCAGCTGGTGCATCCGCGGTCCCAGACCGTCTCGGTGATCCGGGCCTGCACCCACTCGGTGAACCGGCGCTGCACCTCGGGCCGGACGGCGAGCGTCGCCGGCGCCGCCGCGATCCGCCGCACCGCCTGGACGACGTAGCGGATCTGGCTCTCCAGCATGTAGACGATGGAGTTGTGGCCCAGGTTGGTGTTGGGCCCGTAGAGCAGGAACAGGTTCGGGAAGCCGGCCACGGAGATGCCCAGGTAGGCCTCGGCGCCGTCCTTCCAGGCGTCGCGCAGGCTCCGGCCGCCCGGCCCGGTCACCGTCATCGGCGTCAGGAAGTCGGTGGCCTGGAAGCCGGTGCCCCAGATGATCGTGTCGACCGCGTGCACCGTTCCGTCGTCGGTGAGCAGTCCGTCGGGAAGCACCCGCGTGATCGGCGTCCGGACGACGTCGACCGTCTCCCGGCCCAGGGCCGGGTAGTAGTCGTTGGACAGCAGGATCCGCTTGCAGCCCGGTGCGCCCTGCGGCGCCACGGCCTCGCGCAGTTCCGGGTCGCTCACCTGGCGCCGCAGGTGCCGGCGGGCCTGGCCGTCGATCACCCGCATCAGGCCGGTCCACTTCGTGAACGCGACCGCACGCACCTCGTACTGCACGTAGGTGACGGCGCGGTTGAGCCGCAGCAGACCCGGGACCCACCGGAACGCCGCGCGCAGCCAGGCCGGGTAGGGGCGGTCGGGCTTGGGGATCACGTGCGGTGCGTCGAGCTGGAACAGCGTCGTGGAGGCGGCCTGCTCGGCGACGTGCGGGAGGAACTGGATGGCGCTCGCCCCGGTGCCGACGACCGCGACGCGGCGGCCGGTCAGGTCGTGGTCGTGCCGCCAGGTCGCGGAGTGGAACGCCGTGCCGGCGAACTCCGCCCGGCCGGGGATCGAGGGGAGGGCCGGTCGGCTGAGCTGCCCGCAGGCGGTGATCAGCACGTCGCACTCGAACGTTGCGCCGTCGGCGAGGTCGAGCACCCACCGCGCGCGGGACTCGTCGAAGCGGGCGTCGGTGACCTCGACCCCGAAGCGGATCCGGGGCAGCACGCCGAACCGCTCCGCGGTCTCGTGCAGGTAGGCCTGGATCTCCTCCTGCGGCGGATAGCGGCGCGTCCAGTCGCTGATGGGGGCGAAGGAGAAGGAGTACAGGGACGCCGGGATGTCACAGGCGGCGCCCGGATAGCTGTTGGCGGCCCACACGCCACCCACGCGGTCGGCCCGCTCCAGGATCGTGACGTCGTCGATGCCGGCCTGGGCGAGGCGGATGGCCATGCCGATCCCGCCGAAGCCGGCGCCGACGATCGTGACAGCGGGGGTGTGGGCGGTCGATGCCAACGACGAGCCTCCGGATCGCGGAACGGACGAGCGGAGTCACGGTACGTGCCCCCGCTGTGCGCGCCCGTCCGCCCGGTTAGCGTGCCTCCTGCGCCCCCGTAGCCCAATCGGTAGAGGCAGACCCCTTAAAAGGGTTACCGGTGTCGGTTCGAGTCCGACCGGGGGTACCGCGCTGACCCGGGTGCGTCAGCTGGGGGCGAACGGCGGGGGTCCGAGGATCTCGATCCCGCCGTTCTTCGCGGCCGACTCCCGCACCCGGCCGAAGTCGACCGTCCGCGCGGGGTCGTCGTCGCCGGTGATCGGGTCGCTCGCGTCCCGGTAGAACGCCTCGCAGCAGCCCGGCGTGTGCAGGCAGAGCGCCGTCGCCGGTCCCGAGGCGACGCGGAAGGCGTGCGGGACACCGCGCGGCGCGACGATCAGGCCACCGGGTCCGACCCGGTGCTCCACGCCGTCGATGTGCACCAGGAGTTCGCCCTGCAGGACGTACATCGACTCGTCGGAGTCCGGATGGGTGTGCAGCGGCGTCGCCTTGCCCTCGTCCAGGGACATCTCGAAGAGCAGGAACGCCCCGGCCGTCTCCTCGGCGGTCGCCTTCCAGGTGTGCACCCCGCCCCCGGCGAACCAGCGGCGCTCGCCCTCCTCGGCCGCGCGCACGATCGGGGCTGCAGTCCTCACGGTGGCCATCGGGTGCCTTCCGGGTGATCGATGTCATGAGACGTTCGTCTCATGATGAGAGTTGCGTATCGTCATCGCCGTGTCAACGGCGTACGAGGCGACCGGCCGCATCCGGCAGAAGGAACGCACCCGCACCGCGCTCGTCGCGGCGGCGCGGGACCTCGTCGCGGCCGGCCACACCCCGACCGTCGAGCAGGCGGCCGCGGCGGCCGGCGTCTCGCGCCCGACCGCCTACCGGTACTTCGCCAACCAGCGGACCCTGCTCGCGGCGGCCCATCCGGAGACGGCGGCGGGCTCCCTGCTGCCGGCCGACGCCCCGCCGGCCGCCGAGGCGCGGCTCGACCTCGTGATCAGCGAGTTCGTCCGGATCGTCGTCGGCACCGAGGCGCAGCAACGGACGATGCTGCGGCTGTCCCTCGATCCGGACGCGGCCGAGCGTGCCGACCTGCCCCTGCGCCAGGGCCGAGCGATCGCCTGGATCGAGGAGGCGCTGGAGCCGCTGGGCGACCGGCTCCCGGCTGACGCGCGGCACCGGTTGGCGGTCGCTATCCGCAGCGCCGTCGGGATCGAATCCCTGGTGTGGCTCACCGACGTGGCCGGTCTGGAGCGGGAGCCGGCGGTCGAGCTGATGCGCTGGTCGGCCCAGGCGCTCCTGCGCGCCGCCCTCGCCGATCCTCCTCCCGTCCCTCGGTGAGACCCCCGGGCGGGTGACGTGCACCATTCGGGAACGCTCGTCCCGCGCGGGGCGTTGACCTGACCGAGTGGAGTGCAGCACCGTGGACCCCACGACCGCCCAGTCACCTCGAGGAGATGACGATGCCCAGCAACAACCCGGTGTTCGGCCGGGGCTTCGGTAGCGCCCAGCAGTCCAGTTGGGGTGCCGCGCCCGCGCAGCAGCAGTACGGCGCACCGGCGTACACCGACCCCTACGCCGCGCCATCGCCGTACGCGGCGACCACCACGCGGTACATGACGATGGACGACGTCGTCACCAAGACGGGTCTCTCGTTCCTGGTGACCGTCGCCGCGGCCGCAGCCGCCTGGGCGATGCCCGGCCAGGCGGCCCTGGGTCTGGCCCTGCCCGCCGTCCTCGTCGCCTTCGTGCTCGGCCTGGTGATCGCGTTCAAGCAGATCGCGAACCCGGCCGCCACGCTGGCCTACGGCGCGATCTACGGCTTCGCCCTCGGCGCCATCAGCGAGGTCTTCAACGACGTCTACCCCGGCATCGTGATGCAGGCGCTGATCGGCACCTTCGGTGTCTTCGGCGGCATGCTCGTGGTCTACAAGACCGGCGCGATCCGCGTGACCCCGAAGCTCACCCGCTGGGTGATCGGTGCGCTCGTCGGTGTCCTGGTCCTGTCGCTGGCCAACTTCGTGGCCTACTTCTTCATGGACGACGGTCTGGGCCTGCGCGACGGCGGCCCGCTCGCCATCGTCTTCAGCCTCGTGATCATCGGCATCGCGGCGTTCATGCTGCTGCTCGACTTCGACATGGCCGACGAGGCGATCCGTCGCGGCGCCCCCGCGAAGTTCGCCTGGTACATCGCCTTCGGCCTGCTCGTCACGGTCGTCTGGCTGTACATGGAGATCCTGCGGCTGCTCAGCTACTTCCGCGAGTAACCTGCACGAACGACGAAGGCCCGGTCCCCGCGAGGGGGCCGGGCCTTCGTCGTTCCGAGGGTCCCGTTCGCCATACCGGCAGTCCCGAGTCCGGGATCAGGAGAGGCGCTCCAGGACCATCGCCATGCCCATGCCGCCGCCGACGCACATGGTCTCCAGGCCGAACGTCTTGTCCTGGGTCTGCAGGCCGTTGATCAGCGTCCCGGTGATGCGGGCGCCGGTCATGCCGAACGGGTGGCCGACGGCGATCGCGCCGCCGTGGACGTTGAGCCGGTCGATGTCGATGCCGAGGTCGCGGTAGCTCGGGATCACCTGCGCGGCGAAGGCCTCGTTGATCTCGACGAGGTCGATGTCGCCGATGCTCATCCCGGCCCGCTGCAGCGCCAGCTTCGAGGCCTCGACCGGCCCGTAGCCCATGATCTCCGGCGACAGGCCGGTCACGGCGGTGGAGACGATCCGGGCCAGCGGGGTCAGGCCCGAGCTCGGCGGCCTTCGTGTCGCTCATGACGATCACGGCGGCCGCGCCGTCGTTGAGCGGGCAGGCGTTGCCCGCCGTCGCCCGGCCGTCGGGCCGGAACACCGGCTTGAGCTGGGAGAGCGCCTCGAGCGTGGTGCCGGCGCGCGGGCCGTCGTCCTTGCTGACGACGGTGCCGTCGGGCGTGGTGACCGGGGTGATCTCCCGCTCCCAGAAGCCGTTGTTGATGGCCTCCTCGGCGAGGTTCTGGCTGCGGACGGCGAACTCGTCCATCTCCTGGCGGGAGACGTCCTTGAGCAGCGCGAGGTTCTCCGCGGTCTGGCCCATCGCGATGTAGATGTCCGGGACGTCGCCGTCCTCGCGCGGGTCGTGCCAGCTGTCGGCGCCGCTCTCGGCGACCTTGGCCACGCGGCCCTCGGCGTCGGCGAAGGCCGGGTTCTGGGTGTCGGGCAGCGAGTCGCTGTTGCCCTTGACGAACCGGGAGACCATCTCGACGCCGGCGGAGATGAACACGTCGCCCTCGCCGGCCTTGATCGCGTGCATGGCCATGCGGGTGGTCTGCAGCGACGAGGAGCAGTAGCGGGTGATCGTCGTCCCGGGCAGGTGGTCCATGCCGAGCAGGACGCCGACGACGCGGCCCATGTTGTAGCCCTGCTCGCCGCCGGGCAGGCCGCAGCCGAGCATCAGGTCGTCGATGTCGGTCGGGTCGAGCGCGGGCACCTTGTCCAGCGCGGCGCGCACGATGGTGGCGGTGAGGTCGTCGGGGCGCAGGTCCTTGAGCGACCCCTTGAAGGCGCGGCCGATGGGGGAGCGGGCGGTCGCGACGATGACGGCTTCGGGCATGGGTCCTCCACGATGAGGCGGGCCCGGCGGGAGTTCGCCGGGCGTCGGATCGCCCCCGAAACTACTCCGCGGGTAGCGGCCCCGCGACCGCCGCGCCCGGCCCGCGCGGCCGCAGCCGTCAGCCGGCGACCGGGTGCCTCGGCCGCCTCCTCCGCCTCGTCCGGGCGTGGGGATCTCCGGCGGCCGGCGGCGGCGCAGCAGCGCCCAGGGGCCCCGGGGGCCGGTGTCCGACCCGCGGACCTCGGTCGGCTGGACCTCGGTGCCGGTGCGGCTGGCGGCCCGGGCGGCGGCCCGCGCGACCGGCCGGACGGTGCCGCGGCGGATCGGGCGCACGCCGCGGTCGGCCGCGGCGGGCCACACGCCGACGGCGTCGGCGACCGAGGGCAGCAGCACGGCGGCCGCCTGGGCGTAGCCGACAGCACTCGGGTGGAACTCGTCCACGCTGAACATGTTGCGGTCGGAGGCGAACGCCGGGCCGAGCACCGAGCCGAGGGACACCGTGCGGCCGCCGGCCTCGACGACGGCGATCGTCTGGGCGGCGGCCATCTCCCGGCTCCACCTGCGGGCCAGCGTGCGCAGCGGCTGGGCGATCGGCCGGATCGTGCCCGAGGTCGGGACAGGTGCCGACGACGACCTCGCAGCCGGTCGCGGTGAGCCGGCGGACGGCGTCCTCGAGGTGGCGCACCGAGACCGCGGGCCTGGTCCGGCGTGGTGACGTCGTTGGCGCCGATCATGATCAGGGCGACGTCCGGCTGCTCGGCCAGCGCCTTGTCGACCTGCTCGCTCGAGTTCGCGGGACTCCGCGCCGGAGACGGCCAGCGGACCAGCCGCACCGGTCGCTCGGCCAGTTCGGTGAGCGCGGCGGCGATGCAGCACACCCGGGGTCTCCGTCGCCCGCTCCACGCCCAGGCCGACGGCGCTGGAGTCGCCGAGGACGGTGAACACGAGCGGCTTGCCGCGGCCGCGTGGCCGTAGATGCCGTCGCCCGAGGGCGGATCCCCTTGACGTCCGCGGCCCTCGACCTTGCGGCGGGCGGCGCGGGCCTCCTCGCGGAGCAGCGCGGCCATGGCGGCCAGCGCCGAGGCCGACGCTACCGCCACCGACGGCGGCGGCGGCCGCCAGCCGTCGCGCTCGCGTCGCTCGAGTCACGATCCCTCCGCCCCGTCGCAGATCATCCGTTCCGATCGTTGCGTTCACCGAGGTTATCGGCCCCGTACGGTTCGCCTGTGGCCATCTCCCCCTCTGGTGTGACCCAGTCCACAGAAGCCGACGATCGCGCCCAGCTGATCGTCGACGTGCTGGTGGACGCTTTCTCCGACCTCATGGCGGCCGACGCGAACGCCTTCCGGACCAAGTTCCGCAAGATGGCCGCCGATCCCTTCGCCTTCTACCGGGGCAGTGCCTGCCTGTTCTACGCCGACATGGCGACGTTCGACGACCCGCTGGACGGACGAGCGGACGTCCCGCGTGTGGATCCAGGGCGACCTGCACGCGGAGAACTTCGGCACGTACATGGACAGCGCCGGCCGGATCGTCTTCGACGTCAACGACTTCGACGAGGCCTACCTCGGCCACGTCAGCTGGGACCTGCGCCGGTTCGCCGCCAGTTTCGCGCTCCTCGCCTGGCGCAAGGCGTTCTCCGACGACGTCATCGGTGAGCTGATCGAGATCTACCTGAACGCCTACCTCGACCAGGTCGAGGCGTTCACCCGCTCCGACGAGGACCGCTCGTTCGCCCTCGTCCGGGACAACACCGAGGGCGCGGTGCACGCCGTGATCCTCGAGACGGCGACCCGGACCCGGCTGGGGCTGCTCCAGCGGTTCACCGTCGTCGAGGAGCACGAGCGGCGGTTCGCCGACCGGCCGCAGAACCGCCGGCTGGAGGACGGCGAGCGCGAGGAGGTCATGCAGGCGCTCGACCGCTACCGCGAGACCGTCGTCCCGCCCCGCCGACGGCGCGACGTCGTCTACGACGTGAAGGACGTCATCGCGACCGGCGGGTTCGGCATCGGCAGCGCCGGTCTGCCGGCCTACAACGTGCTGCTCGAGGGCTACGACCAGGCGCTGGAGAACGACGTCGTCCTCTCGATCAAGCAGGGCAACGTGCCGGCCCCGAGCCGGGTGGTGACCGATCCGGAGATCCGTGGCTACTTCGAGCACGAGGGGCACCGGACGGCGGTGAGCCAGCGCGCCCTGCAGGCCAACGCCTCGCAGTTCCTCGGCTGGACGGAGATCGGCGGCACCGGCTTCGTCGTCGCGGAGCTGTCGCCGTACGAGCTGGACCTCGACTGGGAGGACCTGACCGAGCCCGACCAGCTCCGGCCGGTGATGGTCCAGCTCGGGAAGGCGACGGCGAAGCTGCACTGCGTGGGCGACGCCGACAGCGACCACGCGCTGGTGCCGTTCCAGACCGAGGAGGCGATCACCGCGATGATCGGCGGCCGGCGCGAGGAGTTCGTCGCCGACCTGGTCACCTTCGCGCACGACTACGCCCGGCAGACGCAGGACGACCACCGGCGCTTCGTCGACGCCTTCCGCGCCGGGGCGATCCCCGGGATCAGCCCGAGCGGGGACCATCCGCCGGTGTGACGTCCCGGACCATCCCGAGGTGCGGGCCGATGCCCGGCTTGTCGAACGGCTCGGTGACGACCGAGAAGCCCATCCGCTCGTAGAAGCCGGCGGCGGTCGACCCGGGCGTCGCACCAGATGCAGGTCCCCGCCGCGCGCGGCCACCGCGGGCCAGCCCGTCGACGACCAGCGCCCGCCCGGCGCCGGTGCCGCGCACGGCCGGCGTCGGTCGCCATGCCGCGCAGCTGCCACGGCGAACGGGCATCCGGCCGCCACGGGCAGGCGGCGGGGGAGAAGCGGACGACGCCGACGACGGCGCCGTCGGCGGTGCGCGCCGCGAGGTGGAACGTGCGCCGGGTCCTCGTCGCCGGCCCAGACGACCTCGCCGCCGTCCGGCCGGAGCACCGCGCCCCGCAGGGCGTAGGTGACCTCGGCCGCCACCTCGTCGACGGTCACGGCCCCCGTGTCGGCCTCGCTGCTCATGCCCGCCATCTTCCCGGCCACATCGGCGGTCTGGTCGCCAAGGCCGCTGTTTCGCGACCAGATCGGCGATCTGGCGGATCAGCGGGCGGGTTCAGCGGGCGTTGCGGCGGCGGCCCCGGCGGGTGCGCAGGTAGTCGGCGACGACGTACTCGCCGAGCCGCTCGGCATCGGGCTGGAACACCCGCCCGCCGGCCCGCTGGGTGAGGTCGTGCACGAAGTGGACCAGCGCGGGGTCGGGGTCGAGCGCGAAGACGTTCACCGTCGCGCCGGTGCGGGCCACCCGCTCCACCTCCGCCACCGTCCGCGCGATCGTCTCGGGCATCGGCGGCCAGCAGAAGAAGGGCGTCCCGTCGTCCTCCAGGTGCGCGGTCGGCTCGCCGTCGGTGACCACCAGGACCACCGGCTCGGCGTCCCGGTGATGGGCGAGGAACCGGCGGGCGAGCATCAGCCCGTGCTGCAGGTTGGTGCCCTGGAGCGTGTCCACGGACAGCTCGGCCAGGGTCGCCGGGCGCAGCACCTGCGCGGTCGAGGAGAACCCGATGATCTGGATCGCGTCCTGCGGGAACCGCGTCGTCACCAGTGAGTGCAGGGCCATCGCCGTCGACTTGGCCGCGCCCCAGGTGCCGCGCAGCGCCATCGAGTAGGAGAGGTCGACCAGCAGCGCGACGGCGGCCCCCGTGCGCCGCTCGGTCTCGACGACCTCGAAGTCCTCGACGGCGATCCGCACGCGGCGGTCGCGGCGGGGGGTGCCGCGCCGTCCGCAGGACGGCGTTCTTCACCGTCCGGACGACGTCGAGCGGCTGCTCGTCGCCGAACTGCCATTCCCGCGAGCTGCCGGTGAGCTCGCCCGGCCGCCCCGGCGTCGGCGACGTCGTGCTCGCCGCGGCCGGTGGCGTCGAGCTTGGCGAAGACCCGGCGGAGCGCGGTCGCGCCCAGCCGGCGCACCGCCTTCGGGGAGAGCTCCAGCTTGCCGTCGCTGCGGTTGAGGTAGCCCTGCCGCTCGAGCTCGCGCTCCATCTGGCGCAGCGCGGCCAGGTCGTCGACCGCCGGCCGGCCCAGGGCCCGCTCGAGCAGTTCCTCGTCGATGTCGGCCAGCGACGCCCCGGCGTAGCCCTGCGAGAGCTGGCTGGACAGGGCCTCGAGGTCGGCGAGCTCTGCGACGGCGCTGGTCGCATCGCCCATGCCCAGCCCCTGCTCCCCGTCGGGCACCTGGCCGCGCTGGCCCCACGGCAGGTCGGGACGGGCCTGGCGCAGCGCGTCCTGCAGGTGGGCCATCTCGCTGGCCATCCCCATGTCGGACATGGTCTGGGCCATGAGGTCGCCCAGCTCGGCCCGCTGCTCCGGCGAGAGTCCGGCCATCATGCGTTCCTGGGCGGCCGCCCGGCGGGCGAGGGAGTCGATCAGCTCCTCGATGGACTGCGGGTCGTCCGGGAAGAACTGCCCGTGCTTGTCCATGAACTCGCGGAACCGCTCGTCGGTGTCCTCGCCGCGGTTGTGCGCGTCGATGAGCGCGGACAGGTCGGCGACCATGTCCTTGACCGCCTGCATGTCGGCCTCGGACGCGTTCTCCAGCGCCTGCTTCATCGACGCGAAGGAGCTGTCGAGCACCTCCCGGCGCAGCAGGTCCTGGATCTGCTCGTAGGCCTGCCGCGCCTCCGCCGAGCGCCACGGGTACTCCTTGAGCGCGCGCACCGCGCCCGCGGTGTCGTCGGGCAGCGCGTCGAGCTCGGCCTCGGCCAGTCGTGCACCGTCGTCCGGATCGGGGAACAGCTCCCGCCGCTCGGCGGCCAGCGCGCGGTCGAGCAGCTCGCGGACCTGCTGCAGGGTGCCGTCCATCCGCCCGGCCGTGCGGGCGCGGCGCAGCCGCTCGCGCACCGAGCGCCGCAGCTCGTCCAATCCGCGGCGGCCCTCGGTGCCGCGCCGCAACAGCTCGCGCAGCGCCTCGCGCACGCCGCTGCCGGCCAGCACGGAGTCGCCGATCTCGTCGACGGCGTTGCCCAGGTCGTACGGCGGCGCCAGCGGATCCGGCCCGCCGTGCCAGCGGCCGTACCGGTAGCCCCGGCCTCCCCGACGCTGCCCTCGCCCGCCCGGCCCGCCCACTGTCAGGCCCCGTACACGGTGCGGCCGCCGTCGGTGTCCTTGGCCAGCCGCCGGGTCAGGTACAGCCCCTCGAGGGCGAACTCGACGGCGGCGGCCGCCTGCTCGGCGGACTGCTCGCCCTCCGGCACCCCGAGCCGGCCGAGCAGCTCGGCGAGTTTCGGGATGGTGCCGAGCTGGCCGAGCAGCGCGGGCGCCGAGACCAGCTCGCCGGACTCGACGGTCTCCCCGCCGGTGAAGTGCTCCTGCAGGCCGGTGAGGTCCAGGCCGGCGCAGCGGGCGCGGAAGGTCTGCGCCGTGGCCTGCCGCAGCAGGTGCTCGAGGATCTCGATCTCCCGGTCGTCGTCCGGATCGGCGCCGGAGTCGGCGAACTCGACCTTGCCGCGGCTCGCGGGGACGACGTTGGGCAGGTCGACGACGCGCGCGACCGGCCGCGTCTCCCCGGAGATCGCGGCGCGACGCACGGCCGAGGCGGTCACCGTCTCGAGCCCCGCGATCGCGAACCGGGCGCTGACGCCGGACCGCTGGTCGACGTGGCTGGACTCGCGGACCAGCCGGGTGAAGCGGGCGATGATCTCGGCCAGGTGCTCGGGAACGATCGGGGTGTCGAGCGCGCCGTGCGTCCGTGCGTCCGGAGCCGTTCCAGGAGACCTGCGCCTCCTGGTGCAGCAGCCGGATCTCGTCGGCCAGGTCGAGCGGGTAGTGGGTGCGCACCTCGGCGCCGAAGCGGTCCTTGAGCGGCGTGATGATCCGCCCGCGGTTCGTGTAGTCCTCGGGGTTGGCACTGGCCACGAGCAGCAGGTCCAGCGGCAGCCGCACCCGGTAGCCACGGATCTGGATGTCGCGCTCCTCCAGCACGTTGAGCAGCGCCACCTGGATGCGCTCGGCGAGGTCGGGCAGCTCGTTGACGCTGAAGATGCCGCGGTTGGTGCGGGGCACGAGGCCGTAGTGGACCGTCTCCGGGTCGCCCAGCGTGCGCCCCTCGGCCACCTTGATCGGGTCGACGTCGCCGATGAGGTCGCCGACGCTCGTGTCCGGCGTCGCCAGCTTCTCGCCGTACCGGTCGCCGCGGTGCAGCCAGCCGACCGGGGTGGCGTCGCCGTGCTCGGCGATCTGGCGGTGCGCCCAGACCGAGATCGGGTGCAGCGGGTGCTCGTTGAGCTCGCTGCCGACGAGGACCGGCGTCCACTCGTCGAGCAGCCCGACGAGCGTGCGGATCAGTCGGGTCTTGCCCTGGCCGCGCTCGCCGAGGAGGACGAGGTCGTGGCCCGCGATGAGCCCGCGCTCGACCTCCGGGACGACGGTGTCCTCGAAGCCGACCAGGCCCGGGAGGGTCGGCTCGTCCGGCGCCGAGCCGGGCGAGCAGGTTGGCGCGGATCTCGGCCTTGACGGGGCGGAACGTGGCGCCCGTGGCGCGGAGTTCGCCGAGGGTGGTGGGAGCGGGGGGTGCCGTTGTCGCTGCGGCGGGGTCCGTCACCTCGCCAAAGGTACGACGGGAAGCGCCGTATGGGTCCGCTCCGCGTCGCCTGCCATGATCGCCGCATGGCTGATGCCCCCCTTGTCACCGGCGCGGAGATCGAGGCGGCGGCGGAACTGCTCGCCGGCATCGTCCGGCGCACGCCGCTGGAGCACTCCCGCGCCCTGGGCGAGCGGGTGGGCGGTCCGGTGTGGCTCAAGTGCGAGAACCTGCAGCACACCGGCTCGTTCAAGATCCGCGGCGCCTACACGCGGATCTCGCGGCTGACCGACGCCGAGCGGGCCCGCGGGGTGGTCGCGGCCAGCGCCGGCAACCACGCGCAGGGTGTGGCGTTCGCGGCGCGGCTGCTCGGCGCGCGGCCACCGTCTACATGCCCGAGACCGCGCCGCTGCCCAAGGTCGCGGCCACCCGCTCCTACGGGGCCGAGATCCGCCTGGTCGGGCAGACCCTCACCGAGGCGCTGGTGGCGGCCGCCGAGCACGCCGAGCGCACCGGATCGGTGTTCATCCACCCGTTCGAGCACCCCGACGTCATCGCCGGCCAGGGGACGGTGGGGCTGGAGATCCTCGACCAGTGCCCCGACGTCGCGACCGTCGTCGTCTGCACCGGGGGAGGGGGCCTGGTCTCCGGCGTCGCCGCCGCGGTGAAGGCCCGGCGACCCGACGTCCGGGTGGTGGCCGTGCAGGCCGAGGGGGCCGCCGCCTTCCCCGGGTCGCTGGCCGCCGGGGAGCCGGTACCGCTGACGTCCATGGCCACGATGGCCGACGGGATCGCCGTGGCGTCGCCCGGCGACCTCACCCTCGCGCACGTCTCGGATCTGGTGGACGAGGTCCGCACGGTCACCGAGGAGGACCTCTCCCGCGCCCTGCTGTTCTGCCTGGAGCGGGCGAAGCTGGTCGTCGAGCCGGCCGGGGTGGCCGCGGTGGCCGCCGTCCTCGCCGATCCGACGGCGTTCGCGCCGCCGGTGGTCGCGATCGTCTCCGGCGGCAACATCGACCCGGTGCTGCTGCTCAAGGTCGTCCAGCACGGCATGGCCGCGGCGGGGCGGTACCTCACGCTGCGCCTGCAGGTGCCCGACCGGCCGGGTTCGCTGGCCCGCGTCCTGGCCGAGTTGGCGGCGGTCGGGGCCAACGTGCTCGAGGTCGAGCACGAACGGACGGCGGCCCGGCTCGGCGTGGGCGAGGTCGAGGTGTACGTCGTCCTGGAGACCCGCGGACCGGACCACGCCGAGGAGGTCGCCGGGGCACTCTCCCGCGCCGGCTACCAGGTCACGCCCGGCTGATCACGGCGCCGCCGCGACCAACGGGATCACCCGCTCGCGGATGAGCTCGAGCTGACGCATCTCGTCGGCGAGCGGCCAGAGCAGGACGCGCTCGAGACCTGCCGCCGCGAACTCGGTGAGGCGCTGCGCGCAGACCTCGGCGGATCCGATCGGCAGGTGTCGCAGTGATTCGACGGACCGGTTGAGCAGCGGAGCCAGGGTGTCGGTGAGCATCCGCTCGGCGTCCGCCGGGACCTCGGTGACGTAGGTCCAGGTCGTGGCCAGGGCGTGGGGCAGCGGCCGCCCGTCGGCGGTCGGCAGTTGGCGCAGGGTGTGCCAGGCGCTGGCCGAACTGCTCGGGCGTGACGTTGTACGCCGAGGCGATCCAGCCGTCGCCGAGGCGGGCGACCCGCCGCAGCCCGGCGGGACTGCCCCAGCTGGCGACCCACAGCGGGATTCCCCGCGCCTGGGAGACCGAGGTTCCAGCTGCGGCCCGCCGGCCCCTGTCCCGTCGTCGGTGCCGACCAGCGTGCGCAGGACTCGGAGCGCCTCGTCGAATCGCCGCCATCGGTCGTCGAACGGGACGCCGACCAGGCCGTAGTCGGCCGCCGAGGACCCGGGACCCACGCCGGCGATCAGCCGGCCGCCGGAGAGCACGTCGATCGCGGTCAGCGCCTTCGCCAGCACGGCGGGTCCGCGGATCACCGGCAGGCTCACCGTCGTCGCCAGGGTCATGTCCCCGGACGCGGTCGATGACTGCGGCCAGGGCGGTCGGGCCGTCCAGCCAGGGACGCGCGAAGACGAGATGGTCGTTCGCGCACAGGTACGAGTAGCCCAGCTCCGAGGCCGCGCGGGCGTAGTCCTGGAGCGCCGGCAAGGAGAACCCGGCACCCAGGTCGATGAGGGGCAGGTGAACGCCGTACTCCATCGTGGCCATCCGATGAACTCCGCTGGGTCGGAGGCATCATCCGGCACACGATGAGCCGGTGACCGGGGTTCGGGCGTGAAGGCGCAGGATGGACGGTGATGAGCGCCGCCGACACCCCCGCCGTCCTGTCGTCCGACAACCCGCTGGCGAGCCCGTCGCCGCTGCCGTTCGAGCTGCCCCCGTTCGCCGAGATCACCCTCGAGCACTGCCGTGAGGCGCTGCTCGTGGGGATGGCCGAGCAGCGCGTCGAGGTCGCGGCGATCGTCGGTGCGGAGGAACCGCCGACCTTCGACAACACGGTCGTCGCGCTGGAGCGGTCCGGCCGGCTGCTCAGTCGCGCGTGGGCGGTGTTCGGCAACCTCGCGTCGTCGGTGTCCACCCCGCGGATGCGGGAGATCGAGCGGGAGATCGCCCCGCTCGAGGCCGCACACGACGACGCGCTGCGGCTCGACCCCGCGCTGTTCGCCCGCATCGACGCCGTGCACGAGGCCCGCCACGACGGTGGTCTCGACGACGAGGCGGTCCGGCTCGTCGAGCGCTATCACCTGGATTTCGTGCTCGCCGGCGCCCGCCTCGACGAGCGCGGCCGGGCCCGGCTGACCGAGCTCAACCAGGAGCTGTCCGAGCTGTCGACGACGTTCGGGCAGAACCTCCAGCTGGCCGGCGAGGCCGCGGCCGTCGGGGTGTCCGACGCCGCCGAGCTCGACGGCCTCAGCCCGGAGGAGGTGGCGGCTGCCGCGACCGCCGCCGCCGACCGCGGCCTCGACGGGTACGTGCTGCCGCTCCTGCTGCCGACCGGCCAGCCGGTGCTGGCCAAGCTCCGCAACCGGGAGCTGCGCCGGCGGGTGTTCGAGGCGTCGGCGAGCCGCGCGTCCTCCGGCGAGCACGACAACCGGCCGGTCGCCGCCCGCATCGCGACCGTCCGCGCCGAGCGCGCCCGGCTGCTCGGCTTCGACACCCACGCCGACGTCGTCCTGGCCGACTCCACCGCGCGCACCACCGCGGCGGTCGACGAGATGCTGGCGTCGATGGTGCCCGCGTCGGTGGCCAACGCCGAGGCCGAGGCGGAGATCCTGCGGGAGGTCGCGCGCCGCGACGGCGTCGAGCTCGCGGCGTGGGACTGGGCCTTCTACAGCGAGCAGGTGCGGGCCGAGCGCTACTCCGTGGATACCGCTGCCCTGCGGCCGTGGTTCGAGCTGGACCGCGTGCTGGTCGACGGCGTCTTCCGCGCCGCCGAACTGCTCTACGGCTACCGGTTCAGCCCGCGTCCCGACCTCGAGGGCTACCACCCCGACGTCCGGGTCTGGGAGGTCACCGACGGCGACGGGTCGCCGGTCGGCCTCTACCTCGGCGACTTCTACGCCCGCGAGGGCAAGCGCGGCGGTGCCTGGATGAGCTCGTTCGTCCGGCAGTCACGGCTGCTGGGCACGGCGCCGGTCGTCGTCAACAACCTCAACGTGTCCCGGGCCGCGGCCGGTCAGCCGACCCTGCTCACCCTCGACGAGGTGAACACGCTCTTCCACGAGTTCGGCCACGCCCTGCACGGGCTGAGCTCGGCGGTGACGTACCCGCGGTTCTCCGGCACCAGCGTGCCCCGCGACTTCGTCGAGTTCCCGAGCCAGGTGAACGAGATGTGGGCGCTCTGGCCGGAGATCCTCGGCCACTACGCCCGGCACGTGGAGACCGACGAGCCGCTGCCGGCATCGGTCGTCGAGGCGATCGACGCCGCCTCGCTGTGGGGCGAGGGGTTCGGCACGCTGGAGTACCTGGCGGCCACCCTGCTCGACCAGGCCTGGCACCGGATCACGCCCGACACCGAGATCGGCGACCCGGTCGAGTTCGAGCAGCAGCGCCCTGGAGGCGGCCGGCGTCGCCTCCGCGTTGGTGCCGCCGCGGTACCGGACGACCTACTTCCAGCACATCTTCGCCGGGGGCTACGCGGCCGGGTACTACTCCTACATCTGGTCGGAGGTCCTCGACGCCGACACCGTGGAGTGGTTCAAGGAGAACGGCGGGCTGCGCCGGGAGAACGGCGACGCGTTCCGGCAGAAGCTGCTGGCGGTCGGCGGCTCGGTCGACCCGCTGGCCGCGTTCCGCGCCGTCCGCGGCCGCGACGCCGACCCGCGGCCCTTGCTCAAGAGACGTGGCTTGACCACTGCCCTGTCGTGACGAGTGGGGGCCCGGAGGGTCTCCGCGAGGAACGACCGACGCAGGGGCTCAACGCGGCGGGGGACGGCACCTGGCCGCGGTGCGATCCGGAGGATCGCGATGGCTCACAGCCAGGGCAGCTCGAGCACGAGGTCCAGGTCGTCCGGGGCGTCGCCCTCGCGCACCAGGCGATTGGGCTGGCGGTGACCGCAGGCGGTGCAGCGGTGCACCACCTGCCAGCCCTTGCCCGACTTCTCGACCAGCCCGATCGGCTCCATCGGCGCCTGGCACTCGCTGGCCCGGTCACCGGGGAGGTCGTCGACGTGCAGCGACCACAGGCAGTACGGGCAGTGGTTGCGGTAGTGCCCGTCGGTGTTGGCCGGCACGTCCGCCCAGCAGTGCGCGCAGACGAAGCCGGTGTTCTCCGCCCGCCGGGAGCGGCTCACGCGAAGGTCAGGGGACGAACGGCTCGATGCCGACGACCTCGACGGTGATGTCCCGGCCGTTGGGGGCCTGGTAGGTCACCGTGGCGCCGGGCTCGGCGCCCATGATCGCCGAGCCGAGCGCCGACTCGGGGGAGTAGACGGTCAGGCCCGTGGTCCCGGCGATCTCGCGGGAGCCCAGCAGGAACTTCTCGGTCTCGTCGTCGCCCTGGAAGCGGATCGTGATCACCGTGCCGGTCGCTGCGTTCGTGACCGTGGTCGGCGCGTCGCCGACGCGCGCCTTGCGCAGCAGGTCGGTCAGCTGCCGGATGCGGGCCTCCTGCTTGCCCTGCTCGTCCTTGGCTGCGTGGTAGCCGCCGTTCTCCTTGAGGTCGCCCTCCTCGCGGCGGGCGTTGATCTCCGCGGACATCGCCGGGCGGCCGGCCACCAACTGGTCGAGCTCGGCTTTCAGCCGATCGTGGGCTTCCTGGGTGAGCCAGACGCCCTGGGACTGCTCGTCAGTGGGGGTGGACACGAAGGGTTGCTCCTGAGACTCGGGTAGCCGCCCCCAGGGAGGGGACGGCTCGTGGTCGATCCAGCCAAGCTAACACCGCGTCGAGCGGCGATGTGTGGATCCGCCGCTCGGCTCCGGAATGCGGAACCGTACCGGATCGCTGGCGGCCGGTGATCCGGAAATCCCCCGGCCGGGGCGCGGCGGAAGGCTTCCGGGGGACGCCCGGCGGGCGTCCGTCGACGTTCGGTGACGACGGGGGACAATGTCCCGGTGACCGAACCCGACCAGCTGCGGCTGCTCGCCGTGCACGCCCACCCCGACGACGAGTCGAGCAAGGGCGCCGCGACGATGGCCAAGTACATCGCCGAGGGTGCGCGCGTCCTGGTGGCGACCTGCACCGGCGGTGAGCGCGGGTCCGTGCTCAACCCGGCGATGGACCGGCCGGAGGTGTGGGAGCGCCTGCCCCAGATCCGGGTCGAGGAGATGGATCGGGCGCGCGAGATCCTCGGCGTCGAGCAGGAGTTCCTCGGCTTCGTGGACTCCGGCCTCCCCGAGGGCGACCCGCTGCCGCCGCTGCCCGAGGGCTGCTTCGCCGTGATGCCGCTGGAGGAGGCGAGCGCCCCGCTGGTCGAACTGATCCGCCGGTTCCGCCCGCACGTGATCACGACCTACGACGAGCGCGGCGGGTATCCGCATCCCGACCACATCAAGACCCACGAGATCTCGCTGCACGCCTTCGACGCGGCGGGCGACCCCGACCGCTACCCCGACCTGGGTGAGCCCTGGCAGCCGAGCAAGCTCTACTACCACATGAGTTTCACGCTGCCGCGCACGAAGGCGCTGCACGAGGCGATCCTCGCGACCGGTGCGGAGTCCCCGTACACCGAGTGGCTGGCGAACTGGGACCCGGCACACGACATCTCCCACCGGGTGACGACGCGGGTGCCCTGCGCCGAGTACTTCCCGGTCCGCGACGCCGCGCTGATCGCGCACGCGACGCAGATCGACCCGGAGGGACGCTGGTTCGCCTGCCCGCCGGAGACCCAGCAGCGCGTCTGGCCGACCGAGGACTACGAGCTGGCCCGTTCGCTCGTGGACTCGCCGGTCCCGGAGGACGATCTGTTCGCCGGCATCCGCAGTGAGGTGGGGGTGCGATGAACAACCTCGGAACCGTGCTCGCCGCCGCGAGCAACCAGCTACCGGAGGACGTCGGCAAGTCCGGCCCGCTCGGACTGCTGCTGATCGTCCTGCTGCTCATCGCGACGGCGTTGCTCGTCCGCTCCATGAGCAAGCACCTCAAGAAGCTGCCCCGCAGCTTCGACCCGCAGGATCGTGTCGAGGTCCCCGACACCGCCGCCGAACTCCTCGACGACCCGGCGCCGGGTGACGAGATCCTCGACACCCTGCGCCGGGCCCCTCTGGCGATCGAGCCGCCCCGCCGCGACGGCGACACCCGCGACCCCCGCGGTCGCTGACGCGGCGCTGCGCCGCCCCGGTCCGCAGGGACCGGGACGGCGCCGTGCTGGATCGGCTACCAGGCGTGCGCCACGTCGATCACGACGCGGACGGTGTTGCCGGGTCCGGAGAGGGTGAAGACGCGGAACGGCAGCCGCGCCCGCACGCCCAGGCCCTCGCTGGTGTAGCCCTCGAAGCCACCGGCGCCGGCCACCTGCCGGAAGGTCCGGAAGCCGGTCACGTTCGCCACGTCACCGGAGTTGGCCGGCGGTGAGACGTTGTTGTTCACGCCGAGGTTGATCTGCAGGAACGCCCCGCCGCGCAGCGGGACGACGGCGCCGGAGCCGTCCGACGCGGACGGCCGAGACGTACTCCACGCGCCAGGAGCCGACGCGGGTGCTGCCGGTGATGTCGAGCACGAGCCGGTCGTAGCAGGCGTGCTGGCCGGCCCGGACGGCGGTGAGTTCCGTGCCCGGGATGGCGCGGCGCGGTGGTTGCCTGCCTGCTTGGGGAGCGATCCCCACGTGATGCCGCAGTACGGGGCGGCCTGGGCGGTGCCGGGGACGACGAGGGCCGCGAGCACGGCGGCCAGTGCGAGGACGAACATTCGGAGCGGGGTGCGGGTCATGGCGGGGGCCTCTCCTGTGACGTACACCACATGTTGTGGTGTGTCATGAGGGTGCGCCGACACGCCGTGCCAATACCAGAGCTGCGACTTGTAGTCAACGACGAACTATGGCGTGTCCGTTCGTAATTTCTCGCCTCCCGGGGCGATGCGGCCGACGACGTCGGGATGTCGTCGTCGATGTCGCACCCGGTCGATCACCCACGGTCACTTGGTAGGGTCCCCGGAGGGGTGACGCCCGGACCGTGATCCGGTGCCGGAGCCGCCGAGCGGGCACGATGATCGAATGGCCCGCAAGTACCCCGCGACGATCCCGAGCGGGACGTCCGGCCACCCGGATTCAGTCGCGTCGGCACGCGGATGCTCGAGGTGGCCGAGAACCTCATCTACGGCGCGATCGCGGTCTTCCTGGTCGGGTCGGCGTTCGTGCTCCTCGGCGTCGCCGCCAAGACCTCGTTCGGTCTGCTCTCCGACTTCTCCCAGAAGCCGGTGCTCGAGGTGCTCGACATCCTGCTGCTGGTCTTCATCGTGGTCGAGCTGCTCTTCGCCGTCCGGACGACCGTGGAGAAGCGGGAACTGGTCGCCGAGCCGTTCCTGCTCGTCGGGATCATCGCCTCGATCAAGGAGATCGTCATCCTGTCGGTCGAAGCTGCCAGCGCGCTGGGCAAGGGCGCCGAGTTCGACGACCGCATGATCGAGATCGCAGTGCTGGGGGTCCTCGTCGTGCTGCTCGGCGTGACGTCCTTCCTGCTCCGCCGCAAGGAGCGCGAGCCCGACGAGGGGGAGCCGGCACCCGAGCGCGAAACCGTCTGACGGGGCGACGGCCGGCCGACACCCGCGAGCGGGCGCCGGCCGGCCGTCGCCGCCTCACATCGAGCGCTGGTAGGTGCCGAACGCCCGTGTGGCGAGGTAGGCCATCACGCCGGCGAGCGCCATCAGCAGCCCGAGCCGGGGCCAGACGGCTGCCCAGTCGGTGCCCGCCGACAGCGCCTCCCGGGAGGCGACCACCGCCCAGTCGACCGGGTTGTACGTCGCCGCCGTCTGCACCCACTCGGGGGACCGGTCGGTGGCCATGACCGCCGACGACAGGAACTGCAGCGGCAGGACGATGAACTGGCTGATCCCGATGAGGGCCTCCTGCTGGCGGAGAAGCAGGGCCAGCGCGTTGGACAGCGACGCCACGATCACCGAGATGAGCGTGGCGGCCAGCACGGTCACGGCCAGGCCCGGGACGCCGCCGTCGAAGCGCGCTCCGGCGAGGAACGCGATCCCGATGACGACCACGGTCTGCACGACGGTGGTCAGCGCCTGGTAGGCCAGGGTCCCGATCATCATGGCGCCGCGGCTGACCGGGTGACGCCAGCATCCGGTCCATGACGCCCCGGTTCATGTCCTCGATGTAGACCGTTCCGGCCCAGCCGCTGGAGAACAACGCCGTCATGATCACGACGCCGGGGGTGATGAACTCCAGGTAGTGCCGTACTCGCGCCGCGAAGCCGGGCAGGTCGGCGACGGGCTGGAACAGCGCGCCGAAGAGCAGCAGCCAGATGATCGGCTGGATCAGCGTGGCCGCGGCGAAGGCGGGCTGGCGCCACAGGGCCCGGGTGGAGCGCGCGGCCAGGTAGACCGAGTGCTGGAGGAGCGCGCCGCGGTGCTGCTGCGGAAGGACTGTCGCGGTCAGCGTGCTCATGCCGCCACCTCGAAGCTGCGGCCGACGTGCCGGAGGTAGACGTCGTCGAGCGACGGGCGGGCGACGGTCACCGCGGTGACGCTGACGCCCGCCTCCTCCAGAGCCGTCAGCACGGCCGGGACGGCGCCGGCACCGGCGTCGGCCCGGGCCCGCGAGCGTCGCGCCGTCCGCGGTCAGGTCGCGCAGGCCGCGCAGTCGGGACAGGGCCGCCAGCCCCCTGGGGACGGCGTCGGCGACGAGCTGGACCGACACCGTGTCGCCGCGCAGCTCGCTCTTGAGCGCCTCCGGAGTGCCTTCGACGACCACCCGGCCGGAGTCGACGATCGCCAGGCGGTCGGCCATCCGGTCCGCTTCGTCGAGGTAGTGGGTGGTGAGCAGGACGGTCACCTGCTCCTCGGCCGCGAGCTTCGCGATCTCGGCCCACATGTCCGCGCGTGCCTCCGGGTCCAGGCCGGTGGTCGGCTCGTCGAGGAACAGCACGCGCGGGGAGTGGACGACGCCGAGCGCGACGTCGAGCTTGCGCGCCATGCCGCCCGACCAGGTCTTGACCAGCCGGTCGGCCGCGCCGGCGAGCCCGAGTCGGGCGAGCAACTCGTCCGCGCGGTCGGTCGCCGCTGCCCGGGACATCCCCTGGATGCGCGCGGCGAGGACCAGGTTCTCGCGGCCGGTCGCCATCGGGTCGCCCGAGGGCTTCTGGGACACCAGTCCGATCGCGCGCCGGACGTCGTCCGGGTCGGCGGAGAACGTCGAGGCCGGCGACGAACGCCGCGCCCGAGTCCGGGCGGGACAGGGTGGTCAGGATCCGGACGGTCGTGGACTTGCCGGCGCCGTTCGGGCCGAGCAGCGCGAAGACGCTGCCCGGGGCCACCTCGACGGAGAGGCCGTCGAGGGCGCGGACCGGGGGCGTGCCCCGGCCCGTGCGGTAGGTCTTGACGAGATCGACGGCGGCCAGCGCCGTCGAGGGGGGTGCGGACATGCGGGAACTCCCTGGGAAAGGGGAGGAGAGCCGCGCGCGCCTATCGTGGGAGTGCGCCTCGGGATGGGCCGCGTGCGGTTCCGCCTCGGGTGTACGGGCCCCTGTCCGGTGTTGCCGCACCGGGCAGGGGTTCATCGCTGTGCCGGTCAGTCCGGCGGTTCGGGTGCGAGCGCGCGCGCCTCCTCTCCGAGGTGGCCGACCGGGTCGCGGAGGATCTCCTCCATCGACACGCCCTCGGCCCGCAGTTCGTGGATGCGCCGCCAGGGCTTGGTACCCGCGAAGGTGCTCGCCCGGATGTCGTGCGCGAGGGTCGAGACGAAGTCGAGTTCGGCGGCGAGCATGTGCCGGCGGAACCGGCTCTCGACGACGAAGAGCTCGGGCAGGCCCATCGCCGCGGTCTCGGCGAACATCGCGTCGAGCGAGCGCAGTTCGATGCGGAGCCGGTCGGCCCGCTCGGTCAGCAGCCGCGCCACCTCGTCCGGCGGCAGGCCGGGCATCAACGACAGCCCCGCCTCCAGCGAGGTGAAGTCCCGCACCGGGGTGGACAGGAGCTCGGCGAGCCAGTCCTCGAACTCGTCCTGGCCGGCCGGGGTGATCTCGTAGACCGTGCGCTCGGGCCGGCGGCCCTCCCGCGTCGTCTCCCGCGCGGCGATCAGGCCGTGCTTCTGCAGCGACTCGACGACCGTGTACAGCGAGCCGTAGTTGAGCTTGATGCTCTGCTCCTTGCCGCGGGTGCGCAGCGTCGTGGAGATCTCGTACGGGTGCATCGGCCGCTCGGACAGACAGCCGAGGACGGCGAGTGCGAGCGGGTTGGACACGCGACGACGGGTCACGGCAACTCCTTTGCTCGCAACAGAGTATCCGGATCCGTATATACGGTGTCAACGGCCAATCGAACCGGTGTGCCTGCGCGACGCCGGAAGGAGTAGGCAGGAGAGGTGCCGAACCGCCTCGCGTCCGCCACCAGCCCGTACCTGCTCCAGCACGCCGAGAACCCCGTCGACTGGCGCGAATGGGGTGGGGAGGCATTCGCCGAGGCCCAGGAACGCGACGTGCCGGTGCTCGTCTCGGTCGGCTACGCGGCCTGCCACTGGTGCCATGTCATGGCGCACGAGTCGTTCGAGGACGACGCGACGGCGGCGCAGATGAACGAGAACTTCGTCTGCGTGAAGGTCGACCGGGAGGAGCGGCCCGACGTCGACAGCGTGTACATGACCGCGACCCAGGCGATGACCGGGCACGGGGGCTGGCCGATGACCGTCTTCACCACGCCGGACGGCCGGCCCTTCTACTGCGGCACCTACTTCCCGCCGCGGCCGGCGCACGGCATGCCCGCGTTCCGGCAGGTGCTCGCCGCCGTCACCGATGCGTGGGCGACCAAGCGGGCGGAGCTGGAGTCGGCCGGCACGAAGATCGTCGGCGCCATCTCCGGGCGGCTGGACCTCGGCGCCCCCGAGCCGTTCACCGCGGAGTTGCTCGACGGCGTGGTCGCGGCGCTGGCCGACAGCTTCGACCAGCACCTCGGCGGCTTCGGTGGCCCGCCCAAGTTCCCGCCGTCCATGGTGCTGGAGTTCCTGCTGCGGGCCTCACGCGCGGACCGGCGACGAGCGAGCGCTGGTCATGGCCCGCCGGACCCTCGAGGCGATGGCCCGCGGCGGCATCTACGACCAGCTGGCCGGGGGCTTCGCGCGGTACTCCGTGGACGCGCAGTGGGTCGTGCCGCACTTCGAGAAGATGCTCTACGACAACGCCCTGCTGCTCCGGGTCTACCTGCACCTGTGGCGGGCGACCGGCGACGAGCTGGGCCCGCCGGATCGCCGACGAGACCGCGGCCTTCCTGATCCGCGACCTCGGGACGCCCGGAGGGCGGCTTCGCCTCGGCGCTGGACGCGGACACCGACGGGGTCGAAGGGCTCACCTACGTCTGGACGCCCGACCAGCTGATCGACGCCCTCGGTGCCGACGACGGCCGCTGGGCGGCCGACCTGTTCGAGGTCACCGACCGCGGCACCTTCGAGCACGGGACGTCGACGCTGCAATTGCTGCCCGACCCCGACGCCGCCGCCCGGTTCGCCGTCCGTCCGGCAGCGGCTGATGGCCGCCCGGGCGCAGCGGCCGCAGCCGGCCCGCGACGACAAGGTGGTCACGGCATGGAACGGGCTGGCGATCGCAGCGCTGGCCGATCACGGCGTGCTGACCGGCGACGACGGGTCGATCGAGGCCGCGCGCCGGGCCGCGGAGCTCCTGGCCGGCACGCACTGGGTCGACGGCCGGTTGCGACGGGCCTCGCGCGACGGCGTGGCCGGCCGGTACGCCGGCGTGCTCGAGGACTACGGCGACCTGGCCGAGGGACTGCTTGCGCTGCACCAGGCGACCGGCGAGGGGCGCTGGCTCGAGCTGGCCGGCGACCTCCTGGACGTCGTCGCCGACCAGTTCGTGGACGGGGACGGTTGGCATGACACCGCGGCCGACGCCGAGGCCCTGGTGCACCGGCCGTTCGACCCGACGGACGGCCCGACGCCCGCCGGGATCGCCGCGGCGGCGGGTGCTGCGGTCGGCTACGCCGCGCTCGCCGGGTCGAACCGGCACCGGGAGCTCGGGGAGGAAGCGCTGGCCTCGCTCGCCCGATTGGTGGCCCAGGCGCCGCGCGCCGCGGGCTGGGCGGCAGCCGTGGGGGAGGCGCTGCTGGCCGGGCCGCTGGAGGTGGCCGTGAGCGGTCCCGCCGGTGCCGAACGCGACGCGCTCGCGGTCGCCGCGCGGGCGTCCACCAGCCCGGGCGCCGTCGTCGTCGTGGGGGAGCCGGACGCCGAGGGGGTGCCGCTGCTCGCCGACCGGCCGCTGGTGGGCGGCGCTCCGGCCGCGTACGTGTGCCGGGGTTTCGTCTGCTCCGCGCCGGTGACCGACGCTGTCCGCTCTGGGCGTAGCGATGAGGGGTGCCTGAACGGCTTTTCGGAATTACCTTGTAAGCGTGTAATCACACGCGAACCGGGAGGTCGCCATGCACGGGCATTCATTCTCCGATGCGCCCTTTGGTCGGGGCGCTCCCTTCGGTCGCGGCCGCGGACCCGGGGGCCGGGGCCGCGGGTCGGAGGCGCCACCTCCGGTCGATCGGTCCGAGGTCGCCGGCTGGTTCGCCGGGCGACTGCCCGACGACTGGTTCACCGGCCCGGTCGACCTGACCATCGACCGCGACGAGATCACGGTCATCGGCACACTGCCCGAGCCCGACGCCGGTGAGGGCGACCCCGCTGCCGCCCGCGCCGGGCGCATCGCCCGCTTCCGGGAGGACACGCGACGGCAGCGCATGGCGATCGCCGACGCCGCCCAGGAGCGGTACGGCCGGTCGGTCGCCTGGGGTGCCGCCTGCGGTGACACCCGGGAGGTCTTCACCAACCTCTCCACGCCGGTGATGACCCGGCTCCGGCAGGCGGAACGGCTGGTGCTGGACACCCTCGTCGACTCCGGCGTGGCCCGGTCCCGCTCGGAGGGGCTGGCGTGGGCGGTCCGCCTGGTCGGCCAGCACGCCGAGGAGTGGCTCAACGAGCTGCGCGACGCGATGGAGTCGGTCGACGAGGTGCGCAGGCGGGGTCCCAACAGCCGACTGAGCCCTGCCAGGGTGGCGCGGTGGACGACTCGCTCGCGCTGCTGACGACCGCCTACGGCGACCTGTCCGGCGTGCTCGGCCGCTCGTCGCCCGACGAGGCCTGGGAGCCGACCGGGTGCGCCGGCTGGTCGATCGTGGACCTGGGCTTCCACCTGCTGTCCGACGCTCGTCGGGCGCTCGTCGCGCTGAACACCCCGGCCGAGGGGCCCGGCCGACACCGACGCCGTCGACTACTGGCGGGCGTGGCGGCCGCCGGAGCCGGGCGACGAGGTCGAGCTGTGGAGCACCCGCATCGCGGCCAGCGTCCACGGCGGGCTGCCAGGCATCTCCGGCCGGTACGCCGAGACGTCGGCGGCGGCGCTGGTGGCGGCGTCACGCGTGCGGCCGGCGATCTCGTCCGCACCCAGGGTCGGGTGCTGACGGTCGCCGACTTCCTCTCCACGCTCACCGTCGAGGCCGCCGTGCACCACCTCGATCTCGTGCTCCGCCTCGATCGTCCGGGGCCGGCCGCCGGCCCGCTGGGCGAGGTGCGGCGGGTGCTCGAGGGGCTGCTCGGCGGGCCGTTGCCGGTCGCGTGGGACGACGCCACCGCGGCCCGGCGCGGCACCGGCAGAGAGCCGCTGACCGACGACGACCGGGCCGAGCTGGGCACGGGCGCCGCCGCCTTCCCCCTGTTCGGCTGACCTCTCCGGCACGGACCTGGGACACTGGGCCGTGCCGACCGCTGCCGTCCCGACCGCAACCGACGTCCTCGTGGTGGGCGCCGGACCCGCGGGGTCGGCCGCCGCTGCCTGGGCGGCGTCCGCGGGTCACGACGTCGTGCTGGCGGACTCCGCCGTCTTCCCGCGGGACAAGGCATGCGGCGACGGGCTGACGCCGCGGGCCATCGCCGAACTGGACCGGCTGGACCTCGGCGACTGGGTGCGCTCGCGGGGCCGCAACCGCGGGCTGCGGGCGGCCGGGTTCGGGCAGGAGCTGCTGCTGCCCTGGCCGGGGGGTTCCCTGCCCGACCACGGCGGTGCCGTGCCCCGCACCGAGCTGGACACCCGTATCCGGCAGGTCGCGCTCGACCGCGGCGCGATCCCGCTGGAGGGCGCCCGCGCGGTCGCCGTCGAGCGGGACGGCGACCGGGTGCGCGGCGGTCGTGTTCGAGCTCGACCGACGGGTCGCGGGCCGCCGTCGCGTGCTGCGCGGCTGATCGTCGCCGACGGGGCGCGTTCCCCGCTCGGCCGGCTGCTCGGCCGCGAGTGGCACCGCGAGACCGCGTACGGCGTGGCCGCGCGCGGCTACATCAGCTCCGGCCGCAGCGACGACGAGTGGATCTCCTCGCACCTGGAGCTGCGGGGGACCGAGGGTGACCTGCTCTCCGGCTACGGCTGGGTGTTCCCCCTCGGCAAGGAGGCCGGCGAGGTCAACATCGGCGTCGGCACGCTGGCCACCGCACGCCGTCCGGCCGGCGTCGCGCTGAAGGGGCTGATGGAGTTCTACGCCGAATCCCGGCGCGAGGAGTGGCAGCTCGAGGGGCCGGTGCGGGCGCCGGCGTCGGCGCTGCTGCCCATGGGTGGGGCGGTGTCCGGGGTCGCCGGCCGCAACTGGGCGCTGGTGGGCGACGCCGCCGGCTGCGTGAACCCGCTCAACGGGGAGGGCATCGACTACGGCCTGGAGACCGGGCGCACCGTCGTCGACCTGTTCGAGGAGTCGGACTGGTCGGAGGCCTGGCCGGCCACCCTGCGCCGTCACTACGGCGAGGCGTTCTCCATCGCCCGCCGCCTGGCCGCGCTGCTGACCGTGCCCCGCCTGCTGCCCGCCGCCGGACCGGTCGGCATGCGGTCGCGCGCGCTGATGACCGTCGCGCTGCGCGTCATGGGCAACCTGGTCACCGAAGAGGACCGGGACGTCGTCGCCCGCGGCTGGCGCCTGGCCGGCCGGATGTCGCGGAATGGGACGATCGGCCCGCGTAGCGTTCGGCCGAGCGGAGGCCCGAGGGTCCCCCGAGGTCGGACGGGACTGAGGAGCAGTCGTGCCGAGCGGGGGCCCGGAGGGTCCCGCGCAGGGCGACGAACGGCTCAGCGCAGCCGGGGACGGCTCCTGGCCGCGGTGTCCGGACCGCAGGTCAGACGAAAGGGCTGTTGTACATCGCGAAGTAGACGGCGATGTAGTGGCAGATCGCGGCCACGATCGTCATCGCGTGGAAGACCTCGTGGTAGCCGAAGGTGCCCGGCCACGGGTTGGGCTTCCTGATCCCGTAGGCGATCCCACCGACGGTGTAGAGAAGGCCGCCGGCCGCCAGCAGCACCAGCGAGGTGACCCCGGCGATGTGCAGGATGTCGGTGAGAATGAAGACGGCGACCCAGCCGAGCCCGATGTAGAGGGGCACGCCCACCCAGCGCGGCGCCGTCGGCCAGGTCAGCTTGAGGATGACGCCCCCGAGTGCCGCGGCCCACACGCCGGCGAGGATCCAGTACCCCAGCGGCTGGTCGACCGCCAGCAGC
This sequence comes from uncultured Actinomycetota bacterium, assembly GCA_963748305.1. Lineage (GTDB taxonomy): Bacteria > Actinomycetota > Actinomycetes > Mycobacteriales > Geodermatophilaceae > Blastococcus_B. The sequence continues at coordinate 68,904 of CAVVIN010000012.1, read as the reverse complement.
GAGAACGGCGTGTAGGTGCCCGCGATGAACAGGAAGATCATCGAGTGGTCGAGCCGCTTCATGATCCGCCAGCCGCGGGGTGACCAACGCCGCCGGTGGTAGAGCGCGCTGATGCCGAACAGCCCGAGGATGGTCAGGCAGTAGACCGCCACCGAGAACCCTGCGCGGGGCCCGAGCACCGAGGCCAGCGGGATGAGCACCGCGCCGGCGACGATGGCGCCGAAGAAGGCGAACAGGTGCAGCCAGCCGCGCATCCGGGGCCGGGTGTCGGGGTGCTCCCAGTCGCCGTCGCCGAAGTCTGCCGCCGTCCAGACGTGCTCCGGGCGGTCGCCCTCCTCGAGGACGGCGGTCAGCGCAGCCTGCCGCGGACCCTCGATGACCGCCTCGTCCGCTTCGACCAGCACTGGTTCGTCGTCGCGCAGCGGGTCACCCATGAACCGAGGTTACGGTCCCGTAGGTTGCGGCGCTTCCGGAACCACCTGTGAGGTTGCTGGCAGCGGACGGCGGCTCGACGCGACCTCGCGGCGGGCTCCCGGCCGACGTCGCGGGAGGGGCCTAGGGTGACCGCCGTGGGGGCGCGACAGAAGGTGCGCGACGCGATCGTCCACGTCTACGAGCGCCGGTTGGCCCGTGCGCTGGAAGGTGCCGAGACCCCGCGTCACGTCGGCGTCCTGGCCGACGGCAACAGGCGCTGGGCACGCGCCAGCGGGCTGGAGGACGTCAACGACGGGCACCGCCGCGGCGCCGCCACCATCGTGGACTTCCTCGGCTGGTGCGACGACGCCGGCGTCGAGGTGGTCACGATCTTCCTGCTGTCGACCGACAACCTCTCCCGCCCGGAAGCGGAGCTGACCCCGCTGCTGCGGATCATCGAGGACGTCGCCTGCGACCTGGCCGGTCCCGGCCGGCGCTGGCAGTTGCGCGCTGTGGGGGCGCCCGAGGTGCTGCCACCGGAGACGGCGGCGGCGCTCAAGCAGGCGGAGGAGGACACCCGCGGACGTCCGGGCGCCACGGTCAATCTGGCCGTCGGCTACGGGGGACGGCGGGAGATCGCCGACGCCGTCCGGTCGCTGCTGGCCGAGCACGCGGAGCGGGGCACCTCCCTCGAGGAACTCATCGACTCCCTCGAGGTCGAGCACATCGCCGAGCACCTCTACACGCGCGGGCAGCCCGACCCCGATCTGGTGATCCGCACCAGCGGCGAGCAGCGCATGTCGGGCTTCCTGCTCTGGCAGACGGCGAACGCCGAGTTCCACTTCACCGACGTGTACTGGCCCGATTTCCGGCGGGTGGACTTCCTGCGGGCGCTGCGGGACTACTCCGCGCGGCACCGCCGGTTCGGCGGCTGAAACACTCGGGTCATGCCGGCCGGTGCGATCGATCTTCCCCTCGAGTACGTGCGGCTCGGGCTGCGCTTCGACCGGCTGGAGGCCGGCTTCGCCGACGCCTACACCGGTGATCCGCGTATCCGCGCCGAGGTCGGCGACGAACCCGCCCCGACGCCGAAGCAGTTGCGCGACCAGGCGCGCGGCCTGCTCGCCGAGCTCGACGCAGCCGGCCTGCCGGCCGACCGCACGGAGTACCTGCGCGGCCAGCTGACCGGCCTGGAGTGCACGGCCCGGAAGATGAGCGGGGAGCCGGTCGCCTTCCTCGACGAGGTCCGCGCCTACTTCCAGGTCGACGTCGAGCTCGGGGACACCGCCGTCTACGCCGCGGCCCACACCGAACTGGACGCGCTGCTTCCCGGTGGGGGCTCGCTGACCGAGCGGTACGCGGCGCACCGCCGTCGCGAGGAGTGCCCGCCCGATCGGCTCGAGGCGGCCGTCCACGCCCTGTCCTCGGCCCTGCGCGACCGGGTGCGCGGGCAGTACGGCCTGCCCGAGGTCGAGACGGTCGAGTACGAGGTGGTCACCGACCGGCCGTGGTCGGGCTTCAACTACTACGAGGGCGACTACCGCTCGCGGGTGGCGATCAACGCCGACCTGCCGCACCGGCTCGGTCACCTGCCGCACCTGGTGGCCCACGAGGCCTACCCCGGCCACCACACCGAGCACTGCCGCAAGGAACGCGGGCTGGTCGAGCGCGCCGCCCGCACCGAGCACACGATCTTCCTGGTCAACACCCCGGAGTGCCTCACGGCCGAGGGGCTGGCCGACCTCGGGGTGGAGGCGTCGATCGGCGACGGCTGGGGACCGTGGGCGGCGGAGATCCTCGGCGACCTCGGACTGCGGTTCGACGGCCATCTCGCCGAGCGCATCGCCGCGGCCACCGCCCCGCTGAACCGGGTCCGGCAGGACGCCGCGATCATGCTGCACGACCGGGGCGCGGACGCCGATGACGTCGCGGCCTACCTGCAGCAGTGGTCGCTGGTCAGCAGCGAGCGGGCCCGCCAGCAGATCCGGTTCCTCACCCATCCGCTGTGGCGCGCGTACATCACGACGTACGTCGAGGGCTTCGACCTGCTCTCGCGCTGGCTGGCCGCCCGCCCGGCCGACCAGCCGGTGGCCGACCGCTTCGTCCGGCTGCTCGACGAGCCGCTGACCCCCCGCGCCCTGGCCGGCGAGCTCACGGTCGTCTGAGCAGTGGCACGCCGCGACCCGCGCCAGGCCCGCCTCCTCGGACTGTGGACGGCGGGGTGGCTCGCCGCCCTGCTGCTCGGCGGGCTGCTCTGGCTCGGCGACCTGTCGCTGCAGTGGCCGGTGCTCGGCGTCCCCCTGCTGTGGGCGCTGTTCGCGCTCCGGCCGCGCCGACGACGGCACGACGACGACGAGGACGAGGCGACTGGGAGCCGATCCCGCCGCCCGACCGGTCGGGGTGGAACCGCCCGACCCCGTCCGTACCGACACGGTCGAGCGGCCGGCCCTGCGCAACCGCGACCGGGACGACGGCTGGGGCTGAGCGTCCAGGCGTGACGCCCTCGGCGAACTCGCTCGACTCCTGTCAGAGCCATGAGCGAGGCTTACGGTCGTGATCCACGCCCGCGGGCTCGCCCGCACCTTCCGCAAGCGCAAGCAGGAGGTCCACGCCGTCGTCGGGGTCGACCTCGACGTCGAGGCCGGCGAGATCGTCGGCTTCCTCGGTCCCAACGGGGCCGGCAAGACGACGACGCTGCGGATGCTGACCACCCTGCTCGAGCCCACCGCCGGCACGGCCACGGTGGCCGGCTGCGACCTGATCACCGACCCGGTCGGCGTCCGCCGTCGGATCGGCTACGTCTCGCAGAGCGGCGCCACCTACCCCGAGGCCCGCGCCGGTGAGGAGGTCGTCGACCACGCCCGGCTGTACGGGATGAGCACCGCCGAGGCGACGGAGCGCGGCAAGCAGCTGTTCCGCGAGTTCGACCTCGACGGCCTGTGGGAGCGCCAGCCCAAGACGCTGTCCGGTGGCCAGCGGCGCCGGCTCGACATCGTCGTCGGGCTGATCCACGTGCCGGAGCTGGTCTTCCTCGACGAGCCGACGACCGGCCTGGACCCGCAGGCCCGCGCCAACCTGTGGCAGCACATCAGCGGCCTGCGGGAGGAACGGGGGACGACGGTCTTCCTCACCACCCACTACCTCGACGAGGCCGACGCGCTCTGCGACCGGATCCTGGTCATCGACCACGGCGCGATCGTCGCCGAGGGCACGCCGGACGAGCTGAAGTCGCAGGTCGGCGGCGACGTCCTGACCGTCACCGTCGCCGAGCCGGGGCAGGTCGCCGACGTCGCCCGGCTGGTCGGCCAGCTGCCCGGCGCCGAGGCACCGCAGGTCGCTCGAGGACCGGGTCGTCGGCCGGGTGCGCCACGGCGGTACCGCGCTGGTCGAACTCGTGCGCGGGCTGGACCGCGAGGGCATCACGGTCAGCGGGATCGAGAGCCGCCGGCCGAGCCTCGACGACGTCTTCCTCGGCCTCACCGGCCGGTCGCTGCGCGACGCCGAGGCGCAACCGGCCGCCGCCGCGCCGGCCGCCGAGGAGGTGACCGTCGATGGGCACCCTGCTGCGCGACACCGGCACGGTGTTCTGGCGGGCGATGCGGCTGTCGCTGCGCAACCCGGCCTGGCTGGTGATCATGATGATGCAGCCGATCCTCTACATCGTGCTGTTCGGGCCGCTGCTCGAGCCGCTGTCCGGCCAGCTCGGGGCGGGCAACGCGTACCAGATCTTCGTGCCGGGGATCCTCGTGCAGCTGGGCATCTTCGGCTCCCTGTTCGTCGGCTTCGGGCTGATCGCCGAGTACCGCGCCGGCGTCATCGAGAGCCAGCGGGTCACCCCGGCCAGCCGGACGGCGCTGTTGCTCGGCCGGGTGCTGCGCGACGTCGTCGTCCTCCTCGTGCAGGGGACGCTGCTCGTGCTGGTCTCCATCCCGCTCGGCCTGCGGGCGCCGGTGCTCGGCGTCGTGCTGACGCTCGTCGTCGTCGCGCTGCTGGGGGCGGCGTTCGCGTCCATCTCGTACGCGCTGGCGCTGACGCTGAAGAGCGAGGACGCGTTCGCGCCGCTGCTCAACGCGTTCGTGCTCCCGGTGCTGCTGCTGTCCGGGATCCTGCTGCCGATGACGCTCGCACCGGGCTGGCTGCAGGCGGTGAGCGACGTCAACCCGCTCAAGCACGTCGTCGAGGGCACCCGCGAGTTCTTCCTCGGCGGGTACGACACCTCGGTCGCGTGGTGGGGTGCCGGGCTGACCGTGCTGCTGGTCGTGTTCGGGTGGGCGTTCGGGGTCCGCCGATTCCGTCGCGAATCCAGCTGAGCGGGTCACCAGCACGGGTGGGACGACTGGGGAAGGTGGTCCCTCGGAGGGGGGACACGCCGCCGTCCCGTCACCTGGTTGTCACTAGTCCGCTCTACCGTCCGGGGTGGATGACGAGCTGCCCTCGCCGTCCACGGGAGGCCCGGTTGGTGCTGACGAGTTCGTCGACACTGGGGGCCGGTGCCCGGCCTCTGCGCCGGGGCCCGGCCACCTTCGATCGGGGGCGCGCTGTGCGCCCCACGGGAGTCGACTCGTGACCACTCGCCGTACGTATGTCCTGGACACCTCCGTCCTGCTCTCCGACCCCGGTGCGCTGCTGCGCTTCGGTGACTCCGACGTGGTGCTCCCGCTCGTCGTGATCGGAGAACTGGAGGACAAGCGCAACCACCCGGAACTGGGCTGGTTCGCGCGGCAGGCGCTGCGCATCCTCGACGACCTGCGGGTCACCCACGGGCGCCTCGACGCCCCGGTGCCCGTCGGTGAGGAGGGCGGCACGCTGCACGTCGAGCTCAACCACAGCGACCCGTCGGTGCTGCCGGCCGGCTTCCGCAACGACAGCAACGACAGCCGGATCATGGTCGTCGCGCTGAACCTGCGGGCTGAAGGCCGTGACGTCTGCCTGATCACCAAGGACGTGCCGCTGCGGGTCAAGGCCGCCGCGGTGGGCCTGGACACCGACGAGTACCGGGTCCTGGACGCCATCGACGCCGGGTGGACCGGCATGACCGAGCTGGGACTCGAGGACGCCGAGCTCGACGAGCTCTACGACGCCGGCGAGGCATTCGTCCCCGCGGCCGCGGAGCTGCCGCCGCACACCGGGCTGGTGCTGCTCTCCTCGCGGGGTTCGGCGCTCGGTCGGGTGACGCCGGACAAGCAGGTGCGGCTGGTGCGCGGCGACCGGGAGGCCTTCGGGCTGCACGGACGCTCCGCCGAGCAGCGGGTCGCGCTGGACCTGCTCCTGGACCCGGAGATCGGCATCGTCTCCCTCGGTGGGCGGGCCGGCACCGGCAAGTCCGCGCTCGCGCTGTGCGCCGGCCTCGAGTCGGTCATGGAGCGTCGGGCGCACAAGAAGGTCGTGATCTTCCGGCCCCTGTACGCCGTCGGCGGGCAGGAGCTCGGCTACCTGCCGGGCAGCGAGAACGAGAAGATGTCGCCGTGGGCCCAGGCGGTCTACGACACGCTCGGCGCGCTGGTCTCGCCCGCCGTCCTCGACGAGATCGCTCGACCGCGGGCTGATCGAGGTGCTGCCGCTGACCCACATCCGCGGCCGGTCGCTGCACGACTCGTTCGTGATCGTCGACGAGGCGCAGTCGCTGGAGCGCGGCGTCCTGCTCACCGTGCTGTCGCGGCTGGGCGCCGGGTCGCGGGTGGTGCTCACCCACGACGTCGCGCAGCGGGACAACCTGCGCGTGGGGCGGCACGACGGCATCACCGCCGTCATCGAGGCGCTGAAGGGCCACCCGCTGTTCGCGCACGTGACGCTCACGCGCTCCGAGCGCTCGCCGATCGCCGCGCTGGTCACCGAGATGCTGGAGGACCTCCCGCTCTGACCCCGCGTGCCCCGCTTGCGGGTGTTGTTCGACCATTCGGGGTTCTGCAGCACCCGGAAGCAGGAAGCAGCACCCGGAAGCGGGTCACGGCTCGCGCCAGCGCCGCGTCGGACGCGCTCCGACGGCTTCGCCGGCGACCGGCAGGTCCGTCCCAGGTCCACCGGACACGACCTTCCAACCCTCGTCCCGGATCGCGTCCTCCCGCCGCTTCTCCTCGAACACGGCGTCGCCGGCTTCCTGGCCGGGGCGCAGCAGCCGCCCGTACTTGATCCGCCCGTCGAACTCGCCCACCAGTCGGTGCTCCTCCCACGCGAAGTCTGTCCGCGCCGACGACGCCGCCGTCCGCACCGGTCACCTCGAACTGCAGCGACGACGGCGCCAGCTCCCAGCTCGGCGCAGGATGCACTCGGCTGCGGCACTCCCCGACGCTCTCGCTGCGGCCGTCGGCGAACGCGGACCGCGCGAGCCGCTGTCGGCTGCCCGGGCGTGCCGGCGATGTCGAGCAACCGACGCTCGGTCTGTGCCGACTCACGAACCGCCGTGCAGCGCCGCGTCGAGGCGACGACCGCCGCCTCGTGCGGCAGCTGACCGGGCGAGGTCGAGCGCCGTTCGGACGGGATCGGTGACCTGGCCAGCCCACCGATCTCCGTCGACTTCGTCGTCCCGAGTCGCGCGACGTGGCAGCGGAGCAGGACGGCCGCTGGCGTCGTTGCAGGCGCGGGTCGGCGGGTGATGTGCACGCGGTCGAGCGGGCACGTCCCACAGCGGCAGCCCGAGCAGCACGGCTGCCGACTGGTGGCTGACGACGGCAGGGCGTCGCAGCCCGGCGAGCGTCGCCGCGCACCAGGAGCGGGTGGCCGCGACGTCCGCGGAGGCGCGAGCGACTACGCCCCCCGTACGCAGCCGCGCCGGATGCCGGCTCGCACCAGCCGGCCGAGCTCGTCGTCGGGCCAGTCGTCGTCCGAGCGCCCGGCGAGGTGCAGTCGGCGTCACGGCGGAGGACGAGGGCCGGCAGGTGGGCTCCAGCCATGCGCTGATCGGTGGACGACGTGCGACCTGTGGACGACTGGCTACCGGGTCGAACGTCGTGCTCGAGCGGTCTGCAGGACCTGTAAGCACGAACGCCCGAAGCGGTCGAGCGTCAGGTGGCGGGGGAGTGCTCGCCGTCCGGCGCCGGGGTGTCGATGAGGTCGGCCGGACGCTTCGGCTTCTTCCGGCCGGCTCGTGGGTCGTCCGCGGAGTGCCGGCGAAGCGCAGGACCGCCACGGCGCCCCAGGCCGCGGCCAGGCACCACGGAAGCCGCATGGCCACTTCTTCCGCGGTCAGGTCACCGCGCAGCCCCATCGCGAGCACGGGCAGGGCCAGCACGAACCCGAGCAGGAGAACGTCCCAGCGCAGCGGGCTCATGCCTCTGTGCCCTCCAGCCGCTCACAGAGCAGCGAGGCCCAGCGGTGCGGGGTGGCGCGGACGCCGTCGAGCATCGCCACGGGAGCGGCGACCCGGTGCAGCACGGCTGCGGGGTCGGCGGACAAGTCGGTGTCCTTGACGATCAGTGCGTCCACCCGGGCCAGTCCGTCGAGCCACGGCTCGAGGTCCTCGGGCTTGCGGGTGGCCTCGACGACGGCCCACACCGCGACCGGCGTCCAGATCGTCAGCATCTGCGCCATCCAGTAGGCGTCGGTCCGCATCGGGGCGTCGACGGCGACGATCGTGACCGTGCCGGCGGACGTCGCCTCGTGCGGCGGGCGACCGCGGCGTCGAGGGTCGTGATCCGGCTGGCCTCGGGGGCGAGACCGGCCAGGTCACCGCGGGTGGCCCACTGCACGCGGTCGGGGTCCAGGCGGAGCGAGGCGGCCAGCGCGCGAGCGGCCCGCAGCGTCTCGACACCCGGGCCGACCACGAACAGCACCTCGCCGGCGCCGGTGGGCAGCTCGGGCGCGGCCGGCAGCCGCAGGCCCAGAGCGCGCGTGAGCGCCGCGTACGTGCCGTGCGCCTCGACGTCGGCTGCGAAGTTGCTGCCGAGGAACCGCGTGGGCACGCCCGAGGGCGGCGAGCCGGCTGACGACGTCGCCGGGGACCGAGATCGGTGCCGGCTCGATCTGCGCGCTCGCTGCCGCGGGGACCTCGGCCTCGAGAACCTCGACGTCCGGGTTCTCCAGGAGGGCGATCTCCTCCTCGGTCAGCTCGGGGATGTCCGGGCCGGCCATGAGCGGCGCGACGGGCAGGCGGGTGACGGTCGCCAGCGACCACTTCACCGGAGCGTTGACGGTCGGTGCGACGGGCGCGGCGAACGTCGGCGCGAGCTGGTCTGCGGCCGCGGCCTCCACCTCGGGCGCCGGCTCAGGCGACTCGACGGTGGGACGCGACGGCCGGGCCGGCCTGCGGGAGCTGACCGGCGGCACCGGCGGGCGACCGCGACCCCGGGACGACGGCAGCGGCGGCAGCAGGGACAGCGGGGGCATCACCGAGGTGGCGTCCAGGGACATCGCCATCGACAGGCCGAACGGCGCCGGGTCGCTCGCGGTCCGGGCCAGCAGCGGCTCGATCTCCTCGACGGCGGTCGCGGCGACCTCGGTCTCCTCGACGACGTCGTCGGCCGATACCTCGATCACCTGCTCCGCCTCGGTCTCGGCCACCGGCTCGGCGACGATCTCGTCGGCGATCTCGTCGGCGATCGGAGCCTCGTCGACGATCTCGTCGACAACCGGAGCCTCGTCGACGAGCGTCTCGGCGACGGGTGCCTCGGCGACGGGTGCCTCGACAACCGGAGCCTCGAACGCGGGGGTCTCGGCGACCAGCTCCGCATCGATCTCTTCGGCGATCTCCTCGACGACGGTCTCCTCGGCGGCGATCTCGTCGACGGCGGGTGCCTCGATCAGGGGAGCCTCGAACGCGGGGGTCTCGACGACCAGCTCCGCAACGATCTCCTCGACGGCGATCTCCTCGGCGACGATCTCCTCGACGGCGGCGGCCTCAACGATGGCGGTCTCGACGGGGGCCTCGACGACCAGATCCTCGACGGCCGGGGCCTCGGCCACCGGCGTCTCGACGGTCAGGTCCTCGGTCACCGGCGTCTCGACGAGAGCCTCGATGGACGGGGTCTCGATGACGGCGGGTTCGACGACCTCGGCGTCCAGCACCGGGCCTTCCAGAACCGGGGCCTCGATGGCCAGATCCTCGACGACGGGGGTCGCGACAAGCGGGGTCTCGACGACAGGGGCATCGAACATCGTGGTGTCGACGACGGGGGTCTCGAACATCGGGGTGTCGACGACAGCCACGGCCTCGGTGCCCAGCGTCTCGGCCACGGCCACGGCCTCGACCGGCGTCTCGACCGGCTCGGTGGGCGCCGACTTCGGCTCGCTCTGGGCGACCTCGGCCCAGATCGGGGAGTCAGCGGGCGCGACCCGGGGGGCGGGGATCGAGGCCGCGCCCCAGAGCGGCGTCGAGGTCCGGGTACCCCAGATATCGATGGCGGGCGCGGGGAGCGGGAGCGGTGCGTAGGCGGGCGTCCGCGACACGAAGGGCGTGAAGACCGGCTGCACGACGGGCGCGGCGACCGGCTCGGCGACGGCGACGGCGACGGGCTCGGGAGCGACCGGCGCGACGGCGACGGGCTCGACGACGGGTTCGATGACCGCGACCGGCTCGGGGGCGACCGGCGTCTGGGCCACCGGCTGAACCATCGGCTCGACGACGACGTTGTCGGCCATCACCAGCTCGGGGGTGATGGCGGGCAGCTCCGGCGCGGTGAGCGCGACCTGCGGCGAGGCGCCGTCGAGGACCTTGCGCAGGATGCTGGCCAGCGCCTCGTCGGAGTGGCCCTGGGCGAGGGCGGAGCGCAGGATCTCGGCGATCGCCTCCTCCCGCGAGGAGTCCGGGGTCGCAACGACCTCGGGCTCGGCCGCCCAGGTGGGCACCTCCACCGGTTGTGTCGCGGGCATGGAGGGCGCGATGACCTGATCTCCCACCGTTTCCTCCTCCTGGCGAGCCGCACCGGGCCACACCGCTGTGTCTGCTGAACGCACGGGCGTCGACCGGACCGGTCGGCGCTCCGCATCGCGGCGGGGTCGCACCGCGGCGGGCTGGTCCTGAGCTTCTTCGACGGCTACCTCGACGGCCTGCCGCACGTGCATGTCCCCGGCGACCATCCGCGCGAGCGCGGCGGTGAAGGGCGACGGCGCGCTGGACAGAGGTGCGTCGTCCAGCGGGTCGTCGTGGTCCACGTCCTGCAGCGCCGTCGTCCAGGGCGCCTTCTGGAACGCGGGCTTCTGGAAACCACCGGTCCGGGGGGCGGGCCGGGCGTAGGACGGCGCCTGGGGCTCGGCGACCGCTGAGCCCAGCAGGCCGGCCAGCTCGCTGACACGGGCGTCGTCGATCGGCGGGTCCGCCGGCCGCGAGGCGGCGACAGTCCCGAAGGACCGGCCGCCACCCTCCATGGCCGCCCGAGTCGCCGGACGGACGGGCCGCGGGGCCTCGGCGGGCTCCGCGGATCGAGCCTCCGCCGCGTAGGCGGCGGCCCCGTTGCGGGCCGGCGCAGCGGCACGAGGACGTGCGGACGACGGCGCCGCGGTGGCCGGGGCGGCGGAGGCGAGCGGGGACGAACCCAGGTCGTCCTCGCGCGAGCCACGAGCCGGGGTGGGGACCGGCGGGCGGTTGGCATCGGGGGCGACCTCGGCGACGTAGCGCTCGGTCGCGAAGAAGCCGAGCACGCCACCGGACCGCACCCGGCGCACGCCGACGACACGGACCTGGGGCCCGAACTGCTCGCGAGCCGCGGCGATCGCATCGTCGCGGGTGGCGGCCTCAACGGATCGCAACGGCACCGCTCACAACTCCCAGCGTCTCGATCTGCGCTGTCCGGGACACCTCGGTGTAGGAGATCACCGGAAGCCGGGGAAGGATCTGGCGCATCAGGCGCGCGAGGGCGGCACGGACCTGAGGAGAACAGACCAGCACGGGGGACAGGCCCGCCCGCTCGGCCTCCTCGAGGAGGCCGCTGCAGCCGGAGACCAGGGTGTCCACCGCGCCGGCGTCGAGGGCGAGGACGACGCCCGCGTCGCTCTGCCGCACCGACTCCAGGAGCCGCTGCTCGAAGCCCGGCTCGAGGGTGAAGACGTGCAGTCGCTCGTCCGGGGTGACGTAGGGGTGGCTGATCGCCGATCCCAGCGCCGACCGCGCCGCCTCGACGAGACCGTCGAGGTCGTTGGACGTTTTGGCACGCACAGAGAGTGCCTCGAAGATGCGGACGAGGTCCCGGATCGACACACCCTCTTCGAGCAACGCGTGCAACACGCGTTGCACCTCTCCCAGGGTGAGCAGAGTGGGGGTCAATTCCTCGACGACGATGGGGTGCGTCCGGCGGACCATCTCGACGAGGAGGCGCACGTCCTCGCGGCCGAGCAGGTCTGCGGCGTTCTGCCGGACGACCTCGGCGAGGTGCGTCGTGATGACCGACGACCGGTCGACGACGGTGGCCCCGGCCATCTCCGCCTGCCGCTGCAGCTCGACGGGCACCCACTTGGCGGCCAGCCCGAAGACCGGCTCGCGCGTCGTCTTGCCCGGGATCCCCTCGAGGTTGTCGCCGATCGCCAGGATCGTGCCGGCGGGCGAGATGCCCTTCGCGGCGGGGACACCGTTGAGCCAGATGACGTACTGCGACGAGGGCAGGTCGAGGTTGTCGCGGGTGCGGACCAGCGGGATGACCAGGCCGGTGTCCATCGCGACCTTCCGCCGCAGCGCCTTGACCCGGTCGAGCAGGTCACCGCCGCGGGAGGGGTCGACGAGGTCGACGAGGTCGAACGCGACCTCGAGCTCCAACGGGTCGACGCGCATCTTCTCGGCGATCGCCTCGGGGGAGTCCGGCTTGGGCTCGAGCTCCGCCGCGGCGGCCGCGGCCTCGGCCTCCTCGTCGACCGGGGCGACCTCCTGGATCCGCGAGGCCATCACCAGGAAGCCGGCACCGATGATCAGGAACGGCAGCTTCGGCAGGCCGGGGATGAGGCACAACGCGATCGCGGCGCCGCCTGCGACCCGCATCGGCTGCTTGAACCGGCCCAGCTGAGCGAGCAGGTCCCCGCCCATGTCGCCCTCGGTGGCCGACCGGGTGACGATGATGCCGGTCGCGGTGGAGAGCAGCAGGGCCGGGATCATGGAGACGAGGCCGTCGCCGACGGTCAGCAGGGAGTAGTTCGAGACGGCGTCGCCGGGTGCCATGCCCAGCTGCATGACGCCGATCGCGAACCCGCCGATCAGGTTGATCAGCGTGATGATGATGGCCGCGATCGCGTCGCCCTTGACGAACTTGGACGCACCGTCCATCGAGCCGTAGAAGTCGGCCTCGGCGGTGACTTCGAACCGCCGCTTGCGGGCCTGTGTCTCGTTGATCAACCCGGCGTTCAGGTCGGCGTCGATCGCCATCTGCTTGCCGGGCATCGCGTCGAGGGTGAACCGGGCGCCGACCTCGGCCACGCGGCCGGCACCGTTGGTGATGACGACGAACTGGACGATCGTCAGGATCACGAAGATCACCAGACCGACGACCAGCGAGCCGCCGATGACGAAGTGGCCGAACGCCTCGATGACCTTCCCGGCGTAGCCGTCGGTGAGCACCAGCCGGGTCGAGGAGACGTTCAGCGAGAGACGGAACAGAGTCGCCACCAGGAGCAGCGACGGGAAGACCGCGAAGTCCAGGGGGCGCTTGATCTGCATGGCGACCAGCAGGATCAGCAGTGACGCGGTGATGTTCAGGCCGAGCAGCAGGTCCAGGACGGCGGCCGGCAGCGGCACGACCAGCATGAGGACGATCGCCACCACGCCGATGGGGACGGCGGCCTTGCCCAGCCCCTTCACGCGCCCACCTCAGGGGTTCGCGAAGGCAGACGGGTCACGCGCTAGTCATCGGCAGCATCGTGCACCACTGGTACCAATCGCGGCATGTACACATCTGCCCGTTCAATCGCCGTGACGCAGGCGGATATCGCCCTACGCGGCGACTCGGCGTCGACCGGCCTTCGGCAGATCTGTGGCCTCCGGCGGCTCGAAGCCCGGTCGGTGGAAGCCGCCCTTCACCCCGCGCGCGCCCAGATGCATGACGAACGCGAGCACCCGCGCCACGGCGGTGAACAGCTGCGTCGGCACTTCCTGACCGATGTCGCAGGAGGCGTGCAGGGCCCGGGCCAGCGGGATGTCCTGCACCATCGGCACTCGGGCCGCCGCCGCCCGCTCGCGCAGCTTGGCCGCGACCTCGCCCGCGCCCTTGGCGACGACGCGGGGCGCTCCCTTGGCCGCGTCGTACTTGAGGGCGACGGCGACGTGGGTCGGGTTGACCAGCAGGACGTCGGCCTCGGCGACCTCGCTCATCATGCGGTTGCGTGACATCGCCATCGCCGTCGACCGGCGGTGCGCCTTCATGTGCGGGTCACCTTCGGCCTGCTTGTGCTCCTGGGTGATCTCGTACTTGCTCATCTTGAGCTTCTTCATCGTCTTCATCCGCACGACCACGTAGTCGGCGACGGCGATGATCAGTCCGGTGACGGCGACGACGCGGAACATCAGGATCGCCGACTCGGTGAACGTCGCGCCACGGCCGCCAGCGACAGCGAGCCCGCCGAGGAGACCAGGGCTTGGGCGTTGTCGCTCGTCACGAGGACGACGGTGGCCAGCGCGGCTGTCTTGATCAGGGCCTTCGCGGCCTCCCAGATGCCCTGCGTCCCGAACATCCGCTTGATGCCAGGGAAAGGGTTGAGCTTCTTCAGGGTCGGCTTCATCGACTTGGTCGCGAAGGTCACCCCGCCCTGGGCGGCAGCGGCGACCGTGCCCACGACCATCATCGCGACGGCGGTCGGCAGCACCGTGGTGAGGAAGGCCATCAGCGCCTGACCCATGAGCGCCGAGAGTGCCGCCGGCTCGGGGTTCGTCGCGACGACGCCGACCTGCACGAACAGTTTCTGGACCTCGGCGAATGCGCTCTCCACGAGCATCGGCAGCATCACGCTCGCCGTCGCGACGCCCAGCCACGTCCCCAGTTCCTGGGTACGTGGGATCTGCCCCTCCTTGCGCGCCTTCTTCAGGCGCTGGGGAGTCGGCTTTTCTGTCTTCTCACCACCAGGTCCGTCCTTGGCCACCGGTCACCCGCTCTTGAGGGAGACCATGGCCCGCACGGCGTTCTCCATGAGGGCGTCCAGCGCGGGCGGCAGCAGCGGGAAGGTGAGCCCCAGCATCAGCAGGGTCAGCATGATCTTGAGCGGGAACCCGAAGGTGAAGATGTTCAGCGCCGGCGCGGCACGGCTGAGCAGGGCCAGGGCGACGTCGGCCAGCAGCAGCACCGCCACCATGGGCCCGGCGATCTGCAGCGCGGCCAGGAACATCATCGAGAACGCCGTGAGCAGGACCGCGCCGAGCTGATCGGTGGGCACGTCACCGCCGACGGGCAGGCCGACGTACGACGTCGCGAAGCCCTTGACGATGAGCAGGTGCCCGCCGCTGCTGAACAGCAGCGTGGTGGCCAGCAGGTAGTGCAGCCGGCCGATCGAGGAGTTCTGCGTCATCGCCAGCGGGTCGTAGGCCGGCTGCAGCGAGAAACCGCCGGTCAGGTCGATGAGGTCACCGGCCATCTGCACAGCGGTGAACAGCACCTGGACGACGAAGCCGAGCGCTGCCCCGATGATCACCTCGGTGATCGCCGCGACCACGAGGAACCCCGCGGTCGGCTCGGGCAGCGTCGGCGCGATCTGGGTGGAGAGCAGCAGCGACAGCGCCATCGCGAGCGCGCGCCTTGACCGGCGCCGGGATGGTCCGCGAGTTGAACGGGGGTGCCAGCAGCACGAAGCCGGTGGCCCGCGCGGTGCCGAGGAGGAGCGCCGCCAGCGTGACTGCCGGGACCGAGAGGTCCATGGCGGCCTCAGGTCCGGTCGAGCAGCCGGGGCAGCGAGTCGAACAGCATCTGGGTGAAGCTGACCAGCTCGGAGAGCACCCAGTTGCCGGTGACCAGCAGCGCGATCGCGACGGCGATCATCTTCGGCACGAACGACAGGGTCGGCTCCTGGATCTGGGTCGCCGCCTGGAACAGCGAGATCAGGAAGCCCACCAGCAGGGCGGTCAGCAGCACGGGGGCGGCGACCTTCGCGGCGACCATCATGGTCTGCGCGCCGCGATCGCTGCGGTGACATCGGCATCGCACTTCGTTGGACTCGCGAGCTCGTCACCACTGCCACCGCCCCGTACGAACCGACGAGGGCTGTGGTGATCAGCGCCCAGCCGTCGACGACGACGAAGAGCAGCAGCTTGAACGGCAGCGACACGATGGTCGGCGGGACCATCATCATGCCCATCGCCATGAGCGAGGCGCTGACCAGCATGTCCAGCACCAGGAACGGGATGAAGACGACCAGCCCGATGATGAAGGCGCTCTTCAGCTCCGAGAGCACGAAGGCCGGGATGAGGGTGGTCATGCTGACCTCCTCGGCCGACGCCGGGGCCTCCTCGCCGGAGAGCCCGATCATCAGCTGCAGTTCGTCCTCGCGGGTGTTGCCGAGGAGGAACTCGCGCAGCGGCACGACGCCGGCGTCGTAGGCCTGCGAGACGGTCATCGCGCCGTCCATGTAGGGCTGGACGGCGAGCTCGTTGATGTCGGAGAACACCGGGCCCATCACGAACAGGGTGAGGAACAGCGCGATGCCGGTCAGCACCTGGTTCGGGGGCGACGACGGCAGCCCGAGGGCGTTCCGGGTCAGCGCCAGCACCACGATGATCTTGGTGAACGAGGTGGCCAGCAGCAGCACCGACGGCGCGATCGACAGCACCGTGATCGCGAGGATCAGCGTGATGGAGGTGCTCGGCGAGCCGTCGCCGATCGAGATGTCGACGTTGCCGTCACCGGGAACCACCGGGGCGACCGGGGCGATCGGCGCCGCCGGGTCGATCGGGTCCCCGGGCGCGGCCGACGCCGGGCCGGCGAGCACGATCGCGGCGAACGTGCACAGCAGCGCGAACAGGAGTACCAGCGCTGCACGCGTCCGCGCGCTCCCCGGGCGCGGGAGCGAGCGCAGCGACGCCGTCATGACTTGCGGACCGTCCGCTCGCGCAGCTGGTGGACGAACGTCCCCCAGCCGTTGCGGTCGAAGACCGAACCGGCCAGTGCCCCGGAGGTGGAGCGCGCCGCGAGGGCGGGTATCGCCACGTCGGCACCCGCGGCGTGGTGAGCGCCGACCTGCACCGGCACGCGGCGCTCGCGCAGCGCGTTGTCGACCGCGTCGGAGTCGACCTCGGCGAGCAGGGTCACGTGCTCCTCGGTCGCGCCGACGACGAGGACGATGTCGGCGATGCGGACGACGTTCAGGGTGCTCGAGCGGCCCATGCGGTGCCGCGCGACGACCTCGATGAGGCCGTTGCCCTGGCCCAGCCCGCGCTTCTTGGCCAGCCGCGCGGCGAAGAGCAGCACCGCCGCGACGAACGCCAGCGACAGGATCAACCGGATGATCATCCAGGTCATGAGACAGCGGCCCCGAGCTCGGCGGCGGCGTCGGTGACGATCTCGCTGATGCGCAGGCCGAAGTCCTCGTCGACGACGACGACCTCACCGCGGGCGATCAGCGTGCCGTTGACCAGCAGGTCGGCCGGCGCGCTGGCGGCACGGTCGAGCTCGACCACCTCGCCGGGGTGCAGCGACAGCAGCTCGTGCACGGTCATGCGGGTGCGGCCGATCTCGACGGTCACCTCCATGGCCACGTGGCGGAGGAGGTCGAGGCTGCCGCGCTGGCTGCGGGTGTTGGGCAGGGTGACCTGCAGGGCGAACGTGGCCTGGTGCTCGCCGTCGGCGAGCAGCGGCACGGCCACGAACATGCCCTTGTCGCGGAGCCCGTCCAGGGCGGCGATCGGCTCCTCGACCCGCTCCGATGCGATGCGGACCCGGCCGAGGGTGGCGGCCGCGGCCTCCAGCGCCGGACGCAGCGCCGCGGCGACGTCGAGCTGACCGACGGGGGAGTTCGTGAGCGCGTCGACGACGTCGGCGGACACCACGAGGACGACGTCGCCGCTGACCTCGCCGGAGAGGCTGGCGGTGACCGCCGAGGCCGCGTCCGGCGGGAGGGGAACGCGATCCGGGTCGCTCACCGGCGCACCGGGGACCAGCGCGGCCGTGGCGGGCACCAGCGCAGCGGCGGCACGGGCGGCCGCGGTGACGACCGCCGAGACGGTCTGGGAGTCCTGGGACGAGTCCGTGCGTGCGGCGGTCATGCGGTGTCCTTCTCGGCTGCGACGTTCGGGGTGGGGACGATGGCGGCGGCCAGCCGGCGGCGGTGGTTGCTGGCGATCGCGTAGGCGAAGGTGACGTCGTTGGTGGTGACCTCCAACGGCGCGTCCGGGGGATGGCGGAGGAGCAGGACGTCACCGACGGCGAGCGAGAGCAGGTCCGCCGACGACACGGTCAACGGCGCGAACCGGACGCTGACGTCGACGGGCACGAGGTTGAGCCGTTCCGCCAGCGCCTCGGCGGCACGCTTGCGCTTGCGCAGGGCCGACTCGGACAGCTGGGGCGAGGCGGCGTTGTTCAGCGACTGCGCGAACGAGGAGAACGGCAGCACGAGCGTGGCCTCGCCCTCGCGGGCGCCCACCGCCATCGAGAAGGTCGCGACCATGACGGTGTCCGACCCCGACGCCGCCTGGGCCAGCTGCGGGTTGTACTCGTGACCGAGCAGGGCCGGCTGGATTTCGGTGATGGTGCCGAAGCAGACGGCGAGCTCGTTGAGCAGCCGGCTGACCAGGTGGTCGGTGATGGTGGTCTCCATCGCCGTCATCGGCCGGTTGGGCTGCTCGGCGAGGCCGGAGCCGCCGAGCATGTGGTCGACGATCGCCATGGCGATGTCGAGCGGATAGGCCAGCAGTCCCTTGCCGGCCAGCGGCTCGAGGCTGAACGTGGAGAGGAAGACCGGGTTGGGCAGCGTCTCGACGTAGTCGTCGTAGGAGTACTGCTCGATGCCCAGCAGTTCCAGGCGCGCACCGGCGCGGAGGAACGTCGTGAGGCTCGTCGTCGCCTGGCGGGCGAAGGCCTCCTGCGCGATCTGCAGGACCCGGACGTGCTCACGGGAGAGCTTGGTCGGCCGCCGGAAGTCGTAGGTCCGTGCCTCGCCGCGGCGGCTGCGCTTCCCGGCCGGGGGAGCGACCGGGACGGCAGTCGAAGCAGCCGGCGCAGCAGACGGCGCGGCAGCAGCCTCGGCCGGCGGAGCGGAGGCCTCGGCCGGGGACTCCTCCGGAGCCGCGGGGGCCTCGGCGGACGGCGCGGGGGACTCGGGGGTCTCGGCCGACGGCGCGGCGGGTGACGCTGCCGGGATCTGCGGATCCACGCCCTCGGGGGCCGGTCCGGACTCGGGTTGCGTCACGTCTCACCTCATCGGCGGACGGGGACAGGACCCTGACCGGCGGTGACGCGTCCACGCGGCACTTGGGAACGATGTGACGGATGGGTGCAGTGAGCTGTCGTGGTGCGAACGCGCGAGAGGGGTGGCCCGGACCTCCGGACCACCCCACCGCGGGGAACTACTGGGTGACGTACTCGGTGTAGTAGATGGTCAGGACCAGCGGGTGGCCGTCCTCCGTGTAGGCCTCGATGATCTTCTCCTCGAGGGCCTCCTTGAGCGCATCCCTGGCACCGGTCACGTCGGCCGGGCTTGGCCTGCGAGAACGTGGAGATGATCAGGTCGATCGCCTTCGACCCATCGGGAGGCCCGCCACCGTGGCCACCGCGGCACCCTCCTCGGTCAGCTCGAGGGAGACTCCGATCTTCAGGTAGCCACCGCCGGCAAGGTTCACCGCCACCGGCTCGAGCACGAGGAACGTGCCGCTCGACACGGGCGCCTCCTCGGCCTCGGCCTCGCCGATCCCGAGAACAGGAAGAAGTAGGCGGCCCCGGCGGCGGCGAGCAGCACGACGATCAGGATCAGCAGGATCTTCTTCTTCCCACCGCCCTTTTCCGTCGCCTCGTCGGTCTCCTCGGTCGTCTTCTGCTTGCTCATGGCGTTGCTCCCTGCCGCGTGGCGGCGTCGAGGCCCGGCAGGAGGGCGTTGGCCTCTGCCGATGCGGTGGACAGGACGACGATGTCGACCCGGCGGTTGACGGTGATGGCGTCGGGGTCGTCTTCCGGGACCAGCGGCCGCGTCGAGGAGTAGCCGTTCGCCGACATGCGGGGCTGCGGGACGCCGTCCCCGGCCAGGTACCGGACGACGGTCGTGGCCCGGAACGCCGACAGCTCCCAGTTCGACGGCCAGGGACCGCCGGGGGTCACCGGCAGGTGGTTGGCGTGGCCCTCGATGCCGAGCTGGTTCGGCAGCTGGATCAGGGTCGGGGCGATCGAGTCGAGGATGACCGCGCCCTCGGGGCGCAGCTCGGCACGTTCGGCGTCGAAGAGGACCTGGTCGGCCACGATGTGCACGACCAGGCCACGCTCGTCGATCTCGAAGCGCGCGGCGCCGGAGTAGCCGGCGGCGTCGAGTGCCTCCTGGATCTTCCGCCGGACCTCGGCCAGGTTGTCGTACGCTCCCTGCGCCTCGCCGGCGACCCGTTGGGCGCGCTCGATCGCTGCCTGCTCGGCGGCCTCGTCGACCGACTCCCGGGAAGCCTGCTGACCGGGCGCGATGCCGGCAGCTACGTCGACCGCCGAGGGCAGCGCGTCGAGCACCGACCCCTCGGGGGTGGTGCCGGGCAGCGCGGTGATCGGGGCGCCGAAGCTGGCCGAGAGACCAGCCGAGAGCGCGGCGAACTTCGCCTTGTCCACCTGGCTGATCGCGAACAGCACGATGAACAGACACATGAGCAGCGTGACCATGTCCGCGTAGGACACCAGCCACCGCTCGTGGTTCTCGTGCTCCTCCTCCTCGTGCTTCTTCCCGCGCTTGCGCCCGGGATGAGGGGCCGAACTCATGCCGCCTCCCGGGCGACCTCACTCGGGGGCACGAGGGACGTCAGCTTCTGGCGGACCGCACGCGGGCTGGTGCCCGCCTGGATCTCGGTGATGCCTTCGACGAGCAGCTCCATCTGGGCTGCCTGCAGCTCGCTGATCCGGGTGATCTTGGCGCCCATGGGCAACCAGAAGAGGTTGGCCGAGAGCACGCCCCAGAGCGTGGCGACGAAGGCGCCGGCGATCAGGGGGCCGAGCGACTCCGGCTTGTCGAGGTTCTCCAGCACGTGGATGAGGCCGACGACGGTGCCGATGATGCCGACGGTGGGGGCGTAGCCGCCCATGGCGGTGAAGAACTTGGCGCCGACCTTGTCCTCGGCCTTCTTGGCCGAGATCTCGCCCTCGAGGACGGCGCGCAGCTCCTCGGGGTCGGTGCCGTCGATGCCCATCTGCAGGCCGCGCTTCAGGAACGGGTCCTCGATGTTCTTGACCTGGGCCTCGAGTGCGAGCAGACCCTCCTTGCGGGCCTTCTCAGCCAGGCTGACCAGGGTGGCGATGCGGTCGGAGACGGGAGGCACCTTGGTCGGCATCAGCGCCTGCTTGAACCAGCCGCCGATCTTCTTCACGTCGGACATCGCGGAGCCGGCGATCGCCGCGCCGAACGTGCCACCGAAGACCAGCACCATCGCCGGAATCAGCACGATGGCCATGGGGCTGGAGCCCTCCATGATCATCATGAAGAGCAGCGACGCGACCGCGAGGACGATGCCGATCAGAGTGGCCGGATCCATGGGTCAGCGCTCCTCGCGACTCGGGAACGGCACCACGGACGAACGGGACTCGTGCTCGCCGTCGACGGCGGTGGAGCGGTACTCGCCGCGGTCCATCTCGTAGGACGTCGCGAGGATCCCGGCGCGGTACTCGCGGATCTCCTGGAGCACCTCGTCGACGCTCTCCTTGACGACGTACTTGGTGCCGTCCACGAGGAAGGCGACGGTGTCCGGGTGCGCCTCGACCCGCTCGATCAGGTCGGGGTTGAGCGCGAACTGCTCACCGTTCAGGCGCGTCACACGGATCACGGTTCGGTCCTCTGGGTCGTAGGGGCGTCAGCGGCGCGACATGGCGCGGGCTGGAACGGCACTGTTCTCATCGGCTCACCAGGGCCTTTCCTTGAGCCGAACGGGTGGCGCCGCGGCTCACCCGGTGGGGCGGCACTGCGGCCATGACACGGCGAGATCGCCGATCTCGTCCGCTCTCAGCCTCGGGAGCGATCGACGACCGGCGACCTCGCCGGGACGGCCTCTCTCCAGGGGCCCGCCGCGAGCTTGCGAGTGGTGGGGAGGAGGGAGGTCCTTCATCAGCGCTTGAGGTTGACCAGGTCCTGCAGGATCTCGTCGGAGCTGGTGATCACGCGGCTGTTCGCCTGGAAGCCGCGCTGGGCGACGATCAGGCCGGTGAACTCCTCCGCCAGGTCGACGTTGGACATCTCCAGCGCGCCGGAGTTGAGGACGCCGCGGCCGCCGACCCCGGCGACGCCGACGTTCGCGACGCCGGAGTTGTCACCGACGCGGAACGAGGAGCTGCCGGCCTTCTCGAGACCGCCCGGGTTGTTGAAGGAGGCGAGGGCGAGCTTGCCGAGCGGCTGGCGCAGGCCGTTGGAGTAGACGCCCATGATCGTGCCGTCGTTGCCGAGCTGGAACGACTGGAGCGAGCCCAGCGCGTAGCCGTCCTGCGAGGGCGCCGTGACGGTGTTGACCCCGCCGAACTGGCTGAGCCCGGACAGGTCGATCGTGACCGGCGAGGTCCAGCTCGGGTAGGTGGCGACCGGCGGGGTGAACGCCGCGAGCGTGCCGGGGGCGGCGGGGGTGGTCAGGGCGCCGGCGGCGTTGAACGCGACCGCCGCGTTGTTGACCAGCACGGTGCCGTCCTCGTGGACGACGTCCATCTCCCAGGTGTTGGCCGCGGCGACCTTGGTGAAGTTGTAGAAGACCTTCTGGGGCACGCCCTGGCTGTCGTACATCGTGATGCCGGTCTGCACGGACTCGCCGGTCGCCGCGCCCGCGGGGAGGTTGCCCGCGACGACGCCGCTCGAGCTCTGCGCCGGGTTGACGATCTGGCCGTAGGGGACCGACAGGTCACCGATCGGGCCGTTGGGGTTGACGACGCCGCTCGCGTCGGCCATCCAGCCCTGGAGCACCGAGCCGTCCGGGGTGACCAGCCGGCCCGCACCGTCGAAGTCGAAGGAACCGGCCCGGGTGTACAGCTGCTCGGTGCCGGAGCGGGTGACGAAGAACCCGTCGCCCTCGATCATGAAGTCCGTGGACCGGCCGGTGGACTGGGTGGCGCCCTGGGTCCAGTTCGTGGTGATGGCCGCGACCTTGACGCCGAGACCGACCTGCGCGGGGTTTGTGCCCCCACGGTCCGCTGCGGGCGCGCCACCGGCCCGGATGACCTGGGACAGCGCGTCCTGGAAGACGGTCGTGCTGCTCTTGTAGCCGACGGTGTTGACGTTGGCGATGTTGTTGCCGGTGACGTCCATCTTCGTCTGGTGCGCCCGGAGGCCGGAGATGGCGGAGAACATGGAACGAAGCACGGGAGGAGCTCCTCAGGTATCGGGGTCGCCGGTGGGCGGGGGAGTCGTTCGAGCGAGGGCGGTTGCGGGCCAGCGGACGTGGGTGAGCCGATGGCGGCTAGGAAGCGGCGGCGGTCTGCGCGATCGCGGTGAGGCGGCCGACCGGGACCTCGACGCCGCCGATGACGGCAACCGCTTCCTTGTCCCCGCTCGCGAGCCGCACCGAGGAGACGATGCCGCTCTGCGACGCCCCCGTGGTGTCGGTGTAGGTGGCCGTGCGCCCCACCAGGGCGCCGGCGGTGGCGGACTCCTGGAGGACCAGCATCGAGGCGTTCTGGGTGACCAGCTCCTCGAGCTTCTCCACCTGGCTGAAGGTGGCCGTCTGCGCCATCATCTGGCCGCTGTCCATCGGGTTCGACGGGTCCTGGTAGCGCATCTGCGCGACCAGCAGCTTCAGGAACGTGTCCTTGCCCATCTGGTCGTTGCGGTCGACCGTCTGGGAGGCCCCGGGGGTGTACGTCGTCCCCTGGGTACCGCTCACGGGACTGCTCATCGGGCGGTCAACTCCTTCTCAGACACGGACGTCCACTCCGGACGACGTGGATCGCTGGGACATCGGCGTCGGTCCACTGACTCCGCTATCGGCAGCCCCGAGCCACGGTCGTGACCTGTTGTCGCCACGGCTGTGTCCGCCGCGGTCGCCGAAGGCCTGCTGCCGGTCGCCGGACTGCGCCGACTGGTCGAAGAACCGGGAGCCGCCGGTGTCGCGGTCGACCTGTGCGCGGGTGACGCTGAGGCCGGCCTGCTCGAGGTCGCGGCGCAGGTCGGGCAGCGCGTCGAGGAGGGCGGCCCGGCCGTGCTCGTGCGCGCCGCGCAGGGTCAGGTCGAGGGCGCCCTTGGTGACCGTGACCTCGACCGCGACCGGGCCCAGGGTGTCGGGCGTGAGCACCAGGGTCATGGTGTGCGAGCCGTCGGCCGCACCGCGCAGCACCGCCACCTGGCGGGCGACCTGGGCCCCGACGGGCTGGCCGGCGACGGAGTCGGTCGTGCCGTCGACGGCGGCCACGCTCGGCGCCGCGGTCGCGACCGGGGTCGGCCCGGCGACCGGCCCGGTGACCGGCGCCGGCGCGGACGTCTCCGGGGCGTCGGCTGCGAGGACGGCGCTGCCCTGCTGGGCCGGTGCGCCGCCGGCGTCGTCGGAGGAGGCATCCCCCGGCGTTCCGGAGTCGGCGGTCGTCGCGGGCACCGCGGTCTCGGTGGTCGCGGACGCCGGGGCGGCGTCGGCGGCGGGGGCCGCAGCCGGAACGGCCGGGTCGGCCGGCGCCGCGACCTGCGCAGCGTGCGTGGTGGCCGCCGGGTCCGTGACGACCGTCAGCCCGGGCAGGCTCGACGCGTCGCCGGCGGGGCCGGTCGTGGGGGCGGCCGAGGTCGTCGTGGGCGCCACCGGCTCTGCTGCGGGCGCGACGTCGGGGACGTCGGCTGCCGACGGGACGCCGGTGACGGCCGCCGGGACGGCATCGCCGGCGATCGCTGCGTCCACCGGCACGGGGGCCGCGGTCGCGGTCTGGGGGAGTGCGGCGTCGACCACCGGTGCCGCGGCCGGCGGCGACAGCCGGTGTCCCGGTGACGGCGGCGGACACCGGCTCGCCGGTGGGCACCTCGGCCGTCGCAGGGGCGGTGGTCCGGCCCATGAGCAGCGCCCAGACGGCGGCGGGCAGGCCCATCCGGCCCGTGGTGGCCTCGGCCCCGGCCGTCTCCTCGGCGGCGGTGTCGTCGGTCTCCTCGGTGACGGGCTCCGCCGCGTCGTCGGTGGCTGGGGACCCGGCTGTCGCGCGCTCGGCCGGGTCCGCCGGACGGTCGGCGACCCGTCCGGCCTTGTCGGCGGCGCGGGCGGCGGCGTCAGCGGCACGGTCGGCCTCCCGCGCGGCCTTGTCCGCGGCGCGGTCGGTGGCGGCCGCGGCCTTGTCGGTGGCGCGGTCGAGGCGGTCCGCGGTCCGCTCGTCGGGGTCGCGCCGGTTGTTCCGCGACTCGGCAGCCGAGGGACCGGCGGGCTCGCGCGGCGTGGACAGGGCGCCGTCCAGGGCGGACGCGAACCCGGCCGCCCCCGCAGGATCGGGACGGTCCTGGGCGCGGCCTGGTCGGGCCGGCGGCGCCAGCGGTGTCACGAGGGGTGTCATCGGTAGGCCTCCGCCTTGCTCATCACGGCACGTACGTAGTTCTGGGTCTCGGGGTAGGGCGGGATGCCCCCGTACCGGCTGACCGTTCCCGGGCCCGCGTTGTAGGCGGCCAGGGCCAGTTCGGTGGAGCCGTTGAACTGTCGGGTCAGGCTGCTCAGGTAGCGGGCGGCGCCGTCGATCGCCGACGACGGGTCGAGCGGGTTCACGCCCAGACCCGCGGCCGTCGCCGGCATGAACTGCATGAGCCCCTGCGCGCCGGCGGGGGAGACCGCCGAGGCGTTGAAGTTCGACTCCTGCGACGCCACCGCGGCCAGCAGCGAGGCGTCCACGCCGTGCCGGCTGGCCGCCTGGGTGAACAGGTTGGCGTAGGGCACGCCGGCCACCGAGGCGCTGCTGCCGGGCAGGGTGACCGCGGCCTGCTCCGGCAGGACGCGGCGGATGACCGTCGGGTTGCCGACGTCCTGCACCTTCACGGACTCGCCGGGCTGCGGGGCGGCGATCATCTTGCCGTTGCCGATGTAGACGCCGACGTGGTCGATGCCGGCCCGCCCCGACGAGTAGTCGAAGAACACCAGGTCCCCGGGGCGCGCGTCGGCCAGCGAGGCGACCGGCCGGCCCGCCGTCGCCTGCTGCGAGGACACCCGGGGCAGGTCGATGCCGAGGTTGCCGAACACGAGTTGGGTGAACCCGGAGCAGTCCAGCCCCTTGCTCGGGTCGGTGCCGCCCCAGAGGTAGGGGACGCCGATGTACTTCTGCGCCTCGGCGACCACCGCCGCCTCCGACGCGGTGCCCACCGAGGAACCCCAGCCGTCGTCGGACGCGGTCGCGCCGGACAGCCCGGCGGCCGACGCCGCCGAGGCCCAGTTCGAGCCCGAGCTGGAGCGCACGGCGGGGTTGACGAGGAAGCGGGCCTGGATCTCGGCGATCCGGGTCTGCACCGCGGTCACTCCGTCCACGGCACCTCCCCGGCACCGGTCGAGCCCGCGGCGCGCAGTCGCCCGGCGCGGCCGGTGACCAGGTCGTCGGCGGCGCGCTCCTCGGCGGCGGCCTCGGCGGTGTCCAGCGCCTGCTGGTGGCGCTCCTTGAGCCGCTCCATGCCCTTCGTGCGCTGGGCGGCCGCCGTCCACTGCTGGCGCACGAGCTCGGCCTGCTCCGCGGTCGCGGTGGCCAGCGATCGCGCGGCGGAGGCGTCGGTGGCAGCCGTCCGCAGCAGGGTCATCGCGGCGACGAACTCGCCGGAGGGGAGGGAACCGGGCAGCACCGCCGTCGCCAGCGCCGTCTCGTAGTCGGTGGCGCGGCGGTCGGCGTCGGTCGCGGACTGGGCGGCCTGCGCCGCGGCCATGGCCGCGGCACGTTCCTGGGTCCGGCGCAGCTCGAGGACCGGCTGCAGCTTGAACGCTGCCCTCTTCATGAGCGCGACGATCCGTTGCATCCACGCCCACGCCTCGGGCGCCGGCGTCGACTCACCCATCGGCTGCTGCAGGAAGGCCTCGATCGACGGCGCCAACTCGCGCGCGCGGTCGACCAGCGGGTCGCTGCCGGCCTGGTAGGCGCCGATCTCGATGAGCTCCTTGACGTCGCGCAGCGCGCCCATGAGCCGGCGGACCTCGCGCGCGTCGGCCATCTGGGCCGGGGGCACGACCGCCGTCGCGACGCGGGAGATCGACTCGAGCACGTCGATGGCCGGGAAGTGGCCGACCGTCGCGAGCTTGCGGGTGAGCACGATGTGCCCGTCGAGGATCGACCGCGCGGTGTCGGCGATCGGCTCGTTGTGGTCGTCGCCCTCGACCAGCACGGTGTACAGCCCGGTGATCGACCCGGTCGAGCCCGTCCCGGCCTTCTCCAGCAGCTGCGGCATCATCGCGAAGACGCTCGGCGGGTACCCGCGGGTGGCCGGCGGCTCGCCGGCCGACAGGCCCACCTCGCGCTGCGCCATGGCGGTGCGGGTGATCGAGTCCATGAGCAGCAGCACGTCGCGGCCCTGGTCGCGGAACGCCTCGGCGATCCGGGTGGCTACGAATGCGGCCTTCAGACGCACCAGCGGCGGCTCGTCGGACGTCGCGACGACGACGACGGTGCGCGCCATGCCCTCGGCGCCGAGGTTCTCCTCGAGGAACTCGCGCACCTCGCGGCCACGCTCGCCGATCAGCCCGATGACGCGCACGTCGGCGTCGGTGCCGCGGGTGATCTGGGCCAGCAGGCTGGACTTGCCGACGCCGGAGCCGGCGAAGATGCCGAGGCGCTGTCCCTTGCCGCAGGGCACCAGGGTGTCCAGCGCGCGCACACCGAAGGTCAGCGGCTCCTCGACGCGGGTGCGGGAGAGGGCATGGGGGGTCTCGCTGGCCAGGTCCACGTAGGAGACCCGCGAGCCCAGCGGCGGGCCGCCGTCGACGGGCCGGCCGAGGCCGTCGAGCACCCGGCCGAGCAAGGCGTCGCCGACGGGGACCTGCAGCGGCATGCCGGTGGCGCGCACGGGCGCGCCGGCATGCACGCCGCCGAGGGTGCCCAGCGGCATGCAGGTCAGCCGCTCGCGACCGACGGCGACGACCTCGGCCAGCAGCCCCCGCTCACCGGGGTTGACCTCCACGAGGTCGCCGACCGCGGCGGAGATGCCGTCGACCGACAGGGTCAGGCCCATGGCGCCGGTGACGGAGCCGGTGACCTCGGGACGGGCGGCGGCGCGGGCGCGCGTGAGGAGGGAGGGCGGAAACGTCACGGTCCCACCTCCCATCCGTAGGCCCGGTGCGTCATCCGACGTGCAGTTCTTCCTCGTGACAGGGCGAGCAGAGTCACGCGGAGAGCACCGCCTGGACGCGCTCGAGGGCGGCCATCAGCTGGGCGTCGATCCGGCGGGCGCCGGTCTCGGCGACCGCACCGGCCCGCTCCACCGACGGGTCGCCGACGACGCGGATGCTGTCGGGCAGCTCGGCCAGGTCGTCCTCGGAGATCTCGCCGAGGTCGTCGGGGTGCACCCGCACGACCGCAGGGGCATCGGCCGGACAGAGCGTCAGGGCCCGGCGCACGGCGTCGAGCACGGGGGAGTCGGCGAGCGCGAGTTCACGGCCCAGCAGGTCCTCGAGCAGGGTGAGGACGGTGCCGACGATCGTCTCCCGGATGTCGTCGGCGACCGGCCGGCGTCGACTCGTCGAGGCGGGTGGCGGCCGTGCTCAGCGCGGCGGTCGCCGACGCGAGCCGGCGCTCCCAGCGCGCCTGCACGTCGGCCAGCCGCTCGGCGGCGGCACGCTCGGCCTCCGCGACGACGGCGTCGGCGGCGACCAGGCCCTCGGCGTGGCCGGCGGCGAAGCCCTCCGCCTGTGCCTGCGCGCGCAGGCGGTCGAGCTCGTCGGCGTAGACGTCCCCGAGCCGGAAGGACGGGCCGCCACCGTTGACCGGCTGGTCGGCCGCCCGGCGGACCGTGGACCGCCGCTCCACCGCGGAGGCCTCGTACTGCCGCTGCGTCGGGACGTGCTCGCCGAACGCGGCCAGGGCTGCGCGACCCGGCGCGGAGCAGGACACCTTCACGCGCGGTCATCGGCCGGACCTCCGCGCGCCACTCCTTCGGCGCCGGCCCCGCTGCGGGTGCTCACCGCTGACGTCACGCGACGAACTCATCGTCGCCTCCGCGCGAAATGCGTCAGGACGCCCTGCTCCTCCAGCGTGCGGATGACGCTGACGACCTTGGCCTGCGCCTCCTCGACCGTGCGGGTACGCACCGGGCCGAGCAGCTCGATCTCCTCGGTGAGGTTCTCGGCGGCGCGCTCCGACAGGTTCCGGACCACCTTGTCGCGGACGTCGGGTCGCACGCCCTTGAGCGCGGTGGCCAGGTCGTTGGCCTCGACCTCGCGCAGCACCAGCTGCAGGGAGCGGTCGTCGATGGTGACGATGTCCTCGAAGACGAACATCTGCGAGCGGACCTGCTCGGCGAGCTCGGGGTCGCTGCTGTCCAGCCACTCGAGGATGGAGCGCTCGGTGGGCCGCGGCGAGCGGTTGATGATCTCGACCAGGGCCTCCACGCCACCGGCGGTGCTCATGTCCTGGTGCGCCAGGATCGAGCCCATCCGACGGCCCAGCTCCTCCTCGACGAGCCGGACCATCTCCGGCGACGTCCGGTCCATCGTGGCGATCCGGTGGGCGACCTCGGCCTGCTGCTCGGGCGCGAACCCCGACAACACCTCCGCCGACTGCGCGGGAGGAAGGTGCGCGAGTACCAGCGCGATGATCTGGGCGTGCTCGTCCTTGAGGAAGGTGACGAGCTGACGGACGTCGGCATTGCGCAGCGAGGCGAACGGCACCTCGGTGTAGACGACGTTCAGCCGCGACAGGATGCCCTCGGCCTTGTCCTCACCCAGGCCCGCGGCGAGGATCTCCCGCGCGAACTCGACGCCGCCGCGCCCGATGAAGTGCTGCGCGGTCATGAGGCCGTGGAACTCGGTCATGACGTTGTCCACGTCCTCGGACTCGACCGAGCCCAGGCGCATCAGCTCCCGGGTCAGCGACTCGACCTCGCGCGGCCGGAGCTTGGACAGCAGGACGCCGGCCTCCTCCTTCGACATCTGCGCGAGGAAGACCGCGGCCTTGCGCAGGCCGGGGAGCTCGGCGCGCGCCGGCTCGGTGGTCGCCGGGAGGTTCGGCCCGCCCAGGCCCAGCAGCTGTTCGACGGACGCGATGCTCATGCCCCCTCCTCGCTGACGCTCGTCGGGTGCATTCGCAGGGCTGCTGTGCTCATGCGTGAACTCGCAAGCTCGTTCACGACTTGTTCTCGCTCAACCAGCCACGGAGCATCGCGGCCACCTCGTCGGGACGTTCGCTGACCATGGTGGAGATCTCCCCCCGCACCTTCTGCCTCTCGGCGGCCTCGAGCTCCATGGCGGCGGTGTCGATCTTGGGCCTGGCTTCCTCGCGGACGCTCTGGATGCGGAGGCGGTCGAGCTCGGCGAGCATGTCGTCGCTGAGCTCCAGCGGCTCGTAGTCCTCCTCGACGTCGCCGCGGCGGCGCGAGCGCAGCCAGACGAGGAGGACGACCAGCGCGATGCCCGCCGCGATGCCGCCGGTGCGGATCATCGACCACATCTCCTCGGCGGCCTCGGCCTCGCGAGCGGCCTCCATGTCCGCCGCGGCCGCGTCGGCCGCCGTGGTGTCGAACGGCATGGCAGCGACCGTGATCTCGTCCCCGCGCGCCTGGTCCATGCCGACCGCGGTGCCGACGAGGTCGCGGAGCTCCTGCTGATTCAGGTTGCCGGCGACGGCCTCGTCCATGACGACCGAGACGGTCAGCCGGTTGATGGTGCCCGGCGCGCTCTGCTCGACCGTCGTCGTGGTGTCGATGGGGTTGTTCGTGGTCGTCGACTCCTTGTCGTACGTGGAGTCGCCACCGGCAGTGGCCGCCGCGTCCGGCATGTTCTCCGGCCCGAGCACGCCGCCGACCGGGGTGCCGGAGCCGTTGTAGCTCTCGGTGGTGTTGCTCTCCGACGCCGGCGGCGTGCCCTCGGTGTAGCTGTGCGTCTCCGACGTCGACTGGCGCTGGTCGAGGTCGACGTCCGCGCGCACCGAGACGACGGCGCGACCCGGGCCGAGGACCCGGTCGAGGATCGTCTGGGCGTTGTCCGCGAGGCGGTTCTCGGTGTCCTGCTCCACCTGCGAGCGGGCGTCGCCGGCCGCGGCGGTCTGCCCGGTCCCCGCTGCGGAGAGCACCTGGCCGCTGGAGTCGGTGACCGTGACCTGCTCGGGGTCCATGTCCTGGACGCTGGAGGACACCAGGTTCGTGACCGCCTGGATCTGCTCGCCCGAGAGCTGGGTGCCGGCCGCCAGGTCGAGCAGGACCGACGCCGTCGGCTCGGCCTGCTCGGTGACGAAGACCTCGTCCTCCGGCAGCGCGACGTGGACGACCGCCTGGTTGACGCCGTCCAGGGCCTCGAGGGTCTTGGACAACTCGCCCTCGAGCGCGCGCTGGTAGGTGACCTGCTGCTGGAACTCGCTGGTCGTGATGCCCTGCTCGTCGAGCAGCGCGTACCCGGTGTCCTGGCCGGCGGGGAGGCCCTGGCCGCTCATCGTCAGGCGGAGGTCGTAGACCGCGTCCTTGGCCACCATGATCGTGGCGCCGCCGTCGGTGAGCTCGTAGGTGATGCCCTGGGCGTTCAGCTCCTCGACGATCGCCGAGGCGTCCGCGGCGGCCAGGTTCGAGAACAACGGCGCCTGGGTCGGCGTGGTGATCCAGCTGTAGAAGTAGAACCCGCCGAGAAGCAGCCCGGCGAGCAGAAGGCCGATGACGACCTTCTGCCCCAGGGTGATCGTTGAGAACGTAGAGCGGGCGCGCTCCAGCGTCCCGGCGAGTGCCGACTTCATCAGACGGGCATCCTCATGATCTCGTTGAAGGCCTCAACGGCCTTGTTCTTGATGGTCACGACCATCTCGGTCGCCAACGACGCCTCGGTGCTCGCGATCATGTAGTCGTGGACGTCCTTCAGGTCGCCGGTCGCGGCCTGGGTCGCCAGGGAGTCGGCGGTGGACTGCGCGCCCTGGAGCTTGTCGAAGGACGCGGCCAGCACGGAGGCGAAGCCACCGTCGGTGGCCTGCGCCGCCGGCGTGCCGGTCTGTGCGCCGGCCACACCGGTGACGGCGCCGATGCCGACGGGGAGGATCCCGCCCAGTGGGGAGGTCATGATCAGCGCCTCCCGAGCTGCAGGGCAGCCTGGTAGGCGTTGGTCGCCCGCTCCACGACGGCGAGGTTGGCCTGGTAGCCGCGCTGCGCCATGAGGAGCTGCACCATCTGGTCACCCAGGTCGACGTCGGGGTAGCGGACGTACCCCTCCTCGTTGGCCATCGGGTGGTCGGGCTCGTAGACGACGCGGCCGTTGGGGTCGCCGCCGAACTCGGCCCGGGCCACGCGCACGCCGCCCTCGCCGGAGCCGTAGTCCACGGCCTGGGCCACGATCAGCCGCTCCCGGAAGGGCTCGTCGTCGTAGGGGTTGACCGTGTTGACGTTGGCCATGTTGTCCGAGACGGCGTCCAGCCACTTGCGGTGGACCATCAGCCCGGACCCGGAGATCCCCAGCGTGTCGAAGATGGCCACGACTACTGCGTCCGCAGGGCGTTGCGCAGGACGTTGTACTTGCCGTCGAGCGCGTTGAGGGCGAGCTGGTACCGCAGGCCGGTCTCGGTCGCGATGATCGTCTCGCTGTCGAGGTTCACGTTGTTCCCGTTGGTGTTGGTCGGCTCGAGGGAGCGCAGGACCGTGCCACCGGAGAGGGACGGGGTGTCGCCGCCGGACAGGGCGCCGCGCAGCGACGACTCGAAGTCCACGCGGCCGGCGAGGAAGCCGGGCGTATTGACGTTGGCGATGTTGTCGGCGGTGACCCGCTGGCGCTCGGCCAGCCCGGCGAGGGCGGCGTGCAGCGCGGTCGAGGTGGCGTCGCCGATCATGGAACAGGCCGGCTTGAGCAGCAGGACACGTTCGGCCTCCGGGGTACGCGGAAGGCACTCGCGATAGCGAGTGCGGGGTCCGCCGATCCGTGGCGAGGTTGGTGCTGTCCGTGCTCCTAGCTCATCGGCACCATGGGGTTCCGGCCTGACCGCGCCTCCGGCACAGGAGGGACGTCAGAGGCCGGGCGAGGTGCTGGTGACAGATGTGACCTGCGGTGACCTCGCCGTGTCCCGAGCCGGATGGGCAGCCCGAGTTGGCACCTTCCGTGGTTCATCGGCGGGAAACGCCGGGGGTCCACCACGGAAACGCACAAAGCCCCGCCGTCGGCCGGGGCCGAGGGCGGGGCGGAGTGTGTTCGGGTCTTAGAGGGCGCGGTCGATGAACGATGCGACCGGTCGCGTGCGTCCGTAGGACATGCGCGCCGCGACGTCCCGTTGGCGCTGGGACTGGGTGATCCGCTCGATCAGGGCCTCGGCGACGGCGAGCTGGTGCTGCAGCAGTCGCATCGCACGCTCGCGCAGGTCGGGGGGCACCGGGCCGAGCATCGACGGCGGCACCCAGTCGTCGGTGCGCAGTCCCCAGGCGGCGATCTCGTCGGCGCGGCCGTCGGCCATCGTCTGCTCGGCGGCCAGGACCTCGCCCTCGAGGTGGTCGAGCACGGCCGACCAGTTCACCGTCGGCCGGGCGTCCTCGACGGGCGCCCCGAGGTGGTCGCTGGTCATGACGAGCTCGTCGCGAGCGAGGCGGCGGCCTGCCGCCACGCGTCGCGCAGCGGCTCGACCACCTGCCGGCAGGCCGAGATGCGGTTGGTGTCGAGCTTGATGTTGGCCTGGACGAGTTCGCCGATCAGCCAGTTGTAGAGCGCGGCCAGCCGGGGGCCGCCCTCCCAGGCGTCCACCTGCAGGCTGGACAGGAGTTCGAGGACGATCGCCTGGGCGTGCTGCAACTGCTCGCTGGCGTCGTCGCGGTCACTGGCGGCGACGGCCTTCTGGGCACGCTCGAGGTCCAGGGCGAGCCGGTCGTACAGCATCACGAGCACCTGCTGCGGCGAGCTGGTGGCGACGGCGTCGCCGAGGTAGCGGGCGCGGAGGGATGCGGCACTCATTGATGGTTCTCCTGGAGCGTGGGGAAGGGGTGCAGGGCCAGGGGTCGGGTCAGCTGGAGGACGACAGCGAGTTCAGCTGGCCGGCGAGCCACGTGGACTGGTTCTTGAGGGAGCTCAGCGCCGTCTCCATGGCGGTGAACTGACGGGTCAGGGTCTCCTTGCGCTTGGCCAGCCGGAGGTCCCAGGCCGCGATGCGGTCCGTGATGTCCTTGACCATCGAGTCCTGGCCCTCGGCGAGCTTGACGAGGGACCCGGTCGCACTGTCCGAGGCGGTCTTGGCGACGGCCAGCAGGCGACCGGCGATGCCCGAGGCGGCGACGTCGTCGGCGGTGTCGACGAGCCCGTCGACGCCGGGGCTCGCCGCGGTGCCGGCGACCATCCGCTGGGCGAGCGTGGGGTCCTCGGCCAGCGCAGCGAGGAACTTGGCCTTGGTGAAGGTGACCTTGCCGTCCTTGGTCAGCTCGAAGCCGACCTTGGCGGGGGAACCGTCCGCCCCGACGGCGAAGGACACCGCGTCCAGCAGCTGGCCCGACAGTTGGCTGACCGAGAAGTCGCCCTTCAGTGCGGCCGTGCTGCCCTTGGCGTTGTTCGTGTACGTCTTCACGTTGGTCAGCGCAGCGTTGACCGCGTCGACGAGGCTCTGCACCTTGGTGGCCACCGCCTCCGGGTCCGAGCCCACCGACACGGTGATCGGCGTCAGCGGATCTCCCCTGGTGGCGGTGATCGTCACGCCGTCCATGAGGCCGTCGAAGGTGTTGGTCGGGGAGCTGACCGTCGTAGGTGGAGTCGGTGCCGACGGTCAGGACGGCGTCCTTGCCGACCGTCGTGGCGGTGAAGGTGCCGGCCGTGCCGAGGTCGAACGCGGCGGCGGCACCCGTGGTCTTGGCGGCCACCTGCAGCCGGTACTGGCCCTCGCCGACCTTGACTGCGGCGGCGGAGAGACCGAACGTGCTGGAGTTGATGGCGCTGACGGCGTCGGCGAGCGTCGTGCCGGTGATCGTGATCGAACCGACGGCGACGCCGTTCTCGTCGCGGACCTCGAGCGGGGAGGTCAGGCCGTGGGCATCCGTGGTCGCGGCCCAGTTCACCGGCGAGACGACGGCGTGCGTCGTCGCGGTGTTCTTGACGGCGAAGGTGAGCGCGCCGGTCGGGGCGCCGTTCGCGGCGCGTCGCGGTGACGGCGGTCGAGGAGCTGGCGGCCTTGGTCGGCGTCCAGGCCTCGGGCTTCAGGGCGGCCTCGGCGGCGGCGCGCGACGGCGGCGAACACGGTGTTCACGGTGCGGTAGGCCGAGGCGGCGGTCTGCGTGGTGCTGAGCTTCGTCCGGAGGGCCGTCTGCGGGCCGGCCTCGGCCTGGATGAGCTGGCTGATCAGGCGTGGTCGTGTCCATCCCGGAGATCAGGCCGTCGACGCTCATGCTCATGGTCCGGTGCCTCCTGGGGTGGGTGTCGGCGGTGGTCAGGGTGTGAGTGAGGGGGGAGGCCGGAGGGCCTCCCCCCTCACCCGGGGTCACGCGTCGAGCTGTTCAGGCGTCTGCGCTGTTCAGCTGGGATCAGCGGAGCAGCGACAGGACACCCTGCGAGGCCTGGTTGGCCTGCGCGAGCATCGCGGTGCCGGCCTGGGACAGGATCTGGTTCCGGGTGAACTGGACCATTTCCTGCGCCATGTCGGCGTCGCGGATGCGGCTCTCCGACGCGGTCAGGTTCTCCACCGCGACGTTGAGGTTGTTGATGGTGTGATCGAACCGGTTCTGGATCGCACCGAGGTCGGCACGCTGGGTGGAGACCTTCTTGATGGCCGTGTCCAGCGAGTCGATCGCCGCCGAGGCGCCGGTGGCCGCGGTGAACACCGGGGTCGCCAGGGCCAGCTGGTGCACCGTCGGCGTGCCGGCGGCACTGTCGATCGGGTCACCGCCGGCCTCGGTGTAGCCCGAGATGGCGTCCGCCGGGGTGAACACCACCGTGGTGGCGGTGTTCGTGAACGGGTTGGTGGTCAGACCCAGGGCGCTCTTGGCCGCGGTGTTCAGCGCGGTCAGGGCGTTGGCGGCGGTGGTGATGCCGCTGTAGTCGACCGAACCCAGGTCGAAGGACTTGCCGGCGTAGCTGATCGTGCCGGAGAGGCCCTCGTAGACGGCCACGTCGGTCGTCGGGTTACCCGACGTCGCCGTGATCGTCAGGATACCGCCGGTGCCGTCGACGGCAGCCGTCGTCGACACCTTGCCGGCGCCGGCGGCGCCGGGGGTGTAGGCACCCGCGGCGGTGACGTCGACACCGGAGACGCCCAGGCCGGTGGAGCCCATGGCGGTACCGATGTTGATGCCGATGGTCTCGCCGGCGTTGGCGCCCACCTGGAAGACGGCGTTGAAGCTGCCGTCGAGCAGCTTCTTGCCGTTGAAGGTGGTGGTGTTGGCGATGCGGTCGAGCTCGGACTTCAGCTGGACGATCTCCGACTGGATGTTGCCCTTGGCGTCGGTGTTCAGGCCACCGGTGTTGGAGGCCTGCACCGACAGGTCGCGCATGCGCTGCAGGATGCTGTGCGTCTCGGTGAGCGCACCTTCAGCGGTCTGCACGACCGAGATGCCGTCCTGGGTGTTGCGGACGGCGACCTTGAGGCCACCGATCTGCGAGCGCAGGCCCTCCGAGATGGCGAGCCCGGCCGCGTCGTCGGCAGCGCGGTTGATGCGGAAGCCGGAGGAGAGCTTCTCCAGCGACTTGTTCATCTGGCCGTCGGTGACGGACAGGTTGCGGTAAGCGTTGAGCGCCGCGATGTTGTTGTTGACGCGCAGACCCATGGTGATCCTCCTTGGACGGGGTCTTACCTGTGAATCCCGCTGCATCCGTGCTGCGGGCCGAGCTGGTGTCGCATAAGGGGTTACGGCGTGGGACGCCTGTGACTTGAGGCGAAACCGAGTTTTTTCGCCCGGTTCACCCGACCGGCGTCACCCTCAGGCGGGTTGCGCCCTGACGGTCGGTCCGGACGTTGGCCACCCCGCCCGTTGGCGGGGTCGTGGGGGAGCCGCGGGGCCGGGTGCGCGGCCGGTCACGCGCTCGAGGTAGGACCGCTGCTGGTTCCGCGCTCGAACGCCGCCGTCGGCCGGCACCGCAGTGCCGTCCCAGGTCTCGCTCATCGCGGCGTGCAGCAGCGTCAGAGCCCGAGCGCGCATCTGCGAGACCCGCGACAAGGTGACTCCGAGGTCCTCCGCGATATCGGTCAGGGATTCATCACCGAAGAAATTCCGCTCGATGACCTCGTCCAGCCGATCGGGCAGTGCGCGGATCGCGTCGTGCAGGTAGCGGGCCCGCTCGCCGCGCAGCATCGCGCGCTCCGGGGATTCGCCGGTGTCGGGCAGGTCCAGGGACGTGCCGTCGGCTCCGGTCTCCGCGTCGATGCTCACCATGACCGCCCGGTGGACGTCGACCTGCAGCGCGTCGAGTTCGCTCCGGCCGACGCCGAGGCTGGCGGCGAGCTCTTCCTTCGTCGGCGGCCGGCCGAGGTTGACGGTCAGTGCGTCGGCCGCGGCGTCCGTCCGGCGGGCGGCGGCGCGCACCGAGCGGCTGGCCCAGTCACCGGAACGCAGTTCGTCGAGGACGGCGCCCTGCAGGCGGGCCAGGGCATAGGTGGCGAACGAGGCGCCGGCGCTCGGGTCGAAGCGCTTGGCCACCTCGACCAGTGCCACGTGCGCGCAGGACAACAGGTCTTCGCGGCTGACGTGTCCGGGCAGCGAGATGCGCGCGGCGACGGCGTTGACCGCGAAGGCCGCGAGCGGGAGGTGCTCGGTGACGAGCGCGTCGATCTCCTGCTGGGACCGGGCGCTGGTCGAGGTCGTGCGGTTCGGCTCCGGCCGCTCGCGGGGCGACCGCTGCGCCGAGGACCGCTGCAGGGGGCGCTCGGTCGCGAGTGCACGGGCTGGGCTCACGTCCTTCTTCTCGGCTGACCGAGGCGCGCACCGCACCGCCCTCGGCACATTTCCTTCCGAACTTGAGCGCTGACTTCTCGGCTCGGCTTGAGGCCCCCCTCCGGCATGCCGATGGCAGGGGCGACGAAGCGTCCGGCGAGTGGTGCACGACCCGCAGCCCGGGACGACGGAGCGAGACGACGGAAGGCGGTGGACACGTGGACTACCAACACCTGTCGACGTTGCTGTGGCGGGAGCAGGAACTCCTGGACCTGCTGCTGTTCAAGGCCGAGGAGAAGCAGTACCTGATCCTCACGGGCAAGACCCGGTGGCTCCCGCGCATCGCGCACGAGATCGAGGTGATCCTCGACCAGCTGCGCACCCTCGAGGTGGAGCGCGCCTCCGCGACCGAGGTGATGGCCACCAGCCTGGGCATCGGGGCCAACCCCTCGCTCCGCCAGGTCGCCGACGCCGCCCCCGCGCCGTGGAACGACCTGTTCGCCAAGCACCACGAGGCGCTGCTGGTGCTGGTCACCGACCTGCGCAGCCTCTCCGACACCAACCGCGAGCTCATCGAGGGCGGCCTGGCCGCGATCGGCGACGCGCTCCTCCAGGTCAAGACGCCGTCGGCCGGCACCTACGGCTCGACCGGCCGCAACGTCGGCGACGGGGACCACCGCGCCGTCACGCTGGACGGCGCACTGTGAGCACGTTCTCCGGGCTGAACGCGGCGACGACCGCGCTCTGGGCGCAGCGCCGGGCGCTGGACGTCACCGGCCAGAACATCGCCAACGTCAACACCGACGGCTACTCCCGCCAGCGGGCCGACCTGCAGGCGCTCGGTGGCAGCCCGGTGCCGGCGTTCTTCTCGACCAGCCCGGGCATCGGCGTCCGGCGTCAGCGCCGACTCGGTCATCCGCATCCGGGACGCCTTCCTCGAGGGTCGGGGCCACACCGAGCGCGCCAATGCCGCGCAGCTCACGGTGGAGGCCGACGCCTACGAGCTCGTCGAGCAGTCGTTCCGCGAGCCCGGGGACACCGGGATCCAGAGCCTGCTGGCGGACATGTGGAGCGGCTGGGAAGACGTCGCCAACAACCCCAAGGACGAGGCGGCCCGCGGCCAGGTGCTGCAGCGCCTCGAGACCCTGGTCGGCGGGATCCACTTCAGCCACGCCTCGCTCGGGTCCCAGTGGGAGCAGAGCCGGGAGAACCTCGAGGTCCTGGTCGCCGACGTCAACGCCGCCGCCGCGGCCATCGGCGAGCTGAACGACTCCATCAAGCTCGCCCACCAGACCGGCCTGCCGGCCAACGACCTGACCGACAAGCGCGACGTGCTCGTCATGAAGCTGGCCGAGCAGATCGGCGCGACCGTCCGGCCCAAGGACTTCGGGGTCGTCGACGTCATCGTCGGCGGCATGACCCTGGTCGCCGGTGGCACCTCGACGTCGTTCGCGGTGGCCGGCAGCGTGGACCCCGACCTGACGTCGGGGGACCCGGTGCGGATCGTCACCGCCGCGGGTGGCTACACGGTCCGCCCCGGGGGCGAGGCCGCCGGTCAGCTGAGCTCGCTGAACACGATCCTGCCGTCCTACCGGGCCGCGCTGGACACGTTCGCGTCCGATCTCGCCACCAGCCTGAACACCGCCCACGCCGCCGGGTGGGACCTCACCGGCGCCGCGGGGACGAACCTCTTCGGGTCGTCGGGCGGGCCGATCTCGGCCGCGTCGATCATCGTCGCGATCACCGACCCCGCCCTGGTGGCCGCCTCGGGTGTCGCGCCCACGGCCGGCGTCCCCGCCATGGACCACGGCAACGCCGACGCGATCGCCCAGCTGCGCCAGCTGCCCTCCGGCGCCGACGCCAACTACCGCCGGATGATCGTGGAGCTCGGCGTGCAGTCCGCCGTCGCCCTGCGCAACGTCGACATCCAGGCGGTCATCACCACCCAGGTCGACGCCGCCCGCGAGTCGGTGGCCGGCGTCAACATCGACGAGGAGATGACCAACATGCTGTCCTTCCAGCACGCGTACGCGGCGGCGGGTCGGCTCGTGACCGCCATCGACGAGACGCTCGACGTGCTGATCAACCGCACCGGCGTCGTGGGGCGGTGACCTGAATGAGGATCACCCAGCGCGCCGTCGCGCTCACCAGCCTCCAGGGCCTCAACCGCAACCTCGACGCGGTCGGCAAGCTGCAGCAGCAGCTCACCTCCGGACGCCTGATCAATGCGCCGTCGGACTCGCCGACCGGCACCAACAAGGCGATGCAGACCCGCGCCGAGAAGGCTGCCACCGCGCAGCAGGCGCGCAACATCAGCGACGCCAAGAGCTGGCTCGAGCAGACCGACTCCGCGATCCGCGAGATGCTCGTACACCGCGCGCCGGGTCCGCGACCTCACCGTCCAGGCCTCCAGCACCGGCTCGAACTCGCCGGCCAGCATGCAGGCCCTCGCCACGGAGACGGCGTCCCTGCGGGAGGGG
This sequence comes from uncultured Actinomycetota bacterium, assembly GCA_963748305.1. Classification (GTDB taxonomy): domain Bacteria; phylum Actinomycetota; class Actinomycetes; order Mycobacteriales; family Geodermatophilaceae; genus Blastococcus_B. The sequence continues at coordinate 29,092 of CAVVIN010000012.1, read as the reverse complement.
CTGCTGAGCCTGGCCAACGGCACGATCCAGGGCCGCCCGCTCTTCGGTGGCGTGACGCCGGGCGCCAAGGCCTACGACAGCACGACCGGCGCGTGGATCGGGCTGGCCGGGCCCCCGGTCACCCGGCGGGTCTCGGACACCGAGACCATCCGCGTCGACCTCACCGGCCCCGAGGCGTTCGGCGCGGCGCGGAACGACCTGTTCGCCATCGTCGACCGCATCGCGACCAACATGATCGCTGACCCGACGCAGCTGGCCACCGACCTCGCCGATCTCGACGCGGTCATGTAGGGGATGACCAAGGCGCTGGCCGACGTCGGCTCCCGGGCCGCGCGGGTCGACCGCGTCGAGCAGGTCAACGCCGACCGGTTGCTGACCCTGCAGTCGCGGCTGGCCGAGACCGAGAACATCGACCTGCCGAACACGATCATGAAGCTGGAGATGCAGAAGGTCGGCTACCAGGCCGCCCTCGCCGCGACGGCCAAGTCGCTGCAGCCGACCCTGCTGGACTTCCTGCGTATGACGTCGTCCCCGCCCGCCACGCTGCCCGCTCGCCCGAGCGAGCCGCCCGAGCGTGCTCGGCCCCGTCGCCCTCCCGCCGCCGTCGGTGCAGGTCCTCGCCCTGGCCGAGCCGCTCCCCGGCTTCCCCGGCCACCAGGACTTCGCCCTGGTCGCCGCCGACACCGCCGGCCTGCTCTTCTGGCTGCAGTCCGTCGCCCCCGACGGTCCGCGGTTCCTGGCCGTGCCGGCGGCCCCGTTCTTCCCCGACTACGCCCGGCGCTGCCCCGCGCCGCGTGTGCGGAGCTGGGGCTGGGGACGCGGCGGAGGCCGCCGTCTACTGCCTGGTGACCGTCCCCGACGGGGATGTCACCGCGGCGACGGCGAACCTGCGCGCCCCGCTGGTGGTCAACCCGGCCACCCAACGGGCCCGGCAGATCGTGCTCACCGACGGGGGCCATCCCATCAGGCGGCCGCTGCGCCGATAACGTCACTGGGGCGCTGTCGCGACGACGGCCCCTCGCCCGCCACCGCGGGCCACAAACTGAACAGCCACGGACGGCCACCCAACACCCATGGAGGGGTACCCGTGCTCACTCTCACCCGCAGCGTCGGCGAGACGATCCGCATCGGCGACGACATCGAGATCCACGTCGTCGAGGTGCGAGGCGGCACGGTCCGGCTGGGCTTCAAGGCTCCCCGCGAGGTCGCCATCCACCGCGAGGAGGTCTACCGCCAGATCGCCGAGGCCAATCTGCTCGCCGCGCAGGTGACCGCCGACAGCCTCGGCGCGCTCGCCGCGTTCGCTCCCGGCGCCGGCTCGGCCGCGAGCGCGGAGTCCGGCGAGGTGGGAGTCGCGACCACGGCCGCGACCACGGCCGCGACCGAGGCCCCGACACCCGCCGCAGACGAGGATCCGGCCTGACAAGAGTGCATGGTCGGGCCCCCGTGCTCTTGGCAGGAGCAGCCAACGTGTCTGTGCGCGGGCGGTGCAGAACATCGACACGGGCAAGAACTGCCGAAGTTCCCCCTGTAACTGCGTAGGGCACGGCGAGTCTTGTGCCTCGTGTCGGCCGTGCATGAGGCAGATTTCCCCTCAAGCAATGACAGGGGGCGATCACCATGCAACGCAGCGCATTCAACGCACAGCCGATCGATCAGCACGAGCCGGAGTCCGTGGTCGTCCACGTCCAGCTGCGGCCGCGACGCGGGGCCACCCGCAAGTGCCTGGCCGCGCTCGCCGCGCTGGCCACCGAGCACCCGGAGGCGTCCTTCGCCGTCACCGGCCTGAGCAAGGACGACCGCGTCGTCAAGGTGACGGTCGGCGTGGACCTCGGTCCGCGGACCGGCGTCGCGAAGTTCTCGCCGCAGGCGCAGGCCGCCTACGCGTTCGTCAGTGCCGCTGTTCGCCTCGCTCTACGACCACATGCCGGTCTACACCGCCGAGCCCAGTGGCGCCGAGCGCGCCGCGGCCAAGGTGCTGCATCGAGCAGGCGGCCGGCGGTGCGTTCGGCACCGACCGCCGACGTGCTCGAGGCTCCGGCGGCCCCCGCCGTCGCCCGATCCCGTCCCCCCGGATGCCGGGACCGGGCGAGCGGATCTCGGCCTGACGGCTTCGCCGTGACTTCCGGGCCACCTTCCCCGTGGCTCGTTCTTCCCCGCAGTCCCAGGAGCACCGGTGACCGATATGCGCCACTCTTCCCGACGTCCACCGCCACCGACACACGTAACCGCGTCCGCCAGCCGCTGGTCTTCGGCGGCCTCCCCGAGGCCGACGGCTGGACCCTCGCGCCGATCACGCCCCGCGACCGCGTGCACTTCCGCGTCGACCACGAGCTGCCGCTCGAGGAGTTCCGCGCCGACCTGCCCGACGGCGTCACCGTCAGCTACGACCAGGGTGACGGCCTCTACCGGGTCGACGGCGCCCGCGGCTCGGCACCCGTGCTCGCCGACTGGGTCCGCGCCTGGTGCGCGCGGCACGGCTGCTCGACCGTGGGCCTGCGCGCCGAGACCGACGTCCGCCGCCGCGCCCCGCGCGACCTGCCCGCCGACTTCCTGAACGACCTCTGCCGGCACTACGGCCCGGTCAGCCTCAAGCGGCTGCAGCGGAACATGAGCACGATCCGGCTGCACCTGCCCGACCCCGACGACCTCGGCCAGCAGGTCTACGAGTGGGTGCTCAAGGCCGTCGCCCAGTACGACGAGACCAAGGGCGTCCCGTTCGGCGCGTTCCTCGCCACCCAGTTGTCGAAGTGGGTGCACGACCTCGGCCGCAACGCCCACGGGCGCACCGCCGCGGACACCGAGCACAAGCAGCAGAAGGCGATCGCGGCGTTCATCGCCGAGCACCAGCGCCGGCCCAGCGAGAAGGAGCTCGCCGCCTACATGGGGCAGACCGTGGCCACCCTGCGACGCAACTCGCAGACCGTGGCGACCCTCAACGGCCTCCGCAACCTGCAGTCCCTCGACGGCGGCCCGGACGCCACCGAGATCCTGCTGCCGGACTCCTCGCGAGGCCCCGGACGAGATCATGGGCGAGGCGGAGCAGACGCTGCTCTCGCACGCCCTGACCGCCGCCTGCGCGCCCGACCCGACCGCCCGGCGCGACCAGCGGGCCGGTCAGCCCAACGTGCTCGGCTGGGCCACCTGGTACCTGACGACGTGGGGCGGGCAGACCAAGACGCAGCTGTCGAGCGACCTCAACACGTCGGTGCGCAACATGAACGTCTACGCCGACCGGGTGGAGAAGGCGCTGAAGACGCGCCTCGCCGAACTCGTCGACTGACCACTAATGATCAGGTGACCTGATCGTTTGGGGTCCTGGCTCACCATCGACACTGAGCTAGGACCACTAATGATCAGGTCACCTGATCGTTATCGCGCCCAGGTGCGCAGGACGGCGGCGGCGACGACGCCGGCCCGCACGCGCTGCGGGTGGTCGCCGACGGCGATGGTGGCCACCGGCTCGGCGGTCGCGTAGTCGATGACGACGACCTTGTCCTCGCCGCTCACCGACACCCAGCACTCGTCGCCGACGACGCCGTTGGTCGCCCAGTAGGGCTTGTCGCCGACGTCGACCAGTTCGAAGTCCTCGGTGTCCCGGTCGACGATCGCCGCATAGCCGTCCATCGTCCCGGCGGCGCACAACGTCGTCCCCGCGGGGTTCATCGCCAGGCCGTGGTGGGCCGAGTCGAGCACGTACTGCTCGCGGGGCTCCGTGGTGCGCTGCGGCAGGTCGACCACCCGCGTGACGGCGCCGACGGACGGTTCGCCGTCGTAGGTGGTGGCGCCGTCGGCGTCGGGGGCCTGGGTGTCGAACTCGATCCAGCCGTGGAAGAACGAGACCTGCAGGTAGACGAAGCGCTCGTCGGGCGCCAGGGCCATCGGCCGGACGGCGGAGGCCATGCCCGGGTAGCCGGCCTCCTCGAGCTCGCGGCCCATGTCCCAGCGGGACTGGATCTGCAGGCCGTCGGTGCGCACGATCTGGAAGTACTGCTCGCCCTTGAGGGTGTCGTAGGGCTCGCGCATGACCGGCCGGTCGGTGGGCGTGTAGACGCGGCCGATGCTGGCGTGGAAGACCAGCTCGCCGTCGGCGGTGTAGTTGTTCTCGTGCGGGCTGTCGCCGCTGGCGAACTCGCCGGTCTTCTGGCCGGTCCGGATGTCGAGCTCGTGCACCTTGTTGGCGGTCGAGTCGCTGACCAGGAGGCGGGTGCCGTCGGGCGAGACGCCCATGTGGTCGGAGCGGTACCCCTCCATCGGGAACCGCCACACGATCGCACCGGAGGCCAGGTCGATGCCCACGACGTCGGCGAAGCTCGGGCGGCTGACGGCGAGCAGGCGACCGTCGTGGGTGGTGAACATGTCGTCGGTGTACTGGGCGTTGCCCTCGCCGATCGAGGCCTGGACGGCCAGGAAGAAGGCCAGCTTGTCCGGCGCGGCGAGGATCTCGGCCATCCGCTCGTCGCGGTCGGGGATCGTGTTGATCGTCCGGATCGGCTGGTGGGTGCGGGCGTCGACGACGGTTGCCGTGCCCTCCCAGTTGTTGCCGACGAACATGACGTCGCGCAGCCGTTCGGTCGGGGACGAAGAGGCACCCGATACCGGGCCCCACGTCGCTCCGGGCTGCGGACGCGGTCACGGTGACGCCCGTGGCGGCGAGCGCGGTCGCGAGTGCGACGGCGGCGGTACGGCGCATGGCGGTCCCTCCCGGGTCTCGTCTCACAGGGAGAAACGCGGCAGGGGCCGGGGAGTTACGCGTCAGTAGCTTTCGGTGCGGATTGGTCCCCGGAGACGGAATTCGTCGCGTACACGGGTCCATCGCCGCTCGCCGCTGCCGATATCCACCTCGTGACGCCGTTTCCGAGCACCCGCCGCCCCGCCGGGGCAGCGGTCCGGGCTCCGGGCGTCGAGCACTCCGGTGGACGCCGGTGACCGCCCTGCCCAGCGGCGACCTGGGACCCGAGGTCCTGGTGCCGCACTGGCTGACCGGCGAGCACCGGGAGCAGCTGGCCGAGGCGGTGCGGGACGCGCTCGACGCGTGCCTGGTGCACCCGATCGCGGCCATCCACCTCGAGGACGTGCTCACCGAACTCCACGTGGCCGCAGCCCGCGACGTCGTCTGGCCGGCGTCCGCGGCGCGGGTGCGACTGGCCACCGGCTGGGACGCCGATGTGCTGCCCGTCCGGCTCAGCGCGGCGGAACTCGCCGGTGTCCTGGCGCTGCGCACGCTGCCCGAGTCACTGCGCACCACTCTCGACAACGGGGCGAACGGATGATCGACCTGCGCTTGCGCGGCTCCGCGGGCCTGTTGCAGCGGCTGCGGCCCACCCGCATCGACGTCGCCGACCTTCTCGACGTCGCCGACCGGCTGCTCCCGACCGTCTCGGTGCCGGGGCTCCGCGTGAACCTCGTCCAGCGGTCGGGTGCCGGCTCCGTGCTCCTCCTCGAGGAGGACGAGCGCACGGTGCGGGTGGATCTCGCCGACCTCGCCGACGACATGACCGACGACGGGGTGGCCCCGACGCCCACGGGCATCGCCACCGCGCTGGCCGCATGGGTCGTCCGCCGTCCGGTCACGGACGCGCAGGCAGCCCGCTCCGGCATCGCCGTCCTGGACTGGGCCGACCGCCGACAGAACGCCATCGGCTGGCGGGTCGTCGTCCGCCGCGGCGAGGTCGCGCTGCCCTGGCTGCCGTCGGCGACCGCCGACGTGCCGGGGATCCGGCTCGGCCGCGGGCAGCCGCGCCGCCGACGTGCCGCTGGACCTCCGCGTGGAGGGTCCGGTGGCCCTCTGGTCGCACGCGACCGTGCCCGTGCTCGCCACCAGCGTGCTCGTGGCGCCGGAGCGGATGCTCGGCCGGCTCGCGACCAGCGGGCTGGACACCGCCGACATGCACGTCGTCGTCACCCCGTACCGCCCGGTGGCCTGCGCCGGACCGGGCATCGCTGCCCGGCTCGCGGGCGAGACGACCGAGGCCAGCGTGACCCTTCCGTGGTCGCGCCTCGCCGACCTTCCCTGGCTCTGAGGCCCCGTCCGGGGTCCCGCCCTGAGCTTGCGAAGGGTGGGGACGACGGGGTCCTTTTCAGGAGATGTAGCCGTACTCCCAGTGCCAGGGCTCCGGCTTCTCGCCGCCGGGGGCCGCCCAGTCGGGCTGCACGAACCCGAAGCGGCCCGCGTTCTGCGTCATCCAGGTCCACTGCGGCGTGCCCGCGACGTTGATGCCGCCGCACAGGTCCACCGCCAGCGCCCACCCGTGGTTCGAGGTGCCCGGCACCGCGGCCAGGGCCGGCTTGGCGTAGAACGCCGCGACCTGCGCCCCGAGGGAGCGGTAGGAGTCGGTGATGCACAGCGGCGCGCCGAACGCCGCAGCGTAGGCGGTGCTCATCTGCTGGTAGGACGCGGCGGCGTCGCAGCGCAGCGCGTGCCCGTGGACGCCCAGGCGGCACAGCGCCTCGGCCGGGATCTGACCGTTCGCCCAGCCACCCCAGGACGGCGTGGCCACCCGCTCGGGCGACGGCGGCGGGGCGCCGCACAGCCCGGTCGTGCCAGCCCCGGTGAGGGGCTCGTTGGGCTGGGCCGGTGCGCGCAGGGTCACCCGCACCGCGGAGGAGCCGGCGGCGAGGGTGCGGACGCCGACCTGGAAGGTGCCGGCCGACGCCCCGATGACGTCGCCGTCCCCCAGGTACAGACCGACGTCGAGACCGTCGGGGGAGAAGACCAGGTCGCCGATCTGCAGGTCGGTGAGCGCCACGGCCGCGCCGCTCGACCACTGGTCCTGCGGGGTCGAGGGGATGGCGTGCCCGGCCAGCAGCCAGGACGCCGAGGTGAAGCCACCGCAGTCGTAGGCGTCGGGACCGCGGCCGTCCGGGACGAACGGCTTGCCGAGCTGGGACAGCGCGGTACTGACCGCCGCGACGGTCTCGGCGGGCAGCACCGTGACGGGACTGCTGCCGATGACCGCCCACGCGACACCGGGGATGGGGCGGGCGTACTCGTCGAGGGCCGGCGAGAGGCCGGCGGGCAGGTGCGCTGCGTCGGCCAGTCGGGCGGCGGGGGGCGGCTCGATGTCGGCCGCGGCGAGCCGGGCGAGGTAGTCCTGCCAGCGGCGCGTCGCGGCGGTGTTGCGCTCCTGCTGTGGGGCCGGCGCCGGGATGGCGCCGAGACCGGCGATCCGGCCGGTGACCTCGGGGCTGAGCTCGTCGACCTCGTCGCGGACCAGCTGCAGGACGCCGTCGGCCTGCCGCAGCGCGTCGGCGACGGCGGCCTCGGCCGCGGCGACCTGCTGACGGGCGGCGTCGAGCGCCTGGACGGTGCGCGCGGCGCGGATGGCCGCGCCCTCGCGGTCGCTGTCCGACCGCTCGACGATCGCCTGCCCGTACAGGGCGGCGCTGGTCGCGTCGCGGTCATGGACGGTGAGCCCGAGCAGGGGGTACCGCTGCGCGGGGACGGAACGGTAGAGGTCGGCGGCAGACGCGCCGAGGGTCTGCTGCTGCGCATCGACCTGGGCCTGCACCGTCGCGACGACGTCCTGCGCCTTCACCAGGTCCGCCCGTCGCGCGGTGACCTCCTGCTCCAGCTGCCGGTAGCGGTCGGCCTTGCCGAGCAGGGAGGTCTGCGTGCTCAGGGCGACCTCGGTGACGTCGACCGCGCCACCGGTCCGAGCCGGGTCCTCGCGCGCCGGGAGGGCGAGGACGGCCACGGCCGGCAGGAGCAGCGTGCTCATGGCGACGACGCCGAGGCGGGTCGACCAGCGCTTGCGGGGACGGTCCTCGGTCGAGGGACGGGGAGTGCGGGCCCGGCCGGTCGGGCGCCGGGACGCCGAGCGCTTGGCCGCGGGACGGCGGCCCTGCGGGCGGGCGCCGCCGCTCCGCGCGGTCGCAGCTGCCACGAGGCGGGCGGCCTGCTCGGGCGTGAGGTCGGGACGGGCGGCGAGCACCTGGCGCAGCAGCGCCTGGGTCTCGCGGGTGCCCAGCGCGGGGCGCTGGACGGGACGGGCGGGACGACCGGTCGTGCGTGGTGCAGGCACGGCAGGGTCCCCCGGCGGTCTCGTCGTTCCGTGGCCGGCTCCGCCGCGGATTGCCGCAGAGCTCACGCACCTCGTATCGACGAGTGCCAGGGGGGAGCGGAGGGTCTCTCACCCCGGTCTCACCCCTTGGGGGGAGGGTGAACCGGGGGTGGCGCCGCCCGTCTGGGGGAGTCGTGGAGGGCTCAGGGCGCCCACCAGGCGCCGTGCCGCAGCACGAGGGGGATCCGGAGCTCGTTGCCGTCCTCGGTGGACACCACCACCTCGACCTTGGTGATGCGCACCGGCGGGCCGTCGTCCTCGGGCTCGAGCAGCTGCCCGGTGGCCAACGGGATCGGGGGCACGACGAGGACGTCCTCGCCGGGCTGCTCGGCCATCAGGCCTCCTCCAGGACTGCGCGGGCGCACCCACCGTAGGGGGCCGGACCTGGGAACGGCTCGGGCCGGGTGACCCTCCCGGACGGGGAGGACCACCCGGCCCGGGGGTCTGGTGCGGTCAGCGGTCGGTGAGCGACACGTAGTCCCGCTCGGTGGCGCCGGTGTAGAGCTGCCGCGGACGGCCGATCTTGGTCGCCGGGTCGGCGATCATCTCGCGCCACTGGGCGATCCAGCCGGGCAGCCGGCCGATCGCGAACAGCACGGTGAACATGCGCGTCGGGAAGCCCATCGCCCGGTAGATCAGCCCGGTGTAGAAGTCCACGTTCGGGTAGAGCTTGCGCTCGATGAAGAAGTCGTCCTTGAGGGCGATGTCCTCGAGCTGACGTGCGAGGTCGAGCAACTCGTTGTTGCCGCCGAGCTTGTCGAGGACCGAGTCCGCCGTCTGCTTCACGATCGCCGCACGCGGGTCGTAGTTCTTGTAGACCCGGTGGCCGAAGCCCATCAGCTTGACGCCGGGCTCCTTGTTCTTCACCCGCTCGACGAACCGCGGGATGTTGCCGCCGTCCCGCTTGATGGCCTCGAGCATCTCCAGCACCGACTGGTTCGCGCCGCCGTGCAGCGGACCGAAGAGTGCGTTGATGCCGGCCGACACGGACGCGAAGAGGTTGGCGTGCGAGGAGCCCACCAGCCGGACGGTCGACGTCGAGCAGTTCTGCTCGTGGTCGGCGTGCAGGACGAACAGCATGTCCAGCGCCTGCACCAGGTCGGGGTCGACCTCGTAGGGCTCGGCGGGGAACCCGAAGGTCATGCGCAGGAAGTTCTCGACCATGCCGCAGGAGTTGTCGGGGTACAGCTGCGGCTGACCGACCGACTTCTTGTACGCGTACGCCGCGATCGTGGGGACCTTCGCCAGCAGCCGGAGCGTGGAGATCTCCACCTGCTCCTCGTCGAAGGGGTCCAGCGAATCCTGGTAGAAGGTCGACAGCGCGCTCACCGCGGAGGAGAGCACCGGCATCGGGTGCGCGTCCCGCGGGAAGCCGTTGAAGAACATCTTGAGGTCTTCGTGCAGCAGCGTGTGCCGGCGCAGCCGCTGGTCGAAGTCGCCCAGCTGGTCGGCCGTGGGCAGCTCGCCGTAGATCAGCAGGTAGGTGACCTCGAGGAAGCTCGACTTCTCCGCCAGCTGATCGATCGGGTACCCGCGATACCGCAGGATGCCGGCGTCGCCGTCGATGTAGGTGATGGCCGACGTGCACGAGGCCGTGTTCACGAAGCCGATGTCGAGGGCGACCGTGCCGGTCGTCGACAGCAGCTTGCTCGTGTCGATGCCGTCGGCGCCCTCGCTGGCGCGCTTGACGGGCAGGGGTAGTTCTCCACCGGGGTAGCGCAGGGCTACATCTGTCTCGCTCATCAGGGACGACGCTACTGCGCCCGTGTCCGCGGTGCCCCCCGACCCTGCGCGAGCGGAGTCGCACGGGCGTGTTTTCCGCGCCGTACGACTCCGCTCACGCCTACGGGTGCGGTCGCGGGGTGGGTCAGGGGTGGGTCATGGAGAGGACGTCGAGCGCCTCGTCCAGCTGGGTCTCGGTGAGCTTGCCCTGCTCGACGTAGCCGCGCTCCAGGACGACCTGGCGGATCGTCTTCTTCTCCTTCAGCGACTGCTTGGCCACGATCGCGGCCTCCTCGTAGCCGATGTACTTGTTCAGCGGCGTGACGATCGACGGCGAGGACTCGGCCAGCTCCCGGCAGCGCTCCACGTTGGCGGTGATCCCGTCGACGCAGCGGTCGGCGAGGAGCCGGCTCACGTTCGACAGCAGCCGGATCGACTCGAGCACGTTGCGCGCCATCAGCGGCAGGGTCACGTTGAGCTCGAAGTTGCCCGTCGTCCCGGCGAAGGCGACGGCGGCGTCGTTGCCGATGACCTGGGCGGCCACCTGCACGGTCGCCTCCGGGAGCACCGGGTTCACCTTGCCCGGCATGATCGAGCTGCCCGGCTGCAGGTCCGGCAGGAAGATCTCGCCGAGGCCGGTGCGCGGCCCCGAACCCATCCAGCGCAGGTCGTTGGCGATCTTGACCAGCCCGACGGCGATGGTGCGCAGCTGGCCGGAGGCCTCGACCAGGCCGTCCCGCGAGCTCTGCGCCTCGAAGTGGTCGCGCGCCTCGGTCAGCGGCAGGTCCAGCTGGCCGGCCAGCCGCTCGATGATGGCCGCCGCGAAGCCGGGCGGGGTGTTGATGCCGGTGCCGACGGCGGTACCGCCGAGGGGCAGCTCCCCGACGCGGGGGAGCGAGGCCCGCAGTCGCTCCACGCCGTACCGGATCGCCGCCGCGTAGCCGCCGAACTCCTGGCCGAGAGTGACCGGGGTGGCGTCCATGAGGTGGGTGCGGCCGCTCTTCACGACCTCGGCGAACTCGTCGGCCTTCCGCGACAGCGACAGCTCGAGGTGCTGCAGGGCGGGGATGAGGTCGCGGACGATCGCGCCCGTCGCCGCCACGTGGATGGCCGACGGGAACACGTCGTTGGACGACTGCGAGGCGTTGACGTGGTCGTTGGGGTGCACGGGCTTGCCCAGCGCCTCGGTGGCCAGGGAGGCGAGCACCTCGTTGGTGTTCATGTTGCTCGACGTGCCCGAGCCCGTCTGGAAGACGTCGATCGGGAAGTGCTCGTCGAACTCGCCGGTGGCGACCCGGGCGGCGGCCTCGGTGATCGCGGTCGCGATCTCGGCGTCGAGCACGCCGAGGTCGGCGTTCACCGATGCCGCGGCCCCCTTGATGGCGGCGAGCGCACCGATGAGCTCGCGCTCGATGGGGGTGCCGGAGATCGGGAAGTTCTCGACGGCGCGCTGCGTCTGCGCCCGCCACTTGGCCCACGCCGGGACGCGCACCTCCCCCATGGAGTCGTGCTCGATGCGGTAGTCGCCGCCGTCGGTCGACGGGCCGTCCTGCTGCTGGGCCACGCTGCGCTCCCGGTGGTGTGGAGGGTGACTGTGTTCCGGGAGGGACCCTAGACACCGCGAACGGACGACGCGGTTCCGCCCTCCGCCGCGTCCGGCCGGAATCGGGGCCGGGCGGACCTACGCTCCGCCGGACGTTCCGAGTCCGAGGAGAGCCCGGATGTCCCAGCCGTTGCCGCCGCCGGTCCCGGACTGGGTGGCGTCGACGCCCGACTGGCCTGGCACCCCCGGATGGCAGTCGCCGTCCGCGTGGGCTCCGCCCGGGGCGCCGCCCGTGGCCGCATCGGTCGCGACGTCGTCCCGGTCGAAGGGGCCGCTGGTTCTCGGGCTGGTCGCCCTGGCCGGGGTCGTCGCGGGCGCCGTCGGTGCTGCCCTCCTGGTCACCGCGGTGTTCGTGGGCAGCGCGGAGGACATCGGTGCCGGCATCGGCCGAGGGATGGTTGCCGGGACCGAGGACATGTACGCCTCGATGGACGAGGAGTACTACGGCTGGTCCGCCGGGCCGCCCCTCGCTCCGGAGGACATCAACGACCCTGTCGCGCCGGTACCGGGACCCGACCCGGTGCTCGACGCCTACGCCCAGGCGTGCTTCGTGGGCGACTACCAGGCCTGCGACGACCTGTACTACGAATCCGCCCCGCTGTCGGACTACGAGGAGTACGGCGGCACGTGCGGCGGGCGGGTCAAGTTCATGGCCGTCATGGCCTGCACCGACCTCGACTGACCGGCTGACCCTCCACGACGCCGGCGGCACCGCGCCCCGGATGGTGGAGGTCGCCGCGACGGGCCCCTAGCATCCGCAACGCCGCATCATCGCTTCCCGAGGAGTTCCCCCATGACACAGCCGCCGAACCCGCCGCCGGGCGGCAACGAGTCCGGTGGGGAGCAGCCCGGAGCACCGGGCTGGGGCCAGCCGGCCGACGACGACCCGACCAAGCAGTTCGACAAGCCCGAGGTGGGCCCCGCGGGTCAGCGCGACAAGACGCAGGAGTTCCTCCAGCCCGGGGCGCACCGCGCCGGCGAGACCCGCCAGATCCAGCCGGGTGAGCTGTCCGCCGCGGCCGCGTCGTTCGGTCAGCCGGGCGGCCCCGGTCAGCCGGGCGGCCGGCCCGGTCAGCCGGGTCAGCCGGGTCAGCCGCCCTACGGTGAGCAACCCGGCCAGCCGCAGTACGGCCAGCAGCCCCCGTACGGGCAGCAGCCGGGCCAGCCGCAGTACGGCCAGGAGCAGTACGGGCAGCAGCCCCAGTACGGCCAGCCGCAGTACGGCCAGCAGCCCCCGTACGGGCAGCAGCCGGGCCAGCCCCAGTACGGCCAGGAGCAGTACGGGCAGCAGCCGCAGTACGGCCAGCAGCCGAGTACGGCCAGCAGCCGGGCCAGCCGCCCTACGGGCAGCCGTGGGCGGCCCCCGGCGGCCCTGGTGGTCAGCCGCCGAAGGGCAACAAGAACACCCTGATCGCCCTCATCGTCGGTGGCGTCGTCGTGCTGGCCGCGATCGGCGTGGCGCTCTGGCTGCTCCTGGGCAACGACGACGACCGACACCGGCCGCCGACTCGACCACTGCGACCAGCAGCGAGACGTCGTCCTCGTCGTCCAGTTCCGAGGAGACGAGCAGCAGCACGGAGGAGACGACGGCGAGCTCGGAGGAGACGACGCCCGCGCCGAGCGGCAACATCCCGCCGCCGACCGTGCCGCCGGACGGCCTCGGCGACGACCCGACCCTGAACCAGTTCGCCCAGCAGTGCTACGACGGCGACATGGTGGCCTGCGACAGCCTCTTCATCGTCGCGGAGGACGGGACGCCCTACAAGGCCTACGCCGACACCTGTGCCGGCCGGCAGCCCCCGGGCACCCAGCAGTACTGCACGATCGCCTTCCCCGGGGAGTAACCGCCCCGGCACTGCGACACATCGGCCCGGTCCCTCTCCGGAGGGGCCGGGCCGCTGCGTGTCCGGGGCGCGTCCCGGTCCTGTCCCGAGACGGCGCGGCTCGGCTACGGTCCGGAGGCGTGGCCGACGACGACGCGCAGGACCCCACCCCCGTCGTCCGCGCCTCCGACGCCGACCGGGAGACGCGTGGTCGCCCGCCTGCAGAAGGCGCTGGGCGAGGGGCGGATCGACCTCGACGAGTTCGGCCAGCGCGCCGCCGTCGTCTACGACGCCACCTCCCTCGCCGAGCTCGACGAGGTGGTCGCCGACCTGCCGTCGGAGGCCCGGCCCCCGGTCGAGATCGTCGGCGCGCGGGTGCCGGAGGATCGTGACCAGCGTCTTCGGCGACGTGAAGCTGGCGGGCGGTTCGGCGCCGCAGAGGGCGTCCACCGTGTTCGGCGACGTGCGGATCGACCTGCGCGGGCTGCGCACGGACGCCGACCGGCTCGACCTCTACCTGTCCACCGTGTTCGGGGACATCGAGGTGATCGTCGCCGAAGGGGTCGACGCCGAGCTGCAGGGGCGGACCGTGTTCGGCGATCGCACGGACCGACCTCGCGCCCGTCCAACGGCTGCCCGGCACTCCGCGGATCGTCGTCCACGCCCGGGCGATCTTCGGCGACCTGCGGCTGCGCAGCCTGGCACCGGGGGAGTCGCCCAGTCGCTGGCGCGCGCTGATGGACCGGCTGGCGCAGCGGCTACCGCCCCCGCCGGAGCCGCCGCGGCTATGACATCGCCGTCCTCCGGACGGCACCGCGGCCATGACATGCCGTCCTCCGGACGGCACCGCGACCACGAGCCGTCCCCTGCTTGGTTGAGCCCACCCGTCCTCGATCGCGGAGGCCTCCGGCCCCCACTCCTCGCGACAGCCGCTCGTCACGCCTGCCCGGGCCTCCGGGCCCACTCGGCGTGACGCGCTCCGCGCTCGCTCTGATCCTCGCGGTCGAAGGGGACCGCCGAGTAGGCGCGCAGCTTGTCCAGCGAGTGCAGGCTGTCGATGGAGCGGATGGTGCCGGAGCGGGAGCGCATGACCAGCGACTGCGTGGTGCACCCGCCGGCGCTGTAGCGGACGCCGCGCAGCAGTTCGCCGTCGGTGATGCCCGTCGCGACGAAGAAGACGTCGCCGCGGACGAGGTCGTCGATGTGCAGCACGCGGTCGAGATCGTGGCCGGCGTCGAGCGCCTTCTGCCGCTCCTCGTCGTCCTTGGGCCAGAGCTTGCCCTGCAGGGCGCCGCCCATGCACTTGAGCGCGCAGGCGGCGATGATCCCCTCCGGGGTGCCGCCGATGCCCAGCAGCAGGTCGACGCCGGTGCCCTCGCGGGCCGCGGCGATGGCGCCCGCGACGTCGCCGTCGGTGATGAACTTGATCCGGGCCCCGGCCTGCGCGGACCTCGTCGACCAGCTGCTGGTGCCGCGCGCGGTCGAGGATGCAGACCGTGACGTCGCCGGCCGAGCTGTTCTTGGCCTTCGCCACTCGCTTGATGTTCTCGGCGACCGGGGCGGTGATGTCGACGACGTCCGCGGCGGCCGGCCCGGTCGCGATCTTCTCCATGTAGAAGACCGCCGACGGGTCGTACATGGCGCCGCGGTCGGCCACCGCCATGACGGCGATCGCGTTGGGCATGCCCTTGGCCATCAACGTCGTGCCGTCGATCGGGTCCACGGCGACGTCGCACTCGGGGCCCTGCCCGTCGCCGACCTGCTCGCCGTTGTAGAGCATCGGCGCCTGGTCCTTCTCGCCCTCGCCGATGACGACGACGCCCTTCATGCTCACCGTGCCGATCAGGGCGCGCATCGCGTCGACCGCGGCGCCGTCGCCGCCGTTCTTGTCGCCGCGGCCGACCCACCGGCCCGCGGCCATCGCCGCCGCCTCGGTGACCCGCACCAGCTCGAGGGCCAGGTTGCGGTCGGGCGCCGGCCGGCCGGCCCGGAAGCCGCGGCTCGCGGTGCTCGACGGAAGCGGGCTGTCTGGACCGGGCAGCGTCACGGGACCTCCTGGGTCGACCACCTCGCGGTGGTGTGCCGCCCGGGTGACCTGCCGTGTCCCGGCCCGAGGACGGCGGACGGTCCGCCCGGGCGCGGGGCAGCGGTGCGGGAGAGCTCGCCTGCGATCCTAGGGTCATGACCGACGGCGGCCCGACGAGCCAGCAGGTGCACGACCCGGACGGCGGCGGCGCGTCCACGCCCGCGGCGGCGCGTCCGCGCCCGGTGGCGACGCTGCCGCCCATCCCGGCGATCGACCGCGCCGCCCGGTTCAACGCCGCCAACATGCTGCGGTCGCTGCTGCCGCTGGTCGTCATCTGTCTGCTGGTCGTCGCCTGGACGACGTGGCGGCAGAGCGGGGACGCGGGCGTGCGCACCGTCGATCCGTCGTCGACGGTGCAGTTGGCCGCGGCCCGGGCGAGCTACCCGGTGCTCGCGCCCGACGGCCTGCCCGAGGACTTCCTGGTGACCAGTGCGCGCACCGACGCCGGCGACGCGACGAGGGTGACCCGGTCACGCTCGAGATCGGCTACCTGACGCCGTCGGAGGAGTTCGCCGGCTTCGTCGTCAGCGACGACCCCGGGGCCGGCGCGATCGTCGACGTGGTCGGCGAGGCCGAGGAGCGGGGCGACGTCGAGATCGGCGGCCAGACCTGGCAGCGGCTGACCACGGGACGCGACGAGACGGCGTTCGTCGCGGGAGGTCGAGGGGGTCACCGTGGCCGTGACCGGGTCGGCGACGGACGAGGAACTGGAGACCGTCGCGGCGGCCGTGGAGCCGTACTCGGGCTGACCCGCCCCGGCCGGATCCGTCGCCGTACATGACGATCCTGTGTCGAACATCACGACCTGGTATCTGCTGGGTGCGTCGCGTGTCGACGCGCGGTGGCTCACGGGACGCTTCCGCCCCACCAGTCACGCGAGTCACTCGCACACCTTTCGAAGGAGCACCGATGCCCCCTCGTGCCCTCTGCCCCGGCGGCGACCACCGACCCCCCGCCACCGGCGGTTCGTGTGCCTGCGGGATGGTCACGCGAGTGCCGACGCACCGGCCCGCGCGCACGGTGGCCCGACCTCGCGTGCGACCGGAGGTGCGGGACGCCATCGCCCGCTGCCTCTACGACGGACCGGGTGACCCGCTCGCGCCCGACGCCACCGACCACCGGCCGGACGACGTGCGGATGTCGGGCATCCTGCGCCGGCGCGCGGACCGGATGATCGCCGCGCTGGCCGCGGCCGGCCTCGTCGTCAGCGCGGACGGCGAACTGCAGGCGGCCCCTGAGCCGCCCGCTGCGGACGGCGCCGGTCAGTTCCGATCGGCGCCGTCCGCGGGGGCGGCCGCGGCCAGTCGCTCGCGGGCCCGGTCCAGCCAGTGCTGGCACAGCTCGGCGAGCGCCTCGCCGCGCTCCCACAGCGCGAGCGACTCCTCCAGCGTCAGCCCGCCGCCCTCCAGTCGGCGGACCACGTCGGCGAGTTCCTCGCGGGCCTGCTCGTAGGTGGTCGTCGGCTCGGCGGTGTCTCGGGCTGGTCCTCGGTGCTCACGGGTTCTCCTCCTGGTTCGGGTCCTGGCCGGGGGTGCGGTCCACGCGGACGGGCAGCCGCCCTCCGGCGACCCGCACCTGCAGCCGTTCGCCGTCGGTGACCTCGGCGGGGTCGCGGACCAGCGCCCCGTCGGCGCGCTGCACCACGGCGTAGCCGCGCTGCAGGGTGGCGGCCGGGGAGAGTGCGGCCACCCGCGCGCGGGCGTGCTCGAGGTCGCGCTCGGCGCCCTCGATGCGGTGCACGACGGTGCGCCGGGCGCGCGTGCGCAACGCCATGACGTCGTCCGCGCGGCCGTGCAGCAGCCGTTCGGGCGCCGCCAGCACGGGGCGGCTGCGGATCGACTCGAGCCAGCGTTCCTGCTGGTCGAGGCGGCCGGTGAGCAGGGCGCGGGCGCGCGTGCGCAGGCCGTCGACCAGGCGTCGCTGCTCGCCGATCTCGGGAACGATGCGGTGCGCGGCGTCCGTCGGCGTGGCGGCGCGGACGTCGGCGACGTGGTCGACCAGCGTGGTGTCGGTCTCGTGGCCGACGGCGGTGACCACGGGCGTGCGGGTGGCGGCGATCGCCCGCACCAACCCCTCGTCGGAGAACGGCAGCAGGTCCTCGACCGAGCCCCCGCCGCGGGCGATCACGATGACCTCGACCGCCGGGTCGGCGTCCAGCCGGCGCAGCCCGTCGATGACGTTGGCCGCCGCCTGCGGGCCCTGGACGGCGCAGTTGTACATCTCGAACCGGACGGCCGGCCAGCGGCGCCGGGCGGTGACGAGGACGTCGCGCTCGGCGGCGCTGTCCCGGCCGGTGATGACGCCGACGACCCCGGGGGCGAACGGCAGCGGCCGCTTCCGGGCGGCGTCGAAGAGCCCCTCGGCGGCGAGCAGTCGGCGGATCCGCTCGATGCGGGCCAGGAGCTCACCGAGGCCGACGGCGCGGATCTCGGTCGCGCGGAGCGAGAACGAGCCGCGGGCGACGTAGTAGTCGGGCCGGGCGCGCACGAGCACGCGGGCGCCCTCGGTCAGCTCGAGCCCCGGCCGGTCGGCGACGTCGCGGTGGCAGGTGACGGGGACCGACATGTCGGCGGCCGGGTCCCGCAGGGTGAGGAAGACCGTGGCCGCCCCGCCGCGACGGGAGAGCTGGGCCACCTGACCCTCCACCCACACCTCACCGAGGCGGCCGATCCACTCGGCGATCTTGCGAGCCACCGTGCGGACCGGCCACGGCGCCTCGGGTGAGGACGGAGATGTCACGTCACTTTCCTGTTGGGCGGCCCCGCCCCGGGTCCCGCCCTGAGCGTGCGAAGGGTGGGGAGGGCGGGGTCCTTCTGCATGCCCCCAGCCTGCCGGACACCACTGACGGCCCCGTCCAGAGGCTCGCCACGAGCTCGCGGGTGGTGAGGAGGACGGGGTCCTCTGTCAGGCGCCGCGCGGGGCCAGCGGGCTGGACTCGACCGCCTGCTCCTCGAGCTTCTCCAGCCGGTTGCGGAGCATGCGGAGGTAGGGCTCGCGAGCGCGGGTCGCCTCCTCGTAGGTGACGAGGTCGCTCACGGTGGTGAGCGCGTAGCCGCGCAGCCGGCCGCGCAGCTGGGCGATGGAGAAGCTGTCGTAGTCGTCGATCGGTGCGGTGCCGCCGGCCCGCGAGCCGGACGGCGCGCTGCCGTTGTGGGAGTCGGCGGTCGGCGCCTCGGTGCCCGCCGGGGTCCCGGCGTCCTCGGCGGCCGCAGCCGGCGGCTCTGCGACCGGCTCTGCCCCCGCATCGACGGTGGCCGTCCGGTCGTCGGTAGCGAGGACGTCGGCGGTGGTCGCCACGTCGGCCGTGACGTCCGGGTCGCCGGTGGGCGCCGTGTCGGTGCCGGGGGCGCTCTCGGTGGTCGCCACCGGCGCGTCGCTCACCATCTCGTCGATGGCGAGCTCCTCCAGCACCTCCTCGGTGCTGGGTGCCTCGCCCGGCAGCGCGTCGAGGGTCTGCTGCGCGCCCTCGACCTGTTCGGCGACGTCCTCGACCGCGGCGACGACGACGTCGGCCACGGGGTCGGCGGGCAGGGAGGGAACCTCAGCGTCGGCGGGCAGCGACGAGACCTCGGCGTCGGAGATCGTGCTCGCCGTGCGGGGCTTGCGCGGGGCCTTGGCCGGCTTCGGGGGCTTCGCGGCCTTGGGGGCCTTCGGCGCCTGGAGCCTTCGCCGCCTTGGCGCGGGCGGGCTTCGCCGCGGCCGCGGCCGGGGCGTCATCGGCGACGGTGACGTCGTCGGTGTGGTCGTCGCCGAGCGGCGCCTCGGCGAGCGGGATGTCGGCGCGGTCGAACGCGGACTCCCGGTAACCCCCGCTCGACGCGGCCGGGGCATCGTCGTCGGCGAGGTCATCGAAGTCGTCGTCGTCGAATGTGGCGAGGCCGGGCTCGTCCTCTCCGCGCAGACCGGTGAACAGCTCGTCGCCACGGGCGACGAAGCCGGCGTACTGCTGCTGGATCTTCATGGCCGACTGCATCGCCAGCCCGATCACGCGGACGGGCAGCCCGGGCAGCGTCTCGGGGATCTTGCGCGCCTCGTCCAGCACGATGGCGGCCAGGCCTGCTGCAGCACGGACAACTTCAGGAATTTCACGGGCCATGTCCCTAGCCTGCCTCACGGCGCGTCGCAGGGCAGCGTCGACCAGGCTCGATACACCCGTGCGGTGGGGCACGTCACTGTCAGCGCCGCTCGGACAAGGGTGCCGGGGGTCACCGACCTACCATGGGGTCATGGCTGATCAGCGCGGACGCGTCCTCCTCGCCGACCCGCGGGGCTACTGCGCCGGCGTGGACCGTGCGGTGGTTGCCGTCGAGCGGGCACTGGAGATCCACGGGGCGCCGGTCTACGTCCGGAAGCAGATCGTCCACAACAAGCACGTGGTCGCGACCTTGGAGCGCCGCGGCGCGGTGTTCGTCGAGGAGACCGACGAGGTGCCCGAGGGCGCCGTCGTCGTCTTCAGTGCGCACGGCGTCTCGCCGGCCGTGCACCAGGAGGCGGCCGACCGGGGGCTGCGGACCATCGACGCGACCTGCCCGCTGGTGACCAAGGTGCACCAGGAGGCCAAGCGCTTCGCCCGCGACGACTTCGACATCCTGCTGATCGGCCACCGCGGGCACGAGGAGGTCGAGGGCACCGCCGGCGAGGCGCCGCAGCACATCCAGCTGGTCGACGGCGCCGACGACGTCGCCACCGTGCAGGTGCGCGACCCGGAGAAGGTCGTCTGGCTGTCGCAGACGACGCTGTCGGTGGACGAGACCCTCGCGACGGTGGACCAGCTGAAGAACCGCTTCCCCGGTCTGCAGGCGCCGCCGAGCGACGACATCTGCTACGCCACCCAGAACCGTCAGCAGGCCGTCAAGCAGATGGCCGCCGACTGCGACCTCGTGCTGGTCGTCGGGTCCACGAACTCGTCGAACTCGGTGCGGCTGGTGGAGGTGGCGCTGGAGGCCGGCGCCCGTGGCTCCCACCTGATCGACTTCGCCGCCGAGATCGACCCGGCCTGGCTCGACGGCGTGACCACCGTGGGCGTCACCAGCGGGGCCTCGGTGCCCGAGATCCTCGTCAGCGAGGTCCTCGACTGGCTCGCCGAGCGGGGCTATGCCGACGTCGAGACGGTCAAGGCCGCCGAGGAGCGACTGGTCTTCGCGCTGCCGCACGAGTTGCGCCCGCGCCGCCAGGAGGCGGCTGTCGACACCAGCGCAGCCGACCCGCCGGCGACCGACTGACCGGCCGCTCGAGGAGCGAACTGCTCCGCAACCGCTGAACCGCGCGACGCCGGGAGGCGGGGGAGGAACCCCGGTGCTGCGCGGACCGGACGGATCAGCGGCGTGCGGCCCACCGGATGAGTGCGATGACGAAGGCGGCACCGGTGGCGATGGCCATGGTGGGGAAGCCGCGCACGAGCAGGGTGGCCATGGTCGCCAGGTTGAAGCTGGCCGACGGCGCGAGCGCGATGTTGACGCACGCGACGGCCACGAACACCAGCGGCGGGGCGACCACCACCGACAGGATGTCGCGACGGCGCACGATCGCCGCGGCCAGGACGGTGGAACCGACCAGGCTGCCCAGCGTGATCAGCCCGAGGCCCATGCCCATGAAGAGCGAATCGACGGCGGCGCCGGCGAGCGTGATGAGGAAGACGGCCAGGACGGCGACGATGCCGCGGATCCGGCCGCCTCCCGCCTGGGACGCGGGCGCGGTCCGGCCGCGGGGAGCGCGACGCACCCGCGCGAGCGCTCGGACGGCGCTCGTCGGGGCGGCTTCGCTCGGGGCGGCTGCGCTCCGGTCGGCGGTCGCCACTGCGCGCGGCGGCGGGCCGGCGTGCCGCGGGTGTGCGGGTGAACTCTGCGGCGTCGCCGTAGGCCATGTCGTCCTCCGGGGCGCGCAGACGTTCGCGGCCCGATCCGGCCGACCGCAACGGCGGCAGCGGGGGCGTGGGGCGCAGCGGCCGGGAGGGGTGCTCACCGGCGTGGCCGCGGTCGGGGCGGATGGCGGGCCTGGGTGGGGCGGACGACCGGTCGGAGCGGACTCCGCTCTGTCGCCAGGAATCGGCGGTACTTGCCGTAGCCATGGCGCACCCCCGTTCCGTCGTAGTCGGCCGGATGGCCGTCCATCGATCGCAACGGTAACGACAGGCGGCACGTCAGGAGCGCAAGACAACGCCGAGTCGTGGGGCTGCTGTGTTCCTTAGGCAACACAGGGTGACCCCTGGGGTGAACGGGGCGAGTGGGACCGACGGAGGGCAGGAACTTCGGTCGACGTGGCCGTCACATGGCACTCCCTGCGGTGGCTCGACGTGACCGCCTGGGCAACTTTCTCGGCCCCCGCGGGGTCCGGGTCAGCCGTGCGTGCCGTTCCGGCTCTCGCGCTCGTCGTCCATGGCGTCGTCCTCGTCGCCGTCGAACTGGCCGTGGATCGCGGGCTCGATCCGGGGGAGCTCGGCCGGGCGCAGGGTGCGCACCGTGGCCTCCACGGGTTCCGGCGTCGGCACGGGGTTCTCGGCGATACCCAGGTCGTCGAAGCGGCGGGCCGCCGTCAGGACCGACCGCTCGTAGGAGCCGACGGTGTCGTTGAAGCGCGCCATGGTCGCCCCGAGCGCGGACCCCAGGCGGGTGAGGTGGCCGGACAGCGTGCCCAGCCGGGCGTGCAGCCGCCGGCCGACCTCGAGCACCTGGTCGGCGTCGCGGGCCAGGCGCTCCTGCCGCCACGAGTAGGCGACGGTGCGCAGCAGCGCGAGCAGGGTGCTCGGCGTCGCGATGACGACGTCGCGGGCGAACCCGTACTCGAGCAGGCCGGGCTCCGCCTCCAGGGCGGTGGTGAGGAAGCCGTCGGAGGGGACGAAGAGGACCGTGAACGGGGCGGCCGGCCGGAACGCCGTGGGGTAGCGGCGCGCGGCGAGCGCGTCGACGTGGGCGCGCAGTTGGCGGGCGTGCACGGTCACCCGCTGGGCGCGCACCGCCCGGTCGTCGGCCTGCACCGCCTCGATGTAACCGGTGAACGGGACCTTCGCGTCGACCACCACCTGCTTGCCGTCGGCGAGGGTGACCACGAGGTCGGGCCGGACGCCGGCGCCCTCGTCGTTGGTGCCACCGGGCTGCTCCACGAAGTCGCAGTGCTCGAGGAGGCCGGCGACCTCGACCACGCGGCGCAGCTGCACCTCACCCCACCGGCCGCGCACGTGTGGCGTCCGCAGCGCGGTCACGAGTGCGGCGGTCTCCTGCTTCAGCTGGGCCGAGGTGAGACCGACGGTGCCCATCTGCTCGCGCAGCTCGCCATGGGCGGTGGCGCGGGCCCGCTCCATGCCGGCCAGCAGCCGGTGCAGGTGGTCCAGTGACTCGTGTACCGGCTCGAGCCCGGCGTCGGCGGGACGGCGCCGGGCGAGCAGCGTGACCACCGCGAGCGTGACCGCGGTGGCGAGCACTGCGCCGAGGAGGAGCCCGGTGAACAGGGAAGCGGCATCCATGCGGCGCAGGGTGCCGGAGGGCTACGACAGTTCGTCACCCTCGAGGCATTGGAAGCTTTACCCCCATCCTTGCGCGCCTGCGTGGGGGTAAAGCTTCCAATGCCTGGGTCACGTCAGGCTGCGGCGACCGGGGCGTGCGCTGCTTCGTGGTCGAGCAGCCAGCGCTTGACCGGCGTCCCCCACCGGAAACCGCCCAGCCCGCCGTCGGAACCCAGCACGCGGTGGCAGGGCACGAAGAGCGCCGTGGCGTTGCGTGCGCACGCGTTGGCGGCGGCCCGGACGGCGGCCGGCCGGCCGCACCGGGCGGCGAACGCGGCGTAGGTGTCCGTCTCCCCCGCCGGCACCGTGCGGAGCACCTCCCAGGCATCCTCGAGGAACGGTCCCGAGCGCTGGTACACGACGACGTCGTCGATGGCGGTGACGTCGCCGGCGAAGAAGGCCTCCACCTTGTCGAGGACGGGCAGGTGCTCGACCTCCTCGACCCAGGTCGGCCGGAGCGACCGGTGGATGACCGGGAGGAGGGCGGAGACGTCGTCGGTCCAACCGCTGGCGAGGACGACCTCCTGCCCGTGGGGGCCGGAGCCGACGACGACCGTGAAGGGTCCGGGCGGTGTGGCCACAGTCGCGAACCGGGCGGGCTTGGGGGTCATGAGGCGCTCCGATCAAGCACCGCCGGCCGGGTGACCGACGGGAGGGGAAGGGGTGTGGCTGGGCGGGTGGAGGGTGTGGCTGGGCGGGTGGGGGGTGTGGCTGGGCGGGTGAACAGAGAGGGCACGGCGAGCGCCCACAGGTGCATCACTGCGTAGGACCGCCATGGGCACCAGCGGGTCGCGGCCTCGGCGTCGGAACTGCCGAGCGTCTCCAGCGAGCGTCGTAGCGCGAGGTCACCGGGCAGCCACACGTCGGGGTCGGCCAGGCCGCGCATCGCGACCAGTGCGACGGTCCACGGTCCGATGCCGGGGACGGCGAGCAGCGCACGCCCGGCCTCCTCGCGGTCGGCCCCCGGGTCGAGGGCCACCCGTCCGGAGGCGACAGCGCCGGCCAGGGCGTGCACGGTGCGACGCCGGGCCCCGGTGAGGCCGACGCCCGCGAGGTCGGCCTCGGCGAGTGCGTCGACCCGCGGGAAGGCGTGGGTCAGCGTGCCGACCGGTTCGGGCAGCGGGATGCCCGCAGCCCGCACGACGCGGGCGGTCAGCGTCCGTGCGCCGGCGACCGAGACCTGCTGACCGAGCACCGCGCGCACGGCCAGTTCCGCGGCGTCGGGAGCGGCCGGCACGCGGCGGCCGGGAGCGCCGCCGACGAGCGGGGCGAGCGCGGGATCGGTGCCGAGCACCTCGTCGACCGCGGCCGGATCGGCGTCGAGATCGAGCAGGCGACGGCAGCGGCTCACTGCCGTGCCGAGGTCACGCAGCTCGGCCAGGTGCAGGCGGGCGGTGACCGCGGCCCCGCCGTCGGGAGCGGGGGAGAGCTGGACGATGGCGGGGCCGTGCGGGAGGTCGAGGACGCGCGAGAACGTCGTCCCGTCCCACTCCTCGAGGCCCGGCACCGCGTGCGCCCCCAGGAACAGCAGCACCTCGGCCGCGTCGTACGGGGCCCGGGCGGCCAAGCGCAGGGTGAGCCAGCCGGGGGTGCCGCGGCCGCTGGCCGCGCCGGTGCCGCGCAGCGCGGTGGGAGTCGTCGCGAACACCTCGCGCAAGGTGTCGTTGAACTGCCGGATGCTGCTGAAACCCGCCGCGAACGCGACGTCGGCCATCGGCAGGTCGGTGGTCTCGATGAGCAGCCGCGCGGTCTGCGCGCGCTGGGCGCGGGCCAGGGCCAGCGGCCCGACGCCGAGCTCGCCGACGAGCAGCCGGTGCAGTTGGCGCTCGGAGTAGCCGAGCCGGGCGGCCAGTCCGGGCACGCCGGACCGCTCGACCTCGCCGTCGGCGATCAGCCGCATGGCCCGTGCGACGACGTCGGCTCGCACGTCCCACTCGGGCGACCCGGGCACGGCGTCGGGTCGGCACCGACGGCAGGCGCGGAAGCCGGCGCCCTGGGCGGCGGCGGCCGTCGTGAAGAACGAGACGTTGTGCGCCAGCGGCGTCCGTGCCGGGCACGACGGGCGGCAGTAGATGCCGGTCGTGGCGACGGCGGTGAAGAACCAGCCGTCGAAGCGGGCGTCCCGGCTGGTGACCGCGCGGTAGCAGCGCTCGGCGTCCAAGGTGTCGATCACGGATCGAGCATGACAGTCCCGGAGGCCTATGACTGGCGGTTTTCAGACATCGCGGCTCCGCCTCCCGACAGCACTGCGTAGAGCCCTCGGGGCATGAACCACGCAGGTAGCTGCGGCGTGTTCGATCCTGTCGTGATGGCAGACACGCACAGAGTCACCAAAGGACAACTGTGTAATTTTTCTCCGTGACCCTTCCGTTACCGTCTGTCGCAAGTTACGTTCTCCGCGGTTCGAGCGAGCCGTCGCCCCGGAAGATCGGGAACTCGCCGGGCCGCCGCTCAATTCGTTCCGGGCCTGCGGGCTCGGGCGGAGCCGGGGACCCACTTCTCATGGGGTGAGTCGGCCGTGTGCCGTAGGGCCTTTCTTCCGGCCCGAACCCGTCAGCTAACCCGGTCAGCGGCCCGTGGAAGAGGGAGCTCCTGCGTCACATGTCCCGCCATGCCCCGTCTGAGTCGCCGTGGACCCGAGTGGTCCGGAACGGCCTGCTCGTCACCGCCACGGCCACCGCGGTTGTCGCCGCGGCGTTCGCCGTCGCTCCCTCCGGTTCGGCCGCCGGTGCGCCGGCTGCCTCCGTCGCCGACTCGGTGACCGGCGCGGCGGCTGAGTCCGCCCTCCGGTCGCAGCCCGGCTCGCAGCGCGCGTCCCGCGCGGATGCTGCCCGTCAGGCGGCACAGGCGCGACGGGCCGCACGCGCGGCCGCTGCCGCGGCCGCCACCAGCGCTCCGGCGTCGTCCTCGCCGGCCGCGGCCACGCCCGACACCGCGGAAGCCCCCGCAGCCGCCCCGGTCGCGGACCCCGCCCCGGCCGGCGGTCCGGCCCCCTCCACCGGTGACCGCATGTACATCGGCTCGGTCGCCGGCGGCTACGAGCAGGCCGTGGCGGCCACCGGCGTCCCGCTGGCGAACCACGCCTACGCATTCTTCTCGGGGAACGTCCCGCAGGCCGCGATGATCACGGTCAGCGCCGCGAGCACCCGGTGGCGCGATGTCGCGGCCGCCGGGCCCGGGCTCGGTGCTGTACGACCAGATCGTCCGGTGGGCGCAGACGATCAAGGCCCGCGGAGACGACCGTCATGGTCGCCTACAACCACGAGCCCGAGGCGCACGACCGCCTGACCCTCGGCAGCGCCGCCGAGTTCATCGCGGCCTACCGCCACGTCGAGTCGATCTTCGACCAGCAGGGCGCCACGAACGTCGTGTGGACCTGGCAGATGACGGCGTACTCGTTCCGCGTCGATCCCAGCAGCGAGCAGGCCGCGGCGAGGTGGTACCCGGGGGATGAGTGGATCGACAACGTCGGGGCCGACGCCTACAACTGGATCAGCTGCGGCGCCACCGGCAACGGCCGCTACAACGAGTTGCAGGCGCTGGGTGACCCGGTGCTGGCCTTCGCCCGGGCGCACGGCAAGAAGGCCTCGTTCCCCGAGTTCGCCAGCCACGCCAATGCCAACCGCACCCAGTGGCTGACCAACGCGCACCAGTACCTGGTCGCGAACCAGGACGTCATCACCGCCGCCTTCTACTTCAACCGGCCGCCGACCATCGCGTCGAACGCCGACTGCAAGTGGGGCCTGACGGCGTCGTCCGAGTACGGCGCCCTGCGTTCGATGGCGCAGGACACCGCCCACTTCACCGTCTGATCCCGGGGGCGGATCGCCGCCGTCGCACCGGAGGCCCTCGAGCTGTAGCTCGGGGGCCTCCGGTGTGTTCGCGGTCCTTGCCGCCGAGTCCGCGCGATCCGCCGCTCCAGCCGATCACCGAGCACCCCCGTGGTCGCCCTTTCGCTCGTAGGCTGACGCTATCCGCACGGGCCCGGCGCGGGCAGGCGGCGGCCCAGACGCGAGGGAGCCCAACCATGCCGCTCCAGCAGCCGAGCCTCGAGACGGGCACGGAGGTCTCGCGCTACCGGGTCGAGCGCCTCGTCGCCCGCGGTGGGATGGGGCTGGTCTACCGGGCACGCGACATCCGGCTCGATCGGCCGGTCGCGCTCAAGGTGCTGTCACCGGAGCTGTCGGACGACGACCGCTTCCGGGAGCGGTTCGTCCGGGAGTCGCGGCTGGCCGCGGCGGTCGACCATCCCAACGTCATCCCGGTGTACGAGGCGGACGACTGGGACGGGCTGCTCTACATCGCCATGCGATTCGTCGAGGGCGTCGACCTGCACACGGTCCTGGCGACCAACGGCCGCCTGGACCCGGCGGCGGCGCTCCCGCTGCTCGCGCAGGCGGCCGACGCCCTCGACGCCGCGCACCGGGTGGGGCTGGTGCACCGGGACGTCAAGCCGGGCAACTTCATGCTCGCCGGCGCGGAGGCCGACCGGCTCCCGCCGGGCACGCACGTCTACCTGACCGACTTCGGGCTCACCAAGCGGGCCTCGTCGGTGTCCGGGCTGACCCGGACCGGGCAGTTCCTCGGCTCCCTGCACTACGTCGCGCCAGAGCAGATCCGCGGCGAGGAGGTCGACGCGCGCACGGACACCTATGCGCTGGGGTGCGTCGCGTTCGAAATGCTCACCGGCCGGCCGCCGTTCGACATGGACGGCGAAGCGGGACTGCTCTGGGCGCACATGTCGACCGCGCCGCCGTCGCTCTGCGCCGTCCGGCCCGATCTACCGCCGGCGGTGGACGACGCCATCGCGGGGGCCATGGCGAAGGACCCGGCCGACCGTCCGGCCACCTGCGCGGAATTCGTCGCCGGCCTGCGGGCCTCGCTCACCGCCCTGCCGGGGGTCGGCTCGCCCGGTCGCGCCGCACCGCACGCAGGTCGCCGGGTCGCAGGACGCGTCCACCGCGCCGCGCCCGGTCGGTCCGCACCCGAGTTTCCCGCCGGGCACTCCACAGCCGGGGCGGGAGCCGACCAGCGTCCAGCCCCCCGCCGGATGGCTCCCCGCGGCCGGGGGCTGGGGTGGGCCGCCGGAGGCGGAACCACCGCAGCCGGTCGCGGCCCCGCAGCCGCCCGGGAGCGGCGGGGAGACGCCGGCGGCGGCCGGCCGTGGGCGCAGCCGGTGGGTGCTGATCGCGGCGCTCGCGCTGGTCGTCGTCCTGGCCGGGGTGCTCGCCGTCTGGCGTCCCTGGGCGGGACCGAGCCTGGCGACCGAGGACTTCATCGTCGTCCCGTTCCAGGCGGACGTGCCCGACGACTGGGAGACGTACACCTTCAGCGATGACCTGACCTACTCGGTCCTCGGCTCACGGGACTGGACCGGACTCTGGCAGGACGACTCGACCGCCATCGCCGAGTCCGAAGCGGCGTTCACCGATGACCCGGAGTCCCTGATCCACCTGATGGTCGACGGGGCAGAGGACGTCTACGCCGAGGACCCCCAGGGCCTCGCCGACCAGGTGACGTCCCTCATCGGCGAGGGGCGCCTGGTGGGCCAGGGGGCGCGGGATGTCGACGGCCGGAGAGCGCTCACCGCGGGTGGTGTCTTGCCCTTTGGCGAAGACGGGCAGCAGCAGTTGCGCGTCTACGCGGTGACCGTGCAGGACGACCCGCGCCTGTTCATGTTGTTCGTCTGCCCGGCCTCGCTCTACGACGAGTGGCAGCCGACGTTCGACGCCATCGTCGACTCGGTGACCTTCACCGGCTGAGCCCGCCGGGTTACCCGCGGCCGGCCGGTCACCGGGAGGTCTCGAGGATCAGGACGCCGATACCGTCGAGAAGTCGCTCGAGGCCGAACTCGAAGGATCGCTGGGGGTCGTAGGCGCCCACCTCCTCGCCGGCGACCGGGCCGACGCGGGCCGCGGTCGGGTACCGCTCGGGGTCGAAGACCTGGGCCACGTAGGGCTCGGTCGCCGCCCACCACTGGTCCTCGCTGATCCCCGTGAGCCGCTCGGCGTCGGCCTTCTCCTGCACCCCGCCGGCCGTGCCGCGCACGAATCCGTTGACCAGCGTCACGAGCAGATCCATCTGCAGCTCGGGGAGGCCGAGCCCGTCGACGGCCCGCAGTTCGAGTTCGTACTTGCGCATCAGTCCCGGCCCCAGCGGGGGACGCCCCGTGGCCACGTGCAGCGCCCAGGGATGGCGGAGGAAGAAGTCCCAGTTGGCGCGGGCCATCGTCGTCAGCCGGTCCCGCCAGGCGCCTGCGGTCACCGCCGGCTCGTCGGGGTAGAGCTCGCCGAGGAC
>CAVVIN010000011.1:0-59934 GCA_963748305.1 uncultured Actinomycetota bacterium | reverse complement strand
CCGCGTCCGGGGCCGCGAGCCCGCCGAGCTCGAGGCGGAGCGCGTGCCGCCGGGCCAGGCGCCTCGGCCACCTCGGCGAGCGGGCCGGTCGGCTCCGGGTGCCGCCGCCACGTCGCGACGACGGCGACCGGCCGACGTCCGCGGTCGCGACCAGGCGGCGGAGCACACGGAGGGAGGAGGCGTCGGACCAGTGCAGGTCGTCGAGGACCAGCAGGACCGGCTGCTGGGACGCGGCGGCCAGCACGCGGCGGGTGATCGCGTCCCACGTGCGGAAGCGGCCGGCCTGCGGATCGCCGCCCGATGCCGCCATCGGTCGTCGCTCTCCGGCACGGCGGCCGGGCCACCGGGCAGCGAGGCGAGCGCCGTCGTCCAGGGCCAGAGCGGCGGGGCGCCCTCGTCCTGCGAGCACCGACCCGTGAGGACCCGCACGCCGCGCGCCTCGGCCGCCCGGGTCAGCTCGGCGGCCAGCCGGGACTTGCCGATGCCGGGGTCGCCGACCAGGGCGGCGAAGGCCGGGGTGCCGACGCCGCGCTGTCGAGGAGGCCGAGCAGCCGGTCCAGCTCGGCGGCCCGACCGACCAGCGGCCACGGCGCCACGGCGGGTGGAGGCCCCTCCGGGACGTCCGGCCGACCGGCCGTCCAGGACACGCCCGCGTCCTGCCGGAGGACCGCCTGCTCGACCTGTCGCAGCTCCGCGCCGGGATCGACGCCGAGTTCCTCGGTCAGGACCTCACGGACGGTCCGCAGCGCGGCCAGCGCGTCGGCCTGGCGTCCGGCCCGCGCCAGCGCGAGCGCCCGGAGCGCCCAGAGCCGCTCCCGGAGCGGCTGCTCGGCGGTCTGCCGCTCCAGGTCTGCGGCCAGCGCCGCATGGTCGCCGTCCCGGAGCCGGACGACGGCGGTGAGTTCGTCGGCGACCAGGCGCAGCTCGGAGAGCCGGGCGCGCTCCGCGACCGCGGCCGGGGCGTCCCCGAGCTCGGGATACGGGGTGTCCCGCCACAGCCTGGTGACGGCGGCCAGCTCTCGGCGCGCCCGTTCCAGGTCCGGCGGCGGGGCAGGGGAGAGGAGGTCGTGCGCCGCCGTCCCGAGGGCGACCCGTGCGGCCGCCACCGCCCGCTCGAACGCGACCGCGTCCACGGCTTCGGGCGGGACCCGGAGCACGTAGCCGGTGCCGGCCGTGGCCAGCACCCCGCCGGTCGCCCGGGCCTCCCGCGTCGGGTCGAGGGCACGGCGCAGGCCGGCGACGCACGTCTGCAGGGTGCCCAGCGCCCCGGGCGGGGCGGCGTCGCCCCACAGCAGGTCGACCAGCGCGGGGCGGAGACGGTCCGGCCGTGCGCGAGCGCGAGGGCCGCGAGCAGTGCCCGCTGCTTGCGGACGCCGACGTCGACGGGGGCGTCCCCCCGGTGCACCTCGACCGCTCCGAGAACCGCGATCCGCACGGGGCGGGAGCTTAGGCGCGGGGGGCCGCGTTCCCCAGGCCTCCGGCCGCGGCCCGCCGTTTCGCCGGGATGGCCAGGCCGGCGAGCAGCCCCGCGCCCAGCACCGCCGTGGTGACGGCGAACGCCGCTTGGTACGACGCGACGTCGGTCAGCCAGCCGGCGGCCAGCGGCCCGACGATCGCCCCGAAGTCGGCGGCCATCTGGAACACCGCGACCAGCCGCCCGCCGCGGGCCGGGCTGACGTCGCCGACGAGCGCGGCCGGCGCGCTGGCGAGCAGCGAGGCAGCCAGGCCGAACAACGCCATGGACAGGAGGAAGGCGCCGATGGCCGGCGGCAGCACGAGGATCGCCATCGACGCGGTGGCGATGGTCGAGCCGAGGATCAGCGAGGGGCGCCGTCCCCAGCCGTCGACCAGCCGGCCGGACCGCAGCAGCCCGAGCGCCTGCGCGAGGGAGCCGACCAGCAGTCCGGCGCCCGCCCAGGCCACGGTCCGGCCGAGTTCCTCGGTGACGTACAGCGGGACCAGCGAGTTGCGGACGCCGAAGAGCACCCACCCGAGGCCGAGATTGACCACGAGCGCCGCGATGTAGGCGCGGGAACGCAGCGCCGTCCGCACCGAGACGGGCCCGGCGTCGAGGTCCGGACCGGCGTGCACCGGCGCCTCACCGGCGTCGGTCGCCGTGTGTGCGGTGCGCAGCAGGACGACGGCGACGGCTCCGGCCACGATCAGGAAGCCGGCGTAGAGGAAGAACGGCAGCCGCGGCGACAGCTCGGCCAGCAGGCCGCCCAGGGCGGGCCCGGCGATGCCGCCGAGGATGAAGCCGCCCTGCCAGGTGGCCGCCGCGCGCCCCCGGTGCGACGCGCGGTGCCACCCGCAGCAGCAGCGACAGCGCGGCGACGGTGAACATCGCGCTGCCCACGCCGCCGGCCGCCCGGAGGCGCCAGGAAGACCGGGAAGTTGCCGGCCAGCCCGGCCAGCCCCGTGGTGACGGCGACGATCAGCAGCCCGGCGGTGAGCACGACGCGCTCGCCGAAGCGCTCGACGAGGGTGCCGCCGCTGAAGGCCGACACGAAGCGGAAGAAGGCGAACGCGCTGACGGCGAGGCCCACGGCCGTCGTCCCGACGCCGAAGGCACGGGCGAACAGCGGGATCGCCGGCGCCACGATGCCGAACCCGAGCGCGACGACGAAGGCGATGACGGCCAGGACGCCGACCTCGCGGGGGAGCTCGCCCCGGCCCAGAACCCGCACGGGGCCGGATCCTCGCACGCCCGGCCCCGCGCGGTCGGTCACCCGATGGCCTCCCGATGCTATGACCGGTAGGCCACGTACAGGGAGTCGATCGGGTCGTCGGGCACGTCGTGGACCACCACCCCGGTGAACCCCGCCTCGGCCAGCATCTGCCGGGCCAGCTCCTCGCCCCAGGCCGTGCCGAGCCCGGCGCCGCCCTGCGCCAGCGAGACGGTCATGCAGTGCAGCGTGCTCACCGCGTAGAGGAAGGGTGCGAACGGGTTGCCGACGTTGTCCTCGAGCGCGCTCGCCGCCTTCGTGTCGAACATGACGAACACCCCGCCCGGCTCGAGCGCGTCGTGCACCCGCCGCAGCACGCCCGCCGGGTCCGCCTGGTCGTGGATCGCGTCGAAGGCGAACACCGCGCCGAACGGCGGGTCGGTGGGCAGCGCGGTGACGTCAGCACCTCGAAGCGACGCGTTCGGCAGCTGCCACCGGGCGGCCTCCTCGCGGGCGCGGTCGATCGCGTCGGCGGCGATGTCGTACCCGGTGAACTCCGATGCCGGGAACGCCCGCGCGAGCAGGTTGACCGCGTGGCCGGTGCCGCATCCGACGTCGGCGGCCCGGATGCCGCGACGCAGCCGCGCGGGGAGGTCGCCGGCGAGGGGCACGACCCCGTCCACCAGCTGCCCGTCCATGTAGCCCCGCGACAAGCCGTCCATGACGTCGGTGAACTCGGGGCGGAACGCGCGCGTACGGCACCCCGCCCCCCTCGTGGAACGCAGTGGCGACGGCGGGGACATGCGCTGCGAGCAGGGTGGTCAGCCGGCTCATCGGTGCGAGGTTCAGCGACCCCGACCCGGTCAGGCAGACGGCGTGCTCCGCAGGGAGCGCGTAGCGGCGGTCTCCGGCGGAGTACTCGACGACGTCGGCGGTGACCAGCGCGCCGAGGCACTCGCGGACGTAGCGCTCGGTGAGCCCGGCCCGCTCGGCGATCTCCGCGCTCGTGCCGGCCCCGGCGGCGAGCGCCTCCAGCAGGCCGGTGCGGGATCCCAGGTCGATCATCATCGTGACCAGGGCCTCGGTGTAGGTCGAGAACAGCCGCTCGGCGAAGGCCTCGACCCGGGCTTCGTCCAGAGTGTTCAGGTCGGTGACGGTGCTGGTCATGTCGTCCTCCTCGCTCGTCGGAACTCCGATGCGGCGACGGTAGGAGGGCGGCGACGCGCCCCTCATCGGGCAATCCACCCATCCGGGCGGGCGAGTGGGAGTGGGTATTCCTACCCAGCGAGGTCGTGCTGGTGCGCCCAGGCCGCCGCGGCCGTCCGGGTGCCCACCTCCAGCTTGGTGAAGATGTTCGACAGGTGACGGGCCACCGTCTTCTCGCTGATGACCAGCGTCCGCGCGATCTCGCGGTTGCTCCGGCCGGCCGCCAGTTCGCCGAGGACCTCGAGCTCCCGATCGGTGAGCCCGCCCGGTCGGACGATCGTTCCGCGCCGTAGGGCGACGGCGGCGGCGTCCGGCGCGGCCCCGAGCCGCTCGAAGATCTCGGCGGCCGCCGACAGCTCCAGGTCCGCGCCGTCGGCGTCGCCCAGCAGCCGGTAGGCCTCGGCGAGCAGGACGCGCGTGCGAGCGCAATCGTGGGGCGCGCCGAGCTCCTGCCAGGCCCGGCAGGCGTCGTGCAGGCACGGCACTGCCTCGGTGGGGCGCTGCCGGGCGAGCAGCACCGCGCCGCGCCAGTGCCCCGCGGCAGCCGTGAAGCCCGGGCTCGCATGGCTCTCGGCCACCCGGGCCAGCTCCTCGACCGCCTCGTCCGCCGTGGCCAGGTCGCCGACGAGGAGGGCGATGTCGGCCTGGGCGGCGCGCAGGCGGGCCCGGGCGAGCGGGTTGGCGGTCTCGACGAGCAGCGCGGCGCGCAGCGAGGCGGCCCCGGCGTCGGGCCGGCCCTGCACGGCGCGCAGCAGGGCCAGCCCCGGCTGCGGGTCGCGGCCGAGCAGGTGGGCTCGCTGGTAGGAGCGCTCGGCGTCGGCGACGTCGCCACGCAGGCGGGCCAGCTCACCGAGTTGGTAGTGGCCCTCCGCGGCCGCGGCTCCCGCGATGTCCGCCAGGTCGGCACAGACGCGGGCGGCCTCCCGCTCGCTCCCGGCCCAGTCGCCCGTCGCCTGCAGGACCTGCGAGCGGTGCACCCGGCAGATGCCGGTGAACAGCACGGCCGCCGGCAGGGTCGCGAGCCAGCGGGTCGTCGCCTCGACCCAGAACCGTGCGCGTCGGAGGTCCGCCAGTTCGTGGCAGGCGCTCATGAGGTGGCAGTAGACGTTCCCGGCCCAGTCGGGGAGCACCTCGCCCGAGAGCACGAGCACCATCGACTCGTCGAGGAGCGCCATCCCCGTGCGGACGTCGCCCTGCCGCAGGAGCGAGCGGCCCTCGCCGAGCAGCCCGATCGCGACCAGGTTGGCGTCGTCGTGCCGCCGGCCCAGGTCCCGGACGCGACGGGCGGCGGCGACGACGGCGGACTGGTCGGGCCCGTCGAGGGCGGCCTCCACCTCGATGAGATAGATCAGGTAGCCCTGCTCCGGGCACTCGGGCCGGCCGGCCAGCAGGTCGGTGGCACGGCCCAGCCAGCCGGCGCCGCCGGTCGCGTCGCCGCGGAGGAAGAAGGTGGCCGCGGCGCCGAGGGCCATCATCGCCGCACTCCGCGGCAGGTCGGCCGCGACGTAGCCGCGGAAGGCGCGGTCGAAGGCCGCGATGCACTCGTCGACCCGACCCATCCACCACGCGGCGTCACCCCACGCGGCGTGGTCGTCGGCGGAGAGCGGACATCCCTCGGGCAGGGCCTCGTAGGCCGCGAGCGCCTCCGGCCAGTTCCCCCGATGGGCGGCCGCGCGCGCGGCCGTCAGTCGATCGTCCAGGTCGGTCATGCCGAGCCTCCGCCATGGTGCTGACGGCAGCGTAGGGGGGCGCGCGGGACAGGAACCAGGGTCAGGCGGTGCCGAGGTCGCGCTCCAGGCCGTCGAGGACGAGGTCGAGCCCGTAGGAGAACTCCGCGCCGTAGTCGTAGCCCGGCCGCATCACGTGCTGCACCGTGAACTCGGTGAGGTGCGGGTACTGGTCGGGGGCCATGCGCGCGAACATCGTCTGCGCCACCTCCGCGGCCTCCTCCACGTCGTCGAACGGCAGGGTCGCCTCCTGCAGGGCGAAGCCGTAGACGTAGCTGTCGATGGCCGAGAACGCGTGCGCCGTCATGCCCACGGAGAAGCCGGCGGCGCGGAGCGTGCCGATCACGGTGTCGTGGTGGTGCAGCGTGGCCGGCCCGGGCGAGGTGCGGGACGACATCAGCGCGATGGCCCACGGGTGCCGGTTCAGTGCGGCCCGTGCCGAGACCGCGCGGTCGCGCATCGCCGTCCGCCAGTCGGTGTCGCCGGTCGGCAACTCGATCTCGCCGAAGACGGCGTCGGTCATGCCGTCGAGCAGGTCGTTCTTGTGCGCGACGTGCTTGTAGAGGGACATCGCCTCGACGTGCAGTTCCTCGCCGAGCCGGCGCATGGTCAGCGAGTCGATGCCGTGGGCGTCGGCGAGCCGGACGGCCGCGCGCAGCACCCGCTCCCGGCTCAGTGGCAGCCGGGCGGTGCCCGGTTCCTTCGGTGGCATGCGCGACTCCCTCGAGATCTCGTCGACGTCGACCTTGACTAGCTTACGTTGTAAGCGTAAACCTTACAACGTAAGCCACTCGGACAGGGAGACCATGATGACCACCGAAAGCACCCCCACGGGAGCCCAGGCCATGACCATTCCGGCAGGGACGACGACCATGCGGGCGGTCGTCCAGGACGAGTACGGGGAGGCCGACGTCCTCCGCGTCGAGGAGGTCGCGCGTCCGGCGATCGGGCCGGGCGAAGCGCTCGTGCGGGTACACGCCGCCGGCGTCGACCGCGGCGTCTGGCACCTGATGGCCGGCAAGCCGTATGCGGCGCGGCTGGCCTTCGGGCTGCGCACCCCCAGCAACCGGGTTCGCGGGCGGGAGCTCGCCGGTCGGGTCGAGGCCGTCGGCGCCGACGTGACCACCGTCCGCGTCGGCGACGAGGTGTACGGGATCGGGGAGGGCACCTTCGCCGAGTACGCGCGGGCCCGTGCCACGAAGCTCGCACCGGTGCCGTCGGGCCTGAGGTCCGCGCAGGCCGCGGTCGTGCCCATCTCCGCCACCACCGCGCTGCAGGCCGTCCGCGACCACGGTCGCCTGCAGGCCGGTCAGACGGTGCTGGTCATCGGCGCGTCCGGCGGGGTCGGGACCTTCGCCATCCAGATCGCCACGGCCCTGGGAGCAGAGGTCACGGCGGTCGCCAGCACCGCGAAACTGGACCTGGTCCGCTCGCTCGGAGCCGACCACGTCATCGACTACACCCAGGGCGACATCGGCGTCGACGGTCGCCGGTACGACGTCGTGCTCGACATCGGGGGCAACCGGTCGCTGCGCACGCTGCGGCGCCTGCTCACGCCCGCCGGCACGCTGGTCTTCGTCGGCGGCGAGGGCGGCGGGAAGATCCTCGGTCTCGGGCGCCAGCTCCGGGGCGTGCTGCTGTCCCTGTTCGTGAAGCAGCACCTGCGCATGTTCGTCGCCTCGGAGAACGCGGCCGATCTCGTCGCGCTCACCGAGCTGATCGAGGCGGGCACGGTCACCCCGGTGGTCGACCGGGCCTTTCCGCTCGACGAGACGGCGGCGGCGGTCGCCTACATGAGTGACGGTCGCGCCCGCGGCAAGGTCGCCGTCACCGTCTGACGCCCGCACTCACCTGCGACCGGTGGGCACCAGCTGCGGCGGCACAGCCGGGGCGGTTCTCCGCAGCACCGCGGCGTAGAGGTGCTCGTAGCCGGCGGCCATCCCAGCCGGAGCGAAGCGGCGGCGGGCGACGCCGGCACAGGCGTACGGATCGAGCTCGTCGAGCCGGTTGAGCGCCGCGGTGAACCCCGCCTCGTCGGCGGCGAGGAACCCGGTGACGCCGTCGTCCACCAGCGCCGGCAGGCAGCCCTCGGCCATCGCGACGACGGGGGTACCGGCGGCGAGCGCCTCGCAGACCGCCGTCCCGCCCGGCTCGGGCCAGCGGATCGGGAACAGGACCGCCCGGGAGCGGCGCAGCAGGTCGGTCTTCGTCTGTCCGGAGACGCTGCCGATCCACCGGGCGTGCATGCCGTCGAGGTGCGGATCGACATGCTCCAGGAACCAGCGGACGTCGGGATACTGGCGGACAGGAGATCCCGGCGTTGCCAGGGCCGCCGCCAGCGCCGTGCGGTCCGCACAGCCGCCGACCGGGCCGGCCAGGACGAGCGGAAGGCCGGCGGCGCGGCAGGCGCGCACCGCGACGTCGGTGCCCTTGAGCTCGCAGAGCCGGGACAGCACGAGGACGTGCTCCTCGCGCTCGTCGAGCGGGAAGGGTGGCTCTTCGGGGATCGGTACCGCGAGCGGCACCGCGCCCAATGTCTGCTCCCGTAACGCTTCCGGTCCCCGGAGGATTTGGTCGTCCGAGACACCCGCGAAGAACACCCGACCGCGACCGTCGAACGAGGCGTAGAAGTCGGCGTTGCGCCTGAGGTCCCAGTGCAGCGTGTGCAGGACCGGCGGCGCCGATGCACCCAGCGCCCCCAGCACGGCCGGACCGACCACCTCGAGGTGGCTGTGCACCAGGTCGAACGGCACGCCGGCATCGGCGTGCCGTCCGATCCCGGCGAGTACGGCCTGCAGGTGTGTGTGCGCCACGCCCGTCACCTCGGAGTAAGGCGCTGCGAGCCGGGCGAACCGGCCGTGCTCGAACGCGGTGACGTAGCCGTCGGCGGGCTGCGTGCTCTCGCCGACCGTGGCGAGGACCACCGCGTGCCCGCGCCGCCGGAGCTCGGTGGTCAGCGTCGCGACAACGTTCTCCAGGCCCCCGTATCCCTCCGGCGGCACGGGCAGCCACGGGCCGGCGTCCATCAGGATCTTCATGCCGGCCCGCCCGTGCTCCGGACACGGCGTCGGGCGCGGTACTCGGGGAGCGTGATCATCGGGGGGCGCTGGATGACCCCCACGTCCCACGCCACAGCCTCGACGTCGGCTCCGGCGCGCACGAACTGCACGAGCTGATCGCCGGGCACCGACAGCGACGGGCAGCGCGCGAGGGCGGTCTGCAGGATCTGCCCGGCCATCCGGCCGAGCGCAGTGTCGGACTGGTGCGAGTGCATCCGCGTCCCGAGATCGACCTGGGCCAGAGCGTCGATCCCGGCGAGATCGGCGAGGTCGACGAGCAGGCCGAACTCGACCCCGTAGTGCGACACGAACGGAACCTGCTCCAGCAGCCACCGCCGTCCTGCGTACTCGCCGGACAGCGGCTGGACGAAGCCGGACAGGTTCGGCCAGAGCGCTCCGAGCAGCGGCCGGGCGGTCAGCTCGGTGACCCGGCCACCGCCGGTCGGGATCAGTCCTTCCGTCGTGTCCATCGGGCGGTCGTAGAGGCCCTTCACGTAGCCGATCCCGGGATCGGTGATCAGGGGCCCGAGGAGGCCGACCACGAACCGGGGGTCGAACCGGCGCAGGTCGGAGTCGAGGAAGAGCAGAAGGTCGCCATCGGTGACGTACAGCGACTTCCACAGCGCCTCGCCCTTGCCGGACACCCGGCCCATCCCGGGCAGCACCTCGTCGACGTGGATGACCCGGGCGCCGGCGTCGACGGCGATGGATGCCGTGCGGTCGGTGGAGCCGCTGTCGATGACGACGAGCTCATCGACCAGCGGAACGCCGTCGACGAAGGCGGACCGGATCGACTCGATGATTGCGCCGACCGTGGCCTCCTCGTCCAGGGCAGGCAGGACGACGCTGACGCGGCAGTCGTCGCGCTGCTTGATCTCGAGCAGGCGCCCGGCGGAGAAAGCCGAGGCGCGGTAGGTGCGGCGGGACAGCCAGTCGGAGACTTCGGGGCGCATCCGCGTCCTCTCGTCAAGGCGGCGCCGGATGGCACCGCTGGAGGTCCCCCGCGGAACAGCACTGTGCGTTATCGGTGATCCCGTACCCCGCTCCGACGTGCGTTTCCCCGCGACCGCGGTACCCGACCCCGCCTCATCCGCACGCCGCGCACGCCCCGCATCGGTCAGATCACCGTCAGTAGACCGGTCCATCGCTCGACGGGAGAGTCCGGCTCGGAACCGGCAGGATCGCTCGGGTGACCGTGCGGGTAGGGCTGATCGGGGGCGGTTCGGTCGGCGCCCGGCACGCCCGCACCCTCGCGGGCTTCAACGACGTGGAGATCGTCGGTGTGCACGACCCGGACGCCGACGTCGGTCGCGCGCTCGCCCGGGCGCTGGACGTGCCGGCGCTGGACGGTGTGGACGCCCTGCTGGCCAGACGGCCGGACGCGGTCTGGCTCTGCGTGCCACCCTTTGCGCACGGTGGCCTCGAGGCGACGATGGTGCGGGCCGGGCTGCCGTTCTTCGTCGAGAAGCCGCTCGCTGCGGACCGCGCCGTCGCCGAGTCCGTCGCGGCCGCGGTGACCGCCGCTGGGCTCCCGACCGCGACCGGCTACCACTGGCGGCACCTGGACACGGTGGAGCAGGCCCGCGCCGCGCTGCGGGGGCACGCGATCCGCCTGGTCGACGCCCGTTGGTGGGGGACGACCCCGCCACCGCGCTGGTGGAGCCGCGCGGAGATGTCCGGCGGCCAGATCGTCGAGCAGGCCACGCACCTGCTCGACCTGATCCGGGTCCTGGCCGGCGAGGTGGTCGCCGTCGTCGGCGGCAGCGCTCCCTCGACGTCGACCGGCCGGGACGTGCCCGACGCGACGGCCGCGGTCCTGCGCTTCGAATCCGGGACGGTCGGCACGCTGACGACCTCCTGCGTCCTGCCCGTCCTGACAGCCGCATGCCTCGACGTGGCCGCAGACCAGCTCTCGGTCCACCTCACGGAGACGTCGCTGCGGGTGCGGACGCCGGAGGACGAGGTGACGACCGAGCCGCGGATCGATCCCCGGGTCGCCGTCGACCGGGCCTTCGTCGACGTCGTGGCCGGGCGCCCGGCGGCGCCCGGCCTCGTGGACGTCGCCGAGGCGCTGCGGACCCACCGGCTCGGGATGGCCGTCGCCGAGGCGACCCGGACCGGGTCCGTCGTCGAGATCGGCCGGCGGTGAGCACGGTGCGCACCCTCGTCGTGCCGCGTCCGGGAGTGCTCGCCGTCGAGGAGACGGAGGAACCACCGCTCGCCGAGGGGCGGTTCCGCGCGGAGACGCTCTTCACCGGGCTGTCGGCCGGCACCGAGCTCACCTGGTTCCGGGGGACCAACCCCTCCCTCACGTCCGGCTGGAACGCCGAGCTGGGACTGTTCGAGCCCGGCCGGCCGGCCCAGACCTTCCCCGTCGAGCGGCTCGGCTACATGGAGGTCGCTCGGGTCACCGACACCCGCACGCCCGCCGTCGCGGAGGGGGCGGTGGTCGCCATGGCCTACGGGCACTCGACCGTCGTCCACGGGGACCCGGTCACCCAGCACGTCGTCCCGCTGCCCGCCGGCCTCGACCCGGTGCTGGGCATCTACGTCGCCCACCTCGGGCCGATCTGCGCCAACGGACTGCTGCACGCTGCTGCGGACGCCGGCGGCACCGACCTCGCGGCCGGTGTCCGCGGCCGGTTGGTCCTGGTCACCGGCGGAGGAGCCATCGGGCTGCTGGTCGGGCTGCTGGCGCGGATTCACGGCGCCGCCGACGTCGTCGTCCTCGAGCCCACCCCCGAGCGCCGGGCCGCCGCCGTCGGGCTCGGCCTGCGGGCTGTCGACGACGATCCCGAGGCGGCTCGGGACCTGAAGGTCGGCTGGCGGCACGGGCCCGGCGACCACGGCGCGGACATCGTGTTTCAGTGCCGCGGGCAGGCTGCGGCACTGGCGACGGCGCTGCGCTGCCTGCGTCCCCAGGGAACCGTGATCGACCTTGCCTTCTACACCGGCGGCGCCGACGCCGTGGCCCTGGGCGAGGAGTTCCACCACAACGGCCTGACGGTCCGGTGCGCCCAGATCGGGCGGGTTCCCCGCGGCCTGGCCGGCTCATGGGATCGCCGGCGGCTCTCCCACGAGACACTCGACCTGCTCCGCGGCCACGGCGACGACGTTCGGGCGCAGGTCCTCACCGACGTCGTTCCGTTCGACGAGGCGCCCGCCCTGTTCGCCGACCTCAGCGCCCGGCGACGGCAGGTGATCTCCGCGGCGTTCGCTGTCTAGGCCTCCGCCGGGTGCCGCCTCGAGCCACCAGGCGGCGTACGGACAGGCGGCGACGACCCGGCGCGCCTCGTCCGCGCGGACGTCCTCGACGGCGTGGCGCACCAGGGCGTCGGCCGCGTCCCCGTGGCCGTCGTCGACGTCGGTGTCGAGCAGGACCACGGTGCGCCGCCCGACGTCGTAGGTCAGGCGGCCCACCACCCGGCCGTCTCTCACGGCCTCGTAGCGGCCCGCCTCGGGCAGGTGTCGCACCTCGATGGCGGAGGCCGCCGGGGCCGCCCCGCTCTCCGGGTCGAGCAGCGTCGCGGACGCGATGCGCACGAACCACTCGCGGTACTCCGCCGTGGACCAGGCCCGCTCGGTGGTGAGCAGGCGCTGGAGCAGCGAGTTGACCAGCCCCCAGCACGCGTCGGCGGCCCGCTCGACGCTCAGATCCGGGCGGAGCCCACCGGTTCCGGCCAGGTGGGTGACGAAGGCGGTGGCGCCGGCCAGGGTCTCGCGCCGGATCGCCTCGCGCAGCTCGCGGGCCTCGGGGTCGACGTCCGCGGCCGCGAGCACGACGGTCTCGATGGGCAGGCGCGCGCGTCCCGACGTCGAGCAGCAGGTCGGTCCACATCGCGACCAGCCGGCGCGGATCGCGCTCGGCCAGGATCGCCTGCACCGCCGGGCGCTCGGTCATGGGGAGGGGTTCGTCGTCGCCGGCCAGCGCCCAGTCCCAGGCCAGCTTGAGCAGCGCGCCCTTGCCGCCGACCGACGCGAACACGGTCTTGCGCCCGACCCCGGCCCGCTCGGCGATCGCGTCGATGGTCGTGGCGGCGTACCCCTGGGCTCACGAACAACTCCGCGGCGGCGGCGACGATCGCGCGCCGGGTGGTGCGTGCCTGTTCCGAGCGCACGGGCGAGGTGTACGGCGCCCGGGCCTCGACGGCCGGGATTCCTGCGTGCGCCACGCAACCTCCTTGACGCCCGGGGCGGGTCGACGACACCATGAGTGTACCCACTGCACCATCAGTGCGAGGCGAGGGACGATCATGAAGGTCGCCGTCATCGGAGCCGGCCCCGCCGGTCTGCTCACCGGCGCGAGCCTGGCCCGCCGCGGCCACGAGGTCGTCGCGGTCGACCGGGACCCGGGGCCGCCGGGGGACGGCCACTGGCCCCGCCGCGGCGTCATGCAGTTCCACCACGCGCACGCCTTCCGGCCGCAGGTGGGCATGGTCCTCGAGCGCGAGTGGCCGGAGGCCTATGCCGC
Organism: uncultured Actinomycetota bacterium; assembly: GCA_963748305.1. Lineage (GTDB taxonomy): Bacteria > Actinomycetota > Actinomycetes > Mycobacteriales > Geodermatophilaceae > Blastococcus_B. Next base: position 46,805 of record CAVVIN010000011.1, on the reverse strand, counting down.
CTGGCAGGCGGCGGGCGCCGAGCCGATCCTGTTCGACCTGTCGAACGGCGAGACCGTCCCCGGGGGGTTCCGCTCCCGCCGGGACACCCTCGAGCGCGCGCTGCGCGCCTCGGCACGCGACGTGCCCCGGCTGACGATCCAGCAGGGACACGTCGACGGCGTCGTCACCGCCGGCGGCCGGGCGCGCGGCCTGGTGGTCGACGGTGCCCACGTCGAGGCGGACCTCGTCGTCGACGCGTCCGGCCGCTCGGGGCGGGCGGCCGACGCGGTGCGGGCCCCGTCGGAGGTCGGCGGACTGTGCGGCATGGCGTACGTCGACCGCCAGTACCAGCTCCACGAGGGTGCGGCGCCGGGGCCGATGACGAACCCGATCGCCTGGCAGGCGGACCTCGACGGCTACCAGTGCATCGTCTTCCTGCACGAGCGCGGCTACTTCTCGGTGCTGGTCGTCCGGCCCACCGCCGACGCGGCGCTGAAGGACCTGCGGCATGCCGCCGCCTTCGAGGCGGCCTGCCGGGCGGTCCCCGGGCTGGCCGAGTGGACCGATCCGGCCCGGGCCCGGCCGGTCACCGACGTGCTGCCGGGCGGCCCGCTGCGCAACGCCTACCGTGCCCAGCGCGCCGTCGACGGCGACCGCCCCCTGCCCGGCCTGGTCAGCGTCGGGGACTCGGTCGCCACCACGACCCCCACCTTCGGCCGCGGCGTGACGACGACGTTCGTCCAGATCCGCACGCTGATGGAGCTGCTGGACGACGGCACCGCCCCGGACGTCGTCGCCGAGCCGTTCGGCCGCTGGTGCGAGGAGAACATGCTCCCGTGGGTGCTCGACCACGTGCGCATGGACACCGACCTGGTCCGCCGCTGGGAGGGCGGCGACGTCGACCTGACCCGGCGGTTGCCCTCGGACCTGATCATGGCCGCGGCCGAGGTCGACCCGCGGATCGGCGCCGCCATGCCCGGCTACCTCACGATGCGCGAGGGGCCGTCCTGCCTCGACCCGGTCGAGCCGTTCGCGCGGGCCGTCTACGAGTCGGGCTGGCGGGCTCCGTACAGCCCGGGCCCGACCCGCGACGAGCTGGTGGAGATCGTCGGGGCCGCACTCCGTCCCGCGGCGTCCGGAGACGTATCCCTGAGTGCCGCGCTGTCCTAGCGTCTCGGGGATGAGTCAAGCGCCTCGTCGTGATCGGAGGCGACGCCGCCGGGGGCAGCGCCGCATCGCAGGCCAAGAAGCGCAAGCCGGACCTGGACGTCGTGATGTTCGAGCGCGGCCGGGCGACGTCGTACTCCGCCTGCGGCATCCCGTACTGGATCGGCGGGGCGGTCGCGAGCGAGGCAGGCGCTCATCGCGCGCACTCCCGAGCAGCACCGGAAGGCCGGCATCGACGTGCGGATGCGCACCGAGGTCGTCGGCATCGACCTGGACAAGCGCACTGTGCAGTGGCGCGACCTGGACGGCGGCGTCGAGGGCAGCGAGCCGTTCGACGACCTGGTCTACGCCACCGGCAGCGTGCCCATGCGCCCGCCGGTGCCGGGCATCGACGCCGACGGGGTCTACGGCGTCCAGGTGCTCGACGACGGCGAGGCGCTGCGGGCCGAGCTCGACAGCGGGCGGGTCCGGCGGGTCGTCGTCGTGGGTGGCGGCTACATCGGGCTGGAGCTGGCGGAGGCGTGCCGCACCCGCGGCCTCGACGTGACGGTGGTCGACATGTCGGCCACGCCGGTCGGCACCTTCGACCCCGACGTCGGGGAGTTCATCGCCGACGCCGTGCGGGGGGAGGGCATCGACCTGGTGCTCTCCGACGGGGTCGCCGCCGTCAGGTCGGCGCGGACGGCCGGGCCTGCGCGGTGGTGACGCAGTCGGGCCGGGAACTGCCGGCGGACCTCGTCGTCCTGGGGCTCGGCGTCCGGCCCGACGTGCGGCTGGCCCAGGAGTCCGGCATCCCGCTCGGCACCTCCCGGCGGCATCGCCGTCGACACCCGCATGCGCACCCAGGTCGACGGCGTGTGGGCGGCGGGGGACTGCGTGGAGTCCCTGCACCGGCTCTCCGGCCAGCGGCTGGTCGTGGCGCTCGGCACCCACGCGAACAAGCAGGGCCGCGTCGCGGGGATCAACATCGGCGGCGGGTACGCGACCTTCCCCGGCGTGATCGGCACCGCGATCACCAAGATCTGCGACACCGAGGCGGCGCGCACCGGCCTGTCGTCGCGGGAGGCCGAGGCCGCCGGCTACGCCTTCGTCACCGCCGTCGTCGACTCGACCACGAGGGCCGGGTACTTCCCGGGCTCCCGGCCGATCAGGGTCAAGATGATCGCCGAGCGGCGCAGCGGCCGGCTGCTGGGCGCCCAGGTCGTCGGCAAGCAGGCGGCGGCCAAGCGCATCGACGCCCTGGCCATCTGCATCTGGAACGAGATGAGCGTCGACGAGATCCTCTCGCTGGACCTCTCCTACGCCCCGCCGTTCGCGCCGGTCTGGGACCCGGTCCTGATCGCCGCCCGCAAGGCGTTCGAAGCGGTCGAGGCCGACACCCGGTAGAGCCCCGGCACGGGCGACCTAGCGGCTAGGCAGGTAGACCACCACCGGCTGCCAGCCGCGGGGCTTCGCCGCGTCCTTCGCCTTCGCCGGGCGGCCGGGGCCCCGGGGCTCCGGGACGGCCGACGCCTCGGGCTCGGGCAGCAGCCAGTCGACGTCGACCTCCTCGCCGCCGACGTTCCCGCTGTCCCACTGGTCGCTGACCACGAGGGTGTGCAGCGTCTCGGCGGAGAGCTGGTCGAGGCGCCCACGCAGCGTGGCGTCGTCGGGCAGGCCGGGCAGGCGGGGTTCCAGCCGCGTCCGGTTCGCCCGCATGCGCTGCATCAGCATCTCCAGATCGCGGTCGCGGTTCAGCCCGCCCTGCTCGCCCTCGGTGATGCCCCGCGCCGATCAGGTCCTTGATGGCGGCGGGGTTGCCGGCGTCGTCGAGGGTGACCATCTGCCGGAAGGCCCGGGTCTTGTGCCGGTACTGCAGCATCGCCATCACGGCCTCGTGACGCGTGAAGGCCGAGTCGCGGAACGGGCTGCCGCGCCAGGCGCTCACCAGGCACCGCGCGAGCGAGACGGCGGAGGCGAGCCCGCTGTTGAGGCCGCGCCCGGGCCAGAAGTGGATCGCGTTGGCGGTGTCACCGAGCAGGAACCCGTAGGTCCCCGGTGTCCCCGCCGTCCGCGGCAGCAGTTCGGCGGTGAAGCGCGGACGCTGCACCATGTCGAGCCGGAACCCCGTGACGGCGCTGAGGTCCGCCGGGGGGACGTCGTACATCGTGAGCCCTTCCTGCACCCGCTCCCACAGCGCCGAGCCCTTCAGGAGCGCCGGCAGGAAGACGGCGTTGTGCCCGCCGCAGTGGAACTCCCCGCCGGGCCGCCGCTCCAGCAGGCAGGGGGTGGACTGGATGCACGGCGTGAAGACCTGCCGGACCGGGTTGATCCCGACGGCCTCGAGCGCCTCCTGGTCGGTCAGGCGCATGTTGAGGAAACCGTCACCGGTCAGGGCGTTGAGCAGGAAGCGGTTCTGGCTCACCGTCAGCAGCACGGACATCGGGTCGGGCAGCCGCGACTTGACCCGCAGGCCCAGGACCATGTCCTGCACCTGCTTGCCCTCGAGCCCGTAAGGTTCACGTCGGCCGCGCCGAACGCGGCGGCGTAGTGGTCCCGGCTGCTCGAGCGGCCGCCCTCGCAGATGGCCAGCACGTGCTGGTCGGCGAGATCGTCGTGCGCCGCCGCGGCGTCGTAGTTCTCGGTGACCAGCCGGATGTGGTCGGCCTTCTCGTTCAGGATCGCGAGCAGTTCGTCCTCGATGAAGGCGATCCGGATGTTGCGCGGGGCCGCGGCCCTGGATCGAGTCGGGGCCCGCCGGCCACATCTCGGTGAACGTCCCCGGCCGGAACAGCCGCTCCTGCACCTCGGGCGGCAGTTTCAGGAACTGCCGGCTCTGCACCGTCACGACCTGCTGGCGACGGTTGTTCCCCTGCTCGGGGTTCTGCCAGACGTACCGGCCGTCCTCCTGCGTCCACCGCCCGTCGTGGATGGTGATCGAGACCCGGGACCGAGCATGTGGTCGAGCAGGAGAGCGAAGCTCATCCCGACCGGGCCGCCGCCCGCGATGGTCACCCGGAGGACGGGCGGGGAGCCGGCCGGCGCCGTGCCTCCGCTCCCCGCGGGATTTTGGACGAGGACCGTCGCGGAGTCCGTCACCTCGAAGCGGAACACCTCCTCGCCGATCCCGATCATGTCGCCGGAGCGGAGTCGGTGCGTGGTCACGCGCTTGCCGTTGACGTACGTGCCGTTCCCGCTGCCGAGGTCCTTGAGGACGACACCGCTCTTGTTGTGCCGGACCTCCGCATGGATGCGGGACGCGGCCGTGTCGGCGAGCACGACGTCGTTCGTGGGGCCGCGGCCGAGGCTGAGCGGCCGGTCGGTGATCGGGAATCGGTGGCCGGCCAGGTACCCCTGGACGCCGACGAGGGTGCTGGTCATCGAAGTGTTCTCCTGGTCCACGGACGGGTCCCCACAGCTGCTGCCCGCGTGGCGTACCGACGGAGCAGCCCGGGGGCAACCGTGGAGTGACCGGCGGGCGGTGTCAACGGCCCCGGGCGCGGCGCCGGGACCCGCCGTCAGGGCCCGCCGTCGGGGCCCCGTCCTCCCTAGACTCCCGCCATGACGACGGCGCCGTCCGACGGGCAGGCGGTCCGGGTCTCGGAGCTGGTCGCGCTCATGTCGCTGGGGGCCGACCTCGGGCTGAACCAGCCGATGGAGCACGCCCTGCGCCAGTGCCTGCTGGCGCTGCGGATCGGCGAGCGGCTCGGTCTCGACGACGAGGAACGGGGCACCCTCTACTACGTCGGTCTCCTGGCGTGGGTCGGCTGCCACATCGACGCGTACGAGCAGGCCAAGTGGTTCGGCGACGACCTCGGGCTGAAGGAGGCGGTGCGGCACACCGATTTCGCCGGGCTGACGGCGAAACGGTTCATGGCCGCGCGGGTCGGGTCGGACAAGACCGGCTGGGACCGGGCGCGGGTCGCCGTCGCCTTCGCCGGCGGGGGACACAGGGACGCCGACGCGATGATCGCCAACCACTGGCTCGCGGCCAACGACCTCGCGACCCGTCTCGGCCTCAGCGAGGAGGTCCGCCGTCCGCTGTCGCAGACGTTCGAGCGCTGGGACGGGAAGGGGCTCCCCGAGGGCACGAAGGGCGAGGCCATCGCGCTGGCGGCGCGGATCGTCAACCTCACCGACGTCCTCTCGGTCTTCCACCGCTCCGGTGGGGAGGGCCGCGCTCGACGTGGCCCGGGACCGCCGCGGGACGCAGTTCGACCCCGACCTGGTCGACCTGGTGTGTGCCGATGGGGCGGCGCTCTTCGCCGAGCTGGACGGGGCCACCACCTGGGACGTGGTGATCGCCGCCGAGCCCGCGCTCGGGCACGTCCTGCGCGACCGGGAGCTCGACGAGGCGTTCGAGGCGCTCGCGGACTTCGCCGACACCAAGTCGCCGTACACCCTGGGCCACTCGCGCGGCGTCGCCCGCCTGGCCGCCGGCGCCGCGGGCCTGCTCGGCCTGCCCCCGGACGGCGTCGCCCATGTCCGGCGGGCCGCACTCGTGCACGACCTCGGTCGGCTCGGCGTCTCCAACGCCGTCTGGGACAAGGAGGGCGGGCTGAGCGCGGCCGAGGAGGAGCGGGTCCGCCTGCACCCCTACCTCACCGAACGGATGCTGGCCTCCGCACCGGCCCTGCGCGCCTAAGCGCACACCGCCAACCAGCACCACGAGCGGCTCGACGGCTCCGGCTACCCGCGCGGCACCCGCGGGAACGCGCTGACCCTCTCGGGACGCATCCTGGCCGCGGCGGACGCCTACCACGCCAAGCTCGAGCCCCGCCCGCACCGGCCCGCCTGGGCCCCGGAGGTCGCGGCCGCGTGGCTGCGCGGTGAGGTGCGCGCCGGGCGGCTGGACGGGCCGGCGGCGGAGGCGGTGCTGGAGACGGCCGGCCACCCGGTCCGCCGGCGCAAGGACTGGCCGGCCGGGCTGACCTCCCGCGAGGTGGAGGTGCTCCGCCTGCTGGCCCGCGGGGCGTCCAACCGGGAGGTCGCCGAGCGGCTCGTGATCTCCCGCAAGACCGCCACCAACCACATCGAGCACATCTACGCGAAGATCGGCGTCTCCAACCGGGCGATGGCCAGCATGTTCGCGGTCCGGAACGGCCTCATGACCGCCGGCGAAGACGGGGTGTTCGCCCCATGAACCGACCCCCGGGTGGCGTCCACAGTCAGGGCATGACACCGCACCTGCTCATCCGACGCCTCGAGGGGTCGGCGAGCGTCGTCGTCGACGCTCCCGCCGACGACGTGTTCGCCGTCCTCACCGATGTCGAGCGGCTGCCCGAGTGGAACGCGCACATCCGCCGCGTGCTGGAGCCCCCCGCCGGTCCGCCGGCCGAGGGCGCCGACTGGGTCGTGCTCATGGCCGCGTCGGGGACGACCTGGCACAGCCGCGCCCGGACACTCCGGTACGACCCGGAGACCTACCACTTCGAGCACGTCTCGCGCACGGACGACGGCAACCCCAGCTGGGCCGGCTGGTGCTGGCAGGTGACCGACGTCCCGGGTGGCGGGTCGCGCCTCGACGTCGGCCTGGGACATCAACCCCCGCACCTTCTGGCGCCGTGCCATGTTCGCCCGGATCCGCCGCACCCAGCTCGACGACGAGGTGCCGCGCTCGCTGGCCGCGCTCGCCCGCCTCGTCCCCGCCGTCCGTCCCTGACCCCCCGGAAAACCCATCCCGATCACCCGAGGAGATCCATGTCCACCAAGTCCGTCATCAGCCTGACCACCGGCCTCGAGGACACCGAGAAGGTCACCGTGGCCTTCCTCGTCGCCGTCGGCGCCGCCGAGACCGGCCGGCCCACGCTGATGTTCCTCACCAAGGAGGCGGTCCGGCTCGCGCTCGACGGGTTCGCGGTCGGCGTCGGCTGCGAGGGATGCCCGCCGCTCGCGGACCTGCTGCGGCGCTACGCCGCCGCCGGCGGGCGGTACTACGTCTGCCCGATCTGCTTCGACGCCCGGCAGCTGGACAAGGGCGACCTGCTCCCGAACGCCGAGATCAACGGGACCATCCCGCTGTGGCAGTGGATCGGCGACGAGGCGGCCACCACGTTCAGCTACTGACCGCGCAGGATGCTGACCTCGGCAACCCCGAACCGACGGCGAGGTCAGTGCCCGCATGACGAACCGAACGCTGCTGGCCGGCGGCTGGCTCCTCACGATGGTGGCCGGCTCGGAGCCGTTCCGCGGCGACCTGCTGATCGAGGACGACCGGATCGCGGCGGTCGGGCAGCTCGACGACGTTTCCGACGCCGAGGTGGTCGACGCCCGCGACCGGATCGTGCTCCCCGGCCTCGTGGACACCCATCGGCACATGTGGCAGTCGGCGCTGCGGACGATCGCGTGCGACTGGACCCTCGGTCAGTACTTCGCCCGGATGCGGGGCCGGCTCGGAGGCTGTCTTCCGGCCCGGAGGACACTTTCGCCGGCCACCCTGCTCGGCATGGTCGAGGCGCTCGACTCAGGCATCACCACGGTCGTCGACTGGTCGCACAACCTCAACGGCCCCGACCACGCCGACGCGGCATGGGACGCGCTCGCAGCAGGGTGGCGGTCGAGCGCTCTTCTCCTACGGCGCCACCAACGACCAGGCGCTGGGCAAGGACGCATCGCCCCACACCCGGACGTGGCCCGGCTCCGCAACGGCGTCGGCTCCGACGACCGTGCCCGGGTCACCCTGGGGATGGCCGTGCGCGGACCGGAGTTCTCCGCGATCGAGACGTGCGTCGCCGACTGGGCGCTGGCCCGGGAGCTCGGGCTGCCCGTCACCGTCCATGTGGGTGGCGGGCTCCGCGGGACACAGGGCGGGGTCGCCGAGCTCGGCGCGCGAGGACTGCTCGGGCCCGACACGACCTACGTGCACTGCAACATGCTCAGCGACGCCGAGCTGGACATGATCGCCGACGCGGGCGGACGGGCCTCGGTGTCGCCGGAGGTCGAGGCGAACATGGGCCACGGTCCCGCCGCGACGGCCCGGCTGCGGTCCCGGGGCATCCCCACCGGCCTGTCCGCGGACGTCTGCACGAACGTCGGCGGCGACCTCTTCGGAGCCATGCGGGTGGCGATCGCCCTGCAGCGCGGGCGCGGACCACGCGGCGGCGCTGGCCCGAGGCGAGACCCTCGGGGAGGTCTCCCTGACGGCGCGGGAGGTGCTGGCGATGGCCACGGTCGACGGTGCCCGGGCCTGCGGTCTCGACGACCGGATCGGCACGCTGGAGGTGGGCAAGCAGGCCGACGTGCTGATGCTGCGGGCCGACACGCCGAACCTGGCGCCGGTGAGCGACCCGGTCGGCGCGGTCGTGCACGCGGCGGGAACGCACAACGTCGACTCGGTCATGGTCGGCGGGCGGTGGGTGAAGCGCGACGGCCGGCTCGTCCACTCGGACGTGCGGGGCGTCGTCGACCTGGCGGCGCGCTCGCACGACCACCTGCTGGCCGGAATCCAGGGCGAGGAGTGGTGCCCGCCGGCCGCCCGGTGACGCCGGCCGGTGCGGTCAGCTCTCGATGTTGGCCATGACGTGCTTGACGCGGGTGTAGTCCTCGAACCCGTACAGCGACAGGTCCTTGCCGTACCCGGAGTGCTTGAACCCGCCGTGCGGCATCTCGGCCACCAGCGGGATGTGGGTGTTGATCCACACGCAGCCGAAGTCCAGCCGCCGGCTCATCCGCATCGCCCGGCCGAAGTCCTTCGTCCAGACGCTCGACGCCAGCCCCAGCTCGACGCCGTTGGCCCAGCGCACGGCCTCGTCCTCGTCGCTGAACCGCTGCACCGTGATCACCGGGCCGAACACCTCGCGCTGGATCATCTCGTCGTCCTGGCGCAGGCCGGCGACGACGGTGGGCTCGACGAAGAACCCGCGGTCGCCCTGCCGGTGCCCGCCGGTGGTCACCTCGGCATGGCCGGGCGCCCGGTCGAGGAAGCCGGTCACCCGCTCGAGCTGGTCGGCGTTGTTGACCGGGGGCACCAGCGCGTCGTCGTCCCCCGGGCCGTTCTCGTACGTGGTCCGGGTGCCGCGCGCCTGCTCGGTCAGGGCGGCGACGAAGTCGTCGTGGATGCCGGGCGCGGCGAGCACGCGGGTCGCGGCGGTGCAGTCCTGCCCGGCGTTGAAGTAGCCGGCCTCGGCGATCCCGGAGGCCGCCGCCTCGAGGTCGGCGTCGTCGAAGACCACCACCGGCGCCTTGCCGCCGAGCTCCAGGTGCACCCGCTTGACGTCGCGGGCGGCGGCCTCGGCCACCTGCATGCCGGCCCGCACCGAGCCGGTGATCGCCACCAGCTGCGGGGTCGGGTGCTCCACCAGCGCCCGGCCGGTGTCCCGGTCGCCGCAGACCACGTTGAGCACACCCGGCGGGAAGATGTCGGCGGCCAGTTCGGCCAGCCGCAGCGTCGTCACCGGGGTGGTGTCGCTGGGCTTGAGGACGACGGTGTTGCCCGCGGCGATCGCCGGGCGCGATCTTCCAGACCGCCATCATCATCGGGTAGTTCCACGGGGTCACCTGGCCGACGACCCCGATCGGCTCTCGGCGCACCCAGGACGTGTGCCCGGCCAGGTACTCGCCCGCCGCCTTGCCCTCGAGCATGCGGGCCGCGCCGGCGAAGAACCGGATCTGGTCGACCATCGGCGGGATCTCCTCCGACGCCGTCAGGCCCAGCGGCTTGCCGGTGTTCCGGCTCTCCAGCGCCACCAGTTCGTCGGCGTGCTCCTCCACCGCGTCGGCGAAGCGCAGCAGGGCGCGCTGCCGCTCGGACGGCGTGATGTCCCGCCAGGTCTCGAACGCCGTCGCGGCCGCCGCGTAGGCGCGGTCGACGTCCTCCGGCGCCGGAGACGGGTGCGGAACCGAACACCTCCCCGGTGCGTCGGGTCGACGAGGTCGGCACCGGCGGCCGTCGACGGTGTCCACGTGCTCGCCGCCGACGAAGTTGCGCAGGACCGTCTTCTCACTCATGGGGTCTCCTCGGTGGGCCTCGGCTCCACCTCGGCCAGTAGTTCGGAGCCGGTCACGACCGTGTGGCGAAGTGCCGGTGCATCCACTGCAGGTGGTCCTGCCGGCTGCGCATGATCCGCAGCGTGTCCCAGTTCGGGAAGACCTGCTGCAGCACGTGCCGCTGCATGAGGCGGGGGTCGACCTCGTAGACGTGCGCGAACGTCGTCTGCGCCACGTCGCTGACCCGCTCGGCCGGCGGCGGGGTGGACTGCTCGGCGACGCGGAAGGGCGCGGCGGGCGAGGGCCCTTTCGGCTGCTGCTCAGGCACCGGTCGTCCCCTCGTAGGCCCGGTCGAGCAGGTACTTGCCGGGGTTCATGATGTTGTTCGGGTCCAGCGACCGCTTGACGTCGAGCATCACGTCGAAGCCCCGGCCCAGCTCCTGCGGCACGAGGTCGACCTCCCCCTCCCGGCAGGACCCGTGGCAGGCGCAGATCGAGCCGCTGTGGGCCATCGCCGACCGCGGCGATCTGCCTCTTCGCGTCCACCCACGCCGCCCACGCCGCGTCGTCGAGCCGCTGCTCCCAGATGCCGACGTCGATCTCGGTCAGGTAGTCCACGCCGGTGTTCGCCGAGGTGTAGGCGAACATGCCCCAGTCGTCGAAGACGTCGGTCCTGCGCCGCAGGTCGGCGACGATCTCGTGCCAGGCCCTGCGTGACCGCCGGGACGTTCGAGTAGGGAATCGCGGCGTCCTCGCAGTGCCACGACATCGGCACCACCTGGCCGTCCTTGGTGCGGCCGTGCAGGGGAGTGGCGTAGCGGTCGTGCCGCGCGGCCCAGTCGCCCTCGGAGATCTCGTCGCCGAGGTAGCGGGCGCCGTGCTCCTTCGCGATCCGGAACAGCCGCTTGCCCGCCGACGCGGACCTCGTCCTCGTAGCCGTACATGACCGCGCAGACCAGCGCGCGGACGTCGGCCGGCTGGGGGATGTAGGCCTCGTCGTCCCGGCGCAGGTAGGCGACCTTGTGCTCGTCGAACAGCACGGCGCCGGCGAAGGTGGCGACCCCGGCGCGGGCCAGCGCGCCCATGCAGGCGTAGGCGTCGTCGTAGTTGTCGAACGACCAGAACGGGGAGAGCTCGGCCTCGGGCTTCGGGAACAGCTTGAGGGTGGCCCGGGTCGCGATGCCCGAGCGTGCCCTGGTGGCCCATGAAGAGGTGCTTGAGCTGGTAGCCGCTCGAGCTCTTGCTGATCTTGCCGCCGATGCCGTCCCCGACGTGCAGCACGTCCCCGGTCGGCAGCACGTGGTCGAAGCTCAGCACCAGGTCGCGGGTGTGCCCGTAGCGCGAGCCGATCAGCGACCAGCCGCTCGTGCCGATCCGCCCGCCGACGAGCGAGCAGGGGTAGGACGCCGGGTCGTCGGGATAGAACAGCCCGTGCTGGGCGAGCCGCTCGTTGAGCTTGAGCATGTTGATGCCGGTGCCGACGGTGACCGTCCGGTTGACCAGGTCCAGTTCGTGGATCTGGTTCATCCGCTTGACGTCGACGACGATGCCGCGGCGCAGCGGGACGGCGCCGTCGGTCAGGCCGGTGCCGCCGTCCCGCGGGACGACGGGCACCCGCAGGTCGTTGGCGATCCGGACCACCGCCGCCACCTGCTCGGTGGAGGTCGGGAGGACGACGACGTCGGGCACGCGCTCCGACCAGCGGTGCACCGGGAAGGGGGCCGGCACCCGGGCCCGGTTGTAGCGGTCGGTCTTCGCGGTGAGGATCTGCTCCTCGGCCAGCACGCCGCGCAGCGCGGTGACCAGCGTGTCCAGCCGCCCGGCGTCCAGCGGCGGGGTGTCGAGCGCGCCGGGAACAGTGGCGGTCATCGAGTGCCCCCCGCAGCCGCAGCCGGCGACATTCCCGCAGCCGTTGCCCGCGCCGGCGCAGGTCCCGCGCGTCCGGCGGGCCCGCCCCGGCACCCCCGTGCGTTCCTGGGCCAGGCCGGCGTCCCCGACGTCGCCGCGGGAGCCGCCGACGTCGATGCCCAGCGACTGGGCCAGGAGTTCGTGCAGGTCGACGACGTCGATGTCCTGGGCGTCGCCGGCCTCGCCGAGGGGTCGCTCCGACCACGGGCAGGCGCTGACCAGCGTGTCCACGTCGAGCTCCGCGGCCCGCTCCAGCCGCAGCGCGCTGATCTTCGCGGTGAGCTCCGGCTTCTCGATCGGCAGGCCGCCGCCGCCGCCCGAGCAGTAGGACCACTGGGTCACCCGGTCGACGTCGTGGAAGGTCAGCCCGGGGATCGCGCGCAGGATCTCCCGGGGCTCCGCCCAGATGCCCTTGCGCTTGTTGAGCCGGCAGGGGTCGTGATAGGTCACCGCCCGGTCGACCGGCACCGACGGCGTGAGCCGACCTTCCCGCAGCAGTCCGGCGAGCACGTCGAGGACGAGGACGACCTCGATGTCGAACTCCTCGCCGAAGTACTTCGGGTAGTCCTCGGTGAAGCTGATGTAGTCGTGCGGGTCGAGCACGAGCACGCGGCGGGTGCCGGTGGCCCGCCAGTCGTCCAGGTTGTGCCGGGCGAAGCGCTGCGCCTGCTCGACGTAGCCCATCTCCGCGGCCGGGCCGCCGCAGCACCACTGGTCGCCCATCAGGCCGAACTCGTACCCGGCGGCCTGCAGCATCTGGGCGACCGCCCGCGGCACCGACGTCCGGTAGAACGCCGCCTCGCAGTCGACGAACAGGACCGTCTCGCCGCCGATCGGGAGGTCGAGGCCGTCGGCCCAGTTCCGGACCGTCTCCTGCCCGACCGGGGTCTCGCCGAGCACCGGCTCGTGGGTCCGCAGGTCGGTGCGCTCGTTCCAGGACCGCCAGGCCGGGCTGGTGGACGCCGCTCTCGACGGCCAGCGCCCGGACCGCCTTGACGACGTCGACGGTGCGGGTGCGGAACCGGTAGAAGTCGCCGGTGAACAGCGTGTTCGGGCAGCGCAGCTCGCAGGCCCCGCACTGGGTGCAGTTGACGTAGTCGGCGGCGACGTCGGCGATGTCGAGCTCGCCGCGCTCCATCGCGACGACGTTGGCGTGGAAGGCGGTCGGCGTCCACGACTCGTTGCGCTCGACCTGGGTGACCGGGCAGACCTCGCGGCAGAACTTGTGGCCCGAGGAGAAGCAGTTGTAGCTAGGCGTCGCGCCACTCCTCGACGAAGGCCGCCGTCCTCGGGTCGCGCGGGCGGCGCGGGCAGCGGGCCGGCCAGGGTCTCGGGGAAGGCGGCGAGCTCCGGCGGGTTGGCCGGGGCCCCGGGCGTGAACGGTTCCGAGAGTGCGTCGGCGGGCCTGGCCCGCTCCGGCTGGACCTGGGTCACGGGTGCTCCTCGGGTCACAGGGGGTCGGCGGTGCAAAGGAAGTGGAGTGCGGCCACGCTAACGGGGGAAACCTATGGGATCAATGGTTATGCGAGCGCACGACTCCCGGTGCGAGACTCTGGCCTCGCCGACCGTCGAGGAGGTCGGCTCGTGCAGTTGCTCAGCGGCGACGCGCGGCGGGCCGTCTTCTCCCCGCTGGACGACGGCGCCCTGCGCAGTGAGGCCGTCGTCCGCCGGGTGGGCAGCGCGATCGCGCTCGGCCTGCTCGGCGACGGCGAGCAGCTGCCGTCGGAGACCGACCTGGCCCCGATGCTCAACGTCTCCACCGTCACCCTGCGCGACGCACTCGCCGAACTGCGCAAGCTCGGTCTGGTCGAGACCCGCAGGGGCCGCGGCGGCGGGAGCTTCGTCCGCTCCCGCGACGACGCCCTCGCCCAGCTCGCCGACGCCCGGCTGGCCGAGCTCGGCACGACCGGACCTGCGAGAGCTCGGCGACGTGCACGGCGCCGTGGCGGCGGCCGCTGCCCGGCTGGCGGCGCTGCGGGCGTCGCCGCACGAGATCGCCCGGCTGCGCGACATCGTCGACCGCCTGGCCCGCGCCGAGTCGGTCACCGGCCAGCGCCGGACCGACGGCCGGTTCTACGTCGAGGTCGCCGCCTGCGCCCAGTCGGTGCGGCTGACGATGCAGGAGATGGATCTGCACGTGGAGCTGGGCCAGCTGCCGTGGCCCCCGGCGTCGAGCCCGGCCTGCTGCGGGAGATGGTCGCCGAGCCATCGCGCCGTCATCGACGCGATCGAGGCGCGCGACGCCGCCCGCGCCCGGGAGCTGACCGAGCGAGCACATCGACACCCGCACCCTGTGGTCGATCGAGCTGCGCCTGCGCGGCCGCGAGACCGCCGCCGACCTGGCGGCCCGGTCCGCCGCAGGAGGCCGCGCGGTGGACCGGGTCCCGGGTCGCTGGGGTGGTCGCGGCCGTCACCGACGTCGTCGAGCGCGTCTTCACCACCGTGGCCGACGTGCACGCGGCCGCCGCCCGCCGACTGCTGCCCGGCCTTTCCGAGGGCCCGGCGGCCGGCCTCGACGGACGTCGCGGGCGCCCTGCTCGGCCCGCCGGACCAGCTCGCCGTCGGCCTCGGCCTGATCGTCGCGCCCGCGGCCGGCGAACGACTTCCGCTGCGCCTGTACTGGTGGCAGGTCGACCCCGGACGGCGGGCGGCTGCGGGTCCTCGATCCCGACCTGCGCCCGTCCAGCCTCGGGCTTCTACGACTACACGGCGACGGACTGGTTCGACGTCCCCCGCCGGACCGGGCTCCGGCACGTCGTCGGCCCCTACGTCGACGTCCACGGCACGGGCCGCTACCTGCTCACGCTCACCGGGCCCGTGCTGGCCGCAGGCGAGTTCCTCGGTGTGGTCGGCGCCGACGTGCCGGTCAGCCGGTTCGAGACGCACCTCCTCGAGGTGCTCGGCGCGGTCGACGGAGCCGTTCTTCCTGCTCAACGACGAGGGCCGGGTGGTCCTCTCGACCTCGCCGCGGTGGCTGGTCGGTGCGCTGCTGCGCTCGCCGGCCGGACCTCCCCGGCGCCGGCGTCCCCGGCTCGCCGGCATCCCGTGGCGGCTCTACCTGGCCGACCCCACGGACCGGCTGCTGAGCGTCTGAGCCGGACGGTTCCCGGGGCGATCGTCGGAGCCCTTGATCCTATAGACCTATGGGTCTATAGGTTTCGGCCCGTCGCGTGTGATCGACGGCACACCGGGGGTCACCCGCGGCCCGCATCCGCACTCGCCGATCGCAGGAGATCCCCGGTGACCTCTCCGACGCCCGCCCCGTCACCGCCGACGACGAACAGCTGGCCGCCCTGGGCTACACCGGCGAGTTCGAACGCGGCATGGGCCTGTGGGCCAACATGGCCCTGGGCTTCACCTACCTCTCGCCGCTGGTCGGCGTCTACTCCCTCTTGGCCTTCAGCCTCTCGATCGGCGGGCCCCCGGCGATCTGGTGGATCGTCATCGTCGGCGGCGGCCAGCTCCTGGTCGCGCTGGTCTTCGGCGAGGTCGTCTCGCAGTACCCGCTGGCCGGCGGGATCTATCCGTGGACGCGGCGGCTCTGGAACCGCCGGTACGCCTGGATCGTCTCCTGGATCTACATCTGGGCCGTCATCGTCACGATCACCGCGGTCGCCGAGTTCGGTGGCGGGTTCGTCGCCGCCCTGTTCGGCGTCGAGGCCACACCCGGCGTCGTGCTGGCTCACCGCGGTCGGCCTGCTGGTCGTCGCCTTCCTGATCAACGTCGTCGGCACCCGCGCGCTCGCCCGGGTCGCGAAGATCGGGCTGGCCGCCGAGCTGATCGGCGTCGTCGTCCTGGGCCTGTACCTGCTGCTCTTCCAGCGGGAGCAGCCGTTCTCGGTCTTCTTCGACTCGATGGGGGCCGGGGGGGATCAGGCCTACTTCGTGACCTTCCTGGCCGCCGCGCTGTCCGGGCCTCTTCCTCTTCTACGGCTTCGAGGCGTGCGGCGACGTGGCCGAGGAGGTGTCCGACCCGACCCGCCGGATCCCGAAGGCGATGATCCTGACCATCGTCGTCGGCGGGGTGTCGGGCCTGCTGTCCTACGCCGGGTACGTGCTCGCCGCCCCTGACCTCCCGGCGATCGTCGCCGGTGAGGACGTCGACCCGATCCCGGCATCCTGGAGAGCACCCTGGGCACGGCCGGGTCGAAGGTGTTCCTGGTCATCACGGTGACGGCGTTCATCTCCTGCGTGCTCTCGCTGCAGGCGGCCGGGAGCCGGCTGCTGTACTCGTTCGGCCGCGACCGGATGCTGCCCGGCAGCCGCTGGCTGGCGCACCTGCCCGAGCGGCACGCGGTGCCGGTGAACGCGCTGATCGTGGTCAGCGTCGTCCCGATGCTGATCTGCCTGTACGTCTTCTGGCGCCCGGACAACCTGGCCCGGGTCACCGCCTTCGCCGTCTGCGGCATCTACATCTCGTTCCAGGCCGTCGTCCTCGCCGCCCTGCGGCAGCGGCTGCGGGGCTGGCGGCCGGCCGGGCTGTGGAACCTGAGCAACTGGGGCCTGGTGGTCAACGTCGCCGCGCTCGCCTACGGCGTCTTCGCGATCTACCTGCTGATCCGGCCCGGCGACGCCGGCGACCTTCCTCGACCGCTGGATCGTCGCGATCGGGCTGCTCATCGTCGCCGTGACCGGGTTGCTCTACCTGCTCGTCGCGCGGCCCGACCGGCACTCCGACGGCGTCCCCGAGGGCGACGCGATCGAGGTCGCCCAGCACCTCCGGCAGATCCGGCAGCAGACACCGCGCCTTGACGGCAAGGCGCCCGTCGTCCCGACCGAGGAGATCTGATGAAGTTCAGCTACGCGATGCTGCCCGACTACCCCCTCGACGAGTCGCTCCGGGCGATCAGGCTGGCCGACGAACTCGGCTTCTACGCCTGCTACGCGGCCGACGAGACCTGGCACAAGGACCTGTGGCTGCTCTTCGCCGCGGCCGCCGGGCAGACCGAGCAGATCCGGATGGGGCCGAGCGTCTCGGGCGTGGTGCTGCGGGAGCCGACCCTCATCGCGCAGGCGCCGGCGACCCTCGACGAGCTCACCAACGGCCGGGCGGAGGTCGTGCTGTCCAGCGGCAACTTCGGGCTGCTCGCCGAGTACAAGATCGACTGGAAGGACACCAAGCCGCTGTCCCGGGTGATCGAGGGCGTGCACGTCGTGCGCACGCTGCTCGACGACGGGGCCATCACCTTCGACGGCGAGTTCTTCCACTACGACGGGCCTGTTCACCTTCGCCCGGCCCGTGCAGGACCGGGTGCCGGTCAAGATGGGCGCGATGCGCGGACCGAAGTCGTTCGTGGCCTCGGCGGAGCACTCCGACGGCTGCCACCACGCCCTCAGCTACACCCGCGAGGCCTACGACTACGCCGCCGAGCACCTGCGGGCCGGGGCCGAGAAGGCGGGCAAGGACTGGACGACGCTGGACTTCGGCGCGTGGGTCGTCGTCGCCGTCGGCCGGGACTCCGCGGCCGCCAAGGCCGCCGCCCGCAGCATGGTCGGCATCTACGCGTCGTCCATGCCGGCCGAGCAGCTCGAGCGCAACGGCGTCGACCCCGACAGCCTGAAGCCGATCATCGACGCGATCGGCGGCGGCGACCTGGCGCGCGGCATCGAGCTCACCACGCCGGAGATCGCGGAGAAGCTCTCCTTCGCCGGCACGCCCGACGAGGTGACGGCCAAGATCAAGGAGATCGAGCCGGCGGGGGTGAACCACCTCATCGCCGCCATCACCGACGCCTCACTGGTCAAGGCGTTCACCGGCCAGGAGCTGCCGGGGGTGGCAACCGTCGACGAGCAGCTCACGCTGCTCCACGACGAGGTCATGCCGGCCTTCGCCTGACGCGCCTGGCTGGACGACAGTCATGACCGACCGGTCCTCGCCGGCGGGCAGCTGCCCCGCAGGAGCGCCGGCTGGTGACGGAGATACCGGGGCCGCGCTCGCGCGCCCTGACCGAGCGGCGGCAGGCTGCCGTCTCCTCGGCGGTCAGCGGCATGCTCCCGGTCTTCGTCGAGCGGGCCGGCGGCGGAGTGCTGGTCGACGTCGACGGCAACTCCTTCATCGACCTGGGCTCGGGGATCGCCGTCGTCAGCGTCGGGCAACGCCGCGCCGGCGGTGGTCGAGGCGGTGCAGGAGCAGGTGGCCGCGTTCACCCACACCTGCTTCATGGTCGACGCCGTACGAGGGCTACGTGGCCGTCTGCGAGGAACTGACCAGGCTCACGCCGGGCGACCACGCCAAGAAGTCGGCGCTGTTCAACTCCGGCGCCGAGGCGGTCGAGAACGCCGTCAAGGTCGCCCGGCACGCCACGGGGCGGCAGGCGGTCGTCGTCTTCGACCACGCCTACCACGGCCGCACCAACCTCACGATGGCGCTGACGGCCAAGAACATGCCGTACAAGCACCGCTTCGGGCCGTTCGCCCCGGAGGTCTACCGGGTGCCGATGTCCTATCCGTTCCGGGACGAGCCGGGGATGACCGGCGCGCAGGCCGCGGCGCGGGCGCTGCGCGCTGATCGAGTCCGCAGGTGGGGGCGGACAACGTCGCGGCGGTGCTGATCGAGCCGATCCAGGGGGAGGGCGGGTTCGTCGTCCCGGCGCCGGGGCTTCCTGCCGGCGCTGGCCGACTGGTGCCGGCGGTCGGGGGCGGTCTTCGTCGCCGACGAGATCCAGACCGGCTTCTGCCGCACCGGGGACTGGTTCGCGTGCGAGCGCGAGGGCGTCGTGCCCGACCTGATCACCACGGCGAAGGGCATCGCCGGCGGGCTGCCGCTCGGCGGAGCTCACCGGGCGCGCCGAGCTCATGGACGCCGTGCACACCGGCGGGCTCGGCGGCACCTACGGCGGCAACCCGGTGGCCTGCGCGGCGGCCCTGGCCACGATCGCGACGATGCGCGAGCGCGACCTCGTCGGCGCGGGCGCGGGCGATCGAGGAGACGATGCTGCCGCGGCTGCGGGCCCTGCAGGAGCGATCCGGCGCATCGGCGACGTGCGGGCCGGGGGCGATGATCGCCGTCGAACTGGTCCGGCCGGGTACCCGCGAGCCCGACGCCGAGCTCACCGGCCGGATCGCGAAGGCCTGCCACGCGCAGGGCGTCGTCGTCCTCACCGCCGGCACGTTCGGCAACGTGCTGCGCTTCCTGCCGCCGCTGGTCATGGGCCTGCAACTGCTCGGGGAGGGGCTCGACGTCGTGGAGGCCGCGTTCGACGAACTCGCCGGCTGAGCGTGCCGTCCGCGGCCTGAGATTAGTCTGGACTTATATAAGTCACGGCCGTAGTCTGTGTCTCGTGCACGCGTTCGACGTCCTCGGTGACCCGGTCCGCCGGCGGATCCTCGAGCTGCTCGCCGACGGCGAGCGATCCTCGGGGTCGATCACCGCGGCCGTCCGGGCGGAGTTCGGGATCACCCAGCCGGCGGTGTCCCAGCACCTGCGGGTGCTGCGGGAGAACGGGTTCGCCCGCGTCCGCGCCGGAGGGTGCCCGGCGGCTGTACGCGGTGGACGCCGCGCCGCTCCGCGACGTCGACGAGTGGCTGGACCGCTTCCGGCGGTTCTGGACCCCGCACCTCGACGCGCTGGCCACCGAGCTCGCCCGCGGCAAGCGGGCCCGCCGCACGACGGCAGGATCCACGCCGCCCGGCCGGACGGCCGACACACAGGAGGACACGTGAAGGACATCCTCGACGAACTCGGCGCGACCGACCGCAGCGTGAGCCGGCGGACGCGGACGGCGACGGAGGTCATCGCGGTCAGCCTGCGGCGCAGCTATGCCGCCGCCGTCGACGACGTGTGGGACGCCGTCGTCGACCCGGAGCGGCTGCGGCGCTGGTTCCTGCCGGTCAGCGGCGACCTCCGACCTCGGCGGGACGTACCAGCTGGAGGGCAACGTCGGCGGTGACATCCGGCAGTGCGAGCCGCCGCGGCGCCTCTCCGTCACCTGGGGCGCGCCGGAGAGCATCGTCGAGCTGCGGCTCTCCGGCGACGGCGACCGCACCGAGCTGGAGCTCGAGCACACCGTGCCGGTCGCGTTCGCCGGCAACGGCGGCGGCGCTCTCTACGTCGGCCCGGGCTGGGACATCTCGGTGCTCGGGCTGGCGAGCTTCCTGCGCGGCGTCGTCGTCGACGACCCGGCCGCCTGGGAGAACACGCTGGAAGGGCAGCAGTTCTCGGCGCGGAGCATCGAGGCCTGGACCGCGACGATCGAGGCCAGCGGGACCGCCACCACCGACGAGATCGCCGCGGCCGCGGAGATGTCGCGCGCGCAGTTCACCCCGGACCTCGTCGCCGCCGACGACGGGACGACGGCGGGCTGAGTTCGGCCGGGTCATTCTTTCGGGCGGCGGCCGATCTTCGAGCCCAGCCAGGTGAGCGGGTCGAACTTCCGGTCCACCACGCGTTCCTTGAGCGGGATGATGCCGTTGTCGGTGAGGTGGATGCCCTCCGGGCAGACCTCGCTGCAGCACTTGGTGATGTTGCAGTAGCCGAGGCCGAACTCCTCCTGCGCCGCCTCGCGGCGGTCGGTGACGTCGAGGGGGTGCATGTCCAGCTCGGCCAGCCGGATCATGAAGCGCGGGCCGGAGAAGGCCGCCTTGTTGCCCTCGTGGTCGCGGATGACGTGGCAGGTGTCCTGGCAGAGGAAGCACTCGATGCACTTGCGGAACTCCTGCGAGCGCTCGACGTCGACCTGCATCATCCGGTGGTTGCCGTCCGCGTCCCGCGGCTGCGGGGCGAACGCCGGGATCCGCGCGGCCTGCTCGTAGTTGAAGGACACGTCGGTGACCAGGTCGCGGATCACCGGGAACGCCCGCAGCGGCGTGACGGTGATCGTCTCGTGCTCGGTGAACGTGCTCATCCGCGTCATGCACATCAGCCGCGGGCGGCCGTTGATCTCCGCGCTGCACGAGCCGCACTTGCCGGCCTTGCAGTTCCAGCGGACGGCGAGGTCGCCGGCCTGGGTGGCCTGCAGCCGGTGGATGACGTCGAGGACCACCTCGCCCTCGTTCACCGCGATGGTGAAGTCCTGCAGGTCACCGCCGGCGGCGTCCCCGCGCCACACCCGGAAGGTCGCGTCGTAGCTCATGCGGGCGTCTCCGCGAAGATCTCGGCGAGCTCGGCCGGGCATCTGGGGGCAGCGGCTGCGTGCCGGACCGCCACCCCGCCGTCGGGCGTCGGCGAGCAGATGAGGTTCGTCTTCCCCCACTCCGGATCGGGGCCGGGAAGTCGTCCCGGGTGTGCCCGCCCCGGCTCTCCTGCGCGTTCCAGCGCCGCCCGCGCGATGCACTCGCTGACGACGCAGCATGTGCGGCAGGTCCAGGGCGAGGTGCCAGCCGGGGTTGTACTGCCGGTGGCCCTCGACGGACAGGTTCGCGACCCGCTCCTTCAGCGCCGCGATGCGCTCCAGGGCCTGCTCGATCTCCGGCGCGGTGCGGATGATGCCGACCAGGTCGTGCATCGTCTCCTGCAGGTCGTGCTGCACGGTGTAGGGGTTCTCGCCGCCCTCGTGATCGAACGGTGCGAGCGCCGCGCGGGCGGCGTCCGCGAGGTCCTCGTCGGCGACCTCGACGCGGGCCCCGGTCAGCTTCGCGGCGTGCTCCGCCGCGGCCACGCCGGCCCGGCGGCCGAAGACCAGCAGGTCCGACAGCGAGTTGCCGCCGAGCCGGTTGGACCCGTGCATGCCGCCGGCCACCTCACCCGCGGCGAACAGGCCCGGCACCCGGGCCGCCTCGGTGTCGGGGTCGACCTCCACCCCGCCCATCACGTAGTGGCAGGTGGGGCCGACCTCCATGGCCTCGGCCGTGATGTCGACCTCCGCCAGCTCCTTGAACTGGTGGTACATCGAGGGCAGCCGCTTGCGGATGTACTCCGGCGTCCGGCGGGAGGCGATGTCCAGGAAGACGCCGCCGTGCGGGGTGCCCCGGCCGGCCTTCACCTCGCTGTTGATCGCCCGGGCGACCTCGTCGCGGGGCAGCAGCTCCGGCGGGCGCCGGTTGTTCTTCTTGTCGTCGTACCAGCGGTCGGCCTCGGCCTCGGTCTCCGCCGTCTCCTTGCGGAAGAAGTCGGGGATGTAGTCGAACATGAAGCGGTTGCCCGCGGAGTTCTTCAGGATGCCGCCGTCGCCGCGGACGCTCTCGGTCACCAGGATCCCGCGCACCGACGGCGGCCAGACCATCCCGGTCGGGTGGAACTGCACGAACTCCATGTTCACCAGCGTCGCCCCGGCCTGGAGCGCGAGGGAGTGGCCGTCGCCGGTGTACTCCCAGGAGTTCGACGTCACCTTGCAGGACTTGCCGATCCCGCCGGTGGCGAGCACGACCGACGGCGCCTGCCAGGTGATGAACCGGCCGCTCTCGCGCCAGTAGCCGAAGGCGCCGGTGATGCCGTCCTCGTCCGTCAAGCAGCCGGGTGACCGTGCACTCCATGTACACGTCGATGCCGAGGGCGACGGTGCGCTGCTGCAGCGTGCGGATCAGCTCGAGCCCGGTGCGGTCGCCGACGTGGGCGAGGCGGGCGTAGCGGTGGCCGCCGAAGTCGCGCTGGCTGATCAGGCCCTCGGGGGTGCGGTCGAAGAGCGCGCCCCAGTCCTCGAGCTCGCGGACGCGGTCGGGCGCCTCCTGGGCGTGCAGTTGGGCCATGCGCCAGTGGTTGAGCATCTTCCCGCCGCGCATGGTGTCGCGGAAGTGCACCCGCCAGTTGTCCTCGGGGTAGAGGTTGGCCATGGCCGCGGCGATGCCGCCCTCGGCCATGACGGTGTGCGCCTTGCCGAGCAGGGACTTGCACACCACGGCCGTGCGCGCGCCGGCCTCGTGGGCTGCGATCGCGGCCCGCAGGCCCGCACCTCCCGCCCCGACGATGACCACGTCGTAGTCGTGTCGCTCCAGATCCATCAGAGGCTCCATTCAGAAGAAGCTGAGGTCGGTGATCGTGCCGGTGGCCAGCAGGAAGATGTAGAGGTCGGCGATCATGACGCTGAACAGCGAGAGCCAGGCGAAGTTCGCGTGGCGGGCGTTCAGCTTGGAGATCATGCGTCCAGGCCTTGTAGCGCAGCGGGTGCCGGGAGAAGTGGTTGAGCCGCCCACCCGACGATGTGCCGGCACGAGTGGCAGGACAGGGAGTACAGCCACAGCAGCGCCGCGTTCGCCAGCAGGATCAGCGTGCCCAGCCCCATGTGGCCCCACTCGCCGGTCTCGTCCCGGAAGGCGAGGATCGCGTCGTAGGTGAGGATCACGTTGAAGATCAGCGCCCCGTAGAGGGCGTAGCGGTGCAGGTTCTGGATCAGCAGCGGCGGCTTGGACTCACCGCTGTAGCGCCGGTGCGGCTCGGCGACGGCGCACGCCGGCGGCGACAGCCAGAACGACCGGTAGTAGGCCTTCCGGTAGTAGTAGCAGGTCGCCGCGCAGGCCCAGCGGGATGATCAGGATGTAGATCGCCGGGGAGATCCACGACGGCCCGGTGAAGAACTCCGGGAACGTGTCGCCCTCGCAGCCGGTGGTGATGCACGGCGAGTAGAAGGGCGAGATGTAGGGCTCGGAGAAGTAGTAGGCGTTCTGGAACGCGCGGAAGGTCGAGTACACGACGAACGAGCAGCAGCACGACGACCGTGATCAGTGGCTGCAGCCACCAGCGGTCGGTGCGCAGCGTGCGCGCGGCGATCGACGCGCGGCGGGGAGCGGGCCCCCCGAGCCGCGGCCCGGGGTGACGGCACCTGTCCGGCGTGGTGCGGTGGCCGTCACCGGGCCCTACGGCCCGGCGAGTCCATCGCCTGGTCAGCGTCGATGTCCTGGCCGTCGTCGTAGAAGGCGGCCCCGGGTGAACGCCGCACGATACGGATCGTGGACCGGATGGGGCGGGACGCCGCAGAGCAGGGTGAGGTCCTCGCGCAGCCGGGCGATGTCCACCCGCAGCCGGCGGGCGTCCACCGTGTCCCGGAAGTGCCCCGTGACCATGGCGCACGCTCGCTCCAGGGCGTCGATCGCCCCGCGCGCCGCGGCCACGTCCTGCTCCAAAGACATTCCTGCCCCCAGAGGGATCCTGGTCCGCCCTCGGTGGCGGACGTGCGAAGAAGACCACGAACGGGCCCCTGCGGGGAAGAGGATCGCCGTGACCGATCCGACAGGTCCGCTCACGTCCCGTGTGCGGCCGTCAGCGCGCCGGCCGACGAGTGTGCCGGCGCCCCCTGATCTGCGGCGGAATGGGGCGTCCGCGCGCTCATCCAGCTCGAGGGCAGCCGGTCGGGACTGCGCCTCCTGATCACCGGGGATCGCGTAGGTGTCGGTCTCCCGGGTAGATGTGGCGGTAGACCATGCCTTTCGCGGGATCGTAGGTGTTCACGGTCTCGGCTCCTCGGCGCCTGAGATGTGACTAGTCGACGTCGTCGCCGGCCGGCAGCTCGCGCAGCGTGATCGCGTCCTCGGTGACGTGGAACCGGGTGAGCGAGCCGCGACCGACGGGGATGCGCCAGTCCTCGCCTTCGACTCCGGTCAGGCGGGCCACGGCGAGGCGGATCATCACCGCGTGCGTCACGGCAGCGACGGTCTCCCCGGCGTGGCGCCTGCCGATGAGCTGGAGCGCCTGGACCATCCGCGCTTGAGCGTCACTGAGTCGTTCACCCATCGGGCATACGGCACGGCTCGGTGAGGTGCGGTACAGGTCGAACGCGTCGGGGTCGTACACGGCGGCCTCGGCGGAGGTCATCGCCTGCCACGTGCCGTAGTCGACGTTGTTCAGGCCGTGCAGGATGCGCAGGTCGGGGACCCGCGCCTCGTCGGCGATGATCTGGGCGGTCGCGATCGTGCGACGCAGGGGTCCGCAGTACACCGCGGAGAGGCCGACCCCGGACAGTTGCCGGGCCGCATCCACGGCGTCCTGATAACCCTGCGCGTCCAGCGGCACGTCGCATCGGCCGCGGTACCGGTTCTCGACGTTCATGGTGGTCGTTCCGTGGCGGACCACGAACATCGTGCAGGCGCTCGTCGGCGGCGCCTCGACCCGGCGCCGCGTGGGCAGGGTCAACTGCAAAGTGTCCACGACTCTCCGTCCGTCCGTGCGGCGTGGGCACGCGGCCGACCAGCGGCGGTGCCGTGACGACATCGGTGTTCTCAGTTGGTGTCGCGACACTAATCGCGACGAACACGTTCATGGAGTTGTATTGTCCGAGACCCATGGAATTCGACGGGGCTTCTTGCTCGCATCCTCCATTAAGACGAGACGATCTCATGCAGATGGCGGTTCCCACAGGGCGGCATCCCGTTCTCGCTGTCTCTTTCGCGACCGATGTCCGAATTCGTGGCGAAATGCCCCTGTCGCGCCGAGTCGGTCGCCGCTACGTTGGCGGCCGACACCCCCCTGACGGGTCCGTCGCTCGGGACTCGCATCCCATGGGAGACGTATGTCCACCGATAGTCTGGGATTGCTGGCACTGGCACTGATGCTGCTCGTCGCCTGCGCCAACCTGCTCGGTCAGGTGGCAGTCCGACTGCATCAGCCCAGGGTGGTGGGGGAGATCCTGGCGGGTGTCCTGCTGGGGCCGTCACTGTTCGGGCTCCTGGCGCCCAGCGCGGCCGCAGCCAGTCTTCGGCGACGGCGAGAGGGACTCCTGCAACCATTGTCCTGGGCTTTCTCTACCACCTGGGACTGCTGCTTCTCATGTTCGTGTCCGGCGCGAGCGTGCGCAATGTGCTCGGAAAGGAGAACAGGAAGCCGACGGCATGGATCGTCGGTCTCGGCACGCCGTTACCATTCCTTGCCGCGATCCTCTTCGCGTTGCTGCTGCCGCTCGACGCATTCATGGGACCAGCAGGCAGCAAGCCCGCGCTCGTTCTCGTGTTCGCCATTGCGACGGCCGTGACGTCGATTCCGGTCATCACGAAGATCTTCTCCGATCTCGGCATTCTGCGCACCCGATTCGCCAGCCTGATGCTCGGCGCGGCCGTGCTCGAGGACATCCTGTTGTGGGGGGTCCTCGCGGTCGCCACCGCGATCGCCTCGGCCACGGTCGCGGCCGGCGGCGGGGGGGTGGCGGGCACGGTGTCGCTGCACCTGCTCACGAACGTCCTGTTCGTGGTGCTCGCCATGACCGTGCTGCCGGTGATCCTGCGGCGATTGAGTCGGACCCGGTGGAACATCGTCGCCACCCATTCCCCGATCGCCTGGATCATGGTGGTCTTCCTCGGCTACGTCAGTGTGGCCGCGGCGTTCGACGTCACGTTGGCCTTCGCCGCATTCCTCGCCGGGTTCGGCATCGTCGGCGGTGTCACGAACAGCGAGGAGCACCGCTTCCGGGCGCCGATCGACGCGATCACCCACGTGTCCACGGCGGTGTTCATCCCGATCTACTTCGCGATGGTCGGGTATCGGCTGGACTTCACCCAGGGCTTCTCGCTGCTCATGCTCCTCTCGTTCCTGGTGGGCTCGACCCTGGTCGTCCTGCTCTCGAAGGGGCTCGCTGCCCGGCTCGCCGGCTTCCACGGGCTCGAGGTCGTGAACATCGCGCTCACCTGCAACGCCCGGGGCGGCCCCGGCATCGTGTTGGCCAGCGTGGCCTTCGACGCCGGGATCATCAGCGCTCCCTTCTTCACGACCCTGGTGCTCACGGCCGTGCTCACCTCGCAGGCCTGCGGTGCCTGGCTGGACTTCGTGCTGCGCCGGGGGTGGCCGCTGTTGGCCGGCGACGATCCCGGGCAGCCGACGCCGCGCGGTCGCGCAGTCCGCTTCCGCGTCGGCGCGCCCCACCGAGGACCGCTCGCACGCCCCCGCCTGCTTCGCCCGTCTGATCGGAGACGCACATGGCACTCCCGGCCCCACCGCCGCACGGCGGGGTGCTCGTCGATCTCCGCCTGCGGAACGGACGCGCGGTGGAGGTGGCTGCTGCGGCGCAGCGGCTCCCGGCCTGGGAGCTGACGCGGCGGCAGCGGTGCGACCTGGAACTGCTGGCCGCGGGGGGATTCTCGCCGCTGCGCACCTTCCTCGACCGGGCCGACTACGAGTCGGTGTGCGCGCTCGATGCGCCTGGAGACCGGTGAGCTGTGGCCGATCCCGGTGACGCTCGACCTGCCGGAGCGGGTCGTCTCAGCCGCGACCTCGGCCGGGGGCCTGACCCTGCGGGCCCGGGGAGAGGACGTCGCGGTCCTGTGGTTGGGGTCGGCCTGGCGCCCGGACCGGAGGGCGGAGGCGGAGGCCGTCTTCGGGACCACCGACCCGGCGCACCCCGGCGTGGCTGCGCTGCTGCACGACAGCCATCCCTGGTACGTGAGCGGTCGACTCGAGGTGCTGCGGCTGCCCGCCCACCCGGCGTTCGGGTCGCTGCGCCACACGCCCGGTCAGGTCCGCGCCCTCCTGGCGGACCGCGGATGGCAGCGGGTCGTGGCCTTCCAGACCCGCAACCCGATGCACCGGGCCCATCAGGAGCTCACCGTGCGGGCGGCCCGCGATCTCGATGCGGGGGTGCTCCTGCACCCGGTCGTCGGCATCACGAAGCCCGGGGACGTCGACCCACGGGTCCGTGTTCGCTGCTACCGGGCGCTGCTCCCCACCTACCCGCCGGGAACGGGTGCTGTTGTCGCTGCTGCCCCTGGCCATGCGGATGGCCGGCCCCCGCGAGGCGCTGTGGCACGCGATCGTGCGCATGAACCACGGGGCGACCCACTTCATCGTCGGCCGTGATCACGCGGGCCCCGGCCCGGATTCGCAGGGACGCCCGTTCTACGACGCCTACGCCGCGCAGGCCCTGGTGCGCAGGCATGAGCGCGAGCTGGGCATCGGGGTCGTCACGTTCCGGCAACTGGTCTACGTACGCGAGCTCCAGAGCTACGTACCCGAGGACGACGTCCAGCCGGGCCAGCACGCCCTGCGGATCTCGGGGACGGAGCAGCGGCGGCGGTTGGCGCAGGGTGAGGAGCTGCCTGCGTGGTTCACGCCGCCGGAGGTGGCTGCGGAGCTTCGCCGATCCGTGGCCGGCGGTCCGCACGCACGGGAGGTGTTCCCGTCCCGCGTCGGCTCTCCGGCGCCGATCGGCTGACCATCGACGTCAGCCGATACCCCAACCGTCGAAGTCCGGATCCATGTACGTGCGAAGTCGACGGACGTCGTCGGCCAATTCGGCCACGATCGAGTCGCGCACGTCGTCGGTGATGTCGACGGACGCGGGTCGCGGGCCTGCGCCGCTCCGGCGAGTGATACGCCGGAGCGCGCCGACGGTGTTGTTCTCCAGTTCCTTGAAGCGCCGGGTCGACGGAAATCGACGCTTGAGGAACTTCCTCAGCCCGAGCGGGACCGGGGAGTGCGCGGCGCGGTCCTTCGTCAGGTAGAAGTCGCGATCGAGATCGGCCGGCGCAAAATCAGGATCCACGCCGATGAATTCGTAGACGTTCCGCACCGTCGTCTCGCGGGAGGAGCGGAGATCCTCCGACGTGATCACCAGGAGCTGTTCGCGGGGAAAATGCTCGAGGTACTGCTCGATCTGCATGGCGTAGCGGCTGTAGTCGAGATAGATGTGATTGGCGAAGACGGCGTCGGAGAACGGGGCCTTCTCGCTGCCCTCGGCGACCTTGGTCTGGTAATGGGAGCGGATCCGCGCGATCGGGTCGCGCACGACGTACACGAGGCGAACGTCGGGGAGGTGCGCGGCGATCCGCTCGGGTACGCCGCGGTGTCGTGGAAACTTCGCGTACGCGTTCGAGGCTTCGCCGACGGCCAGGACATGCGCGTCGGTCACCGGGAACTGCTGCCGGTACCAGTCGATCCCACGGTGCCAGTTCGACTCCGCCACGAAGAACTCCGGCGCCTTGTACTGCGTCGTTGCGACCTGTGGATGCGCACTCAGGTAGTGATAGAGGCTGGTCGTCCCGGCCTTCATCGCACCGATGAGCAGGAACGTCGGGAGTCGCCGACCGGTGGGGTCGACGTCCCGGGTCTCGTTCGTCACTGGTCCGACGTCCTCGCGTTGTCATGGCTGGAGCCGGGGAAGCACCGAGGACCGGTGGGCGCGGTCGCGCACAGCGCGGCAGATCATGGCGCAGTAGTCGGCCGGGTGGAAGGCATCCGGTGCCGCGGCGTCGCCGGACGGCGGGAGGTGTCGCGCTCGACCGTTCCCGGACGCACCCCCGGCGCCCGCGTGGGACGCCCGGGCACCCTGCTCCGAGCCCGTGGCCGCGGAGGTGGTCGCGGCCCCGCTCTCCCGGCGCCTGCGAACCACGGCCGACGTCGCCACCGACCTCCGTCAGGGCGAGGGAGCCACCACGTCGCGCCTCGAGGTACGACAATCTCCGTACCGGTTCGATCATTCGTACCCGTCGGGGTGTAGGACCTTGGTCCTCATTTCCGGGCACCCTGCGTACGTGGCCACGCGCCCCGTGTACCCGAAACTGGCATTACCGGATTCTTGCGCGCCTCGAGGACGCGCAACCCACTTGACAACGGTGCAATGCCCTACCGTTCCGAGGCGGCCCAGCGTCTAACAGGAGGACGGGCCAAGAACTCGGCGCAGGGGAAGCTGCGCCGAGTGGGGGGTCACATGGCCTACGACATCGTGGCAGAGAGCGGCCTCGAGAGGTTGGTCCTCGGGCACGTCGAGGAGCGCTTGCGTACTGCGTTGCACGAGATCCGACAACCCGTCGCGGCGGTGCTGGCGCTCGCCGAGGCCGCCCGAGGCCTCCTGGGCGCCACGTCCGACGTGCGCGACTATCTGGATCTGATCATCGAACAGGTCCAGGAGGTCTCGACCGCGGCGTGGAGCGTGCTCGACCGCGGCACGATGGTGGAACTTCCTGGACTCCGCGCCCGTCGACCTCGACGAGGTCGTCGAGTCCGTGCTGGCCTCGTACACACGCACGTGGACGGGGACGATCACCCGCCACGGCCATCGCGGCCAGCTCTGGATCTCCGGGGCCCGGCCGGCGGTGCGGCGCTGCGTGGTCAATGTCGTCGACAACGCGGTCCGCGCCGCCGGCCCCACCGGAGAGGTCGTGGTCACGGTGGAGCCCGGGGTCGACGCGGTCCGGATCGTCGTCGACGACGACGGGCCGGGATTCGGTCGCGTTCCGCGCTGGCACGGGCATCGGGCTCACCGAGACCCGGCGGGAACTGCGCGAGCTCGGGGGCGCCTTGTCGCCAGGCCTGCGCTCCGGCCTGGGCGGGGCGCGGGTCGCGCTCTCCCTTCCGCTCCGTCCGACCGATCCCACCCACATCGCGCCGCCGACGTGATCGGCTGACCGGTCCCGGCCTCGCGGGTCCGGCCTCGGAGGTCGGCCCCGCTGGACCCGGACATCGCCAGAGGGGGCGTCCAGTGCGCATCGTCCTGTGCGACGACCACCGGCTCTTCGTCGAGCCTCTCGGGGCTGCGTTGGGCGGCCGCGGCCACGACGTGGTGGTCACCCATTCACCGGTCCGTGCGCTCCGGGCGGTCGCCCAGCACAGACCCGATCTCGTGATCATGGATCTGGCGTTCCCGGACGGCAGTGGCATCGATGCGATCCGGCAGCTGCGCGAGCGGTACCCGGCGTGCACCGTCGTCGTCCTCTCCGGGTCGCCCGACGCGCAGAGCAAGGTAGCGGTCGCCACGGCGGCCGGCGCCGTCGCGTTCCTGCGCAAGGACCAGCCGGTCGCGGCGATCTTCGACGCGCTGGACCGGATCGCTGCCGGCCGTCCGGTGGCCAAGCCGCCGGTGCCCCGTCCCCGGCCCCATTCCGACGAGTACGGCCGGGTGCACCGGCTCGTCGAGCTGCTGACCGATCGCGAGCGGGAGGTGCTCCTGCGTCTGGTCGAGGCGGAGGACACGACCGAGATCGCCCGGTCGATGGGGGTGGCGACGAGTACGACACGGACGCACCTGCAGAACGTGCTCCTCAAGCTGGGCGTCCACACCCGGCTGCAGGCGGTCGCGCTCGTGGTCACGACGGGGGTCGACCGTGAGCTCTGAGGTCCGTCTCCTGCAGCGGTCGTACGACCACCTCCGTCATCTGCAGGTCGACCGGCTCCCGCCCCTGCTCGACGATCACTGCATGCGCGAGATCCGCCTGGTGCTGGGCGACGGGCACCGCTCCTTCATCGAGGCGCTGGCCATGCGGCTCGACACGGAATGCGACCTCGCACGTGGTCGGGACGGTCTGGGAGCCCGAGGACACCCTGCGCGTGGTCCGCATGCAGCCGGTCGACGTCGCAGTGCTCGCGGTGGACGGGGACTCGGGATTCGTCGACGTGGGCGAGCGGGTGCTCGCTGTCCGCCCGGAACTGAAGCTCGTCGGGGTGACCAGCGGTGACGACACCGCAGCCCTCGCGCACGCGGTCCGGAACGGCTTCCGGGCCTGGGTACCCAAGGACATCGGGATCTGCGTCCTGGTCGATGTCATCCACGCCGTCTGCCACGGCGAGACGTGGATTCCGCCCATCCTCCTGACCCGCCTGCTTCAGCACCTGCTCCGGCAGCAGGACATGCAGCGAGCCGCCGAACTCCCGCTGGCTTCGCTCACCCGCCGGGAGCAGGACGTACTGCGGGCGATGTCCACCGGGGCGACCCGTCAGGAGATCGCCGGGCAGTTGGCCATCTCCTCGAACACCGTGCGTACCCACACGCAGAGCATCCTGGGCAAGCTCGGCGTGCACTCGTCGCTCGCTGCGGTCAACCTGGCCCGCCGAGCCGGCGTCGCCTGACCGTTCTCCGCACGCCACCCCTCGCTCGTGGCGGCAGTGACCGCGGCCGCCCGCTGCCGGTCGCACGGTCCGCACCCCTGCTCCGACCTGCGCACACGGTGGCGTCCCCTCCGGTGCTCGACGTAGCCCGTCTCGTCTCGGTGGCGGATCCGGTGCCCTGCGCACCGCCCTAGCGTCGGCGCCGGTTCATCGGAAACGAAACCCGGGAGGTACCGGGATGAGATGCGTCGTCACGGGGGCCGCGGGTTTCATCGGATCCCACCTGTGCGAGCTCCTCCTGTCGCAGGGCGACGAGGTGATCGGTATCGACTGCTTCACCGACTACTACGACCCGCGACGCAAGGAGATCAACCTGGTCGGGGCGCAGCAGTACGACCGCTTCCAGCTGCACCGCGAGGACCTCCTCCGGGCACCGCTGGTCGAGCTGCTCGACGGCGCCGACGTCGTGTTCCACCTCGCCGGCCAGCCGGGGGTGCGTCCGTCGTGGGGTGCCGAGTTCGCGACCTACGTCTGGCGCAACGTCCTGGCCACCCAGGTGCTCCTCGAGGCCGCGCGGCGTCGTCGGTCTCGCGAAGCTGGTCTACGCCTCGAGTTCCAGCGTCTACGGCGACGCCGAGTCCTACCCGACGGCCGAGACGCTGCGGCCGCGACCGGTGTCGCCCTACGGCGTGACGAAACTCGCCGCGGAGCACCTGTGCGAGCTCTACCGCGTGGGCTTCGGGGTGCCGACCGTCTCGCTCCGTCTGTTCACCGTGTACGGCCCACGGCAGCGCCCTGACATGGCCTTCTCACGGTTGGTCGCCGCCGGCCTTCGCGGGGACACGTTCGAGCTGTTCGGCGCGGGCACCCAGACCCGCGACTTCACCTACGTGCAGGACGTCGTGGGTGCGATGCGCAGTGCCGCACGGTCGACGTTCACCGGTGTCGCCAACATCGGAGGCGGTAGCCGCACCTCGATGAACGAGGTCCTGCGCCTGGTCTCCGAGCTCGCGGGTCCTCCGATCGTCGTGCGTCGTCCGGTGCAGCGGGGTGACGTGCGGGACACGGCCGCCGACACCACGACGGCGTTCGAGGGCTTCGGCTACGAGCCGCGGGTCGGCCTCCGCGAGGGGCTGGCCCGCATGGTCGGGGCCGAGCGCTCCATCGCCATTCCCACTCCGCGCATGGCGCCGTCCCCGGCCGGGATCCCGGCGTGAACGGGCCGGGCCACGAGTCGGCCGCGCGCCGCTGCCGCACATGACCATCCAGATCGGGCAGTCCGTCGCCGCCCGGCTGGACGATCGTGCCGCATCCGCGGCGGCCGGCGGATGTCCCCCGTGCGCCGGCTGTCGTGCCCGGCCCCCCGGCACGGCAGCCGGCCCGCCGGAAGGGGGCGCGGCTCACCGCATTCCTGCTGCTCGCCGTGGACGCCACCTCCTTCGCCGTGGCGATGGTGCTCACCGGGACGGCGGGACTCAAGACGCTCACGGTGCTGGTCCTGGCCGTCGCACTGTTCCACAGTGCCGACCTCTACCGGGCCCGACTGTCCCTCTCGGTGCTCGACGACGCCCCCGCGATCGTGGGACGCGCACTCGCCGCCGGAGCCGGTGCCATGGTGCTCGGGGGCCTGAGTGACGGGGTGGCCGGCACGGCCCGTCTGGGCACCGCCGCGGTCTTCGGCGGTCCTGTGCCTGGCCGGCCGGGGCCTCGCGTACGCCGGACTGCGGACGGCTCGCCGTCACCGCCGGTTGCAGCAGCGGGCCCTGCTCCTCGGCGCCGGCACCGTCGCCGGCTCCCTGGCGGGCAACCTGCTCGCGCACCCCGAGTACGGCCTCCGCCCGGAGGGAATGCTCGACCACGACCCCCTGCTCTGTCTGGAGGAGCGGCCCGTCCCCGTCCTGGGCACCTACGAGGACCTCTGCCGGGTGCTGGTCGAGCGCGCCATCGATGTCGTGATCGTCACCTACGGCCGGGTGCGGGAGCCGTCGCGTCGTCGACATGCTCCGCGCGTGCGACCGCATGGCCTGCGAGATCCTCTTCGTTCCCCGGCTCTACGAGTTGCACGCCGTCACCAAGGACACCGAGGTCCTCTGGGGTGTGCCGCTCATCCGCCTGCGCAGGGCGCCGTTCCGGGCCGGCTCCTGGATGGGCAAACGGATCGGCGACGTCGTGGCCGCGGCGCTCGCGCTGGTGGTGTTGTCGCCGGTCCTGGCCCTCTGCGCGCTGCTCAGCCGATGGGAGACCGGCTCGGTGCTGTTCCGCCAGATCCGCATCGGACTCGACGCACGGCCGTTCATGTTGTTGAAGTTCTGTTCGCTCCGGCCGGTGGCGGAGTCCGAGTCCAGCACCCGCTGGTGCATCGCCGAGGACGAGCGGCTGGGCACGGTCGGCCGAGTCCTTCGCCGCACCTCGCTGGACGAGCTCCCGCAGCTGTGGAACGTGGTCCGGGGTGACATGAGCCTGGTGGGCCCCCGGCCGGAGCGCCCCTTCTTCGTCGAGGAGTTCACCCAGCAGTTCCCCTGGTACATGGCCCGTCACCGGGTGCCCGCCGGACTGACCGGCTGGGCCCAGGTCCACGGGCTGCGCGGGAACACCTCGATCGCGGACCGGGCGCGCTTCGACAACTTCTACATCGAGAACTGGTCGATGTGGGGCGACATCAAGATCCTGCTGCGGACCGTCGGCCAGGTCGTCGGGGCGGCCGGCCGGTGACCGCAGCGACGCCGACAGCGACGAGCCAGCGCCCCGCCCGTACGCGGCGGGGCCCGGACGAATGGGACGGCGACCGTGGACCTGAACGAGGCAGCGCAACGCATCCTCCGGCGTCACTGGTTGCTCATCGTCCTGATGACCGCTCATCGGGGTGAGTGTCCCGGCGGCGATGATCCGGATGGAGGAGGACAGCTACGTGGCGACGGCGCGCATCGTGATCGGTGCGACCGACACCCGTGACGGCCAGGAGGCGACCGCGCTCGCCGACACGGCGCTGGCTCTCGCGACCAGCCAGGAGGTCGTCGGCCGGGCCTGCGGAGCGAGGGAGTGCACGGAGACCCGGTCGACCGTCGTCGAGGCAGGTGCAGGTCGAGCCGATCGGTACGTCGGGGGTGCTCGAGCTCTCGGTGATCGACGCCCGAGCCACGAGGTCGGCCGCGATCGTCAACGCCCTCGCGGCGGAGATCGTGCGCATGCGGGACGAGGCGGTCTTCGCGCCGACCCGGCAGGCGCTCGCCCAGACCGACGCAGGCAGATCGCGGCGGTCACGACGCGGATCGCGGACATCGAGCGCGCGGCGGCACGCAGCGGTGGCCCGCCTCGGGAGCGTGGACGCGCTCGCGCTCGAGCACGCGCAGGCGATGGAGCAGCGGAGCAGCCTGGACGACCAGCGACAGCAGTTGGTCGCAGGCGCTTGACGGCTGCCGTCCGTCCGCGGGTCATCGACGCCTCGTCCACCGCGGGCATCCTGGTGCCGGCCGCGCTGATGACCCGTCTGGCCATCGGTGCCGTTCTCGGCCTGGTCGCTGGGTGTCGGCCTCGCCGCGACGCGGGAGTCGCTGCGCCCCACCCTCAGCGGAGCGGCGATCGCTCGGCACCTCGGCGCCCCGCTGCTGGCGCGCCTGCGCCGAGCCCCCCGGGCGGAGATCGGCACGTCCGATCCCTGGCTGGCCAACTACCTGACCCTCGCGGCGGACGCCGCCGGCGTGCAGTCGGTCCAGCTGGTCCCGGTCGGGCGCTGGGTGGACGTCTCCGCGCTGGCTCGGCATCTCGACTACCGAGGACGGGCGGCCCGCACGTCGTGCCCCTCGTGCTCGACCACGAGGGGCCGCACGACGAGGCGCGTGCGACCCCCTGCCCGCGGACGAGCGCGTCGGCATCGTCGCGGTGACGCCCGACGTGGTGAAGGGCACCGCGCTGTTCGCCGACCTCGAGCGGCACTCGGAGCTGGCGCGCCGCCCGATCATCGGCGTCATCACCTACCGGGGCCGGGCCGGTCGGCGACGGTCCGACCCCCGCGCGAGGCCGGCAGCGGCGTCCGCGGACGTCGTCGAGCCGACCGCCGCGGCTCCTGCGTCGTAGGGGCCGGTCGTGGGAGGCAGGCCCCCGCCAGCCCCCGCCGGTCCGCCGGCGGGTGCTGCCGCCACCCCGCGCGCGAGCGGGGCTCTGTCGGAGGCCGCCCCGTGGCAGTCCGGACCGCAGGAGCCGGGCAGTGGCGCCCTCGTCGTCCTGGCGCTGTGCATCGCCCTCGCGCCGCTGGTGAGCCCGAAGGGTCCGGGCAACGGTGGCCCGATCGACGTCTTCGTCGCCGTCGGGGTGACGACGGCCCTGCTGTGGGCGGTGCGCCGCAGGGCGCGGCTGCAGTTCCCCTACTTCGTGCCCGTCACCGCGTTGATCACCGTCGGCCTGGCCTCGGCGCATGTTCAGTGCGGTGGCCTTCCGCGGCGGCACCGCCGTCGGCCCAGGAGATCTTCCTGTTCCTCTGGTGTGCCGCGCTGGCCACCGTGTGCCGCACCCCCCGCGCGCTCGCGATGCTGCTGCGCACGTGGGCCCTGAGCGCGACGGTCTGGGCCGCGGCGCTCATCGTCGGGGTCGTCGGGGGTGTGCCCCTGCTCTCCGGCACCAAGCATGCGGGGACCCGGGCCCGGCTGTTCTTCGACCACCCGAACATGGCCGGCAACTTCTTCATGATCGGCGCTGTTCCTGGTCCTGGCCTCGGGCTTCCCGCGCCGGCGCTCGCTCCGCTACGCCTGCTGTGCGCGTCCTCCTCGTGGCGACGTTCCTCACCGGCTCGAACGCCGCCATGCTGTCCCTCGTGGGTGGCGGCCGTGATCGCGGTGTTCCTGCACCTGAAGTCGCACCGGGGCTCGTCGCCGGCGACCGCTGTCGTCACCTCGCTGGTGGCTCGTGCTCGGCGTCGGGGCGGCGTACGTGATGCCACCGCTGGTCGCGGCCGCGGAGCAGAGCGATGCCCCGATGCTCCGCTACACGGTGGGGCGCAGCCCGGAGAGCGCGGACAAGCGGGGGGACATCTTCGCCGACCAGATCGAGCTCTACGAGCGCGGCGATCTGCTCGGCATCGGGCCGGCCGCCACGAAGCACGACGCTGGGCAGCTCCTTCGCCGGGGTCGCCAAGGAGGCGCACAACGACTACCTGGCGACGCTCGTCGAGCGTGGCCCTCTCGGCGTGCTCGCCGTCGCTGCGCTGATCGGCGCGGTCGTCGCGCGGATCAGCGGGTATCACCCGGCGTCGGCTGACGCCGCAGCTCGCCGCCGCGATCCCCGTGCCCGCCGCCCTGGCCGGGGCATGTGCGGCGTTCGCACTCACGGCCCTGACCCACGAGGTGCTCCACTACCGATGGTTCTGGACGCTGCTGGGCCTCGTCGCCGCCGTCTACCTGCTCGCGCAGCCGGCACGGCAGGCGAGCCGGCAGCCGACCGGCGCCGCGCCTACGGTCCGCAGGGATGACCGTCGCCGCGGCCGTGCTCGGCGCCGCGACATGACCACCGAGCTGCAGTCGGGATCCGGCCCCGGGGCCGTCCGCCGGACGGCGCGGAAGGTGCTCGCCAACTCGACGGCGCAGCTGGCCACGTTCGCGCTTCCGTGCCGCGGCGGGTGTCGGCGTCGTCGTCCTCCTGGCGCGGGACGGCGGTCCCCTCGCCCTGGGCATCGTGCAGTTCGCACTGACGCTGTCCAGTCTGCTGCCCTTCTACTACGGCGTCCCGACCCTCCTGGCCCGCGAGGTGGCCCGGCGGCCGGAGGAGGGACGGCGCTGGGTGGAGGCGGGCACCCTGCTGGCGCTGCTCCTCGGAGGCCTGTTCACCGTCCTGCTGCCCGCGGCGGCGTGGGCGGTCGGGGCCGCCCAGGACATGGTGCTGGCGCTGGCCGTCGCGTCGCTGGGGATGACCTTCGACGGCGTGGCACGGGTCCAGTTCTCGGCGTTCTGGGCCTGGGAGCGCCTGGACCGCGAGACCCTCGTGACCGGCGTCCAGGAGACGGCGTACCTCGGGGGCACCGCTGTCGTGCTGGGGCTGGGCGGGGGGCCGGTGGCCGCACTGGCGGTCTTCACTGCCTCCCGAGCTCTCGGCGCCCTCGGGGGATGGGTGCTCGTCGGCCACCATCTGGGCGGGCTGCCGGTACCCCGGGCGCAGCGCGGCACCCTGTGGGGGACGGCCCGGCGGTGCACGCCGTTCGCCGTCAGCGACACGCTGACCTTGACCTATGCGCGCTTCGACGCGGTGCTGCTCGGCGTGTGGAAGGGGCCGGTGGCGGTCGGGTCTGTACCAGTCCGCCACGAACCTGGTCCTCTACTTCAACGTGATCCCGCGCAGCATCAACCGGGCGCTCTTCCCGCGCATGGGGCGGGCGTGGCCGGCCCACGCCGAGGAGTTCCGCCGGCTACGCGACATCTCGCTGCGGCTGGTCGCCCTCATCGGCATCCCGGTCACGATCGGGTCGCTGCTGCTGGCCCCGCGCACGATCGAGTTCCTCTACGGACCGAGCTTCGCGCCGGCCGTCCTCACGTACCAGCTGCTGGTGCTCGCTATTCCCGTGCGCATGTTCGGGCACACGCTGAGCCTGTCCCTGGCGGCCACCGACCGGCAGGCCCAGCGAACCGTCGCGGTGACGGTCGCCGCGGTCGCCAACGTGGGCCTGAACTGCTGGTTCATCCCACGGTGGTCCTATCTCGGGGCCGCGGTCACCACGGTCATCTGCGAAGCGGGCCTGCTCCTCGCCTACGCCGTCCTCCTGCGACGGGCCGCCGGCGGGTCCGAGATCATCCGTGCGAACGGGTGGCCGCTGCTGGGGTGCGTGCCGATGGCGGTCGTCATCCTGCTCACCGCCGATCAGCACGTGCTCGTGTCCGCGGCGGCCGGGGCTGCGGCGTACACGGCCGCCATCGTCTGCCTCGCGCTGCTGCGCGCCGGCGCCGACCGGCGCCGACCGGCCCGGGCCATGGCCGCGCTGGTCAGGCCGGCACGCTGATCCGCTCGGATTCGCGCGACGCGGGGAGCGCCGTCTCGAACGCGGCTCGGTAGGACGCGGCGATCGCCTCCGGTGACCAGCTCGACAGGTCGACGACCGGCTCGCGGTCGAGCGGACGGTGCGGCCGTCAGCCAGCGCGCTCGCGGCGTCGACGACGGCGTCGAGCCGGCCCAGCGGGACAGCGGAGCCCCGGGCCCCCAGCGCGAGGACCTCGCGGACGCCTTCGACGTCGAAGGCGACGAAGGGGGTGCCCGCTGCCGCCGACTGCACCAGCACCTGCGGGAGGCCCTCGGCCGCGCTCAGGAGGACCACGAGGTCGGCGCCGCGGAGCGCGTCGAACACGTGGCCGGGATCCGCGAGGTGCCCGGTGAGGACGGCGTGGGCGGCGACCCCCAGGCCCGCGAGCTCCCCGGTCAGCCGT
Source organism: uncultured Actinomycetota bacterium (assembly GCA_963748305.1). Lineage (GTDB taxonomy): Bacteria > Actinomycetota > Actinomycetes > Mycobacteriales > Geodermatophilaceae > Blastococcus_B. The sequence continues at coordinate 7,834 of CAVVIN010000011.1, read as the reverse complement.
TCCCGCTCCGGGCCGTCACCCACCACGAGGAGGTCCGGCGGGTCGGGCGAGTGGTCGCTGGAGCCGCCGCAGGAGTTGCGCCAGCAGCAGCGGGTTCTTCCGCGGCTCCAGGCTGCCGACGTAGCAGACCAGCCGCCGGCCGGGCGTGGTTCCGTGGCGGTCGTCGAGGAGCCGTCGCGCCTCGTCGCGCGGGCGCAACCGGGACGGGAGGGGCACGCCGGAGCGCACGACGTGCAGTCGGTCGGCGGGAACGCCGACCGCGGCGAAGCGCTGTGCGAGGTCCGAGCCGACCACGCAGAACGCGGAGGTCCGGGTGCCCAGTGCCCGTTCGAGGCGGGGGAACAGCCAGTTCTCCACCCTGCCGTAGCCCGGCCCGAAGCTCGCCATGGACAGCGAGTGGACGGCGGGCTGGTCGCCGACCGCCACCGCAGCGAGACGGGCGAGCATGCCCGCCTTCGACTGGTGGGAGATCACCACCGAGTACGTGCGGTGTCGCAGCAGGCGCCACAGCGAGACCAGTGACGCGAGGTCGCGCACCGGGTCGACCTGACGCACGAGGGTGGGCAGCGCCCACACCCGCTCCGCCCCCGTCTGCTGCCGCGCGAGGTCGAGATCGGAGTCGTGGCCCAGCAGAACGTGGTGCCGTAGTGTCGGGCAGAGCCCGGATGCTGTCCCTGAGGCGGCGCTCGGACCCGCCGCGCTGATAGCGCGTGCAGACGTGGAGGGCGGCGGGCGCAGATGCCGCAGGCTTCCGTGCAGCCTCCACGCCGTGCCTCCCGTCGGCCGCCGACCCGCGGCGCGCAGCCCCGTGCGGTGCTCCCGCCCGGGCCGGACGGCGTCCGGGTCGCACCGCAGTGTGGAGGAGAGTGAAGGTCTCCGGAAGCCATTATCGAATGGTCGGACTACGCCAGCCGGGGTGTCCGTCAGAAGTGCTAGGCGAGGTCATGCAGACGTGGGTTGACAATCGTCGGTCATATTCCTCGGGGCACCCTGAGTAATGGTGTGGCGACCGTGCCCAAGAATAAGTCGTGATGGCTGCATGAATCGCTGGATCATCCGTTGACATAGTCCGTTCCGGCCACTGCACTAGGACTCTCGTCGACACGGTGAAGGTGATCCGAATGGGCATGCCCCGGCGGCTTCCGGTGGTCGTCGTGGCCGCATTGGTGGGCGGCGGCGTGGCCACCCTCGCCACCGGCACCGCGCAGGCGGCGGCGCTCACGGCGCTCCTGGTCAGGACGGTCGACACCGGCGCATGGGCGACACCGAGCCCCGACCCGGCCGGGATCACCTACGACGCCGCCAACAACCGGCTGGTCCTCAGCGACTCCGAGGTCGACGAGATGGCGCTGTACCAGGGCACGAACGTCTTCTTCTCGACCCTCGACGGCCAGCAGACTTCCACGGCCACCGGCTGGACGACCGTGCCCTGGTCGGCACGAGCCGACCGGCATCAGCTACCAGACGGCCGGTCACTTCCTGGTGTCCGACGACGATCAGGACAAGGTGTTCCTCGTCGACACGGGACCCGACGGCGTCTGGACGCCGGAGGACGGCACCCCGTCGTCGTTCAGCACCCGTCCGCTCAACGGTGACGCGGAAGACCTCACGATGGACATGGACGCCACGACGAACGGCCACGTCCTGGTCATCGACGGCGTCAACACCGATGTGTACGACTACGGACCGGGCCTGAACGGCACCTTCGACGCCCTGCCCCCGGCCGGTGACGACACGCGGCTGGTGTTCGACGTCGGCCAGTACGGGGCGCTGGACCCCGAGGGCATCGAGTACTACCCCGGCCGCAACACCATCCTCCTGCTCGACAGCGGGAGCAGGGCCGTCTACGAGATCGACCGGCTGGGGCGCCTGGTGAACGTCGTCAGCATCGCGGCCGGCGGACCGCGGCATGCGGCGGGCATCACCCTCGCGCCGCCGAGCGACGGCTCGCCGGGGCTGAACCTCTACGTCTCCGACCGGGGCGCGGACAACGACTCCGACCCGGACGAGAACGACGGCCGCTTCTACGAGATGGCGGTGACCCTGCCCCCGCTCGGCGACTCGACGAACAGGGCCCCGCAGGTGAACGCCGGTCCTGACCTCGCGGTCGCCCAGTCGGTGTCGGCCACGCTGTCGGGGTCGGCCGGCGACGACGGCCTGCCGGATCCCCCCGGGCACGCTGTCGGTGGTCTGGTCGACGGTCAGTGGCCCGGGAACGGCGGTGTTCGCCAACCCGAACGCGGCGTCGACGAGAGCGACCTTCGGTGCGGTCGGGAGCTACGTCCTGCGGCTGACCGCCGACGACGGGGACATGTCCGTCCGGGACGACGTGTCCGTCGAGGTGGCCGCGCCCCGCCCGGAGGCGCCGTCGCCCTCGACGTGCCCACGGGCACGGGTGCCGACGACGCGGAGGAGCGGTCGGCGACCACGTCGGTGACCGGCACCGACCTCGAACTCGTCGTCGACGGCACCACGGTGCAGACGGTCGGCATCCGGTTCCCCGGCGTGGCGATCCCCGCCGGCAGCACCGTCACGAACGCGTACGTGCAGTTCACCGTCGACGAGCTGACGACCGGGGACGCGAGCCTGACCGTCGCCGGGCAGGCCGCGGACAACCCGCCGGCCTTCTCGTCGACGGGGCGCGACGTCTCGACCCGGCCGCGGACGACGGCCACCGTCGGCTGGACGCCGGCGGGCTGGCCGACCGTCGGCCGCCCGCGGAGTGGACCAGCGCACCCCCGACCTCGCTCCGGTGCTGCAGGAGATCGTGGCCCGGTCCGGCTGGGCCAGCGGCAACGCACTCGCCCTCGTGATCACCGGCAGCGGGACGCGCACCGCCTCGGCGACCGAGCGTGGCCCGGCGAAGGCCCCCGTCCTGCACGTCGAGTACGTGCCGGCCGGTGGTGCCAACGTGGCGCCGACGGTCAGCGCCGGGCCGGATCTGGCGATGACCCTGCCGGGGGCGGCGTCGCTGGCCGGGACCGTGACCGATGACGGACTGCCGAACCCGCCCGGCGCGGTGACCGCGGCCTGGACCCGGGTGAACGGGCCGGGTGCGGTGACCTTCGCCGACGCGACGGCTACGGCGACGACGGCGACGTTCGGCGCCCCCGGGAGCTACGTGCTGAGGCTGACCGCGGACGACGGTGTGCTGCTGGCCGCCGACGAGGTGGCGGTGACGGTCTCCCCGGCTCCGGTCAACGTGGCGCCGACGGTGAGCGCCGGGCCGGATCTGGCGGTGACCCTGCCGGGGGCGGCGTCGCTGGCCGGGATCGGTGACCGATGACGGGCTGCCGAGCCCGCCGGGCGCGGTGACCGCCGGCATGGACGACGGTGAGCGGACCGGGCACGGTGACCTTCGCGGACGCGGCTGCCGCGGCGACGACGGCCACGTTCGGTGCGGCGGGGAGTTATGTGCTGCGGTTGACCGGCGACGACGGTGAGCTGCAGGCCGCCGACGAGGTGAGCCGTGATCGTGGCCCCGGCGAACATCGCGCCGTCGGTGAACGCCGGGCCGGACGGTTCGGTGACCCTGCCAGGGGCCGCGTCGCTGGCCGGGACCGTGACCGATGACGGTCTGCCGAACCCGCCCGGCGCAGTGACCACGACCTGGTCCAAGGTCAGCGGGCCGGGCAAGGTGACCTTCGCGAATCCGGCGGCCCTGACGACGACGGTGACGTTCGCCTCGGCAGGGACCTTCGTGCTGCGCCTGACCGGGAACGACGGTGCGCTGCAGGCCTTTGACCAGGTGACCGTGACCGTGGCGCCCCCGACCACCGTGGTTCTCGAGAGCCCGGTGGCGACCGGCGCCGACGACGCCGAAGAGCGGCCAGGCAGTGTGTCCTTGACCGGTCCGAGCCTGGAACTCGTCGTCGACGGGACCACGGGGCAGACCGTCGGCCTGCGCTTCACCGGGGTGGCCGTGCCGGCGGGGGCCACCGTCACCAGGGCGTGGGTGCAGTTCACGGCGGAGGGGACGAGCTCGGGCGCGGCCAACCTGACCGTGGCGGGGCAGGCAGCGGACAACGCGTCCGGGTTCCTGGCGGTCGCGACGAACGTCTCCTCGCGGCCGCGCACCGACGCCACGGTGGGCTGGACGCCGGTCGCATGGACCAAGAAGGGAGCGAGCGGCGTCGAGCAGCGGACCCCGGACGTGTCCGCGATCGTCCAGGAGATCGTCGCCCGTCCCGGCTGGGCGAGCGGCAACGCGGTCGTCCTGGTGCTCACCGGCAGCGGGACCCGCGTCGCGGCGGCGCTCGAGCGCGGCGGCGGCAAGGCGGCGGTGCTGCACATCGAATACCACATGTGAACGAACTGTCCGAGCCGGTCGGCACTCCTGACAATGGCGATCTCCCGAGAACGGCTCCTCCCGAAAATGGCGTAGCCGGTCTCATGCCGATGATGGTCGACGGCGCGTGGAATGTGCCGGTACACCGATCCGCGACGACGCACGGAATGCATCCCGGAACCGATGGTGATGTGCACGACGAATGGTGTCGGAATGGTTGACAGGGCGCTGGGGACATCAGGAGGCTGGCCTTCTTCCTCGGAGTCCGGATGGTGGTTGTCGTGAGATTTCCCGGCGCCCCGCGCGTCCTCGCGGTTCTTGCTCTGATCGCCGGCGCGGTGGTCGTGGCACCGGGCGCCGGCCCAGGCCGCGGCGCTCACCGCGACCCTGGTCGCCCAGCACTCGACGTCCGGCGTGGGGGCGGCCGAGCCCCGACCCGTCCGGCATCACGTACGACCCGACGACGAACCAGCTGATCATCAGCGACGGCGAGGTCGAGGAGACGCCGCTCTACGCCGGCACGAACCTCTTCGTCTCCAGCCTCACGGGCGTGCAGTCGTCGGCGTTCCCCGGAGGCACGTCCCTGCCCTGGTCCGACGAGCCCACCGGCATCGGCTACCGGCCGTCCAACGGCCACGTGTACGTCTCCGACGACGACGCCGACCGGATCTTCGACCTCACCCGGGGCGCCGACGGCCGGTTCGGCACCGCGGACGACACGGTCACGTCCTTCTCCACGCGCCCCATCGGCGGCGACGCGGAGGACGTCACGATCGACATGGACGTCACGAACAACGGGCACCTGCTCGTCATCGACGGCGTCAACAAGGACATCTACGACTACGGGCCCGGCCCCAACGGCGTCTTCGACGGGCGGCCGCCCGACCGGCGACGACACGGTCGTCACCATCGACGTCGGGCAGTACGGCGCGCAGGACCCGGAGGGGATCGAGTACTACCCCGGCCGGAACACGATCCTCGTGCTGGACGACACCAGCGCGAAGATCTACGAGCTCAACCGGCAGGGCGGGCTGCTCAACACCGTCAGCATCACGGCCGCCGCGCCGCGCAAGGCCGCCGGCATCACCCTCGCCCCGGCGAGCAACGGCTCGGGGGCGCAGAACCTCTACATCGTCGACCGCGGGGTCGACAACGACTCCAATCCGAGCGAGAACGACGGCCGGTTCTACGAGATGTCGGTGACCCTGCCCCCGCTGTCCGGCGGCACGAACACGGCGCCCGTGGTCAACGCGGGACCGGACCAGACGGTGACCCAGCCGGCCTCCGCGACCCTCAACGGCACCGTCAACGACGACGGCCTGCCCAACCCTCCCGGCACGGTGACGACGACCTGGTCGCAGGTCAGCGGCCCGGGCACCACGACGTTCGGCACCGCGAACGCTCCGTCGACGACGGCCACGTTCAGCGCCGCCGGGAGCTACGTGCTCCGCCTGACGGGCAACGACGGGCAGCTGCAGTCGAGTGACGAGGTGTCGGTCGTGGCCGGGACGGGCTCCGGCGGATCGGCCGTGCTCGACGTGCCGGTCCGGGCCGGTTCGGACGACGCCGAGGAGCGGTCGGCCAGCACGTCGGTGACCGGAGGCGACATGGAACTCGTCGTCGACGGCACCTCGGTGCAGACCGACGGCCTGCGCTTCACCGGCGTGACCGTCCCGCGGGGGGCGACCATCACCAACGCCTACGTGCAGTTCCAGGCCGACGAGGCCGGGTCGGTGGCGACCAACGTCACCATCGCCGGACAGGCCGCGGACAATCCGCCCGGCTTCACCACGGCGGCAGGCAACGTCTCCGCCCGGCTGCGGACGACCGCGGCCGTCGGGTGGGTCCCCGCCGCCTGGACGAGCGGTGCGCGCGGCGCCGCCCAGCGGACGACGAACCTCGCTCCCGTCGTGCAGGAGATCGTGTCCCGGCCGGGCTGGGCGAGCGGCAACGCGCTCGTCCTCGTGGTGACCGGATCCGGCACCCGCACCGCTGAGACGTTCGAGGGGGAGCGGCCAGGGCGCCGGTCCTGCACATCGAGTACGGCTCGGGCGGCCCGACCAACGCCGAGCCGGTCGTGAACGCGGGCACCGATGTCGCGGTGACCCGGCCGGATGCGGCGACGCTGGCCGGTTCGGTGACCGACGACGGCCTGCCGAACCCGCCCGGCACGGTGACCGCGGCGTGGTCGAAGGTGACCGGTCCGGGCACCGTGGCCTTCGCGGATACGACCGCGGCGTCGACGACCGCGACGTTCAGCGCGGCCGGGACCTACGTGCTCCGGCTGACCGGGAACGACGGCGCGCTGCAGGCGGTCGATGACGTCTCGGTCACCGTCGCCGACGGCGGGACCGGCCCGACCAACGCCGCACCGGTGGTGTCGGCCGGGCCGGACGTCGGGGTGACCCGACCGAACGCGGCGAGCCTGGCCGCGTCGGTCACCGACGACGGCCTGCCGAACCCGCCCGGGCTGGTCACCGCGGCGTGGTCGAAGGTCAGCGGTCCGGGCACGGTGGCCTTCGCGGACGGGAGCGCCGCGTCGACGACCGCGACGTTCAGCGCGGCGGGGAGCTACGTGCTGCGGCTGACCGGCGACGACGGAGCGCTGACGGTCAGCGACGACGTCACGGTCATCGTGTCGGATCCCGGCGCCGCGGTGCTGGACATCCCTGTTCGGGCCGGCGCGGACGACGCCGAGGAACGCATCTCCACCGGGGCGGTGGTCCTGACCAGTGGTGACCTGAATCTGGGCACGGACGCCGCTCGGCCGCAGATCACGGCGATGCGGTTCACCGGGGTGACCCTGCCGCCGGGGGCGACGGTCACGGCGGCGTGGGTGCAGTTCCAGGTCGACGAGGTGTCGACGGCGACGACGAGCGTGACCTTCGCCGGCGAGGCAGCGGACACCGCGGGGGCGTTCACCACGACGGCGCGCAGCATCTCGACACGGTCGCGGACGGCGGCCGGCGTGGACTGGGCGCCGGCGGGGTGGCCGACTGCCGGGGCGCGGACGTCGGCCCAGCGGTCCCCGGATCTCACGGCCGTGCTCCAGGAGATCGTCGACCGCCCGGGGTGGGAAAGCGGCAACGCGCTGGTCCTGATGGTCACCGGCTCGGGTGAGCGCATCGCCGAGTCCTTCGACGGCGGGGCACCACGGGCACCGGTCCTGCACATCGAGTACACCGTCGGGTGACCGGCGGGACGGGTCCTGGCTGAGACGAGGCCGGGGCCCGACCGCCGGCCGGTCGGTCAGCCGGCGGGCACCCTCGCGCAGATGCGGTCGAGAAGCTGGTCGAGGTCGGCCGCGTCGTCCGCCGTCCCGTCGAGCGTCACGACCGCCCCGGTGCCGGGTGGAACGCCCGACCACCAGTCGGCCAGGCGGTCGAGCAGCGCAGCGCCCCGCTGCAGTTCGGCCAGCCCCGCGTCCTCACCGAGCCCCTGCGTGCGGCTGTGCCGGGACGCCCGCCGTACCAGTCGTGCCAGGGCGACCTCCGGAGGCACGCTCGACCACGACGAGCAGGCCTCGGCCGGTGTTCCGCAGCTGCG